>OY969699.1:0-1596033 GCA_963702025.1 uncultured bacterium | reverse complement strand
AAGAAAAAAAATCAGAAGCAAAAATAGTAAAATCAAAACTTTTTGCTAGCGATTGCATTGCTGAGTATAAAAAAAATCTGAGTGGATGGCAGCTTTATTCTCTTGCGCTTGAGATGGTTGACGCAGAATGCATTGAGCATGCGGCCCCAACTTTTGCTGATGCCTATGCCAAGGGTCACATTCGCGCCGGATGTAAATTACTCGCATTAACTAATATTGATCAAAAAAAAATAATCGGATTTCTTGATGATTTATTTACTAAAACTGATGCTCTTGATATGGTTGCGCAAAATGAATTGGCCGATGACATGCAATTGGCGATGAAGAATGTAGCCCTACATGCTACTGATCTTGCAATACATGAACGAGTAGTGGGGCGCCTAAAAGATCATCGGGCAAGTTTTACCGCATTTAACGATCTGTACAAAAATGGTAAAAGAAAAAATGACCAATATCGCCAGATGGCCCACCGCTATATGCAACATGCTCTGACCACGCCGAACATTCTATTTAAAAAACAACTGATTGAATATTGCATGGATCATGATGATTTGCTGCTTCTTGCTACGCAAGCCCTTCCGGAACTATGCAATGATAAAAGCAATGAAAATGATGAAAATACTGTTTTGCTCTTTAACAGGGCGCTTAAAACGCTTATCAAAAAAGCTGATGAAGGCGACGCGGATCAAGAGGAGAGTTCAAGTGCGGCAATGGCTGCGCATGCATTTTTAACAAATATGCCGGAGCGCTATTTTGTTAATGCCATATCCGAACCAAAAAAACTTGGTGAATTCTATTTGGATCAAGCGGCACGGCAAGGATATTTGCCGGCTATCAACGCATTGAAAGATTCGACTACCTATAATGTTATTCCCTTTAATGGGCAGGCCTTTCTCAAAGCTGCTACCTTTTTTTCACAAGCCATTAACATCTGTAAACCGGAAGAAAAAGAGCTTAAAAAGGTGCTATCGCAAAAATTAATGACCCAATGTGTTCTTGTTATGGGGATAAATACTCAAAACGCAGATGAGCGTATCAAAACAGATTTTGCCAATCCGGATCTTTTTTATCACTTTACCATGGGATTGGGTGAATGGGATGAGCGCGTTGCGTATATGGCTTTTCTCAAAGCTGAAGAGAATGCGTCTAAAAAAAATAATTTCGAACTATTTGAGCGTATCGGATGCGCCGATTATTTAAAGAAGCTTGAACAACAAGGAAAAGGATGGGCCTCCTATGCGCGAGCAATCACCATATTTAATCGGTTGCCACTTAATGAAAAGCTTGAATGGCGCAAACCGGCAGAAAGACTCAAGATGGTGAAAGAAGTGCAAGAATTAATTCAAAAGGCAAAGAATGCGCCGTTTCCTTATAGTGGGAATAAAATAGCATTGGGTGAATTGGATTTAATCAACGGCTCCCAGCTAGAGATTATGGCCGGTGAACTTAAAAACAAAGATATAATGGCAAAGGCGATCACCTATTTTGAACAATCAGCACTCAAAAAATTTCCGGCAGGGTTGCAGAAGTTCGGAATACTCAATTTATTGGGAACAGTTGGCAAAGGACAACAGTTTGCGTTGCGCGCGCTAGAAAATTTGATAGAAGCAACAACGCTGGGATATAAGCCTTCGCATAATGTATTACAGGATATCTATCAGCAGGGATTTGGCTATAAATTTGGCTGTGGTGGATATGTCACCAATGAAATGCGATCAATGATTAATAAGGCATTGATTGCCGTTGAAAAAACAAATCCGAAAGAAAACAACAGTGCGCAGGAGGCCGCTGACAAAGAAAATAATGCAATACAAATGCAAGCGAATGTTTCTCTGTATGAGCAGGCAATTAAAAATCTTGAATCCGGCAACTTTGCTCTTGCCTATAACCAATTCAGACAAGAAGCGGCCCGTGTCAATGTGGGTGCAATAGCATATTTGGGTATTATGCAACGTGATGGCTTAGGCAGTGAACAGTCATTGCAAGCAGCAAAGAGATCTTTTATTACTGCATTATTGCAGTGGGATCATCGGCATATCCAATATTATACAATATTGCAGAATGCTGCCATGTGTTTAGAGGAGCTTTTTGGTGAGGATCTTAATGCACGCATCGCCATTGCAAAGTTTGCGATTGGTTGCGTTCGATTTAAAGAACTGAGTAAATCTTTGCAACAGATGTTTCCGCAAATGGTATTCTTAACAACGGGCTCACAAGACTTAAATCGGCATGAAAGTACTATTGAAAATATTTTTTCGAAGATTAATGATGCAGAAATCATAGCATTTAAGAGTAAATCTGATGAAGAAAAAAATCTTTTTTTCTCTTCGGGGTTGGCAGATGCGATTAATGATTTTTGTGATGCCGACAATGATGCACAGATTCTGAGTACTGCACTGTTAATTACAAGATATAGATTGCTCGAATTAGGTAAACCGAAAAACAATAAAGATTATGAAACTCTTGTGTTCGCTCAAAAGAAATTAATGGGCCTCTTGGTAAATACGGTTAAAGGGATCAAGGATTGCACCGTTACTCAAGTAGCAGCTGAAACGATAAAAATACTTGATTCCACCGTTGAACTCGCCGAAGTTGATCCAGAATTTAATGGTGTGCTCGGAATGCTCCATGTTATGGGATCTTTGCAAGAGATGCCATGGGCAGATCTGAATCACGGAATACAATTGCTGGAAATTGCTGCAAAAAATGGGAGTGAGGAGGCTGGGTTGGCACTTGCTCATCTCCATTTATACACCGTAAAATTGTCGCCTCGCTTTGAGAAAAATAAAGGGAAAGCAATACTGGAAAAACTAGCCGGAGACTATCACAATCATGGTGCTATGATCGAGTTGGCCGAGGCGCTTATTGAAGATGATAAATTTAAAGAAGCAGAAGAATATTTAAGACGTGCAATCTTAATTGATCCGGCGGACAGGAAATCTCTTTATTTGTTGGGTCATGCATTATTATATAACGCTGACACAAGTAAAAATTACCGCGAAATCTGCAACTTTCTTGAGCTTGCCGGTAAGGATGAAACATTTACGCAATCCACACGTCTTATCCAAGCATATCTCGGGTTATCGCATCCGGAATCATTCCAAGAAAATGATCCTTTACGCAGTGAACAACGTCTTTTGGATTATTTAGATAGGAGCCTTCTCAGTTGCATGGTCAAAAATAGGGTGACCAATGCTGCGCTCACTTCTCTTTGTCTTTCGGATAAATTTTTGGATGAATTAAAAAAATGGTCACAAAAAATTGAGAAGCGCTATAAAGCATCACATAATGAGTTAGATAAAAATATATTAGCTCGGACATACAATGTCATAGCATCCGCTAATCTGATTATGGGACGTACTCTTGCGGAATCCGGTGTTGTCAGAGAAAGTTATGATGACGATTCGCTTGAATATTTCAATAAAACTAAAGGACTTGCTGTTCAAAAAAAATCTTTCTTTATGACGGCTATTGAAGTAATCATAGATACTGCTAAAAGTGCACTGGACAAGAAAAAATTGAATTGTGTTTTAAAAAATATTAAGCAGGCTTGTGAGGAATTAAAAAAACAAAATCGACGTTTAAAGGAATGCACTGAATTACTAATGGCTATTGGTGAGGCGAAAGCAATTGTGAAATTATTATCACAAGAAGAAGCCAATGAGGAATTAAAACAAAATCCACGTTTAAAAGAACGCATCGAATTACTGACTGCCGTTGGCGATGCTAAAGAAATTGTGAAATTATTATCAAAAGAAAAAGCCAGGAAGGATAAGGTTGAACAATTCATTCAAGGTCTTGATAATTTGCTTGATAATTACTAAATAATCCGATCCTTGATGAGCATTTTTTCAGCAATCTGTTCAAAGAGCGGCGCAGCAACCATTGATGCATATAAATCTTTTTGTGCAGCTTCTTTGATAAAGGTGATAATTACTCGTTGATAGCCATTTTTTTCAATGATGCCGGCACAGGTAAAAATATTGCGGTCCGGGTTATAATGACCATCTTCCAGCATATTTGCCGTGCCGGTTTTGCACATAACCCGATAGCCCTTAATATGTGCCTTGCGTGCTGTTCCTTGTGCTGTTGTTTGTTCCAGCATATTTTTCACAATCGCAATCGGTTCATCATGATATAATTTTTGCTTGGTTTGTTGACGATCAAAAGTGAGCCGAGGATCTATCCAGTAGCCGCCATTGGCAATGATAGAAAATGCGCGTGCCAGTTGAAGTAAATTAGCAGTTACTTCATAGCCGTAGGATAATGAGATGATTGATTGCTTGGACCAATTTGCCGGGGGATTGATAAACCCTTTATTTTCACCCGGAAACGGAATGCCGGTTTTTTTGCTAAACCCGAGCCGCAGATAATGATTATATAATTTAGTATCGAGCCGTTTGGCAACCTGTGCGATACCGATATTATTCGATTGCGCAATCACCTGTTCAAAAGGAATAATGCCCGCTTCATGCACCGTATTAATTTTACGGCCGTCAATATAGGTTGTTTTGGTGTTTTTACAATCAATCAGTTCATCGGGCGTCACCACGTTTTCTTCAAGGGCGGCAAGCGCGGTGCAGATTTTAAATACCGATCCCAGTTCATATGCTTCGGTTACGCAGGTATTTTTAGTGAGAGCCGGATCGATATCTTTAAAATTATTAGGGTCAAAACTCGGTACATTTACCATTGCCAGAATGTCACCGTTTTGCGGATCGATGATAATTGCCGCACCTTCTTTTGCATTATATTTGGCAACCGTTTCGAGGAGCGTTTCATACACCAAGTATTGCAAATCGCTATCTATGGTGAGTTGGAGTTGCTGCGCACTCGATCCCTCTTGATCTAAATGGCGGCTAAAATAAAAATGGCCCGATCGCGCATCTTTTTCAAGGACAACAGTGCTTGGTGTGCCTGATAGTTGTTGATCAAATTCTAGTTCGAGGCCAAATAATCCTTTATTATCGATATCGGTAAGCCCAATAAGGCTGGCAGATGCAGGAAGGGGGTAGTAACGGCTCGGTTCATTTAAAAATTTTATGTCGGTGATACCACTGTTGGTAATCAGATCAATTTGTTGCGGGGTTAATTTGCGCTGCACATATAAAAAATGGGCATGAGAATGGGTAGCCAGACGTTCATTGGCATGCGGAAAATATTTTGCCAGAAACTTTTGTAGTTGCGGTTTCATTTCCAGCTGACGGGGCAGTATAAATGCGGCAATTGAATCTTTGTTCAGCGCTAAAAAATGTTTTCCTGTTCTATCAATAATGAGCCCCCGCGGCGGTAGACTGGTAATGGAGGTCTGATATTGTTTTTGGCCCAGCTGTACAAAAAATTGATGTTGCACCAGTTGCAGATAGACCAGATTTATAACTGCAATAAGGTAGCCAATAAAGAAAAATAACAAAATTAAGATACTTCTATTTTTATGTATGTGCGTCATCGGGAACCTTTTTAATTTGATTAATGCGAACGGGTACCAATGCGAGAGTATCTTTATTTTCTTTAATATATTGTTTAATGCTTGCTCGATCATTGAGTGTGTAAAGATTATGAGTGAGTTCCTGCTTTTGTTTTATTAAAGATATTTTTTGATTCTCAATGATCTGTTTGGTGTAGGAAAGTTTGATCCGTTTGCTGTGCTTATGAACCTGTAAAAAAATAAATGAAATGTTTGCGGTGATAAATAGCGCAAGAAAAGTTGATTGCTTCATGCAGTACCTCGGTAATAAGCCATTATAGTACAGTCTTACTGCAAGAATGCTAAAAAAAGAAAGTTATTGTAAAAAATGTGCTTCTTTGGCCGATGCACTGCTTTTTGCCAAATGTAATGTTTTGTGGATTGCAGCGAACTTAGCATGCTCTTGTTTAGAATCATGGTTGGTGATTCCCAGTCTTAATTGATCACAACCGTGAATAATGAGCCCACCAGCCGCCGATAGTTCTGCAATCGTTTTTTCAACGGTACCCCATTTATGTGAATGGGCAGAATTGTAAAAATATGAGCCAATGCTATAGCAACCAAAGCCAATAGAGGCCAGCCCTATGGCCATTCTACGATATACGTTGGTGTTGTGGAGAGTGTTCATTGATTGTTTTTTGCACGCCAATAGATGAGTGGCATCCTTGATTATGTCTTCCCAATCAACCGGATTTGATTCCAAAAGTGATTCTGTTTCGCAAGAGACTTTGCTTTTATCGGCGTGAGCTTCAAGAATTCTTTCAACTTCTTCCAGGTGCCCGTTGGCTATTGCCTTTTTCAAGTTGTTATGCATACTTGCCATGCTCAGCGGCAGGCAGACCAAAATAAAGAAATTTTTTCCCATATTTGTTCCCCTTTTTTTTTACTTTTAGCAAAACGTTTGCCCAAAAGTATAGAAAAAAGAGAATTCTACCACTCATAGGAGCTATTAAAGTGCACCTCGTATGCCGGTTCATTTTTGCGTGGATCAAGCTTAAAGCCCCAATCAATTTTGAGTGGCATTGGTTGATACATGCGTATGCCAAAGCCAACAGCATGGCGGTAATTGAAATGATTGTTGCGAATAAACTTGCGATCAACGCAATGAGTGTAGGGGTTATCCCAGCCCGCCCCACCATCATAAAAGAGCACGCCTTTTAAGTTCATGTCGGCAGTTACGGGGAAAATGAGCTCCGCATTGATCCAGGTTGCTTTGGTGCCACCAATAGAATCGCCCCGCGTTGGGCCGGAAATAGGATCATAGATGTTGAATTGCGGGCCGATTTCACCAAACAAGAATCCACGGACACTAGCAGGGCCGCCAATATGATACAGTTCGCGATACGGAATTAATTTGTTTTTAAATGGTACCACAATGCCTAAATAGCCACGAATATGGAAGATTAAATCATAGTTGCCAATCAATGGGGTATACCAGTGAGCATCCACATCAAACTTTGAGAATCCAAGACAGCGTTGCGTGAAACTAAAGGTGACCAAACTTTTAATCAGCCAGCTATATCCGGTTACCGGATGAATAGGATGGCTTCTCCGATCTTGGCCCATGTTGACACTCAATGATCCATAATTACCCGGTTGGAACATTTTTTGTAATATTATGGTGTATTGCCGTTGAGCTTCAATCTGTTCCGGGCCACGAAGTTCTTGAATGTGCGCAACCGGAAATTCTGGCTGATAGGTGATTTTATCAATACCCAAGGAAGCGCGAATAAGTGTATCTCTTAAAAAGTTATCATACCAACTTGTCACAAATCCGCCGGTTACCAAGAATCCGGTATCTGCTTCATTGATGGGGGTGGTAAAATTAAACTCTTCATAGGCCACTCGCTTATGAACCACATCCAAAGCAGCAAGAATTGGGCGATCAAAAAGCCATGGTTGTGTGATATTGAACCCGAGAGAAAAATCTTCATGCGAAAAACGGCTGTTAAGACTGGTGCGCAAACCTGTTCCCAATAAATTGGTATCGCCAATATCAAGCTGTAATGACATGCCCTTAAGCGGTGTGCGGAAACTATTGGGATCACCGGCAAATCCTAATTGGAAACCAAAGTGTCCGGTTTTTGCTTCTTTGAGCATTAAATCGAGATCGGCAGTTTGATCTCCGGTGCGAATGATGCGCCAGTTAACCCCGTCACGCTGATCAAAATAGCCAAGTGATTGAAGCCGTTCTTTAGATTGTTCCATGCGCGTATTGGTCAATAGATCCCCTTCGCAAAAGATGATCTGGCGCCGAATAATTTTATCACGCGTTTTTAAATTTCCACGAACGGTTAACTTACCCAAAGTGATCTGTTTGCCCAGATCGCTATGAAAAGCTAAATCAACTATTTTTGTATCATCATTTGGATTGATTGATGGTTCAATGTGCGCGTATAAATACCCAAAGCTACCCCACACCAATTCCAAATTCTTAATCGCATCCACAATTTTTTCACGTGAATACAAATCTCCCGATTTGATGGGAACAACTTTAAGCAAGCGTTCTTCATCGATCAGATCATTGCCGGGTACTTTTATGCACCCTATGCGATACAAGTCGCCTTCTTGAATTTCAAAAAGAAGGTTGAAGTTATTGGTGCAAGGATCCATTTGAGGAGTTATTGCGGCTACTTTTGCATTTAAATAGCCATTACTTTGATAGTACATTTCAATGGCATGCTTATCACCTTCAAGCCGCTCAGGTAAAAAAGTGCCTGATTTATCCAAGAAGCTGAGCAACCAATCTTCGCGGGTATAAATTATGCTGCGCAGTGTTTTGCCGCTGACATTTTTATTGCCGATAAACGAAATTCTTTTGACCAGGGATTTTCTGCCTTCGATAATATGAAAGATAATGGTTCCTTTGCCATTCTGGTCAACGATCAGTTCAGGGTTTATCTGCGCGTTATAGTAGCCCCGTTCAAGATAGAGTTTTTTTATGCCGACGGCGAAACTTTTTAATTCTTCCGGATCAAATGCAGGAGTTTCGAGCGTAGGGACCTTTTCATTAATCTCTTTTTGAGTAACTGCTGAATTACCCTCAAAAATGATCTCTTTGAGTGGTATTTTTTCTTCAATATGAATCTCAAGATTGATCATATCGTTGTCAATCGGCTCGGCAAACAAGTTAATGGTGCGGAATCGTTTGAAGTCGTAATACAAATTGCGAATCAATTCGCGTGTTTTGAGCGGATCGAATTTTTGCCCCTTGCGATAGGGAATTTTATTCAAAATTGCTTGTGAGGTTACCTGTTTATTGCCAATAATGATAATATCGTTGATAAGGCGACCGGCAAGATCTTGAGCGGTGATTACTTCTTCTTCCTCTTGGCCTTGGGCATCATCAAGAGTTGCCTCTTTTGTGGTTTCAATTTCATCATTTTCAGGAAGATTGATCTCATCAATTTCTTCAATAGCATCTTTATCGGGCCCTTGTTGAGCCAAAGTAGCTCCAACAAGGCTTGCGCATAGAATAAGAATGGCGTGATGCAATAAGCGTCTCATGCTGATCATTTTGATATTATACTCCTGGCGGATCTTAAAAAAGTTGATTTTAATAATACTCTTTTTTAAAAAATTCACCAGCTTACGCTTGTCCGGGTCTTACGACTCGGCAACCCCCTCGACTTTGCTCGGGAGTAAACGCGTCCTCCGCTCATCCCGAGTAGAAAACGCAGTTTTCGTATCGAAGGACGGCTGGCACGGCCAGCTTTTTCTACCGCTTCTCAAAAAAAAGGAATGAGGTAGAATCAAGCTAATTAATAATTTTTTAAATGCCGAATGAGATTATGATTACTGTAACCAACACCTTAAGTGGAAAAAAAGAACTATTAAGGCCCCTTAATCCTGAAAAGGTAACTCTCTATGTCTGCGGGATCACTCCCTATGATTACGCGCATATTGGGCATGGAAGGGTGTATGTTACCTTTGACACGTTGTACCGATTGCTGCAATTTTTGGGCTACAAGATAGTCTATTGCCGCAATTTTACCGATATTGATGATAAAATTATTGCGCGCGCGCAAAAAGAGCTGGGCGATCCCAGTAAATTTGAAGAAATTAGCAAAAAATATATTGCTACTTTTGAGCAAGATATGAAGTCGCTCAACTGTTTATCACCAAACTATGAGCCACGGGTAACTCAAACAATGCCGGAAATTATTGCCTTTGTGCAGGGGCTAATTGAAACTGGTAAGGCTTATGAAGTGAATGGCGATGTTTATTTTGAAATTGCCAAATTTCCTGCTTATGGTGCATTATCAAAACAAAAATTGGATGATCTCATTGCTGGTGCACGGGTTGAGGTGAATGAAAAAAAACGGAGTCCACTCGATTTTGCATTATGGAAAAACGCGGAAAAGAATGAGCCCGGCTGGGATTCTCCCTGGGGCCATGGGCGGCCCGGATGGCACATTGAATGTTCGGCAATGGCCCAGAAATTTCTGGGAGAAACAATTGATATGCATGCGGGTGGTATGGATTTAATTTTCCCACATCATGAAAATGAGATAGCCCAATCGGAGGGGTTACATGCAAAAACTTTTGTCTGCTACTGGTTACATAATGGTTTTGTGCGGATCAATCAAGAAAAAATGTCAAAATCGCTGGGTAATTTCTTTACATTGCGCGATGTTTTTAAGCAATTTGATCCGATGGTAATCAGATTCTATCTGTTGAACCATCAATATAAAGCGCCGTTGGATTTTTCATTTGATGATCTGCAGGCAATACAAAAAACGTACATACGTTTGTGCAAGGCATTTGATGCTGAGTGCGTGCCGGCCAGCGATCTGAAGATTCAAGAATCCGTAACGGTACAAAAAATGCTTGAATTTCTTCGCGATGATTTAAATACTCCTGGCATGTGGGGTGCGCTTTTTGAAGCATTGCCAAATCTGCAAAAAAATAGGGATGAACTTTGTTTGGTAAAAGCATTTATTCAAAACGTGCTTGGCTTAACATTAATTCCGTTGCCCGAAAAAGAAATAGAAATTACGCCAGAAATGGCACAGCTGATTAAAGAACGTGAGCAGGCACGCGCTGCAAAAGAATGGAAAAAAGCCGACGAATTGCGTGAAGAGCTACGTACGCTTGGCTATGAGGTTCAGGACAAAAAATGAAGCGCACAACGGCTGCGAAGTAGAATAATCAAAAAAACCGAAGTTTTTTCAAAAAAAGGAGACCGATGAAGATTATTAAAACTAAAATTCTAACTATAGCGTCTATTTTGTTTTGGATGTATGGCTCAGTAGGTGCGCATCTTGGGCACGAGCACTATAATAAACCTACAATTCCTTCCCTTAGTAATTGGGCGAGTGAAGGTGTTTCATTTGTTGGTGATGCGGCAGTGATAGAATCAGTTGATGATATCATGGCCCGGCCGCCAACCAGCCAATACGCAACTATTGCGCAAAAGCAAATAACAAGGCCCCGCCATCGCATTCACCGTGAGAATCTTCCGGTGCACCCGCAATCAGAAGCTGTGGAGCATCGTTTTTTAGAATCTGCGCAACGAGGTTTGGTGCCTCGGTCAGTTCCGACGGTTCAAAGAATTGGTCTTAATTTTTTAGGAGCACAGTATTCTGAAAGTGGTTTTGTGCCGCCCGACGCGGATGGTGCCGTTGGGCCAACACAATATTTTCTTGTTGCATCAGGAATTGTAAAAACATTTAATAAAACAACCGGTGCGCTTGATGGCGTTATTGATACTAGTCTGGATAACTTTTTTGCTTCAGTGTTACCCGCAGGAAGCTTTGTTGGTGATATTCGCGTTTTTTATGATACATCGGCGCAACGCTTTTTTGTTTTGGGTAGATCGTCAAATACTGCCAACGAATGTATTGTGATCGCAGTAAGTCAAGCAAGTTCAATTACCAGACAAACCTACTTTAATTTTTTCTCTATAACTACCGGCACCTTTTCTGGCGGGCTCGAATTGGATTATCCAACGTTAGGAAGCGATAGCAATGCCCTTTACACCGGTGCAAATCTTTTTGATGCTAATGGCAATTTTGTAAATAGTGTTGCGGTAGTTATTCAAAAAAGTTCGCTCTTAAATGGTGGGCCAATC
The DNA here is from genome assembly GCA_963702025.1 of uncultured bacterium. GTDB lineage: Bacteria > Babelota > Babeliae > Babelales > Vermiphilaceae > BTUB01. The sequence continues at coordinate 1,584,493 of OY969699.1, read as the reverse complement.
TTTTATACCGCATTTACGAATCTGATTAATAATACTGCCGGTACCGGACAAGTATCGCCGGTTGGCGTAAATAACTTTGATGCCAATCCTACGCAGGGCTATTTTATCGGTATAAGCGCATTCTATTTGGGCGCACTGGTGTTGAATATTATTAATAGTCCCGGATCAACACATCCGACTATTTCTGCACCAATAATGATTCCGGTAGCGCCGACTGCTGCGCCTATACTGGTGCAGCACAAAGGTAATATTTATGGTTCTCAAGGTCTTATCGGTCCAACCGATGATCGTTTAAATTGGTCCCACATTCGCAATGGAAAGTTATGGACCTGTCACAATGCGATCGGTGTGAATAATGTTGGCAGCTCATCAGGCACTGTGAGCCGTGACGGGGTGCGTTGGTATGAACTTGATCTTACCAATCCTAATGCGCCAGCAATAGTGCAATATGGCACTTTATACAACGCAACCGCAAACAATGATACTAATGAGTTGAGTTATTTTGTTGGCGGGGTAATGACTTCAGGGCAAGGCCATATGCTCCTTGGTGCAACGGTTGGTGGCATAAACTCATATCTTAATGCCATAATCGACGGGCATCTTGCTTCCGATAGCGCTGGTTCTCTTGAACTACCAGTTAATCTTACCAATAGTAATTCTGCTTATAATATTAATTGGGATTATCCAATTTATGGCTCACATCGCTGGGGCGATTATTCTACTGTTTCCATTGACCCGAATGATAATATGACCATGTGGGCAACACAGGAGTTTTGCAATGCCTCTAATTCATGGGGATTGGAAGTTGCACAATTATTGGCACCACCACCGGCGACAATTCTCACCATAAGCCCATCATCAGTTCAGGCTGGTCAATCATCTCAAGCGATAACAATCAATGGACAAAGTAATAATGGGTCAGGTTTTTATGATCCGGGTGTAGGATTTGCCAATCGCCTACAGGTGTCAATTCCAGGTGGCATTGTAGTTAAATCGGTGAATTATGTTAATCCAACCACGATAACAGCAGTTGTTGATACTACCAATGCAACAGCCGGTGTACATTCTGTTACGGTGATCAATCCCGACGGGCAACAAACATCAGCATCTGTTTTGAGCATCCAAGCACCAAATCCAACTGGTGTAACTGGCCCTACCGGGGCAACAGGGCATACCGGGGTAAGTGGAGCAACGGGCAACACCGGCAACACTGCCGTGACTGGTATTAGCGGCCCTACTGGTTCAACAGGGGTTTATTTAAATGGCATCTTTGGCGCAACGGTCGGTACAAGCGCATTACCTGTTTTGATTGATTCCAGTGGTAAATTAGGAACTGTTGCCGGTCGCTCACTTGCGCTTGATAGTGAGCCTGAAAAAGTTATTCAGACTTTGCAAACGCAAGTTGCATCACTGACTGAACAAACAAAACATAATGCTCAAAAAATTGATGAACTGTATCAATTTTTGTGCGCACTGGTCAGTTAAATCTTGAGATAGCTAAAGGCGGTACCAAGATGCCGCCTTTTTTAAAGGCAATTTATGAGAAAGTTTTTGATAGTATTACTTCCACTGTGTAGTGATCCGATGCAGGCACCGCAGCAATCTGAACCCGAACCGCAGAAAAAACCAAAGCTATTCTTGAAGAAATTCAAATTTCTAAAAATAAAAAAGGTGATGGAGTATGGGGCGGACTATCGTTTACGTATGTTAAAAACTCACAAAAATTAGATGTTGAAAAAATTTCAGGAGATTACCCATGAAAAAATTATTAATATTTTTTATGCTTTTGGCAAAAATAACTCACGCCATGAATAAAGATTCTACCCAATTAAGCATATCCCCTGATTTTGAGCATACATTGTTGAGCAGATATATTGCGGCTCTCCTTCAAAATCAAAAATCGGCACCGGTACCGGCAAATAAAACTCCTAAAAAATCAGAAGAAATGCCTCAAAAGGCTTACCCGTATTTGCAAAGGGGCCGTTTGCCGATTCGGTGATTATTTGATTTTTGGAATCGTATTTTCAAGCCGTTTTGCGATCGCGGACAATCATGTCATAAATATAATCATCTTTACCTATATCTTTAATGGTTTTTATAGGCTTTTTAAGAGTCTTTAGGGCTTTAAGAAACACATCGAATCGTATTTTTAATCTTTCCATACAATCTTATCTCGTAGTATATTTTGTTTTAAGTCTTCGGGAATATTATTCATATCAACAATATCTACCATATTATGTAAATCGAGATTTTCAATTGTTTTTTCTATTCGGTCAATCTCTCTTAAAGGAATCTGTTGACTGGTATCAATGGCAAGATCAATATCAGAAAAAGGCTTATTTTTTCCCGTGGCCCATGAGCCAAAAAGATATATTTTTGCTTCAGGATAATGATACTCGATGGCCTTAATAAGTTTGCGCTTATATTCTTCTTTTACTGCCATCTTTTAGCCCAAATATTCTTCAATACGTGCTTTCAAATCTGCCTTGCTCATATAACCCGTTACTTTGCCTTTTACTTGGTTATTGTGAATAAAGATAAAGGTAGGAACAGAAGTAACACCATATTTAATAGAAATATCACGTGCTTCGTCAACATTTAGTTTGGCAAATTTATAGCTATCTTTGAGCTCTTTTTCCAATGCTTCAAAATGAGGCGCCATCTGTTGGCAAGGGCCACACCAGACTGCATAGACGTCCATTACAATCGGCATGGTAGCTTGCACTATTTCTTTTTCAAAATTATCTTTGGTAATTGATATTGCCATGATAAAGCTCCCGGTTTCAATAAGAATTTTTTTAAATATAATACTAATACTGTATCAGGTTGGTTTTACAGTGCAAGAAAAGAGGTTAAAATTGTTGGACAAGCACTCATTGCGCGATTATCTTCATTGGCTTTGCATATTTTTCATTATTGGCTATTCTATTACTATAATATACAATATTTATTTCATATTTTATTAATAATTTTTATGCATGTCATTGTTCTTATCACCTACGGTTCGCATCTTTATGGTACTGCGACCGAACAATCAGATCTTGATATTAAAGGTATTTATTTACCAAGTGCCAGAGATATACTTTTGCAGCAAGTTCAACCGGTAGTGTATCAAAAAAGAACAAAAGCTTTCGGTGAAAAAAATACTGCGCATGATGTCGATTATGAATTGTATAGCCCGACAAAATTTCTTTCGCTACTTTCTCAGGGTCAAATGGTGGCATTAGACATGCTTTATGCGCCAGAAAGTGCATTGCTTGATACATCTCCTATATGGAAATCTATACAATCTTTAGCTTCTCAAATTCTAACAAAGCAAGCAGCTTCTTTTGTAAGCTATTGCAAGGTGCAGGCGAATAAATATGGCATGAAGGGGGCCCGTATAGAAACAGCACAACGCCTTCTTGAGATTCTTCTAAAAGCAGAAGTACAGTATGGACCTTCTTCAAAGCTAAACCAAATAGCCAATACCTTAAAAGAATTTGCTGTACAGAATGAGGCTTTTAAATTAGGCGTTCAAGACACATTAACGGGAAACAAGATCGAATATTTTGATATTGGAGGCAAAAGAGCTCTTTTTACCAGCTCTATTAAAACGGCTCGTGCTATTGTTCAAAATTTACTAGAAGAATATGGTCAGCGCGCACGCGCTGCCGCTCTGAATGAAGGCGTAGATTGGAAGGCTCTTTCACATGCGGTCCGTATTGGCTATCAGGCTCTTGAGTTTCTGAAATATCAACATATTACGTTCCCACGGCCAGAAGCGCAGCATTTGCTTGCAATAAAGCAAGGAAAAATCCCTTTTACAGAGGTTTCCCAAGAGATAGAAGAATTACTTGCTCAAATTGAAGATGCAAAAAAATGTTCGCTGTTGCCAGAAACTTATGATCAGAAGATTATTGATGATTTTATAGAGCATCTTTATTTGCAACAGGTTAAAAAGGCATATCTATGATACAACCATCCAGCATTACAAATGCTGCAAAGGCGATTATTCAAAAAAAATTACAAGAAATTGCGCAAGTTCATAAGATTCGTATTTTGCTTGCTGTAGAATCCGGTAGTCGTGCGTGGGGTTTTCCCTCAATCAATAGTGATTATGATGTAAGATTTATATATGCTCGCCATCCTGACGAATATCTTTCAATAAAGGAATTTCGGGATGTTATAGAAACTCAGATACAATATGAGTCCTCGTTGGGTACTCTTGAGGACTTAAATGGATGGGATATTCGTAAGGCATTATATCTGGCTATTAAATCAAATCCTGTTCTCTTTGAGTGGATTCAGTCTCCAATACAATATGGAGTTGATGAAAGTTCGATTCAAGCATTATTTGAATTCTGCAAAGAAAATGCAAATCTGGATTTGATAAAAAATCATTATTATAAACTTGCTTTTAATGCCTGGAGACAAATTGAAGAAGATCCACATCAGGTAAAGGTCAAGCTTTATTGTTATGGTTTACGACCTGCTCTTATGTTGCAATGGCTTAATCAATTTAACTCAGTGCCTCCGATGGATATGCATTCTCTTGCATGCGCACTGATTAAAGATTCAAAACTAGAACATACAATCGATGAAATGATTGCTATAAAAGCAACGGCACAAGAAGAACAAAAAATTTCACGCAGCCCCCTTATTGATTCTTTTATTGTATCATTACTATCTGAGCAACCAAAGGATTATGGACCGGTGATTATAAGCGATGAGCAATTAATCAAAGGGGATAAGCTCTTTAGAGCGATAATAACATAATCTCGTATCAGGTTGGTTTTACAGTGCAAGAAAAGAGGTTAAAATTGTTGGACAAGCGATAATTGCGCGATTATCTTAAAATATAATTACTTTAATGTCATAAGGAGACAATTATGTCAGATAACTACTCTAAACCTATTTATTATGCACGCGAGACTAATTTAATGTATCGGGTGTATGCATGGATGTGCTATGGATTACTACTTACTACAGCAACCGCCTATTATGTGGCTTCATCTCCGGCTATCATGAAACTAATTTTCCATGATCATTCTTTTATTATTCCAATGGTTCTCTTTCTGATTCAAATTGGCTTAGTGATCGCATTAAGTGCATTTATTCAAAAGATGACTTTTTCAAGTGCAGTTATTTTATTTTCTCTCTTTGCTCTTTCTATGGGCGTCACATTGTCAGTTATTTTTATTGCGTTTACTTTGCAATCAATTTTTAGCACCTTCTTAGTGGCTTCAGGGATGTTTGGTGCGATGGCCATTTATGGTTATGTGACCAAAGCAGATCTAACCTCAATGGGTAGCTTTCTATTTATGGCCCTTATTGGTCTGATTATTGGTGGTTTTGTTAATATGTTTTTGCATAGTGAAAAATTTAATTATGTGCTTTCTGCCATCGGTGTTTTGGTTTTTACTCTTTTAACTGCCTATGATGTGCAAAAAATTAAGCGCATGACCCAAGATATGCTCGAAGACAAAGAAACAATGGCCAAAGTAACCATTGTTGGCGCGATGACCCTCTATCTTGATTTTGTGAATCTTTTTCTCTATCTCTTGCAGTTTATGGGTAGACGAAGAGAAAATTAATCAATGGTTTCTATCTAGTTTGAAAGGGAGTAGGTAATGAAAAGCAATATCCGTTTTGGAGCAATTATTATAGCAGCAGGGGTGAGTTTGCCCTTGCTGCTTTCTTTGTATAAAAATTCACGTAGCCACAGCAATGATCTGAACACATGCATGGATGTTCAGGCGGTCGTGAATGAAGAGCCAATTAGTGAGGCGACCGCATCTGAGACTATCGATACCATGACTAAAGAGCTCGCAAGTAAAGAAAAAGAAAGTGAAGAGGAAGACGAGCAAAAAAGAAAACAGGTTATTCAACTTGTGGAAGAGGCCATTTCATTTGTAAATAATAATACCTTTGATAGAGCCATGAGCGCATTTACTCATGGACGAGATTTCATCCGTGGCGAGCTCTATCTTTTTGTCTATGATTATAATGGTTTTGAATTTGCCAACGGTCAAGATGAACGGCTTGTCTGGAGAAATGTTATCGATATGCGTGATCCGTTTGGCACGTATATTATTAGAACGGTTATCGACAAAGCCAAAGAGGGTGGCGGTTGGGTGGTCTATCAATGGCGCAATGCAACGAAAAATTCCTATATTCGCTCATTTGTGAAAGATGGCAAGGAATATGCGATCGGCGCCGGCTATTACCCTCATTCAAAACATGATATTGTAATCGGTTTGGTAAAAGCTGCTGCCGCTTACTTTAATGAGGTAGTTATAGAAAAAGGGTTCCCCGTTGACGAAGTGTTTAGCACGCTGAGCTATCCGGCCGGAAGATTTGTGATGGGCGATCTTTATCTGTATGCTCTTGATTTTAAGGGGCAGATGATGGCGAATGGCGATCGCCCTGGGCTCATTGGCTCAAACGTTTGGATGGCGCGAGATTCAGAAGGTAAGCTTTTAAATCAAGAAATAGTAAAAAAACTCAAGAATTCCACTGATGGTGTTTGGATTGAATACATTTCCAAAAATGCCAAAAAAATGGCGTACGCCGAAAAGGTTGCCGATAGGGATGGTAGAGAATTCTTTATAGCGGCTGGTTATTACCCAGGCGCGACTCCAAATAAGGCAGTTGACCTTGTTAAAAACGGCTACGAATTTATGAAAAAACATGGGCTCACTGCCGCCGTGAATGAATTTAGCACTCGCCAAAGTGACACCTTCCGCTATGGTGATCTCTATTTAACGATCTGGGATATGAAAGGCAAAGTTATTGCAAATGGTGCCAATCTTGATGCTATTGGTGTGAGCCAATGGGATCTCAAAGATGAAGATGGTAAACTGTTTGTACAAGAAATCATTGAAAAAGCAAAGAGTGGCGGCGGTTGGGTGGATTTTAAACTGCGCAACGCATTCCAATCAATTTATGTCGAAACGGTGGATCTAGGTACCGATTCGTTTGTGATAGCCTCCGGATTATACCCAATTTCAAAACGTGAAACCGCGCTCTTATTATCACGAAGCGCGGCCGGCTACTTAGAAACGCATTCGCGCGAAGAGGCGTTTAGTGAATTTACCAATCCCAACGGCAAATTTGTGCGTGGCGATCTGTTTACTTTTGTTGTTGGCTTTGACGGCGTGGTCAAAGTATGGGGCGATATGTATGAGCTTATTTGGCGCAATATTATGGATGCCAAAGATGATGCGGGCAAGCCATACATTCAAGTGTTTATCAACACCGTAAAGCAAGGCCCTGGTCAAGTGAGTTACAAAATTAATGGCTTTGAACGAGTTGCCTTGATTGATTTAGTTGAAAAAGATGGCACCAGCTATGTGGTTGGTACGGCTTATTATAAATAATAATTTTTAATTAAGAGTAAAAAGGCGGAATTTCTTTCCGCCTTTTTACTCTTAATTAATCATCGGTAGTTATTGTGCTTGATGGGGTGATGTGCCACTTTTTGACTGAATAAAGTCAGCTATGGAATTTTCTAAATTTTCACCGTCCAACGTTAATTGAATTACATATGAGTCTTTTTCAAGAGGTCCTGCGCTAAACCCTTGAAACCAACCTTCCCCATATTCACTTCCAAATTTCATGCTGGCATTGGCAAGAAAACCGGTTACCGTTTTTCTGTCATGATCAAAAGTTGGAACACGCGCCATTTTCACCCTAATTAACGAATTGTTGGTATTTTCCGGAGAATATACATTCAATTTAATAAAATATTGTCCCTTTTTGATATCCCAAGAGATTGGTTTATTTAATTTTTGGTCACTATTTTTGGGAATTCGAGCAAATGGTTTATCATTAACAAAAATTACATAGTCTTTGTTTGTTTTATTTTTTACATACGTTAATAATGTTTGCCCGGGTTGATTTTTGGCTGATATCTGCTGTTGTTCGGGGGAAAAATTAAACTCATCAAAGGCGCTCATAGCAGTGAGGCTGGAACCCATAAAAAGTCCCAATAAAATTCCTGCTAAGGTATAAATTATACTATTTTTCATTTTGTATCCTTTTTGTACATAGAGTATTTTATAGCTCAACCATTGGGCTATTTCTAATTGTAATTATAACAAAGGAAGGGGCTTAGAATGCAATAGTTCAGGGTTTTAGCTATTTTTCCAGGGAAAAATGCCTGGGGAAGGTGGTAAATTTGATAAAAAAGAGGTTATTTGCTAACTATATTGCCATGTTTAACTAAAGTACTAATAATGGTTATATTGAGGAAAAAAATGAAAAAAGCCAATTTACATGAAGCTAAAGCGAATTTGTCTAAATTAATTGACCTTGTTTTGCAGGGAGAAGAAGTAGTTATTTGCAAAGCCGGTCGCCCGGTCGCAAAATTGGTATCAATTGATAAAAAACAAAAAATGCGAAAACCGCGTATATTAAAAGGCAAAATAACTATAGGAAAAGATTTTGATAGTTTACCAGAGAACTTTATGGGAGAAATCTGATGTATACAAAATTAATCTTTCTATTCACGTCGCTGCCTTTGATGAAAAATGTGTTGGGCCATTGAGCCAGAAGGCAATGTATAAAAATTAGCACTTTGCCCTTCTAAGCCTGCTCAAAAAACTCTTGTTTTGCCCTCTCTTTCTATGATATAATTCAAATAGAATATAATATAAAGTAGAAAAAGGGTTTTACTATGAATGTTTTTCAGCATTATTACTCAGTAATCGCAATTTTCTTAATAAGTATGAGCATTTGCCAGATAAATGCTGAATATCTTGTTTTTAAGACAGATTCTCAAGGGCAAAAAAGTGCTTTGAATCAAGCAGAATTTGCGCAAGTATACCCGGTTTTAATGCGTTATCAATTTCCACTTACCAGTAATCCCTATAGCTATAATGCTGCAAGTATTGCAGAATTTAATCAGAAAATTGGTGAGTATAAAAAACTTAAGGGTGATGAAAAGAAATATATCAACGCCGATCTTAAAGTAGCAACTGACATTTTACAAAAAATAGGCTCTTTAAATCCGCTTGGTGATGAAAAATCTTCGCTGGCAACCAAAGAACAAGAATTTATACAATCTAAAATGAAACAGATCAATGCCAATTTTGGAATCGCTTATGTTCCCACAACATTGTTTGAAATGTTTGCGCTGCTAACGCTTAATAAAATATCGGATAAAGAACAAGCTAAGATTCTTAATGATGTAGAGAAGCTTACTGAGCTTGCTCAAATCGCTTCACGCAATGGGGACCTTAAGCTATTTTTGTTAAGCTTCTTGTCTAGCAATTATCTTGATGGCATCAAAGATCTCTATTTTTCTGTGAACAATAAAATTGTAACGCGACTCAATTTCAATCTCCAAGATTTAAATGTACCCGCGGCCCAAAAGCTTGCCGTTGCTTTGATGGATGAAATGTATGATGGGCGTGATTCAGGCAATGTGTTAAGACTCTCGCAAGCTTCAAGTAGGTTAAGCTTTGCTCATTTTCATGATCAAGGAAAACAATTGCTTCAGGGTGCAGTTGCTCTTGATTTTGATGCGCAGAAGAATAACAAAAAAATAATTTGGCGCGGAACAAACCGGTATTCAAGTCCACTTACTGATAAAACTGAAATGACGGCTGCTGAATATAATGATGTGCCGGATCAAAAATTTATTGATGCCACCATTAAATTATCGATAGAGCCGACCGGTACGGGGGTTTCAATTTTGGCTAAATATTATTCAAATTCTTATGGTAATAGTTTATTTGCCGGACGCAATGATATTGATGCTATGGCATTTAAATATATGATGAAAAAATCATTTATTGGATATGGATTGTTGATTGATAAAGCAAATTATTTAATACCTGATAGCCCCGAGCGGCAACTATTTTTCCTAACACCACTCTCAACACTTGCCGGTTTGTTTGTACGTGGGGAACTGTTCCACGCGCGATCCCGCGTTGCATTATGCACTGACACTGTTCCGGAATTGGATGGATTGCCGCCCCAATTTACCTATACCTATGTTCCAAAAACTACCAAAGGTAACTTCCTTGCCTTTAACATTAGCCCCCAGAATCCGGGTGATTATGAGAACAAATTCTCCGATTATTTAGTGAAAAATGTGCGTATTGCCAGAAACGATTCGGGGTTAGATGAAAAGGCATTAAAAGCGAGCCAAATGAGAACGCCACTTGCAAAATTTCCCGGCCAAGAAAAGCTATTATATTGTCCTGAGGCCACCAAAGAAATGTTGTCGCTCTCTAACGCGCCGGCAGTAGCCTCCGTTATTGAAACTACCAAAAGAGCTCCCGGCGCAAGTCCTGCCCAACTAAAAGCGGTTGAATTATTGGAAACAATACAAGAAAAAGAAAAAATGGGAACAGAGCAAAAACAACCGGCAATTATGAGTACGGTTATTGAACAAGAAAAAATGGCAGAACAACAGCAAGCACAAGCGGCTCAAGAGCAGCTTGCCGAGCAACAAGAAATAAATGAGGAAGAGCCACTCTCGCCAGCAGAATCTGAGGAAGAACTGGCAGAGCTTGAAGAAGAGGAAAACTGGACGGCAGTGACACCAAAGCACGAAAACGTGCAGGTTCAGATATTAGGGCCGCAAAGACAGCCGTCAATGCTGGAAAAAATGCGCCAAAAACAAGGGCCACAGGCTCTCACGATAACTACTGGCAATTAGTGGTAGCAATTGTTGATTGCTCAAATTGATCACCGGCAAGGATAAGATCAATTGTTGCGCAGCTGTTTTTTGTTGCCGTTATTTTTTTAACAATGGTAGGCAAATCAATTATGTGATCGGAAATCTGATTTTGTGCTGTCATATCAATAAAAAGAGCTTCGCCCCAAGTGATATTTAGTAATAGTTCAATGCCTTCATCCGATGCGCGCTGCACGATAAATGAACCGCTTGCGATCATAGTGTCTACCCAATTGAGAGCAATGGGAGCATCAGAGGTCCTAGTTTGGCCACTTTCGATAGTGGCAATTAATTTTTTTTCAGCAATGGTTCCTTTTTTATATTCATAATCATACAGAAGAACCGTAGAATTGGTATTGTTGGTGATTGCGCCAAATATAATAGTAATCATGACTACTCCTTAAAAAATTTGCTATGGGCGGTAAATGGGATGTGATGCGCCACGTATGCCCGCCCTAACTCTTTCATTGTTTTTGCATCAAGCACCAGCAAGAAAGAGGTTCCTTTATGGCAATCTAAGACAGTTGAAAGTATCACGCCATCATCTTCATCTTTTGCATGAGGTTTTGCGGCAAAAATAGGCTCTGTTGGGTAACAATCTTTAGCGTGCCACGTGAGATGCCGTTTTGAGTGAAGATCAAATTTAATGAGTTGATTTGCAAGAGCATGTTCGCCGGTTGTTCCATACAAATATTGGTAATCATGCATTAATCGCGTGCTATTTATATGTGGCAGTTCCAATATATGTGATGTTACTAGCGTCCCGGTAACTTTATTGGTTTTTAGGTCAAGGGTATATCTTTTAAGGTGCGCCAACGATCTATAATATTTGCCCTTGCACAGATCTTTATAATTAAATCCTCTCATAAGAATTTCGGCATCTTTATGGGCAATCAGATCGATAATGATAGTATTCTCTTTTTCAAACGCGTTAACATGATGCAGCGTAAAAAAAGCATCAGTTTTAAAACTGCCTATTTTCTTACCTGTTTTACGGTCAAACACCAAAAAAGTGGTGCCGTTTTGGGGTTTCCAGATAAAGTTATCGATAAATGAATCATCACTGAGCAAAAGATCATATGGGCTCACTACATACGGATGTTCGGTCAAGACGATGTAATTTTGAGTGAGGGCGAAGCTATGCATATACGCCGGGTAACCAACCGGGATGGTTGCCAAAGCTGTTCGCTTGGCGCAATTTTGATTCATTTTATAGATAATATAGTTGCTCATGTGAGCAAATTGTATGCCAAGGCCAAACCATTCTTGTGTTGCAGGATCAAAAAGTGAGTGTGCGGCACAAAAATGGTAATCGAGTTTATCATCAAACGCGTAGCCACTTTTGCTTTCAAGGGTACGCGGATCAATTTTAATGCAGTGAGGCGTTTCAGTTGCCGCAATCAATTGATCATTAAAGCGCTGAACGGTTATGTTGGCATTATCATAAACTGGCCGCGGCGCATTAGTAACGGCTGAGGTTAACTTTGACCAGGTTGATTTTTTTTGCTCCGGTTTGCTGCCGCGTATTTTGCCGGTTTTGCAGCATTCTTGATAATAAGCGGAATTAACGAGCTTGTTGCTATAGCTTACTGCTCCCTTGGCAATGGCAAACTGGTGAATCATACCAAATCCATCCAGCCAGTTTTGAGCAACCGTATTATTTATTTCAAATTCGCCCGGACCGATACTGATAAATGATCCATTGAGCCATTCCGGGATTGATCCATGCACCGTTAACTTTTGGTTATGTGATTCTTTTTTGAGTGAGCAAAAGCCTAACTGGTGGGTGAATTTTGCGGAGTTATTTTCCTTGGTTGGGTTTGCTGTTAAAAAAATGGATACTGATACAAGGAGAATACTAAATAACTGTGTCATGATGGGCTATTCTCTTTTTATTGATTACTATGCTTATGTCACCGCAAGTCTAGCAAAAAAGAGTGATTCAGACAATTTGAAATACGGCAAAAAGGCCCCAAAATTTATCTATTTTTGAAGGGTTGCGCGTAGCATCCAGGCAAACTTTTCATGCTTTAGAATTATTTCCTGTAATAAATTGCTCGTTCCTTGATCATCAAGTTCCGCGGTAGTGGTAATTTCTACCCGTACGGTTCTAATTATTGATTCGTGATCGGCCAGAAGATTGGTAACCATTTGAACGGGGCTCAGATTTTGCCCATTGATCTCTTTTAAGCGCGTATTGGCAGAAAAATCTTGCAAACTTCCTAATGCAGGTGCCCCTAAAGCACGGGCACGTTCTGCAACCAGATCAACGATATCAAAGAGTGCTTCATATTGTTCTTTGAACATGGCGTGAAAATCATGGAAAACAATACCCTGTACGTTCCAGTGATATTTAAGCGTTTTGGTATAGAGAACATATTCATCCGAAAGTAATTTATTGAGTAGCGTTGCAACTTTTTGACGAACTTGGGATGAAAGTCCGATATTGATACCATTTCGGGTTAATTCTTCTTGAGGAGCGGGTCTTAGTTCTTCCATTTTAGGTGGTTCCGGTAAGATGGGTGATTCTTCTATGACCGTAACGAGCGTCGGTTGGGATTGCTGTTGTTCTAGTGGTATTATTCTTACTGGTTGGGCCGGCATTACTTGCGGTTGCTCCATGACAGGTGGCACGGGCAGCGAGGGAAGTTGATCCGCAATTTGACAGTAACTGGTCATAATTGCCAGAATTACGGCGATAATAAAAGCAATAACACGATTATTCATCCTTTTCTCCTTTTTATATTTTATAGTCACTAATAAAAATACCATTAATTATTTTCTATTTGCAATAAAAACTATTAAGAGTATTAATTAGTGCGGAGAAAAAGGAGTTTTTTAACTATTTTTGGGCAGTTGCTCGCAGCATCCACGCAAACTTTTCATGCCGTTCCATAATTTCGGTCAAGAAATTATTAGTTCCCATATCGCCGAGCTTTGCAGCAGTTTCAAGATCTTCTCTCATTTGACGAATAATCTGTTCATGATCATGCAATAAATGTTTAATCATGCCGATTGCATTGGCAACTTTGCCCGGTTCTTCTTTGAGCCGCGTAAGTTTGATAAATTCCTCTAACGTGGCTTGCGTGGGTTCGCCAAGAGCTCGGATACGTTCGGCTATTTCATCGGCAATATCAAGTAGCGCTTCATATTGTTCTTTAAAAAGCGCATGAAAATCATGGAAAACTATTCCATAAACGTTCCAGTGATATTTGAGTGCTTTGGTATATAAAAGATATTCATCGGCCAAAAGTGCATTTAACATCTTGGCAATTTCTTTTCGGTGTTTTGGTGATATACCAATATTAGTTTCCATATTCTATCCTCATAGTTCAAAGAAAAAGATACATGAAGTAGGATAGCTCTATGAATGAGAGTATTTCAAGAATTTTAACTTTTGCTTTCGGGGCTATGGAGCTTTTTCATCTTATCACTCTCGCTAAACCAGATAAAGTTGGCATTCATTTGAAGATGTTATGTTTTTGCGCTTTATGTGCTGAAAGAGCACTTTCGGTACTGGTGCTATATTCACAACCTTGTTGATTGCAATGATATTTTTTTTCTTTGTGGCGCCTATTCTGATGTAGGGTAAGACCTGTTTTGCTAGCAGTTGAGAATTCACATCCTTCATAATCGCAATAATAATTTTTTTCATGGTGAGTTTTTTTGTGATCAGAAACGGCACGTATACTGCCACTATAGGGGCAGTCTGGGTAATCACAGGCATATTGTAATTCTTGGTGGCAAGAATTTTGGTGTTTTGTAAGTCCGTATTTAGTATAACAGACAACTGTGCAACCTGGAACATCGCAATGTTTTTCTTCATTGTGCGTTTTTTTATGGCGGCCTAATGAAATGAAACTGTTTGTTTCATAATTACAGATGTCGCAATTATATTTTTTACCCTTATTATATCCAGATTTAGCATTACTATTTTCATCAAGAATATTAAGAGTGATACTTGGTGTTGCCCGATGCAAGTTAGGCGTATTTGCATCGTTGTCGCTCATAGTCGACTCGTCACCCTCTTGAATCGAGGCTGGCGATTGTTGCTGTGTGGCAATTTTTTCGACAAGAACTTCGATGACATGGATCGCATTATTATTTGATTTAGGCATCTCCATAGCTAAAACAGGAAACATGCCAAATAGTGGCAAAAAAGTAGTTATTCGTAAAAATTCCATAAGAATCCTCCAAAAAGTAATTAGTTTATCTATATTTAGCTATCTTAATATTAAAATTACCAAATAGAAATAATTTGTCAAGGAGGAGGATTCTATTGGTAAAAGATTAATTTTAGGTTAAATACGGGGAAAAAACATAAGAACAGCTTTTTTTGGTGATAAAAACTTAAGAATTGCCCTGTTCAAGGTAAGCTTTTTTACAGCCCAAAACGGGATTTTTCAAGGCTTGTGCACTTCATTTTTTTTAGCACTCATCGGAAAAAAATAATCGCAAAAGCAGCAAAAAGAAATGAACGCAAAAGTAAGCCCTACCCCACAGAGAATACTGGTTTTCTTTCGCTTCTGCCATTTTTAAATGTTTCAGCCACAATCTGATCATATGAAAAAGCAGCAAGCGTAGCAGAAAAAGCCGCTTTTGAATGATTTTTAACTATTTCTGTGAATGAAATAGCTTGAAGGGTTGGTGATTGTAATCCGATTAAAATGAAAGCGAGGAGAAGCTTAGTTGAAGTGGATTTTTTCATGATAGAACCTGAAGTAGTAATGTATGTTACAAATGAGGTTTATTGATTTCAAGTAAAGAAGGGCTGCAATATGCTGGCTCTACTTCGCTGCCTAAGCAGCTACGAAGAGCAGGCCGTGCCAACCGTCCTTCGATACGAAAACTGCGTTTTCTACTCAGGATGAGCGGAAGGACGCGTTTACTCCCGGTCGAAGGATCGTAAGAGCGAAAAAATTTCTTTTAATTCTGGCCGTTTGTCCGTCGTCGCCCTTCGGGCTATGCCGGACAGTCTTCGCGCATTGATTTCAATCTTTTTTGTTCTGCCTTATTAAGCGGCGCAGCCAGGCGTAGCCCGCTAGGGCGAAGACTGGAGGAGAGAGTGGGATTCGAACCCACGATTCCGTTCTCACGGAATAACGGTTTTCAAGACCGCCGCATTCAACCGCTCTGCCATCTCTCCGAAAATAATAAGTAATATTATTAATTATATTAATAGAAAAATCAATTCGAAGTTTGTAATCGGTTACGAATAAAGGCTCTACCTGAGCAAGATTTAAGATATTTTTCGAACTTAATAGCAACTTGTGCGTCTTTGAAAGCAACGTATACTTCGAGTTCCCAAGGGGAATATTTGGAAGTATGAAATGAACTCCCATTGTTGTACTGAGCCAAGCGCTCGCTAACTCGAATAAAAAAAGGCAGTTACAATAACTGCCTTTTTCAAGATTAAAGTTAATTACTTGGTATTTTTCTCAATCCAGCTCAGAAGATCTTCTTTTGATCTTCCACCTTGTGAAGTGGCGACTTTTTTACCATTTTTAAAGATTACAAACGTTGGCATCGCCTGTATATTGTACATTCTTCCCACAGCTGGATAAGTAGCGATATCTACTTCTGCAAAAGTGTACTTTCCCTTATATTCATCTGCCAAGCTCTCAAAAATTGGCTTCATCTGTTTGCATGGTGGGCACCAATGTGCATAAAAATCAACAACTAATATACCCTTGGATGATTCAATAAAGCTTTGAGCATTTGACTCAGTTAATTCTGTTGCCGACCACAAAAAAGGACAGGCAAGCAATGCTAAGGATAAAAGTATTTTTTTCATAAAATTCTCCTGCTTTAAATAATAATGGATTGATTAGATATATAAAAATTACACTATTTGAGGCACAATTTGCAAGAGGTAGAAGTATTCGAAGGGCGATGATGCAAGCCCTTTACGGGCGAATGTTATTTGATACTAATCTTTTGCTAAGAAAAGCTCTACCAGAATGTGTCTTAAGATACTTCTCAAAAGCTATAGCAGTATTTTCATTGCTAAATGCATGATAAGAATTTAATTCCCATGGCTTATATTTTGAAGTGTGAGCAGAATTTCCACAATTATGGTCTGAGAGTCTTTTCTTCAGATTTACAGTTACACCAATGTAAATCTGGTTACGAAAATTTACAGATCTTAATATATATACGTAATGCATCATGTTATTAGGTAAAAAACTTTAATAGATGCCAGCTAGTCCGTCGTCGCCCATACGGGCTATGCCGGACAGTCTTCGCATTTTGCTATTATAATTTATTTTGCTTCCTTAAAGACTGGCCTGCCAGGCCCTTCGACTTCGCTCAGGATAAACTCCGCCCTATAATTGACTGGCCGCGCCAGGCGTAGCCGTGTTTATACTTCGAAGTCTAGCCCACGTAGGCGAAGACTGGTGCGCCTATAAGGAGTCGAACCTTAAACCTTCAGATCCGTAGTCTGACGCTCTATCCAATTGAGCTATAGGCGCATGAAATCTTTAAAAATTGCTCTTTAGCATAATAGTCCAGGCTGCGCCAGGCCCTACTTCGCTCCTTTCGGAGCTTCGAAGGGCATACTTCGCTTAGTGCTATTAATGTCAAAATTTTAATTAAGCCAATCCTTAAAAGAAACTGGCCTGCCATACGAAGCTTTAGCGAAGTATGGTGGAGAGAGAGGGATTCGAACCCTCGTGCCCCATTTCTGGAGCTCTTGCTTAGCAGGCAAGCGCTTTAGGCCACTCAGCCATCTCTCCTTAACTTATTTTTCAAAGATACAAAAAGAATAAATTATTTGCGATTTTATGCAAGCATTGTCTATGATAAAGCATAATTGTAAAGGAACATCATGGCATTAATTGTTCAGATAAAAGTGGTTCCTTCTTCAGGGCAAAGCAGATGGATCATTGATAAATCAGGCATTCTTAAAGGTTATTTAAAGAATCCTGCCGAGCGCGGGCTTGCCAATGAGGAGCTCGTTAAAACTATTGCAAAGGCATTACGAATTACGCAAAATCATATAACAATTGTTTCGGGAGCAACCGATCGCAATAAAAGAATAAAAATTGATACGAATATTACCTATGAACAATTGCTGGCAGCATTGGGAATTGAGCGTCAACTTACCGTATTCTAAACAAGGAGAGCTATGCCCTATTTTTCATGGAAAGGCATTACCCTGCAAGCAGGAACAAAAAAAGGAATATATTTTGCGCGAACTCCTGAAGAACTCGATGGAGTATTATTAAAGCAAGAGGTTGCGCTGCTTTCTTGCCGCCAGAAAAAATTTAGACTATCAAAACAGATGAGTTTGCAGGATAAAATACATTATTTCACCCAACTTACTATGCTGATTAAATCAGGAATGCGGCTTCCTGAAGCACTTTTTCTGCTTGCGCACCAGACCGCGCATACCGGGTTTGGCTCGGCAACATCTGGCGTTGCCCATCAAGTTAATAATGGTATCTTTTTATCGCAGGCGTTGTGCCAATTCCCCAAGTTCTTTAGTCCGATAATGGTTCAAATGATGAGCGTGGGACAAGAATCGGGGAATATCATAGGTTCCCTGCAGGTATTATGCAAACATCTTGAATCGGTTGCTGAATTTAAAAAAAAGTTACGCAGCGCGCTTCTTTTGCCGTTAGTAACTGCCGCTTTTTTTGTACTGGTTACTGCCATTATTTTAGTTGTTGTGGTGCCTCAACTAACGGCTGTTTTTGGGTCGTTGCACAAAGAGTTGCCCGGTAGCACCAAATTCTTAATTGGAGTAAGTAATTTTATTCAAAGTTGGCAGATGATCTTGCTTATGCTCATCGGTGCGGCAGCTTTTTATGGTGCCAAAATTTATGCAGCTACCGCTTCGGGGAAATCGCGAATTGATGCTCTGACATTGCGAGTTCCTTTTTTAGCGGCAATTTATACGGCAAATACAATGGCAACATTTTTTAAATCGCTGGCGCTTTTATTAGAAGGCGGCACATCACTTATTCAGGCATGCAATATTGTAAAAGAGTCTGTTGCAAATCAGCATATAAGAAAGCAATTACATGGGGCATTCGATCAGGTAAAAGCAGGCAACACAATGGCCCATGCATTGAAAGAAAGTACCACTTTGTGTGATCAAGAAACAATTGCGCTCTTGCAGGTGGCGCAAGAGACAGGGATGCTCACAGAAATATTGACTCGGATCGCCGAATTTCATGAAGAACGCCTTTTAAAAAATTTGACGCGCGCGAATGCACTTTTTGGTCCATGTCTTCTGGTATTTCTGGGTCTTATGATTGGGACACTTATCGTTGCGATTTATACACCAATCATGAACGTTGCCTTTGTTATCTGAACAATAAGCATATAGACAGGGGATGTTTTTTATTGACGATAGCGTAATTTGCGCTATTATTAATAGCATATTTTAATGCCGGGATGGCGGAATTGGTAGACGCACTGGACTCAAAATCCAGCGATGTTTGACATCATGTCGGTTCGAGTCCGACCCCCGGCACCAGTCTTCGCCCTAGCGGGCTACGCCTGGCTTCGCCAACCCTATAAGGTAGAACAAAAAATTTGAAAAGCAGGATGCGAAGACTGTCCGGCAGCCCTGCCCGCCATAGCTCGAAGAGCGACGGCTGGGAAGCACAAACTTCTTTAGTAATTGATATTGACGAAGTGAAAGCGTAGACGGACGAGCAGCAACCTAGAGCCGTCAGCTTCTTTTAAATAATAATAAAAATATTTTTGGATTGAATAACATGTCTTCATGTATCTTTTGTAAAATAATTGCTCGAGAATTACCAGCAACAATTATTGCAGAGAATCAAGAAATTATTGTGATTAAAGATATTAATCCCAAGGCGCCAATCCACTATTTGATTCTGCCCAAAAGGCATATTGCTGATATTACCGAATTTCAAGATTCTGACACCAATCTTGCTGGTCAAATGCTACTAATGGCAAAACAATTAGCAAAAGGGTTATCAGGGTCCCAATCATTTAAATTATTGGTGAATAATGGGGCTGATGCAGGGCAGGTGGTTTTTCATAGTCATATCCATTTTCTTGCAGGCAAGAAATTTGCAGAATTTTAAAAAATAGGCCTATTTAAACTATTCTTTGCATTTTCTTATAACTGCTTTATTCTAATCTTAATTGAAAATATGCCGAGATGGCGAAATTGGTAGACGCACAGGCTTCAGGTGCCTGCGGTGGCAACACTGTGCCGGTTCGAATCCGGCTCTCGGCACCAGCCTACGCCAAGCCCTTCGGCAAGCTCAGGAGTAAACGCGTCCTTCCGCTCATCCTGAGGAGCAGCGTAAGCTGCGTCTCGAAGGACGGCTGGCACGGCCAGTTTTTTAACGGATTGATATAGAAATAATTTGGGCTTGATAGAACTAGCGTAGGCTGTCCGCCGTAGCTTCAATGCTAGAACTAATGAGCTGGCTAGAAAAAAGCGAAGGCTGGACTCATTGCATCGAAATGAATTATCTCGACCTAACGAGCTATGGCGGGCGCGGCCAGTCTTTTAAAGGAAATAATATTAAATAAATTTGATAGCACTTGCAAAGGTTGTCCGTAATGTTTGATGTTTTTCTCGGTTTTGCGTTTTTAGCAAGTGCAACAGTTGCCAATAAATATGCGCTTTCAGCGCTTTCTCTTTCATTAATGGTCGGTCTGCGCATGTTGGGCGCGGGGATAATTCTTTTGTTGTATTATCGCAAAAAGAGTCATCGGCTTTCTTTTGCCTATTTTAAACAAGATCTTTTTATTCTGTTGGGTATTTCATTATTAACTATGCTGGTGCCGGCACTTTTTAAAGCATATGCATTAAAAAATATGCTCACCTCAAAAGCTGCATTCTTGGCGAGTCTTGACCCCTTTGTAACTGCCTTATACGCGTATCTTTTTTGGGCTGAACGGCTTACTAAGAAAAAAATAATTGGCATTATTCTCGGCTTTGCCGGGACACTCATTTTGCTTATTTCATCATCAACGGGAGAAAATCAGCTTATTGCTTGGTCAATATTCTCATACCCGGAAATTGCCGCACTGCTTGCCATGGCCATTGGCCGGATAGGATGGATGTTGGTACAGCAATTATTACGCAAAGACCGTTATACACCACCCGAAGCAAATGGTTTGTTGATGACCATAAGTGGGATCCTTGCGTTTGTTACTCCTTTTTTGTGGGCAGGTACTAATTTTATAATAGAAAAAATTCCTTTTATGAAGGGTTATTTTGCACCGTATACATTTTCTGATGCAACACAATTTTTGCATGTAGCGGTAACGCCAGACACAAATCTCCATATAATAATTTTTGCAGTTCTTTACACGATTATTATCGGTAACGTGATCGGCTACACAATGTATGCGCACTTTCTCAAAAGGCATACTGCAACCTTTGTTTCGCTTGCCGGGTTTTCAGTACCATTGTATGTGTACTTATTTAGTAATATTCTCCTTGGCGAACCACTCACCCTCAATTTCTTATACGCGTCATTCGTGACTTTTATTGGTTTATTGATCTTTTATCAAGATGAAATTAATCAGATTAGTCATGGAGCCTTTCATCCATTGCAGTATGTTAAAAGTTTTTTTAAAATAAACTAATTTAATGAGGAGAGAGAAATGCGTAGTCTAACGGGTATTTTAGGAATACTGCTCTGTCTTGCTGTTCAGGCAGATGTGAGTCAAAACAAACTGGCACAAGAAATCTTTTCTGAGATCTATGCTAATAAAGTATGGGGAGAAAATTGTGAAGGTATTGGCTGGAGTGGAGAGGGTTCCGACGATCAAGTGACGATAATATATCGTGAATTTCTGCAAAATTTTATAGAAAAAAATAGTATAAAAAGTGTTGTAGATCTCGGTTGTGGTGATTGGGAATTTACTCGATTCATGAATTGGGATGGGGTTGATTATAAAGGATACGATGTTGTTGCATCAGTTATAGTCCGTAATAAATCTCGTTTCGAGAAAGAAAATATTCATTTTTTTCAAGCCGATGCTTTAAATAGTGAGCTTCCGGTAGCGGATCTTCTGGTTTGCAAAGATGTTTTGCAGCATTTAACAAATGCTGATATTTTCAGAGTTATGAAGCAATTTCACAAATATAAATACATTCTTATTACTAATGGTCTCGATGCTTCCACGCTATCAAGTGATAATTATGATATCGGTAGGGGAGACTATCGTCCCTTAGACTTATCAAAGCCTCCTTTTAACGCAAGAGGCGAAAAAGTTTTAACTTTTAATTCTTATTATTTTATTAAACAAACATTTCTAATCATGAATTAAGTGCTTTTTTTCATTGGCAATACCAACTACTTCCAGTTCATGTTGATAGAAAAGGTATAGGCCGATAAACACGATGATTGCCGAGACATAAAAATGCCAGGTAATTTTTTCTGCCAAAAAAAGCCAGCCATAAAATGCTGAAAACAATGGCCCTAAAAAGCCGGCGAATGCCAAGAATGTTGCAGTATAGCGTTTGAGCAGATAGGCATAGAGGTTATGGCAAATAATATTACTAATTAAAATCACCAGAATGAGTAAGCTCAAAAAAGCGCCCGGGTCGGCCATTTCTTGTTTGCCTTCCCAAAAATAGGCGGTGATAAGAGCAAGGATACCGCCGGCCGTCATAGTCATGCCATTAATCATGCTCGGCGCATAACTTTTTTCTTTTACCAATTTTCGCATAATTATCCAGCTATAGCTTTGTGCCGCCACTGCTGCCAAAACGGCCAATTCGGGCCACGAAATAAAAAAAATTTCCCCCAAGCTCTTTTCTAGTGGTGAAGTTGTTTTGAGTATTGGTATAAAACCAACAAAGCCTATCGCTAGGCCAAGCCATTGTTGGCGCGTTAACTTCTCCTTAAACATTAAAAATGAATAAAATGCTGAGAAAAAGGGCATAAGGTTAAACAAAAAGGCTGTTTTGGAAGAGGTTAACGTTCCAAGTCCAATGAATCGTAAAATATAGGTTAAGTAGATACCAAAAAAAATAATTTGCAAATAGTACCACTTATTGTGCCAGTTAAATTTAAGATGACGATGCGCATAACAATATTGGTAAATCAAAAGAATAGAACCGGCAATAAACATTCTGATGCCCGTATAGAAAATTGGGTCGGCGAACCCAAGAAGTGTTTTACTTAGGGGAAATGATGCGCCAAAAAGGCCATATAAAATAATTATTAAAAACATTAATTGTCCAAGGGTTATAAAAGTAAGTAGCAAGTTTCAGTATAACTTAAAATCAATTAAGCGGTAGACATTTTAAAATTCTTGTTTTATAAATAGCAGCAAGTCAGTAGTAAAAAAAAAGGAAGTAGAAAAATGAAGTTTCTTTCTGCGCTGTGCGCTATCTTATTTCTAGCATGTTTTATTGAGTCATCCTATGCACAAACCGCCAAGCCCGATCCCCTTTTGGTTGTTGTTATAATGGTAAAAGATGAAGAAACGGTTATTAGACAAACTCTGGAAATGTATTGCAAGGCAGATCCCCGGGGAGAAAAGATTGCCTACGTGGTTTATGATACGGGGCTTGATCCACGATCGCCCACGATGATCAAGGCCGAAGAGCTCTTTATGGATTACCATTTGACCAATTATTTCATAATTCAAGAACCGTTTGTTGATTTTGCCACTTCCCGTAATCGGGCGCTCGATTTGGTGGGAGAAAAATTCCCTCACGCGGGATATATGTTAATGCCAGATGCCGAATGGTATTTGCATGGGGTTGAAGAGTTGCTTGCTTTTTGCGAACGGGAGCTTGAACATCCTGAGCATACTTCATATTTGGTGCGAATCGTTTCACCTGACCTGGATTTTGGTACACAACGTCTTTTGCGCGGCGGTTCCAGTTTGAGATTTGGCGGCGTTGTGCACGAAACGATTATGATAGGCACACAGTTTAAGACACCCAATAGCATTTATTTTGAGCTAAAAGTTGAACGGGCTGGCGCCGAAAAAACGCAGCGGCGATGGATGCGTGATAAAGAATTGCTTCTTAAAGCATTCTTAGCTAATCCCCAAGATTCTCGTACCTGCTTCTATTTGGCGCAAACATTTGATTGTCTAGGTGATCTTGATAATGCCTATTACTACTATGAATTACGTACCCATTTAATTGGCTGGTGTGAGGAAGATTTTATGGCACGCTATCGTTTGGCAACGGTAACTGAGCGTATGAAAAATCCTGATGGCAGTTCTTGTTGGGCCGAAGCGCTTGATCATTATTTGCAAGCATTTACGATGAGACCGATCCGGGTTGAGCCACTTATTCGTGTAGCGCAACATTATTTACATGAAGGTAATCATGCATGTGCCTTTTTGTTTGCGCAACGAGCTTGTCAGGTTCCTTATCCGGCCAATGACACACTTTTTGTAGAAAAAGAGGCATATGATTATGTTCGTCATGATATTCTTGGTCAATGCGCCTGGTACGTCGGTGAATTCGACATGGGCGAGCAAGAGGTTCGTGCTGCATTGAAGACGCATGATAATTATCCGCATCTTTTTACGAATCTCTCTTTTTATTTAAATCGTAAGCTTGCCCAACAAAATGCTTTTGCCTGAGTGTGAAATAGAATAATATTACAAGCAGGCGAATGAATTCCTCATTCGCCCATTAATTTTGCACCTGTTTGGGGATTTAATAAGGAAAAAAATGAACAATAAACTACTCATACTCTCTTTGTTTTTGATGGCATTCTCCGTTTCTGCTGACGACAATTATAAGAGCCAAGCTGGGCAAGACAAGTTTGTAAATGAGATTTTTTTTCATGATAAGAAAGATGGTTTTTATTTGGATATCGGGGCTCATGACGGTGAAAGTTTTAGTAACACCTACTATTTTGACCGTTTGGGTTGGAAAGGTATAGCAATTGAACCGTTGCCACATCTTTTTAAAAAATTACAACAATGCCGTAGTTGTGTGTGCATTAATGCTTGTGTATGCTCCACTGAAGGAACGGTGCCGTTTTTACACTTGGATTGTTGCGATGAAATGCTCAGTGGCATGTGTGGCACCTATGATGAGCGGCAACTAGCTATAGTAATGAATGACATTGCCCAATTTGGTGGTGAAGCAAAAATATTACAACTGCCGGCGATGCGGTTTGATACTCTCCTAGGGAAATATGGGATCACTCATATTGACTTTATGTCATTAGATACAGAAGGTAGTGAACTTGAGATCTTGAAAACAATAGATTTTTCAAAAATTACTATCGATGTTATTACCGTAGAAAATAATTATAATGAGCCGTATATTCAGGATTTTCTTTGCTCAAAGGGATTTATTCTGATTACTCATCTTCATGTTGATGATATTTTTGTTCGTGCTGATTTTGTTTAATTACCCTTTCCTGGTGAGTGCCGAAGCGCCTAGGGATAGTGATTTTTTTAAAAAAGCCTTTATAATCAAATAAAAATGCATCTTCTGCTTTCCCTGACAAAAAAAAAAATAAAATGGATGACAAGAAAAAAGTAATCAAATTTGAAGACGTCAAACAAAGTCTTATTGAAGAGCTTCAAAAAAGGTCTGATAAAATCGGCATAACCGAATCAGTCACATTACTTGAGGGCTTTGTAAGTGAACCATTTAGTAAAGAGTATTCTAATACATATGTTCTTGGTGGGCCAATGGTCCCAATGATAATGTTAATTGGCAATGAAAGTGGGCGTATTTATTTTTTTGCTCTTAAGGCGATATTAAAAAATATTGAGTTATAAAAATGTCATTTAAAATTGAACAAAAAACTTCTGCTAAAACCAAGGGGCAGCCGGAACTTAACCTTGATGACGTTAAACAGATGATCGAAACTGCAAAAAATAAAGCAGTTCAAGAAGCTAAAGATGAAATGGCTAAACAAATTCAGACTGATAAAGCGACTTTAATCACGATCTTTGGCATATTTGCATCCATTGTCTCTTTTTTGACT
Source organism: uncultured bacterium (assembly GCA_963702025.1). Classification (GTDB taxonomy): domain Bacteria; phylum Babelota; class Babeliae; order Babelales; family Vermiphilaceae; genus BTUB01. The sequence continues at coordinate 1,558,900 of OY969699.1, read as the reverse complement.
ATTGAATTTCAATTTTTAAAAAACCTTCCGAGTATAGAAAAAATTTTAGGATTTTCTTGTATCTTATTTTCATTGCTCTTGGGTTTTAACATTGGGCTTGATTATTTAATAAAAAGCAGATTGTATCATGAAACGCCTAAACCACATAAATATTTTTATTTGTTAATCTTTTGCCTATTTGTACTTGGAATAATTTTTACCGCTTATAAAGAAATTATTAAAATGTTTGGCCAATCTCTTTAATTTTTTTGCTCTTAAAGCAATATTAAGGAATATTGAGTTATAAAAATGTATCCGCTCATCCCCAGCCGTCGCTCATTCAGAGCTATGGCGGGCAGGCTGAGGAGCGTGCGCGGTGCCCGGCGTAGCCTTGGCGAAGACGGGTCTCGAAGGGTTAAAACTATGTAATTTCATAGTAAATGGCAAAAACCATGGCTCTTTGACCAGATCATTTGAGTTTTCGGCAAATGAAACATAGCCAAACACATCGGTGGTATCAAGATATTGTGGAATCTCTTTTTTCCGTGCATTGTCACTAAAAATAACATATTCGTAGCGATAACTTTCATCATCGTAACTCATCTCCGGTAATACTTCATGTCGAATAAAATAGGTGCAATGAGCTACCGGAACTTGTACATGCCCTTTTATTTCTCTATTTACTAATGGTAGATAAAATGGCGAATCTTTTAGGTAACCGTTAGAGTCGATATCCGCATGAAAGTTTGAATATGCGCAATTGCTATGAAGCAAAGGCGCCACTATAGGAAGATTCGTGTATACCATTGTTTCAACCGTATGGGGAAATATAAAGTTATCACAGTCAATCACAAAATAATGTGACCCATGTTCGTAAGCCCAATCCAAAGAAGCTTGACGTATTGCACCTAATACTTTGAACCGAGTACAGTTCCATTCATGTTGAACGTATTGTTTTACACTAATCGGCGCATCGGAATCATCAAAAAAGATGCCTAAATACTGATCCTTAACTTTATTAACCCAATCATGCAATATTTGTGCGCTATTGTCATTATTGTCATTGGTTCGGATATACAAATAGGTCATAGATTTGGGCCATGTCTGTTTTTCAATGCAGGAAAGATAAAGCGGTAAACAATGTGCCTTATCTTTTGCTAATATGGCGATGGTTACTGGTCGTAGTGTGGTAAAATCTTTTTCGTATGCGGCAGCAGTAAACGCCACTGAGACTATGGAAATTAATACAAAATGATTCATTATTGAGCCTTTTTTTTGTTATCTCTAACAAAATACATATTTTTAATGGTCTTGACAAAAAATTACGTGTTTTTTAACTAAAAAGAAAAGGAGTTGTAATGGGGAAATTTTTCTATCTTATGTTGTGTTTTATTTGTAGTGGAAGTGCAACAGTCCACAGCAACGCTGACCAGCTACTTGATATTTTATGTGCCTATGATGGGCAAAGAACTTTTTTGGCATCTTATCCGCGTTCGGGAAATACTTGGATGCGCTATTGTCTGGAATATAATACGGGTCGGCCAACATTTCATCGTTTTAATAGGAATAATAAACGTGACCATCCGATCGGTTGGTTGGCCGGATTTGAGATCGATTGTACCAGGCCACCCATCGAAAAAGTCCACGTGCGTAAAGAAATTCGTAAAAGTGGTGGTGATTTTGTTAATGATAAACTCATTTTGATTGTTCGTAATCCCAAGGAAGCATTAAGCAGGCACGGCGGTAGAGAAATTACCCTACCGATGTTGTTGGGGCAGCAGGCAAAGGGTAATGACGATCCTCGTATATATTTTGATAATATTGCCTTGTTTGATGAATGGGCGCCGGAAAATCGGCTTCTAATTTATTATGAGGACCTTCTTTCAAGACCGATTCAAACTCTGGTGAGAGCGATTATGTTCCTCGGCGAACCGCTTGATTATATTGATGATTTTATGAATCACTATGATTTTCACAAGAAAAAAGCGATTGATTTGTATCGAGAATCGCAATCACACGGTGATGATCTGTTGTTCCATTCAAAATTAATTGATGCTGAATATAGAAAACAGATTGATCAGTGGATCAAAGAGTTGCATCCGGCAATCTGGAAGACGTATTTGCAGGATCGGTATGCCGAAGAAAATTTGATATATTAGATATCCTTCATTTTTTTCGTCATCCCCAAATCGTGATCAAGCATAATCTTCACCAGTCCTTTAAAATCAGTTCGGGGGTGCCAGTTGAGCTTTTCTTTCGCGTATGTTGCATCACCGATTAAGAGATCAACTTCCGACGGACGGAAATAGATTGGATCGATTGCGACGACCACTTTGCCGGTTTTTTTGTCGATGCCTTTTTCATCCGATCCGGTGCCGTGCCATTCTATTTCTATGCCAACTTCTTTAAAGGCGCATTCGCAAAATTCTCGCACCGAATGAGTTTCTCCGGTGGCAATCACATAATCGCTCGGTTCATCTTGTTGGAGCATGAGCCACATAGCCTCCACATAATCTTTTGCGTACCCCCAATCCCGTTGTGCATCAAGATTGCCCAAATAAAGAGTCTCTTGTAAGCCGCGATAAATATTGGAAACGGCGCGGGTAATTTTTCGCGTTACAAAGGTTTCTCCTCGGATGGGTGATTCGTGGTTAAACAAAATGCCATTGCAGGCAAAAATGCTATACGCTTCACGATAGTTGACCGTGATCCAGTACGCAAAAACTTTGGCGCAGCCATAAGGTGACCGGGGATAAAAGGGAGTTTTTTCCGTTTGAGGAATTTCTGCTACTTTGCCAAACATTTCGCTGCTTGATGCCTGATAAAATTTGATCTTCTTTTTTGATACATGAATCGCTTCTAGAATGCGTAAGGTGCCCAGCGCATCAATATCTGCGGTATACTCAGGGATATCAAAAGAAACGCGTACATGGCTTTGCGCGCCTAAATTATAGACTTCATCCGGTTCAATTTCTTGAATCAGTTTTGCAATGTTGGCGCTATCTGATAGATCCCCATAATGGAGACTAAATTTTTTGTTATTATGATGCGGATCTTGATAAAGATGGTCTATTCGGGCGGTATTAAAACTTGATGATCGCCGTTTAACACCATGCACTTCATACCCTTTGTCCAGAAGAAATTCGGCAAGATAGGCCCCATCTTGGCCCGTGATGCCAAAAATAAGTGCAATTTTTTTGATATGAGAGAAAGAGGATGTGGGAATTATGCTCAGTAAAAGAGATAGAATAATTCTTGAGCAAGTGTTCATTCTGCACCTTTTTTAGTGTAAATATTTTTTTCATAGCATAGCTATTTTTGAATGCGTTGACAAAGTAGTTATATGTTTGATTCTAAGTTATCCAGCGTCCCCTCCGTTCGTGCTGAGCTTGTCGAAGCATTTTTTTAAATGACTTTTTTGCGCTAATGGTATGCTTATTTTTTGTATGCCAACTGGTTTTTCTGTATTATCTCCTGCAATTCATCATGCTTCGACAAGCTCAGCACGAACGGGCTACGACAATACGATTCTGCTTATAAACAATGCAAATTATTATAAAGAATTTCACAAACTATGTACCTCGATTGCATGAAGATAATTTGTTTAGTAGCTTTGTCATGATCTGCAATTTTTAAAAAGGAGATATAATGAACAAAATCGTAAGTGGATTTATATTATTGTTTCTGAGTAATATCAATAGTTCGGACAGTTTTTTGAAAGTGACTTGAAAGTTTAGGCCGCATATCCATAATTAGTGGGAGTCAATCAAACTTCCTCAAAAAAGGGAAATGCGGCAATGAAAATTATACAGGAAATTTTGGAAAAAATGACAAAAATTTCGAAACCTCAAAAAAAGTTTGTAAATGACCTGATGAGCACGATACTTTCGATGGCTGGTCGCGTAAATTTTGCCAACATGGCTAGATATGCTGATATGAGCGAAAAAACTTTTTCTCGAAACTTTGCTAAATGCTTTGATTATCTTCAATTCAACCTCATTGCGGTGAAAAGAATAATCATTCAAGAAAAGCGACTGATCTTGGCATTTGATCCATTTTTCATAGAAAAATCAGGCAAAAAAACTTACGGTAGAGAATCATTCTGGAATGGTTCACAAAGCAAATCTGAAAAAGGATTAGAGGCAAGCGGGCTAGCATTAATCGATGTTGACGAAAATATTGGATATCCGCTTTCTGTTCAGCAAACACCACCAAAAGATGAAATTGTTCAAATAATTGGCAAATCTGATGCAACTCGAATCAATTTTTATATTCATAGCCTTCAAGGGCAGCTTCCCAAAATCAAAGAAAAATTTGATATAAAGTTTTTAGTTTGTGATGCTTATTTTGCAAAAGAACAATTTGTATCGGCGATGAGATCTGATAATTATCATGTAATAAGTCGATTGCGATCTGATGCTAATTTACGATATTTAGTTTTTGAGCAAAATAGAGGTCGCGGAAGGCCAAGAAAGTACGGAAAGAAAGTTGATGTAAAAGATCTCAGCAATTTTAATTTTTCAGATAAAATTGATGAACACATTTCATTGTATTTTGCTGATTATTACAGCATAAGTCTTAAGCGAACGGTTCGAGTTGTATGTGTTAAAAACAAAGAATCTATTTGTCTTCTTTTTTCAACAGATTTTTCGTTAAGCGCGCGTGATATTTATGACTTTTACAAGGCACGTTTTCAAATTGAGTTTGTTTTTCGTGATGCGAAACAATTTACAGGACTTACCGAATCTCAAGCGCGCAGCAAAGAAAAGCTCAATCATCACTTTAATGCCTCTTTTTCCGCTCTTACAATAGCCAAGGTTCAGGAGGTTGAAGCCAAGAAAAGCTTGCCGGAAAAAGTTCCTTTTTCCATGGCAAGTCATAAGCGCAAAAACTACAATGAAATGCTCACAAAACAGATTATTTCAAAGTTAGGATTGGACCCGAATTTAATAAAATTCGATCCAGGGTTAAAAAGTGCAATTAAATTCGGGATGATTAGATGTTAAAACTGTCCGGAGTATTGAGTAATATGGGTTATGCAAAAATTTATGATTGTTTTTTATTCTTTAATGAGCTCGAGCTTCTAGAGGTTCGATTTCATGAACTGTATGATCATGTGGATAAATTTGTTTTAGTAGAATCACGTGAAACCTTTAGGGGTAACCCTAAGCCGCTCTATTTTGAAGCGAATAAGCAACATTTTGAAAAATTTTTAGATAAAATAGTTCATGTTATTGTTGATGAGCGGATCACAACAAATGATGCTTGGGTGAGGGATCGTTATCAACGTGATCAGATTATGAGGGGCCTCAAGGATTGTGAGCCGGATGATTTAATTTTAATTTCAGATGCGGATGAGATTATAAGACCATCAGTTATTCCGGAAATTAAAAAAACACTTGAAGAAATGCCTGACTCCGTTAGGCATAGAGTGGTCCTTTGTAACCAAGCAATGTATAGATATTATTTTAATCGTTTTGACGCAAAAGATTCCCCGTGGCCCGGATCGATAGGCGTCTTTTATAAAGATTTAAAAAAATTTGCACCGGATTATTGTAGAAGTTTAGCACAACGCAGAATGGTTCCTGGCATTAATAACGCGGGTTGGCATCTTACCTATATGGGTGGTTATGATCGAGTAGTAACCAAACTAACATCATGGGCGCATGCTGAATATGACACGCCGACCAATAAGGATCGAAAAAATATGGAAAAGAGAATCGCATCCTTTCCTTTAGTCAAAATAGATGAAACCTATCCAAAATTCATATTTAATAATCAAGAAACATATGCCAAATCCGGATTTATAGACACGTCAAATAAGGTTGGTTAAAGAAAATAATCGTTAATAAATAAAAAGGGTTCATATGAAAAAATTAATAATAATATTGTTATTGGTAAGCATAAAACTTTGTGCCTATTTAGACAGGCATGAATTGCATGTACAAACAAGAATACCGTTAATAGAAATTAATCAAGCTCTTGACTATCTAGATAAAATGGAAGCGGGATGTGATGCGGATTGGGGGGTCTATTATAATATAGTGCCGCGATTGATAAATCAGTATGGTTTTCATACGGCCATAGAAATAGGTATTTCCTTTGGATCACATTGCAAAAGAATATTGGAAGCAACAAATATTAAGAAATTATATGGTATTGATCCTTATTTAAATTATGGGGATTCTACCAATCTTGTGACATCAGATAATTATTACGAAATATTTTTCCATAAGGTAAAAAATAAATTGAGCGTATTTGGGGATCGCTTCGAATTAATTCGTGATTTTTCGCTTAATGCTGCGCGGCGTTTTGAAGACGGGGAAATTGATATCGTATTTTTAGATGCAAACCATAATTATGAAGAAGTTCTTAAAGATTTGGAAGCATGGTGGCCCAAAATAAAAGAGGGTGGTGTTATGGCCGGTGATGATTATGCCACCCGTCATCCGGGAGTGCCGCGTGCCGTTAATGAATTTTTTGGTAAAAAAGGTATTTCTGTATTGCTCGATAAAGATCAACCGCGTATTTGGGTGGTCTTTAAAGCAAAAGGATCGAACAATTAATAACAAATAAGGGTTGGTCAATGAAAAAGCACTTGATAATTACTGCTCTCATTTTAATGTGCAATCTTTCTTATGGGGCAGTCATTCCAAGTCAAAATGCCATTGATTATGTATTAAAACATAAAATTATTCTGTGTACCGGGCCCTCATATGGCCGTAAGCAATTACTTATCGAAACAACCCAGAAGGATATGGCATTAATTCCCTTTAAAAAGATATTTGTGGCAACAAATGACGCTCAAAATGTGGATGTAGAATTTAATGGTCAAAAACCGGCATGTATGGTTTTTCAATCCAGAGATAAACAATTGGATTGTTTAAATTGCATTATCAATTCAATAAAAATTGCAGTAAATGATCCGGCATGCGCCGATGAGGATATTATACTTTTTAAACATGAATCAGTATTTATTAATGATATGAATCTGATTAAAAAAGCGGTTGGCAAAATTATCGATGGTCATGATATTGTTATTAAGAATTGGATCGGATTTGAAGATAGAGAAGATCGAACTCATCTTAAAGATTATTGCCATACCGATTGCTTTTTTATTAAGGTGTCTTGCGCTCGCGAATTATTTAAAAATCATCCCGAGATCGAGAAGTTCGTTAAAGGGGACTACCATTTTTGTGAAGAATATTTTACTAAACATATTGTAAATCGATTATCAAATCCTTATAAAATTGATTATCACCATTCATCGTGGAAAGATAATGAATTAGGATTTTATCATATACCCCGTTATGAAGAGTCGCCGGCTTGGTATTGGGATAAAGCTAATTACGAGCAACTATATAAGTAAAAGTATTTTATTAAAGAAAACTGTATGATTGTGGTTTGAAATAAGAATCAATATATGGATGTTTTAGCCCTCGTTGTTTTGCTTCTTGCAAAAATAACTCTGCTCTACCATGGTTATTCTCATTAAATAAAATGAGTCCGTACCATAGAGGATAATGGCGGGAAAGTCCTGCTTTTTTACTCCACGGTTCAGTACAATGTTCTGCCAGCATTTGAATGGTAGCACGTTCATCTCCGGTTGCTTTTGCAATAATTTGTTCTGCAGCTAAAACTTCATCAACCGTGAAATTGTTGCCATCATAAACTCTACTAATAGTTACTGCTCGGGTTACTGCGGAGACCGTTATATTTTCAGATGCCGGGTATGCCACTAAATCGTCAGCGATGATTGCAAAGGAGTAATCAGGGTTTATTTCCAAAATTTTATTTATAATCGCTGCTAACGATGGATATCCTTCCATTATGCTTCCCTGTACAGAGGCATTGTGTTCGTAAAACATACGGGTATCATCAACCACAATTATGCCATCGGTAACACCTGCCTTCTTAATAATCTCAAGTTCGGACAAAATTGGAGTATTAGTTGAACCCTTAGCCGTTCCGTTGCCACTAAAATGCGCATCGAGAAAAAAGAGCGTTTTTCCTTTTAATGATTGAATTATCATTGGTAAAATTTCAACAGAATCACCATGATACGGAAATACAGTTTTGTCATGCATGAATCTTTGGGTGACTCCGTCATACAATTCTTTGCTTAACTCAATGGTATATTTAAATGGAAAATAGCGGCATGCTCGATCAGTGGTGTCACCTTTAAATGTGCCTGTTTCTACAAAATTTACCGGCTTAAAGGCACGAGCGAGCATAGCGATAAATGATTCATCGAGCGTGCATAAATCCCAAGACTTGCAATTTATGAAACGTAAATGAGGTGAATTGCTGCTGGTAGGAATTTTCAATGCGATTGCATTGAGAGTGATACAAAATGTTAGTAATAGTATTTTTTTCATAAAAATCCTTTTTTACTATTTTTTCATTTCTTCTTTAGTTTCGGCCAAATCATGCTGCACCATAAGGGTAACCAACGATGCGAAATCAGTTTTTGGTTGCCATCGTAACTCTGCAATTGCCTTGGACGGGTCACCGATGGAATATTCTACTTCTGTTGGTCTAAAATAGGCGGGATCAACGGCAACAATAATTTTGCCTGTTTTTTTATCTATGCCTTTTTCTTCTGTTCCCTCCCCTTGCCATTCAATTTCAACGTCTACTTCATTAAATGCATGTTCAACAAACTCGCGAACCGAATGGTTCTTGCCGGTGGCAACAACATAATCAGCAGGTTTTTCTTGTTGAAGCATGAGCCACATTGTTTCAACATAATCCTTGGCAAAGCCCCAATCGCGCCGCGCATTAAGATTTCCCAAATACAATGTTTCTTGCAGTCCGTAATAAATGCGGGCAACGGAACGGGTTATTTTTTTGGTGACAAATGTTTCATCTCTTAAATGGGATTCATGGTTAAAAAGAATGCCATTGCAGGCAAAAATGCCATAGGCGTTCCGATAGTTTACCGTTATCCAATAAGAATAAAGTTTGGCGATTGCATAGGGAGATTGTGGATGGAAGGGAGTAGTTTCATTTTGAGGTAACCCTTCAGCTTTACCAAACATCTCACCGCTCGATGCTTGGTAGAAATGAATATTGGTATTTATTGACCGTATGGCTTCTAAAATATTAAGAGTTCCGAGCGCATTTGTTTGAGCGGTATGAAATGCGGTATCAAAGGATAGTTTTACATTGCTTTGTGCAGCTAGATTGTATATTTCATCTGGATTTATTTGAGAGATAAGTTCACGTATATTAAGAGGGTCAGTCACATCCCCAAAGTGTAAAATAAGTTTTGTCTGAAGATTTCTATTTTGTGCAAAAACATCGAGTAGCTTTAGATTTTTATTTGTACATCTCCTTGCCACACCATGAACTGTATATCCTTTACTCAGGAGTAATTCAGTTAGATATATGCCATCTTGCCCTGCAATGCCAAAGATTAATGCGCTCTTGGATAAAAGTGAATTAGGCAAGAGGCTTACCAAAATTGCTAAAATGAGTGATTGTTTCATGGGGATCCCGTACTACTGTATAATCTGTAGATATTTATTATAAAGTTTCGCATCATTGGTCATTAAATAATCATTTTCAACTTTGTTTTCATTCCCCAGAATTACACGGGGAGGCTTAATAAAGTTAAGATGCTTTTCTTTAAGCGTGGAAAATGAATATCTTCTTACCCACTGGCGAGCGGGGCCCGCTTTTTCTAAATATGACTGATAATTGTTATAGACGTCTCTCATCGCTGCGCGTACATCTTCAACGGTGCAATCAAATTGAATACCGCGATCAACAATGCCGCGTAATGTTTCATATTGGTCCGGATCGCGCGGTATCTCCGCTTTTACTGCCCTTACAAATCCGCTGTTGCATAGGGTAATATGCGCGGTGTTGTTTGATAATATACACGGAATGCCAAGCGCCATTGCTTCACGGGGGCTGATCGAATAACCTTCGGCAGTTGAAACTAACACATACACATCAAGAGATGTCATAAAATCTTCAAATTGCCGTTGACTAAATTGATCCGTAAATATCTCTACATTATCCAGACGGTATTTTTTTATAAGGCTAGATAAATCATTAAGAATAGATTGGTAGCCTCCGCGCCCATGAAGTCTTAATTGAACATGGGGATCATTGCCGAATTCTTGCGCAAATGCTTCAAGCACTTTTACATGATTTTTTCGTTCCCAGAATGCGCCGGAAAATCCAAAGGTAAAGGTGGTATGCGGTCTACGGGGTAATGGTTTTGATAACAGGCCATCAAGATCAAGCCCGCAGGGCAGCACAAAAATAGGAATTGTTACGCCGGATTCTCGGTAGACTGGAATCCAGTATTCATCAGGCACTATGACCGCATCGAATTTGGTATTTAAAATCTGTACACATTGCGGAATCATTTTTGATGCTTCCAGCATTGATAGAACAATTTTAATAGGGCTATCTGGTACATAGGTATATGAACAATATTGAGGGGTCCAAATTACGTTATCGAGCAATATACTAACGGTGCCGGGAGTTTTATCGGGGTTTTGTGCAATTAATTTGGTTACTTCAGATGCCGAATCGAGATTCATGAAACAGGTTGGTATGAAATTAATTGAGCAATCTTTATATAAGTTGTCTATCCATAATCCTGGCAGTTTACAGGCGCTTTGATATGAGATCATGCCGATTAGGGTTGCGTCATATTTTGAATGTGGATCGCGTGCGATCATGGAGAGAGGTAAAATGAGTAGTACAATTTTAAGTATTTTTTTCATAGCATTCCAGACAATAAAAATATATTTTAATAAATATTACTCAATCCACTCGAGCAAATGAGGATTGGTATCCAAAATAGAATCGTAATGTGCTTGGTTGCCATATTTGGCGCCCGGATCAAGTTTCATATACCGATAATATTTTGCAATCCGATCCTCTTCTTTTGCCCACCCATAGTGCTTTAATCTCATAAGAGAATAGCCAATACGCAATCCGCCAAAATAAATACTTTGCGGGAAGTGGCCGCAATGCTGTGGCGTTTCTTTCCAGGTATAATTAAAATCTTTTTTATACCTAATCAAGAAAGAGCGGTAGGTGTTATGCGCGCACCACATCTGGTCATCTCGATAGTGAGTTTCATCCCAAAAATCGTATAAGCGGAAACACCACACATCTATTTCATCTTGATTGATGAGCCGATAAATTTCATCCCTCATTTTTGTTTCAAAAATCTGATCGGCATCAATATTAAGTATCCAATCCGGGTTTGTTTTTATAGTTTCTTCCCATTGTTGTTTGCGTAAAACAATTTCATTGGAAAATTTTGACTCTCTATTTCTGATAAGGATCAGTTTATCACCGAGTATTTCTTGTGCTATTGCGATACTGTTATCCGTACTCGCATCGTCTATTATTACCGCAAGATCCGCATAGTGATTAATTTCTTCTAAGCACTCCCGTAATTTTCTACCTGCTTCATTTTTCATAATCATAGAAAAGACAAGCTTCTGTTTTTTTTTCGGATGGATCGTTCCCCCAAAAAAACAACATATGATCAGAAAAGTTATTTTTTGTATGTTCATCATGTTCCTTTAAATTTGGTAAATGTTATTTGCGCAATTTTGTTTATACAAAGGAATGCCGTTCAGATCCGATTCACGGTAAATGTGATAGGCCGGATAATAGGTATCCACAAACAGCTCAATGCCAAGGGCCGCCGCGCGAATACAAAAATGTCTGTCTTCTCCCCAAAAACTCAGATTTTTTATTTTTTTGAAGTTAACGCCGGTTTGTAATGCTTTTTGTGAAAGCAAGGTGCAGGCGCCCAGTCCGCCAACTTCGTAGGTTCCCGGGTATAACAATTGCTGTAAAAATGTGACGGTTCTTGCATGTATTTCATCTTGGGTTAATTTTTCATTGCGGCCTGATATATAAAATTGATATTCATCGATGAGCCATACTTGCGGCAATTTGGGATTTTCCGGTTGCCAGTGTGTCCAGAAAATATTAGAAACAATATCTTTATTGGTTTCGATTAAATGATCAATGGTTTTAGGATTCAGAACGATATCTGAATCAATTAAAAAAAGATAGTCGTAAGAATGTTGCAGCGCATAATCGATTATGCAATTTTTAAAATAGGCAACCTTCCAAATAATTTTTTCGTGCCAATAATGGGTGCGTTCATTGCATACATAGGCATCTTCTTCCGGGTTGTTACATTTTAGAATGGCGTAATCTTCGGGTATTTCATTGACAAAAGTATTGAGCATTAATGATGATTCCGGATCGTTATTATCATCAACAAATAAGTAATCCGCTTCAAACGTTTCATTATTCAATTCTTTCAATGATTGCAAAAACTCTTTTAAAATAGCAGGTTTTTGCCGTATCGGGCTCCCAATCAATACCCGTTTTTTTTGAATTTCTTTGCAATTAGTGGGCCGGTAGTTGGTTATACACACCAGACCTATAAGAATGAATAACATTTTTTTGTACATCGGTTTCCCCTTTTTTTAGTAAGGAAGTTACTATTTTTGCAATTTTTTTTGATGCGGTGCCATCACCGTAAATTGTTGAATACCCTTTTGATGGGGTATCAGTAAGAAGTCGATTGCATGAATCGATAATTGTTTGCGTATCAGTGCCGACCAACTGTGCCGCTCCATAGAGCACCCCCTCGGGCCGATCAGTTTCATTGCGCAATACGAGCACCGGTTTGCCCAAGCTTACCGCTTCTTCTTGTATTCCCCCCGAATCAGTGGCAACAAAATCTACATTATTTAATAGATAGATCATATCGGTATAGTTCAAGGGAGCAGTAACAAAGATATTTGCACAATGGTTCAGATCAGTTTCTAAAAATTTTCGCTTAATAATCGGATTGGGGTGCATCGGATAAATAATTGCCAGATCTGAATGTTCCTGTAACAAATATTGTATGGCCCTGAAAATTGAGACTAGACCGATATCAAATGATTCTCTGCGATGCGCGGTGAGCAATACGATTTTTTTATTATTTTTTTTGCACCAAGAAATTGTTTCTTCCAACTCTTTGCTTATCAGATTTTCTTTGGCGCGTATAGTTTCGCTCATCATGGCAAGAGCATCAACCACGGTATTGCCAACACAAAAAATAGTGGTTGGATCAATATGCTCTTTGAGTAAATTGTTTACTGAAAGGGCGGTTGGTGCAAAATGATAGGAAGCGATAAGACTAATAAAAGTGCGGTTCATTTCTTCCGGGTAGGGTGCATTTATATTGCCCGTTCGTAATCCTGCCTCAACATGGCCAACGGGGATCTTTAGATAAAAGGCAGCAAGTGCGGCAGCCATTGCGCTGGTGGTATCGCCTTGCACGATCACTAATGAAGGCTTGATTTCTTGAAGAATCATTTTCATCTTATCAAGCACGGTCGTGGTTATATAAAAAAGATCTTGGCCCGGTTTCATAATATTGAACCGAAAATCGGGTTCAACGCTAAAAGCGGCAAAAATATCTTCTAAAAGATCGGTGTGCTGTCCGGTGGAGCATAAAAGGACCGGAATCTGCTCTTCTTTAAGTGCGATATAAACAGGTATCATTTTGATTCCCTCGGGCCGGGTTCCGACAACAAGGAGCACCGGACCGGTGATGCTGTGAGCGCTACCCGAAAAAATAATCGAAAAAATTATACAGTACCTGCGGCAAATCATTACTCACCCTTTTCTATTTTGTCCAGAGTATAGAAAAGAAAGCAAAAAAAATAAAGGGCTTTTACGTATTCAAAATGAGCTCGGCTGGACATGGTGCCAGTGTATGATTGTGCGCCTAAAGACGGTACAACTCAATTGCTGCAATGTTTTCAAAAATTAAGGAAAGCATCTCATTGGTGAATATTTTATTTCTTTTAAACCAGTTGGTCGACACGTTGCTTTGTTTGTATGCTTCATATTCGCCCGGAAGGAGCGCATCCTTGAAATTTTTGTGCCATGGAAGATGTTTACAGGTATAATTACCCGCTACACGAACATTATTTTGGTGCCAGTCGCCCTGTTTTTTATTGACCAAGCAAAACGTAGTATCAAGAGGTGCTCTATACAACTCCAAAGTAGGGGCGGTCGGATAGTTTAGTTTCTTTTGCCAATTAGAGCTTTCCCATTCTTTAATTGATTTTCCCTCAAGTTTAATGTCGGTTCGTATATCATCGCCGTCGATAAATAAGGCAAAGCCGGTCTTATGAGAGCCAAAGTAATTTGAAACATCTATCAGAACCTGAATAAAATTGGTAGGGAGTTTAGGGTTAAATTCCAGATCCGGATCAGTGAGAATATAGATATCACCCACTAAATTTTGCACAAAGCTTTGTTTAAACACCGTGTGGCCATAATTGCGTTTTTGTTTGAGTAGCGTGTATTTAAAATCCTTTTCATAGTAATCCACTAAGGGCTTGTAAGTGCTATTATTATCAACCACGATGATATCAGAGGTATATTTTTCCAATTGCGCGACCATATTTTTTATATAGGTATATTGATTATAACCGATGACCACAACCGGCATATTTTTCTTAATCAGAACATCTTTGCTCTCCAGTGGTTCAAAAAGAAGGGAAGCAAACGGGTTGTTATTAACATACTCGCAGATATTGGCGACAGGGCAGTTTGTTTTAAAGAACTTAAAGAGATATTCAAAATCCGTTATTTTTTTCGATTTCCACCAATTCAGATGGAACGACAAATAGACTCTTGCCTTATTGTAATACGCAAAATACAATAAATCTTCAATAATATTTTCTTCGCCACCCTCAATATCGCATTTAATAAAGGATATTTTTTGTGATTTTAACTTATCATTTGCATATATATAATCATGTACCAGCTGTTTAAAAGCTAATCCGCGCACAACATAATCATGATTACTGTGCGCTGGGGAAGCACCCAGTTCTTCTTTGATGTATGAAATTGATTCATTTAATTCATCGCCGCGGGGCCCAAAAATAAATTTTTTACTTGTTTGCGCAATGGGCCGTTCACAAATAGTCACATTGTTACATTCTGATGCGGCTAAATTTAATCGGAGACAGTTAAGAGAAACTTTATCGGCGTCAATTGCTATGACATGAGAAAAATTTTTGGACAACCAAATGGCGGTTGTTCCGATCCATGCGCCGATATCGATGGCGATGCCCTGAGGATCTTTTACTTGGTCAAAAACATCAAAAGTTTCATTTTCCCATGAAGGGAATATATTTTGGGTAAAATTATCCGTTGCTTTGTCAAAATGAACGAATTTATATAAAACGTTTTTTTTAAGCACCGTTATATAGTCATGCGCAGAGCACAATTCAATTGAGCCGGTAATAAATCCGATGAAATAAAAGAATAGAAATGCTTTTTTTATTTTCATAGCCATATTTCTCCCGTTACTGAGATAGTTTTGATTACCTGGAAAGATCTTTTTTCTTATAGCATATGCTTATTTAAAACTGCTACAATTTTGCAAGTGAATAGAATTTTTGAGTAATGGAGGGTTCTACTAGAAGAAAACGAATATTACTTTAAAATCATCTTTTCATTTTAAAAAAAAATTGCTTGAATAAGCCAAAGTAATTTTTGGTTGATCCCAAAACAGTAGAGTTAATGAACCGACAATGCAATGCATTCTTTTCTGTTTATTTTTTCATGTTAAATAATAATAAGGGTATTATATGGTCTTTCTAAGAAAAAATTTTTTAATGCATTTTATTTCAGGAAGCTGCTTAATAGTGCAAATAATGTCTGCGCATACGGATAATTTTAATCAACTGCTTAAATGCAATCTTGCCAAGCAAGATATTGGCATTCTTTGCAATGTTGGCTATGAAGAAAAGCTCTATGCTAATGCTTTATCAAATGAAGTTAACTATTCAGGCATTTCTTCACTTGCAGAATGGAATGTTTTCGAATATGACTTTCCGGATATTCATCCTACTCATCGGATTCTTTTAGATACTATTTTACCGTTAGGGATATCAAGCGTATGCGATCTTGGTGCGGGTTGTGGAAAATTATCCAAGTATTTATATGCAAGTAACCCTCGTATGGATATCACCTGCGTTGAGCATAATAGCCGACATTTAGCACAGATAAAAGAAAATTTTGAGATCAATACCGGGATTATTAAACCGGATATCCCTGTAAAAGCTAAAATTATTAAAGGTTGTCTGCCCGATTTATCATTTTTGCCATCTGATGGTTATGATTTAGTTTTTACTTGTACTGTTATGATGCATCTTCCCTTTATCATCGCAGTTAAATCAGCCCAAGAAATAGTGCGTGTAAGTAAAAAATATATACTTCATATTGAAAACAAAAATGAAGGTAGTGATTGGTATAATATGACGGTTATAAATCCATCTGGTATGTCACCATTAAATTGTATTGGCATTGATTATGTCCGACTCTATGAAAGTCTTGGCGTAAAAACAATGCGTTATTGTGAATTTAAAGACGTCTCAAGCCCAGCAACCTTTATCCTTTACCTTGGGCAAAAAGAATAGAAGAAAGAGCAGGAATTTAATTTCGGGCTAGTTTGAAAATGAACATTCAAAAAGTTTCAATATCTTGACTCCATTGCCAAGATTGCAAATAGTATTCTGCCCTTCGGCATCCTCCGTGCGAGGCCAATTTCATATGACTATATGCGAGAGTTTCATTGCGTTTTAACAATGTAAGGGCATACCAAAAATGATAGTAGCGATTAAAGCCATATCCACCATCATCCGCAAAATCATTGCATAAATCTTTTATAATGCAGATTTCTTCCTCTGTAGCATTTGCTATTATTGTTTCAGCTTCAAGAAGGTTGTTTTCATTTTCTATGTTTAGTCTACTTACTGTCATTGCCCTAATAATAGGAGCTACAGAAATATTTGAATCAGAAAAGGCGATTAAAATGTCGCCATATACCCAGACCGAGTAATTAGGGTTTATTTGCCTAATGGCATCTATAATAATGTTCAATTCCGGGTAGCCTTCAAGAGATATATGAATATTTTTTTGCGTACTTTTTTGAAATAAACGAATATCATCAATCAATATAATACTATTTGTTATCATACTTTTTTTAACCGCATTTAATTCTTCTAATATCGGGGTGTTAGTTGTTCCTTTTGCTGTTTCTCCCCCACTCCAATGCCCATCAAGCCACAATACTGCTTTCTTTTGTAAAGAAGACAAAATTTGTTCCAGAACTATTGCTGAATCTCCACAATAAAGAAGTATGGAAGGATCGTTTATAAAACGTTGACATGCCTTTTCATAGAGCGAAGGGCTTAATTCTATTGTATACACTTGTTCAAATATATCTCCCGCAATTGCAGAACTATCGCCTCTATATGTGCCTGTTTCGATAAGCAACGATGTATCAAAAATTTTTTGAATTGTTTGCAAGAATGATTTGTTCAGCGGGCCACCAGCCCAACCGAGTTTGCCTGATTTTACTGGTAAAAGAGGTAAAATGATAGCTGGTTGTGAATTTTGCTCTGTGGCTAACAAAGCATCATCTACTAATGCTAAATAATTAGAATAGCGATAATTTTCTAAATCATTTGACCATTGTGATATCTTAATTAGGCCCTCTGGAATGATTCTAAATACAATATATCCATTTTGAGTTAGTAGTTGATAAACTTCTTGCAATGTCGTCTTTGCATCTTGGTAAGTCCCACCATATTCAAATTGAATACAATTGATTGTTTTATGTGCTAATGCTTGTATTGATCCTTTTAAAATGTCTAGTTCTGATCCTTCAGTATCAATTTTTAAAAAATGGATTCTATTAATTTTTTTTTCTTTACAAAAACTATCTATTGAATGCGTTGGTACTTTCAAAAAAGTTGGTTTGGTTTGATGCATTTCTTCAACAATAGGCCGAGGATAAAAAGAGCTAAGTTCTGCTAAAATGAGAGATGCATCATAGTACGCAATGCTTTTGAAACCTTTAATATCGGCAAAAGCAAAATTGAAAATGTGAACATTAGGATGATTCAAATTATTTTGTAATATTTTGAAAGTCTCCGGAATGGGTTCGAATGCAAAAATCAGAGGACTATTAACTTTCGTTAGAACTTTTTGGCTCCAGGATCCAACATTCGCACCAATATCGAATACCGTTTCTCGATTTTTGATAAAATGAGAAATGATATCCTCTTCTCCATTTGTATGCATGTCACAATTGTCGAATCCTACATTTACATATTCAGCAGAATTTTCATAAATAGTATAAGCTATGATGTTTATCGTCTTTAACAACAAAAGAAGACTTGATACAATTATAATTTTTTTCATTGAAACATAGCCCTATTAAATTGTTCACACCATACTTGATACATTTTTGTTTCACATTCAGCCACAAGACTTTCTTGTAAAATTTCTTGCGCAATGCATATGAGTTCATTGCAATAAAGACTTTTTGTTTTTCGTGCCGACACGGTTATATTGCAGAGATTTAAATAGCGAGAATGTTCAATTGTAATATCCTCAAAACCCAAAAGCGGTAGAACGTGCCGATATTTTGCTTCATACCATCCATCACAGTGGATGGCCCATCGCGCTTCATGAGAGCCAAAAATATGTCTTAAAATTGCTTGTTTTTCTTTATAAGAAAGAGCATCATCTAAAAGTATTAATTTTGCGCTTCTTTCAAAATCAGGCGTTTCGATAATAAGGGTGCCACCAATTTTCAGTTGTAGGTGCCAGTTGCATAAGAGAGCGAGAGCCTGTTGACGGTCAAAATGTTCAAAAACATGATGAGAGCGAATTTCGTCAATACTCTCTTGAGGAAGATGAAGTGTGGTTATGTCGGCAAAAATGTCTGCGCCAGAGGTAGCCTGTACAGTATGTTCTACTGGGGGATAATCTATGTTAATATAGCCATTGATATGATTTTCGCCACAACCTAAGTGGAGTTTTAAAGGTATGTTTTCAGGCCATAAAGATAATTCCTTTAACTCTGTAAGAAAATTTTTATTTGTATGTAGTAGTAGACTATAATTTTGACAAGAAATTGATATGCAATTTAATAGCATGCCCAAAATAATAGTTAGATACATAAATTCCTTATTATCGTTTAAATATAAAGCATAAAGAGCAATAAAAGTGTAGTGATTCGATCTCTTTTTCATGTTTGGAAAGTAGCGAATAAAGAGATTCGGGGCATTTAGAAAAGTCAGCGCAGCCATTTCTAGCACCCACATTATTAATTGAGTGAATGAGACTTTGTAAAAATTCAACGGCGGTTTGCCCTTGCGTATTATTATAATGGAAGCGCTCATAATCAGGGATATAAGTATACGATGTATGCAAATCTTCAATGACGTAGATCCCACCTGATTTAAGGAATGGGAATAAAACTTTAAAACTAATGATTTGCTGATTCATTGTATGTCCGCCATCATCAATAATAATATCAAAATCGCCACCAACTTCTCTAATAAAATTACTAAGTTCGTTTGGATTTTCTTGGTTTACAATAGAAAGCTTGGCTCTGGCAAAGTTTTGGAAAAAATTTCTTGTTAAAGGATCTATATCTATAAAAAATAACTGTGCATCGCTAAAATATTTTTCCCACATATGCGCTGAATTACCTTGAAAAAATCCTATTTCTAAAAATCTTAATGGTTTTTCTTTTAATGGTGAAAAGTACTTCTCGTAGATTTTTGTATAAGCGTGAGAAATTGAGCTTTTGTCGGTTCCATATTCTAGTCCTAAAGAATCAAGAGACTGATTTGCCTCGATGCGTAATATGAGCATTAAAATAGTGCCGAAAATATATTGATTTTTCACGAGATCCTTTTTATTTTACCAATAAGTCAGAATAGGATTACCATTTCCAAAAATATTCGCAGTAATACCCAGATTTTCTACTTTCATGATTTTTATTTGGTTTGTTTCTAAAGAATTAATATATTGTGCCAATTCCCATTCAATATTAATCATGTTGTTTTCCATAAATTCTAAATTAAGCTGATAGAGAAATTCTTTAAAATGTTTATACCGTAGTGCAAAACAACCAGTGAAGACTTGATTATGGCTATCAGTTTTGATGAACCCATCAAATCCAGGTGATTCTTTTACTAGTGTAAGAAATGCATTCGAAGTAAAAAAATATCTTCCGGTAATTTTAATTAACATATCATTATCATCAATATACAAGTATTTCAAGGCTTCTAATATTGATTTCGCTTCATTAACTCCTTTATTGTGTAAATTAGAGTTGTTTACCTTGGTGTAAATAACCTTGCATGAATAATTGTCTAAAAAGGTAGGGCCAGTTGATTTTATGGCTTCAATAACGTATGGATTACTATAACCATATGAAGATAAAACTTCTAATGAGTTAATATATTCAATTTTGCGTTCTTCAAAATTTTGGTCTATCAATGCAGCGGTGCAAATGATTTTTATTTCTTGGCAATATGTTTTTTGTGCTAACGTTAGGACTAACAAAATAATTATTTTTTTCATGATTCTTTGGAAAAAAGAGACTAATTATTGAGCTCGTTTCCAAAATGCACCGGTGTGATCTACAAAATGCATTTCATCAGTGATTCCAAATTGTTTTCTGAAATCCAATACAGCATTGCGGCATGATTCCATCCCATAGTCATCTATAATTACATAGCCCCCAATTGAAAGCTTCGGGTATAGATTTATTAATGCATCCATTGTCGATTCGTATAAATCGCCATCAAGACGCATAACGGATATTTGTTTTATAGGTGCTGTGGGCAATGTATCGCAGAACCATCCTTTTAAAAAACAGACTTGATTATCAAGCAAATCGTAACGTTCAAAATTTGATTTTACTCGTTCTAATGAGATTGCTAATTGTTTATACGCGTGTAATTGAATGCCTGTATCTGCGGGATAGAGCCATGGTTTAGGTGCTGGCAACCCTTCAAATGAATCAGCTACCCACACTTTTTTTTCTGTATTATTATATGCTTTCAGGATAGCACGCATGAAGATTGTCGCCCCTCCACGCCATACTCCTGTTTCTATTAAGTCACCAGGGATATTGTTTTTTAATACCTCTTCTACACAAAATTGAAGGTTATTAAGTCTGCCAAGGCCTATCATAGTATGAGCCGTATGAGGCCAATCAAGTCCATTTTCTCGAATTTCTTTTTGATATGGGCCCTCTCCTTCTTTACAGCCTGGGTCTTGATAGATTGAATTGATTAAACATTTTTTCATTAAATCTAAATAGAGATTTTGTGCTTCTACAGCATATGCAAAAGAACTAAATAATAAAATGATAAAAAAAGTGAACATAATTAGATTTCCTTTTTTTGTGCTTACATGATATGCAATTTTCTACCATATAAAAATGAATGGTACAAGTTATAGCGAATATCTTATGAGATCTAGTAATAAATAAATAGATGCCTCATCGCTCATATAATCGATAATCCATGCACGGGGCTTGAATTTTTTTTTTAGTTGTTCAAAATTATTCAATAATTCTTCAAATTCAGTAATTGTTTGCCAGAGAAATCCAGTTGCCGCTGTTAGATAAGGCGCTGAATTAGCCTCTACCCATCGATTATGGACGAAAACTCTTCCCGGGTTCCATACCAAAGTAGGCACATCCATGGCCCAGCACTCTGCAAGTGCAATTCCTTGTGATTCTGAGGAACTAATAAAGATGGCAGCATCTACTTCATTTAGTACTTGTTTATACACTTCGTGCGAATAGCTGCCATAGCGCAATCGCCTAGTTTTCCAGCCATGCTTATGTAAAATATTTTCTATTTCTATGCAAAAGCTTTCCGGTTCAGTTTTCCAATAAACTAACATTGTTTTTGTTTCTTTTTTTGATTCCTGTAGTTTCCAATATTCAGTATCAACTCCCGCGTACCAAATAGCTGTTTTGTTTTTTATTAGTGGTTCTTCTTCAACATTGCAATCTCGGGCCCAATTGCATGGTGCGATATACCAATCAATCTCTGGCGATCCTAAAACATGATTAAATTCAGAAGGATTATTTAAGATATTCGGGCCTACAGTTAAAGTTTTAATTTTTTTTTGCCGTTTCAATTCTATTGCCTGATATAAAGCATCGATATTTACCAGTACAAAGAGATGGTCGCCAACTTCATCAATAGTTTTTGGGTTATAATTCATAGGAAGACCTAGTTTTCTCAACCCCCGCAGCACACTACCCGTAACGGCAAAATGGCCTTGAATTGCTTGTGAACTTTCTTCGTGAATTGGTTGGGTGAGCACGGTAATTTTACCTAAATCGCAGGCAATTCGTTTTGCATTTGAAGAAAGATCTGAAATATCACCGGTCAAAAAAAAATCTGAAGCGTTGGCTATGTAAACAAATAATAGTAATAAGAGATTGATTCTATTGAGAAAAATACTCATTTTTTGCCGTTATTTTACTTCTTCTATTTTTGGATATTTAAAACAAAGACCAATTTTATCTAAATTACCTTCTTGTGACCACCAGCCAACAAAATGTATCCACGAATACATCCAATAGTTTTGCAAAGTACTTGAAATAGTTGGTGTTTTTCGGCGATAGAGCATTAGGTCCACGCTATTTGCACATGCCCACATATCAGTTGCGCACGCATAATTCCATGCGCATATATCATTGTGTATTTCAAGCAATGGCATATGTTTAGGAAGCGGGTAGCAGGAATTTTCTTTTGAAAGTTTTAATGAAAATGAATATGCTTGCGTTTCTTCTAATGCTTGAATGCAATCAGTAAGATTAATTGGTTGTTCTACAATATTATTTGCCAAAGAAAAGAGCACATAATTATGCTTAAGTTGATAATGATACAGATTTGTGAGTAGTTCTTTAAAATTAGTACGGTTTTCATCGATTGCAAGAAAGTTAACGGTAGAATATCTTTCTTTTAATTCTTTGTATTTTTCAACGGTTGTGGGCCATGAAAGATAAAGAATGTAGACCTCACCGGTTCCGGTAACTTTGTGTTGTATTGATATGATAAATCGTTCTAATAATTCAGGGTTGGCATCTTCTGCAAAAATAATCCAATCAGCTTTTTCATTTTCAAGGTTTTGAGCAAAAGATTCTGCACTCTCAGGAAGTCTGTTGTATCGTTTTTTTGCGCAAATTACTTGAGCAATATGAGCTTGGAGTTGTCTGCTGATTTTGTGATCGCTGAGATTATTGCTACTATTGTAGACATACATAATTTGATCTTGTATGCAGAGATGCCGTTCCCCGGCCATTTCTATCATGGGGAGCATCATCGCATAATCGCAGGTCATTGAATAAAAATTACCGGTGCGATCAAGGAGATCTTCAAGCTTTATACATTTAAAAAGCCACGTATAATAGGTTCGCAAATGTGATGGCAAATGGGTAAATTCTCTAAAAGAGTTATTTTTAACTATATTTTCAGGAATAGGGCAGCACCATCCTTTTTGGCCACTAGGATATTCTACAAATTGCCCATAGGTGAGCCAGACATCTTGCAACGAATAAATCATATTAAGCCTATTTAATATTTCAGGATCATCTGGTAATTTGTCATCCCCATCAACGTTTGCAATTATTGCCTCATTAGGGCAACCATGAATCATCATATAGTGGTTATATAATGCCCCACGGCGTTTTTTATTTCTTATCAGTTTTACTTTGTGTTCAAGATTGTTGCTTGTAATATAATTTTCCAATGCATCGCCGGTGCCGTCCGTTGAGCAATCATCGGTGATGAGAATGTAATAATTCTTATAGTTTTGATTCAAAAGAGAAGAAAGGTTCCACTCCCACCAGTCTTTATTATTATACGAAGGGGTTACGATAACAATAAGCTTCTCATCAAGCGGTTTACGGGGTACGAAGGTAATTAATGTATTGCCGGAGATATGGGCCGATTTATTGGCAATGCCATGAATGGGCTTTATGTCAATTTTGAGATCTTGGTTAAAAAGTTCGAGTAATTGCGTGGTGCCATAATTATTATCGCAATTGTTTGGCCAATCGGTTTGCACGATATTAAGAGCCTATCTGAAAACTCTGTAGGCAGTTGAAAAAATAGATAGAAAAAATACAATCCCTCTTGTAGTAGCAACACAAACAAAGAGGGATTTTTCATATGAAGCTTTTAAATTACAAAGAAATTATACCATCAAAATATGTCATACCTGAACCACTTTTGCAAGAATTTCATAACTTTATAGCAGCAAATATTCCGCCAAAAAAAACAGGGCGGCCTCGTGTGGATAACGAACCATTAATAGCTGGAATGTATTATCTGTTAAGAACTGGATGTCAATGGGAAGCTCTGCCATTATGTTTTGGCCCATCAAAAACTATTTATCAAAGATTTAAAGAACTTATTCGAGCGGGTGCTTTTCAAAAAATTTGGAAAACAGTTTTGATGCTTTATGATCGAAAAATAGGCCTAGCTCTTCATGATCAATCAATAGACTCTAACCATAAAAAATCGCCTTTAGGAGGTGATAAAACAGGAAAAAGTCCTGTGGATCGAAGAAAATTAGGAACAAAATTAAATCTTGTTGTTGAAGAAGCAGGAATCCCGATTGGAGCCACTATTGCGAGCGGCAATCGGCATGATACGCAAGTATTTGTAAGCCTTATTGATAATTTGCAACAACAAATACCACAATCCAAAAATCATTATCTTCGCACAGATAAAGGCTTTGTTTCTAAAAAAAATAAGGCCGAAGCCATCAAAAGAAATTTTACTCCTGTCATGCCTCCAAAGAAGCCGAAAAACAAACCTCGTGTTGCTTCTGAGAAAGATTTAAAACGATGGGTAGTTGAAAGAACTTTTTCTTGGATAAATCGATTTAGGCGCATTTTCACTCGCTATGAAAAGTTATCCATTAACTTTCTTGCATTAGTGCAATTCGCCTTCCAGATAATCATTATCAAGAAAATTTAGTTTTCAGATAGGCTCTAAGAGGGAAGTTAACAATCTTTGATGATTCATAACAAAGTCCAATCCTACTATACTCCACATGGCCCATGAGTTGTGATTCTAATGAGTAGGGAGTTTTATAATCGAGTGATTCAATCAGATTTTCAAAATCTGATTTAGAGTACAGGGTAAAATCAAGGTTATGAGGATAGTGCCAATCATAAAGCCCTTCATTAAAATGCCAGGAATATATGCATGGCCGGACATTTTTTAAAAGTGGCAGAGGTTGAGAACAATTCATTGCGTAGCAAAAATCAAGATTTTTCCCCAGCCGAAAGAAGAAGCCATGAGCATGTGATTCTTCGAGCGCATCTATGCATTCATTAAGATTAATAAAATCTTTAACAATAATATCGTCAACGCCAAAAAGGATATACGGGCTCTTGGCTTGGGCAAAACATGCGCACGTTAATGTTTTAAGATCATCATACGGTGGTGATTGTTTGAAAAAATGTGCGTTGGTAAAGTGGATTTGAACCTCTTTGTATGCCTCTTCAAATGCGTGATTACTGGTGCGGTAAATAACAGAAATAGTTGCTAGTCCCGTGACATACTTTTCGATTGATTCAAGCAGCGCGTAGAGTTGCATGGGGCGATCATAGGAATAAATAATCAAATCGGTTTGGTTTGTTGTTGCCCCGAGGGGATTTGCCGTTAGTGCTGCAATAAAAAAAATGCTGAATAAAAAACCGAGCTGTTGGATCCCAATTTTTGATATTATTCTCATTACTGCTCTCTATTTATGCAATTTTAATACGTTGTGCCTAAAATTTCGTATGAAACACGATCTCCTAAAATATAATGCATTGGTTGGCACTGCGTTGTTTTACAATAGCTTTTTACTGCGCTGATGATGATTGGGTGAGATACAAAATCGAGATTTCCCCAGCCATCAATTTGCCCGGTAATATACACCATTTTGGCATTAAAAAAGTTATTTTTTATGACCAATCTTTGTATGGTTTGTGTGGATTCGCTTAACGCAAAAGTGGAAATGAAAAGATCGGTATTAATAGTAAGTTGTTTAATAAGGTGTATTGGTAGTAGATGGATCGCTTTTTCTTGGTATGTAGCACATGCTTCCGAATGAAAATATACCGGAACATTTGGCATTGTTGCTTTTAAAAAAAGAAGCTGAATTGCTAATACTTCCGGCAAATCAATGAGGAAAATAGTTGAGTCGGGTAAAATTGTTTTAAAAATATGTGCCAAGTTTCCATATCCTGAACCAAATTCAACAATAGTATTAATGGGTAAATCTTTTTTGTTTTCCAAGACTTTTGCAGCATAAAAAAGATGTCCGAGCGTATTGCTTGAACAATTGAATTGATAACAGTCTATATCAAGTTGTGCGAAATCACTTTCTTTAAAAAGCGCAAGTTGTTTTTTTGTCTTTTCGCTGATGCAATGTTCCAAGTAACATATTTCATACGTTTGAGCAGCCCCCATTTCTTTTCTGACCATATTGTAACGGATTTGCCAGTTACTTAGAAAATTGCTTTCGGGTGCGCCTAATATAAAATTTCTTATTTCTTCTTTCTCGGCTTGCCAATACGGATGCACATGTGTTTCTTCTAATTCTTCCAGACCTTGCTTTTTAAGGGAATTGCATATGCGATTATATTCATGCTGCATATTGCCACTGTTTTTCAAACGTTGGAGCGGCTATGAGTGCCTGGCTGCAAATAAGAGTGTAGACGCCAAGACTTCTTAAAGAAATATTTTTTGTATTCATTTTAATACCATACTTTTTTAAAAAAATGTAATGCTCAAGAATTACTAATTTTCTATTGTTTTGTCTAGATCGAATAAAAAAAAGAAAAATTACAGTTGTGAAGAATAAAAAGTTGGGATATTTTACAAGTAATTTTACAATTCATTGGGAGCGTAAAGAGGGAGCATATGAGTTTTTCAGTATCTTATCAGCGCATTATGTTATTTAGTATAATTATTTTGTTTCTTGTTTCTCCGCTATCGGGCACCTCCAGCGCGGTAACTTACACCTTTAGCGGCGGTAGATTTGGGGACAATCTTCTTTCTTATTGCCACGCAAAGTGGATTTCTTACAAATATAGAATTCCATTGCTCTATAAGCCATTTGGTTACTCTGATCAGTTAATGATTGATCTTTATGAGATTCATTATAGCCAAGAGCTTGAAGCGCAGTTTGATGCGGTTGTTGAATATTCGTTTGCCGATTCTACTATTGATCCGGATAGTGGCACATTGTATGTGATTCCGTTTTTTCCTGAATCGATATTTAATCGTAATGATGAAATTTTCCCGTTTTTATTCTTTGTAGATTGGGAAGATCCCGGTTTTAAAGCACTGTTGCAGAAAATGATTTGCCCACTAAATCCGACATGCATACCGGCACTGCCGGCTGATAAGCTTACCGTTGCGGTTCATGTGCGCAAGGGAACGGGTTGGGATATTCCCGTTTATCGGATTACGGCCGAGCAGCTCACTGCTTCACATCCATTACGATTTGCCCCCGATTCATTTTATATCGAACAACTTAAAAAAATTACTCGATTGTTTCAGCACGGCACCATATATGTTTATCTTTTTACCGATCATGATGATCCTGGCCAACTTGCGCAAAAATATGCTGAGGCTGTGCGCTCGGATCGCATGATTTTTGATTACCGCACTACTGAAAACAATGAATTTATTAATGTGCTGGATGATTTTTTTGCATTAACACGATTTGATTGTTTGATTCGTGCTGATTCAAATTTTTCTTTTATCGCGTCGAAATTGGGTGATTATAAAGTGCAGATATCACCATGGCACGGTACAGTTACGGGCACTGATACGGTTGTAGATGAAATTAGTCTCATATTTGGTGATCAACCTTTTATTGTGAAGGAGTGGCTGGGAAGAGAATAGCGAGTTCTTAAATTGAATTAGGTAAAAAGATGCTTCGATACGAAATCTTCGATTTCTACTCAGCACGAACGGTGGTGGAGTCCGTTCGTGCTGAGTGATTGCGTTAGCAATCGTATCGAACCATGCTTTTCGGATTGCATTATTGAAATTAAGAGTATACATATGAATTTAAGTAAAAAATTATTTGTTCTGGTTTTTGTAACAGTTAATTGCATTACATTTGCTGACTTCGGCCCGTTAAAAAAATATGAAGAAATTTGGGAATTTAGAACTACCGATGAAAAAAACCAGGCAGAATTTGCCGGGTGGTGGGGAGATCCAAATGCTGTTTCTCGCATTCTGGCACGGCTGCATATAATCCAAAAGCAATATACCTCAATATTGGATGTCGGCTGTGGCTTTTGTGTTGATTATGTTCCCTTAAAAAGAAGTTGCCCTGATCTTCATTACTTAGGTTTAGATATCTCTTCAACATTTGTTTCCAAAGCTAAAGAACAGGGAATTCCGGCTGAAAGGGCCCGCATTCAAAATATGCCGCATGCCGATTCTAGTTTTGATATAGTGTATGCGCGGCATATCTTAGAGCATCTCGATTCATATCAAGATGCAATGAGAGAGATGATTCGCGTAGCCGGCAAGGAAGTTTTGGTAGTATTCTTTATGGCGCCGGATAATAGCGCTAAAGATAAGGGTGGGATGGTGAACGTTGGCGGCTACACCACTTATCAAAACCGCTATAGCAAATTAAAAATGGAAGCGTTCCTAAAAACCA
Organism: uncultured bacterium; assembly: GCA_963702025.1. Taxonomy (GTDB): domain Bacteria; phylum Babelota; class Babeliae; order Babelales; family Vermiphilaceae; genus BTUB01. The sequence goes on along the minus strand of OY969699.1, from coordinate 1,530,337 downwards.
TAGATAAAGTGAAAAGTTTTAGCTGGCAAGAAGTCAAAAATAAAGATGAATGTATTTTGCATATTATGGTAGGGTGAACCTCTCCCCGTTCGGGTCCTTCGACTCGATTCTCTCGCTCAGGATAATCGGGGGCCGCGGCAGTCGAAGGTCTATGGTGAGTAAGGCCACTTTTGGCCGCATCGAACCAGAGGCCTGAAAGGCCGAATGGAGACCTCTCTCCAGCCTTCGCCAAGGCTTCGGCGGACAGGCACTCGCGCGGAGTTTATCCTGAGCTTTTTGTCGAAGGGCGCTCCATCGAGGCGAACGGAGGAGTACAAACTGAGGATATATGAACCAATTACTACGTAGATTTTTGTATTTAAGTATGGGTATTCTTTTTTTGAATCATATATCCGATGCTGCAAATCCGGAAAAACCGCGTTTTAACGTTGGCTTGCTCATTATGGCAACGGGTAAATATACGGTTTTTCTTAAAGAATTAGTGGAATCAGCCGATGCCTATTTTTTGCCCGGTTACCATCGCACCTATTTTATTTTTACTGATGGGCACGTGCCACAAGCGGATAACGTGGTCCGCATCGAACAAAAACGGCTTGGCTGGCCCTATGATACCATGATGCGTTTTAGTGTGTATTGGAATGCCGCATCCTATTTTGAAGAGATTGATTATTTATTTGCCTGTGATGCGGATATGCTTTTTGTAAACATGGTGGGGGATGAAATTCTGGGTGAACGAGTTGCCACGCGCCATCCGGGGTTTACTTTGCCGGATCAGCGGCATGACGACTATGAAAGAAATGCGGCCTCAACCGCCTGCGTGCGTGATGGTGAAGGGCTTTACTATTTTGCCGGCGGATTTTATGGCGGCACCACCCAGGAATTTTTAAAGCTGACAGCCACCTGCGCCGAACATATTGTGCAGGATCTTGGTCAAAAAATTATCGCCAAATGGCATGATGAAAGTCATTTAAATCGCTATTTTATTGATAATCCACCAACGGTGGCTCTTTGCCCATCTTATTGTTATCCGGAGTTTTGGGATCTTCCTTTTGTGCCACGATTGTTGGCACTTTCTAAGAATCATAAAGAGTTTCAGACAGCGCTTTAATCGCAGCCAGATTTATTTTATCTATTTTTTGGTAGAGCGTATATTTCCTTCTTGGGCTCCGTAATATTTCTTGAAGAAGCAAGATTATTCTTAAGAGCCGTTAAGCACTGCACTTCATTAATTGAGCGCCAAAACAATCTTTAAGGCATCTTCTACGGCATCCATGATATCATCATTACAAGATTCTATTTTGTTAGAAATCCGAATTTTATCGATTGCCCTGATCTGATCCAAAAGAATTTTTCCTTTTTTCCCTTTAATTTCAATGGGAACCTCAAAACTAAATATTCTTTTTACACTACTTGTGATAGGAGCGACGATAACTCTCGATGATGTTTGGTTGCCGGCATTATTGGATATAATAACACAGGGACGATTTTTGGTGATCTCTGAGCCGACTGTTGGATCAAGATGGACCCAAAAGATTTCCCCTCTTTTTGGATATTTGCTCATTCCCAGCCCTCTGCATCGAGAGTTTTCCATTCTTCAATAGTTTTTTTTCTGTCAGGGTCTCTTTCAGCTTCGGCATATTCCCTTTTTAATGCTTCCATTTTTTCTTCAAGGGCTTTATTGAGTGTTGATGCGACAAAAGAACTCAATTTTTTTTTGCCGATTAGGGCATGTAAAAGCTCATTTGTTTCTGTAGGTATTGAAAAAGTAACATTTATTTTTTTCATGATTTTATACTCCTTGCTTATCAAAATATCATATATTATATATTATGACAATATTATTTATATATTATAATTAAAAACAACCGTCTCTTTTTATTAATTGTTCTAAAAAAGAACCCCCTCTTTTATTGACTTGGCTTAATTTAACCAGTTAGAATTATTAAAATTACCATCAAGGAGGCCTTATAATGTATCGAAAAGGGATGCCATTTCTTAATGAATGGTTGGCATCAACTACCCGTAAGCCACTAGTGATTCGCGGTGCGCGTCAAGTTGGCAAAACATGGCTCGTGCGAGAGTTGGCAAAAGGGCAGAAGCGGATACTTATTGAAATAAATTTAGAAAAACGTCCGCAATTAGTATCTCTTTTTGCATCTAATGACCCACAACGAATAATACTCAATCTCAGTGCGGCATTTAATGAATCTATTGATCCAAGTACATGCGTATTATTTTTGGATGAGATTCAAGCCGCGCCCGAACTTTTAGCTAAGTTGCGATGGTTCGCTGAGGATATGCCGGAGTTGCCTGTTATTGCTGCCGGGTCCCTTTTGGAATTTGTTCTTGCCGAGCATACTTTTAGTATGCCGGTGGGCCGTATCAATTACATGTATCTCGAGCCATTATCCTTCGAGGAATTTTTACAGGCAAACAATAAGCCTTTGCTTGTTGAATATATAAGCGCTTTTAAATGGGAGACAGAAATTCCACAAGAAATTCATGAGCAACTTCTAACGCTTTTTAAGGAGTACATAATTATTGGAGGGATGCCGCAAGCAGTAGATGATTGGATACATAAACGGTCCCTCAAAGAAGTTAGCCAAGTGCATCATGATCTTATGGCTACGTATCGGGATGATTTTGCCAAGTATAGCGGGCGAATGAACACGCAAAGATTAGATGAAGTTATGATGGCCGTTCCCCTATATCTGGGCGAAAAATTTGTTTATAGCAAAATAAATCCTTCTGTGCAAATACCCGCAATTAAGCAATCATTAGATTTACTTTTCAAAGCGAGAGTGTGTCATCGTGTGGTCGGGTGCGCCGCAAATGGAATACCTCTTGCGGCCGAAATTCAAGATAAATATATGAAGGTAATTTTTTTAGATGTTGGATTATGTTCAACAGTTTTGGGGTTATCTCTTGATCAGCTATCCGCAATAGATGAAATTGATTTAGTTAACAAGCGTGGTATTGCCGAACAAGTAGTGGGGCAGATTTTACGTACTGTTGCTCCTTTTTATGTTGAACCGGCTCTTTATTATTGGCACCGCGATCAGAAAGGCTCGAATGCAGAAATTGACTATGTGATGCAACATCGTAATCAAGTGATTCCGGTGGAAGTTAAAGCGGGGAGCACCGGTAGTTTAAAATCATTGCATTTTTTTATGGGATTAAAGAAATTTACTACAGCGGTCCGCATAAATTCTGATTTGCCAAGTCAAACCGCGGTTAATGTAAAGAATCATCAAGGGGAACAAGTGCAATATACATTATTTTCAATTCCCTTTTACTTGATGAGTAAGTTGCATCAGCTTTTGCCGTAAATTTTTGCCTTGGGGAATCAAGAATTCCTAATGATTTGCTAAATCCTTTCTCAGTCATACTCCACACATCTTTGTGATTTGTCAGAAGTATTTTAATTCTTGACAAAGATATTTTGATTGGCTCAAATTGGTTGAGTAATAGTTAATTATGTTTTCGCTAAAAAAAGGTAGACAATGCTGTCATATTTCTTTCATAAATGGAAATATTGCGTATTAGTGTTTTTTTATTTATTGGTATGTGGCAATTCGTATGCCAAAATTCCACGATCTTTACCGAGTGATCCCATGATTCAACAGCAACTGTTGCGCACCTGTTCTTTCACCGGATCGGTGGCTAACTTTTGCAATGCAAATGTTACCGGCCAGTTATGTGTGAACGGCACCCCGATCATTGGCGGCTACGGCAATACGCTGATTGTTGATCAGGTGGATGGCGATGATGATATAGGTGCTGCAAATGGTCCGCGCTTTCAAACAATTGGTGTCGCATTGTCACAAGCGGATGATGGCGATTTAGTGTTGGTTTATCCCGGTGTATATAATGAGGTCCTTGTTGTGCCGGAGGGGGTTACCTTAGCGGGCGTTTCCATAAACACTGTGACTATTCAACAATTGAACGTTACTGAGCCGACTGATTTAATAACATTAGGAGAAGGCGGAAGTCTTTTATTTTTGGATTTAAAAGTAACTGCTGCTGCTGATGTTCAAATCCGTGGGATTACTCATGTTAGCCCCGGAGGGCCGGATCTTGAAACAACCACTATCACATATGTGCGAATTATCTTAGATAATACTGAAGCGGGCCCTACAACTTCAGATATTATTGGTGTTAATTATACCGGTTTGTCAGTACCAACGATAAATGATCTTTTTGGAGTAGTAATTATAAATGTTACTTCAAATAGTAGCGGGAGATCCAGAGGGGTCCTTGCCGAGTCGGATCAATATATCGTAATGACTACTTCATCAATTCAAGTGGATGGCGGGACTGATTCGATTGGGATCGAAACCAATAGTATGTCGGGTATAACGATTATATCCTGCTTTAGTTCTCAAGTAAGCGGTTCAACTGCTGATATTTCTCAAACTTCCGGAACATTGGGTTTAGGTTCAACGTATTTATTTAATTCTACAGCAAATGGTCTTGGATTTGATTCCTTAGATTACCCATCATTTTTTATTTGGGCAGATTCAGATAATCCCGTTGGTCCGGGAGATACGCTTTATTTGCGTCCGGGTACGGGGTTTGCTTCATTTATTCCCATTTTAATTAGTGCTTTGCAAAAATTTGTTGCTCTATCAATGACTGTTCGTGTTGTTGACCCACCGGGGCTCGGGCAGTCCACTACATTTACCTTACAGCGTAAACGGCCAACTGATCTTGTGCCTCTGGATACCATCCTATCAATAACGTTGAGCGATTTAGAAACTTTCGCAATTATGGATACGGTATCTGTTCACTTTGACCAAGGTGATGATATCTGTATGCAAATATCATCAACCGCCGGCGCGCAAACGGGAGACGTGATCGTTTCGGTTGGCATTTACTAGACATTCCCTAAAAAGTTCATAAGTTAACTGATTCGCCGCAAGCGTTACTTGCGGCGAATCAGTTTTTAGAAAATAATTAATATAACGCGAGTTCGACCTAAGAATTGATAAAAAAGCTTTAGTTTAGGTAAATTTCTTCAGGCCGCTCGTAGTGAGTAGCCGAATGAAATGAGGCATATCGAATCTATGCGGCCTTTTGAGTAATAAAATCAATTGTGTTTTGTCCGCATGGTTCGATCCGTCCTACGCTAAAGCTTCGGAGGACAGGTACGATTGCTTCGCAATCACTCACCACGAGCGGACATAGGTAAAATTTTCTTAGGTCGAGTTCACGTTAATATAAGAAACTTGAAATCGGTTGATATCTTTGTTTATGCCGAATAAAAGTATCAATTTCGCCTTGAAGGTCAAGATTTACTTTATTATCGTTAATCTGATTTGCGGTATTATACAAATAAAGAATATCGGGAATAAATTTGGTACGAAAGGCGGCCATTTCTATCATGGGATACATAATGCCAAGATCCCATGCCATGGGGAAAAACCTATCGTTCCAGAGTAAATCTTCTCTCTTGATAAGCTGGAACAATCCTGCATAAAACGTACGCAAATGGGTGGTTAACCAGCGATGTTCGCGAATTGTATTGTTTTCAAGCACACCGGACGGAATCTCACGCGCAAATCCCGGAATGTTCGCCGGGAACCATTGAAACTGGCCATAAGTGAGCCAAACGTTAGGATCTTGATAGGCCGTATTTAAATATTTCAAAACATCATAATGGGCAAGCGTGTCATCACCGTCAACAAGAAGCACTATCTCATATTTTTTACATGAATGAATAGCATTATATATGTTTTCCAGGGCGCCGACATTATGATCATTGATAATAACTTCAATCAAGTCTTCTTTGCCTAATGATTTGGCATATTCTTGTACTAATCTACCGGTATCATCGGGAGATTTATCATCAATATAGATGATGCGATAATTGGTGTAATTTTGACATAAAATAATATCCAAGTTCCATTTGTACCAATCCTTGTTTTTATATGATGCAGTAACTATCACAAAAGGCTTTTGAATCTCTTTGAGTTTCCACAAAGAGGAGTAGCTGTCGCGGATATATTTTTCTTCTTGATAGCTTTTTTCAAAATCGGCGGGGCCAAACATTGTTCTTTTCTGATTAAAATAGTTAAAATAGTAGGTGCCCGGGTTGCCCGTTATCTTCTTAAACAAAACATCATGCGCGCCGCATCGGTTCCAAAATTCCCACAAAAAATGGAATTCAAAATCTTCTTTAAAATAACCATATTTTTCGTGCAGTGATTTGCGCCACATGGCTTGATGGCCCGGGACATCACGATAAAGTAAATGGGGACTAAATTCAGGTAGATCACTTAAATACCATTTATCTGCTTGCTTGGTAGGTTTATTTTTATCATAGGTAATATAATAATCGCCATATACCACATCAACTGAGCTATTCTTTTCAAGCTCGTTAGCTTGCGCTTTAAACAATGCTGCCGGGCGATAATCCTCAACGCGTAAATGGGTAATGAATTTTCCTGAAGAATTTTTGATTGCTTCATTAAGAAGAGCTGCGACAGTTTTTGTTTCATCAGTAATACAGACTATATTATGCAAAAGATATTGAAATTGTTTAATTGCGGCTATTTGTTGTTGGCTGGCATTATTAGAAACTAACAATATCTGACAATTTTCATAATCCTCCTCACTTGCTTGATGCAAAAAATCAACGATTGAATCATTTTTATCAAAGTGAGTTATTATACTTACTTTCACCAGAGGAAATGCGTTAGAGTTTACCAAGCAAAGGATTATTAGCTGCAAAGATATTTTTATGTGCCGCATTATGCTACTCCGTATGATTTTTTTGATTTTGAATTTTTTTTACTTTTTGTATCCGCGCGGAATATGGTATACAACAAAACAGTTCCTGGCAAGGAAATTAATTTTTGCATGCTTCATTTTATTGCTAAATACTATTGCTTAAATTGTTTTTGGGTTCATGTTAAAATTCGTTGCGTAGAATATAAAAATATAGTAACTCTAATGTAATGCTATAAAAAAAAAGGGATGTAGTATGAGGTACATTTATTCTATAAAACAAAACTATCTTTTTTTCTTGCTCATATTATTAGAATCATTCGATATCAATGCGCAAGAAAAAAAGGGACCTATATCATTTCTGGATGAAAATAGCGGTCTTTCGCAAGATTATTTAGCGCATATTCGTTCGTGTATCACCTGCGCCTGTGCTTCCGGCTGCTCATTAACGGGCTCACAGTTTTGTAGTTTGCAAGTATCAAATAATGCATGTATTGGACAGAATTTACAGGTTCAAGGAAACCTTGTAGTGTGCGGCACCATCTATAACAGTGGGGCGATCGGGGCTAATTATGTTTTTGCTTACCGAGCAATAACTCAAACTATTGGCGTTTCTGCACCAACGTTTCAGGATATAATATTCACCGATGCGCCGATCATCAATGGATGGGTAATTTTACCGCCGTCGGCAGAGTTTTTTTGTGCGCAGACGGGCAATTATTTAATTGAATATGATGCGATTTGCCGCATCACCAACTCCCAGCTATCAAACGTTAGTATAATTGCGGTGCTTAATGGTGTTGAGATACCCGGCAGCCAAGGAACAATTCAACAACCAACAAATAATAAACCATTATCGCTAACGCGTTCTTTTATTGCATCGATTAATGAGAACGATGTGCTTAAACTGCAATTTACCGGTGGGACAGATTTTGTGCAATTAGAGGCAAATAGTGGCAATAGCAGTATTATGACACCAATCAATGGTGTGCAACCGAGTATTACTCTCACCATAACACGTGTTTCCTAAGGATTGAGAATGAAGCATTTCACAAAAAGTTTAAGATTATTTTTATTTATAATCGGTTGTTTCTTTTCTCAAGCAACATTGGCAATAGTTGTGGGGACCAAAGATGCAGCAAATGCATTAACATTGCAAACATTTTCACCAACCGATTCGCGGCCGGTTGCAGCTGGTTTTACCACGATGGGAAATGCTAATCAATTTATAGTGTGCCGCTATTTATCGAATGGAACGTTGGACGGGAGTTTTGGTACCTATGCACCCGGTATAACTACAACGCCGATAGGAACGAACGCGGTAGCAAATGCGGTTGGGATCCAAACGTTGGCGGGAAATTTGCAAAAAATTGTGGCGGCAGGGTTTGCAACAGTGGGCGGAGTAAATCAGTTTGCACTGGTGCGATACAATTCCTCAGGGACTGTTGATCCGTTATTTAATGGTGGCATAGTCACTACACAGGTGCCCGCCAGTAGCGGTTCGAGTATTGCTGCCCTAGCGATCCAGCCAGCCGATCAGAAAATTGTTGTAGCCGGTAGCGCGATCATCGGTGGAAGAACTTTTTTTGCAGTTGGGCGCTATAATGCAAATGGTACCATAGATACTTCATTTGGCACCGGTGGCAGTGGTTTTGTTACCAATTTGGTGGGGAGCAGTTCAACAATTTATGCCGTTGCATTACAAGCAAATGGTAACATTGTAGTTGCAGGAACAGCAGATGATCAATTTGCACTTGCACGTTACACCACGGCTGGTGTTCTTGATGCATCATTTGGTGTTGGCGGGACGGTAGTTACGCCGATCGGTACCAATGATGTAGCGTGTGCTGTTGCGATTCAGGCCGATGGCAATATAGTAGCGGCAGGCTTATCTTCTAATGCGATTGCACTTGTTCGTTATACGCCATCGGGTACTCCGGATGCAACATTTGGCACCGGGGGTATTGTAACAACACCAATCGGCAGCTACGCAATTGCCTTAGGCGTATTAGTTCAGCCGGCAGATCAGAAAATTGCAATAACCGGCGTTTTTGATTCACAAATTTATATTGCACGGTATCTCCCTTCGGGGGACCTTGATTTGCCATTTGGCAGTAATGGTATTGCAACTCTTGCATGTCCCGGGTCAAGTTCTGAGGGTAATGCAATTGTTATTCAGCAAAATGATGCGTTACTGGCGGCCGGCTTTATTGATAATGATTATTTATTGTTCCAGGTAACGCCAAGCGGTACCGCTGACGGCACTTTTGGTACCAATGGCTTTGTAAATAATCCAATGGGAGTTCCAGTGCCAGTTGCGTTTTGTCCCGGACAAGGAGGCGGCGGCTCGGGGATAACCGGACCGACGGGAGCAACAGGGCCTTGCTGCTCTGGGCCTACCGGGGCAACCGGTGACACTGGAAGTGCCGGTTCTACGGGCTCAACGGGCGGCACTGGTTCTACGGGTTCAACAGGAAGTACGGGATCTGCCGGGCAAACTGGTTCAACCGGTTCCACAGGATCAACGGGCTCAACGGGAGTTACTGGAAGTACTGGACCAACTGGTGCAGGATCCACCGGAACAACCGGAGCAACGGGAGCAACCGGTCCACAGGGCCCTCCTGGCTCGGCAACAGGTCCGACAGGCCCGACTGGCGCAACAGGTCCTGGTCCAGTTGGTCCTACGGGTAATACTGGTCAAACTGGTTCTACCGGAAGCACGGGTTCTACGGGTTCGACAGGCTCAACCGGATCTATCGGTTCCACAGGATCAACAGGAAGTACTGGTTCAACGGGTGGCACCGGGCAGACCGGATCAACCGGAATCACCGGCTCAACAGGGCAAACGGGATCCATGGGCCAAACAGGTTCGACAGGAATGACCGGATCAACAGGACAAACAGGTAGCAGTGGGCAGACGGGTTCGACAGGAATAACTGGATCAACGGGACAAACGGGAAGCACCGGGCAGAACGGATCGACCGGAATCACCGGCTCAACCGGGCAAACCGGAAGTACTGGCCAAACGGGTTCCACTGGGCAAACAGGCTTAACGGGTTCGACCGGAAGTGACGGCTCAACAGGCCAAACTGGAAGTACAGGCCAAACAGGTTCCACTGGTCAAACAGGTTTAACAGGCCAAACCGGCAGCACTGGGCAAACGGGAAGTACGGGTCAAACCGGCAGCACCGGGCAAACAGGATCCACAGGGATAACTGGGTCCACGGGCCAGACAGGATCAACAGGGCAAACCGGTTCGACAGGAATAACCGGATCAACGGGCCAAACTGGCAGCACCGGCCAAACCGGAAGTACTGGTCAAACGGGTTCTACGGGCCAAACCGGCAGCACGGGGCAAACCGGTCCAACAGGATTTACCGGTTCAACTGGTCAAACTGGCAGTACGGGCCAAACCGGCAGCACCGGCCAAACCGGAAGTACCGGTCAAACGGGTTCCACTGGGCAAACAGGTTCTACGGGCCAAACCGGCAGCACCGGGCAAACAGGATCCACAGGGATAACTGGGTCCACGGGCCAGACAGGATCAACGGGGCAAACCGGTTCGACAGGAATAACCGGATCTACGGGATCAACAGGCAGTACCGGTAGCACCGGATCAACAGGTAGCACCGGTTCAACTGGATCTACGGGCAGTACCGGTTCCACAGGTTCTACGGGTTCTACCGGAGCAACTGGATCGACGGGTAGTACGGGATCAACAGGATCTACGGGGCAAATTGGCAGCACCGGCCAAACCGGAAGTACCGGTCAAACGGGTTCCACTGGGCAAACAGGTTCTACGGGCCAAACCGGCAGCACTGGGCAAACGGGTCCAACAGGATTTACCGGCTCAACGGGTAGCACCGGCCAAACAGGTTCCACTGGGCAAACAGGTTTAACAGGCTCGACCGGAAGTACCGGTTCAACTGGTCAAACGGGAAGTACGGGCCAAACCGGCAGCACCGGCCAAACCGGAAGTACCGGTCAAACGGGTTCCACTGGGCCAACAGGTTCTACGGGTCAAACTGGCAGCACTGGGCAAACAGGATCCACGGGGATAACTGGGTCCACGGGCCAGACAGGATCAACGGGGCAAACCGGTTCGACAGGAATAACCGGATCAACGGGGCAAATTGGCAGCACCGGCCAAACCGGAAGTACCGGTCAAACGGGTTCCACTGGGCAAACAGGTTCTACGGGCCAAACCGGCAGCACTGGGCAAACGGGTCCAACAGGATTTACCGGCTCAACGGGTAGCACCGGCCAAACAGGTTCCACTGGTCAAACAGGTTTAACAGGCTCGACCGGAAGCACCGGTTCAACTGGTCAAACGGGAAGTACGGGCCAAACCGGCAGCACCGGCCAAACTGGAAGTACCGGTCAAACGGGTTCTACGGGCCAAACCGGCAGCACTGGGCAAACGGGTCCAACAGGATTTACCGGCTCAACGGGTTCAACTGGCAGCACAGGATCAACTGGACGTACTGGGTCAACTGGTTCAACAGGTCAAACGGGAAGCACCGGGCAAACCGGAAGTACGGGCCAAACCGGAAGTACCGGTCAAACGGGTTCCACTGGTCAAACAGGTTCTACGGGCCAAACCGGCAGCACTGGGCAAACAGGATCCACGGGGATAACTGGGTCCACGGGCCAGACAGGATCAACGGGGCAAACCGGTTCGACAGGAATAACTGGATCAACGGGGCAAATTGGCAGCACCGGCCAAACCGGAAGTACCGGTCAAACGGGTCCAACAGGATTTACCGGCTCAACGGGTTCAACTGGCAGCACAGGATCAACTGGACGTACTGGGTCAACTGGTTCAACAGGTCAAACGGGAAGCACCGGGCAAACAGGAAGCACGGGCCAAACCGGCAGTACAGGGCAAACCGGTCCAACCGGAACAATCGTAACTAATGCTAACTATGCTAATATTTGGGATACCGGCACTCAGGGGGTAGCTGCCGCAAATACATTCCAAAACATTACGTTTCATGCCAACGGACAGATTAATGGATGGACGCATACTGCCAACTCAGCAACAATCACCTGTAATCAGACGGGGCTTTATGTAGTGGAAATTGAAGCGCTTTGTTGGAGAACAGCGGGCGTTTCTGGCCACGTGGATACTTTGAGTATAATTTGTTTGTTGAACGGAACAGAAATAGCCGGAAGTCAAACTGCAGTGGATGCAATTGATAATAGTGTTGCCCGAATTCTGCAAAGATCATTCTTGGTTAATGTCACGTCTTCGCCTGCTACATTGGTTTTTCAAGTAACTGCGACAACTGATGAGTTTCAGTTAGTTCCTCGCGGAAGCTCGACGTTGACGCCGGCAATAACACCAAGTGTTGAGGTGGTGATTACGCGAATTGCTTAAGTCTTTAAATAATTAATTGAGAAGGGATTTATTAATTTAAAGTAGTTTGTATGGTCAAAGAAGTAAGGTTACATTTAAAGGAGTTACCGTGCCGATGAGGATTGTTTTAAAAATAGGTATTTTCTTTCTGCTATCTCATAATATATGCATAATGGCAACGTTAGGAGTTACCAATGCGCAAGGAAATGCGGTTCAACTACAAAATGATAATAAAATTATTGTGGCAGGGACGGTAACGGTAAATAATTTGCAGCAATTAATGCTCGCCCGCTATACGCCATTTGGAACGATTGATACCGCATATGGGTATAACGGCTATGTTGCAACGCCGCTTGGTACCGATGCTATTATTAACGCATTAACAATGAATAGCGGTCAAGCGGTAGTTGCGGGCTTGGCGCAGCTATCGGCAGGGACCACATTTGCACTTGCGCAGTACAATAAGAATGGCGATCTTGATCTGGCATTCAATGGTAGCGGTATTGTTACTCAATATATAGGGACTGGCGCATGCGCGCATGCCATTATGGTTGATTCGAGCAATCGATATGTTGCTGCGGGTACCTCCATAATCGGCGGTGCACCGATTGTAACTGTTGTTCGTTATAAGGCTGATGGAACTCTCGACGCTTCATTTGGCGAGAGTGGTATAGCAACCAAACGCATTTTTGGTAATGCGGGTGCTTATGATTTTGCATTTCAAAATACTGGAAAAATTATTACAGTCGGGTATACGGTGAATGCCGGAACGCGTGAATTTGGTTTGGTGCGGTTTAATACCGATGGCTCACTCGATACTACTTTTGGTAGTGTCGGCACCATCGTTACGCCCATAGGATCTGATGCTTGCGCTTATGCAATCGCTGTTCAATCCAATAATTATATTATTGCGGCAGGGGTGAGCAATGCAAAATTTGCGCTCGCACGCTATAAAGCGAATGGATCTTTAGATACAACCTTTGGATTTGGTGGTATTGTGACCACTGCTATTGGCAGCAGTGCGCAAATTAATGATATTGTATTGCAAAGTGATGGCAAGATTGTTGCCGTTGGCTTTTCACAAAACGATATTGCCCTTGCGCGCTATACTAGGAATGGCTCTCTGGATACCACATTTGGTTCAGGCGGTATTGTGATAACAGAAGCAGGCACCACGGCCCTTGCCAATTCTGTTTCATTGCAATCCAATGGCCAAATTATAGTGAGTGGAAGTTCAAATAACGGGACAGTTGTTTTACGTTATAATACTAATGGTTCTCTTGATACTACATTTGGTGTTAATGGCGTGATCAATTTTCCTAATGATTATAATGCGCCGGATATTTTTGGAATTGCCGATGTTAACATTGCCGCTGATGCGAATATTGCATATGCCAAGCTCAATTTAAATAACAGCATAATTAATAGCGATATTAATGCCGCTGCGGCTATTGCAGATGCCAAATTGCAAACAATTCAGACTCCCGGCAAAGTTCTTAATTCCGCAACAACGGCGACCGCGTTAAATAGCTCCGGAGCCATCGTTGCCCGCGATACACTGGGTAATTTTAGCGCTCAAGTAATATCAGCCGATTTGCTAGGAAACGTTATCGGGAGCGCAACTCAAAATCTATTAAAATCGGGTGATACCATGTCCGGTTCGCTGGTGTTGCCTTCGGGAACATTTGCTCAACCGGCTTTACAATTTGACGGTAGTTTAACTACCGGATTATCGGCCGATGCGGGTACATTATCAATAAGTACCCAGGGAATTGAGCGTGTTGCTATTGATAGCAATGGAGCTTTGCTCATCAATACCCCTACTGCCGGAACTGCACTGACTATTAATGGTGGGGGAGCATTAATAAAGGGTGATATTTTAGGTTCTGGGAACATTGTTTTTAATACAAGCTCATTGGATCTAAATTCGGTAGGAAGCACGCAGGGGCCATTTGTTAAAATCTTTTCTGGAGTTGCAAATACAGGACTTCGAGGGCAGGTTTCCATAGATTATAGTGCTGCCGGATTTAGTAATCCACCGGTTATATGTGCCAATTCTATTAGTGGAACCTCAGTAACGTTGAGTATTAATTTGATTACGAATCAATCAGCAACAATAATGAGTCCAGCAAATTTTAATGTGCCGTTTAACTATATTGCTCTCGGTATTTAAACCTTATAATTAAAAGGATCCCATGAATACTTTTTTGATAAAAAAATTGTCTATTTTGCTCCTTCTTGCCGGTTTTGCTTCTCAGCTACCAGCGACACCGGGAGTAACCGCAGCTGAAATCTTTTCAGTGCAAATTCAAAGTGATGGTAGCATTGTTGGGGCCGGCTATGTGGAATTGAATGACCTGGTCCAATTTTCAATTGCCAGATACAATAATTTTGGCATTCCTGATGTTACTTATGGTAATAGCGGCTATGTTGCCACCGCATTAAGTACAACCCAATCTGAAATCAATGGGTTAACTCTTCTTTCTAATAATGAAGCATTCGTTGGAGGGTATGCAATTGTGCCTCCGACGAACTTTGCAATTGCTTTATATAATACTGACGGTAGCCCTGATACTTCATTCAACGGTACCGGAAATAATATTTATTTGGTGGGAAATGGTGGGCAAGCGAATGGTGTTGCTCTACAATCTACCGGGCAATATCTTGCTGCAGGAGTGGCTATAGTGAGCGGTTCTCCCGTTACCGCTCTAACTCGCTGTAACACCGATGGTACGTTAGATAGTTCTTTTGGTTCAGGTGGGGTAGTGAGCATTCAAATTGGGCAACAATCAGTCGGACGCGCGGTTGCTGTGCAATCGGATGATCAGATTTTAGTTGGCGGATTTGCGCAGGATACATTCGGCAATTCTTGTTTTACCGTTGCTCGATTTAATAATGCCGATGGTTCATTGGACACAACATTTAATTCGAGTGGAGTGCAGCCGGGAGCAGTATTGACCCCTGCCGGCAATAATGGCGCTTATGCTCTGGTGATCCAATCCAATGGACAAATTGTTATTGGCGGTGGTAATGGCAGCAATAGTTTTGTGTTGGTTCGCTATAATTCTGATGGATCACTTGATACGGCATTTGGAAGTAGTGGTATTGTTACAACGGCAATTGGTGGCGCATCTTTTGCTCAGGTAAATGGCTTGGTGGTTCAATCTGATGGAAATATCGTTGCGGCCGGCCTTGCTGATAATTCATTTGTAATTGTTCGTTACAATGCTGCGGATGGCTCCCTGGATACATCCTTTAATAGTAGTGGTGATCAGCCGGGTGTTGTTGTGGACTCCTCCGGTTTGGGTACGGCTGCAAATACTGTGGTGCTTAATAGCAGTGGTCAAATTATAATTGGTGGTTATGCAAGCACTAATGCTCTTCTTGCACGTTATAATACCGATGGATCACTCGATACTACTTTTGGAACGAATGGTTTTACCGCTTTTCCAAATAGTTCTTCAGTGGCAGATATTACTGGATTAACTTCAGCCAATTTAGCAGCAAACGCTGGCATTGAATATTCGCAGCTTGATCTTACCAATAGCATTGTTGATAGTGATATTAATACCAGTGCCAATATTCAGGATACTAAATTGGCTACGATCCAAACGCCCGGAAAGGTTTTAAATTCTGCTACAACGGCAACTTCAACAAACACTGCCGGCGCAATTGTTGCGCGTGATTCTTTAGGTAATTTCAGCGCAAATGTGATTACGGCTGATTTGGTGGGCGATGTTACGGGTAGTGCATCCAATAACGTTCTTGTCGCTGGCGATACGATGACCGGATCATTAGTGCTTCCCGGCGGAAGTGCTGCAAATCCTTCACTGCAGTTTACTGGCAATACTAATGTTGGGTTATCTGCTGCATCAAATATTTTAACCCTAAGCACTAATGGTGTTGGCGCGCTTTCCATAGATGCAAATGGGGCGGTGACCATTGCTACTCCCGGTTCTTCAGAAGTAGGATTAACTATTGATGGTGGTGGTGCTCTGATAACCGGCAATGTGTCAAGTTCCGATAATATATTATTTAATACGAGCGCAACAACCTTGAATGCAGTTGGCAGTACTCAAGGACCTTTAGTTAAAATATATACCGGAACCGGTAATACAGGACTCACCGGTACGATAACTATAAATTATTCTGCCGCAGGATTTACCAGTGCCCCTTTGATTTATCTTACTTCAATAGGTGGCATTGTTGGTATTTTGGGACTCAATTCAATAACGGCTACGACCGCATCAGTATTAAGTGGTGCCGTATTGAGTGTCCCGTTTAATTATCTTGCTATAGGTGTTTAGATATGAAATCGGGGCGGTAGTTTGAAACGACTACCGCCCTAAAAAATGCTAAATCTTCTAAGATCTTAGGATATGTGATGAGGGTATCAAAGTTGTTTTTTCAAATTTTTTGCATTTTGTTGTGTGTCAGTACCATAAAACTACCGGCAGCTTATGTTAGCGGAGCTCAAGCGTCAGGATGCGCCGTTCAATCTAATGGAAGTATTCTTGCAGCTGGAACAGCGGCCATTAATAATACTGATCAATTTGTAGTTGCCCGCTACACAAGTACTGGTAAACTGGATACAACATTTAATGGTAATGGAATAACAACTACCTCTATTGGCGATACGGCAAATGGGTTGGATATTGCCCTTCAATCAAATGGACTAAGTGTTGTTGTTGGCTATACTATTTCCAATGGAACTACTCAAGTAGCGCTTGCTCGCTATAATACCGATGGTTCTCTTGATACATCATTTGGTGCCGGTGGTATTGTTACAACATCTATTGGCGCTGGATCGAGTGGCAATGCAATTGCTATTGATTCAAGTGGCAGTAGCGTTGTAGCTGGCGTTACTACTGATAATGGCACCCCACAATTTTTTGTTGCTCGTTATACGCCAACCGCTGGTGCTCTTGACTCATCATTCAATAGTAGTGGGTCATTACCCGGAACCGTGGCGCTACCGATAGGCAATCGTTCTAAAGTTAACGCGATCGCTTTACAACCTGCGGATGGTAAAATTGTGGTTGCGGGCTATGCTTCATATGGCAATAATGAGATTGCTGTGGCTCGTTTTAATACCGATGGTTCGTTGGATACTACTTTTAATAGTTCCGGAGCACAACCGGGAGTAATAACTACGCAAATTGGTACAATTTCCCAAGCGCAGGGGGTAGCGATTCAATCGAATGGAGATATTATTGTCGTTGGCAATTCAGACAATTCAATTTGTCTTGCTAATTATACCAGTGCAGGAGTTTTAAATTCGTCTTTTGGAACCAATGGTATTGTTACTACCGGTATTGGCAGTCAAGCGCAAGCTTATGCAGTAACCATTGATTCAAGCGGTAATCTGATTGTTACTGGATTTTCAGATAATTATTTGATAGTACTCCGTTATACCAGTACCGGCAGTTTGGATACAACATTCAATACGGTTGGATACGCACTATCAATCTACCAAAATGTAAATGTTGGCAATGCCGTACAAATATTAAGTAATGGAGATATTCTTATTGTTGGATATGCAAGCGAGGAGTATTTATTAGTTGCATATGGCGGCTCTGGTATTATTGATAATTCATGGGGCATTAATGGTATAGCAACTCAACCGCCGTTAGTGAACATACAGACCGTTATCGCGGGAAACAATTCATTCAATCCTGTAGTAAATCCTAATTTATTACAGGCTGCATGGTTTATTGACCCAGTTAATGGCAATGATGCAAATAGTGGACTTACCTCAGTGACCCCTATTAGAACCTATAAAGAACTTCTTACTCGGTGGGGGGGAACGGATCCAATTCTGCCACAATCCACAACGGTAACATTCTTAAATGATCAACCCGATTTTTCTGATCCGGTTGCATTCACCGGGCAGATGATAAACGATGGAATTTTAACTTTTACGGGTCAGCTTACGCAAGTTGCATCGGGTACATTTTCAAGTATTGTTGCTAAAAATAGAACGACAGGACAGCGGTGGAATGTAATTGATAGCTCACAATCGACAAATTTTTGGACACAGTGGGTTGGTTATCTTGTGAATGATACCACAGCAAATGCTTGGTTTTGGGTCGATGCGGATTTAGGATCCAGTACAGCCGTTATTACTGAGCCTTTAGCGCAAGGATCACTGAATAATTCATCGCCCGCTTTTGTGACCATTAATTCCGGTGATAATTATGTTATATATAAACCTACCAAAATATATTTGATTAATTTTAGTCCAATCAGCATTAGTCAATATACCTCTATGCTATCTCATCTTTGGATCGTCGGTCCGAGCGGATTAGGCGGATATGATAATACATTTACACAAACATTCACCTTTTTACTGGAATCGCGTTGTGATACAACCTATAATCAACTTCTTGGATTATCCGGATCCGGTTCGGTAGCAACAAATTCCTGGCTCGGTGGCGGAGAAATCTATAGCGCTGCCTACTTGTTTGGTGGTTCAGTTGGAACAGAATTTGATACTAATTCATCAGGCTCAAGTCTTTTACTTGATGGAGATGTTGCAATTAATGCGCCATTTCAAAATATTCAAGGGCTTGTAATTGTCGGAACTGCATTTTGGAATGGTAATATGGATATTCCAAATATTAGTAATATAGGCGGTGGAAACGCACAAGTGTATGTTACTAATGATGCATATTATGGAGTAGCTGCCCTTTGGGGTGCTGGAGCAATTAATGTGCATGTCGGTGGAGATCTGGGATATTCAGGGACCACTGCGAGTGCCGCATTATTAAAATTATCGGGACTCACTCTCGATGGTGCTACTACAGCAAATGCTTTTAATTTAACAGTAAATCCGGGAGTATGGAACACCAGCATATCATTAACACAGGCTAATCTTGACGCTGCTATTAGCTCAGGTGGCTTTGGAGGTATCGCTTATGGAAATCTCGGGACAAAAATTCGGCAAGTTGCTTAAGATCTTCTGGGTGAATTACTTCTGAGGCTAATTTCGAGCAACCCAAATGGGTACGGGCACAGCGTTAAGTTGCTGCCCTTTCTTTTGCTCTTGCACAATGAACATTAAATAAGCTAATAATTATAAGAGTAAGGAATTTTTCTCTTTTATAATTGGTGTATCTCATTAACGCGGTAGGGCAAATGCGTATGGTATCTAGAAGAATAATGTCCAATTTTTTTTTACTATTTAATCTTATAACTCTATTGTGCATACCAACAAACAGTAGTGCGGCGCAACCAAATGTAACAAGCGTGCAAATTGAGGATTGTATACTTGATGCAAATAACAACCTTCTCATTACCGGAGCAGGATTATTTAATGAAGGTAATCAATGTTGTGTTGCGCGGTATACAACCGCAGGGGTTCTGGATTCAACCTTTGGCAATGGTGGATATGTTCTTGCATCATTTGGCTCACGTATTCAAACTCAAGCAATTGCGGTACAACCATCAAATGGGTATATTCTTACGGCAGGTTTTGCGATAGTAAATAATGTTACCCAGGTAGTACTGCTGCGATATACCACTTCCGGATCGCTCGATTCAACCTTTGGTTCAGCAGGAATTGTAACAACGCAAATTGGTGCCGGTTCCACGGCTAATGGAATTGCAATTCAATCGAATGGGCAAATTGTGGTTTCCGGGGTTACAATACAATCGGGAACACCGGAAATTTTTGTGGCACGATATAATGCGAGCAATGGCTCATTAGACACAACTTTTAATAGTGCCGGTGCAATGCCGGGAGTTGTAATTACTCCGGTAGGATCTGGCGCTAGTGCGAATGCGATTGCAATACAATCAAATGGCCAAATAGTGGTAGCGGGAATTAGCGGGGGGCAGTTTTGTCTAGTACGGTATAATACTGATGGATCATACGATACTAGTTTTGGTGCTGCAGGTATTGTAACCACTTCTATAGGATCTTATTCGCAAATACTTTCTCTGGCAATTCAATCCAATGGGAATATAGTTGCAGCGGGTGGATCAGATACTAATATTGCTCTTGCTCGCTATAGTAGCTCCAATGGATCGCTGGATACTAGTTTTAATGGCAGTGGCCCAATTCCTGGAGTGGTGACGACATCTATAGGGAATACTGCCATCGCTAATTCTGTAGCAATTGACTCTAGTGGAAATATTGTAATTGGTGGATCTTCGGACTCAAATTTACTTGTCGGCCGTTATACAAGCAATGGTATCTTGGATACTTCTTTTGGATCGAGTGCCACGGGTCTTGTTACCTATTCCATTGAAGATACTAATATTTGTAATGCGATTGTTTTGCAGAATTCAAATATCATTGCATCCGGTTATGCAGATAGTAATTTGTTAATATTGCGTTTAACTTCAGCGGGCGCTCTTGATACAACCTGGGGATCAAATGGCATTGTTCTCTGGCCTGGCAGTAATACAGGTAATGCCGGACCAACGGGGCCTACTGGAGTAACTGGCAGGACTGGATCAACGGGTTTTACTGGAGGAACTGGTAGTACTGGTTCTACTGGCAGTACCGGATCTACAGGGCCAACGGGAGGTACTGGATCTACAGGATCAACGGGTAGTACTGGTTCAACAGGCAGAACCGGCTCTACAGGCAGTACCGGATCAACGGGTTCTACCGGTTCTACAGGAGCAACCGGTGCCACCGGTGTTGGAGCAACTGGTTCTACGGGAGTAACGGGACCTACCGGACCATCAGGCGGACCGGCAGGATCAACTGGATCAACAGGGTCAACTGGAGCAACCGGCACTATTGTAACAAACATCGATTATGTTTTTGCTTATGACACCACATCCCAAGGAATAACCTCAGCAAATTCATTTACTAACATTGTATTTGGGGTCAACGGGCAAATCGATACTGCCTCCAGTGCACCGTGGACCCATAGCACCTCATCAAATACACAAGAGTTTATTTGTAATACGGCAGGGTTATATTTATTTAATTATCATGCGGAATTTTCAAGCGCTTCCGGATCAGCGGCAGTGAAAGCCACTCAAAATGGCACTGAAATTCCGGGTAGTTATCAATCTACCTCGGGAGTTAGTAGCTCAGCGACGGCTCAGGTAGGTAATAGCTTTTTAGTGAATGCTGCCGTGGGCGATGTAATTATATTGCAGTGGGCCGCTTCAAGCACAAGTATAAAGCTATTATCGAAGAATGGTTCAGGATCTGCGACAACAATACCGAGTGTTACTTTAACAATTGTGAGAATTGCATAGGAGGGTTTGCTTAACTAATTTTTTGTGTGTGTTTTTGAATAAAAAATAAAAGAAAGATTTTTCAGGTGGAAAAAATGTTTTTTAAGAAAAATTTAACTACATTACTTTTCTTGCTATCATTCATTTTGGTCAATAAAGATCTTAGAGCAACCTTTGATAGTGGCAATGCCCAAGCGATAGGTTTGCAAAGTGATGGCACTATTGTTGCGGCCGGTAATGCGCAAATTGATAATAACGCAGAAATTGGTATAGCACGTTACACCACATCCGGTCAACTTGATCTTACCTATGGAAATAATGGTTTTGTAACAACAATTTTGGGCACTACGCAGGTTAATGCCAATGCTTTGCTTATTGATTCTAATAATAACAGTGTTATTGTTGGTAGCGGTATTGTGAATGGCGTGAGCGAATTGCTCATTGCGCGATTTGATACAAGCGGGAATTTAGATAATACATTTGGCACCGGTGGTACTACATTTACTGCATTTGGTGATGGTGCCAATGGGAACGGTTTGGTGATGCAAGATGACGGATCATTAGTGGTTGCGGGTGCTGTTGTGGTCAATGGTACTCCCGAGATATTAGTTGCCCGGTATACTAGCGATGGGATCCTTGATACCAGTTTTGGCTCTAATGGCAGTACAATTGTCGAGGTTGGAAACATTTCAGCGTCTAATGCTATAGCAATTCAATCAAATCAACAAATTATTACTGGTGGCTTTTCAGTTATTAATGGTTTGCAGAGTTTTGTTTTGGTGCGTTTGAATACCGATGGTTCTTTGGATAGCAATTTTGGAAACAATGGTGTTGTTTCAACGCCAACCGGTCTTGGTGATGAAGCTTATTCTCTGGTATTGCAAAGTAATGGACAAATTATTGTGGGTGGTAGTTCCGGGAATAATTTTGGACTGGTCCGTTACAACGCTGACGGATCGGTTGATACCAGTTTTGGCAATAATGGTATTGTTATACAACCCATTGGTTCATATGCGCAAATTAACGGCATTGCTTTACAAGAAAATGGCCAAATTATAGCTGCAGGTTTTTCTGATTCCTATTTTGCCGTGGCGCGGTTTAATACTGATGGATCAATAGATACAAATTTCGGATCAGTCGGGTATGTTACAACAGTTTTAGCGGGCCCTGATGCCGCACAGGGAGTTGTTATTCAATCAGATGGTCAGATAGTTGCAGCGGGCTCTGCCGGTAGTAACTATGGTCTGGCGCGCTATAATACCGACGGCTCATTGGATACTACATTTGGCGTGCAGGGTATTGTGATTGCTCCCAACAATGCCGGAGCAGATATTTATGGCATAACCGATATTAATATTGATGAATATGCCAATATTGCCTATTCAAAATTAAATCTGAGTAACTCGATAATGGATTCGGATATTAATGTGAATGCGGGAATTGAAGATACAAAATTAGGAATAATTCAAACGCCGGGCAAAGTTCTTAACCAAGCAACAAGCGCTACAAACTTAAATACTGCCGGTGCCATTGTTGCTCGTGACGCAGTGGGTAGTTTTTACGCCAATCGGGTCTATGCAACATTGCAAGGAAGCGTTCTTGGCACTGCTTCGGGCAATCTTTTAAAGGCTGGCGATACTATGACCGGTTCATTGATCTTGCCTGCCGGAACTCCAAATGTTCCTTCACTGCAGTTTAGCGGCAGCACCAATTCGGGATTATCCTCAGTGTCCAATACGTTAACATTGAGTACAAATGGGGCAGGTTACCTTTCGATAAATCCATCTGGTAACGTTGCTGTAGGAGCGCCACTTTCTGGTGTTGGTCTTGCGGTAAATGGTGGTGGAGAATCGGTGGTCGGCGATATTACTACAACCGGAGATCTCATTTTTAATACGGCAAATGAAACACTCTATGCGCTTGGCTCACCACAAAATTCATTCGTAAAAGTATTTACCGGCAGCGCAAATACCGGTTTGTCGGGCAGCGTTACCATTGATTATACTGCCGCCGGATTTGCAAATGCGCCACTTATTTTTACTCAAGTAATGGGCGGCGCCGTAGGATCGTTGAGCGTTGCGAGTGTGGGCAGCACTTCTGCGGTTGTTGGCAACTCAGCATTAATAAATACTAACTTTAATTATGTGGCAATAGGGTCGTAAGAAATAATAAGCTGCTGCTCGCCTTGAACTGGCGAGCAGCAGGTAATAATGTGGGTAGGTGACGATGAAGATCAAAGGTATTATTAAAAAATTGTTTGTTTTGCTTTTTTTTAATTCAGTTCATTGCGCGGTGCCAACTATTTCTGTGGCACAATCGCAGGCTGGGGTCTTGCAAAGCGATGGCAAAGTTGTTGTTGTTGGAAATGCCACAATTGGAAATAGCCAGCAGTTCTTGGTAAATCGTTACAATACGGATGGTTCTTTTGATAGTTCCTTCAGTTCAAATTCAAATGGACTTGTTACCACTGCTATAGGATCAAGCGCGCAAGCAACTTCTATTGCGCTGCAAAGCGATGGCAACTTAGTAGTAGCAGGATTTGCATTATTAGATAATAGCGCTCAGTTTGCAGTAGCGCGATATAATACGGACGGTTCATTGGATACTACCTTCGGGCAAAACAGCAGCGGCATTGTAACGCAAGCGGTTGGCGGAGGGTGTTCGGCCTATTCTTGCGCATTGCAAACTGATGGAAATATTATTGTTGCCGGTGCAGGAGTGCTTAATGGGGTATCGCAATTTATTCTTATGCGCTTTACCTCTGCAGGTATTCTTGATACAACGTTTGGTGCCGGTGGTATTGTTACTACTCAGATTGGCATTGGCGCTTGCGCGCAATCAGTGGTAATTCAGAGTAATGGGCAAATTATTGTGGGTGGGTTTGCACGTATAAATTCCGCATGGGAGGTTGCACTCGCTCGTTATAATACCGATGGAACGCTAGATAATTCCTTTGGAATCAACGGTATCGTAACTACTGTTTCGGGTTCGGAATCTGCTTTAAATTGTATTGTGCTTGATGCAAATGAAAATATTATCGGTGTCGGTTATTCCGACACAAATACTTTTATTGCCCGTTATGCTTCGAGTGGCTCTTTAGATACAACGTTTGGAGCCAGTGGGATCACATTGCAAACAGTAGGATCTACCGCTTTAGCAAATGCGGTAGCACTTCAAGCGGATGGATCTTTAGTGGTTACTGGTTTTTCCGATAGTAATTTGGCTGTGTTGCAGTATACCACTGCCGGCTCATTAGATAATTCTTTTGGGAGCAACGGTATAGCACTGCTATCGAATGCGCAAGGGGTTGATTGCTTGATTCAAAGTGATGGTGATATTGTTGCCATCGGCATGAATGATAGTGATATTATGGTGGCCAGATATACAGCAGCAGGTGCTTTGGATACTTCATGGGGGGTGCTCGGAGTGGTTGATGATCCTGCGGGGGCCAATAGTTCTGTTCCTGTTTTTATCTCTGACCAAAAATCAACTGGAACAAATGGCGGTACTTTTACCGCAGGGGCTTGGCAGACAAGAGATTTAACAGTCATATCCGCAATAGCAAGCACTATTTCTCTTGGATCAAATCAAATTACTTTGCAGCCAGGAACCTATACTATTCAAATTAGCGCTCCGGCATATAAAGTAGGGCTACACCAAGTACGTTTGCAAAATATAACTGATGGATCAACTATTGCCTACGGTTCTTCTGCAATTGCGAATAGCTCTGGCGGTGCTACCTATTCGCTGATTGAAACGAATATACTCATAAATAAGGTTACCACTCTTGCCATACAACATCAGTGCACAGTCACTGAAGCAAATGATGGCTTTGGGATAGCAGGGGGTTTTGGTGATGAAGTTTATACAACGGTAAAGATTACCAATATATAAAGGGATTACAATGAAGTTTAAAGAAATAGGATTGTTATTTATTTTGGGTATCAGTGTAGGCTTTGCTGACACGCCGAGCGTTGTGTATCAATACCGTATTTATTGTATCACTGAAGCTCAAAACGTGTATGAATGGAACACCGTTGCGCCAACCACTTGCCCAAATAACACCGCGCATGTGATTAACCCCAATAGCATATCAATAGTGGATCAGATAGCGAGTAATGAAGTAAAAATTCAACAAGAATCAGTGCCTACCGGTGGTAATTTTAGAGCTGAAACGTTTACTCTGACTGCTACTGGACCCGGGATGACTACAGCTCAAATGTCCTGGCCCTTCAATGTTTCATTACTTCAAGCAAGCTTCACCACAGATAGTACTAATCAAGGTGACAAGGTTACTGTTGAAATTCCATCAAATCTACCCATTGGTACCATCACGCACGATGTTAATGTTGGCGACACCATAATTAATGTTTCTCCTTCGGTGATAACAAATAGTATGGTTGGTTATTGTATTATATTAAGTGATGGCACCAATACTGATGATCTGGGTAGGATAATTGCTATAGATACGATTAATAATACAGTGACAATGGAAGTAGCATCGCCCAATAATTATGCGGTAGCAACGCCAACGGTTGTAGGTCTCACCGTCCGACCGATATCTAACTTTGAATTTGGTCCACCACAAACATATATTTTGGGACAGTCCTCATTAGGAGCTTCTTCGATTCCGGCAAATGTTCCGGTTACGGTCAAATATCAAAATAATGGCACTACGCAAAAAGCTATTATATTTGCCTATGAGTATTTGTACTAAACAAGCATACTCGATAAAAACATATTCAGCTGTTTTTGATACTCATTTTTATGTTTAATATGATTAAGCGCATGCTCTGATTGATTGATCCACCAACATGTTTTGCACGGTACTTTTTCCGTTAGATCTTGGATGTTTTGTAATGGGCAATATGAATCATCGTTTGAGTGAATAAAGAAAATAGGGCATTGAATTTTATTCAAATGATCCGCAGTGAGTTTTGTTTGTGATTCATTTGATTGGAGCAATGGTTTAATTAAAATAGTGGCAAGGTTCATGAGAGTGCCAGTGGTAAATGCCAGCACTTTATAGAGGAATCGTTCTTTTATAGTTTCCTTAGTATCTTTTGGAAAAAAATTCATGAGCATTGTGGGAATTATTTTTTGGCAAAAATATTTCTCGGGTACATGGCATGCTTCAGGGATTGAAATTATTCCGCTATCAAAAATTAATCCCTTAACCCGATATTCTTGCGCACTTATTTGCGCGAGTGCATGTGCCGCGTTAAATGCACCGGCACAAATGCCGTGAATAAATATCGGCCCATTTGTTTCTTTTTTTACAAACTCAACGGCGCCGATAATATCCTTATATTCATCAATGCCGTAGTTGTGAATATTGCTAAAAAATCTTCCGTTGCTTTTTCCGTGCCCCCGTGCGTCGAAGAATAATATATTGCAATCGGGTGGAGCAATTTCTACAAATGAAGCTAATCCCTCTTTGCGGCCCGGATAAAAGCCTGCGCAAAATATAATGGTATAAGGAGAATCGGTGCTCTGGCGCCATAAGCCGTTTAAACAGACGTTGTCAGAAGAAAGAAAATAGACTTCTTGAAAGCCTTTTTGCGAAATTAATGTATTGGCAACCTGCTCATATTGGCCTAAAAATTGTGTGTTGAAGAATAAATTATTATTGACTCTCTCGGGAAGAATTCTATCGGTGTAATTTTGTGTGGGTACCTGATCAATAGGAGAATCGCCGCAGCAGATAAAAAAAGTAATAATCAGAACAACTAACTGTCTTATCGTTATTTTTTTCATTGAACTCTCATGCGTAAAGTAGGATTATTTTTTTAGAATAACAAAAATTACATCCAAGAATATACTATGATTATTTTGTTACGCATTCTCTTTTGCTGCCCATATCAAATAATTTTCAATAAAATCCATAATATCACCATCGAGGACCAATTCCGGTTGTGGTGACTCAAAATCAGTGCGATGATCCTTAACCATTTTATACGGATGTAAGACATATGAGCGAATTTGTGATCCCCATTCAATTTTTTTCTTTTCAACTGATGCTTGTTTTGCCTCTTGTTCTTCTTTTTGTTTCTGTACCAATTTTGCTTTAAGCATTTTCATGGCAGTTTCTTTATTCTGTGCTTGAGAACGCTCGATTTGGCACTGTACCACGGTGTTGGTTGGAATATGCGTAATACGTATTGCAGATTCTGTTTTATTAACATGCTGGCCGCCAGCCCCACCTGAACGATAGGTATCAATACGCAAATCACTGGGATCGATAACAATTTCTTGTTCAGGCACTTCTGGCGTTACCGAGACAGCAGAGAATGAAGTGTGTCGCCGTTTATTGGCGTCGAAGGGTGATATTCGCACGAGGCGATGGATGCCGTTTTCGCTTTTGAGTAAACCGTAGACGTTTTTACCTTGTATAAATAAGGTGGCAGATTTGATACCGGCACCTTCGCCGGCTTGGTAATCAAGAATAGAAACCTTAAAGCCTTGCCGTTCACAAAAACGAACGTACATGCGAAGTAACATTTCTGCCCAGTCTTGCGATTCAGTACCGCCTGCTCCCGCATTAATGGTCAAAAATGCATCGGAAGCATCTTCAGATTTTCCCAAAAGAATATTTATTTTAAAGGCTGCGACTGCTTTTGCAAGAGCGCGTATATCGCCGCTCAATTTTTTCAGTTCATTTTCATCACTGGCAAATAATTGTAGTAATTCAGGAATATCGTTGCTCGATCGGATGATATATAAATAGTTTTCCCGTATTTGTTTAATCTGTTGCAGCTCTTTTAAAAGATCTGCCTGTTTTGGATTTTTCCAAAAAGCTTCTTGCACCGTTTCTTGCTCTAATTGTTCAAAACGTTTTTCGAGCGAGCTGCTTTCCCAATAATTTTTTATTATGGCAATGTCGGGTAGTAATGCTTTGAGTTGTTCTTGTAGTTCATCAAATAACATATAAAATTCCTTGAGTTATTTATTATTGTAGTATACTCATTTTTTTTTACTTATTTGAAACTATGTGCAAAAAGATGGCCACAAGGAATATACCTAATGTGGCCATAATTTAAGATTGCAAGCGATGATAGTATTATTTGGTCAGATCTTTCCAATCTTTATATTCATCAAGTTTGGACGTATCCCCAAGGTAATTTGATTGTGCACCATGGCGTGCATTAAAGAGAGCCATGAGCTCATAGAATTCTCTACCCATATTGTGACCATTATCGCTTCTGTGTACATAGGTTGTCTCTGGGTTCATGCCTTTTAGTCTCTTAAAAAACTCTTTATCATGCGCGTTGCCAACAACCGGGTCATGGGTTCCGAAATGGATTAATGTGGCAAGTTTTAATCCTTTAAAGTTTTCGATTGACTTCATGGGTGCAAAGCTCCATGGTCTGTATTGGGATATAAATGGCAGCGCCACGTCGGATGCGGATACCGCTGTTTCATGTGCAGAAATGTCTGCGCCGATTGAAGAAACATTTGCACCGAGATTGAACGATAGTTTCGACAGATTTTTGAGGAAATCCGGTACATAATACCATATGCCTTGTGCCATCCTTGTTGGCAGTTGAATATACTGAGATTCAAGTGATGATTGCACTGGGCTTGATGCTATTATGGCATCAGTGGTTATCTTAGCCCCGGTCTTAATTATTGCCTGTACTGCGGTAGTTAACTCTAACATTGGGCAGATGAGTATAAGTTTGCCATCTTGAATCAATTTCAGTAACTCTTTTCGATTGTCATTGTTTATGCCGATGCATTCCAATTCTTTTTGTGTGTTGTTAGCTTCAGTAAAAATATTATCGTTATTGAGTAACCCAATTGCATTAATTACTACAGCGCCACCACGGGAATAGCCAATACAGTCAACTTTTTTGTATCCTGCTTGCGTGGCCATTAACATTGCATATAAAAATGGTTTAATTTCTGAAAGTTGCCCAAAACTAGTATTTGCTAAGCCTGGGCCTTCTCCTTGATTAGCATCTTTAAAATTAAAAATTATGCGATGCCCCTGATAATTAAAGTTACTTCCAAACTGGTTCTTATCGCCGCCATATCCATGAGGAGCAATTGTTATAGTTTCCACTTCGGGGCTGCTCAGGCCATCATTTACTATTTCAAATTTAGGATGGTAACCAAAATTCTCGCCTAAAAATTGTGCATTTTTCTCTTCCGAGGCATTGTTTTCTAAAAGATTCCTGATTTTGTTGAGTTTTGTATCAGGAAGTTCCATAGCTATTGCAGCTCTGAAAGATAAAAGACTGAGTATGATATAGGCAGGATTATTCATGATTTATTCCTTACTTGACAATTTAAAAATTACAAATACAATAATATTATATTAATCCATTTTGTATTTTTGTCAAAAGATTAGTTTTGAGATGTTCTCACCCCTGAGTAATTGCTGAGATAGGGTGAAAAAGGTTTCATAACTACTAAATTAGGTCTCAAGCGGGCGTGAACGCAGAAGGTGAAAAGTGTATTTTTGGCGGGCGCGAGGAAATCTTACCATTATATATATGAAAAAACCGTTCACCAGTGCGAGCCATAAAACCATTTTTTTTGTAGATAAGTAGAAATTGATGCCCATTTCTTTAAGTTCTCTTTTTATAAAAAGGCAGAAGTTTCATTTTTACTAATTTTACTATAAGCTTAATAGAACCACGTTTGAATCGATGTATTCGAAAATATAAAATTCATTTTTTCATTTAAAATGAATTCGGCTTTTAAGGGCAACTTAAAAAAACTTTAAAATATTTTTAAAAAAGTGTTGACTCTCTTGCGAATGCTTGTATAATTTTACCTGAATCTTCGATAAAACATCGAGCAAAAATTAAGAAAATTCTTTGAAATACATGGAAAACAAATTACCTACCAGTTCTAATGAGAGAATCCAAAACTCTTTATATATTTTGTGATGGAGAGTTTGATCCTGGCTCAGAATAAACGCTGGCGGCGTGCCTAACACATGCAAGTCGAGCGAGAAAGCTCCTTCGGGAGTTAGTACAGCGGCGAACGGGTGAGCAACGCGTGAGAATCTACCCTTTAGTGAAGAATACCTCCGAGAAATCGGGGCTAATACTGCATACGTCCCTTCGGGGAGAAAGATGGCCTCTTTGCTATCGCTAAAGGATGAGCTTGCGTACTATTAGCTAGTTGGCGGGGTAAAGGCCCACCAAGGCAATGATGGTTAACCGGCCTGAGAGGGTGTACGGTCACACTGGAACTTAGACACGGTCCAGACTCCTACGGGAGGCAGCAGTGAGGAATCTTGCGCAATGGGCGAAAGCCTGACGCAGCGACGCCGCGTGGAGGATGAAGGTCTTCGGATTGTAAACTCCTGTTAAGCGGGAAGAAAGGTCTACTTCTAATACAAGTAGAATATGACGGTACCGCTAGAGAAAGCACCGGCTAACTTCGTGCCAGCAGCCGCGGTAATACGAGGGGTGCAAGCGTTATTCGGATTAATTGGGCGTAAAGGGTGTGCAGACGGTTTATTAAGTCATTTGTTAAATTCTTCGGCCTAACTGAAGGTATGCAAGTGATACTGATGAACTAGAGGGTGGAAGAGAGAAGTGGAATTCTCGGAGTAGCGGTAAAATGCGTAGATCTCGAGAGGAACACCAATGGCGAAGGCAGCTTCTTGGTCCATTTCTGACGTTCAAACACGAAAGCGTGGGGAGCAAACAGGATTAGATACCCTGGTAGTCCACGCTGTAAACGATGATCACTAGACGTTAATTTTGTTTAACAGAATTAGTGTCGTAGCTAACGCGTTAAGTGATCCGCCTGGGGATTACGGTCGCAAGACTAAAACTCAAAGGAATTGACGGGGGCCCGCACAAGCGGTGGAACATGTGGTTTAATTCGACACTACGCGAGGAACCTTACCTAGGCTTGACATGCTTTTGACATCCGTAGAAATACGGCTTTCTGGGCTTCGGTTCAGACAATTGCACAGGTGCTGCATGGCTGTCGTCAGCTCGTGTCGTGAGATGTTGGGTTAAGTCCTCTAACGAGCGCAACCCTTGCTATCAGTTGCTACTTACGTGAGTAAGGCACTCTGATGGGACTGCCTGGGAAACCAGGAGGAAGGTGGGGATGACGTCAAGTCCTCATGGCCTTTATGCCTAGGGCAACACACGTGTTACAATGGTTGGTACAAAGAGATGCAAGCTTGTAAAAGTAAGCAAACCTCATAAAGCCAATCTAAGTTCAGATTGAGGTCTGCAACTCGACCTCATGAAGTTGAAATCGCTAGTAATCGCGTATCAGAACGACGCGGTGAATACGTTCTCGGGCCTTGTACACACCGCCCGTCACACCATGAGAGCTGTTTGTACCCAAAAACATTTTAGCTAACCCGTAAGGGATGCGAATGTCTAAGGTATGGAGAGTGATTGGGGTGAAGTCGTAACAAGGTAGCTGTAGGAGAACCTGCGGCTGGATCACCTCCTTTCGAGGGAGATACCTTAAAGAATCTTATTGATTCTTTAAACATAGGTGTGTTTTGGACTTTTATAGAGCTGGTAGGGCTCTAAATTCTGGGCCTGTAGCTCAGGTGGTTAGAGCACCCCGCTGATAACGGGGAGGTCAGTCGTTCGAGTCGACTTAGGCCCACCAATTTTGGTGCTTTGACTCATGGGCGACAGAAAGAATGCGGGGGCATAGCTCAGTTGGTAGAGCGTCCGTTTTGCACGCGGAAGGTCAGCGGTTCGAATCCGCTTGCCTCCACCAATTTAAAACCCATTTTTCTACGCACAAGCGATGAGAAAAAATTGACAGTTTGTTTTTTTCATGTAAAATATAATTCATAAATAAATTTACGAGTAGTAATAAAAAATTTCTTGTGTTCTTTGAAATTTATGTAAATTAAGTACTCAAGCTAAATGGGTAACCAGCAAATTTGTGATTAATTTTAAAGGGCATTTGGTGGATGCCTTGGCATCAAGAGGCGATGAAGGAGGCGGAAGGCTGCCAAAAGCTTCGGGGAGCTGTCAATCAAGCATTGATCCGAAGGTGTCCGAATGGAGAAATCCACCCTGAAAAAATCAGGGTATTTTTATCTGAATACATAAGGTAAAAAGGCGAACGGCATGAACTGAAACATCTAAGTAGTGCCAGGAAAAGAAAACAACGTGATTTCCTCAGTAGTGGTGAGCGAAAGGGAAAGAGCCTAAACTTAAATCATGTTAAAGCCTGTATGCGTTGTGATTTAAGGGTTGTGGGATATAAGTGTGCAAAGAATGCAGTTTTTGCGTTGTGTAGTATATCAAAGCTGAATTGTTCTGGAAAGGACAGCCATAGAAAGTGACAGCCTTGTACGCGAATCGATATACAAACCAATAACTTATACACCCGAGTAACATGGAGCACGTGAAATTCCGTGTGAATCTGCCCAGACCATTGGGTAAGGCTAAATACTTCTTGATGACCGATAGTGCACAAGTACCGCGAGGGAAAGGTGAAAAGAACCCCGGAAGGGGAGTGAAATAGAAACTGAAACCAAATGTCTACAAGCGGTGGAAGCGATATATACGTATGCGCAACCACGTACCTTTTGCATAATGAGCCAACGAGTTACCATACGTTGCAAGGTTAAGTTTAGAAAGAACGGAGCCGTAGCGAAAGCGAGTCTGAATAGGGCGTTTAGTAACGTGGGGTAGACCCGAAACCTAGTGAGCTATCCATGTCCAGGGTGAAATCTCAGTAACATGAGATGGAGGCCCGAACCGGTGTGGGTTGAAAACTGCTCGGATGAGGTGTGGATAGGGGTGAAAGGCCAATCAAACTGGGAAATAGCTGGTTCTCCCCGAAATATATTTAGGTATAGCCCTGTTGAATCCGTTTTGGCGGTAAAGCACAGTTGAAATTTTGGGGACGTAAGTTTACCGGATTTTTACTAACTCTGAATGCTGAAACGTTAGAAAACAGGAGTCAGACTGTGGGGGATAAGCTTCATAGTCGAGAGGGAAACAGCCCAGACCATCAGCTAAGGTCCTTAAATATTCATTAAGTGGTAAAAGAGGTGAAAATACACAGACAACCAGGAGGTTGGCTTAGAAGCAGCCATCCTTTAAAGAAAGCGTAATAGCTCACTGGTCAAGTGTTTTTGCGCTGAAGAACGAACGGGGCTTAAATGAATTACCGAAGCTATGGCTTGCATTAAACTTCGCGTTTTTTGCAGGGGTAGGGGAGCGTTCTGTAATAGATACAAGTCTGACCGCGAGGACAGATTATGAGGTTACAGAAGTGAGTATGTTGGTATAAGTAACGAAAAAACAGGTGAAATTCCTGTTCGCCGAAAATCTAAGGTTTCCGTGAGAACGGTTTATCCACTCAGGGTTAGTCGATACCTAAGCCGAGGCCAATTGGAGTAGGTGATGGAAAGCAGGCTAAATATTCCTGCACCGTTTAATAACGTTTGAGTGAAGAAGTGACGCAGTAGGGTAGGTTAACTTGATGATTGGAAGTTAAGCTAAGCGCAAAGAGGAGTTCTGTAGGCAAATCCGCAGGACTGCTATCCTTGAAGCGTGATGGGTACATCAATTCTTTGTAAAAGATGTATTTAATCGATCCCACACTGACTAGAAAAGCTTCTAGCAAGTTATTGAATGATCGTACCGCAAACTGACACAGGTAGATGAGCAGAGTATGCTCAGGCGTTGAGATAATTATCATTAAGGAACTCGGCAAATTGACCCCGTAACTTCGGGATAAGGGGTGCCTATAATGTTATAAAGTTTACTTTAAAAGCATTGTTAGGTTTCAACAAAGAGGCCCAACCGACTGTTTAACAAAAACACAGGGCTCTGCAAACTCGTAAGAGGAAGTATAGAGTCTGACGCCTGCCCAGTGCCGGAAGGTCAATAGGAGAAGTCAGCCGTAAGGCAAAGCTTTGAATTGAAGCCCCGGTAAACGGCGGCCGTAACTATGATATTGGACCATTGTAGTTGTAAAATCTGGCTATATGCTGGAACATCTCGTGTATCCTGTGCTACTTGCTATACTTATAGTAAGTGACAATGTGCAGGTGGAGACAATCAGCAGGAAAGGCTTTAATTTGATGCAGTTCAATCCTAATATGATACCGATAGAAATTGGTTACTACATCGCTGGTTTTACTGATGGCGAAGGAAGTTTTAACTTCTCGTTTAGAAGAAGAAGTGATTATAAAAGCGGATGGAAAGTTTCTGCCTGCTTTAATGTTTCAAACAAAGACATAGCAATTCTTCGGATATTCAAGGAGTATTTAAAATGCGGCACATTAAGAGCGAGGCCTGATAATGTTTGGTATTATGAGGTTAACAATCTTGAACATTTAGTTAATAATGTTGTGCCCTTTTTTAAGCGATTTCCTTTCTTATCAGATAAAAAGAAAAATGATTTTTCAAAATTTTGTGAAATTTTAGAAATTATTTTATGCGAAAAGCCGATTTCTGAAGAAAGTATTAAGTTGATCTTGAATCTGAGAAATCAGATGAATTATGGTGGCAAGAGAAAATTTAGCGATAAAGAAATTCTTGCAACTTTAAGCTGATCAAATTGAAGAATCCTCAGAGACTATACGCCAGACTCAAGCAATTGAGATGATATAGTCCGATCTCTATGGCGACATAGAGTGTAAAGCACCAAAGTCATTCGGCTTTACAGCTCTTAACTTTTAAGAGTTAACAATATGAACGGTCCTAAGGTAGCGAAGTCCCTTGTCAGGTAAGTTCTGACCCGCATGAATGGCGTAACGAGTTGGGCACTGTCTTGATGATAAACTCAGTG
This sequence comes from uncultured bacterium, assembly GCA_963702025.1. Classification (GTDB taxonomy): domain Bacteria; phylum Babelota; class Babeliae; order Babelales; family Vermiphilaceae; genus BTUB01. Next base: position 1,495,293 of record OY969699.1, on the reverse strand, counting down.
AATTTGTAGTACCGGTGAAAATGCCGGTTACCCGCGGAAGGACGGAAAGACCCCGTGCACCTTTACTATAGCTTGACATTGATTTTTGGATTGGTTTGTGTAGGATAGGCGGGAGACTGTGAAGTTGTGGCGCTAGCTGCGATGGAGTCAACGTTGAAATACCGCCCTTATTTGTTCGAAGATCTAACTTCGTCCCGTAATCCGGGCGAAAAACAGTGTCTGGTGGGTAGTTTGACTGGGGTGGTCGCCTCCTAAAATGTAACGGAGGCGTTCAAAGGTTCTCTCATGACGAATAGAAATCGTCTGTCGAGTGTAAAGGCATAAGAGAGCTTAACTGTAAGACAAACAAGTCGAGCAGATGCGAAAGCAGGACTTAGTGATCCAGTGGTCCCGCATGGAAGGGCCATTGCTAAACGGATAAAAGGTACGCCGGGGATAACAGGCTGATCTCCTCTAAGAGTCCATATCGACGAGGAGGTTTGGCACCTCGATGTCGGATCTTCACATCCTGGGGCTGAAGAAGGTCCCAAGGGTTTGGCTGTTCGCCAATTAAAGTGGAACGTGATCTGGGTTCAGAACGTCGTAAGACAGTTCGGTCCTTATCCTCCGTGGGCGCAGGGTATTTGAGGAGGGTTGTCCCTAGTACGAGAGGACCGGGATGAGTAAGCCTCTGGTGTTCCAGTTGTTCCCCAAGAGCAACGCTGGGTAGCTAAGCTTATTAGAGATAACCGCTGAAAGCATCTAAGTGGGAAACTCGCTCCAAGATAAGATACCCCGTATTGGCGTAAGCCAATACATTAAGATCCCTTGAAGACTACAAGGTTGATAGGCTGGATGTGTAAGCACCGTAAGGTGTTCAGCTAACCAGTACTAATAGATCGAATGTTTTTATCACATTAAATTTTTGGTTATTCAGTTTGAGTACTTAATTTACATTACCTTTGTCTTAACAAAATATAAGATAAGCTGTGGTTCATGCGTGAATCGCACATTAATCTTAAAAAAATGGAATTTAAAAAATTACCAAAGAACACAAGAGACAAATATTGAAAAATTTCTGGTGGGTATAGCTACAGGGAAACACCCGTTCCCATCCCGAATACGGCAGTTAAGTCTGTAGCGCTGAGAATACTTGTCTGGTAACGGACTGGAAATGTAGGTACTGCCAGGTTAAAAAAAGCCTCGATTAATTTCGAGGCTTTTTTTTTGATGGTTTTTTTGTTATTGAGAAGAGCTGTAATTTTTTATATATATGAAGGGTTTTGTATGATCGCTGCTCTTAAGTTTGCCAATAGCTGCAAAAAAAATTTATTATTTAGTCTTTGTTTGCTGAGCGCATGTTCTCTACATCCGATGCAATCTGAACAAATGAAAAACGAAGAAAATCACGAGTTTACAGAGAATGAAATGCATTTTCTTAATCAAAGTTCGCTAATACGTGAAGCATGTACGAATTTAATTTTTAAGAATGAAAGCGTGGATTATCATTGCAAAAGAATGAAAGAATTTTTATGGTGCGCTAAATATGCGGCAACTGAGATGGAATCAAAAGATGCAAATGAGCGAATAAAAAATGGTGATGCTTCTCCTGAAGTTTTTGAAAAATCAGTTTCTTATGCAAAATGTCATACTTCTGATAATGATTGGACGCGCGCCGTTGGCGATTGCCAATTTTGGCAACCAAATTACCATTCCGAACATTTATGCAAAGAAGTAGGATATTCTCCTGCGCAGACAACAGCTGAAATGGCTCATTTTTTAGAGACTCTGCATAACCTAGCAAATGAAAAAAAAGCTGCGATTGCTAAAGCTGCAATTGCCAGAGAGCAAGCTAAGCCAAGTGCCTTCAAATCAGTTTGCGCAGTGGCAAAAAAAATAGTTGAGACATATTTTCCTAAAGATAGTGAGTAATGAGCAGATTTTTTTAAACATTATTAATACATTACTTGTAAAGGTTATTTTATGATCGCAAAACGTTCCGATCTTGCATGGATCACCGTATCAGATATTAACAAGGCAAAAAAATTTTTTACCGAAGTGGTGGGTCTTGAACTTCGCACTGAAACACCCGAATATGGCTGGCTCGAGCTTGCGGCAAAAGATGGCGGGTGTACCTTGGGCGTCGGACAATATAATCCGCAGTACGGCAAAGAAGTGAAGCCGGGTGAAAATGCAATTCTTACCTTTACCGTTGATGATATTGTTGCGGTTAAAGCATTGTTTGAAAAACAAGGCGTTACTCTGCTTGGTGATATCGTTGAAGTGCCCGGTCATGTAAAAATGTTATTTTTTACTGATGGGGATGGTAATAAATTCCAAGTTTGTCAGATACTTGTTTAGTTGAAGTGATCTTGTCGATATAAAAGGAGCAAAAATGTCTTCTCATGCTTTAGTGGCATATGCATTAGTTATGTTGGTTCGGGGGGATTCAGTCTTAATGCTTAAACGCAGTACCATGAGTAAGTTTGCGCCGGGCGCCTATTCTTTGCCTGGCGGCCGTGTTGAGCAAAATGAGACATTTAGACAAGCGGTTGCGCGTGAAGTGAAAGAAGAATTAGGTATTATAATTCAAGAAGATGATCTTGCGTTTGTACATACTTTTTATCGTAAAGGCGCAGATGATGAATTGGTTGCATTTGTCTTTCAATGCAAAAAATGGCAAGGCGATCTAATTAACAAAGAACCAGAAAAGCATGAGGAATTTCGTTGGATAGAGTTTGACAATCTTCCAGACAATATTATTCCTGCGCATCGCAAAGTCTGGGGATATATTCAGCAAGGCAAACACTATTCGGAGCACTTTTAGTTAAAAGTTCTCATAATAATACCGACCGGATTAATTACCGCCTTGTTTTCCTGCCATACTCCGTAGATCGGATAGATAATAATGGTATGATTGCCCAGTAGTTGCGCAGCTGTGGCAAAGAGCGAACTGGAACGGATCAAACAATCGCACTGAGAAATGTAATAAAAGTCTTCAACGATAGTATGATCATGGCTATTGCTGTTGTTGCGATAGGTGAATGTTATAGATGAATCGTTAAGGGCCTGCGCATATTTTTGTGCAATTGATGCCGGATTGGGATCGTCGGTAAAAAGATGAATAATAATCGATTTTTCTGCGTTGATTAATCTGCGTATCGTTTTTATCTGCTCAATGTAATAGCTGTCCGGCGGAAATTTTGTCGGCCAAATTTTATCCGCATATGCTATATTCGGATCCGCATTTTCTTGATCTGATGCCAATGGTTTGTCAAAGCCTCCCCCTTTGCGTACATGGAGTGCAACGGTAATCGAGTTGTCATTTTTTTCTAATGATGGCAACGGTTTGATAGGGGTGAGCATTTTTTTTAGCTCTGCAGCAAATGCATTGTTTCTGAAACTATAATCATATAATCCGGGCGTTTGTGAATAAAAATCACTGACAAACAAAACATTATCATCTTTATTTTCCGTAATATCTTTTTCCGTTTTTACACGAATAATTTTATCAAAAGAATTTTTCAACTCCGGTGTATAAAGAGCTTCGGCGGTATGCAAGGTAAGTTGATCAGAGTCTTTAAATGGCTTATACAATAATTTTAACTTGTGTTGCCGTGCATAATATTTTGCTTTGCAGTAGGTGCTCAGATTATCACCAAACCGGCCACCGTTTAAGTCGAACGTAATTGCACGCGGGAATATTGACGGCACAAAGAAAAAGCTTATAAACAACAGTCCATAGCCCATACGGTGAACTCCTTATTTTACTTTGCACGAAAAACCGCCGTCGTCCGCTTCATTTTCTAAAAATTATAATGCATGCCTTGTGCATAGCACAATAATTCGTATAATTAATCCTTTACAAAAAAAAGTAAAAATTTAGAATTAATCACACTCACATGATAAAAATGCGCATTTTAAATTATGAGTTAGTAGTTGTTATATAATTTTTATTGTTTAAGGAATACAAATGAAATTGAGAAATAATATATTTTCGTATGGCTTGCTTCTTGTATGCGCTGTGCCAGCATTTGCTCATACTCCCCATGATGAAAAAATAAAGATATCAAAAGAGGATGAGCAACAGGAAATGGACGCGGCGAAAGCAAATGTTGCCGGTTCAATACTTGGCGCTGCGGTTGTTGGTGTTCTTGGTAGCAAAGTGTCGCAGATAGCTTTAATTCAAGATACAGGATTTGAGATTGGGGCAGGAGCAAGCAGCGTTCTGATCGGTTTATCGCTTTTTGTCGATCCTAAGCGTGCAAAAGCATTACAAAGTATGGCGATTACCGCTCCGCTTATTACGTTTATGGGAGCTGTACTTTCAAAAGATTCTATTTCTGGCAATAATGGATTTTTTGCCAACCATCTTCCTTTTGGAATGGGAGAAATTGTTAAAAAAGCAGCTGCGGGAAGCGCTGAAAAGAAAGCCGCGTTTCTTTTATTATCAGGGGTTGGCTGTTATATAGTGGCAAAACCATATCTTGATCGATTCTCTACTTTTGTGCATAAAAAATCAACTGAAGCGTATGATTACGTTGCTTCCGCATTAAATTAATTAGACTAATTGTCTTACTAAGTAAAAGAAGAACCTCGGGGATCAATTCCCCAAGGCTCTTCTTTTAACATAAAAATCTACTGTTAAATTCATCTTTTTTAATACTTTCCCTTAACTTATTGCTTATGTCGTATTCTTAATGATAAAATACAAGTAGCAATTAGAATTGGGAGAGTATTTTATGAATTTTATTAAGCTAGTTCTTATAAGTGTCATGTTTTTCACTCACTTATTAGTTAATGCAATGGAAGTTGATCATCCGCGCGGTACATTAATGACTGCGTTGACAGCTAAAAAAAATAATGAAGATATGGGACTCGCGGCATATGATCTTGCTGATTTGCAAAAGCTGCAGGACAAAATTATTCATCTTATGGATGAGAAGAATCAACAAGAAAATGTACAATTTGCTCAGCATCTTGCTCTATCGCCTTCTAGTCTAAAAGGATATCTGGGAGAGATTCAAAATAGTATTAAGTCAATAAAAGCTGCATGGATATCCTTATTGCTGACAAGAAAGATACAAAATCAACCCATTGGAGAGCTACTTTCTGCCGCTGATGCTATGTTATTGAGCAACTCAATCAACCAAATATTAAATAAAATGGATGATAAAACATTATCTCGCATAGAATCGCAACAATTAACATTGAGCCCACGAGAAATAAAGCAACAGTTGCGGTTACTGACCCAAGAGCTTGTAGCACCATCTATGCAAAAAGTAGCGCCGGCAAAATCGAAGACGCTTGCGGAATTACAACCTAGAAAGTCTTTATTTTCTCCTCAGGATGAGGCAACAATAAAACGTTTTTCATTATTATTTAATGAACTTCCAAAAGAATATTATGCAAGAGCTCTGGAATACTTGAAATCAAAATCTGATTTATGGCTTAAAAAGTTGGATGCGGATCAGAAAGATGACGCTCAACGTAATAAGGAGCTGTTTATGCTTATCGGGGATACTTATAAACAGGGCAGACCTTTATCATATTTTGCGAGCGGCTATGTTTTTTTTCCGATAAATAAGAAGGCTCGGTTGAAGAATAGCATAGAGGTTCAACGGAAATTGTCTCCCGTTGTTATTAACAAGGTTATGGCAATGGAGGCGGTGAATGCTGCCGATAAGGAGCTTAAGAAAAAGTTGATAGAAGAGTTTGCCAATGGCTATAAAATTCACCTTATGCCGGCACCGGGAACTAATTTGGCCAAATTAATTATTCTTATTTTTGATGAATTTAGCACTGATCCGGAACTTAAAAATTACGTTGAGGAATTTAAAGTTGCAATATCTAATGATGAAGAATCTCGCAAAAATCAATTTCCGGTTGTTGTATTCTATAGTAATGATGGCACAGAAGCCGCGCAAAAAGCATTGAATAAAATATTTAATTTCCTTAAAAAACATCCGGAAATTAAAGGATCAGGGGATCGTCCGCGATACAATGGTAAGGTGAATGACCTTATCTGGATTGCTCAGGGAGATGGCGATAGCAAAAGAATCAGTTGGAATGATCAGTTTTTTGAATTACCGCTAAAGATTTATTATAAATCCGATTTAACCGGAATCGTAAAAAACTATCACCTTAAAAATCCAGAGACCGGCAAAGAGATTATCGATTAACTATCATTACAAGATATCAATAGTAAATAGATCCTCAAATTGCTTATAGCGGGCCAATGGCGATTTTTGAACCATCCAATAGGGCAATATCTCTTGGGCATATTCCATAAAACTCATTAAACCGATGCGGCCCACAATTTTGCCGGATTCATCTTCATATTTTTCTGGGAACGCTATACCAATACCAAATAATCGTGGCCCTAAAACACCATTCCGATCTTCAAAGTTGACATATGGCGCATTGGTGATCGTTGGTATTTCATTGCGTTCAAACCCAACTGCATAAATAATTTTGGTGCAAATTGGCACCCATGCTTTTAAGGCATCACAAGAATTAAAAATGCGCAATAAGTTCGCCGGGGGTGTTTTTAATAAAACATCACGTGCCCAGCGTGCGGTTTGGCCTTTTAATCCCGATTCGCCATCAAATTCAATCGGGTTGCGGAAAAAATTAATAATTCTGCCGCACGCAAGTTCAGAAAGATATTTGAGTAATAAGATTGCCGATTGGCCACTGCCAACAACCGCAATAGTGTCATTCAAAGAAATTTGTGATGCCAATGCCGGTTTATCAAGAGCCACATCAAGAGGAATTTCATTTTTGCAGTCGTAATCAAGCCGTTTTGGGTGGGAGCCGGTCGCCAAAATAACATGGTTTGCCGTAAAACATTCCTTACCGGTGCCAATGCTCCACACATCATTAACATAATTCAGTGCGCACAGTTTTTCTTTTTTACAATTGACCAGACCGCACAGATAGTGGGAGATATCGATAAGCGGATCAACGATGACCTGTAATGGATATTCAAATTCTTGATCGAGATCAAATAGTTTTGCCGCAGCAGGTGAATTACATTCTTGGAATGTTTTGCATGAATTGAGAAATTCGATAAATTGCCAAGTTTTTGCATTGCCCGGAACGGTACCATATTTACAGAGTCGGCCGCAACCAAACTCAGGATCAAGCCAAATGATGCTTTTTGGGTCGGTGCCAAGGTCAAGTAATATGCCAATAACAATAATACCGGCCGGGCCGGCACCAACCACCACCCATTCGGCGTCATATTGAGCATGTGATGAGCGTCTCGGGAAGAGTGAATCAGTGTAGATATTTGCCGCAATGATCAGTAGGAACAAAAATACTATTTTTTTGACATAATCCATAAAGCACCCTTTCTTTGATATCTACTTTAGCGCAGGTGAGCGAGGCCGCACAAGAACTAGAGTTTTTACCAAGAAAGGGTATGCAAAATTAAGGGAATTTTTAATTTAATTTGATTCTTCTATTTCTTTTTTTATTTGCAGGACACCCTTCAGCGTTTGTGCCGCTCCCAGTGCAAAAATACCAGCATTAATCGCCTGAGTTGCAAAATAAGCGGGCAAAGGAATAGATTTGTCTCCATTTATTGCCTTTATTCCAAATGCAGATGCACCCATTAAGCTGCTGCCACCGAAGATTCTTGTTGCCGGTGCAACGTGATTTTTAAGATTCATAGAACTCCCTTTAATGCCATGGGCTATAGAACTAACACCAAAAGAAACTAATTTGGCTGAAAGCCCGGCAGAAACGGTAGTTACGCAAAATGCTCCGAGATTAGCATCATTCTCGTTAAGCAGAAAGTGAGTAAGCCAACCCGCTAATCCTCCAAATGAAATCATGGTTGTTCCAATACCGAGTTTAGTAACTCGATCAGCAATTGTTGCTGAATCTTCATGAGCATTCAGTGAATGGAAAAGAACAGTGCAAAAAAGTGCCGAAAGAAAAAATGAATTACGTTTATTCATAAAAAACCAATCAATATTATGAAGGTATTAATAAAGTTAATGTGATTAATTATGGATGCGGTTCGCTTTTTTGTCAATGATAATTTTGTTTTTTATTCATTAATTTTATGATTGCAAATTGCTATCCATTAAATAAGCCGAGCAATTCATATACATTGGTAAATCGTTTGGGCACACAGGATGAATTCTCAATTTTTTGATTTTTGGCAACCAGAAGTTGCTTAATGCCAAATTTTTCTGCTTCTTTTACAAAAAGATTAATTTGGTTAATCGGTTTAATTTCACCGGTTAAACTTATTTCGCCCAGTGCAATTGATTTATCAGGTAACGGTTGTTGAAAATAGCTCGATAACAGTGCTAGTGCGATGCCAAGATCGGTTGAGCTTCCTTTGATCTTAAAGCCCCCAGAAACTTTAAAGAAAATATCCTGCGTACTAAATTTTACGTGCAAATATTTTTCCAAAATAGCAGCAATCAAGACCACCTGTTTTTGATCGAGGCCGGAAACAACCCGTTGTGGTATTCCTAATTTTGATTCGATAGTTAATGCTTGTAATTCAATTAAAAGAGGGCGTGATCCTTCAATCACGCTCACGAGCACCGAGCCGGGTGCGTGGGAAAGTTCTGCAATGAGATGTTCGTTAATATTTGGCACTTCTTGTAAGCCATTTTCTCGCATTTCAAAAAAACCCAATTCATTAATGGTACCAAAGCGGTTTTTAACCGATCTCAAAACCCGCGTTTGCCAGCGGTCCTCTCCTTGCAAATAAAAGACGGCATCCACCATATGCTCCAATGTTTTGGGGCCTGCTATTGTGCCCTCTTTGGTGATGTGGCCACTCATAATCACCGTAATATTGTTTTCTTTTGCCAAGCGCATTAAATGGAACGCAGATTCACGCAGTTGGCCAACGCTTCCGGGAAATGTGGTTGCCGCGGCCGTGTAACAATTTTGAATCGAATCAATAATTACCATATCCGGTTTATGCGCTTGTGATGTAGCAATAATTGTTTCAAGGTCTGCTTGATCGGAAAATAGTAAATTATCATTAATACATTCAAGACGCTGAGCCCGTTGCTTGACTTGTTGCAATGATTCTTCAGTTGAAAAATAATAGACCACATGATGTTGCGCTAATCCATTGCAAATTTGCAGCAGTAACGTTGATTTGCCAATACCTGGATCACCGGTGAGAATGAGTAATGAGCTGGGCATAATGCCGCCGCCAACCACACGGTCCCATTCATCAACGCCGGAAAACATGCGCTTTTGAGGTGCCGTATCCACCGTGTTCAATTGCATCATAGTTGCGGTGGCGCCGCCGGTTTTTCCTACTTTAGCACCGGGAATGGCCGGTGTTATTTTTTGTTCTTGGAATGTGTTCCATTCATTACATTCCGGGCAACATCCCATCCATTTAACCGTTTGGTAGGTGCAGGATGTGCAATTAAATGATGTTTTTTGTTTCATCGGATTCTTATTTAAAAATAAATTTGTTTATCTATGCTGTAACAACCGCGGCATCGTGCTTGATATGCTTCTTGCGCGCCGACCATAATAATAGGATCATCATGCTTTGCCGGTTGCCCGTTAACCAACCGTTGTGTAAAATGCGCATCGCTGCCACATTCGGTGCAGATTGCATGTAATTTAGAGATTTTATCGGCGACGGCTAACAAAAGTGGCATGCAGCCAAATGGTGCGCCGCGAAAATCAAGATCCAAACCCGCAACAATAACACGCTTGCCACTATTAACCAATTGGCAGACAATGCTCACCAGTTCATGCGGAAAAAATTGTGCTTCATCAATCCCGATTACCGTTGCATCCGTTTGCGCAACAATATCAATTATTTGATTAACCATTTCCAGCGGCTTTGCCTCAACTTTGTTGCCGTCATGCGAAACAATATATTCAAGGCCGTAACGGTTATCAATATGCGGTTTGAATGTTACCACTTTTTGTTGCGCAATTTTTGCGCGACGCAAACGGCGAATCAATTCCTCAGATTTTCCTGAAAACATTGGCCCGCAAATTACTTCTAATATTCCGTGCATAAAAAGTTCTTTCACAATTTTGTTTATCTTTTTTTTTCAATATGAGAAAGTATATCATTGCATAAAAAAATCGTCATATTAACCATACATTAAAATGTATAAAAAAAAATGATGACCATGAAAAAATTATATATTTTCCTTTTGATTTCGACGTATCTATGGGCCGGGCGAGAGGCGCTGGATTACGATTATTTTAAGCAGCCGGAACCAAAAAAAGAGAATCATAGTTGGCAAGAGCAAAAAGAAATAGAAAAAATTGCTGAGCAAAAACTAATTTATTTTGAGATAGCAATCTTGCAAATTAGAACACATTTTGGGTACGAGTTCAGCAATGGACTTATCTGTGAAACTCCGGAAGAAGACTACGAGAAAATAACAAAACAAAAATTTTTAGAACTTCGTCAAAGATTTGATACGTTGCTTGGCAAATTTAAGAATGAAAAAAAATATTTAACTGAAGTATTCAGACAGCTACCATCTAAAAGGAAACGCTTAAGAACATTAGAGGGCCAGATTTATAGAGATAAATACCATTATGATAACAAACTCGAATTCACTGAGTAAATTTTTAGCGCAAGCCGGTGTCGCATCACGCCGTAAGGTAGTCGATCTCATTGAACATGGTTTGATTAAAGTTAACGGCAAAGTAATAAAAGAACCGGGGTATAAAATTACGCCTTCAGATACGGTGATGTATCAAGGACAGCAAATCCGCGCGCAAAAAAAAATATATATTATGCTCAATAAACCAAAAAATTATATTACTACCGTGTCGGATGAAAAAGGCAGAAAAACGGTGATGGATCTTATTGGTGATCTTGGATCTCGGCTTTATCCGATTGGTCGCCTTGATCGTGACACCACTGGCTTGCTGATCATAACCAACGATGGGCAGTTGGCGCAATCGCTGGCGCATCCCCGTTTTGGCGTACAAAAAATCTATACGGTTATGCTTAACCGTCCGTTTGCAAAAGATGATATGGACCAGCTTAAAAAAGGTTTGCAACTGAGTGATGGTTTTATACAGATTGATGCTGCCGGTTACATTGCCGGGCAGACCAAAATTCATGTAAAGGTTATGCTTCATAGCGGTAAAAATCGTATAGTGCGGCGCATTTTTGATCATTTGGGTTATACCGTGATCAAACTTGATCGCACCGGTTATGCCGGACTTACCAAAAAAGGATTGCCGGTAGGAAAATGGCGCTATTTGGATGATGAAGAAATTACTGCCTTATATCATTTGAAATCAAACAAAAAATAAATTACGAAAGATTAGTATGAGTAATAACGATTATATTGTAATTGAACAGTCAACAGGATTACATGGCACCGTTCATTTATATGGCGCAAAAAATGCGGTGCTTGTAATTATTGCATCACTTTTATTAACCAAAGGCAAATCGCGTCTAACCAATGTGCCCGCATCTGATGACGTATTGAATATGATACAATTGCTGGAAAATTTAGGTGCCCAGATCTTTTTTTACCCCGATGAGCATTTGTTAGAAGTAGATACCAGCACGGTGACCAAATGGCAGGTGAATCCTGAAATTATGAAAAAAATGCGTGCCTCAATTTTGGTGATGGGCCCGTTATTGGCACGCTTTGGTCGGGCAGATATTGCCGCACCGGGTGGGTGCGTTATTGGGTCGCGCCCGATCGATTATCATCTTAAAAATTTTAAAAAAATGGGCGTCACTATTGATGAAACCAGTGATTATATAAGTGCACGGGCAGATCTATTGCATGCGCATCGTATCGTGCTGGAATACCCGAGTGTGGGAGCCACGGAAAATATTGTGATGGCTGCAACACTTACTCCCGGCATCACCACCATTATTAATGCGGCATTAGAGCCGGAAGTGATGGATCTTATTACCGTGCTCGCCAAAATGGGCGCGAAAATTTCTGTAGAGGCACCCGCAACGCTGCACATTGAAGGAGTGGGGGCATTGCAGCCGATTGAACACGCCATTATTGCCGATCGTCTTGAAGCGGGAGCTCTTTTATTGGCTGCTGCCATAACCGGCGGTACCATTGCCATTCCCCAGGCGCTTGCCTATACAATGGATGTCTTTTTACTCAAGCTCGAAGAGATGGGGCATGAAATAATAGTTGGCCCCGGCGGTTTGGGCATCACACTCAAAGCAACAAAAGAACCAAAAGCAGTTTCATTTAAAACGGGGCCGTATCCCAGTTTTCCTACCGATTTACAGGCACCAATGATGGCTGCGCTGACGTTAGCTCAAGGCACGAGCGTTGTTGAAGAAACAGTATTTGAAAATAGACTTGTGCATGTCCGTGAATTACAAAAAATGGGCGCGCAAATAAAAGTGGAACATAATAAAGCGATCATTACCGGTATTGATCGCTTATATGGCGCATCGGTAATTGCTTGCGATATTCGCGCTTCATGTGCTCTGGTGCTAGCCGGATTAGTCGCACATGGATCCACCATTATGACTGGCATACATCACTGGACCCGCGGCTATGATGGCTTGGAAAACAAGTTATCATTATTGGGCGGCTCTATCAAAATGTACACCGATCAAGAACAAACAAGTGGCGTGGCATTTGGCAAGCCAGAAATTAGTTCTGTTGAGCATGTTACTAAGCAATAAGGAATTCATTGAATGCTGCAATCTTTGCTTTTGTCATCCTCGGCAGCAGCCAGGAGGCCAAGCATTAAGAGCGGAGAAGATTCCTTTGGTAATGTTCCGAGTAGACTCCCGATGGTAAGTCCTTTTCTTGATTTGTCCATGAATTCGGGAAAAGATTCAAAGGGAGTGGCATGCAATTTTCTCTCTTTTTGCTTATTGATAATAATTGGGTCCCCCGTCATCAACGCTAATTTAAACAACTCTCTATTTACTTTAACAGTTTCAATTTCGCGTTTGACTGAACCGTAACTTTCTTTTTTTTCCCTTTTTTGCTTTCGCTTCTCATCTTGGAGATCGAGATTTATTAAAAAGCCCAGTATGCGGGATAATTGAATTTGCTTTTCTTCTTCATCAATTAATTGAGCGCCTGCATTCTCACTTAATTTATTATTAACTTTTTGAGCCGAGGAGCAAGTATTTTTTTTAGTCGCTTGCTGAATATCTTCTACAAAGCAATAGAACTCTTTATACAGTTCTTGTGCGGCAGCATTCGTTTCAATTTTGTGCACCGTGCTCTTTTTTTCATGATCAGGATAATGTATGGCGTTTTCTCTTGCAATAAATTGATTGCTTAAAAGCGCATCGGTAAGAGCAATAAATGAGTGATTATCAATCTGTTCGGGCGCAGCATCTTTTTTTATTTCTGCTCCCGTAGCGAGGAAGTCGAGGTTTACGGGTGGCAAATCTTTGTTGGAAGAATTCAATATACATTTGTAAGCGCATTCTTGCCCTATTTTTTTCTTTAAGTCAGGAAAAGATTCAAAAGGAGTAATGTGCAATTTTTTTTGTTTTTGGGCATTTATCATTTCCGGGTTTCCGGTCATCAATGCTAATTTAAAGAGTTCTCGATTTAATGAAATATCCTCGATTTCTTGTATCAATGCTTTATAGTTAGATTTTCTTTCATTGCTAAATTCATCTTTTTTTTGTTTTTTTCTATGATCGTTGAGATCTATATTGGTAAGAAAGCCCATAAAGCGGTTCAATTGCAGATCTTTTTCCGTATCATTTTTAGTGTCTTGTTCAACCGTTGTTACAAAATGATTGGCATTATTATACAGTTCTTTGGTCGCACTATCCGTTGCTATTTGATACACCAGACTCTGATCCTCATAATCGGGAAAGTGTACGGTTGTTTCTTTTACCAAAAATTGATCATTGAGCAGCGCATCGGTTAATGAGATAAATTTACGATTGTTCAGGTGCGCAGATTCATTTTCCATGGCAAATGAAGCCATAATTGATAAGAGCGCACAAATAGTTATTGTTGTTACTTTGGGGGTAAGCATAAATGCTCCTTACTTTAAGGTGATGTTGATTTTTAACCTGAATACCATACTAAGTTCTATGCTTTAAAGCAATCTAAACGCATTTTTTTAGTTTTGACTAAATTACTCAGCTGTTTATCATATATAACTATAGATAATCTTTATTAGTGGGGATCACACGATGACTTATTCTAAGTTTTTTCTGGCTTTTTTAATTATTATGTTTACCACAGCAAATGCTCACGGTAATTCAACATTCACCGGCGATGAATGTACCTGTTCTCATGATAAAATTGCAGGATCTATTCTGGGCGCAGCGATTGGGGATGCACTGGGTGCGCCGGTTGAATTTCTTTCTTATGCTCAAATAAAAAAGCAGTATCCGCCAAATGGCGTTGAAGGAATCCATAATCTCAAGCCAAACAGTTTTGGCAATGATGCCGATGGCAAGAAAGTATTGCCTTATACTGATGACACCGCTATGAGCATTGTGGTGTTAAAGGCACTATTAAAAAATAAAGACAAATCGGTTAGTCGCGCCATGAACCAATTAGCGCGAGAATTTGTATACGATTTGGATAATCCCTATGGCTGGGCCCGCGCACAACGAGCGCCAGGGAATGCCTGTTTAAAAAATATTGAAAAATTAGAGAAGAAAATGTTAGCCCTCGAAGATACTCATGATATTGCGAATTGGTGGAAAGCGGGTGGCCTCAATGATGGTGGTTGCGGTTCGGTGATGCGTGCCCATCCGTTTGGATTGATTTTTGCCAATGACGTGGCAAAAGCGGAGTTATGGGCAGTTGAACAATCAAAAATTACGCATGGAGCACCGATTGCCTTGGCCGCGTGTGCAGCAATGGCAGTAGGTGTTGCGGGGGCTTTGCAAGGTTTTAAGTCGCCGGTTGAAGTTGCTGAGGATATGATTACAGCTGCAGCAAAATATGATACCGCAACAGCGCGCATGATAGAAAAAGCGGTTGCTTACGCGAATGATAGATCAGTATCATCACAGCGAGTATTTGAGGAATTTTTAGGATGGTCGGCGCATGAAGCAATTGCGGCGGCAACCTATATTTTTGTTCGTTTTAGCGATGATTTGCGCAATGCAATACTGGCTGGCGTTAATACACCGGGAGATAGCGATAGCATTGCATCAATGGCCGGCGCGCTTGTTGGCGCACGCGTTGGTTGTGGCCAGTTGCCAGCTGCGTGGCTTAAACCATTGGAAGGCCTTGCGGAACTGAAAAAGTTGGCGCACCAAGTAGCCAAAGCTCAGGAGTAATTATGTTTAAGGAATTTAAAAAATTTATTAGCCGTGGCAATGCCATTGATTTGGCGATTGCCGTGGTAATGGGATCAGCATTCACCGGCATTGTGCGATCACTGGTGAATGATATTGTGGGGCCTATTCTTGGCATATTTTTAGGCGGCATAGATTTTAGTAATTTATCTGTAACTATTGGCAGTGCCGCTATTAAATATGGCAGCTTTCTTCAAGCGATAATTAATTTCTTAATTATCGCGGCGGTAATTTTTATCATCATCAAAGCTTTTAATGCTTTTGAAAAACGAGTACTCAATTCGCAAGAAATGCAATTGACCGGTGAGGCAGCGTCTTCAGAAGTAAAGGTGCTGCGTGAAATTAGAGATATATTGAAAAAAGAAGCAAGCACAAAACAATGAATAGAATAATCTGGGGACTAATAGCAGCAACGTTTTCACTTCTTGGCTATCAAAAACATTTAGATTACCTTCATCCATCTAAAGATTACACCTTCCAGGGGTCGCTTGCCTACGAGCGTGATGAAAATTTGCTCGTGACACTTATTGAATATAGGCCCAACCAAAAAATGGTAATTCTCTATCCACAGTTGAGTGGCTTACCTGACAAAAATAGTGAAAACCACATAAATCGCACCATTAAAAAATTATTCACGCAAGATGCACTCACGCAGAATGTCCATGCTGATTTGAAAAATATTGAATGTTATTGGTGCGAGGGTAGCGTAAAAAAGATTAATAATCTGCTTATTGTTACCAGAAATGATTATGTCCGGTCTTTCGGCGCGGCCCATGGCATGCCGGGCGTTACCATGTTTCATATTGATAGCTTAACGGGGCAGCACTACTCTCTCCAAGATCTGTTTAAAGAGAACACTGACTTTAAAGAACAACTTATTCCGCTCGTTAAAAAAAAGATTGCGCAAGAATTTCCCCATGTTACCCAAGAGCATCTACCATTAGATGGTTTTATCATTTCTAAAACTGGCTTTAAAATCTTTTTCCAGCCCTATCAGATCGATTGTTTTGCTGCCGGATTTCCGGCGATCAAGATTTATTATAATGAAATTGATTCATTGTTGAATAAAACCGGTTCATTTTACCAATCGTTTACTGAAAATAGACTTCAATCCACGTTCGGGTCATCCTTTATAAAAAAATTATTTGGCAATATGCGCGATCGCCTTGGGAATTTCTTTCACCACGTCTTTGGCAGCTTTATCATCACGTAAACCTTTATAGCGGCCAACGCGTAACTTATTATCACTGGTCCATTCTGCAAACTGGAATTCTGCCACTAAAATTGGCTTAACCCAATGTACACCTGCTTGCGATTCATCATAATTGCTAAACGGACATTTTGAAATTTCCAGTTCACGTAATCTTTTGCCTAGGATTCTGAGTATTTGTTCCGTATACCCCGTGCCGACTTTGCCGGCAAATTTAAGACGCATTTCTTTATCATAATAGCCAACAAGGAGCGCGCCAAAATCTGTTCTTGATTTTCGTGGATCGGTGTAACCACCAATCACCAACTCTTGTTTCATAATACATTTAAATTTGAGCCATGATGTTGATCGTTTGCCTACATAGATGCCATCGGCTTTTTTTGCAATAAGTCCTTCCCAGTGCATTTTGCAGGCATCTTTAAAATAAGCGATGCCATTGCCAACTTTATGTTCGGTATAGGTGAGCAATTTATTATAGGTAAGAAGTTTTTTAAGGATTTTTTTGCGTGATAACAATGGCAGTTCACGGATATCGTAGCCATGGACATACATTAAATCGAATATGGCATAAGAAATAGGAATCTTTTTAGTTTTTGCTTTGATCTCTGCGACATTTTTCAAATTGATGCGTGATTGGAGCAGCTCAAAATCGGAAAGGCCTTCACTTTTGGCTATTATTTCCCCGTCGATTACAAAATTGTCTGCCTTTTGTTTTTCCAGTGCCGCTGCAAGTTCAGGATATTCATTATTTATTACTCGTTTATTGCGGGAAATGAGCAACACTTTGCCATTATTTTTAAAGGCAAGACAGCGCTCGCCATCAAATTTATGCTCATAAATCCAATCATTGCTGGAAAAATAATCGGTGGTTAACGTTGCCAGCATCGGGGGTATAAATTTTGGAAAAGGTGCTTTTTTTGCTTTTTTAATGATTTCTGAGGGTATGCCGGCAAAAATTAAATTTTTCATTGGTGCTCCTTTTTTTAGTACGGTATCCAATACGCATCAAAAACAACAAGAATTTTATTGTTTTTCTTATCGCGATTGGTATAGTTGATTTTTATTCTACTCGTCAAAAAACTGTTGTGCGCTTCATCGTTTAAAGCCAGAAGGGCTCCCGTACTATGAATAGAACGTTTTTTTTTAAAAAATATGTGATGATTGGCTTAACGCTCTCTTGCATTGCCTTGCATGCTCAAGATAAAAAGCAATTACTCCAAGAAATGCTGGAGGTGGTGCGGTATAATGAACTATCGGAAGAAGATAGGCGAATTTTCAATCAGAATCATGAAATAATTATCAAACAAGCGTACGCGCAGCATCTTGCTAAAGACGCCATAAAATTAATTCATCAGTTATCAATAACCAAGGATTATGCTTCTGGGCAGTTTACTTGCGTTGGCTCATGGCAAATGCAATCCTTGCTTGCCATTGAGGTTCAAAAAAGAGAAAAGATAGTTTGGCAGCGTGACGCAGCTTTTTTGTTATTTTCAGAATCACGGGAGCGGGCAGATCAAAAAAAAGATATAGAAATGCACAAAAAGCTTTCTGAGGCCCAACGGGAATTTCTCGTGGCACAATATGCTCGATGGCTGCACGATGCCTCGGTGTTGCAAAAAAAGGTTGAAGATATGAGCAAGGGAAAGCCTTAATTTTTTATCAATCAAGGCTTTCTCATCTTAAATTAATTACTCGTCAATTAACAAACAACTTTCTTTTCTTCAATCGCTTTTTTATGTTTTCTACCTAAAAAGAGTGCAATAAAGAACCAGCAGAAGATAAAGCCAAACATTAAATAGCTCGCATAATAAGCATGCTGTGCGCGGCCGGCAACTGCGCCCAATTGTTTTTGTAATGGCTTGAGCCCTAAGTTAATGGCTCCGCCGCTTAATTTTGAGCCACGAGAACCGAATGATTCTATCCATGCTTGTGTTTTAAGGCGTACATCATGCGTTGTTGGGATATATAATTGTTTAATCGCCGGGCCATTAAGCGCATAATTGATTGCTTTCGAGCTTGCCATCAAGATAAATAAAAAGCTGAGGCTACTGAGCTTGATGAATCCAAATGTTGCAAACAAATAAAGAACCGGCATTAACACCAGTGAAATTCCCAGACCAAAAATACGCGTGATATTCCCAATGCCGCATAAAAGAAAGGTGAGGGCAATGATATTTACCGCGCTTGCATAGGTGCCCAGATATTCTAATAAATGGGTGCCGGAATATTGCTGGGAAGCCAACGTATCAAAGTGTTGATCAAAAACTGCAGTGATAATTTCAGGAAACGCGACGACGGCAAATATTCCCAATAAATATTTGTGCGACACTAAGAGTTTAAGACCCTCAAAGAATCCCGGTTCTTGTTTTGCTTCTTCTTTTTTTTCATTTTCACCATGAAACGATGCCAGCAGATGTGCCGGTGTTTTGGTAAAAAAGCGGCGCAAAAAGAACATTGATAAACCGATTGTTAGAACACAAATAAAAAGAGAGAGCGCGCTTGTTTGTAATCCCAGGCGGCGCGGCAGGCTGGCGATAAAATAGGGCCCCACAATGCCCCCAAATTGCCCAATCGCCACAATAAAAGAGAAGCCTTTTTTAGCAGAGTCAGGCGTGGTGGTATCGGCGGCGATCGACCAAAAAAGCGCCGGAATCATTGAGCCGTAGGTTTCAACAAACATATAAAATGCATAACCAAGCAGCGTTGCGCTATTAATGCTCCATCCCGTTTGCACTGCTTTGCAGGCTTCTGGAGTTGGCACATAGGCAAGCAGCACGGTAAAGATGAGCGCTAAAACAGCATACGTGCCTGAAATAATATAAAACGTTTTTTCTCGCTTATAGATATCAATCATTTTGGTGTAGATCATGATGATGGGGATGAGAAAGAATAATGATCCCATTTTGGCAATGGGGGTATCTGAAGCGCCTACAAGGGTGCAAAAGATTGCCTTTTTGAGTGGACGAAGCGTCCAATACGAGCCGATGATAAAAGCAAAAATCGCGCCCATGCGTAAGAACTTATTAAATTCTTCGTCCTCAAAGGTGCCAAAAATGGGTTTAACGATTTTTTGTAGAAGTGATAATGCCATAAAGATATCCTTTATTAAAAGAAAACGGTTAAAAAGATTGTAGTTATGCTATCCAACCCGAAATCAAGATGAGATCACTGTAGTAATTTCTATTTCTTGGTTTCAATGGTTAGGTCTTAGAAAACCGGTTTCCTCATAAAGGCCCAATTATTACTGTACGCTTATTTGGCAGAAATACAACATTTACACTTAAAAAATGCTATACTGAACATGGAGTTTTCCAAAGTAAAAGCCGTAGTTTTATCGTCAAGTAGAATAAAAAGCAGTTTTCACATCAAGGATTTTGTATGCCCCATGAATACGACGAACTGATAGATCTCGTGAATGAAAACGACCAAATAATTAACATTATTAATCGGCTGGAATTTATTGAGAAAAAACTAAAATATAGTCGTGTTGTTCTGGCGTTTATCATAAATAATGAAGGCAAATTGGCAATATTACGCCGAACCGCTGATAAATCATGCAGCCCATTACATCTTTCCATTGTTGGCGGAGGGGTCCAAAGTGGTGAAACCTATGAACGGGCTGCCAAAAGGGAAATAGCCGAAGAGGCGGGCATTATTGTTGGTGAACATGCATTTAAGCATCTTGGCTACCATGGGCCCAATGAGGGCTGGCAGAGTGATTTTTTTAAAGCAATTTATGAGGTTTCTGTCCAGCAACGTACCATCGATTTTAATAAGGCAGATTTTTGTGAGCTGTTGTGGCTCACTCCCGATGAAGTAATACAAATGAATGCGCGAGATAAATGTGCTACTGGGTTGGAGTGGCTTGTTAAAAATTACTATCTAAAATAACCTGCTTCAATGTTAAGTTACTTAGAATGGAATGCTATCATCTTCATCATCGCAGTCATCGTCTTCTTCGCAATCTTCTTCTTCGTCATCAGAAAAAATATCATTCAAGGCTTCTTCAGGAAGTAAATGACTTAATTTTTCAATAATTTTTGTATATAATATTGCTGCTAGAACCTGTGCCGATTGATCATCTTTATCAACGTTTTCTAATGTTTCTATACATATTTCTGCATTGCCAAACTGTTTAACCCCTATAAAATAGGCACAAATAGTTGAATAGAACAATACTGCTTCTTCAGTACTAAAAGCTTTTAGTTCCGGGTATAAAGCCGTTAAATCAAAAATGTTATTAAATATCTCCGGGACTTCACTAAAACGTTGTTGCTCTATGCAGAGTCTTGCATAGTCGCATCGCGAGATAAGATTATTGGGATTATGCTGATAATTTTCCGTACGTACTTTATTTTGAAGATCTTCTTGGTTGTTGGCTGCGTAAGCTTTTGCAAGTAAAACCATGAGTAATGAATTATGTGGATATTTATTTGCCAATTGATTTAGTGCTTTAATTGCCTGCTTAGGATTTGCTTCAACGAGATCGGATAATATTCCCGCTTGCTGTATGATCTCTTGAGGATGGCCCGTTAGGAAGGTAGGTTTATCGGTAATAGAAAGTGTAGGGACTTCTAAGGCTTGTCTGAAACCTTTTTTAGTAACATTTTGAGAAATTATTTGTGTCATTGTGAGCCTCTTTTGTTGATTTTAATATTTGATATTCCAAAAATAATAACAGTTTTGCTGAAAAAAAACTATATGAATAGATGCGTTCAAAGCTCAATCGCATATATTTGGCAAATTTCCAATCTGGAGATTGGCGCATCTGGCAGATCTTCAAAGGCAGGGACCGTGCTTCTATTTCATGATTTTTAATTTTCAGAATACCGGATGTTCTTTTTTAGTCCATCTAATGCTTGCAGAGCATGTGATGTGATATTTTCTGGCACAGTATTGATGTCAAACCAGCCAATTTCACTATGCCGATGCGGCTCATTATTTAATGGTATTCCCTGCCACGATTGGACTAGAAAATAAAATCCAAAAATGTCTTTAGTGTTAGTTTTACTTTTTTGTACGTGAAGAACATGCACTAATTCTAGATCATTTATAATAACACCAATTTCTTCTTGTGCCTCACGAATGGCAGCATTCATGAGCGTTTCATGCTCTTCTAATAATCCACCGGGGAAATTCCAGCATCCCGATGCCCAATCGGTATTTGTTCGTTTGACTAATAAAACTTGGTTATCTTTTTGAAGAATAATGCCGACGTAAGCCGGTAGCTTATACATGGTTGTCTCTTTTATTAAAACAAGGAGTTAATATCGTTAGTATGTTTTTTTTAATAAATAGTTGCAAGAAGCATTTCTATGGTACGTTTGATGATTAGCATTGGTTCTCCGCTATATAAGTCTTCAAGCTTTGCCCCGTTAATGAATAATTATTTTCAGCAATTTCTTGCGGCGTACCAATTGCAACAATTGTTCCACCTGCAACTCCGCCACCTGGCCCAAAGTCAATAATCGTATCCGCATTACAAATAACATCTAAGTTATGTTCAATTGCTACCACGGTATTTCCTTTGGATACCAGTTTTCTCAATGTCTCAAGCAGCCTTTCCACTTCCTGTGGATTCAAGCCGGTGGTTGGCTCGTCCAATAGATATAACGTATTTCCCGTTTGCGGTTTGGATAATTCAGCCGCCAATTTAATTCGTTGCGCTTCTCCGCCTGATAATGTTGAAGTAGATTGCCCTAATTTCATGTAATCTAACCCAACTTGTTTTATTAAATCCAAGAGTGCGAAAATCTTATTTTCGTGTCTAAATAAGGGAAGGGCATCGCTTACCGTCATATCTAAAATGTTGGCAATAGTATGTCCTTTAAATTGTATTGTGAGCAGTTCTTCAGTGAATCGCATGCCATTGCAAACAGGGCATACGGTTTCAATATCAGGCATAAAAGTCATATCGATTTCTACCACGCCTGCTCCATTACAATTTTCGCAACGCTTTGGCGAGGTATTAAAAGAAAAATCTTCCGCAGTAAATCCTCGCGCTTTTGCTTCAGGCAGGCTAGCAAATAAATCGCGAATTAAATCAAAAAGTTTGGTATAGGTTGCTACATTAGATCGCGATGATTTTGAGTTGCCTATTGTAACTTGGTCAACAGTTACTACTCGATTAAAATAATGTAATCCGTCAACTGAATCATGCTTACCCGGAACTTCACTTGCATGGTTAAAATGCTTTCTTGCAATCTTATCCACGATATCAAATAAGAATGTTGATTTTCCTGAACCGGATACGCCGGTCATAACAACGAATTGCTTTATCGGAATACTAACATCAATATTTTGTAGAGTATGTTCGCGCGCGCCACGGATAGTGAGTGCCCCGCTATTACGGATATGAGGATTCAGATTTATAGTTGGTTTCTTAGCTAAATATTTTCCAGTAATAGATTTTGCGCACGCCATAAGATCAGATGGTGTACCGGTAGCAATAATTTCACCACCTTTACTTCCACCACCAGGCCCGATATCAATTATATGATCCACATTTTTAACGATATCCCTATCATGTTCAATTATTAAAACCGTGTTACCCAGTTCTTGTATCATCCTTAATGTTTTTAATAATTTTGCATTATCATGGGGATGAAGACCTGTTGTTGGTTCATCAAGAACATATAAAACTCCCGTTAGCCCGCTTCCAAGCAAACTCGCGAGCCTTACCCTTTGAGATTCCCCAGCAGATAATGAAGGAAGGGTGCGGTCCAGAGTGAGATAATCTAAACCAACCTCTATTAAGTGCGATGTTCGTTCTTTCAATGCGCCTGAAAAAGCTGCGAGAACTTGTAATTCATCTTCGCAAATATATTGATCCAACTCATGTATCCATTTAAGTAATTCATTGAGATTAAGTCCACCCATGTCAATGATGGTTTTTTCACCGACGGTTACTTCTCTGCCAAGTCTACCCAAGCGTGTATTGTTACATTCAATACATGATTCATGAAGAATATATTTTTTAACATCACTTGAAGCTTTTTCGGGATTTTTTTTGTGGAGATTTAGTAAATGGGGAATAATACCTTCAAAATTTCCTTCGCTCACTTTTTTTGGCGCTTGAATATGCTTGTATGTTTTTACAAAATCTGGAAAAGTAATTCCATAAAGAAGAAAATTTTTCTGATCTTTTGTATAATTTTTTAAAGCCAAAGCCGGATCAAATGGAAATTTATAATGTTTGCTGGAAGCAAGGATGACGTTTTCATAATGCTTTGCAAGAGTCTCGCCCCACATATCTACTCCGCCATCTCGAATTGTTTTTTCTTCATTCAGTAAACGCGATAGATCAACGCTTATGATTTGGCCGACGCCTTTACAAGCCTCGCAGGCGCCTACGAGTGCATTAAAGGAAAAATGAGCCATTTTCAACTTTTCTAGCTGATGGCCACAATGCGGACAATCAAAATAGCTTATTTTCCTTTTCTTTGAAGAAGAACCTGTTTCATCTCCCTCTACTTCAACTATTGTCAGTTTATGCTTATCTTGCAAAGGCTGTTTGACCCTTTTTCCACAGCTTGTACATGGTTGATGACCGATTGCTGCAAATAAATTCCTTAGAATAGTAAGAATCCCGGATCGGGTGCCAACGGTAGAACGAGGATTAAAATCGGTTTTTCGCTGCGTAACCCCAATTGAAGGGGATAATCCCATGATACTATCTACTTTTGCTTTTTCTATATGATCGGTAACCATTCCCAAAGATTCCAAATATTGCCGTATGCATTCTTTTTGCAAAATATCAGTTGCAATAGAGGATTTACCTGAACCTGAGGGACCGGTTAAAGCGACTAATTTGCCTTTAGGAATCTCGAAGCAAATATTCTTTAAATTATGCTCTTTTGCGCCATGAACCAGAATACTCCCTGTTTTACGAATAACAGGTATGGTATCTTTGCAAAAATTACAGATAAAATTCATTTTTAACATAGAAAAACCCCCCTTAGATAGATTGACAAAACTCGAATCTCGATATAAGCTTATATACAAGTTTGTATAAAATCTTACTAATGTCAAGGGGTTAAAATGTCAGCTATCAGAACTTTGCTGTTAGGGGTTCTTGTACAGCAAGGACCAAAACATGGTTATGAAATAAGGCAAGAGCTTGAATCATGGAATGCTGAGCAATGGGCAAATATCGCCTATGGCTCTATTTATTTTGCATTAAAAAAAATGTCAGAAGAGGGTCTAATAAAAGTGATAGAAAGTAAGGATGATGCAAGGCCCGGTCGCATTTTATATGAAGTAACAGAAGCGGGTAAAGATCAATTTATGGACCTCCTTCGCAAACAATGGTGGGATCTTAAGCCAATCATTGATCCATTTCAAGTAGCATTGACCTTTATGAATTGCATGCCAAAAGAAGAATTGATTTTAGCTCTTGAGTATAAAGCAGATAGTTTGCGAGCAAATATTAAATCTATGACTCACCTAATTCCAATACGAGTAGCGGAGGTTGGATGGCCCCGCCATATTACCGAGAATTTTCGTCTCGCAACCGCTCATTTTGAAGCTGAATTAAAATGGGTTGATGGTGCAATAAAAAAAGTTAAAAATGATGAACTACCTTAAGATTCATGAAAAGTTTTATATGCTTATTACTTTATAATAAAGGAATTCAATGAAATATTTCTCTCTGCACCGCTTTATCTCATTATTAGCATTTGCTCCATTTATAACGTTCATAATTGCAAAAGCATTTCTGTGCAAAGCTCCAGATAATTTTTGTCCTTGGTCAATGCCATTTTATTACGCGGCCCTTGTAGCGGTGATAGTGATTATTCTTCACCGAATATTTAATATTAATTTTAATTATTTTTTGCTGGCAACCAATATATGGCTTATCAGCAGTGCAATCCTATTTCTGGCGAATCAGCCGTATTTACTCCAGCTGATGAATAATTATAAAGGCCCTTTTCTTTTTTGCGCTTTTATCTTTACCAGTGTCATATCATTAATTTTTTCTTATGGCGTATTTAGTAATGCAAGTAATATTGGCAAAGGAGAGAATCAAAAATTAACAATAATTTTTTTAGCTGGATCTACTCTTGCTTTTATGTGGTCATTGATATTTAATAGCTCGGGAATAACGCTTTCTATAGTTGTTCCATTTATGATGTTAGCAATTCTTTATGTATGCCTTATAAATTTTCATAAACAAATTAATCATTTAATCTCTTAAGAATTGCTATTGCTTATACCATTCTTTATATCGCAACAAGCAAAGATGGGTCTATTGCGGATAAAAATGGAAGTGTGGATTGGCTACCCCAAGTTCCAATATGTTTAGCAGATGTTTAATTGCGCTGTCTTATTTTATAAAAAACAAGAAATTATGATGTTATTATCGTTAATTTAAATATTTAGTGACCATAACGCCAGCATGTGATGATATGCTCATTGGCAAGGCCTACTGCTTGCATGTATGCATAAATAATTGTAGAGCCCACAAATGTCATTCCTCGCTTTTTTAAATCTTTGGATAGCGCGTCACTCTCTGCAGTGGTGCTTGGAAGATCGGTAAATTTTTTGGGATGATGCATAATTGGCTTACCCTTCACAAACCTCCACACATAGCGGTCAAAGGATCCAAATTCTTTTTGTATTTCTAAAAATACTAATGCATTCTGGCGCGCAGCATATATTTTTAGCTGATTGCGAATAATATCGGGATTTTGGCGTAATGCTTCGAGTTCATGATCTTTCATTAAAGCGACTTTGCGTGGATCAAAGTGATGGAACGCCTTGCGATAGCCGTCACGCTTTTTTAACACTGTTTCCCAACTTAATCCGGCTTGAGCCCCTTCTAAAATGAGCATTTCAAACAAATGCCGATCGTTGTGCGAGGGAATGCCCCATTCAGTGTCATGATATTTGGCATAAAATTCTTTACCGGGTTCATTGCCGAAACAGCGTATTTTTTGGGAAATCATAATCTATCTTTTTCCCTTAATTCTTTTGAGAATGATTTTTGTCATAAAATCGGCTTTTCTACAACGGTATTATCTTCTTTAAACACATGATACGCATTTGCTTTAGGATTCGATTTCACCACATTAAAAACGTTACCATCAATAAAGTGAACGGCAACATTATCATCTATAGCAATGCCGGCTGAAAGTTTTTCATCGAGCAATAGCTTATGATAAGCAGGTCTGCGTTCAGCTTCGCCATCATAATGCGGACAATTACTGCCGTTTAAAAATCCTAGCGCTTTGATTGCGGTTAATGGGCCCGGAATTGAATCGGTGACGCCTTCTTGAAACCAGCAAATTGAACCGGCGCTCACACCGCCTAAAACAATTCCTTTTTCGTAGGCACGCTTTAAAAAAGTGTCAAAGTTCCATTCTCTCCAAATTGCCAACATGCTCTTAGTATTGCCACCGCCAACATAAATGGCATCTTGTTCTAAAATAAATGATTCAATATCCGCAGTATGTGGCGAAAAAAATGAAAGATGGGATGGCTGGCAATCGAGTTTGGTAAATGCTTGATAAAAGTTCACAATATATGATTGCGATTCTCCGCTGGCCGTGGGGATAAAGCAAATTTTAGGATTGTCTTTTTCGGTTTGCTGTAAAAAATATTCGGGGACTGAAATTGTATTCGTTGACGTTCTTTTGCTGCTAAAGCCACCGCCACCGATAGCGATAATCTGTTTTTTTATAGTCATTTTATTGTCTCTAGTTTTGGAAATACTTTATCTTCTTCAAGAATTGAAAAGCCCCGATTTTTTATTTCGGGGCTGACATTGCAATTAAAATGAGGATAGTGAAAAATTTATCTTCTTACAATCTTTTCAATGGCGGTCCCTAGTCCCAATTCATACAGACCATTAGCAGTGATTAATCCGCCCGCAAGTAATGCGGCGCCAACGGTGCGATAATCATAGCGTAAGGATCCCGTAAAAAATTTGAGCGCAAACTCTTCTTTGAGGCATTGAAGATACGTTCTTTGGCTTTTTTTACCATTAAAATCGATGTTCCATTGGAGGCTTGAAGAAGGTCGATAGTATTTTGCTTGTTCTGGGGTAAGCTCGGCTTTCTCTTTATTAATCATTTCTGTGTAACGTGCTAAAGCCCATTTTGCATTTTCCAGGTCAAGCCGAGCATCCTTAAAAGTATGGATAATAGGCTTGAGAGCTTTATGGGTTAATTTAAGTCCAAATGCGGTTGCAATCGTTGGAGAAACATACTGCCTTGCTATGCGAACTCCATTTACTAATGCCGGATTCAAACTAAAGATATTTGCAGAACTGACTAATAAAAACAGTGGGAGTATGAATCTCTTCATGTATTTCCTGTTGTGAAATTAAAAATTAATATTTTTTGATATTGCTTTCTTATTTTGTCAATTTGAAGCGCGTGTGTCAAATGAAATCGCTCTTTAGGCTTTATTTCTGTGGCTTTTTCTATAAATCTTATCTTCTTCCAAAACAAATCTGCCCATTAAATAATGCCCAAAATCTTTTTTGCGAAGCAACAATGTACCGTACCCGGTTTTTAAAGGTGCCACATCAAGTTCTTTAATTAAATACTGCATTTGTTGTTTCACCGCAGCAAGATCTTCTATGCTGTTGGCCATCAGCTCAATTTCTAAGAACGTGCCAAGATCGGCAACTTCATCCAAACAGAGCGTAAAAGAATCATGCTTGTATGATGTTCGTAGTTTATCAACGCGGTAATGTTCAATAAAACTGTTAATCGATTTCAAATGTGCAAGATCGGCAATTGCCGGTGGTTTTAAATCAAGACTCACCAACAATTCATTAATCTGAGCCAGGTCTTTTTCTTGCAACGGCAATGGAAAGCTATGCTCTTCGCAATAATCTTGAATTGCCAAATCAGGATTATCAAGAGTTGCCCGATTGAATTTGATATCTAATTTTTTATCATTACGAGTGCGAATGAAAATGCCGCGTTGATAGAGGATCGCTTGGGGAGTGTCTAAATAGATATCAACATCATGTTTTTGATGTAATTTTTCGAATGGAGCCAAAAATGATGGCAGTTGTTCAGGTTTAAGAACTTCATAACGGAGTTCGATCTCGATGTGATTCATGATGATTCCTTACTTTTGTTTTTTATATTTTTCAAACAAATTTTCAATTTCAGTAAAGCGCCCAAATTTGGCAAGTAAAGGGGCTGATGTTGCTTGCCGGCATTTATGAGGCGGCGGAGTTGTGCGTTCTCTTGGCCCGCGCCAGTTTGGTGGATAATCACCGTTCCCCGGATCACAAACTCTGCAATAATCAGAACAAATATTCATATCAGCACCGGCATCCAGCAAAGCTTTAACAACCGCAATATGATTGCCTTTTGTTGCCCTCATTAAGGGTGTCCACGTATCTTCATCGCGTCCATCAATTGCAGCTCCTTTTGTAATAAGGTACTGCACCGCTTCGATTTTTCCTGCCGCTGCGGTTACATGCAAAAGTCGGTTCATAGTGGATTGATCAAGGCAATCAGCAGTATCAGCAGATACTTGTACTTGAGCATTTTTATACTCAGCAGTTGCGGGTGACTCTTTAAGGGCTTGTTCTTTTTCTTTGCTCGCTTCGGCGCATTTTCTAAGATGGTCAGCGGCAAACTCATTTTGTGGTGCCCACCAATCCATGCGGCCGCTTCTTGGCTCAGATTGTTGCATTTCTTTCTCCCATTGATCTGTTAAAAATCTTGCACAGCCATACATTTTTGTGCCCAGTAAAAGTATCAATATGAGTTTTTTGGCGATCATTGTTTCTCCGTATAAAGTGTTTAAAATAAGCACTATTTTAGCAGAGAATTGCCGTTGAAGATATTCTTTTTATGTATTATTTTCTTCTTGGCTAATCGAAAAAGTACTAAGTTCCATCAAAATTGAATTCTTGTGCTTGCTATGGGCCTTTGTTACAGTTTTATTTATAGAATTCCAAACTCAAAACATTGTGATGAAATAATGAAAATAAATAAAATCATTTTAATTACTGGTGCCGTAGCACTCGGTGCCATAATAACTTTATTTTGTATGCATAAGGAGCGGCACGTAATACAATTACCGGCACTAACGGGTCCATTTGCGGTTGGTACCACCAAGTATCATTTGATTGATAAGAGCCGCAAAGAAAACGCGTCAAAAAATCCTGAAGATTATCGGGAATTAATGGTTCACATTTGGTATCCAATCGATAAAAACATTGAAGGTGAGCCCTATCCATATTTATCTCAGGAGATGCCGTATGTTAAACATTTTATAAGTGAGCAATCGCATACTCCTTTAGAGAAATTAGGGTTTCTTGATGTAGTTAAAACTCGTAGTATATATAATGCTTCAGTTTCATCTTCTAACACCCGATGGCCGGTAGTCATCTTTTCACCGGGCGTCGGTACTGGGGTTGTTCGATCATACACAAGTGTATTGGAAGATTTGGCAAGCCATGGATATATTGTTGTTGGAATTGATCACCCATATGACAATTTAGTTACTTTTTTCCCTGATGGCAGAATAATTAGGCCTGAAGATGCCAAGCCGGTAACACAAAAACCTGTAGATAATCCAAACGAAATGCTAGAGATACGATCAAAGGGATTATCGGATATGATGGATAGATGGGTGCAGGATACTAAATTTGTTCTTGATAAATTAGAAAAAATGAACATAAATGATCCAAATCATTTATTAACTTCTAAGCTGGATTTATCACACATTGGCATATTTGGGCACTCTTTTGGGGGCGCTACTGCAGTGCAGGTTTGTCGACAGGATAGCAGATGTAAGGCAGGTATTCTTATTGATGGTTCCCCGGAAGGAAAAGATGCGCAAATGGCTTTCGATAAACCATTTATGTTCCTAGAAGCTAGCCAATCGGTTGATCTCGGAAATTATCCTCCTGATGAGATGCTTGAAAAAATGCACATGACAAAAGCAGACGTTGATAAAGTGATTATTGACTATCGATCAGCTATAGAAAACTTATTTAATTATCTTCTTAATGATGCATATTTAGCAATTCTCAAAAAAGCAGATCATATGAGTTTTACTGATTACCCTTTCTTATTGCCGTCTCTGCCACCAGGCACAATTGCTCCATTAAAAGGAATTGAGATTACCCGAAAACTCGTGGTTGATTTTTTTGATGTATACCTTAAGAATAAAGATCGCAATCAATTTATTGCTCTGCTGAAAGGCTTGCCGGAAATAACGGAAAAAATAAAAATTAAAAAATAGAAATATTGAAGTCCAGTGTATGGCAAAGAACAATGAGGATTATTATGTTCGGTAATCTCAATAATTTTCCGGCACCCACAGGTTGCTATGGCGTTGGCACAACAGAACTTCATTTAATTGATACCAAGCGGAAAGAACCAAACAATCCGAATTCACCACGCGAATTAATGCTGCATATTTGGTATCCAACAAATATAAAAACAGAGAACCCCAATACGCTTTATGATGCTGATGCGATTGAAAATTTCAAAGAATTTATTCACACGCAAAGCGGTATCCCTACTTGGCTGCTTGGTGGTTTGCAAAAAACAAAAATATACGCGCAGCTCAATGCGGCACTAGCAAAGGGCGATTTATTTCCGGTGATTATTGTCACCCATGGATCAGGCCCCATGATTCAACAATACACATGGCTCATGCAAGAGCTTGCTAGCCAGGGATATATAGTAATTGGCATCAATCATCCCTATATGGCTGCAAGAACACGATTTCCTGATGGCAGATACATTGATAGTCTATTGAGCTCAAAAAAAAGAGAGGGCAAAGAGATTACTAGGGCCTGGAAGCGAGAACAATTTGAAACGCTGGCCCATGATATTACTTTTGTTTTAGACAGTGTATCACAATTCAATGCTCAACCTTCGTCGATGTTTTATAAAAAACTCGACATAGATCACATCGGCATGGCCGGACATTCAGGAGGCGGAGCGCTTACGATGCACATGTGTTTAAAAGATGCTCGTATTAAAGCCGGCGTTGCGTTTGATAGTGGTCTTCGTGGCAATTTAAATATGGAGCCCCTGCATACTCCCTTTTTGGAAATCGTAGCCAAAAAAAGCCGCATATGGGCCGATGCCGAGGGAAAAATTGAACGTGAGAAACTGGATCAATTAGCAAGCGCATCACAGGGAAATATGACAATTGTTGATATTGATAATATTGGCCATGGCGCATTCACTGATTTACCGCTCCTTTTGCACGCAACGCTACTCGGCCAATTGTTATCCAAATTTATTGATGTTGATGTTGGCGCTTCATCAGCACAGTCGAGAAAAATGCAAAATAGAGCTAAGAAATATACAACCGATTTTTTTGATAAATACCTGAAAAATAATCTTAATCCCGGCAATCGAATTTTGAAACATGAACAATAAGCTATTTTTAGAAAAAAACATTCCCGATCTATGTATACAGTCGATTGTACAAAAGCAGGGCGATGAACATTGCGTTATTGAGGTAAATAATACATGGATCTTTCGATTTGCCAAAAACTCGGATGTGCAACAGCATATGGGCATTGAAGTGCAACTTCTAAAAATGCTTGAAAATAAAATTGCCTGCTCTATCCCAAAAGTTGCTTATTATTTTCCCGATGCCTATTGCTTTGGATATAAGAAGATTTTAGGTGTGCCGCTTGCCGCTACAATGTATGAGGAACTTACTGAAATTCAGAAAAAACAATTTGCTGATGATTTTGCGCAATTTCTTTATGAGTTGCATTCAAGCATCACTCTTGATGCTGCAGAAAAAATAGGGCTTACCCGCGCCGATTGGCCCTTAAAACCGGATATTCTACAATCAAGACTTTCCAAAGTATTAACTGATAAACATCTTCAAGAACTATTTGTCCATTTCATAAATGAATATCAACGCATAATAGATGCCGACAAAAAATTAGAATTAGTGCATAATGATTTGCATGCAGATAACATTCTCATTGATCCGGCAACCAAAAAACTATCCGGCAGTATAGATTTTACGTCAGCGGCAATTGATACCGTTTATCATGAATTTCGTTACTTGCATTTGATTGATATGGAATTAATTCCCCTGGCAATTCAAGCCTATAATCAAAAATCTGGAGAAAACCTTGCGGTTGGCAATGCCTATATTTATTGCATGGCTACTGAATTTTCACGGCTCACTGAGGCGCTTGAAAAAGAAGATTTTCCTAAGACTGCAGGCATTAAAGATAGGATTGGCAAGCTTGGGGCCTTTATAAGTACTTTTTAACGAAACGAATAAGAATAAATGGCAGAGCTTCGCTCTTTCCAAGGGAATTATGCTGATTTGGTAGTCGATTGGTAAATTAGCATAATTCTGCTTGATAAAAGAGCCATGGCGCTTGCTTCACTGAACAAGATGGCTTTGCACGGGGAGACAAAATTTATGAGCCACAAACCTATTACCATCAGCAATATTTCATTATATGCCAATCCAAAAATCTGCTTTGAAAACTTTAGTACTCAAATTCATCCGGGCAAGCACATTGTTATTATGGGTATAAATGGATCCGGCAAATCGACCTTGCTTAAAACAATTCAAGGGCTCACGCCACCAACATCAGGGCATGTAAAAATTCCCGAAGGGATTACCTTTGGCTATGTGCCCCAAACAATAACCGAGTATCCGCACTTAAGTGGTGGCCAACGATTTAATAAAGCCCTTTCGGGTGCTTTAAGTGTGGGTCCTGATGTTTTATGCCTTGATGAGCCAACCAATCATTTGGACCAGCATAATAAAACCTCATTTATTCGCATGTTGCGCTCTTGGAATTACACAATGATCATTGTTTCTCATGATCCGGATATCTTAGCGCTCGATTTTGATGAAATTTGGCATATTGAACATGGGACCATTACCATTTTTGCCGGCAATTATGCTGAGTATCTGGCGATGCATGATGCCCAGCAAGAACAGCTTGAACAGCAACGCGAGCAATTGTATAAAGAAAAACGTAAATTGCGCAAAGCGCTAGAACAAGAGCATAAAAGAGCCGCTCAAAGCAAAGTGGCCAATATTCATGAAAAAGATCGCACATTGCTTGGCGCCATGAAAGAAAGTGGCTCCCGATCCGAAGGGAAAAATCTCAAACGGTTATCATATATGCAAGAATCTATTCAAGCAGAGCTTGGGCAGGCATTTGTTCATAAAAAAATTAAGCCCAAATTTAATGTCGGCATGCGCACCACAGTTACGCATAAAGCGATTGTTTCTATTGTAAACGGAAGCTGCGGGTATAAAGATAAACCTCCTATTTTGCATGATATCAATATGCAGATTCAGCCAACCGATCGCATTGCAATAACCGGCGCTAATGGTTCAGGTAAATCAACCTTTTTAAAAGCGATTTTGCATGAACCGCAGATCAAAATCCAAGGCAATTGGCATATGCCGGCCAACAATAATATTGGCTACTTGGATCAACATTATTCCACTTTGCCGCCATCGCTGACCATATTTCAGGTTATTCAAGAAGCAGCGCCCCAATGGTCCAATCTTGAAGTGCGCAAGCATCTGAATGATTTTCTCTTTTCAACCCAACATGAAGTTGAAAATAAAGTAGGCAATCTCTCGGGAGGTGAAAAGGCTCGCTTATCGCTTGCTTTCATCGCAGCAAAAAATCCGTATCTTTTACTGCTTGATGAGATTACCAATAATATCGATTTGCAAACACGCGAGTATCTTATTGAAGTTCTGGCAGCATATCCGGGGGCGCTGATTATTATTTCTCATGATCAGCAATTTTTGAAAGCCATATCAGTAAACGATATATATGAGGTGAAAGATGGCAGGATTTTAGCGGCTCTTTAATCTTGTGCAATTTTTTCAACAAATTTATCAACTTCTTGTTGCGATCTAAAAACATAAATCTGTTTTGTATTTGCGTAACCTGCTAAAAGTTCACGTGTTTTGGCAGAATATCTTTTTTTAAAAGCACGCACCCAATTTAAAAATTCCCAATTAAATCTTTCCGGGCATCCTTCGGCACTCCCTGGAGCTACTTTTCCATAATATTTTACGGATCTTTTAAAAATACGCCAAAAGCAAAGGTACTGTGGAAAATCTAAAAATATAATCATATCGGCTTGCTTAATGCGATAATCCAAAAGCTTCAGATTAAGGCCTTCGATGATCCATTCATCCTTATCACATAAACTGCCATGGATTTTTTTGTATTCAATAGGATCGGGCCTTACCCACCCCGGTTTCCAGAAATATTTATCAAGATGATAAACCGGCAACTTAAAAATGGTATGCAGCTTTTGGGCCAGTATTGATTTACCCGATCCGGCATTGCCAATAATGGCTATCCTCTTCATTGTGTTCATCGTTCGCGATTTCGAATTAAAAATCCGCTACCAATAATGCAGCATAGCAATGCGGTATACAGCAAACGTTCAATGAGCGAATCTGCCATGAATAGCCAGTTGTAAATAATGAGACCCACAATAATAGCAATTGCTAAAATGGTCAAAGGCATTTTTCTATAGCTGCCAATGCTGCGTTGTAAAATCAATAAAGAAATAAAGGGAAGTAGATAGGCTAAGAAAACCCCTACGTTACACAGGCCATTAATAACCGCAATATAAGGGACAAACATTAAAATCAAAAAAATTATAAAACTCTGGAGCAATAAT
Organism: uncultured bacterium; assembly: GCA_963702025.1. Taxonomy (GTDB): domain Bacteria; phylum Babelota; class Babeliae; order Babelales; family Vermiphilaceae; genus BTUB01. The sequence continues at coordinate 1,460,204 of OY969699.1, read as the reverse complement.
GCTACGATAGGCCGGCCATATGTGTTAACCTTGGATAACAAATGCCATTTATAAAATTGACGCTCTTGGGCCATTACATATAATACTTCCGTGTTTGCATTAAGAAGTCCGATAGCAGTTGCGCAAATTGCGATAATAGAAGCAATAGGAATAAAGAAATTGATAAATTCTTTTAAGTAGGGGATTGGCATAGTCAAAAATGATGCGTAGGCCGGAGCGCCGCATTCAGCAAGTTTTTGAGCACCCATAAGATTTAAAAGACCAAAATGAAAGAGCATGTAAATGAGCGCAGTTGCCAAAAAACCGATCATGATCGCTCGCGGCCCATTCTTTTTGCTGTTTTCAATATGATGAGTAATATTGCAACAATATTCAAAACCAAAGTATCCAAAGATTGCCAAGGGCAATGAAGCCGGCAATAAGGAAAGCTCAGTACTCGTAATTGAGAAGTTGGGATTTATAATAAATGGAATTAATAAAATTAATATTACGAGTGGTAATATCTTACAGATCGTAAAGAAGCTCAGAAAGTTACTCATTACTTTAAGGCTTAACATATTAAAGAGCACTAAAATGCTTACAAACAGAAGATTAAAAATAAAGACATTATCAATGAAAGGTACAGATAAGCAGTAGGAAGTAACTATTTTTCTGAGTGCCAAGCCTTCAAGAACCACTGAAAATGTATAGCCAACAATATACAGCCAACCGGCTAAATAACCTGCTTCTTTTCCCAGGCCCTCCTTTGCATAGGTATAAAAGCCACCCGCCCCCGGAAAAAGGCTGGTTAATTCGACAGCGGCTAACACTAAAGGCAAAAATAAAAGTGCAACTATTCCCCATGAAAGAAAACTTGCATTACCTGCAATGCCGGCCATCAAACTGGGAAAAGCAAAAATTGCCGATCCAACCAGTATGTTTACATTGAGAATTATGGCGCTAACAAGGGATATTTTTTTCTGTTGCATATGTTTACTTTTGCTTAAATAGACATCCTAATAGAACTTGGTTACATGATACTCTATTGGTTGAGTTTTACAAATTAATGAAATTGAAAACACAGGCAAAAGCTTATTGAGCTCTTTTGCTTATCAATCTATTCAGTTCCGTTAAATCTTCAATTGCTGCAATTAAAAGACTAAAGGTAAAAAGTTCATTCACGGAATAATCGGAAAAATAACGTTGCTGTAAAAATTCAGAAACTTCTTTAAGATAACATTGTTGGCCCGCCGGAAGATGTTGCTCAACATACTGATCCAATTCACTCATCATTCTCTTAAATTCTGTGCCACTCATTGCGGGAAATATTTTGACATACTCTTCCATGAACTTAAAAAATCTCATAACGTTAATATTTTTTAACAGATCGGCCGTAACCCGGTGATCTGTTGGCACCGTTTGCAGCATGACCAGTAAGCTCTGTGCTTTATTTTCAATTAAGTGATCAGGGTTGAGTGATTGGTCAAATCCATTCATGCAACGAGTATTGTTTGCAAAGGTGATTAATGGCAGGACCAAAATAATTCTTTTACTGGCAAGGAGAATAAAATTTTTCATAAATAGTCCATTAATTAAGAAATGTTTCGTAATATCTATTCTTTTGTATTTTATATTAATTTTCTATTTGGGCAAGAGTATGCGCTTTGACTGCTATCTGGAAAGATGAAGAATTCTTTGATGAGTTTTGCAACATGGGGCAAAAGACTTTTGTACCCCCATCTTTCTTCTGCAAAAATTACTGCGCTCCTAATGAAAAAGGGCCGCTTTAATCCACGGCCCCTTTATAGATATATAGTATTATAATCGAGCTCTCAATTTCTGTGCATCTTTAAGCTCTTGTTTGATGTCTGCTATTATTCTTTCCAATCTTTCTTTTTCAGCAGTTTTATCAGCGATAGTCTGTTTCTTAATTATGTCAGATGCGTTAACATTGAGAGGCTTCGATACGATATAGGTTATGCCATCTACTGTTTTCACTGGATCAGAGGTAGGATAATCCATGGTGCCCACTAAGTTGCGCCCAGATTCAAAATTATAAATTCGTAGGATTCTTTTTTTGTTATCCGTTGCATCTTTCACAAAATCTTCAACATGTCCCTGCGGTAGTTTCATGCGGACTGTTGCGCCCGGATGAGCGGCCATTGGTTAGCTCGGCAAGCTTCTTTTCCCACGGTTGATTTTCTGAGGGATCCATGGCAGCAAGTGAGCTGATACAGAATGCGGATATAATTAATGCGTATATTTTTGGTAACATAGAGCCTCTCGTATCTTTTTATAATGTATTTTATAAAGTAATTGTTGCCGTCGCTTATTTCTTGATTATTTTTACCAACATAGTATTTTTATCATCAAATTTTTTATCAATGGTAAAGCCTAATTTAAGATATAAATTCCATGCGGGTTTATTATCATTTTTAACCCCTAGATTTATTTTTTTGGCACCTTTTTGAATAAGATCATTGAGCGCATGCTGCATTAATTGCATGCCTGCTCCTGTTCTGCGATATGCTGCATCTACCGCCATTATTTCAATATGGCCAGCATCAAGTGGTGCATTGAGAAGATAACCTGATGGGTAATTTTTATCGTTATTTGCAGAATCATATAACACATAGCCAATGAAGCCGATCATTTGACCATTATTTTTCACCGTTTTAACTATTAATGGGTGAGGACGATAATTAGCTGATCTTTGTGTTTTGAACAAGTAATATGCAACTGTTTGGCAAGAATCTTCAGTACACGGTTCATCATAACCAATTAAATCATCCCAATTATCTTTCAATAATTGCTTTGCTTTTTTATAATCGTTTTCTGTATTAAAATCCTCAATACTCAAACCAGTCTGTTTTTGCACGGTTGGGCTTGCGTGCTGATTTTCTTTTTTAGTAGCAACCTTATAAAAGACATATTCGATACCACTTTCGGTAATGCCATGATGTAATGTGCCGCTGGTAGGTGCTTGTGGTGTTAAATGATTGGTAATCGCATTAATTCTGGTAATTGCATTACGTTGTGTGTGATCAGCATCCATGCCGCTGGCAAGAGAGCTGAATGCGAGTGCAGTTACTAATAAAAGATACATTGAATAATTCTTTATTTTTAACATAGTTTTCTCCATTTATATAGGGGCTGCTTTAATTCGCAGCCCCGGCTATAGTTACTGTTATAATCGCGCTCTCATTTGCCGCGCTTCTTTAAGCTCTTGCTTTACTTCGGCTAATACCCTTTCCAAGTGTTCTTTTTCAGCTTTTTTATCGGCGATAGCCTGTTTCTTAATGATATCAGATGCGTTTACATTCAACGGCTTCGATACGATATAGGTTATGCCATCTACCGTTTTCACTGAATTAGTGGAAGGATAATATTCCATGGTGCCTACTAAGTTGCGTCCGGATTCAAAATTATAAATGCGAAGGGCTCTTTTTTTGGTATCCGTAGCATCTTTCACGAAATCTTGAACAGATTGCTGAGGGGTATCAATACTGACGGTTGCGCCCGGGTTTGCAGCATACGATTTGGTTGTTTGGTAACCGGCAGTTATCCAGTTGCCATTAATCTGTACGCGATAGTTTGTTGCATCCTCAATTTCAAGTTCTTTTTTGGTATCATTGGTAACTTGAACACGAGGAATAGTTAAAGAAGGGGTTGATTTTAATGATGCGCGTAAGGTTGCATACACGCGCTCTAAAAGACCTTTATGATTTAATTCAGGATAGGGATTAATCACTCTTTTTTGAATGAGATCAGATGCTTTAATGCTCCAGATTACCGAGTTATTGTTGACCGATTTGCCATATTTTTGCAACGGATAAAGAATGGCACCAATCGGTTTGGCTGCTTCATTGTAAACAACTATGAAATCCTTAGTTTCATTCAATCCTTTTTCTTGATTGTAACGAGCTATGTCATCTTGGCAGGTATCTATTACCAAAGTTTCTCCAGATTTAATCGCATCGCTCACCAAATTGAGTGAATTATCCTCACAGTTAATATCAGATTTTCGAATGCTTCCATAAAGAAGCGGATTATCGATGCGCTCAGATGGTTTATCGACAGCAATTGCGTCGCCTAATTGAACTGTTATGGTAGTGCCGGTATCATTTTCAATGCGAATATGATCAGGTTGTAAAACACCATTTTGAATGCCGGCATTGATTTGCATTGCACTCATTGCAAGTAAGCTGTTATTTTATTTTGCTTCTTACGAAAGTGAGTATTTTGTCAGCTCGATTTTAATTGCATTTTTTACCGTTGTTAAATCCGGTATTACAAAGGCATCATCTGGGTATCTGCTTTCCGATAGGTAAGGATTTAATTCGAGTGCATCATCAGATAAGGTCTCAAAAGATTTATCAAATTCCATGCAATTTACTAAAAGCATAACTAAGTCATGCACTCTTTTAGGGGGCTGCTTCTTATATGCCAAATAAGCTTTAAGTGCTTTCTCCGCGCATTGCTGTGTGTGAAAAATGGCCGGTGAAATAACGGGATCATCGCCCGCAATTAGTTTTTTGGCTCCCCGTAGATCATCTTCGGCAATAAATAACCATTCTTCATGCTTTTGCATAAATTCGTTTACCTTTGAGTTTGACTTTATGGCATAGACGAGTGACATCTTTGGAATAAGTTTCGAACTCTTGTTTAGAATAGAGTAAAATTTCTTTTGGTATTTTTATATTTATAAGGGCTTTGTAGCCTTCAACGCGCATTTGATGTCGACTTTTGTCATATGAATCAATGACTATCAAGAGGTCAAGATCGCTTTCTTCATCAGGTGTGCCCCAGGCGTAGGATCCAAATAGGTAAATTTCAAGGGGGCGATAGGTTTCAATCAGGCGTTTCTTTGCTTCTTCAAGTTCTTTTTGATGCATCATAAAGCCTCGTTATTATAACTAGTAACTATTTTGTTAAATATTACCATAATCTTAATAAAATATGCTAACATTGCTTAGCAAGATTTATGTTCCTCCATTGCACGGCCTTTTCTATGCGAGATGAGAACAATGAAGATAAATAAAATATCAATTTTACTATGCGCTTTTGGTGCCGGTTTACTTGCAATAATGCTCTTTTGCATACACAAGCCGCACGTTGCAACTAATACTATTCAGCAGATTGATTCTTTTGCTCAAGCGGCCGATGTGCTAAAGGCAGCGAATAAAAATGCACTGGTACTTTTTGATGTAGATGACACGTTAATTGAGCCTTCTAGCATAGTATTCCGTTCTAATATCAAAAATCAAGATGATTGTTCTTGGATAGGAGAATTATTTTCCAGTGCTTTTGCGAATGCAAAATATTCAGGTGACTACTATTTGAGCATTTTGCAAAGTCAAGAGGTTCCGCTTCTTATTGAGCCTGCCATTGTTCAAACTATTGCGGCCTTGCAAAATCGCGGGGTTAAAGTACTTGCATTGACTGCTATGTGGACCGGTGCATATTTTACTATTCCTTCAGTGCCGGAATGGCGGTTTAATAAACTTAAAGAGCTTGGTATCGATTTTAGCAAAGCAGATTTTCCTGATATGATTTTTGATGAGTTACCACAGGAGGAAGATCATTTCCCTATGCTTTATCATGGCATATTATGCACCATTCAAGCATCAAAAGGACAAGTGCTTGGCGCATTTCTTGATCGTGTAGGCTGGAAGCCTGATCAAGTAATTTTCTTTGATGATAGTATGGAGCGGGTAGAATCGGTTGCCGATGAAATGCGTAAACGGGGAATTCCATTTCATGGTTATCAATATAATGGCGCCCAGTTGGTACCCGGAGAGCTTGATAAAGAAGTTGCAACGTTGCAATTGAAGCATTTAGTTGAGCATGAAGAGTGGTTGACTGAAGAGAAAGCGCGTAAATTATTAGCGCAACAAAAACCGCTTGCAGTTTAGAAATTATCCGATTACTGTTTCTGAGCAACGGTAAGAATACGATCAGTTCTATCTTCAATAAATTTTGATCCATCGATTCCGCATTGATTGAGAACTTTAAAACCATGCTTGCTTAGTATCTCTTTAAGTTGATCAGCAGAATAAAGTTGCAATGTTTGTACACTTTTTGAAATCTTTGGCTTTTCAGAACCCGTCTGCGCTCCCTGAGCTACGCCGGGCGAGGCCCTTTTTTGAACAATTGAGGTAGTATAAAATGTAAGAATTCCCTCGGTGTCGATGATGCTATATTGAATATCGCGAAATCGGGTATCATCAGTAACCGTTACCCAATCTATAGTGAGATCGCAAATGTGATTATCGTTTAAAAAATAATTGAGGTTGGCAATATCAAAAATATAAAGGCCATCATTCTTCAAATTCCGATGTATATTGTGTAATGCTTTTTCAAAATCTGCTTTAGTCAAATGCCCTATTGCATTGAATATGGTAATAACGGCATCAAACTCGCCAACATGCACGGTGCGCATATCGCCTTTGATAAACTGGAGATCTAATTTCTCCTTCTTTGCTTTATCTTGTGCAATCTTGAGCATTTTAGCATTAATATCAGAGCCAACTACGCCAAAGCCGCATTTGATAAGCCAGAAAACTTGAGAGCCGGTGCCACACGTGAGATCAAGAACGGTGTTAACATTATATTTTTTAAGTATCTTTTCGAGAGTCGAATTAATCAATACAGATCGAGCCTCATTAAAAGCATCATAGCTTTCAGCTTCTTTATTATAATGCGATGGTTTTGCACTTTGATGAGGTGGCAATTTCATAAAGTTACCTTACTTTTTGATCCGTATAGTTTTATGAAAATTCTATCATCGATGTATGGATTTGCATAAGGTTTATGTAGTGATTTGCATAAACTTTCCCTGTAAATGGTATTTTTAAATAAAATCAAGCCTTTTTCTCAGATTGGTGATTCCTAAATAGAGTGATATGCTGGCAAAAAATAAGATGGCCAATATACAAAGCCAAAAGTTGATAAAGCCTTTTTGCCCTAATAATGCTACCCGCACGGCTTCAGTAGTATAGATCATCGGATTGATCAAATTTACCATCGCAAATGAAGGAATAGTTTTATAGCTTGCCATCCAAGAAAATTGAAAACCGCCCAAAAACCATAACGGGAAAATGAAACGCATCCATACTTGGCCCATTTTATTTATATTAGGCACGATACTTGCCATCCATAATGCAAAACTAGCGTAGAACAGGTTTAGGGCAAAAATTGCCAAAATAAATTTAGGATAGTGTACGCTGGCTAGATCGAATTGATTCCACAAGCATAATTTGCCAATCGGAAGCATGAGCAGAGATAAAATGGTATAAATAATAAAATAATATCCCGCTTTGCTTACGAGCGCCAGCCATGAAGGAATAGGAAGTGTGAGATTAAAACTAATCACACGATCCCCTTCAAAATCGGAAACTAATTCAACCGTATTGCTATTGCCCATTTCAAGAAGTCCTGTTGCCGCAATAAGGCCGCCTAATTGGAACACACCAAAATCAACGGTAAGTCCAAAATAGGGCATTATGTAAGCAGTAACAATCGTGGTGAGTACAACCCAAATAGAAAGATCGATAAATTTATCTAAAAACATTTGCTTAAATCTGATCAAATCAGCTTTGATCAGATTTTTGCATACGGTAAAATATGAAACTTTTTGCATAATAATACTCTTTATTCTTTATTGGTATTCATTAGTTCTAGGAAAACGTCTTCAAGATTCTTCTGTTTAAAATCGGCCATCAATTTATCAGGGGTATCGATGAGTTTAATAAGTCCTTGATCGAGGATCACCACACGATCAGAGAGTTTTTCAGCCTCATCAAGATAGTGGGTGGTAAGCAAGACGGTGATGCCATCTTTTTTAAGCTCTCTAATCACATCCCATAAACTGCGCCTGATATGCGGATCAAGGCCCACCGTTGGCTCATCAAGAATAATAAATTCCGGGTTATGAATGAGACTGCGGGCGATCATAAAGCGTTGTTTATAGCCGCCGGAAAGAACCTCAGCTTTTTGACCTAGATAGCTTTCTAGTCCAAATCGCTTTGCAAGTACAATAATGCGATCTGCAATCTGATCATCATTCATTCCATACAATCTTCCGGCAAACAGTAAGTTTTGCTCGAGTGTAAGATTCGGATTTAGATTAGGCTTTTGCGGACAATAGCCTAAGCGCATACGAAAACTGGGTAGATCATTATAGATAGAGCTGTTTTTATATAAAATATCGCCGCTTGTTGCCGGATGCAGTGTTGCAATAATAGATGAAAGGGTGGATTTACCGGCGCCGTTTACGCCGAGCAAGCCAAGAACTTCGCCATTATAAATATCAAGTGAAACTCCTTTAAGGGCATTAATTGTTTTATTGGTAACTTTATACGTTTTAGTAATGTTTTGAATCTGCAGCAAAACATTGGTCATGGTATGACTCCACAAACAAAAATAATAGAAAAGATAAATTAGAAAATTGGTAGCCGTGTTTGGTTTTTTTAATAGAAACAAACAGGATAATTAACGATAAAGATTGGTGAGCAAGTTATGCTCGAACAGTGACGGTTTTCATGGCACAGTGCCTTCTCATAAAAGTGAACATTATTGTAATGATAAAGCCAGTCAGGGCAAAAATCAAGCGAGGTTTCGAGATTTCCCTATGAAAGCGGGTCTCTATTTTTTATTGGTATCATTAATTAATTTATCAAAAGCATCTTTTCTTACTTTTTCTTCTTTATCTTTTTTTGATGCTTCAGCCTTGCCTTGATTGTATAAATCAATGCATTGCGAACACATATCCATTTTTTCTTCAAGTTTACGCATGGTTTGCGCTGCTAATGGGCAGGAGTCTTCAGAGGTTTCTGCGCATTGCTTAAGAGCATTATGATATTGCTTAAAGAGCGCAATTCTGCCAGGCAAAAGTATTATTGCATAAGAATCACCCTCTTCACCTGCTGCTTTACAATTTCTTTTTTTATACGTTACCTCACATGTGCCATTAATGAAATAAGAAGTGCAAAGCTCAGGCTTGCCAACAGGCATGCCGAAAAAATTTGTTTTCTGGTAATAATACGCACCATAAAAACCATTCATACCATGTTCTTTCTTCTTAAGCTCATTTTCAATATGTTTTGCAAAGTCATCGCAATTAATTTTTCTTTCAGATGCAGAAATTACTGCCGGTAATAATCCAATAATTGAAGCAATTAACAATTTTTTCATGGTGATTCCTCTTTAAAATCTATGCCTTAAACTAATTTCTTTTCCATATGATAGTTGGTAAATTGCACCCCATTTTTCTCCACGATCTGCTCCTTTACCACTTTAAAGCCCATACGTTCGGCAGGCACTTTGGCGGTGATGCTGCAATCAGTAGTAATTTTGGTAAGGCCAAGCTCTCGCGCTGCTTTTTCTATAGCTTTAAAAAGATGCAGGGATACCCATCTCGCTTGATAATCTTTATGCACATACATGCGGTCAAGATAGCCTTCATGGGATATATCGGCAAATCCGACAATTGTTGAATCCATTTCAGCAACAAATGCAATGTTCTGTTCTAACTTTTTTAGCCAGCGTTCGCTGTCGATGTCCGTCCAAACGGCTATTTGTTCAGGCGAATAATGCTGGATATTGATGGCAGCAACTGCTTCTTTAAAGAGCTGTATTACTGCAGGCAAATCTAAAGATTTAAAGGGGCGGATGGCAATAGTACTCATGAGAACTGCTCAAATTGGGGGGTAAAACGATCGAAAAGCATATGCAAAGAATAGCAGGTTTTTAGGGGATATCAAGGTTAAAAATGCCTTTATTATAAGCCTTTTAAGCATGCCTGCTGGTTTTTTTGCTTTTTTCTTGTAAGCAGGATCAGTCATATGATATAATTCAAATAGAAATAATTAATGGTAAATTTTATACAGAACAATGTTCTTTGGGGATAAAAATGAATGCCGTCAAATACACCATAATGCTTCTCGTTATACTATCTCTTACCAAAAATGCATCTATTTTTTCTATGGAGAAACCACGCACTATTGAACCATCACTATTATCTTTATCGGGATTGCCTACAGAGTTACAAGCTCAAATTACTAATGACATAACAAATTCTGATTCATTAGGAACTGCAATTCAAACAATCAGAGCATTAACACTTGTTGACAAACAATTCAATCAGCTGATTAATGATGCAAGTATTACTAATAACCTTATTACCGATCTTGCTACTAAATGGACTAATGGAGATCGTATTACAGTAGCACTTGCGTTAAAAACTCCGGGTGCAAAACGATGGTTTTCTACCGCGCAAGCACAACAGTGGTTTAAATCACATCCAAAACTATCTATTGATCTCGAACAAATTTTTAAGTCATTCATACAGGATCTTCGAAATCCCGGATCTCGAGAGATGCTTATGTTGTTTCTTGATATAGGCTTTACTCCTAATCCTAGTTATATGATTTCAGAACGGTATGGTTCTTCGAGCCCTCTTAATGCAGCTTTAGAAAATAATGATCCAGTGCTATTCAAAAAGCTGCTAGAAGCCGGGGCAGATCTTAATACGTATGCATATAGTTCACACGGAAGGTATTATACTATTTTAGAAAAAGCAGTAGAGGCAAAAAATTATCCAATTATTAAAATGCTGCTTGAGGCGGGCGCTAACCCTAATCCAAAAATAGGTCTTCTTTCAGACAAAACATTAATAGAAAGTTTAGAAGAAATAATAAAAGCGCACCCTACTGAATCTGAAAAATATCAACCAATAATCGAATTACTAGCAAAGTATGTGCAAGCTCCCTCGTTGCGCCAGCAATCATTGAAAGCAGTTGCACAGCAAATTAAAAGCGGTCAAATCACGCTTGAACAAGCGAAGAAAAAACTTCCCGCTGATTTACAGAAACAATTAGAAGAAATGTTAAAAAGTTTGCAATAAATAAAGGAAGTCCTATGAATCTGTCAAAAAACATTGTTCTCGCCATCCTGAGCATGAGCACCCTGCTCAATGCCATGGAGCTGCCTGTTGGTGGAAATAAAGATGTGAATAAAAAACTTGACTGATATGGTGCAACATTTGACCAAAAATGTAAGGGAAATTAGAGACAAAAGTATCAGAATTAACCCTGAAAAGGATACAAATACTCTGAACGCATTAGTTAAAGAGATAAAAGATCTTACTGGGCAACTCCAGGCGATAAAAACCTTTGTTGAGAATGCTATTGCTGCTGATCCTGATTTTAAAAATAAACTTAATAATGAAGGGATGCCACCGCGCATTATTGAGGGAGAGCTTGAGCTTAGCTTTCGGTATGATCTGGATGCGATAGGGATGATGTTGGCAGAAGGAACGCCTCCGTATGATACCGATGAACTGAAAACGGGTACCTATGAACGGATAATGGCTATCTATGAGCGGCAAACGGCTACCTATGAACTGAAAGAGGCTATCCAGGAACTGACAATAGTAGAATATGGAATATATAACGTGCTTGAAAATCTTAAGGGGCCACAGATTAGATTTAATAATCTTTCAAAGCGCTATAAAAACTATGGCCCATTTATTGCAGAAGAAAGAGAAGGTACATACAAAAGTACAATCCATGGTAAAAGATATACCCCACAAGAAGCACATGTGGCCCTCCATATCGCTGCCTACGTAATCGCAGTCGAAGAGGCTTTCGCGTTGGCAAAATATGATGGCGGTCGTCACCTATACTATTTACTCAAGACCTATGTTAATTGGTTGCCGGAGGGAACACATATGGATGAGAGTGTAGAAGTGATTAAAGGGCATGGCAGTATTATGAGCATCACGGACAAAAATGGTAAAACCATGCTTGATTGGACAAAAGAATTAAGCGAGAAAGCCAAGCGCTTAAACCAAGATAAAAAGTCTGTTTTTATGGATAATGCGATAAAAGAATTTGCGGAGATTGAAAAAATATTAACAAAGGGGCTCACAAAAACAGAATCTGGTGAGATAAGAAAAATGAAAACGCGATCTTTTTTAGACGTTGAAAAAGCTAAGCTTAATGAGCTTGGGTTTAGAATCGAAAAAAGGCCGATGATGCCGGAAGAAAAGAAGCATATAGCGAGAGTGGAAGCGTTAAATCTTGAAACTAAACAAGAACTGCTCGAAACATCAGATATAGCGCAAGCAGAATTCAAATCAGTAAAAAACGTGGCACAGTGGGTGAAAGAGGGCAAAATAACTCTTGAAAGAGCAAAAAATCTTTTGCCGACCTATTTACATAATGAATTAGAAGAAATGTTGAAGAATAAAGAAAGCGGTAATTAATGAAGCTACAACTATCAATCATATTTATCGTATTGGGTTTGAGCGCCATGCTCAATGCCATGGAGCTGCCACCGCAAGCTCCAGCCATGGTGACGCTGATAAGCTCTGATAAAAAAGAATTTAAAGTTCCTTTTGAAATTGCACAAAAATCAGAGGTCTTTGCAAACATCCTCCGAGACTATGGGAGTGCGTATCTTAGTATTTCAGGGGAAGTACTGGCAGAAATTGCACAATTAATGCAACTGCTTTATCAACATAAAAATCTCAATGAAAAACAATTTCTTAAGAAGGCAGAGCAAGAGATTCCGATTAAAGATAACTTTGCATTCTTAATGGCTGCCAAATACTTGGCCTTTAAGCCAGGTCTTGATTTTATATCTGAAAAATATGCGCAGAAAGAAGATTATTCATTCCCCAAAGATGAATACGAATATTGGATGAAGATTATTCAGCACATTAATCCTCAAGGATATGAAACACTTAGAAAATGCGAAGCAGCAAATGGCAAGCCATGCCTGGAAATGGCAGTGGATCCGAAAGCAGCAGGGATTCAGGGGAGTGATGAAATTTATGGATATCCGGTTATTATATTTGATCCGGGGATAAAATATTATGACCAAGAAGCGCAAAAAGAAAGTCTATCAGGGTATCTTAGGCAATATAATGATACGGTAGCCAAAACACCTGCTATTACCGAAAGCGAGCGCATGCAAATATTGGAGGTAATTAAATCCTTTGCGTCCTCATTATATGAAGCAATACTAGCAGTCGATCCAACCGGATCTGATCACATTAAAAGAAATTATATAGATGATATCGCATTAGTTTATTCTTCACCCAAAGATGGTTTACCGCTTATTAGGATAGGCGCTAGCACAACAAAACAACCTATTGGTGAGCTTCGCTTTGTTATAGCGCATGAATTGGGACATTTTGCATTAGGCCACTTATTTGAGCCTCAGACTTTAACCCATTCAGTTTTGCAAAAGGCTGCAATTGAAGAATTTAAAAAAGAGAAAAAAACTAGTGAGCATCTACCATTTAAAGAAAGCTTTGAGCATGCATATAGCAGAACCCAAGAATTAGAAGCAGATAGATTTGCGATTATAGAATTTGGCATTCCTATCGATGATGCAATAGCCTGGGGAAACAGAGGGACAATGAGTGCAGAGGAGTACTTGCTGGAAGCTCCGAAGAAAGAAACATTTAAAAGTACACACCCTCTTTTCGAAGCCCGCATACAACAATTTGAAGATCTTCGCCGTGAAGTTGAATTGCACAAAGCGCAAAAAAGACAGCCAAAGGCGATTAATTGGAAAGAATTAGCTGAGAATTACTTGAAAGAAGATGAATCAAAATAGAGAAAAGCCGCATAAATAATGGCATTTTTTCTATCTTTAATTTGCATAAATGGCTATCATATTTGCTAATCTTAGGACAATTACAGCTATTTTATTCGAAGAGGTTCATATGAAACTTATTAAAAGTACAATGGCATTAGCATGTTTTAGCATATTTAGCCTCCAGGCTATGGAAGCCCCAAAAGAAAATCTTTTGGCTGCCTACAATAAGCCTCTTATATCTTCGCCAGATGTGATCGATTGCTTTAAAGATATATCCCCGCAATCAAATACTCTTATAGCAATACAAAGGGGACTTTTTTCTCATTTGTGCACACAAGCTGCCCATGATACCAATTTTAAACCAACGGATTTTTGCAAAGTGATGGAAGATATCGATAACGAAGAAGATCGTGCGAGCAAATCGCATCGCTATGCTTGCGATGTCTTGACACAGCAATCAGCATCCTTTCATAAACTCTTACAATTCATTCCTTGGAATGGCAACGTGGATAAAGAACAGGGAATTGCGTGGCATCAAACATTATTAAATGATAAATTTGCAAACGTAGGTTTTATTAGAACAGAGCAAACAAAAAATCTTGAAAGGCCGGTGATAGTTAATGTATACGGCACTGCTGATTATGATGTTGATTCAAAAATAGTTGAAGCATTCAAAACGCTTCTTGAAGCGGCTCAAAAAAAGCCTTCACTTAATCCCCTTTTGACTGCCGATGAAGTTGCCAGAATTCAAGATCATATGTATAACACTCATAGATATCAGATGAATCTATTAAAAGGCCCTGATTTTTTTGCAGAAATGGCGCATGGCAATGATAAATTAGAAACAGATTTGAGAGCGATCTATAGCTGTAAAGGCTATTCGAGCGCTATGCTTGCATTACATGGCTTGTGCGCAAAATGGGGATTTGATACATCTAAATTAGAAAATGACGATAAATAGTTATGATCATAGATACTGAACTTGTGCGGAAGCTCATAGATTCTCAATTTCCCCAATGGAAACATTTGGAGGTAAAGCCGGTTGCTCAGGGCGGATGGGATAATAGAACCTTCCATCTTGGTGATGCAATGCTCGTGCGTATGCCAAGCGGGCAAGAATATGCGCCGAAAGTTGAAAAAGAGCATAAGTGGTTACCAATTTTGGCTCCGTTATTGCCACTGCAAATTCCCATTCCTTTAGTGATTGGTGAGCCAGGGTATGGTTATCCATGGCAATGGTCTGTTTATCGCTGGCTACCAGGCGAAGCTGCTGGCTACGCACAAATAGCTAATACCAATGATTTTGCAAAGAGCCTTGCACAATTTCTTGTTGCGCTGCAAAAAATTGATCCTACCAATGGTCCGGTTCCCGGAACAACCACTGATCGTGGTGGATCGCTAGCAATTTATGATGATGAAACGCGTAAAGCTTTGGCGATCCTGAAAGATAAGATCGATATTGTCGCCGCAACTCAAGTTTGGGAAGCAGCACTTGCAACGCAGTGGACCCGGCCGCCTGTTTGGGTGCATGGAGACATTAGTCTGGGAAACTTGCTCGTGCAAAACGGGCAGTTAAGCGCCGTTATTGATTTTGGTGGATTAACAATTGGTGATCCTGCGTGCGACTTAGCAATTGCATGGACATTCTTCAAAGGAGAAAGCAGGGAAGTTTTTTGCAAAACTCTTAATCTAGATGAAGGCACTTGGGCTCGCGGTCGCGGTTGGGCCTTATGGAAAGCGTTGATTGTTGCATCGGAAATTTGCGAAGCAAATAACATCGAAGGCAAAAATTGCTGGCGCATTATTGATGAAGTGATAAATACCCATTTACCCATTTGACACAAATCCCACTTTTATGATATTGTTTAAAATAACTAACTTTTTTAGGAGTATTTTTATGAAAAAAGTTTCAGTAAAGGTGGATTCTCGCAATCGAATATCGCTTACTAAAGTATCAAAAAAAATTGCGTCTTCTTTTTATGCTCATGAAGAAAAAGATGGTCGAATCATTCTAGAACCTATAGTAGAAGTTCCTGCTCGCGAAGCTTGGCTTTTTAAGCCCGAAAATAAAGAAATTCTCGAGAAAATCAAACGGGGCCTCAAACAAAAAACACCAGGGGTGAGCCGTGGTTCATTTGCCCATCATGTAACTAAGAGAAGTAAATCCAAATGAAAAGAGAATTGGTGTTTTCTGATGAGGCAAATGATAGTCTCGATGAGCTTGAAAATGATCCTTCACAAATCAAAATTTATAAAGCAGTAAGCAAGACATTAGGCCTTATGGAAGTAAATTTAAGGCATCCATCTCTAAATACGCACGAGTACACTGCATTAAAGGGGCCAAGAGGAGAAAAAGTTTTTGAAGCATACGCACAACAAAAGACTCCCAGGGCATATCGAATATTTTGGTATTATGGACCTAAAGAACGTCAGCTTACAATTATTGCGATTGTGCCGCATCCTGATTAGCCATTTGCCTGATATAGAAATTTCTTGTTCATAAATGCAATGCATAAAATATACACATTGAGGATTTTCATATGAGTACAACTACCTTATATCTTATTCGTCATGGTCAAACTGATTGGAATCTTGCGGGTAAAATACAGGGCCACGCGGATATTCCATTGAATGCAACCGGAAAAGCACAAGCACAAAAAGTGGCGCAGTTTCTTAAGAAGAAACACGTCTCTTTGCATGCCCTTTATTCATCAGATTTGCAACGAGCGCATCAAACGGCGCATGCAATTGCCACTCTTTTTACATTAGAGATCATTAGTGCCGCTGATCTGCGCGAAGGACATTATGGCAAAATGGAAGGGCTTACAAAAAAAGAATGGCACGATCTTTATGGACATTTTGATTGGCTAACATTGCCAGAAGAAATTGGTGCAGAACCCCGCGATAAAGTAATAGAACGCGTTATGAACTATCTCCTGTTAATCGCACAAAAACACAAAGACCAGCGTATTGCCGTGGTGACTCATGGAGGAGCAATCCGCTCATTGCTTGTTCATCTAGGGCATAATGTAGAACAATTACCCGAAGTAACCAATGAATCAATTATTACCTTCACTTGGCATGAAGATCGGCAGATGTTTGCATTTGAATCGATTGAGCATGCAGATTAAAATATACGAAAGCTGTTTATGAAATACTTACTACTTCCTTTATTTTTTGTTTCAAACATTTATCCAATGCAAAATTCAAGATATATCCCTCCCCTCGTTTCATTGTGTCTCGAGAAAATAATCAGAGAAATTGCATCCGTGCGCAATCAGCAGTGCGATCTTCTGGCTCAAAAAATTGATGCCCAATTTCCTCATGAAAGCCTTAATAAATATACTGATATGGTGAATGCTCCGCTGGAAAAGCAACTTGATCTTTTTACCGCGATAACCACCCTCAATAAAATTGCAACCATTACTCAGGAAAATGAGCAGCTCCGTATTACGCCGATATTAATACAGGTTAAAAAGCTGCCCGTAGAACTTAATGAAAAATTAAATGAGAAATTAAAATATCAAGGACAGGATAGACACAAAGAAATCGAGCAGCTTTATACTAAAAGTTCAGTTGTTAAGCGCTGTATGGATATTTATATGCATTACCATGCTTCTTGGGATCATGTTCTCCTTACAACAACTGGGGTAAAGGATATTCCGGTAGGAATGCAACTTTTTTCATCCAAGAAGAATCGTGAGGCTCGAGAAGCCAAAGAAAAAGCATCTGAAAAACGATATCGATATGATGATAGCTGGTGTCCGTAATCAAAAGAAGTAGTAAACTTTATTAAAAACATAAACAAAGCAATATAAACATTATTACACTACAGGATCACACATGAAAACAATTGGATTATTAGGCGGCACCGGCTGGTCATCAACCATTGGCTATTACACACTATTAAATGAAAAGATGAACAAACGCTTGGGCGGTTATCATAGCGCCAAAATTATTCTAAGCAGTGTCGATTATCATGATATTATGAGCAATTACGGCAAAGATCATGGTGCAACTGCCGCAGCATTAAAAAGAGAATTGCTAAAGCTTATCACACTCAATCCTGATTGCATTATTATTTGCTGCAACAGCTTGCATAAATATTATGACATGATTAAAGCTGATCTTAACTCTCAAATTCACGTATTCCATGCCGTTGATTTAGTTGCGCAACATATTAAAAAGCAAAACTATAATAAAGTCCTTTTACTTGCCACCAAATTTACCATGGAAGATGGTTTTTTTGGCAAGAAACTTGAAGATAATGGCACAGAGGTAGTGATTCCAAATCTAGAAGAGCGCAATGAGATGCAACGAATTCATGGCGAGTTAATGCAAAATAGCGTGTCGCAAGAATCAAGAAACTATTTTGCCAATTTGATTGCAAAACATAAAGATTGCGATGCGGTTGTTTTGGGATGCACCGAATATCCATCGGTGGTGAATCAAACTAATTCAGTGTTGCCGATCATTGATCCGGTGCAACTTCAAACATCAGCCGCCGTTGATTTTGCATTAAATGCACATGAAAATAATAAAAATTGATCCTCAAATTCCTCGTGATATCAGGTATGCCACCAGTAATAATTTTACCGGTGTGCCAGTTTATTCAATTGCAGAATGCTATCTTGAAGAAGTAGCCGCAGTGGCATTGCAAGTAGCTCAAAAAGAATTCATTAGCCTGGGCTTTAGTCTTAAAGTTTATGATGGTTATCGGCCATTATCAGTTCAAAAAATATTTTGGGAATTATTACCCGATGAAACGTATGTCGCCAATCCTTCAAAAGGTTCCCGGCATAATCGCGGATGTGCTATTGATGTGACGCTTATTGATCTAAAGACTGGCAAAGAACTTGATATGGGTACTGATTTCGATGATTTTAGTGAAAAAGCTCATCGTAATTATCAAGATATTGCTGAAATTGTCCGGCAAAATCGCTTACTCTTAGAAACCATTATGCATAAACATGGTTTTATTGGCTGGCATGCTGAATGGTGGCATTTTGATTATAAAGATTGGGAAAATTATCCGGTTCGTGATATCTCTTTTGAAGAGCTTGAGCAAAAATAATTTCTTGCATATTGCTCAAGCTCATACTTTTCTAATTCATCGGGAAACGTAAGTCTGGAATATTGGTTAGAGGCTTCTCTTGCGGATAAAAGGTTTTAATATCTTTTAATTCAGGGAACCCCTTATCAAATGATACTGAAGCAAATACTAACCCGAAAGTCGCGGCTAATCCAGTGAAGGCAGATACTGGAGTCTTCATTTCATCAGACAACTGCTGAGCTATTCCATCTGGGTCAGCTCCACATTCACATGAAAACAAATTGATATGTTGCCCTTCTTCATAGTTAGGCGCAGTTCTAATCAGTTTTGCAAGTTCAGTAGCATTCAGGCTTACGCGTCCCTCAGCTTCTAAGATATTTGAATTCGTTCTATCTAATCCATGCGAATGAATTTCTTTTGTGTCCACTTCCACCGCTGAAGAACTCCCATGGCCCATTACATTAAACGGGCATTTAGGATGCTTATGCCAGACAGAACGTAGACCTAAATAAAGATATTTCCCACGTCCTTCTGTTAATATAAGATCGCCTGAAATACAAGCTTTATACCACAAACCCCTATTAGGATGTTCAACAAACGGTCTTTGATCTCCTTCTTCAGATGCACCCGTTTGCTCATTAGGTGAAGCTGCTGCGCTGGACTCTGCTAATTGTGATTCCATTACCTCATCAGGTATCCCCAAAGTAACAACTGCCTGACTTGCCGCTGAGAGCATTGATTGGAATTCTGCCATTGCATACAATGAGCCTCGGATAGCGACATCATTATCAAGCGCATTGCTTGCGGTTGATAGCGCAATTGAAGGATTTTGTTTTGCAAGCGCCGCAATGCCGGAAGCTGCAATTTTGGCAAAATTCATTTTATAGCGCACTTCTTCTTGGATTGCTTGTTGCATATTTTCTATGCTCAGTGGTTTTCCTGCAGCTTTTAGCCGGAGCGCAGCAATAATAGAAATTTCTTTTGCATCAGCTATGAGTAAATCTCCAATAGTTTCGGCTGTTAATGCGCCAACTGCACCAGAAACAAAGCCTCTTGAAGAATTATCCATCGCAAAACCACTCAAGCCGCCCACGACTGTTTGTGCTGCTTTTTGAGAGATGGTATTCATATACGCGGTACAAATTTTATTTGCCGCATAAGCAGCAACCGCTTTTAATGGAATTTGTTTGCATGCATCGCCCAGCGCTTTATCAACCGGTGCATCATTGATTGCAACATTCAGCAATGCATCGACAGTGCCGCGCAGTGCCTGTTCTTTGACATGGCTCACCAAAGATTTCAATTCAGGTTTCATATTCACGTTCAGCATATCACCTAGTTGAGAACATAATCCGGCTGATGCCATACTGAATGCTACTGATTTAAGTTGCGCAGGAGATGCGAGTTGGGCAACGGTATTAATCGGATCGCCGGTTCTCAAGAATGAAGTTGCAGCACTACTGCAAACAGTTGAAATACCGGCATTCACCATCGCAATCCCTGCTGCGCTTAATTGCATGCCGGTTGCGGCAGTAATATTGGTAAGCAACGGAGCTAAAAGTTCTACGCCGGCGCCTTGCGTTGCTAAGGTAATGGCTAATGCAACAACTATCAACGCTTCATCGGGGATCAATTGTGATGTATGATTCCAACTGGTTTGCCATTGCTTGAGCTGGTAAGTAGTTTCAACAAATTTACCAATAATTTCAGTGCGATTTTTATCGATGAGTGCCGATTCAAAAACCATGTGCCCGGTTTCTTTGGTTCGCACAATTTTTTCTACCATGAGCATGGTAGGAATCATGGTTTCATAGCCGGCATTATAACCGGCATCTACGCTCATGAATGGGCTCGAAGCTAGTGATTGACCTGAGCACAGCATTTGGGCAACTTTTGCAACAAATTGCGCGCCATGCTCCGTTTCATCGCGCAGTTCTTTTGCATTAATGTTTGCATTTACGCGTGCATTTTTTCCCACTAACTCTACTACTTTGGCTTGTATATTCGCAGGGGTTGTGTGTGGCGTTTCTTTGCTTTCAAAAGAGGATTGTTCTGAGAAGCCACTACTGGTGTTGGATTGACTGGTGGTGCGGTTGGCCAGAATCAAGCCCTCGATAATGGTGTTTGGCGATTCATAAATGATCTTTTGCGTAGCAGAATCTTGCGGTGCAACGGCGTTAATTGACACTGCTGCTTTATCATGGAGTTTTGCTCCTGAGATTGTTGTTGAAGGCACTACATGATGCGTTACGCTCGTTTGAGTTGATTCTGTAGTTGAAAATAATCCCCTTTCTTTATGGTGCTTTTCAACGGTTGTTTGCAATACCAATGGATTTTTAATAACTGAACCGGTTTGGGCATGTTCATCAACATCGCCTGCTGCCGCTATCACGGTGCCGGTGCGAGAAATATTTCCATGAGCAGTCACGGCAACAGGACCCGATTGTGCGATTAATTGCTGTTGTGGCATTGCGTGTTGCTGGGTGATCGTGCCTGCATCTGTTTCACTGACAGTGGTATACTTTTGAGTTTCTAAGTGTACATTGCCCGCTTTTGATGTGAGTGTAATCCCATCGGGCCCTTGCGCCACAATACGATTATTCAAATGCGTTTGATCACCTTCGGTGATACATTCAACCGCATCAGCAACGATATCTCCCCGATCTTGATAGGGATTGATATCGGCGGGCGCAATACAGAGTAATATTTGTTGTTGTTCAGATAAACCATTATTCAAAATCTGGCACAGGAGCATAGAGGTGTTAAGGTTTTTCATGTCTGCCGGGGACATCACATCTTTACCATGTTGTTGGCGCCACTTATTGGCATTGGCCCAAAGAATAGTTGCTAGATTATTACCTTTTGCTTTTCCTGCATATACTTTACCCGCAAGATTCGCCAATAATTGCTGCAAATGCAAATCAAGATTGACTGAGTTCAATGGATTAAAAATATCTGCCCATGCTAATGGTGCAGCGCGGCCAGGATTTTCAAGCAATACCCGATCCCCGTCTTGCGGAGCAGATGCAGCGCCAAGTGGGAACTCTGTTTCGACTGCATTGTTATTACCAAGGCGATACATGCCGGGCCTTCGTGCCTGATCTTGCATATAGTGCGTGACATCAACAACCACCGGTTGCGTAGGAATCTGCGTTTGACGGGAACTGTTATTATTCGCAAACAATCCGGTATTTGCTTGGATAGATATTTTTCCGGCAGCATTCATAGTGCCGGTGATTACGAAGTTGCCAAGATTCATGGTAATAGTATCACCCGCTTGGGTGGTACATGATTGTGTAAATATTACATTGCCTTTTGCTCCCCAATCACATCCCCGTCCATGATGATTGAAATAATAGTGATAAAAATGCTGCGGCTCTTCAACATATTCAGTGGCTTGAGCCAATGTTTTAGATCCATTTACGCCAATATCTTCACCACAGCGAATAGAACCGGCGCGATTGTTCACTTTTTTGACCAAGAAGTCGATTTTTTTTAATGATTCAAGAACTGCAGGACCCGATCCGGGATATTGATAATAATCATGTTGGCTTGTCCATGATTTGGTTGCAGCACCCTCACGTGTATGATTATACGTATCGGCTTCGAATGTGGTTCCTCCTTGCGAAGAAATTTTACCCGAAAGATTTTGAACTTCATTTTGAGCAATCAAATGATTGCCCAGAGCGCTGATCACGGTTCCATATTTAACAAATATGTTTTTTGCTGATCGCAATGTAAGATGATTATCAGAAGCCGCATAGGCACCATTGGGTTGATTGAGGGTATAATCGAAAGAAGCAAGAAAATTATCAACAAACTTATTCCAAAAGCCTCCAGGACGGGGATATGCATTTATAAATTGCTGTTTAATGTTTTCATCAATGCCGCGCGTTGGTGCACCAACGGTGATATCTTCTTTGTATGATTCAAGTAAGGTTTTTCCGTTGCCATAGAATTTACCAAAGCGGCCGTCAATACTATGTGCCTGAACGGTTAAAGGTCCATGGGTAGCAGCGAGAGTGCCTAAATGTTCATTATCTTTACCCAAAACTAGAGGGCCAAGCACATGCATGGAAAGTGTCGGAGCCTGGAAAGAATAATGCGTAGTAAAGGGTCCAAAGACGTTTAATGCTAAGTGACCAATATTTGAAAAATCATAATGAGAGAAACATCTTCTCAAAGCAGCAAAATTGAAACCCCACAAAAAATTGCTTTCTGATTCTTTCTCTTCTTCTTCGATCAAATTGATTGGGCCACACCACGCAGTAACTTTACCGGGAGTTTGCAATGCCTTCAGCTGGTCTATATCGCGAATATACCGACTTGATAAACATACATCTGCTTGACTGCGCACATTGCCGGGCCACACTTCAAGGTCATAACGCAAATTGCGTTGACACTCAATTTCTTCTGCAAAGCTGGCACCCCAAGATTTTTTTTCGGGAGAATTCATACAGAGCAATCTATGAGGAGCTTGATGCTTTGGATCATCAGTGATTACCCAATCTTGATCTAACAATTGTAATCGTTTATTTCGTGTCAAGGCATTAACGGCATAAACGCCGCTATGCAAGACAAGGTCTTTCTCATTTTTTAACTCTCCGAAATTCAAAGCACTATCTTTGAGGGCCAGCATTCCTGAATTGGTAACATCGAGAATATCTGAAGATTTAACACCATCCATTAACACGTTGCCTGCATTGTCCAATTTTGCATCGGTGTAAGAAAGATTTCCCTGTTTGCAGATCATGGTGCCCTTATTTTCCACATGTGCAGCTGTAAGATTAACATTACCATGTGTTGTAAGCTCACCGGCATTTTTGATAGCAGTCTTATCAATAGACATTGATCCATTTATTTCAACGGACCCTCCTTGCAAGTTGTTCAATGGCGTTTTTTGCTCCAGTCGCAAATCTTTTATTTCTACATTTCCACTATTTTCCAAGCCATACTCTTCAAAGAGATGGAGCGATTGCACTTTGATATTTCCTTTATTGCAAGCAAGTTTAGCAACAGGGCTAACAATTCCTAACCATGGCTGTCTACTGGTAAAACTTAAGTTTCCATTTAGGCAAATATCTGAATCAACTTCATTTAAGAATATGCCGCCTTGAATATAAAGTCCGCGGCCTTCAATTTTTGCTTTTTTATCGTGAGCTAATGTTTGATTGATAAGTGTTTGAATTGTTGTCGGGTAAACGTTGTTAAAGAAGAGGTTGCGATGATTTTTAAAAACACCTTCGCCTGATAAAGAGGAAATTTTTACTTGGCCATAGTTATCGAGTGTATGGCGGACATCTAAAGAAAGATCAGGCGATCCGGTAATTGTTCCTTTATTAACTCCATTATTCACATTAATGATTCTCTGTGCATTAAGCTCACCTTCATTTACTATTGAAGAGTCAACATACATGGCATCCAAAATTTTTACTTGCCCGAACTCTTTATTATCAAATTGTTGTTCTTTGGCCGTCATGGTATGAGCTTGCAAAAATCCTTCATTAGTTGCTTGTCGGCATAAATCAAATTGGCCGGTTGTGAGCGATCCTTTATTGCAAAATAATGATGCGATGCCCGATTGCAATTTTTCAACCCAAAGCGAATCTGACACATCAAAAAGCGCGCCATCACCATTACTAAAACATTGATTATCGCCCGTTACACGCAAGTGAGAAGATTGCACCTTTGCGGCAAGCAGGGGAAGTTTGTTTTTGTTTTGAAATTTTTTGATGCCTAAGATTGCCGGCTTTTGTCGCGTACCTTCAAGTTCTAATAATCCTTCATTCAAAAATTCCCCGGGGCCTACAAGCCGTTTTGTTTTTAAACAACCACTGTTTTGAACGGAATGATCAGCATGCACTTGATCGGCAACTACTGCTTGGCAGAGTTGTGCTTTTTCTGATTTGATTTTTAAGGCAGCAACTTTTAATGATTCTAAAAATAGTGTGCCGGGCGTGTTAAACGTGAGTTCATCATGCGCTAATGGCACATCATTTTGCCCATGGCCAAAAAACATTGATCCATCGCGCTGCAATTTAAGCAACCCAAACTCCGGAATGTTCCACAAAAAACAATCAGGATTTGCTGCATCGCCAAACGTTGCATTTTTTAATCCAGCTGCGGTTTTGAAAGGCGCAAATAAATTCTGTTCGTTATCGCAGGTATGCGCTGCAAAGTTTGCAACCAATGAGCATTTCTGAGCATTCTTACTTATTTTTATGGTAAGTTGATCCGGAGAGTTTTGAATTTTTTTTATACTCAAGTGATAGCTATGCCGATCTTGCTCCATCGTAAAGGCGTTATGAAATATTAAAAAAGAGAGATAAGACAAAGATGCAAAAACAGATTTTTTCAACATTGATTCTCCTTGTTGCGATGCAAAAACATTAGCACGTAGTATAGCTGCAAATTCAAAAAAGAAGAATAGCTAATATGCAACCGCGAATAATTTACTTGTCTACTAACGAATTAATTGCTCGCAAAAGTTCAAAGTTATTAGTGCCGATAACTTTTGCGATCGCATACAAAGGATAAGAATGGAGTTTTTCGAACAATGAATAATTATTTGTAGAAAAACGAATGCCATACGGAGATTGTTTATGGCTCTCAAGAAAAAGATGCATACTTTTGAGCGTTTTTCCGCTACCACCTTTTACCTCAATTGGAATAATAGCATCTTTTTGTTGAATTACATAATCGATCTCTGCCTGGCTAGAAGGAGATTCGCGGTGCCAATAAAAAAGCTCAGTAGTAATAAATGGATCAGCATATACGAGCATTTCTTGCCCAACAAATGCTTCTACAATGGCTCCTTTATTAACAAGTGTTCCAAGTGGATCAAGGAACCAATCTTGAAGATTAAGCGATAGCATAGTTTCTGCAAGCCCAATATCTAGAAATATAACTTTGAAATCTTGCGGATTCGTCTGGGCACCAAAGGGAAAGCCTTGGCACGCGGAATAATGCACTTTATGAGTAAGCCCCGCCGTTTCCAAAAGATCCAGTGCCGGTGCAAGTTCCCGCTTGCGATACTCTCCTTCAACATCACTATATTTAAATTTTTGACTTAACTGTCGCGGAACTTCTTTAAAGAGAAGCTCTAGATATTTAATTTGATGTCGTTTTGCATACTTTACAAAATCATGTCGATATGTCTCCAAAATTGAAGAGCTGATCCGTTGGCACGTGTGAGGATTTTTATTTTTTTGCCAATTTTCTACGGTTGCAGGCATTCCTCCAATCACCTGATAATGCGCCACATATTCTAATATCTTTTCATGAATAACAGTGGTTAATTCCCGGCCTAGCTCATGGACCATGATCTCTTTAATAATTTGATGTTCCTTCATTGCAGCTAAAAATTCAATAAACGATAATGGATACATATACATGAGCTGAACGCGCCCTACCGGTATTCCTACTTGAGCAATAGCAAAATCCAAGAGAGAGCCTGCCGCTATTACATGTAACTGTGGTACTTTTTCATAAAAATAGCGGAGTGCGAGAACTGCCTGCGGGACCAGTTGAATTTCATCAATGAATAATAGTGTTTTTCCGGCAATGATATCTTGGCCGGTAAGAAGTGAAATATCGCGCATAATTCTTTCGACTATTAAATCTTTTTCAAATATTTCTCTTGCCCGCGGAGTTTCTTCCAGATTTATTTCTATAAACCTCTCAAATGTTTGCCCCAATTTTCGAACTGCATAGGTCTTTCCCACTTGACGGGCACCCCGTAATAAAAGTGGCTTGCGAATTGAATCATGTTTCCATAATGAAAGATAATGGTCATATAGACGTTTCATAGCTATCCATGGTTAAAATCAAACCTGTTTTTGCAAGTTCATGGTCGAAATTATAACATAAAACTAGCATTCTATGGTCAAAATTACAATATAAGGGATCATCGCTTGGCACAGACAAGTGACAAGTGTGCTACCCCGGATACCATACTTGCGATGCCTTAATTTTAGCCTTTATTTTGTCTTCCATTTGTTTAAACTCTGCGTGAATTCCTGCATAGCCGGCCTTATACGCAACACAGCTTGCCATGCGAATAAAGGGACGTTTCCACATTTTAGATAACAGTAATTTTTTTCGATAGTTGTTGTTCCAGAGAAGATTAACAAGTTCTTCATTGCGATGCGTCATCGCGCACAGAAAAATATGCTTGCGTAAGGTGCCGCCGCAGTTCTTTGTCATCAAAAAAATCTTTACCCATTCTTTATCACTTTCATAATACGAGAGAATATTTTTTAGTGGTAAAATGTTGATAAAATTTTTGGGGTTGTCGGGAGAAAGAGGATCTTTTTCCGGTTTTTTTCTTGATGCGCCATAATTAAAAAAATCATCAAAGCGATTTAATTTAAAATTATAATCCGGATAGTAAGGCTCCAGAATCTTTTTTTTTGCATGCGAAAGATCGGCTTGCATGCGGGAAATGATCATATGCTGCAAATTTAAGTTGCACAGTTCTTTTGCAAGGGCATTAAAGCGGAGAGCCTGCTCAACTCTATTATCTTCCTCTTTATCCTGCCATAATGGTGCGGTTGAGAGAGTGCAATTCATGGTCTCGCGCCATAGATCTTTTGGCAACAATTGAAGATATGAGGGTAATGGTGTTTGGCATGCAAAGCAGAGCAAATGCTGTAGCGCAATGAGGGAAAGTAAAAAACTATAACTTCTTTTCCATAACATAATTAACAAGCGGCACCCCATGGCGCATCACGGTTTGTTCTTTGATTGTCACAAAGCCCATTCTCTCTGCCGGCACTTTGGCGGTAATACTGCAATCGGTAGTAATTTTAGTAAGGCCAAGCTCGCGTGCCGCTTTTTCTATCGCTTTAAAAAGGGAAAGGGCAACCCAACGGGCTTGGTAATCTTTGTGCACATACAGGCGATCAAGATACCCTTCGTGCGTTATATCAGCAAAGCCAACAATTCTTGAATCGATTTCAGCGATGAAAGCAATATTTTTTTCTAATTTTTTTTGAAAGCGATCGGCATCAATATTTGTCCAGACCGCTATTTGTTCGGGCGAATAATGGCGAATATTTATTGCGTTAACCGCCTCTTTAAATAATTGTATCAGTGCCGGAGTATCGGCGGATGTAAAAGGGCGGATTGTTATTCGCATAATCATATCATCCATGCCGGTAAAAAGAGGATATTATTTTCACTGTCAAATTCCAGTTTTCCATTGTAGCAAAACACCCCAAGGGGTACCTGCGAAGTGCTCTTCATAAAGTTCTTTAAATTATTTAATTTTTTAGTTTCGATAGAAGATGCATACGTAACTTCAAACGGAATTACTTTATTCCCCAATGTGATAACAAAATCCACCTCAGCTCCTGCTCCGGTGCGCCAGTAAAAAACCTGATGATGAGCGGTTTGAGCGTCGAGCCAGGTATTAATTTCATTTAAAAACCAATTTTCAAAGCGATAGCCGAGCATATTGGTTGTTTTAAGTATAGAAAATTCATGAATGCCGGTAAGGTAGCTCACAAGCCCATTGTTTATAAGGTATCCTTTAGGAGATTTTACCAGCCGTTTAACCGAGCTGCGCAAATACGGATAGATCTCTTCATATTGCAAAGTTGCCAGCAAATAATCACGGTATTTGGTAAGGGTGATGCGGGAGCAATGGAGTGCCTCAATAATTTTTTTATCATCGCGGATAGAGCCTGTTTGTTCAGCAGCAATTTTCATTAAGTTTTGATAAAGAGTTAGATCCCCTATGGTATCGATTGCGCGAATATCTTTTTCCAAATAGGTTTGCAGATAGTCGCCCAGATATTTTAAACGGAATTTTTCCGAAGGCTCTTGCATCGTTTCAGGAAGTCCTCCCCATACTAAAAGATCTTCTAGGGCAGATTGCAAAACGAGTTGAAACGGAGATAAGTCGGAGAAATTTTTATGCAAGGTGCTTATCTTATTATGAAAAATGGCATCAAATGCATTATCATGTGGAACGCTCAGGTTATGATTTTCCAATAATGCCATTTCTTTCAAGTTAAATTCACGTAAATTGAGTAATTCTACTCGCCCGGCCAGTGATTCGGCGGTCAATTGATGAAGATTAAGGTGCGCTGATCCGGTGAGTAGAAATTTAATATGATTGGTGCCTTTATAGGTATCGTATATCACTTTAATTTGATCAAAAAGTTCCGGACATTTTTGCGCCTCATCGATAAAAACCCAGAGTTTTTGAGGTCCACCAATTTTTTGTAATGCTGTTTGTTCGATCATGAGGGCCAGTTCTTCTTGAGAAACCCGATCTCGTTGGCTCAGAATATCCATATTGAATTTCACCCATTTTCTTTGGGGGTGTTGGCCAATATAATATTCAAGCAATGTAGTCTTTCCTACCCTGCGAGGCCCCAAAAGGGCGCTTATGAAGGGCCTCTCAAAAGACTCAAAAATAACGTCTTCATTAGCCCGGATTATATATCTTTTCATAGTTTCCTATTAATTTTGCGATGCAAAAGTTTTATTTGAGTATAAAAAATGCATGGCAAAATAGCAAGTCATTTGAAAATACAACTCATATAACTCGCATGAGTCATAAATAGCCAAAAATGAATCATATGAGTCATATTTTTAAGTCGAGAGCGATTGCTTTTTTGCAGGTTACTGTGGCATTATTTTTAGAAATTGGCATCCTTTATAGAGATTTTTGGGACATTTTCTTGAATAGCAGCATATGAAAAAACTTTTAGCGCTCATACTTTTTACATTTTCCCTTACTCATTTTCTGGCCAGCCGCAGCGGGATT
The DNA here is from genome assembly GCA_963702025.1 of uncultured bacterium. GTDB lineage: Bacteria > Babelota > Babeliae > Babelales > Vermiphilaceae > BTUB01. Next base: position 1,430,784 of record OY969699.1, on the reverse strand, counting down.
CCATCGCTTGCATCGTTGTGTGTCAAAACAATCGCCGATCACATTGAGAAAAAATTGCCCAAGCAGCGAAAGCTTTTGGCAAAAGCAATCGATGATAAGCTTTGTGAACGTTACGGGGAAAGCTATCGCAAAATAAACAAATGGGCAGCCATGCCACTGCTCAAAGAAGCTTGCAACATTTCTTATGAAAATAGTCTATTTCATATCACGCCGGTATCATTGCATTTCAAAGCCACGAACCAATACCTGGTTGAAAAGTTTTTAAATGGATTTATAAAAAGCGAAGCTGAGTATACGCTCATAGTGCTTAATAGCTCAATTATTAGCGCCTGCGCTGATGATCTTATTGTTGGATTTTGTAGTGATTCATCATGGAGGGAGAACGTTGAGCAGAGTGGGGCCGATCCTCTTTTGATTAGATTTCTTAACAAGAGGAGAAATTACAATCAAGAGAAGCAAAGGAATAATGATATGTGGTGTCCCTAAATGAAATTACGTAGTATTGTAGCGCCGTTACTTTTTTGCAGCTTTTTGCAAGCAATGCAACGTGAGCAGGGCATTTGTTATTTAGCCATGCTGCCCAAAGATGCGCAGAATATTATTGCAAGTTATTTGCCGAACAGAAAGAGAGAATCAAAAGCTGATTTTATTCGCCGCACAGAAATTAAAAGCCATAATGTCAGTGATTATCATAGAGACGCGCAACAATATAGGCGGTCACAAGGGCGCATTTCTACCTGTTTTTCTGCTTATTCTCCTGATAATTTGAAGAAGGTTTATCTTGATCAAAGTGATTCCACGGTATCAAGAGTGATTGCTTGGGATACGGTGCCCAAAGAAGATTCAGAGCGCATCTCTCTTGATACTGTGGCCACAGTAATTGATGCTGATAAATATTATTATCAAACTATCGATGTTGCCATTTCATCGGATGGCCAATGGTTCGGGCGATTGGGCCAAAGAACGATAGCATGTCAAGGAGCTACTGCTCCTCCAAATAGCGCGCAAATCACGGTGATTCATATTCCTACCAACACTAAAAGAGATTTTCCTATTCCGATGCTTTTGAAAAATATCGTTTTTCTTGATTTTAATAAGCAAGGCACCAAAATTATTACTCATGGCGTTTGCTTTGAAAAAGAAGAACCTACTTATTTTCTGTGGAACCTGATGAACAAAGAAGAGCGTAAAGCTCAAGCTAAAAAAAGCAAACAAACTTTGGATGATTATTTTAAACAACGCGGCGTTTGCAAAAAGCTTGCAAATAGTTTGCAAAAATAAAGGGTTAATCAATGAAGAAAAAGATTATTGTAGCGCTGAATTTAGCGGCATTGTGCATTCCCATTCAAGCAATGATAGCGCCTAAACCAAAAGTTAATTTTGTAGCACATTATAACGCGGCTGCACGCAATATTTCCAATATGCCTTCTCATCTACGTGCCTATAACAAAGTTTTGGCCGACGCTCCCCATTTAAAAAAAATATTTGGTGATACGAATATTGTTACAACTCAAAGACCATTATTTATACATTTAGTGGTGCAAGCGTGCAAAATAAGAGAGAGAGAAACTTTCCCTACTCAATGGGAATATGATCCATCTTTGTTGCTTGGCTTACAAAGTGATTTAGAAAAATCTTTAAATCACAATAATGATTGGATCGGCATTGAAGAGCCGAACGAATTTTATAAACTATTGTCTCGCATCCCGTGGGATGGCATTGGTGATAATACGATCAACTGTTACAATACACTCATTAATGAAACAAAAATAGGGTTGGCTTTTTTAAAATGGCAATCAAAATGTATAAAACCGGTGAAAATTATAGAAATGTTTTCCGGACATAATTTTTATGAGGATCAAGAACACGAAAAAATCTGTGATGAATTTGAAAAACTTTGCCGTAAACTTGAAAGGAACTCAAAATGAATAAAATCATGTTGTCGGTTTTATTAATGATGAATGCGGTAGCGCTCGGAATGGAAGAAAAACCAGCACCCGAACAACCATATGCTCATTTGGTTCAAATGGGTGATTTTAAGGTTATTATCAATTCAGGTGATCTTTTTATTACCACAGAAAAAAATGAAACTCCCCAACAAGGCTCTGAGAATCCTCTGTTAGAAAAAGCAGAGGTTTTTGATCATTATTTTTGTGATTTAGAAAAAACGGCATTCTATGATGATGTGGGCCAATATTCATTGGTGAGATCATCACTTTTCATGCAATTATGTGTGCAGGCATCAAAAGCGGTTGGCGCTCGCTTAGCCGCTTTTCAAGAGCTTTTGGCCAAAATAAAAAAAGATAATTTTGTAAAGATAGGTGCTAATGAAATTATAACATACAACAAGATTGCAATACGTGATGGTGAAGGATTAGGCATATATGATAATGTTAAGGTGCATACCAATAAGGTTGGCATTACCAAAAAAGATTTATGCCATCGCTTACTTGCATGTGTTCCAACCGGACATACCAAGTCATTAATTAATGGAAAAAAAGTGCGGTTTGTTCTACGACCATATGAAACTGATGAGGATACAATAGAAAATCTAAAAATTAAAGTTGCTCGAGAAAAATTGCCACCACAAGAATGGAAGTGGGGCCAAGAAATTAAGGGTGAATATGAATATTATCAATATTCAGGGCAACGACTATTAGCGGATTATTTTTTTGAAGCTGATGCCGAACATCATAATATGATTCTTAAAGAGTTTTATGAGTTGATAAAGAAATAAAAAAATCATCATTAAAGAAGGATATTCCATGAAAAACATCATCATTGCAATTACGCTATTATTCGCAAACTGTACCTACACTATGCAACAATCGCCAAGCCCATTAGATACCATTGATTCAGAAACGGATGCCGAATGTGTCGAGCGGACAAGAGAAAAATTCTTGCAACATGAATCAGACAGCTCAGATTCTCCTTGTCTTGCTATAGATATGATCGATACATATTGGCGGGATTCTTCTACGATGCTTACTTTAGAGAGGAAACATAACACTTTTGATGGAAAAAAAGGCTTTACTTCCGTTTCTGCAATTCTTGCCGTGTATGATCTGAAACAACGCTATGCATTGTCTGAAAAAATTGCCCAAATCAATCAGGGCCTTGAGGATATTACACATTTCGAATCTTTGACGGATGTGCGCCACATTGCTCTTTCTTATGATGGGGTACTTTTAGCAACACTGAAACATGAAATGGTATTCCCCCAAGGGGGCATTGAACGCCTTGATTGGAAAACGGTGCTTGCGGTGCAAAAACTGCGCAAGCCGGGCCTACAACCGGACAAATTTGAAATACCGCAAACATTCACGATACCGCACTTTTTCGGCAATATTTCTACTATCGATTTTAATAAACAAGGAACTAAAGTAATTGTGCATGGCCTGGATTATACAAAACTTAAACCTGCTGTGCAGGTCGCCAATCTTGACGAAAAAGCAACGCGGGATCATCTCTTTTTTGAGCTGGCGCATTAATAATCATGAAAATAATAATTGCAAATTCACTGTTAGCGCTTATAACAATAAACGGATATGCGATGGAGTGCCCGCAAGAGAAAGAAAATCTCAACAATAGGTACAACAAATCTCTTGCAACATCTCCTGCTGTGGTTCAATGCTTTACCGCAGAGCACGCGGACGTCATTACAATTCGGACAAAAAAACGATTATTTTTTCATCTTTTTGTGCAAGCGGCACAAGATAAAAATTTTACTGCGGCATCCTTTGCAGATTTAGCGCATGATATTAATCGGCAAGAAGACAGCTTTAATGGCCCGCTCATTAAAACTAACTATTCAGCCGCTTTTCATACTTTGCTCAAATATATTCCTTGGAACGGCAACGTTGATCAAGAATGCGGCATGGTTTTTCATGAGGTTTTGTTGAATAATCAGTTTGCTAATGCGGGGATCCAGGCGCATCAAGGAAAGCGCGTAGGCGCGCCACTTAAGATAACGATAGTTGCCAATAATGAAGATGATTTTGATTCAGAGATGGATCATCGTGAAAAGATTGAAAAAGAATTTAGTAAATTGCTTGGAAAATAGAGCAAAAGAAAACCCGCTATGGTTCGACAAGCTCACCACGAACGGGTTTTTTGAATTTTCTACCCACTCTTAAATATTATCGTTTTTGGCCCGGTTGAGGAGCAGATGGATTGGCGAGGTTAGCTTCTTGGCGCTGTCTGTGAGTTATAGGTTGTCCGTGAATGGGAGCCGGTGCAGTTGGTCGATACATCTCTCTTTCTTGGCGTTCCCGATGAGTTTCCATTGCTACTGCTTCAGCAGCAGAAAAACAAACCAGTGCAAAAATCAGTTTTTTCATAGCGATCCTTACGGTATTGAATTTTAATGGTACATATATTCACTGCTCATAATGGTAATCATTGATTAAAAATATGCAAGCAAAAAATCGCTTGGCTTTTTCTTTTTAAATTGGTAGAGTGTGCGCAGTTTAACAACCGTACGACTTTTTTTAACTATGCAGGAGTAGGCAATGGCAAAGTCATTACACATTTCTCTTTTCTTGGTGAGCGCCACCATTTCAAACTTACAGGCTATGGAAAAACTGATAGACGTTCGCAATGCAGCGGGCTGGACCCCGTTGCATACTGCCGTATCGGTGGGTAATACCGAAGTGGCAAAAAAGCTTCTTGAGCTGGGTGCGCGCATTGATGCACGCGCATTGCCGCTGCAAAGAACGCCGCTTATGTTGAGCGCTGAGTATAATAAGAACACAATTGCAGAAATATTGCTCAAAAACGGCGCATTAGTTGATCAAACTGATAATGAAAATGCAACGGCGCTTCATATTGCTTGTAAAAAAGGGCACGTGGACGTTGTGGAAACTCTTGTTCTTGCCGGAGCTTCGGTGGCGGTAACTCCTGATTTTGGCAATACCGGTGCTGTCTATCATGCGCTTGCCTATAAAGATTATAGTGATCCGACAGTGCTCATTACTCTTCAAAAATCATGTAAAAAGCTGTTTGACATTAAAAATGCATCTCAAGAATTTGCGCTTCATCGTGCGTGCCAAGCAGATAGTGCTGAGGGCCTGGAAGAAATGGTGCTCAAAGGCGCTCGTATCGAGGAGCTTGATAAATCAGGTAATTCAGCATTGCATTATGTGGCAACCAATACCAATGGGGCAGCACTATTTGATGTGCTGAGTGAGGCAGTAAAAAAGAAGGCACAGCTTGCTACCGGTGAGCCCGTGGCGCTATCATTAACAACCGCCAGTCTGCCGGTTGAGCCGAGTAGCATCAAACCATAAAAAACTATCACAATGGGCCCGAAACTATCGGGCCCATTCTCTTCATAAAGCGCAAGCAGCACCGGCTCCAATTGCAAGTGCAAGTCTGCCGATGAGTAAATAATATTAGAAATTAATAAATTAAAAAATTAAATTTTTACGAGGAAATGAATGAAGAAAATTATTATTGTATTACTGCTCTTAACAAGCGTTATTAATTGCTCTGTTGAAGGAATGGTAGCCAAGCCCGATCTTGAAAAGTTAAGACAAGCGCGAGTACAGCATGTGGCACACCAGGCGCAACAAGATGTTCAAATACTTGCCGAACAATATAAATCTTGGAAAATAAATTGTTATGACAAAGAAAATAATGAAAAAAGAGCTGCCGGTCAACACGTTACTCAATTAAAAGATGAGGATGTAGTAGCTTCTTATATACATTTATCCATGTATATGAAAGATGAAGACCGTCCCAAAACAAAAGAAGAAAAAATAAGAAAGCTTAAGCTCATGACACAGCTGGCTCAGCAGGTTTGCCCTTCATACCGGTTTTGGGATGAGTATTATCAAGCACTAGGGCAAGCAGAACGTGGTAAATTTTATTCGCATGAAGAGCAGGTTAAGCAAGTTTTAGCGCCCAAGATGAAAGAAATTAATCACCTCAAAGAAAAAATTGCCACGTTAAAAGGAGAGGAAGAATCAATTGATGTCATTTTTGAATTTTTTTTTGACTGGAAAAAAGAAACAGAATTATTGCAATCGCAAATGCAAGAAGGCGATGATTGGGGTTTGCTTTCTGTGATGAAGCGAGCAATCCCGACTAAACAAGCTGAAATTGATTGCTTAAATCAAGAAGTCATTCGCCTGAGCCAACCGGAAGTGCTTCAGCAGACTCTCACAGCAAAAGTAACCGAACTTACCCAAACACGTGGGCAACTTGCAGATCTTCGTGCTGAAGCAATTGCAAAACATAATGAAGTTATACGATTAAATAATTTGCATCAAGAGGGTATTTTAGAAAAACGCGGTCTCAGCCAGCGAATTCAGCATTATGAGGAAAGTGAGAAAAATCTTTTAGCAGAGATTGCAGAAAAACAGTTGCACCTTAAAAAGATCCAAGCAACTTTAGACACTACGCTTAGTGAAAACAAAAAACAAGTTGAGTCACTCGAACAGCAACTTGCAAGTCAGAGACACGTTAAACAAATCGTACGCGGCAATTTGAAAAGAAAAGAAGATGAGAACGCAAAACTTCAAAAGCAACTTGAAACCGTAGAGATCCAAGCGGCTCAATTTGATGCTCTCGCCCAACAGAGGGCACAAGCTTTAGCGCAAATGCAAGAGTCCCGTGAACGCATGCGCAGTTTGTTGGCGATGTTTTCAGCATCAAAAACAACCGGATGGGAAGCAACATTTATTGCGACAATCACAGAAGAATTGCATAAGAATTAATGAGAATCAACATGGTAAAAAAAATATTTATTTTACTAGCCGGTTTTAGCTTTAACGTCTTGCTTTTTTGCATGGAACGTTCGGGTTTGCAAGAAATAGCTAAACACAAAGCAGAATTCCAGGCGGGAATAAAAAAATTACATAATTTGATTCCAGAACAAAATTGGGATAATACTGACCATGATCCTGCAACGATAGAATTCTTAAATACGGGTAACAGGGAAATGCGTAATCGTGCCCAAGCAATCGCAAAAGAATTGGAGATGGCATTTAATGGAATTTCTGCAAATCAAGGCCAGTCTCAAGCAATAACAACTAAAATTGAGAAACTCGCAGGATTGAAAAAGCTATGGGAATTGGCAAATCATGATTATGTATCAGACATGGCTGCGGCCAGTTTCAGTACTATTGATCAAGCATTTTATGGTGAAGAAGCGAGACAGCAAGCACTTGGCTATAAAAAAATGGCTAAAGAATTGGAGGCAGCTTTTACACAAAGAGATGAGTTGATTGCGCATTTACAAACGCAGCTATCTGGGCAACAGGTGATTTCGGCGCAAGAACATAAAGAGCTTCAGGATTCAGCAGCTCGTTTGAAAACTCAGTTACTAGAAAAAATAAATGATGCGGCTCTTTTAACGCTGCAAGTACAGGCTCTCACGTCCGATGCTGTGGCAAAACAGGAGGCATTGCAAAGCAAAGAAAAAGAGATCGCTCAATTACAAAAGCCTGCCAATATTCTATCGCAGCAGGACACGTATACCTTGATTCAATTACAAGAATCTCGAAAACGAATTCTTAGTTTGCTAGCAATATTTTCAGCATCAAACACAACAGGATGGGAAGCATCTTTTATTGAAACAGTTAAACAAGAATTGGAAAAATAATGTTAAAAAAAGCCTTTATAATAATACTTACATCGAATGCAGTCTATTTCATGCAGCAGAACCCGATTAAAGCTACCCAGTTAATACGGTCTTCATGGTCTTGTGATATTCAATAATAAAGGAATCTTATGTTAAAAAAAGCCTTACTAACTGTACTACTGTTATCAAATGCTACATCTGCAATGGAGGATGGGCGCGCTTATAATTATAGAGTATTTAGTGAAGAAGACAGCAATGGTGATGTGTGGATAAAAGATGAGCACGGCGGCATGATAAAGGAAACGTATCCGAACTTTTTTTATTCACTGGATAAAACTAAAAATGCAGATGATATCAAACAACATTTTAATATTCCACAGGCATTATTTATTCAACTAGTGGTGCAAGCTTCAAAAATAAAGCAGCTCGATACAATACCCTTTCATGAATTGTTGGATAGAGTTCGAAGCGGCAAGATTGAGGCTGAACAAGAAACTATTGCCGTGACCCACAAAGATGCTGAACATCGATTGCTCAGTTATATTCCTTCGGGAAAAGAAGTGAATAAGCAATTGGTAAACGACAAAAAAATTAGAATGACTATTATTCTTGGCATGCGATTGGTTGATAAGCCAGATAAATCTATCGTGAGAACAGTTGCGCCTAAAGTGGAAGAAGATTTTCCTTTAGATCCGGCTGGCTTTCCATGTTATGAATTTTTGGCTGCTCAAAAAGCCAGAAGAGGAAAAGAAACGGAATTAACCGGTGAAGATCGCTTGAGCTCAAATTATGATTTTGCAGCAGATAAAGAACATCACGCAAAAATTGTTGCTGAATTTAATGGGCTGTTCCAAAACAAATTGCCATAAAAGGATCTCATGAATATTACCAAAAAAATAATTGCGTTAGCTTGTTTTAGCATTATAAGCCTATGTGCAATGGAAGAGAAAATTGAACCGTGTTCGCAAGAAGACCATCGTAAATTTTTACAAGAATTCGAAAAACAAGGATGTGACTACAAGTGCAGAACTGAGCAATTAGAAAAGCTTGCTGAAAATTTTGAAAGAAAAAAAGATAGCCTCTATCTTCGTGCTCTATTATGCGCAAATAAAGATTCCGCGAGTGATAGATATGAGGTTAGAAATGAAATTAAATATAAACAAACTTACTACAGGGACGAAGATTATTACTGGACAAAGCCACCAGCAAGTCAGTTCACCTTATTCGCTATTAATACAAAAGTATCATTTTTTGATAAGGCTCTGGCGCACAAGAATATTGGTTTCTTGAAAGTTTTTTTTGGGCTTTATAGCCGGGAAGGGGCAATGGCAATAACTTTTGCTGATCCAGACGAGTATCCATTTTCTCATCGCTCTCTTGTAGCGGAGCCCGACTTTGGCATCTTTAATCAGATGCAAGCAATAAAAGATGAGGGCGTAGCCGAGCTTATGTTTACACATATAAAGCGATCAGTCTCTCTACCGGTAATTTTAAGATGCAATGTATTGCCCTTTTTTGCACCGGGTTGCAAATTTGTTTTAAAAAAATATCAACAAGACAAAGAGGCTGCACTGCAAGAAGCAGCAAAACTAGAACAAAAAAAACAAGCATGGAAACAAGAGTTGCGTGAAGTTGGAAAATAGATCATATCATTAATTATTGAGGATCTCATGAATTACATAAAAAATATAATCGCATTAGCGTGTTTTAGTATTATAAGCATGCAAGCAATGGAAGGCCGCCCCTATTTCAAATGCATCATCGAAGATAATGGCGATGTGTGGGTAAGCGATGGCCGAGGCGGCAGGGTCAAAGAAATCTATGACCATTATCTTAGCCCGCTGGCAGAAACCGAGCAAGCAGATGATACGGTAAAGCTTGCGCGGGTGCAACAGCCATTTTTTATCCAACTCTGCGTGCAAGCATCAAAAGCTCGTGATCTCGATCAAAAGCCATTTCATGAGCTACTTGAAAAAATAAAGAATGGCACCATTGATAGCGGTGCATGTTTAGTTATGATGACAAAAAAAGATCAGGTGCATCGCTTGCTCAGCTATATCCCAACCGGTAAAGTTCACTGCTTGGTAAATAACAAAAAAGTTGAGCTTTTATTTTCAGGTTTTGAAACCGAAGAAGATAAGATTTATAATGCGCCGCTACGTGAAGCATATCAAAAACATAAGAGTGAAACTGCAAAGGATGAAGAAGGGGCGTCCGATATAATGATAACCAGAGGCTACCGTCCTCCATTTACTCCAAAATATTCCGGGAGCGAGATTGCCTCTACGTTTTCTTATGATTTTGCAGCAGATAAAGAACATCATGCAAAAGTTGTTGCCGAGTTTAACGCATTGTTAAAAAAAAGTTAAAAGATAAATTAATCCTTCCATTTGATAATTATTTGCAATTATTGCCTGCAGATTTATGGAAAGGTATGATGCGATTTGTAGCGCATGATTCTCTATATGAGTTCGCCGGTTTTGCGATCCGGATGCGATTGATAGAATATTTTAAACAAGATATTGATGTAAAGATTCATGCGCAAAAAATACTTGATGAATATTGTGCCCATCACTGCATGACACATGAAAAAAAAGGTCATGATACCGGATTTGATTATCTGGCATGGGGCCCGCCATATTTTTAAAAATTTTTTTTTATGAAAGCTGTCGATTTGCCAAAGCATCGATCATTTCCGCACTTGTACGACTGCAGCCGCCGGGAACTTCAGTAGAACTAGTTTTGCTGTTAATGATGTCGATGTTTCGGCGGGCATCCGCAGCTTTTCCCTTATTCCCATATGTCAAAGCAAGCATATCCTTTTGCAATTGGGCACAAGCTTTATGAACTTCCACATCTTTTGATTCCAGTTCCAGTGAGCCCAGATTATTATTTACTCGCCGGCAAGCGCTTATAATTTCTGACGAAATATGCGATTGCCAATTATTCTGATTGTGTAATTCATAGTGTAAACTGAGCAGCTCCTTTCTGCGTAATTGTTGTTCCAGTTGGGTAATCTTGTTTTTGGAAAGATCCTTTTGACTTTCAGTTATATCGAATGTTTTTTTTAGATAAATGGTCCATACGGCATCTCGCGCACTCTTAGCACGTGAATGGTTTCCGTTTTTAAGTTTCGCAATATCATTATTCAGCTGCTCGCAGGCAGTTTGTAAATCCTTTTCATTCTCTTTCAATGTTCTTTGTTTGCACCATTGCGTGCTTTTAATGCATGCTTGAATTATTGATTGATCAATGAGGCTTTCCCAGGTGGAATATTCATGTGATGGATCAATTTTCTTTTTGCTGCAATGTTCGGACGCAACGAGGTACTGCGGTACTGTGCAGATGGTGAGTAGAAGTAATGAGATGGATGTTTTCATGCGGATCCTTTTAATTAACGTTAAATTGGGATAAAATTTTGAAAATTAGTCATAAAACCCGCTCGTGGTGAGTGATTGCGAAGCAATCGTATCGAACCATGCGGGTTTAATAAATATTTATCAATATATCTTATGATTTTTGGGCCGCATGGTTTGATACGCAGCCTGCGGCTGCACTCACCACGAGCGGCCTTTCTCAATTTGTTCCTCTAGTTTTTTAGTTCGAGTTCGCGTTATTTGCCAACAGATGTATAAATATCATAAATACCATCGGCGGCGCAGGCCAAACTGATAAATTGCCCGCCGCGCGCAAGAGTGGTAGTGGCCATTGAATCATCAAGGGAAGTTAATTGAGTGCTCAGTGCAAAAATAATGGCGCCACTGGCTACTTTGCCAATGCCCAGCGCGGCCTTTTTTTTCTTGATGATTGCTTGTTGTCCGCAATATGCTTTTTTTGCGCAGAGTAAAACGGATCCGGCTGAAGCACCCGCCAGGCCCGCACCTGCTGCGGCAAGTAGATAGGTAGATGGTGCATATCGATGTTCAATGCATCCATTGGCATGCGCAAGTGTGCTTATGGTGAAACGCGTTGCATGGTCAGCAATACCAATATTGGCAATTGCGCCACCGGCCCATAAGCTCCGTTTTGGTAATTCATTGGGTAATATTGGTAATGGTATTGAAAGAGTTACGGGCGGTACTGGAAGAGAAGGATAAATAATAGAGGGAACCGGTATTGCTTGAGAACCTTGCAAAAATGGGTTTGGTTGCTCATTATTTTTTTCATTTTGCATGGAAAATGTGCTGGATGAGCTTACAAGAAGAATGATGGCGAGTGCTTTGCATGTGAACATGAGAGAATCCTTTTATTTTAACGGTGATGTAATTGAGTGAAAAACATCTAATAGAGTAATGATACCGCAAATTTAAGCAAGCAGATACGATGCCGTAATCAAATTTCTATAATTTTCTGGGCACACTGAGGTTCATGCCATACACTTTCAACGAAAGTAATAAATTGATCTGGTAATTTCATGCTTATTTTTCTTTTGATAAGTATTTATTCAAAAATTGTACAATATGGCCATTGATTAATGCTATTGTTGTATATGGTTCAACTTCATTCCATGATCTCAATGGCCATTTTATAAACATTTCATCATCAAAATCGCCATGGCTTGCATTGGGGATAATAACAAAAGAGCAGGTAGGCACGGAACATAATTTCTTGATGTGAGCATCAATATTCTTCTCACGCTCAAAATATTGTTCTCGCGTTAGCTCTTTTCTTTTTAAATATTCCGACGTGGGCTCAGAAACTTCCAGGCTTTTTGAACCAAACATCAAAAGCAATGGCTTATTAATGGGTTCTAGGCCAATTGCTTGATCATACCAGCCATCAAGATCTATTGCTGCCTTGCATCGATTATCACTCCGGCAAAACTCTATTGAAGCGGTACCGCCAGCAGAATGGCCCATTGCGGCAATCTTTTCCAGGTTAATGCGGTGGTAAAAGATGCTTTTGGGATCTTCATTGAGTTTCACTAGTTCATCGATTATAAATTTCATGTCGGCTTTATACACATCAATTGCTTTGGTCTGAAACTCTTTTTGTTCGTGCGGCCGCATTTTATTAAACTGCTCGCTCAATTTAACCGAAGAAGTCACTCTGCCATCGGCAAACAAGGTAAGTGCATTTAAATATGAGTGATCAATTGCAACAACAATATACCCATGACTTGCAAGGTTTTCTAAAATCGTTAAAGAGGTGTCACTGGGCAGGCCAAGTAATCCATGAGAAAATAAGACAACGGGATACGAGCTTTGTTTGTTTGCTACTGTGGCATTGATAAATGAATGAGTTTCAACCCCACGCAAAAACAATTTTGCTATAGATTCGGGAACCTGATAATAAGACGCCACAAATTTTTGGTAGTACGGCATTTTGTTGCCAAGATACGGATATTTTTCAAGATTATCTACTCGGATAGTAGGATAAAATATCCGTGCAACCAACATACGTTTCTCATCAGGATTTCCCGAAAAAGTTTCTTTACGATTGGCTTCTGTTAATTCGACAACTGTTGTGCCAACAGAATAGGGCCCGGTTGGCTTTGGGAAGGGTTTAAAAATAGGTGATGCATACCAGAGTAACGCAGCAAGTGTGGTGCCGATTATTACCAAAGACGTTTTGAACATTCGTGACCCTTTTTTTATTTGCATTGCGTAATCTTAAAATTCATTTAAGCCATTATACCGATTGTCGAATATCAGTGGAAGTAACTTGCAGAAATGCATATTTATAAAACATTTTTCAAAAAATATATTGATTTTCGATAAATATTTGTTATTATTCGATGTGTTGAAAATTGTTAAATTACTTTTTTTAGGAGTAACGATGAATAAAATTTCTAACATTGCAATATGGATTCAGCGATGTGCGCTTTTTGTTGTGGTTCCGCTCATTATTATTATGAGATTACTTTCGTGGGGAAAAATTAATGCAAACAAGTTTTGTCTTGCGTATTATCAAATGCAAGCGGCTCCAGCAATTCTCGATCATGATATCGTAACAGTGCCTTTCTTGGGCAAAGCTTTATTTTTCATTCTTGAAAGCGTATCAGTAATCTGTTTACTTTTTGCATTGTGGTATTTTTTTAAAATTTTAGAACTCTACAAAAAAAATCAGTTTTTCACGCAAGAAGTGGTTAACATAGTAAAGAAAATTAATATGATCATGCTTGTTTGGGCTCTTTACCAAGTTTTTTTTGATACCATTGCAAGTTTGATGATTTCTTTATTTAAATCAGCAGGAAACCGTTATGTTATGGTGTCAATAAACTTTAACGATATAATACATTTGTTCATCGTTTTAATTCTTTTTATGGCGGTGCATCTAATTCAAGAGGCCCATAAAATCAAATCAGAACAAGATTTGGTGGTGTAAACATGTTTATTATTGTGCGACTTGATGAAATGATGGCAAAACGCAAAATGCGATTGAATGAGCTTGCGCAAAAAGTTGGTATCACCGAAGCAAATCTTTCTATTTTAAAAAACGATAAAGCAAAAGCTATTCGATTTTCAACGCTTTCAGCTTTATGCAAAGCATTAGATTGTCAGCCGGGTGAGCTTTTGGAGTTTGTAGAAAAATAACTGATGAACGCTTCAGCTATTTGGGCTTGTTGGCAAACTTTTGGAGAGTTTCTTGATTATTTCGCAACTCGTAGCCATGATTTCTCAACTCGTTCCCATGTTCATTGAGAGTTTCTTTATGCTCTTTGAGAGTTTCTTGATGATCTACAAGCCAAACTAAGCCGACAAGAGCAGATAAACCCGCAAAAATACCAGTTCCAATTGCAGCAGCCTGAAGATTACTCACGCTATTCTGCAATTGAGTATTTTCAGCGGTTAATTCTTTCAGCTTTTTGGCATTTTCATTATCTTTTATTGCGTGCGCTTCTGCCAATATTTTTTTTTCTTCTTCCCTATCTTTTAATATTTTTTCAAGTGCATTTATTTGATCGGTATTTTTTCTCAGTTGATCCTCATGAGAATTCAATCGAGTATAAATACCCTGTTGTAATTGCGCCGATGATAGTTGAAGTTGTTGCTTTTGCATGCCATAGGTTGCTGAAATACTGAGTACCATAAGAAGAGTTAGAGATTTGTTAATCATGGATATTGCCTTTGTATTAGATCAATAGTTCGGACAGTTTTTTGAAAGTAACTTGAAAATTTAAACCGCATACCCATAATTAGTGGAGTCAATCAAACTTCCTCTAAAAAAAGATTGAAATGCGGCAATGAAAATTATACAGGAAATTTTAGAAAAAATGACAGGAATTTATAAGCCTCAGAAAAAATTTATCGAAAGCATGCTTGGCACGATATTATCGATGGGGGGAAGAATGAATTTTCGTAACATGGCGCGATATGCATCTTATGACGAAAAAACGTTCTCTCGGAATTTTGAAAAGCCATTTGATTACTTGCAATTCAATTGCTTGACAGTGAACAAAATTATCGATGAAAATGGGCATTATGGAATAGCTTATGATCCGTTTTTTATAAAAAAGTCTGGCAAGAAAACCTATGGCCTGGAATCATTTTGGAATGGCTCCAGCGGCAAGTCTGAAAAGGGTCTTGAAGGAAATGGATTCGCGCTTATCGATATTAAGAAAAATACGGCTTATCCCCTCGTGGTGATCCAAACACCACCAAAAGATGAAATCAAAAAGTTGATTGGAGCTTCTGAAGCAAATCGAATGGATTTTTATGTTGACTGCGCAGAACAGCAGCTCAATAAGATGAAATTGCATGGCTTGCCTCTGAGTATTAAGCTACTCATTGTTGATGCGTACTTTGCCAACAAAAAGTTTGTCACTATGGCTCGCAAATGCGGCTATCACGTAGTAAGCAAGTTGCGTTGCGATGCTAATTTGCGGTTCCTCAATTTTGAGAAAAAAGGAGGAAGAGGTCGGCCAAAAAAATATGGAGATAAAGTTGATGTGAAAGATTTGAAAAGTTACTCTTTTGTATGCGCAACTGAGGATGGAGATGATTTATATGAAGGAACTTTTTATAGTGTAAATCTCAAGTGTACGGTTAAGGTTGCTTGTCTAGTGCGTACGCGTAAAAATAAGCAAGGCCTGGTACTCATGTTCTCTACCGATTTGACTTTGAGCGCTCAGGAGATCCATGTTACCTATAGCTCACGCTTTCAGATTGAGTTCATCTTTCGTGATGGAAAACAATTTGTTGGGCTTACTGACTTCCAAGTCCGCAGTAAAGAAAAAATACATGCCCACTTAAATGCCTCAGCGACCGCTCTTCTTTTGACCAAAATTCAAGAGACGGAAGCGGGGGCTGGTACCAATGAAAGAGCGCCATTTTCTATGCAAAGCCACAAAAGGAGAAACTATAATGAAATGCTGGTAAATCTAATTTTTTCAATCTTAGGGTTGGACCTGAGTTTGATTAAATTCCACCCTGGGATAAAAAGTGTAATAGAAACCGGAGTTGTCAGATGTTAAAAATGTCCGAACCATTGTTAGATAATTTTTTACTAAACAACTATTACTGTACGAAACTGATTTTATGCATTTTTTTATTACAACAGGCCATGTACCAGGTCTGCGTAATCTATATCTGCTGGATCAGATTTTTTATCATCTGCTTGAACAGGTTTTGATTTAATAATTTCTTCAACACTACTATTTGTTTGCGGCAATTTAATAATATGGCTTAAGACTGCTAGTCCGCCGATAAAAATAGCACCGGTAACATAAAAACGAAGTTCGGATTTGTCGCGTTTGAGAGAATCTACTTTTATTTCCAGTCTAATATTAGATTCTTGTAGAAGTGTCATTTGATCTGCAAGATTTTGATTATTGGTTTTTTGATTGGCAAGCTCATCCTTCGTTGCTCTTAACTGAGCCTGCAGGCTTGTTTTTTCTTCTTCTTGCTTAAGCATCCGTAGGTGGATTTTTTTAAGTTCTTCAGATCGGTTTGCATCGATTTGCAGTAATTCTACCAATGCTTGGGCATGCGCATCTTTCGTTAAAGCCGTAGCATGAGATTGTACTAATGCATTATCCATCCCATATGTTGATGAGAAACTTACTATACATGCAAATGCAATTAACTGGTGATTCATTGTATTACCCTAAAATATCACTTGTATTGTTTTTTTCTTATTTTCTTTCTGCTAGGCTTTTTACAGCATGACATTCTTTAATGAGTTTTTCAGCCAAAGAAATATCTTTTTCAAGTGCATCTATTTTAGATGCCATTTTTTCTGTATGCAAAGGGAAAATTTCTACTTCCGGGTTTGATAGATAATTTTTAAAGAAGTTAGTTTTCTCATCCACACTGCTCCTAAAACTTTCATCAAATGATTCTTCCCATTCTGGTTTTTTTTCTAATGCTGCTTTACGTTTGTACAGTTTTCCGATTCTGGCAAGGTTGTTGCTGTTTGGTTCTGTAGCATCTTCTTGCAAGTAAAGGTCTATATAGTGATCCAACATCGTATTTAATGCGCTACTACAACGGTTAGTCATTGTTCCCAGACCCTCATAAACTTTCCAAACTAATTGTGGGGCTTGTTGAGCAACTACGGTGGCACACAGGTCAGGCAAAATTTCATTTGTTAAAAAATCGCCGGGCATTATAGTTTGGGAATATTGTTTTAAAATTACAGAAGCACCGCGAAATATACCGAGTTTTGCTGCACCGAGGGCACATTTTTGGGCGATAGCCAAGAGCTTGCTATTTTTTGCTTGCAGTATTCTCTCTTTTTCCGCGACTTTAAGACGGGCATTTTTTTCCTTTAAAAGATCAATGAGCGCGGCTTGCGTATCTGTGAGCTGAGATTGCGTAGCCGTTAATGCCGTTTGAGTTGCTCTGAGTTGTGCATCTTGACCAATTACCACGGCGGTCACCGCATTAACTTGCCGAGTTACCTTATCAACTTGCTGACTTAATTGAATGATAGTTCGAGTGCGCGGCGTTAGTGGTTGTTCTTCCATTGCAGAAAGTGGAAATGTATGTATGCCGAAAAGAAAGAAGAATAAAAAATAGTGCAAGGTCAGTCTCATGTAGTTTCACCATCGTAAAAATAAAAAAGTATTATTGCAAGAATAGCAAAAAAGCCTGTTCAGTCAATATTTGGAAATTTTTAAATCTATTTCTAATAGGATCGCTTGCAATTGCTTTCAAGTTCGGCAATCACGGATGCATAATCAAAAGTAATTTCTTCATCCGTTGAATATCGCGCATCGCAACTAATTAAATTTGGCGTTTAATTTCTGCATAAAGGATTATAAAAAAAAATTTTAAAGTAATTTTTCAAAACAATTTGTTATCCGCGCTTTCATATCGGTTACCAAATATATAAGACGGTTGCGAGTCCACGGTTGGCCTGAATGCTCGTCGTAATTGCCGGGCATTGAATAACCTTCAGGCGCGTATGCATCAATGCCCGCATCACGCGATACTTTGATGCATCGATAGAGATGATCATTAAATGCGATCACCGCAACTTTGCCAAGTTTTTGAGGGTCGCCAACATGTTTTATTATTGCTGATGCAACGCCAGCGGTGCTTAGATATACAATATTTGCTTGCGCATCCAGCGCTGGATTGATAACGGTTAGGTTCTCAGGCGCAATGCGGTCACCAATCGCCTCAGCAATTTCCCATTGCGCAAACACCGGCGCATTCGTTTCTTTATGTAGTTGCACAACAATATCAGCCAATGCTTCATTCATTGGTCCAGGAATCCGATTGCCGTTCGGCAAAATTCGGTTACCGAATGCGTAGGCAATAATTGAAGTTATTTGTGCCGTTGCAATAGTTGGCGCTTTCCATATCAAAATATTTTCGACCAGAATTGTTGCCAGTTCTTTTGCAATATATGCATCATCGAGTTCATTGATAAGATATTCTTCCAGTGCAATTTTATGTGGCGAAGAGTTAAGCTTTTCTATGGCAAAAGCTGGATAGACTGTAAAAAATAGTAAGAAAAGATAGATCATAACTTTATTCATTTTTTGCCTTAATGAGCATGGGTTAAGCATTCGAATATTCTTTTGTTTGATTGTCTTTAAAAGCCACCGCCGGGCCGCGCGCTTAAGGCATTATACAAATCATCAGGGATAAGTGGAAGCAACGCAGCAACTTTTTGCCAAAGTTTGGTAATATAATCAACGGCTGTTTTATTTTTTATTGCTTCAACAATTTCTCTTGACGCATCCTCTAATGTCTCAACCCAATAGGCATAGGGAACAAAAAAAGAAGGATGTCAATTTTGACATCCTTCTTTTTTTGAGCTCTTTGAATAGTTTTAAGGGAGCCAAGTTCTAGAAAGAACTGGTTTTTCACCTGCTACCCAAAAATTCTTTGTTTTGGCTATTTCATCAATCGCATTGATTTCCGCATTAAGCTGAATCTCTTCATCAGAGGCAGGTTTATTACTTAAAGGACGTGCTTGTGCTAAGGCTCCCATTTTCCAATTAAGTCTGTCTCGTTCAGCACTTAATTTCTCTTTTGTCATAGCTTTCCATCTGTCAATGTCAGCTTGCGGAACCTGATAAGCAGGAGTTTGAGGTGCTTGAACAGCGACCGGTGCAACTACAGGAGCAGGCTGTACGGGAGCAGGTTGTTCCGCCGGTTTTTTGAAGGCCGGAAATCCTCCTTTTGGAGCAGGGGGAGCTTTAGGAATATTAGGTGCCGGTGGTGCAATTATGGGAGCAGGCTGTTCAGCCGGTTTTTTAATAGCAGGCAGAATTGGCGCAACTACCGGTGCGATCTGTACAGGAGCAGGCTTTTCTGCTGGTTTTACTGGTTCTCGTGGCGGAACAAGAGGCGGTGTCTTCTTGACCGGTTCTTCACGTGGTTGAACGGCCGGCTCTAATTGATAAACTACTGCAGGTGTTGGCGCATATATTACCGGGGGTGCTTTTGCAGCAGGCTTTATAACTGGTGGTAATGGCATGCCAACAGATGCTCCTCTTTGTGCTTTTTGCTGTGCAAGCAGTTCATTTTTTTCAGTTTCAAGTTCTTCGTAGATCGAAAGACGATGCTTAATCATCGATTCAAACTGATCCCCATTAATAGCACCTCTTTTGAAGCTGTTTTCTAGCTCATTCATATTCTCCTGGTTAGCAGCAAGCATAGAATTAATATTGCTTATTCGTTGAGCCAGTGATTCTCCTTGGCTTCCAGCTGCGGGGACTGGGATGCCAACATATGGTAACTCCATTCCCTTACTTAAGGTAAAGCCACCCAGAAGGGTGAGTAAAGCGATTTTTAACGTATTTTTCATAATTATTCTCCTTTTTGATATATATATACGATGACTACAATATTTTATTATCTAATTGTATTTTATCATGGAATTAGTGCGTAAGTCAAGGGGGCAAAAATGCCCCCCTCCACAGAATCAATTAATGTTCTAAGGGCGCTTCTCTTTCCGGTTCATATTTAGCTGCTAACGTATCGCGCGCTGTTCTAATCAGCTTGGTGACTTCATTAGCTCTTTTGTCTTGATTTCTATCAGGTGACCATTTTATAGTGAGCTTTTTATAAGCGCTTTTTATTTCGTCATATGACGGATTTTCCGATAATCCTAAAATTTGGGACCAGGATGCATTTGGCTGAAGGCCAAGTGCAGCAAAGGCACCTTTTTCAGCTGCTTCTTTTCTCACATATTCAGCATCTCGTTCTCGGTCTATTTGTCGTTGAATAGCAGCTGCTAGTTCTTCTAATTCTTCAGGACTAGCATGTTCTTCAGCGTGCTTTCGTTCTTGTTCCGCTTTTCGTTCTTGCTCACGGCGTTGTTGTTCAGCGGCTAGCCTTTCTCCGGCTGCTTTACGTTCTTTTTCAGCGCGTTCAGCACGAGCTTGTTCTTCAGCGTGCTTTCGTTCTTGTTCTGCTTTTCGTTCTTGCTCACGGCGTTGTTGTTCAGCGGCTCGCCTTTCTCCGGCTGCTTTACGTTCTTTTTCAGCACGAGCTTGTTCTTCAGCGGCTTTTCGTTCTTGTTCTGCTTTTCGTTCTTGCTCACGGCGTTGTTGTTCAGCGGCTCGTCTTTCTCCGGCGGCTTTACGTTCTTTTTCAGCGCGAGCATGTTCTTGCTCACGTTGTTCAGCTATGGGAGCGGGCTGTTCAGCCGGTTTCTTAATAGCGGGCAAAACTGGCAATGGATGAGCTTGTTCTACCGGTTCGCGTGCTGGAACAGGAGGTGGTGTTTTCTTGACCGGTTCTTCACGTGGTGGAACGGGCGGTTTTTGCTTGGCGCTTGGTAATACTTTGGCTTTTGCTGCTCTTTCTTGAGTAACTAAGCCTAGCTGAAGATCATCTAACTTCCGAGCGCTAACTTTCAGTTTTTCTTTAATGTTTTCTTTTGCATTCTCTTTTTGTTGCCATACTTGACTTATAGATTTAATTTCTGTCGCATATCGTTGAGGTGATTTCTCATATTCCCCTAATGTTATGAATAGGGTATTTATTTCTGCTTCAACCTCTGCCAATTGTTTTTCAAGCTCTATTTGAGTTTGAAGTTCATTAGTTAACCCAACGCGATCTTTTGCCATAGCTTTAAACTGGTCCGGAGTTATTTCCCCTTGTTTGGCTTGTTTTTCAAGCTCCTTTATTTGACGTTGGTTGCTTGCAATTAATGAGTAAAGATTAATTACTTTCTCTTCTAAAGACAGTTCTTTGACCCTTAAGCGCGGCATTTCCATACCATTGAGGGAAAAGCTTCCCAACAGCGTAAGGCTAGCTATTGTTAACATTTTCTTCATACTATTCTCCTTTTTCATTATTTACGTTTATTGCTTATATTTTATTCTCTATTTGTATTTTAACATGAAATTAGTGCGTAAGTCAAGGTGTTTTTTGAACCTATAATCATAAAAGAATAGTCAAAAAAAGGGTAAATAGAGCATTTTTTGGGGAAATTGCCTTAAAAAGGGCCTGAAAGGTGCTTCCCTGTACCTGTAAAGGAGAGCAAAAATTTACATGCTGCTGACCAGCTCAGTTAATTCTTTGGTAATCTTTGCTTGACGCAGTTTGTTGTATTGCAATTTAGTTTCTTCTAATAATGCCTGTGCATTACGTGTGGCATTATCCATAGAAATAAAGCGTGCGGCATGTTCTGCAAGTAATGATTCAAAAAGCAAATAATGAAGATTAATGAGTATTGTTTGGCGCGCAAGCTGATCGAGTAAACTGGTGGGTGACTGCTCCCATTCGTAATCAATGGATTGGTTATTGCTTAGTTCTTGTTCTGCTTTGAGCGTAAGTGGTATTAATGGTGCTTCTTGTGGCTTTTGCACAAAAAAAGTTTTTAACATATTGCTAAAAACGGTAACATGGGTAAATGCCGGCTGCTGCGACTCGAGTAACTGCGTTATTTCTTGAGAAATTGCTTCTATTTTTTTTGCGTGAAGCTCAGGATAGGATTTAATTATCTTAAACAGTGGGTTGTGTTCACAATAGATTACTGCTTTTTTGCCAATTGGAATTACCGGAATAACGCCGCCTTCATGGGAACCTTTTGCGATGGTTTTTTGGAAAAAATGGAACAGTGTTGTGTTAAAATTGCCACATAAGCCGCGTTGAGAGCCAATTATGATAACTAGGGGATTGTGCGGCGCATTGGGCAAAGGATTAAGTAAGGGATTATGCCAATCAGGAGCATACTGTTTGATTTGTGCTAAAAGAGTGCTTATCGTTTGTATGTAATCACGCAAGGGACTTTCTTTACTTTTAAGGCGACTGCGTGCCGACATAGAAATTAGGCGCATTGCATGGGTAATTTTTTTGATGGTTTCAATGGCTTTGATTCGTTGTCGGAGTTGAATAAGTAAAGACATGGGCTTGTCCTCATTGGTCTGTCTGATCGTGATTATTTTTACTATTCTATTGTAGATACTATTATTTACTAATTTATACTAATATTGTTTACCCTGGTTGGCAATGAAACAATAGTAATTATGGATGTCCATGCATATTCTTATCGATGGCTACAATGTCTTAAAGCAGGTCCTGCATGATGGCCAGATCTCTCAAAAGCAGCGACGCGCTTTTATAGCCTTATTGGGTAAATATGCTGAAAAAAAGAATCATTCAATTACTCTTGTTTTTGATGGTGGGCCGCTGGGCATTGCGTCTCAAGAAAAAGATCACGGTGTTAAAATCATCTATTCGGGGAACCAAAAAACAGCCGACGACGTTATTACTGAAATATTACAGGGTAGATCCCATGGTCTTTTGTTGGTATCGTCGGATAATGTTCTGCGATCACAGGCGGCATCGCGTGGCTTGGTATCCATAGATGCGGCTGAATTTTATGCCCTTTTGCGGAATACTTTGCAATCGAAAAAAGAGCATCAATCATCTGCATCAGTTGTTAAAACGACGCAGGAAAAAAATGCGCTCATTGATGAATTAATGATGAAAAATATTGAACAGATACAAAAACCGGAAATCGATTACACGCACAATAGAATCCCCGGCTCGCATACATCTTCAAAAAAAGAACGAGCTTACTTACAAAAAATTAAGAAGTTATAACAATATGAATAAAGAAATAATTATTTATAATGAACATGAGATACCGGTTATTGGCAAGAAGCTTGCTGATAGCCGTGATGCCTGCCGTATTTTTACCTTTGAGGGGCCTTTGGGAGCAGGTAAGACAACATTAATAAAAGAGATGCTCAAGCAGTGTGGTGTTGGCCAACTGGTAACAAGTCCAACCTTTACCTATCTGAATGTATATGAAAATGATAAAAAAGAATTTTTTTATCATTTTGATTTGTATCGGATCGCAACGCTTGAAGATTTTGTAGCAGCAGGATTTGCAGAATATCTGTACGTGCCCAATAGTTGGACAATTATTGAGTGGCCGGCCATTGTGGCACCATTATTAAAAGAAAAGGTTTGCCTTTGTTTAATAGACTATTATGATGATAAAAGAAAATTAACAATCATAAAACCTGACTAGATGTATGAAAAGTCCTTTGCTACAACGCCCAGATTATTTAGTATGCACCTGCATGGGTGTAATGTATTCGGATATTCTTGCGGCGATTGCCAAGGGCGATGATTCGTATGAAAAACTCCAAGAATCGCTTTTGGTGGGGACCGGGTGTAATAGCTGTGTTGAAGAAGTAAAAGAGATTGTTGGCCACAGTAAAAAGAATCCTACGTAATATTCATTTTTATCAGGAGTAATCATGAAAAAAGGCTTTATGTTTTTATTATTCGCTGTTTTTATAACAAATGGTATGGAAAAGCTTGAGCAGAAAAAACGTCCTTTGAATCAGCCTGAAGAGAAGGACATTGCCTCTTCATTGCCTCTTGAATCCGAACAAGAGGAACGAACTAAAAAATCCAAACGTGATATACGTTCACCACTCTATGAAGCGGGTTACACAAGCACTGAACCCCTTTCTGAAACCGAAGTGGAATATCCAACAATAAGAGAGATAATTAATAACTCTGATGTGCCTGTGTTGATAACATATCAAACTAAAGAAGATCCTAAACTGAGCTCTGCTATACTTAGTTCAGCCAAGAAGAAACCGAACAACCTCTTTAAACGCAAAATGACGCTGTATGGTGATAAAAAGAATTTGAACATTAGTACCAAATCTAACGTTTATACGGTTTCCTCTTTGCGAGATAAGAAAAATAACGATGAAATCTTTAAAATAACTCCGAAGGAGGCAGAATTAGAGCCAGAACTTAAGGGAGAATTTGCCTATTTTTGGGCACCTTCCAAAGCAAATAAGAACGTAGGGGTAATTATAGGGGAAGATGGTCATCTTGCATTAACTAACTATACTCCCCCTTATCTTCAACAAAAATGATAAAAAGCAGTTGAAATATGCTTTAAAAGGCTCTATTATAGATGCACAGGTTTTTTATATTTGAAATCGGCGAGATTCCCGAGCGGTCAAAGGGGACGGACTGTAAATCCGTTGGCTTATGTCTTCGTAGGTTCGAATCCTACTCTCGCCACCAGTCTTCGCTTATCCGGGCCTTCCGGCTCGGCAAGCTACGCCTGGCTAACGCCAGTTAAGGATTAATGATCGCGCCCGAAGTCCGGCGAACTTTGCTTTCGCTAATGCATGAGCGTTTTCTTGCTTTACCATTGGATCCAAAGTTGAAAAAAGACCTAAAGTGCTTGCCTTTTAAAGCTAAATAACCTAGATTCTATTAGATTTGAAATAAACGGTACTGCGTGCTTGCACGGCCTTTTTAAAGATTAATCCTTTAAAAAAGCGGGCCTGCCCGCCGTAGTTTTAACGTAGGCGGGAATAGCTCAATTGGTAGAGTGGCAGCCTTCCAAGCTGTAGGTTACGGGTTCGACTCCCGTTTCCCGCTCCAGTCTTCGCCTACGCGGGCTAGACTTCGAAGTATAAACACGGCTACGCCTGGCGCGGCCAGTTAAGGATAATTCCTTAAAAATTGCGGAGTTTATCCTGACCCGGTCGAAGGGGCCTGGCTTCGACATCACCTATAAGGAATGATCATAAAGCTTAAGCGCAAGATGCGAAGACTGTCCTAAGATTTGATATATGCTGGCGTAGCTCAGTTGGTAGAGCAGCTGATTTGTAATCAGCAGGTCACTGGTTCAAGTCCAGTCGCCAGCTCCAATCTTCGCCCGTTCTCAGCGCAAGTTGGCGAAGATGGACTAAATTATTAGCAACTTCGTTGCAGTTTTACGATAAAATAAGTTGTCATTTTAAGTTTTTTACTCTATCCTTGACGTTAAAGTTAAAAAGAAGAAGTAAGTTTTGCCCACGTAGCTCAGTTGGTAGAGCACTTCCTTGGTAAGGGAGAGGTCACCGGTTCAATCCCGGTCGCGGGCTCCAGTCTTCGCCCTAGCGGGCTATGCCTGGCGCCGCCAAGTTTTGAGGAAGTAACAGAGAGTTGCTTTTGCAAAATGTGAAGACTGTCCGCCGAAGCTTGCCGAGTCGGAAGACCCAGATAAGCGTAGGCTGGACTTAAAAAGCTGAATTTTTGTGTATTTAGTGTTTAAGTAATAATCTTAACGAGTGCTTGAGAGTATATGGCAAAAAATAGAATAACCACACACCTGGCATGTGAAGAGTGTAAAGAGCGTAATTATACGCAAGTTGTGTCAAAGAAAAGGTCAGCTGGCTCATTGACATTGAAGAAGTTCTGCTCTCGATGCCGCAAGCACCATATGCATAAAGAAACGAAATAGCATAGTGTTTGTAGGCCAGTAGCTCTAATTGGTAGAGCGGCAGACTCCAAATCTGCGGGTTGGGGGTTCGAATCCCTCCTGGCCTGCCAAAAAGATGCAAGTAACATGCAACAAGCAATGGATCAGTAATGAAAGATATAGTACAATTTTTAAGTGAAGTTCGCATAGAGCTTAACAAAGTGGTATGGCCTAAATATGATGATTGGATAGGTTCTACCATAATTGTTTTAGTATTAGTTTTAATCTTTGCGTTGTTTTTAGGGTTAATAGATTTTGGTTTTTCCAAAATTGCAAGCTATATTTTTAAAACATATGGCTCATTTTAGGGTTGGGATACTTTCAGATGAAACGTTGGTACGTCGTTCAAGTATACGCAGGTTTTGAAGAGGCAGTTAAAGCCGATGTAACAAAGCGTATTGCTGATGAAGGATTAGAGGATAAGTTTGGTCAAATACTTATCCCCTCGGCACGTTTAAAGCAAATGCTTGATGTGCAAGATGCTAAGGATTCTCAGCTGTTTCCTGGGTATGTACTCATTGAAATGGAGGCGATGCCTCAAACTATTAAGCTCGTTACTTCCTCCCTGCGTGTTATAAAATTCCTTGGGGGCAAAGATCCGGTCGCCATTTCTCAAAAAGAAATTGAGCGCATTATTGGTCAAATGAAGGGTGAAGTAACTGTTGTTGCTAAAAAGAGCGAGTTTACTGTTGGCAGTGAAGTGGATATTACTGATGGGCCGTTTGCGGGCTTTGTTGGTATTATAGATTCTATTGACGAGGTAAATGAGCGAGTTACGGTAATGGTGAGTATTTTTGGTAGAATGACACCTGTCGAGTTAGGTTTTAATCAAATAAAATAGTACGTTCAAGGTAGGTTTTTACAATGGCAAAAGCGGTAAAAGCAAAAATTAAATTGCAAATTCCTGGTGGTGCCGCAACCCCAGCTCCTCCAGTAGGTAACAATCTTGGCCAACACCAAGTGAATCTTATGGATTTTTGCAAGAAATTTAATGAGGCAACGGCCTCTAAAAAAGGTGAAACGGTTCCTGTAATTATTACAGTGTATATTGATAAGACGTTCAGTTTTGAACTCAAAACGCCGCCGGCAAGTGAGCTCATAAGAAAGAAAATCAATATTTCAAAAGGTTCTTCCCGGCCGAATACCGATAAAGTTGGAAAAATTTCCATGGCGGAAATTGAAGAAATCGCCAAAATCAAAATGCCTGACCTTAATGCAAACAGTATCGAACAAGCAAAGAAAATTATTGCTGGTTCAGCACGCAGCATGGGCGTGGTAGTTACGGAATAATGGGGTAAATATGTTGAAACATGGTAAAAAATATCGCAAAGCAAAAGAGCAGATAGGTCAAGAGGCTCTTCCGGTTAAGGAAGCTCTTAACAAAATAAAATCATTGGCTTTTGCTAAATTTGATGAATCCGTTGATGCTCACGTGAATCTTGGTATTGATGCCTCTAAGGGTGATCAAGTGGTGCGCGGTTCATTGGTGCTTCCTTATTCAAAAGGGGCAGCTGTTAAGGTTCTTGTCTTTGCAAAAGGCGAGAACGTTGACCTTGCAAAAAAAGCTGGCGCTGATTATATAGGTGCCGATGATTTAGTAGAAAAAATTAATGGCGGATGGATGGACTTTAACTATGCGGTTGCCACTCCTGATATGATGGCGATTGTTGGTAAAGTTGCTAAAGTTCTTGGGCCCCGTGGATTATTGCCGAACAAAAAATTGGGTACGGTAACTTTTGATGTCGCAGCAGTTGTTGCTGATCTGAAAAAGGGCCGCGTTTTCTTCAAGAATGATAAAAATGGTATTGTTCATTTCTCATTTGGGAAAGTTTCATTTGGCCCAGAGAAATTGCAAGAAAATTTAACCGCATTTATTAAAGCACTAGCAAGTTCCAAGCCGGCATCTTCAAAAGGAAAATTCCTTCAGAAGTTAACGGTTACTTCAACAATGGGTGTTGGCATTCAGGTAAGTCCTGATGAAATATTAAGCGCTGCTGCCTAAAGGAAATAAATATGAATCGACAAGAAAAAACTCAATTAGTCACAGAGCTTAAAACACAATTTTCACAAAGTCCTAGTTCGGTTTTGGTAGGCTACAAAGGCCTTTCAGTTATGCAATTGCAGAAATTGCGAAGAGGAATTCGGCAAAATGGCGGTGTCTTTAAAGTAACCAAAGCGCGCCTTATGAGAATTGCTGCGCAAGAATCTGAAAATGCGCAATCCCTTATTCCGTATTTCAAGGATCAGGTTGGTCTTGTCTTCATTGAAAAAGAAGATCCAGTTATCAAATTTTTATATAATTTTGCCAAAGAGAACGAAGCATTAACATTTGTTGCCGGATCAATTGATTCGAAGCTTGTTGATGCAGCAACATTAAAAGTTCTGGCAACGTTACCTCCTCGCGAAGTGCTGTTGGCGCAATTGTGTGGCATTATGAAGGCACCGGTTGCAAAATTAGCTTTCGTGTTGCAACAAATCAGCAATAAAAAGCAGTAGTAAAAAAAGCGCAACAATAAAGTAAATTATTAATTATCCTTTTGGAGAAGCTATGGCCGCTAATACAAATGAACAAATTATCAAAGAAATAGGTTCTATGACCGTTGCTCAGCTTAATGAGCTTGTTAAAGCCCTTGAAGAGGCATTCGGTGTTTCTGCTGCTGCGATGACATCTGCAGCTCCTGCTGCCGGTGCAGCTCCTGCCGCCGCTGCTAAAGCTGAAGAAAAAGCTGAATATAAAGTAAAACTGGTTGATGCCGGAGCACAAAAAATTCAAGTAATTAAGGCTCTTAAAGCTGCTACTAGCTTGTCATTGTCTGAAGCTAAAGAAAAAGTTGATGGTGCGCCATCAGTGCTTTCTGAAGCGATGCCAAAGGCTGATGCTGAAAAACTGAAAAAAGAGCTTGAAGCTGCAGGCGCAAAAGTCGAACTTTCATAATATTACTGCTTTTTATTGTTTATTCGCAAGACACGATATTAGTTACTTCAGTTGCAAAGTAACTAATATATTTTAATGAGGAGCGACTTAATGACTAAGTTGCACATGAGCAAAAACAATATCCGTCGATCTTTTGGTAAGATCAAAGATATTGCCCCAGTACCCAACTTGATTGAAATTCAATCTAATTCTTTTAATGAATTTGCGCAATTAGATTTTCTGCCAAGTGAAAGAAAGTTGATTGGACTTGAAAAAGTTTTAAGAGATGTTTTTCCGATAGACTATAATGACAAGATGTCTCTTGAATATGTCAGTTATGAGCTTGGTCTTTGGGCATGCACATGTGGTAAACTAACCGGGATAGAAAATCGCTATCAATGGACTTGCACGGCATGTAAAAAATCAGACTGCTCTCGACTTGATGCAGATTTCACGTGTCGATTCTGCAAAAAGAAGACAGCGCGCTATAAAACCTGTTCAAATTGTTTGTCGCGAGTTGTTGTTAAATTACCAATGACTCTTGAAGAGTGTCGATCAAGCGAGCAAACGTTTTCAATGCCGTTGAAAGTTAAGATTCAACTTATTAGCTGGTCCCTTGATGCCGACAATAAAAAAGTTGTTCATGATATTAAAGAACAAGATATTTTCTTTGCCGATGTTCCGGTTATGGCAGACTTATATGAAGAAAATGGTCGCTTTTTATTAGGAAATATTGGTACATTCCTGATCAACGGTGTTGATCGGGTTATTGTGAGTCAGCTACATCGTTCACCGGGTGTTGTTTTTTCCCAAAGTAAAAAAGTAAAAGATTTACGCGGACGTGCCTACTATTTGGCCCGTATAATTCCTATGCGTGGCTCATGGTTGGATTTTGAGTTTGATACGAATGATTATTGTTATGTACGTATCGATAAAAAGAAGAAAATACTCATAACAACATTTTTGCAAGCCTTAGGATTCGCGCGTGAAAATATTGTTTCTCTTTTTTATAATTTCGAAAATGTAAGCATTCGCAACGGCGAGTTTTTCCGAAAAGTTGATGCAACGCTTATGGGACAGCGTATTGAAAAAGGCATGCTCCCGGAAAAAGAAGAAAAAGCGTTTCTTGGCAACAGGGTTACCAAAGATATCTTATCTCGACTTGCAAAATTGGGAATAGATAAGCTTTCACTACGAAAATCAGCTCTTTTAAATCGTGTTTTTGCAAAAGATGTTATTGATCAGGATACCGGAGAAATTCTTGTTGCTCAGGGTCAAACATTTACCGAAGATACGTATGAGCTATTTAAGAAATTTAAAAATCTTGAGTTTGATCTCATTCAATCTTCCGGCTACGTATTTCAGCCAACAATTGCTATGACACTTACACAAGATCGCTGCATGAGTGAAGAAGATGCGCTTAAGGAAATACATGCAAAATTATTTCCGGGCGATACCTCCTCATTGCACGAGATTAAACAACGCTTTGAAGATCTTTTCTTCAACAGCCGTTTCTATGACCTGACCAAGGTTGGCCGTATTCGCATGAACAGAAAGTTAGGGCTTTCAGTTTCCGAAGAAAAAACGGTACTCACCAAAGAAGATTTAATTGCTACCATTCGTTATCTGGTTGGATTGCGTGAGCGTGGAGAAGGTGAACTTGATGATATTGATCATTTGGGAAACCGCCGCGTTCGTTTGGTTGGAGAGCTTTTAACAAATCAGGTCTATCTTGGATTTTTACGTATCGAACGAATTATTCGCGAACGTTTCAGAATGCAAGAACCGCATGGCGCTTTAATGCCACAAGACTTCCTCAATGTAAAACCACTCAGTGTTGTGCTGCGTGAATTCTTTGGGTTGGGTCAACTTTCTCAGTTTATGGATCAAACAAATCCTCTCTCCGAGGTTGCTCATAAAAGACGATTGTCCGCACTCGGGCCCGGTGGTGTTCTTAAAGATCGTGCAACGACCGAAATTCGTGACGTGCATACGTCTCACTACGGTCGTATTTGTCCGATTGAAACTCCTGAAGGTCAAACGATTGGTCTTATTTCATCCCTTGCTACCTATGCAATGGTTAACGATCTTGGATTTATAGAAACTGGATATAGACCTGTTCAAGATGGAAAAATTAAAGAAGAAGTTGTGTTCTTGGATGCATTTGAAGAACAAGATCAGTTTATTGCGCAACCGGATGAAGCAACTGATACAAAGCTTGATAATCAGAGGGTATTTGCTCGTAATCAGGGCAACTTCTTATTTGTTGATGCTGATAAAATAAACTATATTGATTTGTCTCCTAAGCAGCTTGTTTCTGTTTCAGCGGCACTTATCCCATTTTTGGAGCATGATGACGCAAGTCGTGCCTTGATGGGAGCAAACATGCAACGTCAAGCGGTACCGCTTATCAATCCTCAGAACACTCTGGTGGGAACCGGAATGGAAAGAGAGATTGTAAAAGCTTCCGGTGGCGTGATAGTTGCAAAGCGAGCAGGAACTGTTGAATATGTGTCGTCAGAAAAAATTATGATTCGAGCTGAAGAATCACAGTTTAAAAACGTTGATGAATGGCTTTCACAGGCAATAGATACCTATCATTTAAGAAAATTCCAGCGTTCAAGTCATAGCACATGGATTCACCATACGCCGATCGTAAACCGAGGCGATTATGTGAATGCGGGTGATATTTTAACCAACGGTTCTTCCATAAAAGATGGTGAATTGGCTCTTGGTACTAATTTAACTGTCGCGTTTATGCCATGGCACGGATATAATTTTGAGGATGCCATCGTATTAAATAAGCGGCTGGTTTCCGATGACTCATTAACGTCGGTTCATATCGATGAATATAAGGTGGATGCACGGGACACTAAACTAGGTCCTGAAGAGATTACCCGGGATATTCCTAATGTGAGTGAAACTGCATTGGCTGGTCTGGATGAAGATGGCATTGTTCGCATCGGAACACGTGTAAAACCCGGTGATATTTTAGTTGGTAAAGTTACGCTTAAGGGAGATATTCAATACTCTCCTGAAGAAAAGCTTCTTCGTGCTATTTTCGGTGAGAAGTCACGTGAAGTGCGCGATACATCATTGCGCGTGCCGCCTGGTATTGAAGGTACTGTGGTTGACGTTAAAATCTTTTCACGAAGCGGCGTGCGGAAAGATAAACGCTATAAAGACGAAATTACCAAACAGGTTGCAAAAGTTGATGCTGATTTTGCTGATCATCTTCGCTTTTTAGAGAAAATGACTGTTGAATCTATTGCGAGCCGTTTGGCCGGGCAAAAAGCAGCGGCTACCGTTTCAAAATCGTTAACTACTGGTGGAGTTTTTGATAAAGAGAAGATTTTAAGCAAGCCTGTCAGCGAGTTATTTGCTGTTAAAGTAGCAGATAAAGAGCTCAATGAAAATCTTGTACGTCTTAAGGATTCTTACGAAAACCAAATTCGTATCTTGGCAGTCTTGAAAGAAGAACGAATTAACAAATTAAAAAAAGGTGACATCTTGGCATCCGGTGTCATTAAAATGGTTAAAGTCTATATTGCCATGAAGCGTACCATATCGGTTGGCGACAAACTTGCTGGTCGTCACGGAAATAAAGGTGTTGTTTCAACTATTGTTCCTCGTGAAGATATGCCATATCTGGATGATGGCAGACCCGTTGATATTGTTTTAAATCCGCTGGGTGTTCCATCTCGTATGAACGTGGGGCAAATTCTTGAAACTGCTTTAGGTTTGGCAGGCAAGGAGTTGGGTAACAAGCTTGAAGAGTTGATGAATAATCAAGGCTACCCAGAAATTAAAAAATATTTAAAAAATGTCTATGGCGCAGAACTCGTTGAGTCTTATGAAAAAGCCTATGGCAAGCAAGGGTTGTCCGAACTTGCGCGTAAAACCTCACAATGCGGTGTGCAATATAAAACACCGGTATTTGATGGGGCACAATATGACAGTGATATAAAACCTCTTCTTGAAGAGTTACAGTTGCCAGACGTCGGCGCATTTAGATTGCGTGATGGACGCACCGGAGAATACTTTGAACAGCCGGTGACCGTGGGTTCCATTTATATGATGAAATTGAATCACATGGTTGATGACAAGGTGCACGCGCGTTCTGTTGGGCCATACTCATTAGTAACCCAGCAGCCACTTGGCGGTAAAGCGCAATTAGGCGGCCAGCGTCTAGGAGAAATGGAAGTATGGGCTCTCGAAGCGTATGGCGCCGCATATACCTTGCAAGAGATGCTAACCTATAAATCAGATGATGTAACTGGAAGACATAAGGTGTATGAAGCGATTGTTCGCGGTGAGGATGTACCTGAGTCAGGCGTGCCTGAATCATTTAACGTACTCATCAAAGAGTTGCAAAGCTTAGGATTACAAGTGGATTTGTTTAAGAGCGGCAAGGAGAAAGCAAGTGAATAATCGGATTTTAGATCGCTTTAGAGAATATGTTAATTTAACGCAGTTTAATGCATTAAAGATTGGTCTTGCTTCTGCTGAAAAGATTCGATCACTTTCCTATGGTGAAGTGAAGAAGATTGAAACAATTAACTATCGTACGTTGAAACCTGAAAGGGACGGCCTTTTTTGCGCAAGAATCTTTGGTCCGCAAAAAGATTGGGAATGTAACTGCGGTAAGTATAAGAGAATGAAACATCGCGGTGTGACCTGCGAAAAGTGTGGCGTAGAAGTTATCCAATCTCGTGTGCGCCGTGAGCGAATGGGGCATATTGAACTTGTTTCTCCGGTATGCCATATTTGGTACCTTAAAGGAATTCCAAGTTACTTGGGGTTGTTGCTGGATCTTCCGGTTAAGGATTTGGAGCGCGTCATTTACTTTGATGCCTATATTGTAATTCACCAAGGCCGTTCTCCATACCCTCGAAAAACTATTTTGAATAATACCGAATACGAGAACTATCTCGATACTCATCCGGAAGACTTAGATTTTGCTGCCGGATCTGGTGCTGAAGCGATTCGCGATATCTTAAGCATGGTAGATTTAAAACTAGAGATTGCGAATTTAGAAGAAGAGTATCGGCACACAACATCAGTTGCTATTCGTCATAAAATTATGCGTCGCATTAAAGTGTTCTCAGGATTGCTGCATGGCAATATGAGACCTGAATGGATGATTCTTGCGATTTTGCCGGTATTACCACCTGACTTGCGTCCGTTGGTTCCTCTTGAAGGTGGCCGTTTTGCGAGCTCCGATTTAAATGAATTGTATCGCAGAGTATTGAATAGAAATATTCGTTTGCAACGATTACTCGAGATAGAAGCTCCCTCAGTTATTATCAAAAATGAAAAAAGAATGCTTCAAGAATCGGTTGACGCGCTTATTGATAATGGGCGTCGCGGCCAGCCGGTGCGTGGCTCAAACAAACGAGCGCTTAAATCTTTGAGTGAAATGCTTCGTGGTAAACAAGGACGATTCCGTCAGAACTTGCTGGGACGTCGTGTTGACTATTCCGGGCGTTCGGTAATTGTCGTTGACCCGGAACTTAAAATGGACCGCTGTGGTTTACCTAAAATTATGGCACTTGAACTATTCAAGCCGTACATTTTTGCAGGTCTCATTGAACGCGAAATAGCACCTAACTTACGGGTGGCCAAAAGAATGGTTGAAGAATTAGCGCCGGAAGTTTGGGATGTTCTTGAAGAAGTGGTAAAAGATCGTCCATTGCTCCTTAATCGTGCACCAACCCTACATCGTTTGGGTATACAAGCGTTTTACCCGATTTTGGTAGATGGCAAAGCGATAAAAATACATCCGATGGTTTGCGCAGCATTCAACGCAGACTTTGACGGTGACCAAATGGCTGTCCACATTCCGTTGAGCAAAAAGGCACAAGAAGAATCAAAAACCATGATTCTTGCCACAAATAATATACTTTCTCCGGCTAATGGGCGTCCGGTTACTGTGCCATCCCAAGATATGGTTCTTGGATTGCACTATATGACCAAAGTTCGACTGGGTGCCAAAGGCGAAGGTCTCACTTTTTCCAATATTGGTGAAGTTATAACTGCCTTTCAGTGTGAACAAGTTTCTCTCCACGCAAAAATTGGTGTGCGCATGGGGGACACTAAAGAGATTACTCAGACAACAGTTGGAAGAGTTATCCTATTTGAGGGATTGCCAAGCGGCACCGATTTTAACTGGTTAAACAAGATAATGAAAAAAAGTGATTTGACCCGTTTGGTTGAGCGCATTTATTATCGGTTTGGCAGTAAGTCCGCCGTTGAAGCATTAGATAAGATAAAAAAACTTGGATTCTACTACTCAACCGTAAGTGGCATTTCTTGTTCATTGCGTGATCTTATTGTTCCTGCGCAAAAACATGAATTGGTCAAGAAGGCCGATAAAGAAGTTCAGCGTATAGAAGATTTATATATGGATGGCGTAATCACTAATGGTGAGCGTCATAATAAAGTGTTGAGTATTTGGGAACATGCTACCGATGATGTTGCTTCAGAAATGACAAAAACCTTGGAAAAGCAAGACCAAGAAGCCTTTTTAAATGAAAAACGTGACTTTAAACCGTTTAATCCAATATTCATGATGCTCGAATCAGGTGCGCGTGGTTCAAAAGATCAAATTAAGCAGCTCACCGGAATGCGGGGATTGATGTCCCGTCCGAGTGGTGAGATTATGGAAACGCCGGTTAAGAGTAACTTTAAAGACGGTTTGAGCGTTTTTGAATACTTTATTTCTACTCACGGTGCTCGTAAAGGTCAAGCAGATACAGCATTGAAAACGGCAAACTCAGGATATTTAACGCGTCGTTTAGTTGACGTAGCTCAAGATGTTGTGATTTCAATGGATGATTGTCAAACGCTCGGCTATATCGAGATTGGAGATCTCAAAGGATCGGGTGACGTAATTTCACCATTAAACAATCGCGTGTTGGGAAGAGTCTTGGCCAGTGATGTTAAGGATCCAGTATCAGGTGAATTAATTTTCAAACAAGGGCATTTGCTCAGCAGAGAAGATATTTCTCGCCTTGCCGATTCCGCTGCAACATCTATAATGGTTCGTTCGGCATTAACCTGCCAAGCAAAACGGGGTATTTGTGCGCAATGTTACGGGTACGATCTATCAAAAGGCTCGCTCGTTGATGTTGGAACAACGGTTGGTGTAATTGCGGCGCAATCGATTGGTGAACCGGGAACACAGTTGACTATGAGAACGTTCCACATAGGTGGTACGGCAAGTGGTATGTCTCAACAGCCATTTTATGTTGCTAAACATGAGGGTATCGTTGAGTGGCGCGGTGTTCGTACAGTGAGAAATCGTCATGGTCAGGCTATTGTGATGAGCCGAAAGGCCCGTGTTTTTATAGTTTCCCCGGATGGTCGCGAATTACGACATCATGATTTAGAATATGGTTCGACACTTCTGGTAAATGATAAACAACCAATAGTTATTGGTCAAAAATTGGCCGAATGGGATCCAACAAGTAAAGTCTTGCTGACTGAAAAAGCGGGTCGCATTAAATTTATTGATTTAGTTGAAAACGTTACTGTTCAAGAACGGTTTGATGAAAAAACAAATAAATCAACCTATATGATTCTTGAGCATAAAAGTGAAAAATATCAGCCTGCCATTGCCATTGAAGATGAAAATGGCAACGAAGAGGCGCTCTACTATTTGCCATCGGGAGCCTATCTTTTGGTTAGTGATCACCAAGAAGTACAGGTTGGCGACATCCTTGTTAAGGTGCCCCGTGAAGCATCGAGGGTTGGGGATATTACTGGTGGCCTGCCACGTATTGCTGAACTCTTTGAAGCGCGTATGCCAAAAGATCCTGCAATTATTGCAGATATCGATGGCGAGGTTATATTCGGTGGCTTGCATCGAGGTTTGAGAAAAATTACCATTGCCAACGGGGATCAGTCAATTGATTATTTTATTCCTCGCGGCAAACAGGTAAACGTGGTCAATGGCGAGAAAGTAACTGCCGGAGATCCTTTGACATCCGGTTCTCCAGTTCTCCATGATATTTTACGCATTATGGGGCCTGAAATGGTTCAGCGTTATCTTGTTGATCAAATTCAGCAAATTTACAGCTTGCAGGGTATTATAATTAATGACCGTCATATTGAATTGATTGTGCGCCAGATGTTACGTAAGGTGCGTATTGTTGATCCGGGAGATACTGATTTCTTGATTGGTGACCGCGTTGACCGTGTTCACTTTAAAATGGTCAATTCTCTGGTAAAAGCAGAAAATAAACGTGCTGCTACTGCAAAACCTATTTTGATGGGACTAACGCAGGCTTCTTTAGGAACCGAGAGCTTTATTTCAGCAGCATCTTTCCAAGAAACTACCCGAATTCTTTCAGAAGCAGCTATTTCCGGTGCAGTAGATCATTTATATGGTTTGAAGGAAAATGTAATTGTTGGTAAATTGATACCTGCAGGTACGGGGATTGCTTCTTTTAGAAAGCGCTATTTAGGTGATGATGTTTCAGACCTTGAGCGTCAGGCGCAGCATGAAGAGATGCATGAGAGGGAAGAGAATAGACAGTATAAAGAACAAGAAGGCGCGTAGCTCAGTGGTAGAGCATTGCTTTGACGTAGCAAGGGCCAGCGGTTCAATCCCGCTCGCGCCTACCATATAGAAATGATACAAACACATAACCCATGAGGTTTTATAAAATATGTCACTTGTTAAAAGTAACAAAGAAAAAATCATCAAAGATTTTGGTATTGCAGGAAATGATACCGGATCAACATCTGTCCAGATTGCTCTTTTAACTGAACGAATCAAACAGATTGCAGAACATTTGGAAAAAAACCCTAAAGATGTGTCCTCAAAAAGAGGCCTTTTACAAGCAGTTGCCAAAAGAAGAAAATTCTTGGCATATTTACACAAAGAAGATGCTACCCAGTATAAAGAGATCGTAAGCCGATTGGGACTGCGTAAGTAGGTTTACCGTACATATAATATATTCGTAGGTTGATAATAATGGTAAAAAAATTTAGTTTTCCGGAATTCGGTTATGAAGTAGAAATAGGTAAATTCGCGCGTCAAGCCGATGGCGCTGCGTGGTTTACGCACGGTGGGACCGTTGTTCTTGCCACGGCAGTTTCATCGCCATCTAAAGATTTTCCTGGATTTTTACCATTAACGGTAGACTACCGCGAGCAGTTTTCGGCTGCGGGTAAAATTCCTGGTGGTTATTTTAAGAGAGAAGGTAAGTCTACTGATAAGGAAGTGCTTACCAGCCGTTTAATAGATCGTGGTATACGACCTTTATTTCCTGCTGAATATTTTGAGCAATTACAAATTATTGCAACAGTATTTTCTGTTGATAAAGAACATGCGCCGAACGTAATTAGTATCATAGCAAGCTCTATTGCACTTACGCTCTCCAAAATTCCTTTTATGGGTCCTATTGGTGCGGTAGAAATGATTCGTTTGGATGGCAAATGGGTAGCCAATCCCTTATTCTCCGATGCAATAAAAGCTGATTCCCGAGTGGTAGTTGCTGGTACCGATGAAGGTATTTGCATGGTTGAAGGATCGACGGCTGAGATTGGTGAGCAAGAGCTTATTGATGTGCTTTTTATGGCACATGATTACATTAAAAAATTGGTTGCATGGCAGAAAGAAATACAGCGCGAAGTTGGCGCGGCCAAAGAAGAGATTGCAGATAAATATGGCTGGAAAATCTGGAAAGACCGCGTAGATTCTTTCTTAACGGAAGATTTAGTTAAA
This sequence comes from uncultured bacterium, assembly GCA_963702025.1. Lineage (GTDB taxonomy): Bacteria > Babelota > Babeliae > Babelales > Vermiphilaceae > BTUB01. Next base: position 1,392,411 of record OY969699.1, on the reverse strand, counting down.
ACGGTTAATGTTCCGGATAAAGTTCAGCGTAACGAGCAGCTTGATAAGATTCAAGAGGCATTTAATCAGCTTTATAAAGAACAGATAGCTGAATCAACTGAAACAGCAAGAGTGATTGATTATATTCTTGATAAAGTACTGCAAGTGAAATTAACCGAACTTATTTTTTCACGTGGCAAACGTATTGATGACCGTGCGTTTGATCAAGTTCGTCATATCTCAACAGAAGTAGGATTACTTCCATTCACCCACGGTTCTGCTCTTTTTACGCGCGGAAGAACCCAAGCGCTGGTAACGGCAACGCTTGGTGGCGGTGATGATGAACAAAAAATTGAAGGTATTATGGATCATGAAGCTGATGGTTCATTTATGTTGCATTATAACTTTCCACCGTTTTCTGTTGGCGAAGTTCGCCCAATGCGCGGTCCGGGAAGACGTGAAGTTGGTCATGGTCATTTAGCAGCATCGGCAATTAGAAAAGTATTGCCTGCCAATAAAGATTTTCCATATACCATTCGTATCGTTGCGGATATTCTTGAATCTGACGGCTCAACCTCAATGGCAACCGTGTGTGGTTCAACGATGGCGCTTATGCAAGCTGGCGTTCCCATTAAGAAAATGGTGAGCGGCATTGCAATGGGCCTTTTAAAAAGCTTACAAGGCAAATTTACCGTTCTTTCTGATATTTCAGGATTTGAGGATGAATTCGGTTTAATGGATTTCAAAGTTGCCGGAACCCAAAATGGTATTACTGCTATCCAGATGGATATTAAGTATAAAGGTGGGCTCGAACGAAATGTTTTTGATGCAGCTCTTGCACAAGCAAAAAGTGGCCGCCTCCATATTTTAGGTGAAATGCAAAAAGTAATGCGTGAGCCGGCTCCTGAGTTATCACCGTTGGTACCTAAATTGGTAACCGTCAAAGTTAATTCTGATAAAATTGGTGCTATTATTGGCACCGGTGGCAAAGTGATTCGTGAAATTATTGCCAAGACCAATACGAGCATTGATATTGATGAGACCGGTTTGGTTAAAATTTTTGGTGCGCCGGGTGCTGATATGGAAATGGCGATTAATTGGGTTAAAACTCTCGGCGGTCAAATTGAACCGGGCACTCGATATACCGGTAAAATAAAACGGCTTGCTGAATTTGGTCTTTTTGTTGAACTTGTTCCTGGTCTTGACGGATTAGTGCACGTCTCTAATATTCCGCGCGATAAGCAACGAACATTCTTGCGTGACTATAAAGTGGATGATGTTGTTACCGTTGAAGTGCTTGAATATGATGAAAGCACTGGTCGCGTTCGTTTACGTTTGATTGAAAAGTAACAGTCTCATGGATCACTTTAGCAGAAATGCAGGAAGATCTTTTGATCAATTGCGTGAGATTAAAATTAGCTACAATTCTTTTGGTTATGCGCCCGGTTCAGTATTATTTGAACTGGGCAATACCAAGGTTCTTTGCTCAGTAAGTATGACACCGGGGGTTCCACCATTCTTAAAAGGAACAAAGACCGGATGGCTTACTGCTGATTATGCCATGTTGCCCAATTCAGGTATTGCTCGTTCGGTACGCGAAAGCAGTCAAGCAAAAAGAAATGAACGTTCTATAGAGATTTCACGTTTAATAGGCAGGTCATTACGGGCAATCGTTGATCTTTCCACTCTTAATGAGCGTACTATTAATGTTGATTGTGATGTTTTACAAGCTGATGGCAGCACACGCACGGCAGCTATCACCGGTTCTTGCATTGCTTTGCAAATGGCGGTTGAAACGTGGCTTGCATCTGGGCAACTTTCCACGAGCATTTTAACCGACACAATTGTTGCTGTTTCGGTGGGCATCAAAGACAATAAGCCCTTTATTGATCTTGATTTTAATGAAGACAATGCTATTGATGCGGATTATAATTTTGTTTTAACAAAGTCTAATGCTGTTATTGAAATTCAAGGAACGGCTGAAAAAAACCCCTTGTCGTGGTCCGAATTCGAGCAGCTGAAAGAATTGGCAATTCAGGGAAGCAATAAACTTTTTTCTATCATTGATCTCTCTTTTGCATCCAGAGATTGCGTGCAAAAAAACCAGAATCCTGTTACCATGAAAACTGATCGTTCTTCATTATTTTCTCTTAAAAATCGTTTTGTTAACGTGGGTTAACGAGTTAATGCAACTACATGAATTTCTTGATCACTATACTCTCAAAGCGCATGAGAATGGTGTAAAAAAACATTTTATTTTCTCCTATACACAAGAAATGCCGATTCTTTTTGCATCGCGGTTTTTTTCTCGCTTGCAATCCGATGGTTGTCAAATTCAAACAGGTAATATAGAAGCAATTCCGCTCGATGAAGTTATATCACAGCTTGAAATGAGTTTTTTAGGAAGCGGCTTAATTTACTGGTTCAGAGGGTTTGATCAAGTTGATAAAAAAATTCGCGATCGTTTTTTGCACTACCTTACTAAATACCAAGGCCCACATAGGGTAATTTTATTTGTGTCCGAGCAAGATAAAAAAAATCTACTGCAGGAAGAAATAATTAATATTCCTGAAGAAGTTGATGTAAAGCTTTTTGAACAATTGTTTACTCTCGACAAGAAAAAAAATAGTAATCAATCGGTATTGCTTTTTAAACAACTAGGTCAGCGATATAAAAAAATGTCGGTTGATGCTGTCTGTATGATTACGGAATATATGAAAGTAGCTGGCTGTAATGAGCAAACAATTTCTTTTTTGGAGAAAATTATTGTTCCCGAGACATCCTTGTTTGCTATAAGTCAACATTTTTTTGCCAAGGATTCGCGTGCATTTTTCAAGGCGTGGCAACAGTATCAATTGGAATATCCCCTTACGTTTTGGTCGGTTTTTTGGAGTGAGCAACTGTGGCGCGCTTATTTTGTATGGTTTTATCTTAATCAAAAAAATTTTGCTGCAGCAAAAAGCATGAGTTTCCGGTTACCGTTTACTTTTTTACAAAAAGATTGGAAAAGAAGTTCATTGACTGAGTTTAAAAACGCTCATCAATATATATATGAACTTGATCTTATTTCTAAAAGTAGTGTGGAAATAACGTATAGTCTTGATCTTTTTTATTCAAAATTTTTTTCAAATGAATTTGCATTGTCAAAATAGGATAGTCTATTTTTTTTCTGATAGATGATCGGGTAGAATAATGCCGCCGGACATAATCAATGCCATCGCTTCCTGGCGAGAAAGATTGGTAATCTGGACATTATTTTTGTCTACCATTAAGAAAAATCCTGCCGTGGGATTGGGTGTGGTTGGTAAAAATATGTTATAATACGTATGGTTCTTATTGGGTGATAACTGAGCGGGCACTTCACTAGTCATAAAGCCAATGCTGTAAATATCTTTGCGAGGAAATTCTATTAATACTACATGCTTAAAGCTCTGATCATTGTGCGGATTAAATGCTTGCACCAGTTGTTTGACTGCTTTATAAACCGGATGCACGAGCGGTATTTTGCCAATCAATAACTCAAAAAAATGCCATAAAGAACGGAGAATAAAAAAGTTGAGGATTATACCGATAATGCAGATAACAAAAAAAGTCAGCAGAAATTCCGAAAAAGGGATTGCTTTTAAAAATTCAGGCTCAAGTTGGTAAATAGGGTGCAACCACTTTTTTAAAAGCTTAAAAGAAAAATTTAATAATGCGACAGTTATGGTTATTGGTAATAATGCCAAGAGCCCCTTAAGAAATATCGACCATAATTTATATATAGCATTCTTAATTTTTTTTGTTATCGATTTCATACATTCTCAATTTACGATAGTATTCTATTTTTCTCTTTGATCACCAGAATTGTTAAGGGCTTATAGTTTACCAGTTTTACGGTGGTAGGTAAAAATAATTGGTCACTGGTTGGCGTGAGAAGGCTTTGTCCCTCGGCTAATGAGTGTACGTTAATATGAAAAGCTATATCATTGCAGAGGTTTAGATCTTCTCTTTTTCCATAAAGATGAACTTTAACTTTAGAGATACTGCTTGTTACAGTGAATGAGTCATTCGCATTATAAAAACAAACGGGAACCTCTTTCCACTGGGCAACATTCGCGTGTTTTGCAAGAAATGACCACATACAGTAGCCGAGTATTAATGAGCATACTTTAATAGTTTTGTTGTTCAAAATACTTTTTTTGATTAACGTTTTCATGAATTATGTCTCCTTTACGAATATGATGCATATTCTTTTTTATGAGCGGTATGAGATTATGGGCGGTCACATTTTGGTATAAAATTCCCTTGATTACACAATCAAAATTACGCGTGCGCGGATCTGCTTTAAAAACAATAGTATCTGTCTTAAGAGTCATGAGTAACGCATCCTGTTGCCACAACGGCATATTGTTATGAGGAGTTTCTACGTTTCGGGGAATATTCCACGAGGCATTGATGGCTACCAATTTTCCCTTGCGGTTGCACCAAAATAATTTTTCTTGATCAAAACTCGCGCTGTCAATTACCAGGCACATGATATTTTGAGCAAGAGGACTTTGTATTAAAAAAGATGTTTGTAGATAGGATGCGAGATCGGACTCATTTTCAATAACACAGATCAATTGTTTATTATTATTGATCGCATACAATGCCGTTCGAATGAGATTTTCTAGCCAATCAACAAAGATATCATAATCGATCGGCTGTTCGGTGTGCAGTGTAATGAAGTTTCTTTGCAAAACATCTTGATGAAAAATTATAAAGAGGATTAAGGCAACGGGACTTATATATATTAAGAAAGTCGAGATAGTTACAGCGTTTAAGAAATAGCTGGTAAATATACAGGCGCAATAACAATAAAAATAGACGAGCAGATTCTTTTTTTTATCCGTGCTCAACCATACAGAAAAAAGATAGATAATGCCGCTAAAGAATATGATTTCTAAAAAATCCATTACATGAATCATTGTTTCTCCTTCTAATTTTGTCACTTTTGAAAGGTAGTATTTTTCGGAGGAACTTGTAAAGATGTTTTGTTTCTTGACTTCGTAGAACCCCGCATAGTATAAAAAAATGGAATATTTAAGTCTGGTATTGACTAAGTGTGACGATGTAAGGTATAGATTTTTTAATCCTCACATTTATTTTCAAAAGGGCAAAAAAATGATGATAAATAATGCTTTCAAAACACTAGTGGTTTCGCTGTTTCTTATGCAATTTTATGCCGTAGGCATAAATGTTATTTATAATGAACAAAACAATAAAATTGAGATTGTCCATGAGTTTGATGTTGTCCAATCACAAGATGCCCAGGTGCAAGATGGTCTCTCTGTTTTTACTCCGGCATATCCGTACAATACTGTGACATTTGGTATTACGGCGCCCAGTCAGGTAGTTCTGGGCCAAGAATTTACTATCTATTTTACGGTACAATCGATGCGGGCAAGCAATATTCCATTTTGGGCAGATCTAATTCCTGATCCTTCTCAAGATGGTGGCAATGGTGTTGAATATATTAGTTCTACGGCGCCGACAACCGGCGAATATGATCTAAAAGCATCATCGATATTACGCAAAGGTGGTAAAACCAAGTGGAGTTTTAAAAAAGGGTTACCTGCCAATTCTATTCAAAAATTAGCGATTACTTTTAGGGCAACCAAAGAAGGAACAAAAAAATATACAACATTTATTGCCACCAACCCTCCTTCCTTTTTTGCAATGGAAACGCAGGCTTCTCCTAATCTACTGAGAGCGAATCCGGATCATGCAGTTGGCATTCAAGGGCTTCCTCTAACTATCCCGGTAATATGCAATGACATATCTGATTTGCCGGTAGAAATAGTAGAGGTCTCCCAGCCTGCTCGTGGCTCGGTGAAGATTAATGATGATAATTCTATAACCTATATGCAGACGCAGGATTTTATTGGTGAAGATAATTTTATGTATACCATACAAGATGCCCTCGGTAATACATCCAGCGCAGAGGTTATGGTTACGTTTGTTGAATATCCTAAGTCTGAAATTTTACGATAGTTATAAAAATCAAGGGGAAATAGCATGAAAAGCTTTGGAAAGATTGTTTATTGTTTTTTATTAGTTACACAGGCAGTATGGGCCATTAGTGATGGAAGTCTTGCTAAAGTATTTCATGCTGCCGATACCGTGATTGCGGGCCAAAGTTCAACGGCTAAAGCGATGGCTGTTCAAGCCGATGGTAAGGCTGTTGTTGCCGGTTACAGCACTATTGATGGTCATAATCGTTTTGCGGTAGCACGTTTTAATGTTGACGGTTCCCTTGATGAAACATTTGGTAACGGCGGTTTAGTTACTACTAAATTTGGTGCCGGAGAAAAAATAAGCGGTGCTCATGCAATAGTAATACAGCCCGATGGCAAAATACTTGCCGGAGGCTTTACTAATGTTATTCGTGATACGTTTCGTTGGTGCCTTGCCCGTTACAATGTAGATGGTTCATTGGATGAATCATTTTTTGGCGATAGAGGGATTATCCCGGGTACAGTAATAACAGCTTTTTATAAAGATGAAAAAGCAAGTCAGATAAATGGGATGGCGTTGCAATCCGATGGCAAAATTGTAGCAGCAGGATTTGTTGCAGTACGCGATTCTGTATTTGTTGCGCTTGGACGTTATAGTCAAGATGGATCATTAGACTCAAGCTTTAATGAATCCGGTGTTGATTCTATTCCGGGCACTCTCTGCATGAGCTTAGGCAAGGGAGCACTCCAAGATGATAGGGCGAATGCGATTGCTATACAACCTGATGGCAAAATTGTTATTGCCGGTTCATCATATGCTTTGGGTTACAAGACATGCGCACTTGCGCGTTATATGCCGGACGGAAAATTAGATAATTCATTGTATGATGTGGCTCATTCCCGTGTGCATGGGGTTGTTTTGACAGTATTTGGATCGGGAGAAAGAGAATGTGGTGCCAATGCTTTGGTTATACAACCGGATGGAAAAATTGTAGTTGGTGGCTATAGCGATAGTAATAATTTTGCTAGAAAAAGCCGCTTTGCGCTTGCACGGTATGATCAATGTGGTTTACTTGATCAAAGTTTTGGGGGAAATGGGCTGGCAACGATTCCCGGTACGGTTATAACCAGTTTCGGATCACAAGAGAATGGTGGGCATGTTAACGCGCTTGTGCTCCAGGCTGATGGAAAAATAGTAGCAGGTGGCAGCACAATGCTAAATGATAAATCGATGTTTGCTATTGCTCGCTATGATGATAACGGAGCCTTGGATAGTTCTTTTAGCGACAGTAACGATACGGTTGTAGGCACCGTGCGAACGAAGTTTAATAATAGTGTGGAAGACGAAATATTCGGCATGGGAATACATCAGGATGGTACTATAATTGCAGCGGGTAGAACATTGGCAAATATACGCCCGGCATTTGCACTCGCTCGTTATGCCTGCCGCGGGGGCCAATTGCAGTCACCAATGATAATTTGTCCCGATGATAGCAGCCGTTTTATTAACGGTAGCGCTATTTTGCTTAAGGGAATGGCTCAAAATAAGGCATTTGTTCACATTCTTGTTGACGGTAATTACGTTGGTGGTACGGTTTCAAATGCGATAAATGGTGAATGGAGTTATACCTTGCCTGCTCTTAAAAGTGGTTATCGCCAAATAATGGCCGTAGAGACATACAAAAATGGTAATGTTAATGTGCAGTCAGCTCCGATTGTACTTCATATTGATCAACATCCACAGTTGAAGAATCAGGTATGGCAAACCGTTGGCTTAGATCCGATATACAGTTATTTGCAAGCGCAGGGTGCTTCGGGCAATTATCGTGTTAAAGTATTATCGTGCGAACATGGTGACGTGATAGTGTATGCGGATAATTCATTTGTCTTTAAGCCATTAATCCCTTATGGTAAAGGTAAAATGGTTGTTGAAGTAACTGATGAAGTAACCAATTGCAGCACCATAAGTACTATGGAAATCATAATTCACCGCCGTCCTGAGTCTGATGGTGTTCATTTTGAAACGGGGTACGCCACAACACTAAATGCCGATTTGAAGAATACTACTATTATTGGAGAGCCGCCATTTGAATTTAATCTTATTGGCATAGAAGGTGGCCAGATAGAGCTTAATAAAAATGGTTCATTTCTTTTTACGCCTGCAGACCAATTTAAGGGCGAGGCTCGGATGCAGTATACTATTACCGATAGTCATAAAGGAATAAGTGATCCAATCACCGCAACCATTACCGTTCATCAGACGCCATGCTGTGCTCCGGAAAATCTTTGGACACTAAAAGGTAAGCCATTTGAAGGTAGCTTAGTGCCTTTGATTGCCCAAGATCGTTCGCCATATCATTTTGAACTTGCGGGGCCTGTTGAAAATGGTGATATAAAAATTAATCAAGATGGGTCATGCCTTTTGATGCCCCCATCTAATTTTGTTGGCATCGTAAAGGTACCTATGAGCATTGTAGATTCTCAGCAATCGAAGATGACCGGCACGCTTGAAATAATTGTTAAAGAAGAACCGAAAGTTTCTGATTTATCCTTTACGATTGGTCAAGGAGATATCATTGCAGGTTCCCTGCGTGAATCATTATCCGGCGGCATTGCTCCTTATACCTTTGAAATCGATCAAAACAATAAGAACGCGCTCATTTTAATCAATGACGATGGAACATTTATTTGCACACCACAGCAAGATTTCCTTGGAGAGTTCAGCTTTAAATACGGCGTAAAAGATGTTCATGGAACCAAGAGTAATTCCGGCACGTGTTTTATTACTGTTAATGAAAAGCCGCGTGCGTCAAAAGTTGTGCAAGGTGTTGCTCAAGGAGAAAAATTATGCGGATCATTACAGAAATTAGTAAGTGGTGGTAATCCTCCCTACACATTCAAAAAAATAGACGATATTGAAAATGGATCATTAACTATAAATTCTGACGGTTCATATGAATTTGTGCCGCATGATGATTTTGTAGGTGAAACCGAATTTAAATATCTGGTGATCGATGCAAAAGGTACAAAAAGTGTGGCCGGTAGAGTCGCAGTTACGGTTAATGAAAAACCACGTATTATCTCTTGTGAGCAAGAAATTGCTCAAGGAAATGCATTAACGGGCTCGCTTACCCCACTGGTGACCGGTGGCTATCCGCCATACATTTTCCAAAAGGTGGGTGAACCAAAAGTTGGGACATTAACAATTGATCCATGTGGTACCTATCAATTTGTGCCGGGGCAAGATTTTGTTGGCGATACTAAATTCACTTATGAAGTCACTGACATTAAAAAGTCATTAAGTAAAACCGGTCATGTTTCAATAACGGTCAATGAACGACCACGGGCACATAACGTTGCATTTGAAGTTTGCCAAGGTCAAGAGGTATCAGGATCTTTACAGGATCTGGTTGACGGGGGCAATCCGCCTTATATTTTTGAAAAAGTGAATGATGCGAGAGAAAATCCTGTTGTGATACTTGAGGATGGTTCATATTATTGTAAACCACATTTTGATTTTATCGGTAGAATAAAATGTAATTATGTTGCTATCGATTCTAAAGGATCAATAAGCAAATGGGGAACGCTCTTTATAACGGTTAATGAAAAGCCACGAGCGCGCAATGCGAAATTAACTATTTCTCAGGGCGAACAATTAACTGGATCATTAAAAGCGTTTATACAAGGGGGCCAGCCACCCTATTATTTCCAAAAAGTTGATGATTCTGTTGATGGTTCATTAACCATCAACCCCGATGGGTCGTATCAATTTATTCCACGGGCAGATTTTATCGGCACAACGCAAGCCAAATACGTTGTAGTTGACGCACGAAAAACACAAAGCTTTAAGGCGACTATTTGGATAACGGTTAATGAAAAACCACAGGCAAACAGTATAGAACATGAAATTTTGCAAGGTGATGCACTTATGGGCTCATTAACACCGTTTGTTATGGGTGGTAATCCGCCATATATCTTCGAAAAAGCAGAAGAGCCAAAAGAGGGAAGTCTGATAATGAGTCCTTGTGGGTTTTATCAATTTATACCCGCCGCTCATTTTGCCGGCAAAACGAAATTCAACTATAACATTACTGATATTGCCAAATCTATCTCGAAAAATGCTCAGGTGAATGTTACAGTTCATGAAAGACCGCAGATAAAGAATCTTGAGTTAAATATCGGCAAGGGCCAGCAATTATCCGGTTCATTGCAAAAATTAGCAGCAGGGGGATGCCCACCCTATACCTTTATGAAAGTGAATGATTCAAAAGAATACCCGTTTATTATACATGAAGACGGTTCATATCAATGTATGCCGGATTCCGATTTTGTGGGTACGGCAGAATGTAGCTATATGGTTATTGATGCCAAGAAATCAAAGAGCATGCAAGGCTCTATTACTATAACGGTTTATGAATGCCCTCGCGTTAAAGACATCAAGTTAGAAGTTGTTCAGGGTAAAGATCTGGCCGGATCATTAGCCATGTTTGTTACGGGAGGCAATCCTCCATATGCTTTTGAAAAAAAAGGTGACGGAAAAGATGGTTTCTTTATTAGTGCAGATGGTTCATATAGATTTTCATGCAATCCTAGTTTTGTTGGTACAATTACTTGCCGCTACGTTGCAATTGACGCAAAGAAACATAAAAGTGCGGAAGGGGAAATCTGTATAACTGTCAATGAGAAGCCAAGTTTAATTAATTTTGAGCAAGAAATTGCACAAGGGCAAGCGCTGGTGGGTTCCTTAACTCCACTTGTTATGGGAGGCAACCCACCTTACATTTTCCAAAAGACTGATGAACCAAAAGATGGAAACCTGATTATAAATCCATGTGGTACCTACCAATTTGTACCGGCCCAAAATTTTGCTGGTAAAACAACATTCAACTGTAACGTAACTGATATTAAAAATTCGGTGAGCAAAGCTTCGCAAGTAACCGTTGTGGTGCATGAAAAGCCGCGTGTCTCGAGCGAAAAAGTTGAGATGATGCGAGGACAAGAATTGTCAGGATCATTAGTTGCTTTAGTCGATGGTGGTCATAAGCCATATATATTCGAAAAAGCTGGCGATCCCGAGAATGGTTCATTAGTGATTAACCCTGACGGAACATATCATTTTATTCCAAATCCGGAATTTACCGGAAAAGCTTTTTGCCGATATGCGGTTATTGATGCCAAGAAGGCAAAAAGTTTGGAAGGGGTTCTTGAAATCACGGTTCACGAAAAGCTGCATACAATTCCTGCACAGTTAATAGTTGCACAAGGCGAAAAATTGTCAGGGTCGCTCAATAAGTTGATACAAGCGGGTCAGCAACCATTCACGTTCCAAAAAATTGGCGATCCGGAAAATGGATCGTTAGAAATTAAAACCGATGGCTCATATGAATTTACCCCGCACGAGGATTTTGTAGGCACAACAGAATTTAAGTATAGTGCGGTGGATGCCAAAAAAATAATGAGTGCAGAGGGTGCCGTTGCAATAACGGTTCTTGAAAAACCACGTTTGATGATTTTAGAGCAAGAAATTTCTCAGGGCAATGCACTGGTAGGTTCATTAACTCCATTTGTTATGGGCGGTTACCCACCATATAACTTCCAAAAAGTAGGCGAACCAAAAAATGGTACCTTGACAATTGACCCCTGTGGCTCGTATCAGTTTGTTCCGGCTGATAATTTTGTGGGCATGGCCCATTTCGATTACCAAGTTACCGACATGAAAAAGCTAACAAGCAAAATTGGCGAAGTTTCAGTAGCGGTTATTGAACGTCCATGTGCAAATAATGTTAACTATGAAGTTTGCCAAGGGCAAGAAGTATCAGGATCTTTGCAGGATATGGTTGACGGTGGCACTCCGCCATATGTTTTTGAAAAAGTGAATGATGCAAGAGAAAATCCTGTTGTGATAAATGAAGATGGTTCGTACCATTGTAAATCAAGTTCAAATTTTGCCGGCAGAATAAAATGTAATTATGTTGCTATTGATTCTAAAGGATCAAGAAGCAAACGGGGAACAATATTTATAACAGTAAATGAGAAACCGAGAGCACATGATAAAGAAGTGAGTATTTCTCAGGGTGAACAATTAACCGGGTCATTAAAGGGGTTAATTAAAGGGGGTCAACCGCCTTATACATTCCAAAAGATAAGTGATTGTGGTGAAGGTTCTCTCACAATAAATCCTGATGGTTCGTATCAATTCAGCCCCCATAAAGATTTTGTAGGCACAACGATAGCTAAGTATATTGCGATAGACGCAAGAAAATTAAAGAGTGCCGAGGGTGCTCTTGTAATCACGGTTCATGAAAAGCCGCATGTGATGAATGGAGAGCAAGAAATTTCTCAAGGGCAAATGTTAGTGGGCTCATTAACACCATCAGTGTTGGGAGGCTATCCGCCGTATAGTTTCCAAAAAATGGGTGAACCGAAAGACGGAACCCTCTTTATGAACCCATGCGGAACGTATCAATTCATGCCAGCAACTAATTTTGTAGGTAAAACAGCATTCAACTATAATGTTACGGATATGAAAAAGTCGGTGAGTAAAACTGGCCAAGTACAGGTGACTGTGCATGGAAGGCCGCAGGTCAGTGATACGCAATTGAAAGTTCCAAAAGGATCAGAAGTAATTGGATCGCTCTTGGAAATGATAACTGGAGGCAATCCACCATATACGTTTGAAAAAGTTGGTAATTCAGTGAATGGCTCTAAAATATCTATCTCTCAAGATGGTATTTATCACTTTGGCCCTGACATGCAATTTGTGGGTGAAGCAGCGATTAACTATGTTGCTATTGACGCAAAGAAAGCGCAGAGTTTGCCGGGTAAACTGAGTATATCTGTTGATGTGAAATAATTAAAAAAGGAACGCGTATGAAGCAAACAAACCTAAGGACATTTTTTAAATCAACTTTTTGGCACGCTGCCGGTCTCGCGCTTATGTTATTTTCCTTTGTGGGTGTTCAGCAAAAGACTTTTTCTGCGGTAACAACATGTACGGTTAATTGTAATACCTGCACTTTATCAAATACCTTTGGCGCTGCAACCTATACCTTAAGCTATCCATCATGTGTATGTGTGGGTGATACATTCACAGTTATTTTAACCATCACCGTAACCCAAAGCTATGGTGACGGCGGTATAATTGTTCAAGATTTTGCACCAAATCCAACCGTTGCCGGCACCACCTGTCCGGGGTTAAGTCTCTGTCTAAATCCGCCGTTTTGTACGATATTCGAACAAACAGGTCCCAACCCTCCAATAACCGGGGGAACCTATCTAGCGGCGGATGGTATGCAGCATTGTGGTTCTACAGGTGGTGGCGGTGGACCGGCGAGTTCTGGTCAGGGTCAGTTAACTATTCCTGCGGGAACAGGAGTTATATTACCAGGTGTTCCCTATACTTATACGTATAATGTTCTAGCTACGGCAGCTGGACTGCAAACCTGGTTGCCAACAGGAGTTAGCATCGGCCTTTGCGACGTGCTTTTTCAGCCCGTTATTTTAGTAAATAATCGCGCAATTGTAACCAATGGTACCGGCGCAACGGCGTGCGAAGGAACCACGGTGAATTCTTTCATAGCGGGTGGAGTTCTTGGTACCACCGGGCCCTATTATTATTCAATGGGCAATGCAACGGGTGGAATAGTGATGGTTGATGATGCAACGCTTGGTACTTTTACTTTCACGCCAACTCCCGGATTTACCGGAGATGCAGAATTTCAATACAATGTAAATGCAACAGGTCCCGGCTTACCACAATTTTGTCCTGCAAGCCCCTCGGGTATCTGGGTAATACCTTATGTACAGAATCCGGTCGCTTCCAATGCCACCATTGCCGGTTGCGCCGGATCAAATGTTACGGGTACTTTGGTGCCATTTGTTACCGGTGGATCGGGCAGCTATACGTTTAGCGAGTATGGCGTTGCGACATGCGGTAGCGTTACCGTAAATCCTGATGGCACCTATTCCTACACCGCGCCTACCGGTGTTGGTATATGTACTTTTGAGTATGAAGCTACGGATAACACACCGCCAAATTGTACCGGTGTGGGTATGGTAACGGTTAAAATTAATTTAGCGCCAATTGTCTTCCCGCAAACGATTGGTACTTGTATGGATATGCCGGTCAGCGGGACGGTTACCGCGGCAGGTGGCGTGCTTCCCTATACCTTCTCCTACGATCCTCTTTCACAAGTCAATGGTATGGTTACGTTTTTTGATCCGACAACTGGTGATTTTACCTTTACACCAACAAGTGGTTTTACCGGGGTGGCCAGTTTTAATTACTCGGTAACCGATGCAAATGGCTGTCCGCCGGTGGCTCCTGCAACAATTACTATTATTGTATCCACACCGCCGGTGACCGCTACGGGAATGTTTACCGGATGTGAAGGCACCACCTTTACCGGCAGTTTGACCGGACTGGTGAGCGGTGGCGCGATGCCCTATACCTTTGCGCAAACCGGTGGAACAACAGGGGGATCGGTAATTGTAAATGCAGATGGTACCTTCTCATTTAGTCCGTATTCACAATTCTTCACCGGTATCGGATCGTTCCAGTATGTTGTTGGTGGCAGTGGATGCACGGGGGCAACGGGCGCAACGGTTAATATAGATTTTGAAGCCGCACCGGTGGCAACCGGCGCGAATTTGAGCGTTTGTACCAACGGTACCTTGACGGGAAATTTACAAAATTATCTTATATCACCACCATTTGGGCCAAATATCAATTTTATGGTCGTCACATTACCGGCAAACGGCACACTCACTCTTAATACTACAACAGGGGCTTTTACCTATGTGCCAAATCCAGGTTATTCGGGGCCCGACAGTTTCCAATATGAAGTAATTGATATCTCATTAAGTTGTCCAAGTGCCATTGAGACTATTAGCATTACGGTTAATCCGCTGCCGGTGGTAGCTACCGGTGCTATTTTAGCATGCGCCGGCAGTCCGGTTAATGGCAATCTTAACGGACTGGTTTCCGGGCAGGGGCCATTCACCTTTGTCAGCAACGGTTCAGTGGTCAACGGCACGGTGGTGATTCAACCAAGCGGATTATTTACCTTTACACCGGCCGGGGTTGGTCCGGGTAGTTTCGGGTTTATTGTGACATCATTTTACGGTTGTACCGCGGCGGGAACCGAGAATGTTACCGTTAATGCATCACCGACTGCGGCAAGTGGCGCAAATCTTGCCTGCGGTGGGGTGCCGGTGACGGGTGCATTGGATCCGCTCGTGAGCGGCGGAAATCCACCGTATACTTTTGCAGTTGGGGGCCCCGTAAATGGTACCGTGACTGTTAACCCTGTAAGTGGTATTTATACCTTTACCCCTTCCAAGGGAGTAACTGGCGGCAGTTTTGTGTATACTGCCTACGATTCGAATAACTGTTTCGCAACGGGTCTTATTTCGATGAGTGTTAATCCGGGGCCACAATCAAGTAATGGCGCATTCACCGGTTGCGAAAATTTCCCCATTATAAATACCTTAACCGGACTTGTTACCGGTGGCGTGCCGCCACTCGATTTCTTTGAAACAGGGCCGATGCCAACGTGTGGTATTGTAGGTGTTAACCCTAATGGAACATTTACCTTTATACCGGATCCGAATTTTGTCGGTTCATGCAGTTTCCAATATCAAGTGGTGGACTCAGGTACGCCATCCTGTGAAAGTGCAGTTTCAACGGTACAAGTGACCTTTGAAGATGGCCCAACGCTGTTGCCCGGAACATTTAATATTTGTGAAAATACTACGTATACCGGCACGTTAACCAATCTTATTTTTGGAGGCTTTCCGCCATATACGTTTTTTGCTACGGGTGCGGCGCCTACGTGCGGCACCGTTACGGTGAATCCGAATGGAAGTTTTGTTTTTGTGCCGAATCTAGATTTTGTTGGGTCGTGCATCTTTAGCTATCAGGCAGAAGATTCAACCCCATGCTTGAGCAATATTGCAACAGGCACGGTAAATGTGCATCCAACACCGGTGGCAGCGAATACCGGTCCATTAAATATCTGCGAAAATACCAAAGCAACCGGTAACTTAAATCCATTAATGAGTGTTGGTACACCGCCGTATACATTCTCTGTATTTGATCCGGTCAATGGCTCGGTAACCGTAAATACGAGTGGTATTTATAGCTTTAACCCAACGCCAAATTATACCGGTCCGGCAAGTTTTGATTATGATGCTACTGATAGCTTTGGGTGCGTGAGTAATACTGCCATAGTTTCATTCCTTATTAACGCTGCACCGGTTATTACGAGCCTAAGTCCGTTAACAACCTGTGAAAATGTACCGGTGAGTGGTACGGTGACCACTACCGGTGGCACACCGCCATATACATTCTTTGTTGTGAGTACGGCACATGGCACAGTAACTGCCTTTGATACGGCTACGGGTGCTTTCACCTTTACACCGGCTGCCGGTTTTGTGGGTAATGCTTCGCTTACTATTGGTGTTTCCGATAGCCTTGGATGCAGCTCTAAAGTGATGATTATCGTTAAAGTGAAGCCTTCGCCGACGGTGCAAAGCACGGGTGTTGATAGCTGCCAGGATGTAGTATTTGGCAATCTGAACAGCCTCGTTTCGGGTGGCACACCACCGTACACGTTCACCGAGGTGGGAACTATCACCTGCGGCGCGGTGACGGTGAATCCGAATGGCAGTTTTGTGTATACCGGCCCGGCCGGATACACCGGACCGTGCACTTTTGATTTTGTGGTTACCGATGTGAATGGGTGCTCAAATACCGGTGCCTTTACTATTATGATGACCGCAACGGGTGCGCCGGTAGCAATGGACGGCTCGTTCTGTGCATGCTTTAACACACCGGTCACCGGTAACTTGAATTCATTAGTGAGTGGTGGCGTTCCGCCATACCAATTCATTCAAGTTGGCACGGTTATCGGCGGCACATTATTACTGAATTCGATAACAGGCCAATTTACCTTCTTGCCTGCCGTCAACTTTATAGGAACAGCAAGCTTCCAATTTGTAGCGGTTGATTCGAGTAACGTTTATTGTCAAAGCAATATTGCAACGGTGACCATATCGGTGCCATGTTGTTTTGGTGCAACGGCAGTAACGGGAGTCGCGTAAAGAATAAGTATAACCAAGAGTCCGGTTTTAAAAAGCCGGACTCTTTTTTTTGAAAAATAACTTGTTTTTCTAATGTGTCATATGTTAAGTATAAAATATTATGTAACACCAAATAAAGAGGATAGTATGATGAATAAAATTACCATACGGTTTTTGCTCGCCTTGCTTGCAATGATAGTGAATGTGGGTGTGCAGGCTATGTGCAGTACTGCATGTAATATATCGGCGCATACCACCTTTGTGCCCCGATTGATGTCGCAAAACTCCGTGCTTGAATTAGCATTACACAATTATTACCATTACCATTTGCCTTGCTGTGATTCAGAGTGTCCGCCATGGATCAGCCTTGAAGTTACGGCTCCTTATTATTTTAAATCAACTAAAAATAAACGGTTGGCCAGCTATTTTTTGCCCGACTGTAAAAATTGTCTCACCGTTGCAGAAAATAATACTGCCGATGTCAGCTCACCATGGTTGCAACTGATAACCCCGATCGCTACACCGTATCAATCAACAATATGTATAGATCCAAAAAGAACGGTTATTGGCGGCGCATTTAAACTGTTTATGGATCTGAGTTACTGGTTTGATGGTAACTGTTGGTATAACAATTGGTGGGCAAGCATATTTGTGCCGGTGCAGCAAGTGCGTCATGATTTACATATTACTGAAACAGCATCCGCAGTACCGGGAGTATTTGACGGTATAACCAATGAAATAGAAGCATTCAATAATCCGGCATGGAACTATGGCAAATGGTCGGTGCATAGGCTCAAAAAGACCGGCGTTGATGATGTAAATATAAAAGTGGGACTTGATTTTGACAAAGATCAATGGGGGCATGCAGGATTCTATGGCCAAATCTTTGCGCCTACGGGTAACAAAAACAGAGCAAGATATCTTTTTGAACCAATAGTCGGCGGTAGACAGGTAGGAGTAGGGGCCGGCTTTAATGGTGATTATGTGGCCTATGAGTGTGGTCCTAACAGTTTTGATATGATGCTTGATGTGCGGTATGCCTACTTTTTCAAAGCAAAAGAAATCAGATCCATCGATTTATTCAACGGTGATCTTTCACGTTACTTATTAGTAGTGTTGCCTAACACGGCAGCAGTAACAACAAATCAGGTAAATCCATTGCCGGGCATCAATTTCTTTACCAAAGAAGTACAAGTAAAGCCCCGATCATTCTTTGAAGTCTGGTTAGCACTCAGTTTTAATCATTGCAACTTCCATGCGGAAATTGGTTACGATTTCTGGTACCGCTCCAAGGAAAAAATATGTTTACCTGATCAAGATTTGGGTGTTGGTATTTTTGATATTGCTGCAGGGTTACCGCCGTGCAACATGTCAGCAAGCTGCGCGCGTATTTGCCAAGCGGTTCGCGGTCAAGCGGGTGCACCGGCAAGCGATGCAACGTTTGTTTCGGTGAAAAACTCAAAAGCAAGTAATAAAATCGGCACACAAAGAGATGGGAGCAACTGTTGTCCAACATATTGCTCAACACAATGCTCTTATTTGAATTTAGATTCGGCAGCAAGCCCCAAAGCGCTTTCCAGCACAGTTTATGGTGCAGTTTCATATGATTGCTGCCTGTGCTGTGAATATCCGGTGATGATCGGCGTTGGCGGTCAGTATGAATTTGCTCATCGCCGCAGTGCGCTGAATCAATATGGTGTCTGGCTCAAAACCGCAATTAGTTTTTAAAAAAGTTTGAAAAAAGAATAGGAGAATTAAGATGCACACATATGTAAAAAGATTATTGTGTATAGGGTTGATGCTGTTTGGAGGAGTTTTACAGGCATCATGTCCGAGTAATTATACAACAACATCAGTAACTGCAACCGATGGACTTGGAAATATTATTCTTTATGAAGTTTGTTATCCGACCGTTGTGAGTATGAGCGTTAATGGTGGCGACTTTAATATTTACATGACTATGACTAATACAGGATCAACAACATCCGAAGGTATTACATTTGATAGCTTTTTGCCTGATCATGCAGCATTATTTACTCTCGTAAGTAGCGGATGCCCTCCTTCTTTAGCAGGTTCAACTGCTTGTGATGGGACGAATACAGGCGGCGGCGGTGGCGGTATGGGGACAATTGTATATAATAGCGGTATTGCAATGGGAGCAACAACTAAATTAACGGCCACAATGAAGGCAATTGCTGTTGGTAGTTATTCGTATCAACCAGTAGGTATTGCACAGCCATTGGGTACTGCCCGCTTTCCAAATATTACCATCACTGTAGAAAACACCTGTCCCACAATTACGGCAAGTAGTTTTACCGGCTGTGAAGCAGGAAATCTTGCTACGGGTGTAACCGGTGGCGCCAGTCCTTATAACTTTTTTGCAACCGGTACACAAAGTGGTGGCTTGGTATTTCTTGCCTCTAATGGAGCTTATGTATTTAGTAGTCCGGCTGGTTCATTCCAATATCAAGCTAGCGATGTAGCCGGTTGTTTGAGTAACGTTGCAACGGTGAAAGTAGATAATCCGACAGCGGGTGCCCCTGTTCTGGTTACTACGACCTCATTAACAGTGACAACACCTCTTAATGTTAGTGGTGGTACCCCTCCTTATACCTATACAACTGAAGGTGGATCCAACCTTACCAATATTATGTATGATACTCCTTCCACCGGGCAAGTTACTGCAACACAGGCCTTTTACGGGCCAAGTCTTTTGACTTACAGTGTAACTGATGCCAATGGCTGTGTGATTGATGAAAATGCAAATATTTATGTCTATTCTTGCGATCCGGGATATACAGCGAGTGCTGCATTGGTAGATAACGTTATTTATGCTATCTGTGCGCCAAGCACGGTGGTTTTAGGTAATGAGTTCTCCATAACCGTAACGATAGCTAATCCGAGCACTACTTTAACGACAAGCACCTTTGAATTTGCAGATATTATTCCATCAGGACTAGTAGTTCCTGATCTTCTATGTCCAGGTACTCCGGGTTTATCATATCAAAGTAATACTCCACCGCCGGCAGGAACTACTTTTACAACTTCCGGCTCAGAGTTAGATGAAGGTGGAATGGGGAACTTTAATGTTACTGCCGGAAGCATACCGCCGGCCACCATATATTCAGTAACTATATCAGTGCTGGCAACCGCAGTTGGTCCGCAATGTTATAAGGTTGATGTTCTGGGTAACCCGGCACAAACATTTAAAGTAAATATAAATGTTGTTAATTGCCCAGCTATCACCGGAGCAAGCACAGGTATAACGGGTTGCAGCGATTTTGTTACGGGAAATCTGAGTGGATTGGTGAGCGGTGGATCCGGGCCATATGTATTCACGCAAAGTGGTGCACTTAGTTGCAGCGGGTCGGTTACATTGAATTCTGATGGTACCTTTTCATATACTGCACCGGTAGGATACTCTGGTCCGTGTAGTTTTGATTATATTGCAACGGATACCAATGGCTGCACCAGCTCTGAGGGTGTTGTTACTATTACGGCAAATCTCGGACCGACCGCTATACCGAGTCTATTGATTATATGCGAAAATCAATCATTTATCGGTGGTATACTTGGCGTATCCGGCGGCACCCCTGCGTATACTTTTGCTATCGTAACTAATGGAACAAAGGGGACTGCGACCATCACCAATCCAGCAACCGGAACTTTTAATTACGTACCGAATCCCGGTGCCACCGGCGCAGATTCCTTTACGTTCCAAGTAACTGATTCCACCGGCTGCGTGAGTAACGTTGCCACCGTTACGGTGACAATTAACCCAAATCCAACGACCTTTCCTGTTTCTTTAACGGCATGCATTAATGGTTCCTTAACGGGTGATTTGAATAACTATGCAACGGGAGCAAATCCACCATTTACCTTCGGCCCAACCGGAGCAACCGTGGGCGGAGCGGTGAGCATTAATCCGACCGGTCCTTTTAGTTTTACTGCATCAGCCGGATTTAGTGGCCCGGGTGGTTTCCAATATCAGGTGACCGATACTAATGGTTGTTTTGGAACCGGCGCGGTTAACATAAGTTTTACATCACCAATCGCGGGTAATACAGCGATTAATGATTGTGTGAATCAAGCAATTACCGGCAGCCTTGCTGGATTAGTTTCTGGAGGCATCCCACCATATACTTTCACTCAAACCGGTACAATCCCCTGTGGTAATGTATCAATTAATATTGAGACCGGACAATTTACCTTTACACCAAATGCCGGCTTTTCAGGATCGTGCCCATTTGTGTATCAAGTGACCGATACAAATGGTTGTTTTGGAACAGGATTAGTCAACGTAACAATCTCATCACCAGTAGCAGGCAACACTTCCGTCAATGATTGTGTAAATCAACCAATAAGCGGTAGTCTTGTGCCATTGGTATCATCCGGGTTCCCGCCATATACCTTTAGCCCAACCGGTGCTGCGGTAGGCGGTGTTGCTACCGTGAGTGCAACCGGGGGATATACATTTACACCGAATGCAGGATTTAGTGGTCCGGGCAGTTTCCAATATCAAGTGACCGATAGTAATAGCTGCGTTGGAACCGGGCAGGTTAGTGTAACCATTTCGGCACCAATTGCGGGCAATACTGCTGTTAACGATTGTGTGAATCAATCGGTAACCGGTAATCTTGCGCCATTGGTATCTTCTGGGTTCCCACCATATACTTTCAGCGCAACCGGAACAGCGGTTGGTGGTATTCCTAGTGTGAGTGGCAACGGATTATATACATTTACGCCGACAGCTGGATTTAGTGGCGCTGGTAGTTTTAACTATCAAGTTGTTGATTCCGTTGGCTGCGTGGCAACCGGTAATGTTGCGGTGACCGTAAGTGCACCGATCGCGGGTAATACCGGCTTAAACTTGTGTACCAATGGATCGATACAAGGTTCTCTTGCAAGTCTGGTAACCAGTGGGTTCCCTCCTTATGTGTTCGGGTTAACCGGAGCACCAACCGGCGGTAGTGCTAGCGTATCATCAACAGGCCTTTTTGGATTCACCGCATCACCAGGATTTACTGGTACCGGTGGATTTGTGTATCAGGTGACCGATACTAATAGTTGTGTTGGCACGGGAGCGGTAAATATCAGCATTAACGGCCCGGTGGCTCAAGACTTAACCGGAACCACTTGCCATACCACCTTGACCGGTAATCTTGCTAACTTGGTAAGCGGCGGTTCTGGACCGTATACTTTTAGTGGGCCGATCGGAACCATTAGTTGTCCTGGTGGCCTGGCGTCTATTAATCCAAGTGGTATTTATAGCTTCACTGCCCCTTCATCAACATTTACCGGAACATGCGCATTCACTTATGAAGTAACCGATTCAAATGGCTGTAATGATTTTGCAACCGTAAGCATAACACCAAATACGAGTCAGGTAATTGTTAATCCATCGTTTACTGCTTGTGTTGGAACTACTTTTACCGGCACATTGATTAACAGTGTGGTAGGCGGAGTGCCGCCATTGACATTTACTCAAGTTGGTACATCGACCAACGGCACTGCCATCGTGAGCGCAAGTGGACCATTTGCCTTTACGCCGGTTCCTTCAACCTTTGTTGGCACCGGAACATTCATGTATGTGGCAACTGATTCAAGCACGCCACCATGTGTGAGTGACACCGGAACCGCATCAATCCAATTTGTTAATTGTTGTCCGGTACCGCTTCCGGGAACTTTTTATTACAATTACTTGCAACTGATACCCGCGGCAACCTGAGTATAATTGATACAAAATCTATGTTAAACACTACCAAGAGCCTGACTTTACCGTCAGGCTCTTTGCATTTCATATTATTTGGGTATCTTTAGAAGAGATTACAAAAAATCACTTTAACACTGCACTTATAGCGCAATAAGGTTTTTTAATGGCTCATGAGAAAAAAATCGTTTTAACCGGTGATAGACCAACCGGCCCGCTCCATTTGGGGCATTATGTTGGCTCATTAGTGAGCCGCATCGATCTTCAAAATAAATATAAGCAATATGTAATGATTGCCGATGTGCAAGCACTTACGGATAACTATGAAAATCCGCAAAAGGTGCATGATAACACCTATCAGGTGATGCTGGATTATCTTGCCGTGGGAATTGATCCAAATAAAACCACCTTTTTTGTGCAATCGATGATTCCCCAGATTGCCGAATTAACAATCTATTATCTCAATTTTGTAACCGTGAATCGCCTCAGGCGCAATCCGACGGTTAAAACAGAAATTAGCCAAAAGGGATATGGCGAAAATGTTACAGCCGGATTTTTGATGTATCCGATTCATCAAGTTGCCGATATTACGGTGGTAAAAGCGGATATTGTGCCCGTGGGCGAAGATCAACTGCCCATGATTGAGCAGGCCCATGAAATTGTACGCGCGTTCAATCGCACCTATAACTGCTCAGTATTGGTTGAGCCACAAATTCTCACGTCAACCGTGCCCCGCCTTGTGGGCATTGATGGCAAAGCAAAGATGAGCAAATCAATGGGTAATGCTATTTTTCTTTCAGATTCTGCCGATGAGGTTGCCAAGAAGGTGATGGGTATGTACACCGATCCGGATCATGTTAAAGTAAGCGATCCGGGTAAAGTGGAAGGAAACGTTGTCTTTATGTATTTGGACATTTTTGACAAAAATAAAGACGAAGTGCAAGAATTAAAAGAACATTATCAACGGGGTGGTTTGGGCGACGTGGTGCTTAAAAAGCGATTAATCACGGTTCTCAATGAGATGCTTGAGCCTATCCGAACCAAGCGCAAAGAATGGGGAAAAAATCCTGCGGTAGTCATGGACATTTTATATAAAGGAGTCCAAGACACGCAAAAAGTTGCGCAACAAACTATGGATGAAGTGCGCGCGGTAATGCATTTGAACTATTTTTAATTTAAAGTGTAAAGTTGGCTATGAAAATGATGCAAAGAAATACAATTCTCGTGGCAGTAATGCTGGTGTGGGTATCGTATAGTCTCACAATGGAAAAGGAGCTTGAAGAGAAAGAGCGTGCTGCTTCGGCAAAGGTTGCAGCATTAATTTATGATAAAATGCAAACGGGAGAATTGGTGCCCGAACCGGTACCGGGAATACCAGATTGGCCAAAAAATGATTCTACCTCTGGCGATAAATGTCGCACCGTCAAAGCATTAGCTGCGGGTCCTTATAAAGGTAAAGAAGCAAAAATAATCCGTTCTTTATGGTCTTTTCAAGGTATTGATATTCTTAGTTCAGTTGAGCATACCAAATATATTATGGGCGCCATTCTTCCGCTCATAACTTTTTATTTGAAGACTCCGGCGTTACACGAGGATAATTATACACCATTATACTATGGCAAAATTAATGGAGCTGGTCGTGTTATTCCCGAAACATGGTTGGCGCATGAAGATAGAATAAATCTTTTTAATTTTCATCGCTATGAACTTGATACGTTACACGAGCAGCTTTTTAATCCTGCATCAAATTCGCGCAAATTATTCATGAATAAAATCGCGAATGAGCTTGATCGGGAGCGGCTTTATGTTCTTACCCATTATTTTAATGCCCGCAAGTATGAGATTCTCCAACAAGATCCTGAAAAACGATGTGAGTTTGTTGCCGAAGCTATAGAAATGAGCAAAAGACTCCATCCGATTTATGATACTCCTGAACCCGAAGATAATCCGTGCCCCAGTGTTTTTTTGCATGCGGTTCTTTTGCAGGCATTAAAAAATAATGATGTTGAAATTCTAACAAACCGTAGAATTCTTTATAACTCTCTTGCAATCTTAAAAAGCGATCTTCTAAAAAATACCGTTAAGAAGAAAGAGGATGAAGACGGGCAAACAATTAAACAGAAGATTACCAAATGGTTACCTCTTGCCGAAGTAATGCGGAGTTCTCGGCAAATTGATGCTGATATGTATACTGATCTTTTACCAAAAGATCTTCGCTTTGAACTAATAAAATATTGTACCGCTGAGAATAAGAATGGTTTAACGCGTATTGCCTTACCTTTCCTGAAAAAGCAGAACTAGCAATCCCGTGATGGTTTAATGAAATTGGTCTGATAAAGTGAACACTTTGCGCTAAAACAAAAATGGTAAGGTAGTTCAAAAAGAAGAAGTCCTATAAATTTTCATTTTAAACTTTTGATTGAAGTCTCAGCCTTTTTGGATACTTCGTTTAGTTCATGAGAAATTTCATTTATTCTTTGTTGAATTTTAGGATATTGAGAACTATCACTATTAAAAGCTGATTGCGCTAATGCCATAAGTTCTGCCGTTTTTTTATCATTTTCTTTGCAATACGTGGTAATTATCTCCTTTGCTTTATTAGAGTTCTCTTGAGCAGTTTTTGGCGTTGGCTTTAGTGCATCATCTAAAGATTTAATATCTTGGGATTGTGCTGAAGGCTTTTCTGCGGAACCTAAATGCAGATTTTGGATCTGCGTTTGAGTTCCATTAAAGTTCAGTGTTCCTTGCATGTTCAAACTACCATTCATATTTAGAGAGCCGGCAAAGTTTAACATACCATTCATCGAATGATTGAAAATGCTGAAAAAGGAAATTAACGAAACACTAAGCCTAACATTCATATCGAATTCCTATGATTTCTTTTATTGTTTTTAGATTTTGTTAATTATATCAGATGGCAATAACGCTGCAATTAAAAAAACTAAAAAAACGGCACTTTTTTTGCATCCTCTTTCATGAACGCAAGAAATTGTGAATGATTTAATTGAGAAGGGGGTAATGGAAAACCGGGGAACATCAGATCAAGAATGAGCTTGATTATATCCGATGGCAACTTGTTAAAGAGTGAATAGTTTAAATCACGTGGATCTTTACCCCGAAGCAGTAATAGATAAGCAAGTTTTTTATGATTGTAAATGTGGGTAATTAATTGAGACGTATCTTGTCCAATTAGATGAGTAATCATTTGTAAAGGTGTTTCATTATTTTCACCCTTAATAAAAGGATTTGCACCATGTGCAAGCAACATTTTAATCCATGCTTTTGCTCCGGACTTACGTACTAGAAAATCGTTCCAGAATTTTAGAGGTTTTCCGACTATTTCTGCTATTGGATACCACCCAGTATTTCCTGGAATATTGGGATCGGCTGCATGTTCCAGCAGTAGTTTTATATTAGTTATTGAACTAGGTCTAGCATATTTGCATACAAAGTTTAATGGTGTTTGTCCTTCATCATCACGCACATTTACTTGAGCTCCCGCAGAAAGTAACTTACGCACTAATTCACCTGATTCATCAAATATGCATGCTCTATGAAGAGGGGTTTGACCAATGTAATTTTGCATTGGTGTATTAAGATCCATCTTTTTTAAGAAGCGCTCATTAATGGTATTAACAAGTTCCAAAGTACATTTTTCAATTAATCTTTTCTGCTTTTCCCTTTCTTTATCAGTTAATTCATCATCGCTGTTCATACAAAATGCTGAGAATGAGAAAAATAATAGTAAATATAAAATTTGCATAGGCTTTCTCCTAAATTAAAACTTCATTTTGAATCAGGTTTGCTTCGCCGTCATTTAAGGCATTTGATATTGGTTTTTTCGTGGTGGTGGGATTTTTTAATAAATCAGCAATTTTATTATGACCTCGATTTTCTGCAATAGTTAATGCTGTGGTTGGTGGTCCAATAAGATCCCTATGCTCAGTCCCGTAATTTTGGATAGTTTGATCCGCGCCATGCTCAAGAAGAAGTTGCATAATATCAATATTATTTTCATGAGCTGCAAACATTAATGAAGTCCAGCCATCGATATTTTGGATATTGGGATCGGTACCATGTTCGAGTAGGAGCCGCGCGATATCAGTCGCGATATCAGGAGCCATGATATCAGTTTTGCCTAATTTAGTAACCCACATTAAGGCAGTATACCCTTCATATCCTTTTTTGTTTGTATCAGCTCCGTTGTTGAGCAAAGTTCTAACCATAGCTTCAAAGCCTTTTTTAGAAGCGTCTATCAGTGCAGTATTTCTCCAATTATTTTGCCAATCTACAAAAACCCCGCATTCGAGTAGTTTTTTTACAACATTTGGGTGATAATTTTCTACCGCGCATGATAAAACCGAATCTGTCGTAAAGCCATCAAAGTCGTTTGATTTCAGTTCATATATGTCGGCGCCTTTAGCAATGAGCAGGGGGATCAGGAAATCGTGTCTGCCATTTCTTGCAATTGACCACAATGCCTTTTGCACCGGGTTCCGGCGCTCTTCATGTTCTACTAATATTTTTTGTAAGGCCTGCTGATGGCTCAGATGTTCTTTAAGCTCAGTTGGTAAGGGAAGTTTTTTGATCTCAGGCTTCGTTTTTAGAGTTTTTAGAACGGCAATAGTAACTATTTCTTTGAGGGATAGTGGTTGAAATTGCTTTTGCTTTCCTTCAATTTGAAAAAAACAGAATATGAAAATTGAGAAAGAAACTTTTACCGTTAAATTCATGATAATGCGCTTTCCATTAAATGTTCTCTCTGCTTTTTGGTTAACTTTAAATATCGTTTCTTTCTGCTTTTTAGTGTAACTTTTAAAATAATCTTGGAAAGCCTAAAATATAGTACCGCTGATAGTTAATTAAGAAGCAGAGAAATATCAAGCCCTTAATTTTTTTTGATTCTTATGACTTTTCAAGCGTGATTGGTTCATCTGCAATAGAATCAAAAAGATCGAGGATTGCCTGCTTATGGTGGCTTTGAGACTGACAGACATAGGAATAGGCGGTTCGACCCGTTTTGTCTCGAAGAATAATATCTGCTCCTGCAGTAACGAGCTTTGTTATAATATCTAGATTTCCCTTTTGCGATGCTTTATGCAATGCAGTTTCTCCGTACTTGTTTTGAATATTCGGATTCGCGCCTGCAGCAAGTAACTGAGTTACTATGGGTAGATTTTCTTTTTCGCACGCTTTATGCAACGCAGTAGTGCCATCTTGGTCGGGTAAATTCGGTAGTGCTTTGGCCGCGATCAAGCTATTTACTATAGTAGGATTTCCTTCTCGAGTAGCTCTTAGTAAATACGGTTCTTTTGCATATATTTTATAACCATCCCTGTAAATTTTATACTCTCGATAGCCATTTGAAATGGCACCTTTTTTCAAGGCTAATGTTACGAGATCCTCTGAATCATGACAAATAGCTTTTTCCAGGATGAAGTTATATATTTCTTGTTTAGTTAAATCGGTCTCTTGGGGAAAATCATTATTAACTAAAACCTCAATGAAGAAATTACTTTTATCGTAGAGAAAATAATCAATGTTATTAAAAATATATTTTACTGTTGCTTTTCTTAAAATATAACTTGCTGCTCCCGTAGTCTGTAATTTTGCCGCAACTCTTACATTTCCTTCAATCCATTTCGGATCTGCTATAGAGCCAATGATGTAGCAGGCCATCTCATATGAATTGAGTATAGTTTTATGTGCATGACAGTTGGCCAACTCTTTTATTTTATTGAAAACTACTTCCTTAAAAACAGAACCATCCTTTTTAGGTTGTTCGATTAATATATTAATTTTTTCTATAATTTCAGGAATTGCAGGAATCTTTTTGTTGATGAACTTTTTCAAGTTACCTGCATCGTACCTAAAATAATATTTAAGAATGTAGTCGATATCCTGATTGATCAACCAGCCGCCTTTTCCGACTGTTTGTAATAACTTACTATCTTGGGCTAACATAGTGTGAAACAACGGATCTTCCGCTTTTTCTATAATTTTTGTGATTGCCTCGTCCAGCGACTCTGATTCGTTAATTATGGTATTTACAACAAAATTGCGCAATGTGCCCGCTTGCAAATCGTTTGGTAATAAAGAGAAATAATAGAATTGTCGCTGTGCAGTTTTTCGTTGCTTTTCAACGACTTTTGTTTGTTGATAAAGATGCATAGCCTGAGATGAACTACCCATTAAAGCAGCGGTAATAAAAAGTGTGATATAGTGTTTTTTGATATTCATGGTTTTCTCCATTTAAAATTTACTTTTGCTCGCTTTTGTTCTCTGCCGGTTTATCTTGCAGAAGATCAATAATAGCTTGATAGCTTTTTTCTTTTGCTATATCTAATGCTGTTTTGCCGAAATTATTTTTAATGGTTTTATCCGCACCATGTTCAAGAAGAAGCCGTACAAAATCAGCAGCGTTGTAATATTCTGCGGCAACATGCAATGGGGTGTTGCCAACATCATTGGCACCATTGAGGAAATTGAGGAAGCAACTTGGGATAAGAAAAGATTTTAGGGTAAATTGAAAAAGGTCACCAGGTAATAAGCTTAAATAGCAGTCTTTTTCTGCGCGGATGTATTTGAGTCCGGTTATTTTCTGATCGATAACTGACTGAATGAGTTGCGAAGCGACTTCTGTTTTTCCATACTGTGCGGCTCGAAATAAGGCTGTTTCGCCATGATTATTTGTCATCATTGGATCGGCGCCATATTCAAGAAGTAAACGAATAATGTCAATGCTTGGTTTGTCTTTTTTAATTGCTGTAAGAAGTGCCGTATCTCCATCATTATTTTTAATATTTGGCTTTGCATGATGAGCAAGAAGGAGGCGCGCTGTATCTTTATGGTGATATCTAGTAGCGACTAGTAAGGGGGTATTGCCACGATTATCTTGGATATCAGGTTTAGCGCCATGCTCAAGGAGGACCCGCTCCGTATCACCATAGCCACAGCAGGCAGCAACTATTAATGCGGCATCGCCATCATTATCTTGGATATCAGGGTTGGCGTTGTGTTCCAAAAGGAGGCGCACTGTGTCAACCTGGTGATGCTGAGTAGCATTAATTAACGCAGTTACGCCGTTATAACCTTTTACATTAGGGTTAGCGTTATGCTCAAGGAGAATGCGCGCCGGATCAACATGGCGGCTGTATCGAGCAGCCCATACTAACGGTCTTTTACTATCATTATCGCCATCAGGATTTGCACCTTTTGCTAACAATTCTTTAACTTTGCTTGTTAAATTATCTTTTTCTTGAATATTTATAGGATAAGAGGAAAGCAGCGTGATTAATTGCTCAGTTGCTTCCTTTTGTTGCTTCTCATCTACTCGCTTTTGCTGATAAAGATGCATGGCCTGTGATGAATAGCCAGTTAGCGCGGCGGTAATAAAAAGTGTTATTAAGCGTTTTTTGATATTCATGGTTTCTCCATTTAAAATTTACTTTTGCTCGCTTTGGCTCTCTGCCGATTTACTTTGCAGCAGATCAATAATAG
Source organism: uncultured bacterium (assembly GCA_963702025.1). Lineage (GTDB taxonomy): Bacteria > Babelota > Babeliae > Babelales > Vermiphilaceae > BTUB01. Next base: position 1,362,162 of record OY969699.1, on the reverse strand, counting down.
CTTGATAGCTTTTTTCTTTTGCTATATCTAATGCTGTTTTGCCGAAATTATTTTTAATGGTTTTATCCGCACCAGACTCAAGAAGAAGCCGTACAAAATCAGCATGGCCATTTTGAGCGGCGATATGTAATGGGGTATTGCCAGTAACATCTTTACAATTAACATATGTACAATTAACATAATAACCTAGCAGATATTTTGCGGTTAAATTAAGAACTTCTACATCTTGTATTAAATGAAAATAGGATTTTTTGTCTTCCGTGCGTAAATTAAATGTATATTGTGCGGGCCGAACAACACGTTCAATCAACTGGGATGCTGTTTTAATATGGCCGTTTTCGATCGCCCAACATAAGGCTGCTTGACCTCTTTCATTTACGGCAGCCGATTTTAGTGGTTCTAACAAAAATAACAATTGATGAATATCATTAACCTCATTATCGCTTTTGCGATATGGACTTTTCTGACATTGGGAATAAAGGCAATCGTATGCAGTTTCATTATCTTTATTTAAAAGATGTATATCTGCTCCTTTTTCAAGCAAGAGAACAGTTCTTTCTGGACGCCACCACCTATTTGCGGCTTGTATAAGCGCAGTATTTCCCGAGCTAAAATTTTGCAAATCAGGATTTGCTTGCGCATCAAGAAGTAGTTTCATGATTGCGATGCTATTGTCAATGCGCCCTTTTGGTCTCGATCGTACTGCTTCCATGAGAGCAGTAAATCCAAAGCCCCATTGATAATTTAAATCTATTTTTGGATTTTTAAGAAGCAGCTCTACTGTTTCTAGATTATGGTTTGTGGCAGCATTTACAAGTTCTTCCCCCATTACGAGTTCATTTTGTTGTTTTTCAATCCAGTCTCTTATTTTTTTATTCTTTATAACCGGCATCTTTGCTAGTTTTGGCCGATTGGTAGATCCATATGATCTGCGACCTTCTCCAATTGCTAAATCAATTGCATGGGCAGGATACGGTAAAGATTGGAGCACAATCAGCATATTATCAGGATTATTGAGAAATGCGCGCAATGCTTTATTGGTTGCTGCAAGGGCAAGGATGCTTCGTGCTGCGGTAGGAATATCGCCGCTGGCAATGAATGGAAGCAAATAGCGCCGAATATCCAGAGGTAAGTTTTCAAAAACGAATTGAGTGCGCTGAAGTTCTTGTGGATAAGTGGGCGTTACTTTTTCCATGGCGCCTAAAAAGGAGCCTGAAAACAAGAGCGGCACGCAAATATTGGATATTATTTTTTTGGTATTCATAGTGTTCTCCATTTAAAATTTAGTTTTGCTCGCTTTGGCTCTCTGCCGGTTTATCGTGTAGCAGATCAATAATAGCTTGATTGCTTTTTTCCTTAGCTATATCCAACGCAGTTTTGCCAAAATTATTTTTAATGGTTTTATCAGCACCATGCTCAAGAAGAAGTCGTACAAAATCAGCATGCCCGTAGAAAGTTGCACCATGTAATGGCGTACTGCCATAATCACTAACAGCATGAATCATGTTTATTCGATAAGCAGTTATCGTGTATTTTGTTGCCAGTTTAACAAGATCACCGGGCAGCAAACACAAATAAGAATTTTTTTCTTTGCTAGCCGATTCTATTGAAGTCGTTGTCAATTTTTGCAACTGAACAAGAGATTGAAGCAAAAGGTGAGCAATGTCACAGTGTCCCTGCTCAGCGGCAAAAAATAATGCGTTTTTACCATATTTAGATTTGATATAAGGATCGGCATTTTTTTTAAGAAGTATTTCTACAGCACCAGTATCGCCTTGTTCGGCTGCAATCATTAATGCAGTTTTGAGCTCATGCTGTTGTAGATTAGGGTTAGCATTTTTTTCAAGAAGAAGATTCATAATCTTTATATTCTTTCGACGGGTCGCCCATGTTAACGCAGTCTCTCGATCTTTATTTTGTGTATCCGGATTTGCTCCTGCTTTTAGTAAAAGATCAACGATATCTAAATAGCCGCGAGCAGCCGCTTTGATAAGAGGTGTATCTCTATAAAGAGTATATTCTTGTGTATTGGCGTTGGCACCCTTTTCAAGGAGCAGTTTTACGATGGCAGTATGATTATGCTCTGCAGCAAAGCTTAATGCGGTACAGTCATTATAATCTTTTGCATTTATATAGGCGCCTTTTTCAAGCAATAGACTTACAATACCAAGATGTCCTTTTTCTGAAGCTTGCATCAATGGGGTTTTTCTCTCATACTCATAGGCTCTATGGGGATTAGCCTCGTTTTCAAGCAGAAGTTTTGCAATATCAGTATGGCCGTTGCGCGCAGCTAAATATAAAGGCTTACCTTTTAGATCAGAATTTATATTTTTAAGAAAGAATCTCACAATTTTAATATTGCCTGTTGCCGCAGCCAAACTGAATGCAACCATACAATTCTCATACTTGAGATCAGGATCTGCACCTTTTGATATTAAATTATTTATTTTTTTTGTAAGATGGTTTATTTCTGCATCATTATCTAATATTCTTTTAAAATCAGTTTCCCTTAGTAGTTTCATTAGTTGATCAGTAGCTTTTTTTGCTTCTTCTTTTTCAACCACTCGCTCTTGCTGATAAAGATGCATAGCCTGAGATGAACTACCCATTAAAGCAGCGGTAATAAAAAGCATGCATAAATGTTTTTTGGTGTTCATATTTTCTCCATCAAAATTATTCTTATCATTTAGATCAGCTTTTGACCTCCGCATTTAATAGCTCGGGGGTTGTTGAGCATTTCAATTATTTCTTTATACCGCGCTTTTTCTTCATCTGTTTGTTCGGATTCTAATTTTTCTTGTGCAATCATGCCTGCCGATTTTCCTTCCTTATTGAGAAGGAGCGGATCGGCGCCGAATTGAAGTAATAGGGAAACTGCTTCTGGATTATTTTTTAGAGCTGCCATATGTAATAATGTATAGCCTTCACTGTTCGTAATCATATTTGGATTGGCGCCATGATCTAATAGAATTTGTAAAGTTTCTGTAAATTTTTGATAACAAAAATCATAACAATTAAGAGCAAGCTCCAATGGGGTTCTAGTATCGCTTACGCTCGTTAAATCTGGATTGGCTCCATATTCAAGAAGCATACGAACAGTATCAATAGATCTATTATCCATTTGAATTTTTATTGCTGTTTGCAATATGGTGTTATGACTATCTGTAAAGTTTACATCCGATCCGGCTTTGATAAGTAATTTGGCAATTCCAAAAAATCCCTTCTCAAGAGCCAAAATAAGAAGTGTGGTCTTAGCGCTATACTTTTTAAACCCACGATTAACAGAAGTTTTTACATTTGGATCTGCGCCAGCTTGAAGTAGTTCCGCTACTCTTTTTTCTGCAAGAGCTTCTTCTTCTTTTGCTTCAATAATAGCTTTTTGCCCTTCGGGGGTATACTTGTTATAATCAAATTGACTTCTAGTTTTTTTGATAAGCATAATCAATTCATAAGTTGCAGCTTCCCTTGCTTTCTCAGCAGCTATTGCGGTTTCATGCGCAGCTTTTTTAGCAGCTTCTTCTGCCGCAGCTTTTTTTTCTTTTTCAATTTTGAGCGCTTCTTGTTTGTTTAAATAAGTAGGTATCCAAGCTTTTTCCATTGTGCTTGCACCGGTGCTGATGAGTATGACTGGTGCAAAAAGAAAATTTAGTTTTTTGATATCCATGATTTCTCCATTTAGAATTTACTTTTGCTCGTTTTGGTTCTCTGCTGATTTATCGTGCAGCAGATCAATAATATTTTGATTTTTATTTTCTTGCGCTAGAGCCAACGCAGTTTTGCCCTCATTGTTTAAGAATGCTTTATCCGCACTATTTTCAAGAAGAAGCCGTACAATCTCAGCATGGCCATTTTGAGCAGCAGCGTGTAAAGGGGTATTGCCAACATCATTGGCGCCATTGATGAAATCTGCGGCTTGCAGTTTTACGGTAAATACAATAAGGTCACTCGGCAATAAGCTTAAATAGCAGTTTTTCACCTCACGAAGTGCTTTGAGTCCATCTATTTTCTTTGTGATTGCATGCTTAATAAGTTCCGAAGCAATTTCCCTTTGTCCATGCTGAGCGGCCAATAATAAGGCTGTTACGCCATGATTATCGGCCATTACCGGGGCAGCACCATATTCAAGAAGGAGTTTGGCTATAGGAGCATGCCCGTACCGTGCAGCATAGTGCAATGCAGTGGCACCATCATTATTTTTTATATTTGGATTAGCTTCATTTTTAAGAAGGAGCTCTACTGGCATGGAGGGTATATTATGCGAGCTTTTAACAAAATTAATTAATGCGGTGTTGCCGGCCTTATTTTTTAAATTAGGTTTTGCCCCGTGCTCAAAAAGAAGACTTATAATATTTTCATTATGGGTGGCCAAGAGCAATGGGCTGTTGCCATCTTTATCTTGAATGTTAGGATTGGCGTGGCCTTTCTTTTCAAGAAGTAAACGAATAATTTCGATGATCGGTTTTTCTTCTCTACTTGCTACAATAAGTGCCGTATCTCCATGATTATCTTTAATATCGGGATCGGCCCAATGAGTATGATAAGTAAGAAGGAGGCGCACGATATTTTTATTGTGAAAATGGGTTGCAAATATTAAAGCGGTATTGCCACGATAATCTTGGATATCAGGATCCACGCAATGCTCAAAGAGAATGCGTGCCGTATCAACATGGCCACCGCAGGCAGCGCCTATTAATGCGGTTGTGCCGCTATTATCTTGTACATTGGGGTTAGCCCCATACTCAAGAAGAATGCGCACCGGATCAGCATAGCGGCTGTTTCTAGCAGCCCATACTAACGGTCTATGACTATCTTTATATCCATCGGGATTTGCACCTTTTAACAATAATTCTTTAATTTTGGTTATTAAATTATCTTTTTCTTGAGTATTTGTAGGATAGATGTTGGAAATCAATGTGATTAATTGCTTGGTTGCTTCTTCTTTTTGTTTTTCAACTACTCGCTCTTGCTGGTAAAGATGCATTGCGCGAGATGAACTGGCGGTTAAAGAAGCGGCAATAAACAGTGTTATTAAGTGTTTTCTGGTATTCATAATTTCTCCATCTAAACTTTACTTTTTATTATCTTGCTCGCTTGGATTCTCCGCCGGTTTATCTTGCAGCAAATCAATAATAGTTTTATAGCTTTTTTCTTTGGCTATATCCAATGCAGTTTTGCCCTCATTGTTTAAGTATGTTTTATCTGCACCATGCTCAAGAAGGAGCTTTATCATATCAAAATCGTTATTTTGAGCGGCAACATGTAATGGCGTGTTGCCAACATCATTGGCGCCATTGAGGAAACTGAGGCAACTTGGGATCAGAAAAGATTTTAAAGTAAATTGAAAAAGGTCACCGGGTAATAAGTTTAAATAGCAGTCTTTTTCTGCCCGGATTGACTTGAGTCCAGCTATTTTCAAGGTGATAGCATACTTAATGAGTTGCGAAGCAATTTCCTTTTGTCCATGCTGTGCGGCCAATAATAAAGCTGTTACGCCATGATTATCTGCTATCAGCGGATCAGCGCCATATTCAAGAAGTAGTTTTGCAATGGGAGCATGCCCATACCGTGCGGCGTAGTGCAATGCAGTAGCGCCATCTGTGTCTTTTATATTTGGATTAGCTTCATTCTCAAGAATGATCTGTACCGGCATGGAGGGAATTTGATTCTGGTTTTTAATAAAATTAATCAAGGCTGTATTTCCGGCGTTATTTTTTAGATTAGGCTTCGCTTCATGCTCAAAAAGAAGACTTACAATATTTTCATTATGGGTGGCCAAATGCAATGGGCTATTGCCATCTTTATCTTGAATGTTAGGATCGGCATGCCCGTCTTCAAGAAGTAAACGAATAATCTCAATTGCTGGTTCTTCTTTTTTTATTGCGGTAAGAAGTGCGGTATCTCCATGATGGTTTTTAATATTTGGCTTGGCCTGATGAGCAAGAAGGAGGCGCATGATATTTTTATTGTGGAATTGAGTAGCAACTAGTAATGCGGTTTTGCCATCATTAGCTTGGATATCAGTATTAGCGCCATGCTCAAGCAGAACGCGCGTCGTATCAGAATGCCCCCGATTGGCAGCACATATTAATGCGGTTGAGCCCCAATGATCTTGGATATCAGATTTAGCGCCACGCTCAAGCAGGAGGCTTACAGAGGCAACTTGGTCAGTCTGTGCGGCGTCTATTAATGCGGTATTGCCAAACCAATCTTGGATATTAGGATTGGCGCCATGCTCAAGGAGAGTGCGTACCGGATCAACATAACGGCCGCAGCTTCGAGCGGCCCACACTAACGGTCTATTGCCATCTTGATCTCCATCGGGATTTGCACCTTTTACTAATAATTCTTTAATTTTGGTTATCAAATTATCTTTTTCTTGAGTATTTGTAGGATAAGTGAAGGAAAGCAGGATGATCAATTGCTTGGTTGCTTCTTCTTGTTGTTTTTCAATTACTTTCGTTTGTTGATAAAGATGCATTGCGTAAGATGAACTACCCATTAAAGCAGCGGTAATAAAAAGTGTGACATATTGTTTTTTTATATTCATGGTTTCTCCATTTAAAATTTATTTTTGCTTGCCCTCTGCTGGTTTTTCTTCCAGCAAATCAATAACAGCTTGATAGTTTTTTTCTTGTGCTAGAGCCAACGCAGTTTTGCCCGCATTGTTTAAGCATTCTTTATCCGCGCAATTCTTAAGAAGAAGCTTTACAATATCATCGTGGCCATTTTGAGCAGCAGCGTGTAAAGGGGTATTGCCAACATCGTTAGTGGTGTTATCGGACGCTTGGCTTAGAAAATTTTTTGTTGCAAATTCAAAAAGATCAGCAGGTAGTAAGCTTAAATAGGAATCATTTGCTGCGCGGATTACCTTGAGTCCAGCTATTCTCTTTGTGATTGCATACTTAATGAGTTGCGAAGCAATTTCCCTTTGTCCATGCTGAGCGGCCAATAATAAGGCTGTTACGCCATGATTATCTGCTATCAGTGGATCAGCGCCGTATTCAAGAAGTAGCTTGGCTATAGGAGCATGCCCATACCGTGCGGCATGGTGCAATGCAGTAGCGCCATCTGTGTCTTTTATATTTGGATTAGCTTCATTCTCAAGAATGATCTGTACCGGCATGGAGGGAATTTGATTTTTATTTTTAATAAAATTAATTAAGGCCGTGTAGCCAGCATTATTTTTTAGATTAGGTTTTGCCTTATGCTCAAAAAGAAGACGAACAATATTTTCATGAGGGGTGGCCAAATGCAATGGGCTATTGCCATCTGTATCTTGAATGTTAGGATCGGCATGCCCGTCTTCAAGAAGTAAACGAATAATGTCAATTGCGGGTTTTTCTTTTTTGACTGCTTTAAGAAGTGCGGTATCTCCATTATTATTTTTAATATTTGGCTTTGCATGATGAGCAAGAAGAAGGCGCACGATATTTTTATTGTGATAATCAGTAGCAACTAGTAATGCAGTATTGCCATCATTAACTTGCATATTAGCTTCAGCGCCATGCTCAAGTAGGAGTCGCGCCGTATCTAGATGGCCAGAGCGGGCAGCACCTATTAATGCGGTTTCGCCCCTAGTATCTTGCACTTGCACATTAGGATTGGCGCCATGCTCAAGGAGAGTGCGTACCGGATCAACATAACGGCCGCAGCTTCGAGCGGCCCACACTAACGGTCTATTGCCATCTTGATCTCCATCGGGATTTGCACCTTTTACTAATAATTCTTTAATTTTGGTTATCAAATTATCTTTTTCTTGAGTATTTGTAGGATAAGTGAAGGAAAGCAGGATGATCAATTGCTTGGTTGCTTCTTCTTGTTGTTTTTCAACGACTCGTTCTTGCTGATAAAGATGCATTGCATGTGATGCATTGCCTGTTAAAGCAGCGGCAAAAAAAAGTGTGCTTAAGTGTTTCTTGGTATACATATAATCTCCATATTTGGTTATATCAGTCTTAAATGCTGTTAGTAATTAGTATGTCTTTTTTGTTTTAAATGTCAAATTATAATGAAAGATTAGTCGGTTCCGTGTTTAAAATCATATTTGTAAATCAAGCAGACAGGTTTAAATTGACAAATAGAAAAGATTGGGCGAGGGTTATTGGGTAATACTAAGTTGGCAATTGACAAATAGGCCTAATTTGGTATCCTTGAGGTATAACTAAATTATTATGGAGGTTTTATAGATATAGATGAATTATTTAAAAATAGCGCTTTTAGCGCTCTTGATCCCCTCAACAGCATTGCCAATGCAATGGTTGAAATCAAATTGGAAAAAAGCTACTGCCGGAGCAATAGTTGCCGGTGGAACATTGGCATATCTAATGTATAAAGATCTAACGTTAAACAACAGGCTTGGCACTTATGAAGAAGTTGCGCTCAGAAAACAACAAAATATCAATGTATCATCGCCTATTACTCAAGATCAAGTTCCTCAAGAACCATTTAATAGGGATCACCATGAACAAAATATTGTGCCGAATGCCTCAATTAACCAAAACATAAATCTCTTGCAATCTCAATTGCCCCAATTGCCTCAATTGCGCCTGGTGCCGTCTGCAATAGTAGAAGATGACTGGGTTGATTTGGCAAACAGCGCTATAACATTACTAAAATTACCTATTGAGCTTGCTGGCAAAATTGAAGCCGGATTTAATAAAATTGCTACTACTACTCCGATGAATCCTTATAATGCTTTTACCCAAATTACGTTGGGCACATCATATATGCGGAGCATTATGGAAGGAAAATTGGATCAAATACCAACAGCAACGCAAGAAGAGTATTTGCGTTCTCTTGTCGCCTTAAACTGGTTTTTTTACAGTTTCGCGTTAGAAAATGGACAGGGATTTGATGAAGGTACTTTTGTGATTGAAGATAAAGATTTCAAGATATACAACTTTATCATGAACTATATAAAAAAGTTTAATCCGACCATTACCGGAACAATTCAAGATCCTCTTGCCTTTTATAGTAAAAATCCGTTTGCCTATTCGCGTGACGCATCACATTTTGTTGATAGAAAAAAATTATATCGCCCGTATGGGATTGATATGCGATTTGGCCCGAATGGCCGTGAAGAATCAATGTTGCCGGCAAATAAGAAGCATATGCTGTGCGGTAAAATTGATGAAGCAAAACAGTTACTATACATTAAGCCGGAAAATCATGGATTATACCTGTATGATGGGTTGCCCGGACATGTTCATGAATATGTAATGGCCCAAGTACGTAAATCGCCGAGAATAAAAGGCGTGCTTGCTTGGTTTGGCTGGAATATTGGTTCGGATGACGCAGCAGAAAACAGAAAAGAACGCATACCGGTAGAGTTCTTGCAAGCTCTTGATGCTCTACTGAAAAATGATTCTGAACTTTCAAAAGATGAAAAAGATCAATTATCTGTTGCAGCAAAAAAACAAGGATTGCAAACGCTTACCTCTGAGCAGGTAAGAAAATCGGCTGAGCTGAAAAAACTTGCCGAGGAATATGCTAAGCAATATACCAATCTTGAAATGCGGCATGGCAGAGAAATTATTATTAAAGCAGATGATATTATAAAGCGTTTATATAGTAGTTAATTGATAACATAGAATTATATAGGGCGGGCTTTTTATTTATTTCCCGCCCTTTGCTTTTGATTTTTCACGCAGTAGGGCAAGAATTTCTTGTTTATTAGTAGTGGTGCAATATTGTTCGCAAAAATCAATAGCGTTTTTTTGCTTCCAATCGAAACAAGAATGAGAGCCTTCAAGATAGGGATTAGCGCCTGCTTTGAGTAATATTTCAACTAATTTGCGATTTCCATTGGCTGCCGCTTCATGTAAGGCGGTGCATCCAGCGGGACCCCGCCTGAGATAGCTGGCATCAAATTGTGATGAAGCATGATTCACACTGCACCCATGGCGTATTAATAATTCGGTTATTTTAACACGATTGTCATTTTCTGTTTGTGCATATTTTACGGCGACAAATAACAAATTTCTATCTTTGCTGCGTATTTGATTACTATCAGCTCCGGCCTCTAAAAGAAGTTGTACTGCTTGCACATGGCCATAAGATACTGCCTCAGCTAATGCGGAAGGGTAGTAACAATTTTTTACCTGAAGGTTAGCACCTGCTGCCAGCAGTAATCGTATTATTTCCTGATTTCCTTTTATAGCCGCTTTCTGAATAGCGCTATAAGAGTTATTGTCACCCTCAATATTTGGGTCTGCTTTTTTTTCTAATAACCATTTTGTAGCATCTACATCATTTATTTCTATGGCTTTCATTAATAGCATATCTTTGATGTATTGATTTTTTTTTAGAATTCCGGCGCAAATACCAAAAATTCTCCAATTTATGGCTTCATTCCTCTCTTCTCTGCGAATGAAACGACTAGCTTTTTTATCAATAATATCAAAAGAAGGGACCGTATCATGAATTATACCAAAAGCCCGAGCTGCCGTTGCGCCTAAAAATTTGAGTGCGTCAAAAGCAGTACACGAATATTTTTTTTGTATCATTGATAGAAGTGCTTCATTAAGGTTTAGACTGTAGGCAGTTCTTTTGCAGGTTAACAAATAATTGCGTATATCCTTTTGGACTTTTCTTTTTGTGGTTTTGCGTTTGTAAACGTAAGATCGCAATAAATAAAAGCAAATATGTGCTTTTATTTCGGCCGGAAGGTTTTCGAAATATCCTTTTTGTAAGAGTGCGTTAAAAATTTGTTGTCTTTTGATGATCCGTTGCGCGCTATGGTGAGCACCAGTTTCCAAGCGGGAAGGCAATTCCATTGCCATAAGATGAACAGGAGATACGCTGAAAATGATTATGTGTATGAGTAGCTTAATTTTCATTTTCTTTACAGAAGGTTAAAATTATGTTGCATACTATAGATTATTGTTTAGTGCTCTATAGTCAAATTTCTATGAGTTATTAGCATGATACGCGATAAAATTACTCAGTAAATTAAGAAATCAAACACAAAGAGTGTGGACACGGCCACCCTTCCCTACTTTTTTACAATTAGCAAATAATAATTACTAAAATCTATTATTAATAAAATTTTGTTCGAATTGTCTTTTTTTATCCACAATTTTTACCGTTATAGTGGATAAATCCTATGCGTTATTATTTTATCTAACTGAAAAAACCACTAGCCGTTCGCCCTGAGTGCCGCTCGAAGAGCGGCGTATCGAAGGGTGCTTATGATTTGAATTTTTCCAATTATGGTTCGATACGCTCACTGCGTTCGCACTCACCACGAACGGTTTCTGGAGAATTCATTTTTTATGCAGCTTATTACGCATAAGTTCTATTGCATAAAATTTGCTTTGGTATATAAATAGGCATATAAAAAAGGAATCCCATGAAACGAAAAATACTCTTTTCCGTGCTCACTATTGGCATTATTGGCGCGTTGATTGCCATAACGCTTTTGTATTTTCCCCACGCGATTCAAGAAAATAGGGGGCAAACATTGGCGCAAGACATCGCGCAACTTGCCGATATCTTTGACCGAATAAATAAAACGGCCGGCATTTTGAATTTCGATTATCAAAAGAATAGAATCGATTTTTTGAATATTAAAAAAGATGGGTTTGTTGGTTCGGAACTCGGTTCGATGAATTTGGCACACCCGGATAAATGGGATGGTCCGTATGTTTCCCAAGTGCAAACATTCAAAGAAGAAGATTATATGATTGTGCGCACCAAAAAAGGGTATTTCATCACACCGGCCGATGGCATAAAGCTGCCCAACGGTATGGTGATCGGCAAAGATCTTATGCTTGATGAAAATGCGGATATTGAATCATTAACGCAAGAAGGCAAACCATTGTTTTATCAAGCCAAGCCGCTTGCTGCCAAAATTAGTGTGGGCGCCGTTACACCATTTCAACAAGTAATAATGCCTGAAGATGAGGAATAGAAGATCACATTGTTTTTAAAAAACTTGCATCGAGCTTCTTGCTGCCGCTTTTAAATTTTACCTGCAAATAGGTGATGCCATTGGCGCGCAGTTCAATATCTTCGACGATGCCGATGCCAAATTTTTGATGAGATACCGGTTGATTTTTTTTGAATATGGCAGGGACAAGTTTTGATTTGGTTTCAGTTTTTTTATGGTTCGATCCGTCTTGGCCAAGGCTTGGCCGGATAGGTACGACGGACAAGTCGGCGTTATTAGGATTCTTAGCCCACCCGTTAAAAAATTGGCTCATTTGCAGCGTGTTCCAGTATGAAGCGTCAAACGTCGGCACCGTGCCGGGTGGTATATCTTGTATAAAGCGGGAAGGGCGTTGATCGGTCATGGTGCCATAGTTGTAGCGATACCGCGAATAGGTAAGCAATAACCGTTCTTGTGCGCGGGTGATGCCAACATAAAAGAGGCGCCGTTCCTCCTCGATAGATTCTTCCAGTGTTAAAGAACGGGAGCTGGGCAATAATCCTTCTTCAAGGCCGGCCAAGATTACCGTATCAAACTCCAACCCTTTTGCCGCATGCAATGTCATGAGCAGGACCGGATCCTTTTCATTACTCTCTGCTTGAATTTGCGCCTGCATGAGTGCTACTTCATCAAGAAAATCGGCAAGAGTAAGATTTTTTTGTGCTTCAAGATGATCAATCGCTTTTAATAGTTCTTTTACGTTGTCTATTTTGCTCATTGCCTCTTCAGGATCATAACTCTCTTTTAAATAAGAAAAATAACGGGTGGCGCTTATAAAATATTCCACCGCTTTGCTGGGTTTATCCGTATGCTGGAGCGATTCAAATAATTTTACAAAATCAACGAGCGCATCTTTTTTGGTGCCGGTTACTTCTTTTGTTTCAATTAATGTTGCGGCAATATCTTTAAATGTGGCAAACAGATTGCTGTTCCATGTTTGGTGAAATAATTCTTCAAATTTATTGCCAAGGCCACGCAAAGGGCTGTTAATAACACGGAATAATGAAGGGCGATCGAATGGATTTACTACCAATTTTAAATACGCCAAAATATCTTTGATCTCTTTGCGTTCATAGAATTGGATGCCGCCGATAATTTTATACGGAATCGAATGTTTTAATAGTGCTTCTTCCAAGGCACGTGATTGAAAATGGGTCCGATAGAGCAGTGCAATCGTATTTAACTTTTGTTTTTTAGCAACCGCGGCTTTTAAACAATGGGCAATAGCCTCAGCTTCTTGGTATTCGGATAAAAAGGCGCATAATCTGATTCGATCAGTTCCCTGTTTCTCTGACCACAGGTTTTTGGGATTACGGTTGGTATTTTGCTCAATTACCATATTGGCCAAATCAAGGATCGGCTGCACGGAGCGGTAATTTTGTTCGATCTTGATGATTTTGGTGCCCAAAAAATCGTTGGTAAAATTCATGATATTACTCACGGTGGCGCCGCGCCAGGAATAAATTGATTGGTCCTCATCGCCGACGGCACAGAGTGAATCAACGGCGAGTTTAGTTTTTTTCCCGCTAGTCAGCGCCATCTGCTTAAGTAACTCATGTTGCACCACATTAGTATCTTGATATTCATCAACTAAAATATGGCGCACTTGGTTCTGAAAATCATTTTTTAATGATTCATGTTTTTTAAAAAGTTTTACTACCTCCAAAAGAAGATCATCAAAATCCAAACATTTGCTTGCCCGTTTTTCCTGTTCATACGCATGATACACCTCACGGATGAGTGGATTGAGTGAAATGAGATCATGGCTTTGCGGATCAATAGTTTGATTTTTAATTTGTGAGATTTGATAGGCAAGCTGTTTTGCGGTTATTTTTTTTTGTAACCCTGATTTGGCTATGATAGATTGTAGAATTTTATGTTGATCATCTTCATCCAAGATAGAAAAAAATGGATTTTCCAAAAGTTCGCTCTGTTGTTTGAGCAACCGCAAACAAAATGAATGGAATGTGCCAACAAAGGGAAGATCATGTTTGCGCTCAAGAAAAGTTTCTATCCGCTCTTTCATCTCCAGAGCGGCCTTATTGGTAAATGTTAATGCCAAAATAGTTGCGGGCAATGCCTGATGATTGAGCAATAAATGAGTAATGCGTGTGGTGATAACGCGTGTTTTTCCTGATCCGGCACCGGCAACAATTAACACCGATCCGGTCTGATGGGTAACCGCTTCACGCTGCGCGGCATTTAAATTGTTTTGCAAAAATGTATTAAAACGATGAATGTTTTCTATGTTCATGAAATTCTTTTCGCCGGGCAAAATAGATTTAAAATGGGACCGTAAGCGAAAATTAGTGTATCAAAGAATAGCGTTGGTTGATAGAAATAATTGATGGTTCACCAGTTGCGATGAACCATCAAGATAATTCCGATATTGATTTATTTTCCAAATTCCTTTCTTATTTTCTCTTCGAGCGTTTTATCTTTCGCTCTTCCAAGTGCCTGCCAATGAAGTTGGTCTGCTCGTTTTGCGTCATCGGCGTGATCTTGCAGATGAGCGGGATACTTAGTCGCCAAATTAGCTTTCTTCTTTAAACATAAGCTTGCTTGATGAAGTCCGGTCGCATCGAGTGTTTTTTTATTGGCAGTTATTTCTTGTTGTTCCTTTTCAATGATTGATAATTTTTCTTGATATTCATTTTCAATGATTTCTTTTTCTATGTCTGATATTTTTTGATCGATTGAGGATTTTTCTTCTACGGTGTCGTACGTTTCAGCTAATGTGCCGTATGCGGCAATTAGTTCAGCATAATTTTTTGTTTGGGCAGCATTTTTTATAGTTTGTTCTATTCCTTGGCGCAAGCACAATGTTTTAACTTTGGCTAACTCTGCTTGGTAATGATTGGATCGTTTCTCAGATTTTGATAGAACGATTAATTGTTCATACAGTCGAATAATTGGGAAAAAATTGTTTTCAGTTTTTAACTGCTCAATCTGACCCTCTAAAGGTTGGTATGATTTTTTTATTTCCTCTGCCTCATTGGCGTGAAGTCTGAACTGCTCTAAATATTTTGCTTTTTCAAATCTTTTGATTTGCTCAAGATTGGCAACCTCAAAACATAGATTTGCTAATTTATCATGAAATTCTTCAGGCTGCGAATCTTTTAACAACTCAACCTTTTTCATATCATCAAGAATGTCCGCCACAGTACGTTTAGATAATTCTTTTTGTTGGTTATGCAAATCAGCTTCCATTTTTTTTATATCAAAAAGACCAGGCAGATCAGTAACGATCACATTTTTTGATTCCGATTGAGAATCGGTGACGGGAGCTATTGAGCTCGTTTCAATTTTTTGTGCCGCAACAATATCAGGAATTGCAGTCCGTTTTAGTAATTCTTTGCGTTGATTTTTTGGGGATAATACATCTGCTAATGTCTTTGGTAAAAAATCTTGCAACGTTAATGGTTTTTTTCGTGGACCTTGACTCGCGCTCACCGAAAGACAAAGCACAAGCATCATACAAAAGAGGCTACATTGAGTACGTATGTTCATGTCAAACTCCTTATTATAAAAAAGGCGCCACACTTTTAGGCATAGGTGCAGCGCCGTTTCATTGATCGTGAGAAATTAAGAATTTTTGGTAAGCAACCAATTCCACCATCCCGGCTGCAATTGTTTTAACTCAGCAACTTCTTGTTGTATGGTTTCTTTATTTTTTTGTAGTTCTTGTATTTTTTCTTGTAGGTTTGTTATTTCGGCATTAATTTCTGTTTCTTTCGCCTTGACACCTTTTTCAATCTCCGAGAATTGTTCTTTTTTTGCCGTTTCATTTTGCGTCTGGATTTTTTTTACGTAATTTGCTTTTGCAGTTTCTTCTTCCTGCTTAAATTTCTTGATGTCTTCAAGATATTCTTTTTTAAATTGAACAAGAGATGCTATTTCCGCATCCACTTTTTTGATTTCTTCTTCATTGCTCTTAATTTTTTGTTGTGTTTCGATTTCGATAGTTGAGAAATAATCTTTTTTGAGCAGTGCCGTTTGTGTCGCAAGATTTTTCATATATTCAGATTGTTTATTTTTTTCTTCTGTCGGAAGCTGTTTGAGCATATTTCTTTTTGCTGCTGTGTCTAAGCTAAGTGCATCTAAATCTTTAGTAAGACCCGTTATCCTATCGTTTTTATCAGAAATTCTTTGTTTTAAATTGTTAAGACCCTCAGCGCCGTTATTAAGATTATTAGTGATCCAAGTTGTTGTAGCTAATTGTGCTGAAGTTGGTTTTGCCGCTTCATTTTCCATTGCAATTGCCGGAAGAGAAATGAGCAAAGCAAGTGGTAATGCTTTAGTGTAAGAAAACATAGTGAGGACTCCTTTTTGAAAATATACGTTTTAAACGACTTCAAAAAATCGTTTAAAGCTTATACACAAAATGAATCAAAATACAACTATCTTTTCCAATTGCGGAGGTATTCGACGAGTGGCTGCAAGCCCTCTTTTGAATTGGCAGAAATAATTACATGTGGTTGATACGCAGCAATAGATTGCTCCAATTGCGCACTGTCAACAACTTTATCTGCTTTATTAAAAACATAGAGCATTGGTTTATCAACATTAATTTCTCGCAAAATTGCAAGAACCACTTTTATATGGGATCCCCAGTTTGCGTCAGAAATATCAATCACGTGCAAAAGCAGATCGGCAAACTGTAATTCGGATAAGGTAGATTTAAATGCTTCAATGAGTTGATGGGGCAGTTGTTGAATAAAACCAACTGTGTCAGAAATTAACGCTTTTTTGTTGCCATCGATGTAGAGTTCGCGCGTTGTGGTATCAAGGGTGGCAAACAGTTTGTCTTCGGCAAGCACATTACTTTTGGTCAGCGCATTGAGAATGGTTGATTTGCCGGCGTTGGTGTACCCAACCAAGCAAATGAGCGGTATGTTGCTCATCAAGCGGCGCTTGCGTTGTGTTTCACGTGCTTTTGCAAGAGATTCTAATTGCCGTTTTAATTTAAGTACGGCGTTTTCAATGTGCCGTGTTTCCCGTTCTTTTAATGTTTCACCCGGTCCGCGGTTACCAATAACGCCCGCTTGTTGGGAAAGGAAAATTCCCTGCCCGGCCAAGCGAGATTTATCAAATTGCAACATGGCAATCGCCACTTGGATTTTGCCTTCGGCGGTATGGGCCGCTTTTTCAAAAATCTCTAAAATTAAACGGGTGCGGTCATAAATTTTGCAATGTAAAAAGTCGTTGAGGTTCCGCTCTTGCTGCACCGAAAATGGTTCAGAAAAAATAATCTCTTTAATAGATAATTTTTCTACCAGTTCTTTGAGCTCCTGGAGTTTCCCTTTGGTTAAAAAGTACCCGGGATCAATTTCACGCAGCTTAATAAAGATAGCTTCTTCATAGGGGATCCCATTTGTTTTTACCAAATTAAGGAATTCCTGAAAATAAGAATCGATATTCACCGTCTTATTATAAGGAGCCTCGATGCCGACAACGAGTGTTTTAGGATATACATGGGTGAGGTATTCATTTTTTCTTGCCATAATAGGTAAGTATAGATGTTTTTCTAATTATGTGGAAGCAGAAAATAGATTCTTCTGCCCTGGGAGATATATTATTGATCTTGTTACTTCTTGATAGCATTAATACCATTGCCAAAGAGATACATGCCCGTGGCAAGTAATGAAAGACTCAGAGCCGTTTTGGCTGCAGCAGTTTTATAATACTCGCTGGGAGCACGGGGGGCTCTCGGTTTGTTTGTATATGCAAGCAGCATAATTCCTCCCAAAACGCCACCGCCATCGGTATGCTTTGCTTTTTCTTCTTGATGTTGTTTAAGAGCGGCTAAGTATTCTTTATAATCGTTCTCATAGGTGCCGGCGATTGTTTTTTTAATTCCTTTATAGCCTTGGGCAATTGCCTCAGCGCCCTGAATAGCGCCAGCTGTGCTGAGTTGTAATCCACCAATAATTTTGATTGCTGGAATCAGATGAGTGCGCGCAGTGGCAAATGATTGTTGTGCCGATTCTCTGATCGCTTTCCAAGGATTAGCATTCATTTTGATTGCGAATAATAATGCGAGAAAACAGTAGGATATTTTTTTCATGGTTTCACTTTATTCTTTAAGGGGAAAACAGACGTTGACTATGAAATAATACAATAATTCTTTTTTTTGATAAACTTGAATAAAATCTTTTTTTCAGGATTACCATGTTTGATTTTCTCACGAATAAATTTTCATCTATTTTTTCAAAAATAACCGGTAAAGGCACCTTAACAGAAAATGATGTTGCCGATGTGCTTGCCAAAGTGAAGGATGCCCTTATAGAGGCCGATGTGCCGCTTTCATTGGTTGAGACCTTTTGCAATGATATTAAAAATGAAGTAGTGGGCCAAAAAGTGCTCACTTCTTTAAAACCTGCTGAGCAATTAATTAAAGTGGTGCATGATCGCTTAAAATCTTTTTTGGGTGGTCAAGATGCGGTGCCTTTTACTTTTCAATTACCATCAGTGGTGATGGTGATGGGCCTGCAAGGGTCGGGTAAAACAACCTCGATTGCCAAGATGGCAAACTTAGTGACAACCGAATCGCAAGCCAAGGGTAAATCGCGCAGAATTTTACTTGCATCGGTAGATTTTTACCGGCCCGCTGCCATTGATCAACTAGAAATTCTCGCAAAGCAGATTCCAGGCGTCACCTTTTATCGGGCTCAAAATACTGATCCGGTTAAAGCGGCACAAGAGATTTTTGCGTATTACCAAAAAGAACTTTTTGAATTGCTATTTCTTGATACAGCAGGGCGCTTGCATGTTGACCAGGAGATGTTGGAACAGCTCAAGGTGATAGATAAACTGCTTAAACCAAAGTATAAACTGCTCGTGTTGGATGCGATGACGGGTCAAGAATCGCTCTCAGTGGCTCAAAGTTTTAATCAAGCAGTTGGTTTTGATGCGGCTGTCTTAACAAAATTGGATAGCGATACACGCGCCGGGGCAGCTTTTGCCTTCCGTTACGCGCTCAAAAAGCCGATCGTTTTTGTGGGGTCGGGAGAGAAGATAGCCGATCTTGAGCGCCTCTATCCTGAACGTTTGGCAGGGCGCATTTTGGGGATGGGCGATATTGCCACGTTGATGGAAAGAGCGAATGAAAAAATAAAGCAATCTGAACAAGACTCCTTGAAAAAGGCCTTTAACAAGGGGCAGATTACCCTGCAAGATTTTGCCGATCAGATGAAAATGGTCCAAAAAATGGGTTCCCTTTCGCAAATAGTCAAGTATATGCCGGGGGCAGCTAATCCTGCTTTTTCTCCTGAAATGATCCAAAAGGGGGAGGCTGAACTCAAGAGATTTAACGCAATTATCAGTTCAATGACCCCTAAAGAGCGGATTCTTCCCCGTATTTTGGATGCTTCTCGTAAAAAAAGAATAGCCAAAGGGGCGGGGGTACAGGTTAATGATATAAATCTTTTGCTGGAACGATTTGAACAAAGCCAGCAATATGTTAAACTTTTAAAGAAGTTTGGGCGTTTTCCCGGCTTTCCTAAATAAAAATTGGTATATTTATTAAAAAGACCCTTCGATACGCAGTAAACTGCTACTCAGGGCGAGCGGGCCTAGGTGTGCCGCTCGTGGTGAGTGATTGCGTAGCAATCGTATCGAACCATATTTTAAGTAATCCATTTTAAAAATTTTTCTATTTTAAATATCATAAGGATGATTGCATGGCAGTCAAAATTCGTTTACAACGTATTGGTAAAAAAAATGCTCCCTTTGCGCGCATTGTGGCGCTTGATTCACGCAAAAAACGTGATGGGGCTTGTTTAGAAGATCTTGGTACCTATGATATGCTCAACAGCAAGTTGGTGCATTTCCACGAAGATCGCATTAATTACTGGCTTTCAGTTGGTGCGCAAGAATCTGAGACCGTAAAAAAATTGCATCGCCAGTATAAAGAAGGCGCGGCGAAATAAATTACATGAACATATCCATTCTCTCCGTTTTCCCGCAACTCTATACACCGTTTCTTGAAACGAGTTTAGTGCGTCGTGCGCAGGAACAAAAATTGGTCCAGTTTAATCTGGCCGATTTTTTTTCTGTTGTTGCACCTAAAGAACGCATCGATTCTCCTACCTTTGGCCATGGCGCGGGTATGCTCATTAAGCCTGAAGTGGTGCAAAAGGCAATCGAGGCGCAAGAACAGGCTCATGGCAGCGCGTATAAAATCTTTTTCTCGCCCCATGGCAAAAAGCTTGACCAGAATCTGCTCAAAGAGATTGCCCAGCAGGTTCAGGAAAAAAAACATTTAATGCTTATTCCCGCTCGGTATGAAGGAATGGATGATCGCGTGGAGCAGGTTTATGCTGATCAGGTTATTTCCATCGGTGATTTTGTGCTGATGGGCGGTGATCTACCGGCAATGATTTTGCTCGAAGGGCTCTTGCGATTATTACCCGGCGTGGTTGGCAAGCAAGAATCGGTACAACGTGATTCATTCTCGGGGCCGTTTGTTGATTATCCTGAATATACTATGCCGGCTATCTGGCAGGATAAAGAGGTTCCTGAGGTTCTCCGATCGGGCAATCATGCACTCATTGAGCAGTGGCGCGTACGCATGGCAATCGAGCGAACGCTAGAAAATCATTGGGATTGGCTTTCGGCTTGCCCATTGAATGTTGAACAAAGGAGATTGGTCGCACAGGCTTTACCGTCTCATTACAGTGTGCTTATGCATACTGATGTGGTGGTGGCTGATGCAGCAGGGGATCGCGTGGGCAACACGTCGGTAACTTCTCTTGATATTCATGATATCGCGCGTTCATCACGCACCTATGGTTTGCGAAATTATTTTATCGTTACCCCCTTGCTTGACCAGCAAAAAATCGTAAGAAAATTGCTTGATTTTTGGCAGACAGGCACCGGGGTTGAATATAATGCCAGCAGGCATGATGCAGTGAAACATGTTGAGCTCAAGGATTCTCTTGAAGCTGTTCTTGCTGATGTTGAGCGCAAAGAGGGGGCAAAACCACTGCTGATAGCTACCTCCGCTCGCCCAAGTCAAGGGAACAAAATGATTACTTTCCATGATCAGGGCACGATATGGGCCCAAAAACGGCCCGTTGTGCTTATTTTTGGCACCGGCAAAGGATTGAGCCCTGCACTCCTTGAAAAATGTGACTATATATTGGCCCCTTTAGAAGGGTTAACTGATTATAATCACTTATCAGTTCGTTCCGCAGTGGCTATTATTCTTGATAAATGGCTGGGATTAAACATTAAAAAGTAGTTGAATTGGCATATTTCTTTTTTTTTGTTATAGTAAAAATTAAATTCTTCCATTTAAGCAATCCCTATTGGCTATGCTAAAGTGCCCTAAAAAGCAGTGTTAGTGTTCCACGCAGGACAAAATCATCCAAAGGTTTACGATGAAAGCAAAAAAACTTACTAAAGAAACGCTTGCCAATGTTGGTATAGTTGATCGCGGTTTTCCGGCATTTAATATTGGTGACACCATTGCTGTTGCACAAAAAATTAAGGAAGGCGACAAAGAACGTATTCAAATGTTTGAAGGTGATGTTATTGCCAAAAACAATCATGGCATTTCAAGCACCTTTACCGTTCGTAAAATTGGTGCCAATGCAGTGCCGGTAGAAAGAATCTTTCCCGTTTATTCACCATTGATTGAATCAATTAATGTGATTAGACGTGGTGACGTTTGCCGTGCAAAGCTTTATTATTTGCGTGATAGAGTTGGTAAAGCGGGACGTGTAAAAGAAAAAATTGCAAGCCACACTGCAAATAACACCGTTTCAGCTGCGTAAAATGTACGCGCGCATGGTGTCTTTAGCCGGCCTAATGGCCCTCCTGGGTGCCATTTCCGGTTGCGCACCAAAAAATTATAAAAAAGCTGCTTCTCACAATGAAGCAGCTTTTTCTATTGAAACCAATATTGATATTGGAACCCTCGAACAAGCACAAGAACGGCAACTGAGTATTGAGGCAACCTTAACCGATTTGCCAACCATGATAGGTTCGGTTATTCTACAGCACGCTCATCAAAGTTTGCGCAATGATCAGCAAATGATTGTTTTTGCAACAATTTGTTTGGCCGATGAGATTATCGCTTTTTATTGCACGCAAATGGCGTGCATGGGGTGGCACCAGGCTGCAATGGTTGATGTTGATGAAAAATTCTTACTTTTTGAAAAGCCAAAGAAAATTGCTCTTGTTACCGTTCGATCACTCGAAAATGCTTATACGAGTAAATATACTCATTTAGTTCATCTGCTGGTGAGTCCAAAAAATAGCGCTGATGATGAGTAATATCTTTTAATTAACGTATATTATTTTGCCGGACGATTGGTTTGTTGCCGGTTGGGCGCGGCGTTGATTGTACCGGCGCGTGCGAAAACTTCTTCTTACTGGTTGATAATAATAGTCATCATCATAATAATCATAATCATCATCATAATACGGTTCATTACGGTAATAATACTGCCGTTCGCGATTACGGGATGCATTGAGTGCGCCAATGCCAAACCCGACCCCGGCGCCAATTGCTGCGCCGCGGCCGCCGCCAAAAATACCACCAAGGGCTGCCCCGCCAATAGTTGGCCCTAAAATGTCAGAAGCTTCATCCGCATGGAGCGAAATATAATCGTTGCTCAAAACGAGTATCAGCAAAAAAGTCAGTATTTTAGATAGTTTTTTCATTGCAAAACTCCCTTATATACCATTAGCGTACCAAATTATTCATAAAATAATCAATAATATTGCAAATTGTAATAAAAATATGCCATTATATGAGAGAAATAGAAATAAACCCTATTGAGGAGAAGAATAATGAATAAAGCCATTAATTTGTTAAAAGTGTTAAGTATTTTCGCATTATGTTTTGTAGGAAGTAGCCATACCCAACAACCCCAACAACCCAAATCACTGATTGACATAACCGTACAAGAAATATGGAAGAGAGGACAGTCAGTTCAAAATCTTCCCGAAGATATAAAAGAAAAAGTTTCGGCTGAAGGAACTCGTGATTTTCAAGAAAAAAAAGCACAAGCTTTGCAAGAATTTGTAACAGGTAAAATAAACGCGGATGAATATACTGTAAGGGCAAAGCAGTTATATGGTGAATATATCCAAAAGCTAACAAAAATGCTTTATGGAGAATAATGAAGATCCAAGCATGTGTAATGATTACTTTTTTAGCTGTTTTAACCAGTGGTGCGATGGAAAAACCGCCTGTGCAAGCGCAAGTAAAACAATTCCAGCCATTAAGTTTGCAGCAACTAACTATGCGCCCAATAATAAAAAATATTATTGCCAATGCGGCTACTTTAAATCAAGCAATTAATGGAATACATAAAGCAGCTACAGATAATATTCAAATTCTTAACTTACTTGATAATGAGCAAATAACGAATGATATTATGAAACAGTTATATGATAAATTTGGGGCCGAAATCAGTCCAGATGATACGCATTATGCCTATATTGATATCGCTGCTCGTTTAAATACCCAAGGTGCGCGAGATTGGTATGCTCAGAATTATGATAAGGGCATAATCTTTGAGAAACCCCAAGAAAAAACTGAGGAACGATTTCGTCTATGGTTAAATAAAGAATTTTTGGCTGCTATAAGAGCAAATAATCTCATATTCTTTAATTTTTTATTAAATCTTGGAGCGAGCATTGAGCTTTTCGCTGGGTTTAGTATATCTCCATTGGGCGAAGCGATTAGGAGTGACAACGTTCAAGTGGTAAAAAAGCTTTTAGATATGGGGGCTGATCCTAACGGAAATGCCGGATTCTTTTTGGCGACTCCACTTATAACAGCAATACATAAAGAAAATCCGGACATAGTTCGAATGCTTCTTGAGGCAGGTGCTGATCAAAATATCGCAACTCCAACAGTAAATGTTGCCAAGGCCGTACAAGATATTCAGGATCCTGCAACAAGAAACAAAATAATTCAATTGCTTAAACCATATACCGAGAAAACTAAGTTGGAGTAAGGAGAAGAATAATGAAATTGCGATTGTTAGGACTTTCGCTATTTGTCTTCGGAACCATTTTTGCGCCCGAAATCCCTAATTTACGATTAAAGTTATTCGAGCCATTAAGCCTTCAGCAACTAACTATGCGTCCAATAATAAAAAATATTATTGCCAATGCAGTAACCCTAGATGAAGCTATTAATGGAATACATAAAGCAGGTGCGGATAGTATACAAATTCGTAACTTGCTTGATGATGATCAAATAACGGACGATATTATGGAACAGTTATATGAGAAATTTGGGACAACAATCGACCCTGATGATGCGCATTATGCCTATATTGATGTTGCGGCTCGTTTAAATGTCCCGGGCGCACGAGATTGGTATAAACAGAATTATCAAAAGGGCTTAATTCCGGCTTCGCTATCTCACGATCAGGATGAAGATAAATTTCTTAAACAACTGCAGAGAGATTTTTTGCTTGCAATACAAAAAAATAATGTAACGCTTTTTACTTTTTTAGTGAATCTTGGTGCAAGCATTGAGCTTTTTGATGATTTAGATATATCTCCGCTGGGAGCAGCAATCGCAAATGATAACGTCGAAATGGTAGATAAGCTTTTAGAGCTTGGGGCTGATCCGAATGCTTATACGAGCTCTCGATCTTCAATTATCCCCCTTGTAATTGCCATTCTTGAAGAAAATCCAGTTATAATTCAAATGCTTCTTGAGGCAGGTGCGGATCAAGGTATTGCAAAGACTGAAGTTGCTAATGCGGTCAAAAATATTCGGGATCCAGCAAAAGGGAACCAAATAATTCAATTGCTTAAACAATATAATGGGAAAACTAAGTTGGAGTGAGGTTGTCAATGAAATTACGATTATTACTGCTTTTAATATTTGGTGTTGCGACTATTTCTGCTATGGAAAAACCAATTGAGCAGAGTTGGCTTAATCAGTTAAAGCCACAATCGAGAAAGCTCATTCATGAACTTGATGCTGTTATAAAAAAACATGGGGAACTCCTGGAGGCTTCTGCGCAGAGAGATCTTGAATCGCCGGAGTTTAAATCATTCGCTGAGAAAATAAAAAATTTAACAGATGGAAGGACCATTTCGGTTGAATCACTTAACGAATACAGTTACCCAATTTTACAGGAAACTTTACAAGAAGCCCAAACGGATAAAGAATTTTCTCATTACGATCAGTTGAGTATGGAGGAAAAACAGAACGTGATTTCCCAAGCATTCGGACGTGTTTTAGAAAAAAATCCTGACTTCATTGTAGCGTTAGGTTAGATAATCGACCAATTTGTTTACTTTACCCGCGCCCAGCAAGAGAACCAAATCATCTTCATGCGCAATAGATTTGAGTGATTCTTTGATCGCCACAAAATCTTTTTCATACGGGGCATAGGTAATGGTAAATGCCGGATTTTGTTCTTGCATGGCACTTACTAAATTTGGGCTGGTAACATTGAGAATGGGCGCTTCGCTTGCCGGATAAATATCGGTCACGATTAAATGATCAATGGCGCTTTCAATAAATATTTTAATAAAATCATGCCATAACTTATCTGTTCTTGTGTATCGGTGCGGTTGAAAAACCACGATGAGTTTCCTTTTTGATCTTTTTTTGGCAACCAAGAGTGTATTATAAATTTCTTGTGGGTGATGGCCGTAGTCGTCAAAAATTTCAGCGCCTTGAAAAGTGCCTTTGTAACAAAATCTTCGCTCAATACCTTTAAAGCTGGTTATTGCACGGGAAATTGTCTCAAAGGGAATGCCAACATCTAAAGCAACCGCTATTGCTGCCAACGAATTTAAAACATTGTGCCTGCCCAGTAAAAAACTATGAATGGTGCCGAGTGGCTCTTGAATATCTTTTTTATGAATCGTAAAAGTGGTGTAATCGGCATGGAGAGCAACGTTAGTAGCATAAAGGTCAGCAATTTCGTCAAATCCGTATTTTATTAATTTAATATGGGGCAGTGAGGGAATAATGGAACGAATATTGGCATCATCGAGGCATACGAATGCTTTCCCGTAAAAGGGAATATTATTCAAAAATCGCTTGAATGTTTCTTTAATATCGTCCAAATCTTTATACGTTTCTAAATGTTCCAAATCAATATTGGTGACAACGGCAAGAGTCGGATGAAGATTTTGGAGCGAACGATCGCTTTCATCAGCTTCAGCAACTAAAAAATCACCATTGCCAAGGCGCGCGTTTGCTTCAATATTTTTCAGATGCCCGCCAATAACCACGGTTGGATCCCGATGGGCCTCCAGTAAAATATGAGAAATCAATGATGTAGTGGTCGTTTTGCCATGAGCACCGCTGATAGCAATGCTAAATTTGGTGCGCATGAGCTCAGCGAGCATAAGGGCGCGTGGTATTGTGGGAATGCCGCGCGCTTGCGCGGCAACAATTTCGGGATTGTGGGCACGAATTGCCGAGGAGTAGACCAAAATATCTGGGCATGCAGTTTGGCAATGATTGCTATTGTTGCCTTCAAAAATAATGCACCCGGCCGCTTTGAGATCTTTAATGCTTTGTTGATCCATATCCGCGTCGCAACCGGATATTGTATATCCCTGGTTTTTGAGGATCTGTGCGATGCCGCTCATGCCGATGCCGCCGATTCCCACAAAATGAATATGTGCTTTGCTGTTGTACATACTTAAACAATCTTTACAATATGGTTCGATACAATTGCTTCGCAATCACTCACCACGATGCTTCGACGGGCTCAGCACGAACGGGTCGTTGTGCGCGTGCCCGGCCCTTCGGTGAGCTCAGGATAAACTCCGCCTTGGCGACCTGCCCGACGTAGCTTTAGCGAAGTCGGAAGACGGGTCACGAAGGGTTACAGCAATTCCCGTAACTTTAATAATTTTTTCTGTAAGTCGACAATCTGCTGCTCCAGTTCTTCTCGCGTTGGTTGCGGCGTGTTCACCGTATGCTCGAGCGTTGTTTTGTGGGATCCTAAAATTTTTGAATCCTCTTCAAGCAATGCTTGCTTACGCTTTGAGCGTTCCTTGAGCTGTTGTTTTGCTCCCGCAATGGTAAAACCTTTTTGATAGAGCAGTTCTTTAATTATTTTAAACCGCTCAATATCTTTTTGGTCATAAAATCGTTGGCCGCCTGTTGAGCGCGCGCTTTTCATTTCAAATTCTTTTTCCCAAAATCTGATAACGAATTTTTCAACCTTTAAATAGTTGGCAAGTTGGCCGATTCTAAATTGTCTTTTTTGCATTTTCATGTAATTTTCCTTTTCATTACCTTTTCTCATTTTGCAAGGTAGTAGATATAGGTATACCAAAATAGTTAAAATAGAGCATTATTTTTTTGCAAAAAGTTATGCGTTCGCCTGGTAAGCATACAGTTTTTTTGCTACTATTAGGATGGTTTGTTTTGTAAATATCCCGATCATTTGCTGTTTCTCAAGGATTTGTATCTATGAATTTCAAGAATTTATTATTGCCGTTTGCTCTTGCCTCCCTCACTCTTTTTGCTCTTGAATATTTTATTATTAGGCCTTATTTAAACCCGGGCAATGGGGCTGAAGAAGTGCAATCGGGTCAAACCTTTGTTGCGCCCCAAAGTCCGCTTGAGGTTCAGCCCTTGAATCGAGAAGTTAATTTTAATGATTCTGAGGAGAGTGATTCATTGCCGGCTGTTCAAACGCGCATTGAAACAGAATTTGCCACCTATATTTTTTCTAATAAAGGGGCTTGCTTGGAGCAATTGATTTTCAAAAGGCATATGAATGGTGAGCTTATTTCGCTCAAAACCATTGAAACCCCGCACGATCTTTCGCGTGAAAATAATTGCTTCTTGGTGGGCTTGGATACAAACACTCCTTATAATTTTACCCTCATTGATCATGATCAAGGTGAATCAGTTTCGCACGTAACCTATCGCGGGCAGACGGAGCATGCCATTATAGATAAAACGTTTACTATCTACCATGCTCAATTTAAGATTGATCTGGCAGTTACCATTACACCTAAAAAAGAACCTGTGCAGGTCCGCATTTTCTTTAGTTCGCCGGCTCTTTCAGTAAAAGGGGATGTGGTATCTGCTATTTATAACAACCAAAAAGGATCAGTAGCTAAAAAAGCGCGTGCAAAGGTTGACCCCAACACCGGCTGGTTTGCGCCGACATTGTTTGGTAGCGATGATAGATATTTTATTCACGCGATGGTAGCTGATCCGCAACACTTTACGCAACGTGCCTATTATTCGCTGGTCGGGCAGACACGCTTAATTAGTATTTTAGAAAGTGCGGCAATTACTGCACCAACTCAGTGGACGGTATCATTTTATTTTGGTCCTAAAGAGGAAGCGGTGATGACTGGTGTTGATCCCCGGTTGGAGCAGACGCTTGATTATTCAGGAATACTTGCTCCCATCTCACGTGCGCTTCTTTGGATCTTAAACTATTTATACCGTTTTTTACATAACTATGGCTGGGCTATTGTTATATTAACGCTCGTAATCAATTTGATTTTATTACCGCTTAACCTTATTGGCTCCAAGAGTATGAAAAAATATACCGATATGCAGAAGAAGCTGGCGTATATTCAGCAGCGATATAAAAATGATCCGGATACATTGGCGCGTGAGCGAGCTGAGCTTATCAATAAGCATGGCATGCCGGGCGTTGGTGGATGTTTACCCAAATTATTGCAATTGCCGATTTTCTTTGCATTGAGCCGAGTGCTTTCCAGTGCAATTGAGTTATATAAGGCGCCCTTCTTATGGATCCCTGATTTATCAGCAACCGATCCCTATTATATTTTGCCCGTTCTTATCGGGGGCAGCATGCTCTTTTTGGCGCCGACCAATGATCCAAAACAGCGTTTTACCATGATTGCTATGGCGCTTATTTTCGGTGCTTTTTCAGCCAATTTCTCTGCCGGATTAAGTTTGTATATTTTTATTGGTGTTTTGTTGGGCGTGATCCAGAATTTCTTTCAGCAAAAAATGGGCTGGGCATAAATCATGTTGCCAGAAACCCCTTCGCTCACCAGACTTCTTAAAACCTTGCAGCAAGTGCCCTATCTGGCTTCAAAAAATATTTATCGAGTCGCCAGCTATTTTTTGCACCTTGAGGAACACAAGGTTGATCAATTTTGTGCAACTCTTAAAGAAGTAAAACAAAATATAACCCAATGCGGCACCTGCTTTTCATGGCGCGAAAAAGATCGCGCCTGTTCGTTGTGCTCCAATACGCGCCGTGATCAATCGCTTGTCTGCGTGGTAGAGACATGGCAAGAGCTTATTGCGATAGAAAAAACCGGCGGTTATACCGGTGTCTATCATGTGCTTGGTGGGGCAATTTGCCCCTTGGAAGGAATCGGCCCGGAAAATTTAAATATTATCCCCTTGATTCATCGCGTTGAAAATAGTCAGATTGCAGAAATTATTTTAGCAACAAATCAGACGCCAGAAGGTGAGGCAACAGCATCGTTTATCGCGAGCAAATTACGGCAAAGTGGCGTTAAGATTTCTTGTCTGGCGCGTGGCATTCCGGTAGGATCCGCCATAGAATCGATGGATAGAGTTACCGTGTATAAGGCATTATCTGAACGTAGACCATTTTAATCTTCACACATCCTGAGTAGCGAAGCGTATCGAAGGATATTCAAATTAAATGCTATCAGCTTGAAATAGTTATTTTGTATGACAAATGAAAAATTTTAATATTTAAGAGAATTTGAAATCACACATCCTGAGTAGCGAAGCGTATCGAAGGATATTCAAAGTTATGAAAAGTTATTTTGTTTATATGTTAAAATGTGCCGATAATTCTTATTATGTTGGACTAACGAGGGATCTTGAGCAAAGGTTTGCAGAACATAACAATAGGCAGGGTGGATATTCTACAGCTTCACGTTGCCGGTTGAATTAGTTTTTGTTCAAGATTTTGCAACAAAAGATGATGCTCTGATTATTGAAAGACAAATCAAAGGATGGTCGAGAAAGAAAAAAGCGGCCCTACTTGCTAAAGACTGGAACAAGATAAAACTTTTATCTAAAAAAAACTTTAATATTAAAAAGTAGGAAATCCTTCGATACAAAAATCTTCGATTTTTTATTCAGGATGTGTGGTTAAAAGTTCATGAGAAAGTGTAAAAAACATCGAGTAAGTTTTAAGCTTTAAATAAGTTTTAGGAACACATCCGGAGTAGCGAAGCGTGTCGAATGATATCTGAAAAAAATTTATAAGGAATTTCCATGTTTATTAATGAAACAACGCAAACAACCGCATCATTATCTCAGTTGCGCAGACAAGATCTGAGCGCACTGATTAGCCAAGAATACCCTGAGAAAAAAGGGGCAATTGTTCTTTTTGGTGCTTTTGAACACGATCGCACTAAATTTCGTCAAGAAAGTTCATTCTATTATTTAACCGGCATTACTGAACCCGGAGCGGTAGTTGTTATCGACTTACAAGGAAAATCAACGCTGTATACTCCCGATCACGGAGCAAATAGATCTGCATGGGTGCACACGCCGGTTCCTTTAACGCAAGAAAATGCAAAAAAACTAGGATTTGAACATATCAAATCGTTGGGGCAAATGGCGCCGGGCTATCAGTTCCACCCTTTTTCAGATAAAAAGCATTATTCCAATCTCATTGCCGATCTGAGTGCGATCATAAAGGATAATGGGAAGTTATTTACCTTGGCGCCACAAAATTCATGGGAATACGTTGAGCAACGTTCCATGCTTGCACGCTTTGATACGATGATCACCGGGTTTCAAAGTCATTGCATTGATATAGCGCCATTGGTAGCCGCACTGCGTCGCAAAAAAGATATGCGTGAAATTGAAACTATGTATAAAGCAGTAGAGATTACCATGTTGGCCCAGGAAGCTGCTGCCCACGCCATACAAGACGGCATTCTTGAATGTGAAGTGCAGGCAAGTCTTGAGTATATGTTTACCGGATCGAATGCCCGCCCATCATTTCCAAGCATCGTGGCGGGTGGCAAAAATGGCACCATACTTCATTATCAAACAAATGCTGACGTCTTAAAAAATGGTCAATTGGTAGTGGTGGATATTGGCGCCGAATATGAATATTACTGTGCCGATTTAACCCGAACGTATCCGGTTTCAGGTACTTTTACCAAACGCCAAAAAGAGCTCTATAATCTGGTTCTTGCAACGCAAGAATATATTGCGGATCTTGCAAAGCCGGGCATGTGGTTATCAAACAAAGAACAGCCAGAAAAATCTCTCAATCATTTGGCGAAGAAATTCTTGGATGAGCGAGGCTATGGCAACTATTTTCCCCATGGTATTGGCCATTTCTTAGGTATTGATGTTCATGATGTGGGTGATCTTAAAGAACCTTTAAAAGAAGGTGATGTTTTCACCATCGAACCGGGAATCTATATCCCTCAAGAAGGAATTGGTATTCGTATCGAAGATAACTATTGGGTTGTCAAAGACGGTGTAGTCTGCTTGAGCGAATCCTTGCCAAAAAAACCAGAAGATATCGAAGCGCTCATGCAAAATGATACTGATGAAGAAGAATCGGAATCTGAAGAACATTCATTTAATGATGTTGAGGAAGAATCCGAAGAATTTAATATGGCTTAACCTCTTGCGATCAACGCATTGCTTTTGATAATCAACAAGAGACCGGCCAGCACTTGCGCAGAACCAATCACATATTTGTTTTGCAACAATGCTTTAAAGTGTTGGAAGTAGGTTTTTTGTGCAGATTCTGTTTCTGTTGTCGTGGCATCTGTTTTGGTAAGTTCATGATAGAGTACTAAAATTCCCGCTACCGCTAGGGTTGCACCAACACTGGTTAAGCAGAAAGTTTTTAGGGTGATCGGATCAATAGCGAACTGTGCTTTTACTCCCTGGTCTGCAAACGTTTTAAGATTCTTATTAAGTTCAGGATCAACTATTATTTGGAAGCCCTTTTCGGCAATCGTTTGCATAGTTTTAGTAAGAGCGGGATCAAGATTAAGTGCTATTTTGGCGCCATCTTTAGAAATGAGTTGAATGCTATCAATTAGTTTTGGATCGAGTTCTGGATCAAGTACTAATTTAAAACCATTTTCGGAGAACGTTGTAGCTACATTCTCGAGTGCTTTGCGCAAAATTTTAACGGATTCTTGTAGTGTTGCACCAAGGTTTACACCAGTTGCTTCCAATGAAATTGCTACGTTGCTTAGTGCTTTTGTTCCTAAATCTGCAATTGCCTGAGCTAGTTTTGGATCAACATTGCTTAATGGTTGCCCGACGACACTGAAAGTCATGGCATACGATGATGCGCTCATTGAGAGACAAATAAGAAAAACTATTTTTTTAAACATAATTATTTCCTGCAATTATTTAATTTCTGATTAATAGTGCAAGTATACCGCCTTTGCTGGCAAAGAGCAATTAATACAGGTTGTAATGTTATTTTTCGAATCGATTCGCAAGCAGAAGAGACGCCAGGCAAAAAATCAATCCTACTACCAATGAAATGCCAATAGTTACCAAAGGTGCTGCGGCGGTCAAGAATCCGCACAGAATAAATGAAATTCCTGCACCGATAACTGCTGGCAGCGCGTACCAAAATTGTGTAACTGCATGATCAATCGGATAGCAGCCGGCGCTATTGGCGGACATGATGGTAGTTTCGGCAATGGGAGAAATATGATTTCCACAGACTGCACCAGAAAAAATGGCGCCAAGTGCAGGAAAAAGAATACTAATGTCAGTAGGATTTGCCGGAAGGGAAACTGCCGATAAGGTGGTAATCATTTGAATTGCGATTGGAATCATGAGTGCAATGGTTCCCCATGCTGACCCGGTAATAAATGCTGCAATAATTGAAATAAGATAAAAGAGAAATGGAAGCAAGGCCATGCTAATCGTACCCTGCAATACTTGCGCAAGGTAAACACCAGTTTGTAGATCCTCGCGAAGCATGATACCAAAAGTTGAGGCAAGAAAGACCATGATAACGGAAGACTGCATCATGGTAATCCCGTTGGGAACAATGTTTTTGAGAAAAACGTTAAAGTTAACTTTTTTATTAATGAGATTTATCAAAAAAGTGACTGATAAAGTAATGATGCTGGCAATGAAAAGCATAAGCGCGGTTTGATGATTTTTTTGCAGTGCGTACACAAAAGAATAGCTACCGCCAAATAACCAATAGCCGCCGGCCCAGGCAATACCGCTGATAAAAATAATGATCAAGAGAAAGAGAGGGAATATAAGATCCCAGATCGAGCCGCTTGTTGTCTTTTGAGTGATAGTTGTTCCGGTCAATGGCTCTTTGCCGCCAAAAAGATTTCCTGTTTTATGAGCTATTACTTCCTGCTCATGCATGGGCCCAAAAGAAAGTGACCGGCGCACGACGAGCCATACGCTGATAATCAAAATAACAGAGTAAAAAATATAGGGGATTGATTGTAGGTAAATATAAAAAGGATCGGCGATAATGCGAGTATTGTGATTGGCGATTGGGGATATGCCTGCATTTTCAAGTTGACTGGTAATCAATGCGATCCAGCTGGAAATTGGTGCCAAAATTACCACTGGAGCAGAGAATGAATGAATTAAATAAGCTAGTTTTACGCGAGGTAATCGGAATCGATCTAATATGGGCCGCATAACATAGCCGGTTGTTAAGCAGCTTAAATAGTCATCGATAAAAAGAATGCTTGAAATAACGAGCGTGGCAGTCTGTGCACTTTTGGCAGTTTTTAAGCGCGTGGTAAGGCGGTGAGCAAAGGCCATTGCTGCACCAGTATATTCAAGCAGGCTGATAAGGATTCCCAAAATAAATAAGAATCCATACAGGTAAATGTTTTCAGGATCAGTCACCTGTTTATAAAGTCGCGTTATTAAAAGGTTGATAGCGGGCAAAAGCATGAAATTTTGCGCAATGAATGCGGCAGTAATAAGCCCTAAAATAATCGATGGGTTTAAGCGTTTGGAAATGAGTGCCGCAATCAGAATAAATACCGGAGGAAGTAACACTAGCCAACTGTGTATCATATAAATACCTTTTTTAAGAATTTGACCCTTATTCTATTTTTATTTAAAGTATATAATAGCTTCGTTCGTCATATATGTCATTTATAAATCAAAAGTTTAATTATTTCTTTAGGTTAGAAAAGGTGTTTCATGGCTGTTAAAAAGTCTTCCCCTGCTGTCGCTAAAACTGAAAAAACAAAGAGTAAAACTACTCCTGCTGCTCAAGCAACAACCAAAAAAACAACTGCAAAGAAGAAAGATCAATCTAAAGCAGTAGATATGAATTCAGCTTTCTATGTTAGAAAAGAGGACAATAAACACCCCAAATGGCGTGTTATTGATGCTAAGGGGAAAGTGTTGGGTCGCATGGCGACAGAGATCGCAGACATTTTGCGTGGCAAAAACAAGCCATATTTTACTCCTCATACTGATGCGGGAGATTATGTGATTGTGATTAACGCGTCACAAGTGGTGCTTACCGGCAATAAAATGGAAGATAAGGAATATGCCCATTACACCGGCTGGATTGGTGGTCGTAAAGTTACTTCAGCAAAAGAATTGCTAGAAAAACATCCTGATAGAGTGATTACTCTTGCGGTGAAAGGTATGCTCCCAAAAAATATTTTGAGCCGCTACCTGTTGCGTAAACTGCGCGTTTATCCGGGCAGCCAGCATCCTCATATCGGTCAAAAGCCGGATGCTGATAAAGAAGCATAAAATTGTCTTAAGACAGAAATAAAAAGAGGCACGTTTAAGAACGTGCCTCTTTTTATTTTGTTCTACGATTTAGCTTATGCTTTGATGTTATTATATGCTGCGTTAAATGCCAGATAGCTCAAGATTCCTGAAGTTGCTGCAAGTAGGGTTGTTGGTACTACGGTAAAAATAGTCATCAACGATGGCTCATGCGAATTGCTTGGTTTTTCTTTTATAAACTCATAGGCAACTTTTCCCGCGATGAGGGCAACTGCGCCCGCTGCTACTCCGCCAACGAGTTCTGCAGCGATTTTTGCATTTGTTGGGAGTGCTTGCGAAGGTTGCGCTGAAAAAATGGCAAATGTGCTAAATAAAAGTGAAAATACTAATTTACTTTTCATAAAAAATCCTTATTAAATTTATAATTTTTTGCCGCTATTGCTCATGAAATGAGATTCATTTCGGCTCTTGTGATAGGCGTCATACTGCTTTAATACCAGGTTGTTTACATACTTATATATCAATCCCAGTGCCAAGGTAGCGACACCTAAAGAGCCAAGTACGCAGGCAGTTTTTTTAAAGTGATTCGGAATGTGTGCTTGTGTTGAAGTAGCAGTGTTAGCCAAGATTAGTAGTGAAACTACTAAAAATAATAACTTTTTCATCTGAGCGCCTTTAGTTATTATTTTGGGTTGTATTCTTTAGGTCTTTAATAGTTGATTCTGCTAGTAAGCAACTGGAAAGCCCTAAACCGCATGAGAGTGCTGCGCCTAACAATGCACCGTTGTGATATGAATTCCCCCTATCAAAGGCTCCATTGTTGTAAGCCCAATTTGCTTCAGAAAAAAAATCTGCGGCTGCACGGCTCGCTACCCATGCGCCTAACCCAGTTGTAACGGCCCCGATACCTTTAGCCACAGTCTTGCCTGTTTTGGTGCTTTTAACCCATTTGCAGAATTTATATAATCCGTAGATTGCTGGTCCGGTTGAAATTACCGCAATTGTGGCTGCATTCTCCGGGGTAATCGCTTTAGTGGGTTGTGGCGCAAGAATACTGCTCATTGCAACTAACGTTAAAACAAGTATCGGTTTTTTCATTGAGAACCTCAATTTGAAATAGATAGTTTAGACAGAATTTACTTTCTCATGTTAATTAAAAACGATATTTTTGTCTACTTTGATAGAGCAAAGCATTATAAAAATTGCATATTTGAAATAGTTTAACGCCAAAAAGAAAAGGCGCCGAAAATTAAATTCAGCGCCTTGTTGAAATATTCTGCTCCCTTAATTCTAGATTTTACCCATAATTTTAGCCAGCAAGGGCTTAACTAGGCGATAAATATCTTGCGCACTCAGATACAGAATGAGTGCGAGCACTAAGAGCCAACTGCCGATATGTATATATTCACGTATTTTGTTTGGAATTGGGCGACCGATTATCGCTTCAATGGTGTAATAGAGAATCTGACCACCATCAAGGATAGGCAATGGAATCAAATTAAAGATTGCCAAGTTCACGCTAATCAATGCAAGAAGGAGCAAAAATACGCCAAAGCTCTGGCTTATTCCTTCCATGATAAGAGAAATAATAGCGACAGGCCCCTGAACCCCTGAAACTTCGCCCTTGAAAAAGATATTTTTAAATCCTCTAATGGTCCCAAGGATATATGAGTTGGTGAGCGCAATCCCTTTTGTTATTGCTCCAGAGAGTGACTCACCGGGTGTCTTTGCCATTTCAAAAGTGACGCCCAATGATCCCACCTCTTTACCGGTAGCATCTTTTTTGGTGCCGAGTTTAATAGGAAGAACCACTTCTTGGCCACCACGTTCAACGGTAATCGTTGTTTCTTGATTTGCCAGGGGTGCAATAAGTTCCAGTGCCTTTGGAAGATCGTTGTTTATATTTTGATTATTAATTGCGATGATCTTGTCCCCGGGAGCAAGGTTATATTGTGCCGCGGGAGATTCAGGTTGTACTGTTCTTATTATAGGTACTGTTTTTGGTATGCCAATCAGATGAAGTAGAATGAGAGCAAAATAGGCAAAAATGAGATTAAAAAGAATGCCACCAAGCATTACCAGTAGTTTTTGCCAATATGGTTTAATGGCAAAAGAATGCGTATCTTTTGCGTGTGCTTCTTTTTGTTCCCCTTGACCCATTTCGGCTGAACCTGCTATTTCAACATATCCCCCCAAAGGAATAGCTGAAAGCGCAAACTCTGTTTCGCCAATTTTTTTTGACAGGAGGCGAGGGCCAAAACCAATAGAAAAGGAGGGAGTGCGTATGTGAAACAGCTTGCAAAAAAGAAAGTGGCCCAATTCATGAAATCCTAACAGGAAGCCTAATCCAGCCAATGCTACAACAGCAAATGCGAAATTATGTGCCAAAAAAGTAACTGCTTTTACCAAAATCATGAAAAATTCTCCCTGAAAAAATAGGATCTTCTACAATAAGTGACATCCTGTTAAGATAGCACTAACATGCGGCTAAGTCTAACTAAAAATAACCTGGTGATCACCAATAAAACTATTTAATCAACAGATTGAAGGAATATAATTATTTTTTTGATCAACTTTTATCATTTTTTTCTAGTAATATGCATGCTTTTATATAGTTTCCACTTGAAAAAAAATGAAAAAGAAGTAAAATACTTTTACTGTTGTTTGCCATTTGACACGAATAAGTATTTCAAAAAATGAGCAAATTATGGTTATTAATTCAGATTTGTCACCCCTTATACTGTGTAGGAATGTTATACTATGCCCACGATAAATCAGCTTTGTCGATTTGGCAGAATAAGCTCCAAATCAAAATCAAAGAGCCCAGCTCTTAAAAGCTCGCCGCAAGCACGTGGTGTTTGC
Source organism: uncultured bacterium (assembly GCA_963702025.1). Classification (GTDB taxonomy): domain Bacteria; phylum Babelota; class Babeliae; order Babelales; family Vermiphilaceae; genus BTUB01. Next base: position 1,324,708 of record OY969699.1, on the reverse strand, counting down.
ACGAGAGTATTTACCACGACGCCTAAAAAGCCAAACTCAGCACTTCGTAAAGTTGCGCGTGTTAAGTTGTCAAATGGCGTTGAGGTAACCGCGTATATTGGCGGGGAAGGTCATAACCTGCAAGAGCACTCTGTTGTCCTTGTTCGCGGGGGAAGGGTTCCTGATTTGCCGGGTGTTAAATACCACATCGTTCGTGGGGCATTAGATTGCGCCGGTGTTGAGAAGAGAAGACAGTCACGTTCATTATATGGCGCTAAACGTCCTAAACAATAATGAGGTAAAGTATGCCACGGCGTAAAAAAAGTATTTTAAAAAGAGAGATAGGTGTTGATCCCCGTTATGGATCACAAATGATTCAAAAATTAATCAATATTGTGATGGATGATGGCAAAAAAAGCATTGCGCGTGAAATTGTTTATGATGCAATTGATTTGTTAATCAAGAAGTCGCAAGGCGATAAAAACAAGGCCTTAGACCTTTTTTATCGGGGCTTTGAGCAATTGATTCCTCTGGTAGAAGTTCGCCCGCGAAGAGTTGGTGGTAGTGTGTACCAAATTCCGATGGAAGTGAATCAAGATAGAGGTCGTGCGCTTGCAATGCGTTGGCTCATTGATGCTGCCGCCGCACGTTCCGATAAAACTATGGGCATCCGGCTGGCTTACGAGTTAATGGATGCGGTTGAAGGTCGTGGCGGTGCCGTTAAAAAGAAATTAGACGTCCATAGAATGGCAGAATCCAATAGAGCATTCTCCCATTATGCTTGGTAAATGAAGGTGAACAATGAGCACTCCATTAGATCGTTATAGAAATATCGGGATTGCCGCGCATATTGATGCGGGTAAAACGACTGTCACTGAGCGAATACTTTTTTATACCGGTATCACCCATAAAATAGGTGAGGTTCACGAGGGTGAAACCACTATGGATTGGATGGTGCAAGAGCGTGAGCGCGGTATAACCATCACATCAGCGGCGACAACGTGTACGTGGAAAAATTACCATATTAACGTGATTGATACTCCCGGACACGTTGATTTTACCATTGAAGTTGGGCGTTCTTTACGCGTACTCGATGGTGTGATCGCGGTATTTAGCGGTGTTGATGGAGTTCAGCCACAATCTGAAACGGTATGGCGTCAGGCAAATCGTTATCATGTACCAAGGCTTATTTTCGTCAATAAAATGGATCGCATCGGCGCCGATTTTCCTCGCGTTGTAGCGGATATCAAAAATAAGTTGGGCGCGAATGCGGTTGCAATGCAAATTGCTGTCGGCGTTTCAGAAGATTTTCATGCAATTATTGATGTCTTGACGGAGAAAATGGCAACCTTTGAAGGGGAAATGGGTTCAGAGGTCGTTCTAAAAGATGCTCCTGCGGAATATGCAGATAAAATTAAAGAACTGCGTGCCAAGATAATTGAAGCTGCTGCTGAAGTTGATGATGTAGTTGCTGAAAAATTTCTGAATGAACAAGAAATTTCTTTACCCGAAATTAAAGCTGCGCTGCGCAAAGGGGTGATTGCCCGTAAAATTGTGCCGGCATTTTGTGGTACTGCTTTTAAAAATAAAGGTGTTCAGCTTATTCTTGATGCGGTAGTTGATTATTTACCGTCTCCTATTGATAGGCCACCAGTTATTGGTACTAATGATGACAAACAGGAAGTGCAAATCCCTTCAGATCCAAAAGCACCATTCTACGCATTGGTCTTTAAAATTATGACTGATCCTTTTGTAGGTGTTCTGAACTTTATACGAGTTTACTCGGGCGAATTAAAGGCTGGATCCTACGTTTATAATTCACGTTCACGCTCTAAAGAGCGGGTAAGCCGTTTGGTGCGTATGCATGCCAATCAGCGTGAAGAAATTGATTCGATTCAGGCTGGAGACATTGCGGCGATTGTTGGGGTAAAAGAAGCGACTACCGGTGACACATTATGCCAAGAAGGCAAAGTGATGTTTTTAGAGTCGATCGATATTCCGGCTCCGGTAATTTCTGCTTCGATTGAACCGAAGAACAAAGCTGATTATGAAAAAATGGTGCTTACGCTTCGCAAGCTCATGCAAGAAGATCCATCCTTTAGATTTTCATACAATGAAGAAACAGCACAAACTGTTATTGAAGGAATGGGTGAACTTCACTTAGAAATTAAAGTGGATCTTTTAAAACGTGATCACAAAATTGATGTTGTACAGGGAAAACTGCAGGTTGCGTATAAAGAAACTATCAAGAAACCGGTAGAGGTTGAAGGTAAGTTTATTCGTCAATCGGGTGGCCGTGGACAATATGGTCATGTCTGGATCAAGCTTGAACCTCAAGAAAGAGGAAAAGGTTTCGAATTTGTAAACGGTGTTGTCGGTGGATCGATACCGCGTGAATATATACCTGCCGTTGAAAAAGGTCTTGAAGAGGCCATTACAACGGGAATCTTGGGTGGGTATCCGGTAGTAGACGTTAAAGCAACGGTCTATGACGGTTCTTATCACGACGTTGACTCATCAGAAATGGCATTTAAAATCGCTGCATCAATGGCCTTTAAGAGTGGCATGGCCAAAGCTACGCCAGTATTACTTGAACCTATAATGCAAGTTGAAGTTGAAACGCCAGAAGAATATATGGGAGATGTAATGGGGGCGATTAGCTCCAAGCGGGGCAAGATCCAAGGAATGGAAGTGCGAAGCAGTAACCAGGTTATTACCGCAGAGGTTCCACTTGGTGAAATGTTTGGTTATGCGACAGAGTTGCGCTCTATGACCAAAGGTCGCGCAAGTTATTCGATGGAGTTTAAGCATTATAGTGAGGCTCCGAAGAATATTGAAGAGTCCGTTGTTAAAAACAAATAGTTTATTTAGTTACAGGAGAAACGATGGCAGGTAAATTTGAACGTAAAAAGCCGCATTTAAACGTAGGAACCATTGGTCACGTTGACCATGGTAAAACAACCTTAACTGCAGCGATTACTAAATTCCTATCGGAAAAAGGTTTAGCAAATTTTAGAGGATATGATTCAATCGATAACGCGCCTGAAGAAAAAGCACGTGGTATTACCATTGCAACTTCACACGTTGAGTATGAATCAGAAAAACGTCACTATGCGCACGTTGACTGTCCGGGACACGCTGACTATGTTAAAAACATGATCACCGGTGCCGCACAAATGGACGGCGGAATTCTTGTTGTTTCTGCTTCAGATGGCGCGATGCCTCAAACTCGTGAGCACATTGTTTTGGCTAAAAACGTTGGTGTTCCTGCATTGGTTGTCTTCTTGAATAAAGTTGACATGGTTGGTGACCCTGAAATGGTTGATATGGTCGAAGAAGAAATACGTGATTTGTTAAAAAAATACGATTTCCCCGGCGATCAAATTCCCGTAATTCGTGGCTCTGCACTCAAAGCAATGGGCGGCGATAAGGGCGATCTTGGCTATGGCGCAATGCAAAAATTAGTTGATGCATTAGATTCCTATATACCTGAACCAAAGCGTGATATTGAAAAGCCTTTCTTGATGCCTATTGAATCAGTCTTCTCAATTGCTGGTCGTGGTACCGTTGCTACCGGAAGAATTGAACAAGGAAAAGTTAAGATTGGCGAAGAAGTTGAAGTGATTGGCTTCGGCAAACGTCTTAAAACTGTGGTGACCGGCGTAGAAATGTTCCGTAAAGAACTTTCTGAAGGTCAAGCAGGGGATAATGCTGGATTGCTCCTTCGAGGACTTAAAAAAGAAGAAATAGAACGCGGAATGGTTCTTGCTAAACCGGGTTCTATTAATCCTCATGAAAAATTCAAAGCCAAAGTGTATATTTTGAGCAAAGAAGAAGGTGGCCGTCATAGTCCTTTCTTTAATGGATATAAACCTCAATTTTATTTCAGAACAACAGATGTGACCGGTGTGGTTACGTTGCCTGCTGGTCGAGAAATGGTAATGCCTGGCGATAACGTTGACTTAACCGTCGAGTTAATTGCAAGCGTTGCTATGGATAAAGACCTTCGTTTTGCAATCCGTGAAGGTGGCAGAACGGTTGGCTCTGGTGTTGTAACTGAAATCATTAAATAGTTTGGATGTTAAAATGAAAAAACAAAAAATTCGTTTAACATTGAAATCGTACGATCATCAGTTACTCGATAAAGCAACTAAACAGATTGTTTCTACAGTTAAAAGAACAGGTTCCCAACTTATGGGACCTGTTCCTCTTCCTAATAAGAAACGTTGTTTTACTGTTCTGAGATCTCCTCATATCGATAAAAAATCACGCGAACAATTTGAATTAACTACTCATTGCCGTATTCTTGATATTGTCTCACCATCCGATCAAACAATGGATGCATTGATGAAATTGAGCATATCTTCTGGCGTTGATGTGGAAATTAAGTAAAGAGGTCATTCTATGTCAGCAAGAATATGGGGTAAAAAAATAGGAATGACGCAGCTCTTTGCCCAAAATAAAGTTGTTCCGGTAACGGCCATTGATATTTCACAATGGTTTGTTACCAATAAGAAAACAAAAGAGCGCGATGGATATGAGGCTATACAGGTTGGACTCTTAAAAGATCGTTATGCCGCTAAGCAGTTTGATAAAGAATGGCTTACCGAACTCAACAAGCACTTTTATCATGTAAAAGAAGTTGCTGTTGAGGGTGATGTTAATGCCTTTGAGGTTGGTACGGCTTTCGACTTTAATAGTTTAGTGAATCCAGGGGAATCAGTTGATGTCTTGGGAACAACAATCGGACGAGGTTTTGCCGGTGTTGTCAAACGTCATGATTTTAATGGTCCTCCGGGTAGTCACGGTTCAACTATGGGTAAACGTCCTGGTTCAAGCAGCTCTTATAGATCGCAAGGACGAATCATTAAAGGAAAGAAATTTCCTGGTCATATGGGTGTAGATGCCGTGGTGATGAAAAACCTTGAGATTGTTTCTGTTGATAAAGATGCCAATGTCATCTTTGTTAAAGGTTCAGTTCCGGGGAAATCAGGTTCGCTTCTTTGTATTAGAAAATCAGTGGGGTAATTATGACTAAGCGTAAAGTAACAGCTACAGAAAATACTGCTTCAGCACTTCAGCCAATTACTGCTGCTGACTTATCTATGCAAGAGGCACGCAAAGATGTTTCGGCTGAATCTTCAGCTATTTACATCCGATCATTATTACAGAATTGGCGACAAGGAACGGTAGCGTGTAAAGGACGCTCCGATGTTGCCTATTCAAATAAAAAACCGTGGAAACAAAAAGGTACCGGTAGAGCGCGAGCCGGATCGGCCCGTTCACCATTATGGCGAGGCGGTGGGGTTATTTTTGGTCCCCAACCAAGAACACGTGTATTAAAAGCCGATAAGCAGGTTAAACGAAATGTTCTCAATGCCATTTTGTTTGATTATTTGGATAATAGCAAAGTAGTTATGGCTAATTGGGATGCAACTGAAAAGCCAAGCACCTCAGCAGCCTATAAATTGTTAAAGAATTCAGGATTGCATCAAGATAAGGTAGTGCTATTTTTGACGGCAAATGATGCGGTAAATCATGCATCATTTGCGAATATCCCAAATATTCGTATTTTGTATTTTGATCAGCCGAATGCATTCGATTTGTCAAATGGAACACAATGGCTTGTTCTTAAAAAAGATTTTGAGCACTTTAAAAAAATGGTTTCACAATGGATTTAAGTATTTATGATATTATAATCGGGCCGGTTATTTCCGATAAAGCCTATAAGCTCAATAAGCTTTTTAAGAAGCTTGCATTAAAAGTGCATCCAAAAGCGAACAAGCCGATGGTTAAAGAAGCCCTTGAAAAGCTATTTAGCGTAAAGGTGGATAAAGTGAGCATTGTTGTTCGTAAGGGCAAAAAGAGACGGATGCGCGGGGGTAAAGAAACAACCGGTAAACTATCCAAACGAGCAATCGTTACTTTGGCCGATGGTTACTCTCTTGATTTTATCGATCAAGCAGGAACTAACATAGCGTCTGCCCAAGCGTCTAAGAAAGAATAAGGTACTACAATGGCAATGATAACAAAAAGACCTCGTAATTCTTCGCTTCGTTTTCAAACTTTTTTAGATACTAGTGATATTACAAAAAAATCACCTGAAAAAAGCTTGGTGCGCGGTTTACGAAAAAAGGGCGGTCGTAACGCATATGGGCGTATAACCGTTCGTCATACGGGTGGCGGCGCGTTTCAAAAATATCGTATGATTGATTTCAAACGCATAGAACGCGATGTGCCGGGAAAAGTGGTCGCCGTCGAATATGACCCTAATCGAAATGTTCGTATTGGGTTGGTATTCTACGCAAATGGTTCAAAAAAATATATTTTGCTTCCTGAAGGATTGGGTGTCGGCAATACGGTTCTTGCCGGAGAAAACGTTGAGGCCCGTACTGGAAATTGTTTACCTATTCGTAGCATTCCCGTTGGCTTTCAGCTGCATAATATAGAAATTACCCCGGGTTCGGGCGGCAAATTGGCGCGAAGCGCCGGTGCATCAGTTCAGCTCATGGCAAAAACTGATGATTATGCAACTCTTAAAATGCCTTCCGGTGAAATAAGAATGGTGCCGATTAACTGCTGGGCAACCATTGGTGTTCTTGGCAATGCTGAGTATCAAAACATCAATTGGGGTAAAGCGGGCAGAACCCGATATCGTGGATGGCGTTCTTCTGTTCGTGGTATGGCTATGAATCCTGTTGATCACCCGCATGGTGGTGGTGAAGGGCGTTCAAAATCGGGTTCACATCCTATGACTCCCTGGGGTAAGGGATGCAAGGGAACCAAAACTAGAACCCGAAAAAATCCACTAATAATTAAACGAAGAAAATAAGGATAACTATAATGGCAAGATCCGCAAAGAAAGGTCCTTACGTACAGCCGTCTTTAATGGAAAAGATTCAGAAAGTTAAGTCATCAGGTAAGCGAGATGTTATTAAAACATGGTCTCGAAGATCGATGGTTTTGCCTGAATTTGTTGGGCTTACGATCGCTGTTCATAACGGAAAAAAGTTTGTTTCTGTTTTTGTAACGGAAAACATGGTGGGTCATTATCTTGGTGAATTTGCCCCAACCCGTACTTTCCGAGTACACAGTGGGCAAAGACAAGCTGGTGCTACCGCCACTGCTGAAGAGAAATAGATTGCCCGTTTACGGGAAATCGGATAAATTAATATTAAATAACAAAAGTAATTAGTGTACAATTAAAAGTAATACTTGAGGTTTGAGCATGCAATTTACCGCAAAAGCTCGCTATGTTCGCGTTTCGCAGTACAAAATGAGGCCTTTGGCCGACGTTGTACGCGGCAAAAATGTTGCCTATGCCTTGAATTGGCTGAGCACATGCGCACTGAAGAAGGCTGTGCCAATTCAAAAAATGATAGAATCAGCAGCTGCAAATGCAAAATCTTTACAGAATCTTGATTCGCGTGATCTAGTTATTACCGATATACGGATTGATCAAGGTCCTATGTTCCGCTATTTTAAGCCAGGAGCAATGGGTCGTGCGAATATATATAGAAAGCGTTTGAGCCACATGAGTGTTATTGTTGAACCTGTAACAAACAAGGATAAGCGTGGGACAAAAGGTTAATCCGGTTGGATTTAGATTAGGTATTTATCGTTTTTGGGATTCTCGCTGGTTTGCGCGAAAATCATATGGAAAAGAAGTATTAGAAGACGTTAAAATTCGTCAATTTCTCAATACTGCTTTAGAGAACGCTGAAATTTCTAAAATTGAAATTGAGAAGGCGGGCGACAATATTCGAATAACTATACATTCAGGCCGTCCTGGTGTTGTTATTGGAAAAAAGGGTCAAGAAATTGAATCTTTGCGAAATGAAATTGCTCGCAGATTAAATAAGAAAAACGTCGAAATCTCCGTACAAGAAGTTAAATCTCCGGAAATTGACGCTGTTCTGGTTGCAAAAAATATTGCTGAACAGCTCGTTAAACGTGGCAGTTTTAAAAAGGCAATGAAGCGTGCGGCAATATCTGCCATGAAAAGTGGCGCTAAAGGTATAAAAGTATGCTGCTCTGGACGATTGAATGGTGCTGAAATTGCGCGTGAAGAATGGACACGGGTTGGTTCAATTCCATTGCATACTCTTCGCTCCGACGTTGATTATGGCTTGGCCGAAGCAAAAACCACATACGGTATTATTGGTGTTAAGGTATGGATCTGTAAAGGCGAATACCAGCACGCGGCTAATTAGTAGGATACAAACATGTTGATGCCCAAAAAAACAAAATTTAGAAAAGTTCAAAAAGGTAACATGAAGGGTATCTCTAAAGGAGCCCGCGAAGTTGCCTTTGGTGAGTATGGATTGCAAGCGGTGGAGCCGTGTAGAATTACTGCTCAACAAATTGAGTCTATGCGAATTACTGTAGCGCGTAAGTTGACAAAAACGGGTAAATTCTATTTGCGCATTTTTCCCGACAAGCCGGTTACCAAGAAACCAGCTGAAACTCGTATGGGTAAAGGAAAAGGTAATCCTGAGTTGTGGGTTGCGGTGGTTAAGCGTGAGCGAATAATTTGTGAAGTTGCAGGAATGACCGAAGCTGAGGCAAGGGTGGCTCTTAAAACTGCTACTTATAAATTGCCCTTAAAAACTAAGTTTGTGAAAAAATCGACTCTTGCAGTCACAGAATAACGTTGGTGGTTATAGAATGAAAACCGGTAATTTTAAAAAAGAACTAAGCGAATTAAATATACAAGAGCTAATTGGGAAGCTCGATGCGTTGAGACGCGATCATTTTAGTTTACGGCTGAATTCCTCGACATCCCATGTTAAGGATTATTCACAATTCAGAAAAAGCCGAAAAAACATTGCTCGTATCTTAACAATGTTGAGCCAAAAAGGTGTTAAATGAATACGGCAGCCCAGAAGAAAGTAAAGCGTACCTACACAGGTACGGTTATTTCGGATAAAATGAACAAAACAATAGTCGTTCAGACCGAGCGAACCTTTGTACAAAAAGAGTTTTCAAAAATAATGAAAACTTCGAAAAAGTATAAAGTGCATGATGAGAAAGAACAGGCGCAAGTAGGCGATCTTGTTGAGTTCTTTGAAGGTCGCCCGGTTTCAAAAACGAAATACATGTATCTTAAACAAGTTATCAAACCGGCAGCTGCGGGAGAGATTGCATGAGTATTCAAAAAGAAACTAACTTAGAAGTTGCGGATAATTCGGGTGCTAAAGCAATGAGAGTGATCTCAATAGTTGGTAGCACCGGCAAAAAATGCGCTGAATTGGGCGATTTAGTTAAGTGTGCCGTTAAAGAGGCTATCCCAGGACAGGCAGTTAAGAAAAAAGATGTTGTAGAAGCCGTTATTGTCCGGGTTAGAAAACCGTTCAAACGTGATGATGGTTCATACATTAGTTTTGGTGAAAATGCTGCGGTTATCGTTAAGGGCGAAAAGGGTGAAAAAGAGCCAGTCGGGACCCGTATTTTCGGACCTATTGCACGTGAATTGCGCGCAAAGGGTTACTCAAAAATTGTGTCGTTAGCGCCTGAGGTTATATAAAGGAATACGTGATATGGTTGCACGAATAAAGAAAAACGATACGGTTGTTGTTTTATCCGGAAAAGATAAAGATAAAAATGGCACAGTGATTGAAGTTTTACCAAAAAAAGGTAAAGTATTGGTAAAAGGGATTGCGCTAAAGACTCGACATGTAAAGGCTCGTAAGCAAGGCGATGTTCCTGGTATAAAAAAAGAAGAGTCATACATTAATACTTCTATGGTAATGCCGGTATGTACTGCTTGTAAAAAGCCATCCCGCATAAATACCCGTCTTTTAGAAGATGGCAAAAGAGAGCGTACTTGCAACCGCTGTGAAGAAATATTTTAAATTAACGCTTATAGGAAAATAAGTACCATGAGTAAAGCTCGGCTTGAAGAATTATATGTCAGCAAAATACGACCGGAGTTACAAAAAAAACTTGGGTTAAAAAATATAATGGAAATTCCCAAGGTAACCAAGATCGTATTAAATGTGGGTGTTAAAGATGCTGTTGGTGACAGTAAAGTGTTGCAAACAGTCATCGATAGCATTGCAAAAATATCTGGTCAGGCACCGGTTAAAACGCTTGCTAGAAAATCTATTGCAAGCTTTAAGTTAAGAGATGGTATGCCGATCGGTGTAATGGTTACAATGAGAAAAAAGAACATGTACAATTTTTTGGATAAGCTTATCAACTTATCATTGCCTAAAACCAGAGACTTTCAGGGCGTTACTTCTTCCTTTGACGGTAGAGGTAATTATAATTTAGGGCTTAAAGAAATTACAATTTTTCCCGAAGTCGAATATGACATTAATCAAAAACCACATGGCATGAATGTAACAATTTGTACAACTGCATTAACCGATGAGCATGGCGTTGAGTTATTAAAGTCGTTCGGAATGCCGTTTCGTAAAGTATAGTTAGTATAATAGGATGATAAAATGGCGAGAAAAGCGCTCATTGAAAAATCAAATCAACCGCCTAAATTTTCAACACGACAAAAAAATCGTTGTAAGCTTTGTGGAAGGCCTCGTGCTTATCTGAGAATGTTTATGATGTGTCGCCTTTGCTTTAGAAAAATGGCATTGGACGGGTTGCTTCCCGGTGTGAAAAAGACAAGTTGGTAAACTTTAGTTGAAGGTAAAAAATGTCTATAGATACAATTGGTGACTTTCTGACAATTATTCGTAACGGTATTATGTCATCAAAGTCTTTTATTGTTGCTCCGCACTCAACGCTAAAATTGGAAATCGCTTCTATTTTAAAAGAAGAAGGTTTTATTAAAGATTTTACGGTTATTGACGAAGACGGAAAAAAGGCAATTAAAATTTTTCTTAAATATGTTAATGGCGAATCAGTCATTCACGATTTGAAAAGAGTAAGTCGGCCTGGCAGAAGAAATTATAAAGGTGCAGCTTCAATCAAGCCTGTTATTGGTGGTTTAGGACTTTCTATTTTAACTACCAGCAAAGGGGTAGTTTCTCATAAGAAAGCGAAAGAACTTGGAATTGGCGGCGAAGTTGTTTGCACTGTTTGGTAAAGGTAAATTATGTCAAAAATTGGCAGAAAGCCGATTGATATAGGGTCGGCAAAAGTTGAAATTAATGGTCAAGAGATCAGCTTTTCTGGCAAGAAAGGTTCCGGTAAGTATACACTCCCCAAAGGAGTAACTGCCGAGCTTAATGAAAAACTTCTCTCTTTAAAATGTGATAAAATACCCGGAAAAAGTTCTAAGGATGTGAATAGAATCTGGGGGCTAAATAGAGCATTACTTGCTAATAATATACAAGGATGCCAGCAAGAATTTGAGAAAGCCGTGCAGATTAACGGGCTTGGCTTTAAAGCAGCAGTTTCGGGAAATAAAGTAGTATTCTCACTGGGGTTTAGTCATAAAATAGATTTTGATCTTCCTAAAGAAGTCTCGCTTGAAGTTGATAAGACTGGCCAAAAACTATTATTTCGATCAAGTGATAAAGAGCTACTAGGGCAAGTTTGCAGCAAAGTGAGAGCTTTGCGTCCACCTGAACCATACAAAGGTACCGGTATTAAACTAGAATCGGAAACAATTGCACGTAAAGCTGGAAAAACAAAAGCAGCTTAATTTATAGGATAGAATCGTGAGTTTAATTAAAAAATTAGCACAAAGAAAGAACCGACGAAAATTACGCGTGCGTAGTCGTTTAAAAAACCTTGAATTACCTCGTGTTTCGATTTTCAAAAGTTTAAATCATATATATGCGCAATTGATTGATGATGCCAAGCAAGCTACATTGGCAAGCGCATCAACTGCAGAATTGACCACACTAAAAGGTGATAAAAAAGCCAAGGCCCATGCCGTTGGACTAGCTTTAGCAAAAAAAGCGAAAGAGTTAGGAGTTACTGCAGCAGTCTATGATCGTGGCCATTTCCTCTATCATGGGAGAGTAAAGATGTTAGCAGATGGGTTACGTGAGGGCGGACTTAAAGTTTAGATTTGTTTAGTAAATCAAGGTTTAATAATGGCAGAAAATAAAAGCAAAGCCAGTAATTTTGTAGATTATGTTGTTCATGTGGCGCGTGTTACGAAAGTAACAAAAGGTGGTAAAACATTCTCATTCTCAGCGCTTGTTGTTTCTGGCGATCAGCAGGGTAATGTTGGCATAGGGTTGGGTAAAAGTCGTGAAGTTTCTCTTGCAATAGCAAAAGCAACTAATCAAGCACGAAAAAATTTAATCACCATTACATTGCGAGGCACAACTGTTCCTTACGATGTAAAAGGCCGCCATGGTGCAAGTAAAGTTGTTATTCGACCGGCTTACAAAGGTACGGGCGTAATAGCAGGTGGCGCCGTTCGTAAAGTAATGGAAGCTGCTGGGGTAAAAGATGTTCTTACTAAATCGCTTGGCTCTTCTAACCCAAAAAATGTGGCAAAAGCTACGCTGAATGCTTTCGCGCAGATGAGATCAGCAGCTGATTTGGCAAAACTTCGTGGTAAAACTGTAGCAGAGATTGTTGGGAGCAAATAATGGTTACCTTACACAAACTGACAAAATTGGTTAAAAAAAGAAAAAGAGTAGGTAGAGGCGGTTCTCGCGGTGGCACATCCGGTAAGGGTCACAAGGGTCAAAAAGCTCGTTCCGGCGGATTTGTCCGTATTGGTTATGAGGGTGGCCAGATGCCTCTCTATCGTCGGTTGCCAAAGCGTGGATTTAACAATGCAGATTTCCAAAAAGAGATCAAAATAGTTAACTTGGAAGATCTTGAAAGAGTATTTGAAAATGGCGCACAAGTAACATTGGCCTCTTTAAAAGAAAAAGGCTTGGTAAAATTCTGCACTAAGAGCAAGGAACAAGTACTTCTCAAAATCTTAGGCAATGGAACACTGACGAAAAAATTAGAAGTTCTTGCAGACATGTATAGTGAATCGGCTGAAAAAGCTATCCAACAATGTGGTGGGCAGGCGAGAGTAAATAAGGAGATTTGAAGCCGTGGTTTTGCTCAATAATTTTATTAATATTTTTTATATATCCGAATTGAGAAAGAAGGTCCTATTTACGCTAGGGATACTCATTATTTACCGTCTTGGCGCACACATTCCGGTAATAGGAATTGACGTTGCTGCCTTGCGAACAATGATGGATCAAGCAAGTGGGTTAGGCGGTCTTTTTAGTTATATTGACCTTTTTTCTGGTGGTATGTTACGTAATTGTACTTTATTTGCACTTGGTATGACCCCCTACATTACTTCCTCAATCATGATGCAAATGTTAACAATGACGGTGCCTTCTCTTGAATTACTACAAAAGGAAGGCGAATACGGAAGAAAAATCATTAATCAATATACCCGCTATCTAACGTTTGGGGTCAGCATTGCACAAAGTATTGGTTATGGCATTCTTCTACAGAGAAACAACTTAGTTCTTGAACCAGGATTAGGTTTCTGGTTCCTATTCATTGTTTCTTTAACTGTTGGCTCTATGTTTGTAATGTGGCTGGGTGAACAAATATCACTCTTTGGGCTTGGTAATGGTAGCTCAATGATAATCTTTGCTGGTATCGTTGCTCACTTGCCCGAGGATGCGCTTAAGGCAATTTATCAAGTACAACAAGGTCTTACCAATGGATGGATTACCTCGTTGCTTGTTCTCCTTTTTGTTGCAATTGCTGCATGCATTGTTTTTCTCGAGAAGGGCGAACGCAAGATTCCGGTACAATATACACGGCGAGTAGTTGGTCAACGTGTGTATGGTGGTCAAAGCACCTATATTCCTTTTAAAATTAACGTTCCGGGTGTTATGCCAGTAATTTTTGCCGGCGCTGTGTTGAACATTCCGATGTTTTTGGCAGCTATGCTCGCTGATAAATTTGCTTTGTTTAAGTGGATTTCTGAAAGCATGGTTCCAACCGGCATACTCTACAATATTATCGAGTTTGTTTTGATTATATTCTTCTCATTCTTTTATACTGCGTTGATTTATAATCCTGATGAGCTTGCTGACAATATGAAAAAAAGTGGCGGATTTATTCCTGGGTTTCGACCGGGCAGAAAGACTTCAGAATTCTTTAATTATATATTGACCCGAATCGGTCTTGTTGGAGCAATCTACTTGGCGATTTTGGCATTATTACCAAATATATTAAGAATGTTTGTACCTTTGCCATTTAATCTGGGCGGTACCTCTCTGCTCATTTTAGTAGGTGTTGCGCTTGATACTGCTGCGCAAATTGAGTCTTATCTGATTGAGCACCGTTATGAAGGGTTCTTAACAGGAGGCCGCATCAAGATGAGGGGGGCCCGTTGAACTCTCAAAAAAGTGTGTATATTTTCGTTGGGCCACCAGGGTCTGGAAAGGGCACTTTATCCTATATGTGCGTAAAAAACTGGGGATGGGTCCAATTGTCAACTGGCAATTTATGTCGTAAGCACATAGCTGAGCAGACAGAGTTGGGGAAACAGATAGATTTTGCTTTGAAATCTGGTAAACTTGTTCCTGATGAGCTTATAAATCAGATAGTTTACGAGTGGTTTAGCGCAACTATTAAGACAGTAGACACTATTATCTTAGATGGGTATCCGCGAACCTTAGGACAGGCGAGAGAATTGCATAATTTTTTGCAAAATCAGTTGCCAGATGTTTCAGTTAAAATCGTACGCTTTTTTATTTCTGATGAATCGGTAGTCAACCGAATTTGTGGACGACTTGTTTGTAAGAATAAAGATTGTCAGGAAGTTTATTCATTACTTCCGGGGGCACGAAATCCATCTCAGCAAATGAAATGTGATACATGCCTTAATGAGCTTGGTAGAAGAAATGATGATGCGGTAACGCAAATACGCGAGCGATTGACTACCTATCACAAGCATGAAAATGATCTTTTAAATTTTTACAAGACGACCAACTATTTCATTAAAGAACTTGAGGTTGAAAAGCAGTTGGATGAAATTTTTGATGAATTTAAAAAGCTGCTAAATGAAACGCATACGGTACTGGTATGATAACAATCAAAAATAAAGCTTCCATAGCCAAGATGGAGAAAGCCGGTTTTTTATTGCAAGAAGTATTTGAAAAACTGGCTTCTTTTATTAAAGCTGGTATTTCAACGCAAGAGATCGATGATCGCATTGCGCAGTTATTGAAAGAAAGAAAGCTGGTATCTAAAACACTCGGCTATAGGGGCTATAAGCATGTTTGTTGTGTTTCAGTTAACGATGAAGTGGTTCATGGTGTTCCCAGCACAACTAAGATAGTAAAGGATGGGGATTTGGTAAAAGTAGACATCTGTGCATCGCATGAAGGATATTGTGCTGATATGGCACGGGTCTATTTTATCGGTAATCCATCTGCGAAAGCAAAAAAACTGGTGGAAGTAGCTCAGCGTGCATTGCAAAAAGGTATTGAAAAAGCGCGTTCGGGAAATAGGTTGACGGATATTTCTGCTGCTATTCAAGAAGAAGTTGAAAAGCATGGATTTGGCGTAGTACGTGATTTTGCGGGTCATGGTATTGGCAAGCGCATGCATGAGGATCCGGAAATTCTTAACTATGGGCAACCGGGAAAAGGCCCGTTATTGCAAGCAGGTATGACATTTGCCATAGAGCCAATGATTACTGAGGGTGGATATGACGTGTATGTTGCTGATGATGGCTGGACGGTAAAAACAAAAGATAAGAGCTTAGCCGCACATGTTGAAGATACCATAGCGATTACGCAAGGGGACCCAATAGTTTTAACGAGAAGTAATGGAAAAGGTTAAAAAATTATGACACAAAGACGTGACCATAAACAAAAAGAAGAAGTAATAAAGGTGGATGGCATTGTGAAAGAAACATTGCCTAATGCTATGTTCCGCGTAGAAATAGAGGGCGGCCATGAGGTGTTGGGACATGTCTCAGGTAAAATGCGCATGCACTATATTAAAATTTTGCCGGGAGATCGTGTGGCGCTGGAGCTTTCGCCGTACGATTTAAAACGGGGAAGAATTGTTTTACGATATAAAAACTAATACAGCGGGTAGCTTAAAGGAATTCGGATGAAGGTGAGAACTTCCGTAAAAAAGATTTGCAATAACTGTCGTGTTATCAAGCGCAAAGGCGTTGTGCGCGTGATTTGTAAGCGTAATGCGCGTCATAAACAACGTCAAGGTTAGATCTGAAAGTTAAGGATAGATATGGCAAGAATTGAAGGTGTTAACTTACCCAATAATAAACGAATAGAGTATGCATTAACCTATCTTTTTGGGATTGGGTTAAAAAGTTCGCAAGATATACTCAATAAACTAAAAATTGACTTTAATAAACGTGTAAAAGATCTTACTGACGCAGAAGTTGCTCAAATTTCAAAAGAGGTTTCTGGTAATTATGTCACCGAAGGTGAGCTTCGCAAAGAGATAACGCTTAATATTAAGCGTCTCCAAGAAATTGGCAGCTATAGAGGTCTGCGTCATAAAAAAGGTCTACCAGTGCGCGGTCAAAGAACCAAAACCAATGCGCGAACAAGAAAAGGACCTCGTAAGGCCGGATCAGCTATCGCGTTGAAGAAAAAAGTAACTAAGAAATAAGTAACGGTTTAAGAAGGTATTTTTTCGAATGGCATACAAAAAGAAAACAAAAAAAGCTAAAAGACACGTTGATTCAGCCATTGCGCATATTAAATCGACGTTTAATAACACCTTGGTTTCAATAACTACTACCGACGGTGATGTATTATTGAGAAATAGCTCCGGAAGACTCGGATTCAAAGGGGCACGTAAGGGAACTCCGTTTGCTGCGGGTCAAGTTGGCACTATTCTTGGTAAAGAAATGTCAGCTATGGGAATTCGCAATGTAGAAGTTAATATGCAAGGCCCAGGCTCCGGTAGAGATTCGGTGGTCCGATCATTGCAAGCTTCCGGATTAAATATTTCCGTATTGCGTGATGTTACTCCATTGCCACACAACGGTTGTCGTGCACCAAAGAAACGTCGTGTTTAGAACTTTTATTGCATTAAGGTAATTATGGAAAGAAAATCAAGCAGAATGTCTGCAGATCAAAGAGAAACGGGTTCTACAACTAGTAAACGTCCGGCGCGTAAACAATCCGAATATGGTAAACAATTAAGTGAAAAGCAAAAAGTAAAAGAAATGTATGGATTGCGTGAAAAACAATTTAAACGTTTCTTTGGCATTGCAATCAAAAGTCGTGAAGGGGTTCCGGGCGAAAATTTGCTCAGTCTACTGGAGCGCAGACTTGATAATACGCTTTACCGCTTAAAGCTAGCAACAACTCGTACTCAAGCGCGTCAAATGATTACCCACGGCCATGTTATGGTTAATGGTAAGAAAGTTTATTCACCATCGTTTTTGGTTGCCGTGAATAATGAAGTTTCACTTGATCCAAAGGTTCTTGAAAAAACAGTATTTCTGGAACAAGTAGTTGATAAGCGTCTTAATATTGGTATTAAAGTGCCGGAGTGGCTTGAATTAGATAAAAAAGATCGCAAGGGAAAAGTTTTACGTAACCCAGTTCGATCTGATATACAAGCGCCAATCGAAGAGCATTTAATTGTTGAATTATATTCTAAGTAATATGTTTATGTGTGATACGGTATTGACTCAATACAGGACCTGCGGAGGTTAGATGGAAAAAAAAGAATATAGACCGTTGACTATTCCAAAGTTAAATTGGAATAAAAAAGAATTAACGCAAACCTATGGAGAATTAATTGCCCAACCATTGGAACCTGGTTTTGGTATTACCTTAGGTAATGCAATACGCCGCATTCTATATGCAGGGGTTGAAGGATCAGCCGTAACGGCGGTGATTATCAAGGGAGTAAATAATGAGTTCTCTGCGTTAAACGGCGTTGAAGAAGATGCAATGCAACTGATTCTTAATATTAAAGGAATTGTTGTACGCAATAAAGAAGGTAAGCCGGGTACGATGCGCTTGAATGTGAAGGGTCAAGCAGTGGCTACGGTTGCTGACATCGAAGCGGATGATCATTTGGAATTGATAAATAAAGATCATGTACTTGCTCATGTTTCTGAGAACGGTGAACTTGATATTCAATTCTTCGTTGAAGCTGGTCGTGGCTATAAACCGGCGCAATGGCCTGTAGATAAAGCGTTGCAAGAAGACGGTCGCATCTATATTGATGCTATGTTCTCTCCGATCCGCAAAGTTATGTTTGATGTTGAAAAGACACGTGTTGGTAAGGATATCGATTTTGATAAACTAACCTTGCGTATTCACACGGATGGTTCAGAAAATCCTCTCGATGTGCTTCATTATTCAGTATCGGTACTCAGAACACAATTAGAACATTTCTTAGCAAGTGCCGAAATTCCATTTAACCAAATATCGTCAGCTCCTGAAGAAAAAGTTGCGGGCGAACCGGTTGAATCAGATCAACTAGGTGGTGTTAAAGGAGTTTCTCCCGATCTTTTATTAAAGCCGATTGAAGAGCTTGAACTTTCGGTAAGAGCACACAATTGTCTGATAAATGCGGGAATTAAGCGTATCCTTGATTTGGTGAATCTGAATGAAGATGAAGCGCTTAAAATTAAAAATTTTGGACGTAAATCATTGGGTGAAGTTAAGGAAAGCATGAAAGCCTTTGGTCTTTCATTTGGGATGAATATTAAGGAATCCCAGCTTAAAAAAGCGCTTAAAGAACAACAGCCAGAAGAATAACTTAAAAGTTTTTACTATTGTGAAGGTTTTGCAGTCATGAGACATCAAAACGGAAAAAGAAAATTAAACCTCAAGCCGGCACACAAAAAGTCATTGATGCGTAATCAAGTGATTCATTTGATTACCTATGGCCATCTGACTTCAACTAAGGCCACGGTTAAAGAAGTGCAAAAATTTGCTGAAAAACTGGTAACGTTGGCGCGTGAAGGTAATAACTTTAATGCACGCCGCCGCGCAAAAGCGATTTTGCCGTATAAAGATGAAGCATTGGTAAAATTGTTTACCGAAATTGCGCCAAAGTATGTGTCTCGTCCCGGTGGCTACACCCGTGTTATTCCTATGGGAAAACGCGCGAGTGATACTGCTGATATCGCACGTCTTGAATGGGTATAATGACTTTAGACATTCGTACTCAGATCGAAGCGGTACTTGACCAGCTTCGGCCGATGATTCAAGGTCACGGTGGCGATATTGAATTTGTTAAATATGAAGATGATATTGTCTACGTTAAATTTCATGGGGCATGTGTATCATGCCCCATTTCTACGATGACACTCAAATTGGGAATAGAAGAAGCACTTCAGATTGAACTTCCGACAATTAAGGAAGTTATCGCTATTGAATAATTGAATTGAAGCCAGTTTTTGGCATATCTCTTTTTTTATGATGGATTATTTCACGTCAACTTGTTCAGACAAAGGTTGGGCAATAACAGTCTTATGCAGTAACGCTTCTTGGATCTCATAGCCATCAGTCCCACATTCAGAACCTTTCATTCGACAGGGTATTACGTTGGCAATACTTGTGATAATGCCACTTATTGCGCCCCATTTAATTCCTAAAACCCCATTCAATGATTGAGGTAATTTCTGGGCGAATTTTAACATGCCATAGCTAAAAAGCAATTCTGCCAGCGGACCGGCTGCATGAATTAATGCAATCCGGATACCCGCTGCATCATCGATTTTGAATCGGGTTGAGCCAATAATAGATGGTTGTAATTGTATAGTTACATTATTGGCATTTAGTGCTTTTGCTGCGGCATAATGGGCAGCCTCGTGTGCTAAGCACGCAAGAATGCGTGTGGTAAGAAATGTTGCAGTATTGATATAGGTTTGGCCAGCATTGGTAGTAAAACCCTGGGGTTTTGTAGTGCCGCAGTTAAGTAATATAGCAAACTTCTTTAAATAACAAACAGATATGCTAAGATTTCTTCAAACTTAAGGAGAAAGTATGGCACTTGGCATAGATTTAAGAAAACGAGTAATAGCTGCAGTAGATGATGGAATGCGTATAACTGATGTGGCTAAATTATTCAAAGTTGGGCGAAACGCAATTTATAACTGGCTTAAGTTGCGCCAAGAAGTGAATAGCCTTGCGCCAAAATCCGGCTATCAGAATGGACACAGTCATAAAATTACTGATTGGGAAAAATTTAAAGAATTTGCAAAAGAAAACCAACATTTTACTTCATTAAAAATGGCGATTGAGTGGGAAAAAATTACAAATGTTTGCATATCGGATATCACGATACAACGAGCACTTAAAAAAATTGGTTACACATCAAAAAAAAACTTTTGGTTACATCGAAGCGAATGCAGATAAACGCAAACAATTTTTAGAAGAAATAGAAAATATCGATCCTGCGCTCATTGTCTATTCTGATGAAACGGGAATCGACGATAATGAAGTGCCAAATGCTGGCTGGGCGCCAGAGGGCGAGCGATGCCACGCAATAAAAAAAGCTGAGAGAATAACGCGCTATAATATCACCGCTGCGCTGAATTTAAATTTATTATTTGCGCCATTTTTATTTGAAGGATATTCAACTGCTGATACTTATGAAACTTACGTGGAACAAGTTTTAGCTCCTGCATTAAAGCCTGGAATGGTTGTTGTAATCGATAATGCCAGCTTCCACAAATCTAAAAAAGTAGTTGAACTCATTGAAGCAGTTGGTTGTAGAATCATTTTTTTACCACCATATTCTCCAGATTTTAACCCAATAGAACATCGATGGGCTACTGTCAAAAATGCGATTCGAAAGGCCGCAGAGGGAATAAAAGATTTTTATGAGGCCGCAGTCAAAACATTGGGAGAAATGTGTGAGGCCTAGTGAAGCTCGCTATAAGACAAATAAAATAGATATGATTTTTTTCATAATTTCATATTATTTTTTTATACAATTTTCTTTTATATTTTGAATCATTGCCCATCCATCACCAATAACACTATGGCATAAATTAGCAAATGTACCCAATATTATATATTTTTTTTCATTCGAATTAGGTATTTTTTCAGATGCTTTAAATAGAATATAGGCAGTAACAGGTCCCGCCGCTTGAAACACGAGCGCGCGGAAAGGGAACTCACTATAAGTAAAAGGACCCTGCTTGATGATGGTTGATAATTCACAGTTTATTTTAACTGTGGATTTTTTGGACCCGATAGCTTTTGCTGCTAAGTAATGGGATAGCTCCTCAACAGATTTTGTTATCAGATATGTTCCGGTAATAATTGCAGTGTTTTTGCAATATTTTTTAAAGACTGATTCTTTTTTTTCTTGAATGTTCGGTGTATTCCCGTGGATGGCGTAAATGAAGGTACATGTAATAAGAATTAGTTTTTTCATTGCATATCCATGTTCGATGATTTCTACCTATGCTGTCAGTAGGACCTTTTTAATGCTCTGTCCTTTTGCAATTTTTGCGTGTCACCAGAGAGAGTCCATATTTTCCCAAATAAGGATTGAGTAGTTCTTCAATTCTTTTATTTTCTTGTGCAATTTTTAAAGGTGTTTGGCCGTCGCAGTCTTCAATGTTCAGTGAGGGAAGCAAATTATATTCTAAAAGGCTTTCGATTATAGTTGGTGATCCAGATAACAATGCGCAGTGCAACGCGGTTCTGTTACGGTATGGCTCAACAATATTCGGATTGACGTTTGCATGGCTCACCAACCATTTGATAAATTTTGAGACGTTTTTTGCTTGACTTTCATTCATTGCTGCTACGTCATGGAGGGGTAGATACAGAGGCGAGCCAAGGTATTTTTGTGCAACACGCGGATTTTTTAAAGGCAAATCTTGAAAAACATCTGTTGGTACAACATATTGATTTGTTTCATATTTCCAAATAATAGTCCCGTTTTTAATTTTTTCATTAAATTGTATTGCGGCTGGTGTTGGTATAATTTCGGCAGATTTTTTATTATCATCTTTGCCGGTAAGTAATAGTTTTGCTATATCAAAAGCTCCTGCAGAGATTGTTTGAATCATAAGATTAGGGTCCACCTTTTCCGTTGATTGAACATACTTTTCTGCTTCTTGTAAATTACCATCAAAAGGAACTGAAAGCGTCATTGTTCTCGTTCCAGTATAGCTAATTGATGCAAATAAGCTGATAATAAATAGTATCTTCATAAAAATTTTCCTTTCATATTTTCTATTACTAAGTTTCTTTAATGGTAATAAAGTCGTGAAATTGATATTTGAGTAATTTTATCTTAATACCACCTTTGTATTATCCCTGTTCGATTATTTCTATGATGCTGCCATTTGGTCCTTTTTCGATAACAAAGTGTACGGGAAATTGATTTTTCATGCTACTTAAATGTGAAACAATAATAATTTTAGTAAAATCATCCTGAATTTTATAGAGGGCATCCATAATATGAGAAAGCCCTTCCTCATCTTGCGACCCGAAACCTTCATCGATTATTAATGTTTTTAATGAGGTGCCTGCACGGCGCGCTAGCAATTTTGAAATCGCAATGCGTAACGCAAAATCAATTCGAAACGCTTCGCCGCCGGAAAATAATTCATAGGGTCGGATGCCGGCAGAATCGGAGATTTTAATATCAAGCGTTTCTTTGGTGCCACCTTTTTTTAAGTCGCGCAATGATTCGATAAAAAGATGCGTCTGGTTATCGGTAAGCTTAGAAAGTAGATCATTAGTTTCTTGTTCGATTTCTGGAATCGCATCCTCGATGAGGAGTGCTTGTATGCCATCCTTGCCGGTGGCGTTGGCGATTGCTTGATAATCATCAATCGTTTGGCTGCAGATTATTAATTCTTTTTGCAGGCCGGCATGCTCCTGTTTTGTTTGTTCTAGTTTTTTATGTTGATTTTCCAGGCTCCCTTGTTCTTGCAAAAGGTGTTCTTTTTCACGCATAATGTGCGCGGCAAGTGTAGCAAGCTCTTGTTTGCGTTGCTTAAGTAGATGTTCTTGTTCATTAAGTTTTTTACTATCGGGTAACTGAGCGATGACTTGCTGCAACTGTTGGCGCAATGCTTTGAGTGAGGTGATGAGTGCGGCAACTTCTTGCATGCGTTGCTGTTGAAAGAGGGATTGTTCTTGTAATTCTTTATACAGTGCAAGCTCTTTTTCTAATGCCGTGAGAACCTTTTGCGCTTGCTCATGACTCGCTTTTTCATACCCATTGCCCGACAGATTTTTTTCGATTTTTTGGATCGCTGCAACTATTTTTAGGTAATCAGCATCGGATTCAAGTTCAACCCTGCTTGCGATGACCTGTTGTTCAAGGGCATTTTGTTCTGTTTTTATAGTTTCAAGCAAAATGACTAAAAGTTCTTTGTATTTTGTTTGGGTGGCTTGAATCTCATTTTTCTCGAGCTGATATTTATCCAGCGTTTTGCAAAGTGAATCTTTTTTTATGGTGATACTTTGAAATTCATGTTCCTTTTTTTTGATTGCTGTCAGCTCTTCATGTTGATTCACTAGAATGGTTTTTAGTTTTGTTATAACCACACTTAATTTGTTGAATCGATGTTTGAGTAAATCTTTTTCATCCTCAAACTTTTGTTTCAAAAATCGTTTTCGCGATGCTGAAAGGTTCTGTTCACAAAGCGGGCAGCTGGGTGATTCTTCATCATGAACAAGTCTATTTTTTTGCTCAATCATACCCAACTCTTTACTGATCATATTTGCCTGGGCGACCCACTGCTGGTAATGCTCTTTGCGCTTTTCAAATTGCTTTTCTATATTTTTATGGGATTGAGTATCATGGGTTAGTTGTCTTTCTAAAAGCTGCAATTCATGGGTATAATTTTTTACCTCACGCTCTTTACGGGCCAAAAGATTTTCTGCATCTTTGAGCGTTGTATCCAGATGATTTTTTTCTGCAAAAAGACGTTCAAGAGCAATTTTCTTTTTAGTAAGTTCATGCGATTTTTTTTCTTGAAAAGCCTGCGCATAATGAGATTTTTGTTCCTGCAAAAGCAACAATTCTTGTTTGAGCGTGAGTTGTTCTTGCAATTTTTTTTGATGACCACTAATTTGTTCGATTATCTGTTTTTTTTGCTGTTCAAACAGTGCATAATCGGCGCCTGCTAGTTGTTGTTGATGTATGGCGCGCCATACGGCTACTATTTTTTTTAATTTAGTTCGTAATGAATCTTGTTCATTGAGCAATTGTTGGTGCTGATATTCGAGCATTGCATGGTGTTGCCGTGCTGATTGTAACTGGAGGCTATCTTGTTCTAAAGTTTTTTTTGTTTGTTCATTTTGTTCTTCTTGAGTGCTTATTTCCCGTTTTTTTTGTTCCAGAGCTGCTAATCTTTCAACGATATGCGTTGATTGTGCCAATTCCTGTTCAAGTTTAGTGGTGAGCGTTGAAAGGTGAATTTTATAAGTATTTGTGTGGCGTATTTTTTCAGATGCAAGCTTTCTGATGGTTTCATATTGATCAAGACCGAGAATGGAGCCAAGAATTTCTTTACGTTCCTTGGGGGATTTTTTTGAAAATTCATTTGCCTGCCCTTGCCGGAGAAATGCCGAGTTAATGAATGCATCGAATGAGAGGTGCAAGGTTTGCTCAATTTTGGCTTGGGTATCCCGAATTGTTTTTTCGGTAAGGGGTATAAAATGCTCAGCATCTTGCAGCATGCCAAATTCAAGTATGGAAACAGGCTTGCCATAGGTTTGCATGAATTCGCGCCGAACGCGATACCTATTTTGACCGCATTCAAAATCAAGGCAAATCATCATCTGTGTTTGGCCTAAACGCAAGAGGCCCTGATCTGCTTTAGCATTGCCCCCCAATTTACGCGCCTCTCCCCAGAGTGCCCAGGTAATCGCATCAAGAAGTGCTGACTTGCCATGGCCGTTTTTACCCGAAAGACAAATGAGCGGATAGTTGCCAAACTCGATTGTTTGTATTTCCGGTCCGTAGCTTAAAAAGTTTTTAATTTGCAGTTTTATCGGAATCATTGCCTACCCAACAGATGAAAGAGAATTTTATTGTGTGCAGTATACCGTTATTTCATATTTTTGTCAGGATTGTTGTTGAATCAGAAGAATCAGAAAAATCCGTATTTGCTTGATTTTTAAGATGCTATTAAGATTAATAGCATTATATGCAAAAATGGTATAGTGATTAAACGTCCCAAATATAAGTTTTATAGGAGAATATATGAACAAAATGATATTGCCACTTTCACTGCTGTTAAGCCTTAACATAGGAGCAACCACAATGTGTAAATCTGATTCATGTGCCACTAAATCAACCCAAGGGTTGCGCTTTGAGATACTGGTCCCGACTAAAGATGCCCAAGCAAAATCGCCAAAAATAGGCGATGTGGTAACGGTTCATTATACCGGCTGGCTGGAAGAACGGGATAAGAATGGCAATCCTGTACAAGGAAAAAAGTTTGATAGCAGTAAAGATCGCGGTACACCTTTCCAATTTGTCATTGGTCGTGGGCAAGTAATTCTGGGATGGGATCAAGGGGTGATGCAGATGAAAGTTGGTGAAACACGCCGCTTAATTATCCCACCTTCATTAGCGTATGGCAATAGAGCCGTTGGTGCAGTAATTCCTGCCAATGCTACACTTATTTTTGATGTTGAGCTTATCGGCATTAAATAAAATAACAAGGCGAACAAAATGCATCATTCTATTTTTCGTGAATATGATATTCGGGGTAAGGTAGGCACTGAGTTAATCATTGATGATGTGTATAATCTTACTCGCGCGATTATGATGTATTTTGTTCGCCAAAAGCCCGGGCTCAAGACTGTTCTGGTGGGCAGAGATGGAAGAGTTAGTTCTCCCGCAATTCAAGATGCCATGGTCGGTGCGCTGCAAGATTGCGGATTTGATGTAATTGTGCTAGGTATATGCCCATCGCCGGTTCTTTATTATGGTCTATATACATTCAATGTTGATGCAGGGCTTATGATTACCGCATCTCATAATCCTAAAGAATATAATGGCATTAAATTATTACTTGGCACGAAAACAATCTGGGGATCTCAGATAAAAGAGATATATGATCTCTATAAAGAAGAGCAACTTGTTCCAATTGCTAAAGTTAGGGGAAGTATAAAAAGCCATAATTTAATTGATGAGTATGTTGCTGCGATGCATAATTATTTTCCATCATTAGTTGGCATGAAACTTCCTATTATTATCGATAGCGGTAATGGTGCAGGAGGCAGTGTTTTGCCGCAACTTGTTGAGCGTATGCAGTGGAAAAATGTACAACTTCTTTGTGTGGAAGTTGATGGCACCTATCCTAATCATGAAGCTGACCCGACCATCCAAAAGAATATGGTCGATGTAAAAGCTGCATTAAAAAAAACTGACGCAGCAGTTGGCATTGGCCTTGATGGTGATTGTGATCGTATGGATGCAATGACCAAAAAGGGTTTTTTAGTACCCGGGGATCAATTACTTGCTCTTTTCGCGCAGGATTTTTTAAAGGATAATCCCCATGCTGCCATAGTCTTTGATGTGAAATGTTCTCAGGGATTAGTTGAACTTTTACAACAGTGGCATGCCAAACCCTATATTTCTCCCTGTGGCCATGCCATTATAAAAGAAAAAATGAATGAGCATACTGCTCTTTTGGGCGGTGAATTGAGTTGCCACTTTTTCTTTGAGGATCGTTATTTTGGCTATGATGATGGTATATATGCAATGATGCGTTTGTTGGAAATTATAGTGAAATCAGGAAAACCTCTTGATGAATTGTTACGTATTTTCCCCAAAAAAATTAGTTCGCCCGAAATTCGAATTCCGAGTACCGATGAAGAAAAGTTTAAAATTGTTGAGCATCTAAAAAAAGAATTTGGCAAACGGAAAGATGTCGAATTAATCACCATTGATGGCGTGCGGGCGCATTTTCCCTATGGCTGGACCAGTATTCGTGTGTCTAATACGCAACCCGTGTTGAGTGTGCGATTCGAATCTGATTCGCTGCAAGGATTTGAAAAAATAAAAAAAGATATTTTTGAAGCATTGGCCCCATATTTTGCAAAAAACGTATTAGAAAAAGCTCTTAATCAAAGATAATATAGTGAAAATGCTTGGCTTGCATATTCGTCTTACCGGAACCATTTTTGATGTGGCACAAAAAGCTCATGCTTTCAAAATGCCAATTTTTCAATGTTTCTTTATTCATCAAGAAACCAATACGTTTATTCAGCTTACTGATGCAGAAATTGCAACTTTTTTAAAGGACTGGCGCCCCTTATTTAAAAACATCTATTTGCATGGTTCTTATTGGATCAATCTTGCCAGTGAATATTCGGGCAATAAAATTTTGTTACGGGAAATCGACTTAGCAAAAAAATTAGCATTTACCCATATTGTGCTTCATTGTGGTGCCGCTAAAAGGGTAAAGGATAAGTCGTCGGCATTAGGATTGATTGCAAAAAAATTGAATAAAATTACTAAAACAGAAAATGATTTGGTAATTGTGCTTGAAAATTCTGCGCATGGTGGCAGATCGCTTGGTGGTGATTTTCATGATTTTTCTTTTATCAAAGAACGGCTCGATCACCCTGAAAAGGTTCAATTTTGTCTTGATACTGCGCATGCATACTCGTATGGCTATGATCTAGCTGATTCTCAAAAGTGTCAGGATTTCCTGCAACTTGTTGATCAAACAGTAGGGTTTACAAATATTGCCCTCATTCATCTTAATGACACTATGCAACTATGTGGCTCTCTTATTGATCGGCATGAAAATCCTGGAACCGGCTTTCTTGCCGACGCGTTACCGCAAATAATACATATTCCGAATCTTGCCAATGTGCCCATAATATTAGAATTGCCAATAATGGATGAACAAGAAGAGTTGCTTGTGCTTGATCGAATACGTAATTGGTAAACCAAAAAAAGAGTTTTAAATACATAAAAAAGGAGTAATGCTTATGCGTATTGCCATTAATGGTTTTGGAAGAATCGGTCGCGCTTTTTTACGCACACTCTTAGCGGATAAAGCAACGCATAAGAAAATTGACGTTGCCGTAATTAATATTGGTCCTGGGCAGATTGATGTTATTGCCCACCTGTTTAAATATGACACCATTATGGGAACCTATTCAGGCAACGTGCGCATGGATGGTGGTAAACTGCATATTGATGATAAGATCATTGCTGTTGTAGCCAAGTGTAATCCGGAGGATATTGGCTGGCAGAACTATCAGGTTGACTGGGTGGTGGATGCTTCCGGACATTTTACCAAACGAGAAAATGCCGAACGGCACATAAAATCAGGCGCACAACACGTTTTGATAACTGCGCCGGCAACCGATGAAGATATCAGTATTATTCCGTGTATCAACCAGGAATTATTCGATAGCAAAAAACATCAGATTGTTTCCTTAGGAAGCTGCACAACAAATGCTTTTATACCAATGCTCAAAGTTATTAATGACAATTTTGGCATACTCAATGGTTTTATGACAACAATACATGCATATACCAATTCACAAGTGTTGCTTGATGTTGAGGCAAAGAGCTTACGCCTTTCACGTGCTGCGGCTTTGAATATTATACCAACTACTACCGGAGCCTCGAAAATGATTACTAAGATTCTTCCGGAATTAGGATCGTGCATTGCAGCAAGTTCTCTACGCGTGCCGGTGGGCATTGTTTCATTGATAGATTTAACCGTAAATGTTAAAAAGAAGACCTCTACACAAGACATTAATGCAGCGTTTTTAAAGGCCTCACAAACGAACCTATCCACACTTATTGGTTTTACCAATGAACCGCTTGTCTCAAGTGATTTTAAGGGTGACCCACATTCGGTAATAATTGATGGATTATCCACCGATGTTCAGGATTCCATGGTCAAGGTGATGGGTTGGTATGATAATGAATGGGGATATAGCGAACGCCTGAAAGATTTTTTACTTTTTGTTTCATAAAAAGAAGCTTCACAAATACCCTGTTTTAGCTTACCATTAGAGTAGCTTTTTAAGCGGGCCCATAGCTCAGCGGTTAGAGCAATCGGCTCATAACCGAGAGGTCCCAGGTTCAAATCCTGGTGGGCCCACCAGCCTACGCCAAGGCTTCGGCTGGCACGGCCAGTTCTTTGAAGGATTGATTTGAGACGAAAAGTTGACATTATAGCACCAAGCGTAGGCTGTCCGCCGTAGCTTGCCAAGCCGGAAGGCGTGGATAAGCGAAGGCTGGACTGGCACGGTCAGTTCTTTAAAGGAAGGCACAATTAGCTTTCAGCTATAATTAATAAAACAATTCTTATTGGAGAAGCGCATGACTCAAACGCCTTTTGAACAGTTCATTATGCTTGTCCAGGTTGATCAAAAAATCAATAGTTTAAATGCCACTATAGCTTCACTTACTAAAGAAAATGCTCAGATTGTTCTGCAAGACGCTGCCAATAAACAGGCTCTCGATGTGATGAAAAACAAGTTTCATGATATTCGCAAAGAAGTGGATGCTAAAGAACTTGAAATGAAAACTCTTGATCAGCAAGAGGCAGACAAAAAAAAGCGGCTTGAGAACGTAGCAAATCATAAAGAATACCAGTCCATTAAATCTGAAATAGATAAAATAAAAAAAGCACAACATGATCTTGAACAAGTACTTGTTGACGCATGGAATCAAGCTGAATTGGCTAAAAAAGAACTTGAGGGAGCAGTCAAGAATTATGAGCAGCAAGAACAAACCGCGAACCAAAATAAAGAAAAAAATAATCAACATATTGAACAAATTAATGGTGAAATCGCCACACTAATGGCTGACCGGGTCCAGAAAGAAAAAGGCATTCCGGAAGAATGGTTGCAAAAGTATGCGGTTATGCGTTCACGGGTAACCGATCCGGTTGTTCCAGTCGTTGATGGTAGTTGTAGTGCCTGTTTTTATAAAGTTTCGGCACAGGATATGCAAGCACTCAAACACAGAAAGCTTATGCAATGCAAAGATTGTTTTCGTTTACTCTATTTGCCAGAAGCCCAATTAAAAAATGATGCAGCATGAAGCATAATAATCTTACCATATTTGCGCCGGATGCGCATGAAAAGAATACTAAAGAACATCCCGATCATTGGCGGCTCTTTATTGATGGTGCCGCGCGCAAGAATCCCGGGCCAGCAGGTGCTGGTATTTATCTGTGCAAGAATGATAAACCGATAGTTAAAAAAGGCTTTTATCTGGGTAGCAAAACAAATAATCAAGCAGAATATGCGGCATTATTGGTTGGTCTCTATTTTTTTCATGAACATGATGGCGTTGCCGATCACTTGGATATTTTTTCTGATTCAGAACTTTTGGTAAAGCAGTTTAAAGGTGAGTATCGGGTTAAACATCCCGAGCTTCTTCCTTTGCATATGCTCGCAAAAAAAATGTTGCATGGTGTTCATTTTTCTATTGCGCATGTATTGCGCGAAAAGAATGAGATAGCAGATGAAATGGCAAATGTAGGAATCGACAAGAAAGTTTCACTTCCAACGGGGTTCATTACACTTTTAGAGAAACATGAAATATCCTGGTAAATTATTTATTATTTTATTTATTTTTCACAGTTTCTCCCTATGCAGTCAAGAAGCACCTCAGAATCAGCCTGTCAAAAAACGTACTTACCATGTACGGGTTCTTTTACAAGAAAAAAATATTCATGAAAAAACTGATTGGCAGATTGGGTCAGAATATGGGTTTACCGTTGTAAATCCAACCTCAAAAAAAAAGATGGCAATTGAAGGGCGCGAACTAGATGTGGCCTATAAAAAAAAGTTTTTTGAAGTAAATGGTGTTGTATTTGACAGTCAAACACTCTATATATTGCCAGTGCAGGGCAATCTAAAGTTTGACGGTAAAGAATATCACGGATCATTACTGGTAACCAGACAAGCACAGACTCTCTATCTTATTAATTCATTGGATTTGGAAGAGTATGTATGTTCAGTTCTACGCACTGAAAGTTGGCCGGGTTGGCCATTAGAAGTTAATAAAGCATTTGCAATTGCCTCGCGCAGCTATGTTATTGGGGTAGTTCTTAATAATAAAAATAGTACATTGCCGTATCATGTAAAAAATACCAATAAACATCAGACCTATTCGGGTGTGCACACCGATCCGGTTCTCAAAGAAGCAGTTGAGCAAACCCGAGGCATATTCCTATCACACGAAGGTAAGCCAATTGTGGCGATGTTTGATTCGTGTTGCGGTGGAGTTACGCCGTTTGATATTCATGGCGTAAATTTTTTACACGCGCCATATTTGGCTCGCAAAATGCCGTGTACCTTTTGTAAAGATTGTAAAATGTATAATTGGTCCGCTTCTTACCCATTGGAACAATTCGAGCAGATGGTAAAAAAAGAATATAAAAATCTCAAGAAAATAAAGCAGGTTTCGGTCGCCAAAACCGATAAGGCAGGCTTGGTGCAACAGGTGCACATTAAGAGTCAGCACAAACTTATTTCACTGCCCGGTAAAAAAGTGTATTCAATGCTTGCAAAGGTACGCAGTTTCTGTTTTGATGTGTGCGTCAACGCGGATAAGGTCATTTTTAGCGGCAGAGGGATTGGGCACCATTTAGGGCTCTGCCAATGGGGAGCACGGGAAATGGTGCGCCAAGGATATTCGTATAAATCGGTATTAAATTTCTATTATCCCGATACCAGTTTTATGCGTTTGACGTAAAAAAAGGAATTAGTAATGCCCAATTATAAGGGCCATCTTGCCGGTGGTGTTTTTTTCTACTTAGTCGCAATTTATTTTGTACTGACAACGCAAGTAATTTCCTTGGCAACTGGTATTGAATGGCTTTTATTCACATTGGCCGGGGCATTATTTCCGGATGTAGATGTTAAAAGCAAAGGGCAGAAATTATTTTATTGGATAGCATTATTGCTTGCCGTTGTTTTGCTCGTAAAAGAGCGCATTCAAGCTCTTATTATTTTAGGGTTTATCTGCGCAGTTCCGGTGCTCGTGAATCATCGGGGAATATTTCATAGATTATGGTTTGTGATCATTATTCCTTTGGTTGCGGCACTCTTTTTATGTAGCTATGCGCCAGACTGCAATCGCATTATTTTTTTTGATACGCTTTTTTTCATTATCGGTGCCGTTTCTCATTTGTGGCTCGATCTTGGATTGCGGCGCATGATGAGATGGTAATCACCACATATAATTAAAATTTTCAATATCAAATATTTTTTGTGCTGCCGCGCTTGTTTTTTGTGCAACGTTTTCAAATGGCTCATTGCGTAATTGTGCAATATATTCTGCAATGTTTTTTATATATGCGGGACTGTTTTGTTTACCGCGCATCTCTTGGACAGGCAAAAAGGGTGCGTCCGTTTCTAATACTATATTTTCCAGCTTTACGGTCTTAACAATAGTGCGCAGATACTCATTTTTGGGATAGGTTATTGTGCCGCCGATGCCGATCGCAAATCCCCAATCGATTACCGTTCGGGCAAAATCCATATCTTCCGAAAAACAATGAATTATGCCCTTAGTAATATCCCCTATATATTCTTCAATAACGCCTAATGTTTCATCGCGGGCATCGCGGGTGTGTACAATAAGTGCAATTGAGTGTTCCAATGAAAGTTCTATTTGCGCCTTAAATGCATCTTTTTGTTGTTGGATGTTATAATCGGGGTAATGAAAATCCATACCGCATTCGCCGATAGCTACAACTTTGTTTTCCTGCTTATTCTTTAGATATGATGCAAGTTCTTTTAAATCACTGCGCCATGAAGGGGTTAAATCATTGGGATGGATACCGATTGCGGCAATCACCGGCTTTAATTCTTTGGCCAAGGTGACACAATTTTTACTTTCAGGCAGTGAAGTGCCAACGTTGACAATAAAATGGACGCCGTTGGCGTG
The DNA here is from genome assembly GCA_963702025.1 of uncultured bacterium. Taxonomy (GTDB): domain Bacteria; phylum Babelota; class Babeliae; order Babelales; family Vermiphilaceae; genus BTUB01. The sequence goes on along the minus strand of OY969699.1, from coordinate 1,291,957 downwards.
AGCGGCTTTGACTATATCGCCCGCCGCTTTTATTTCATCGGTGGTCAACAATCGATCAAAATCTTTTTTTACCATCATATTTATATGGCAATGAGTATCAATTAACATTGCAACCTCAAATATTTTTTGTCTTTATTTGCGATATTTATTTTTTACAGTACTGCAATCAGTAAATAATTTTGCTTCTATTTGACAAATTAGTAAATAGAATTACTCTATGTTACAACCATTAGCGTAAAAATAAAAATAAGAGTTTTAATGAAGTAGCAGTCTTTTAACATCTAACCATTCTAAGGAGTAACTATGAATAAAAGTGAATTAATAAATTCACTCAGTGAGGAAACAACTTTTAGCAAAAAAGATGTTTCACGCGTTTTAGATTCTTTCACCCGTATAATTGAGCGCACGCTCAAACGCGGAGAAAAAGTTTCTATTACCGGATTCGGCAGCTTCTGGCTTTCACGCCGTCCTGCTCGTAAAGGAATCAATCCCGCAACTAAACAGCGTATTGATTTGCCGGCAGTTAATGTTCCTCGTTTTAAAGCGGGCAAAAACTTACGGGAAATTGTACGATCAATTAAGCTTGGTTAGTTGACGTTTTAGAATAAGCTTTTACTCAATAAGGTCGCATCCGCGGCCTTATTTTTTGCCCTTTTCAAAAGGGGGTATTTCCAGTATCATTGCTGTATTGGTAGGCTTTTAGCTATTAATGCATCGGATAAATAATGATAGATTTAAATCTCTTACGAGAACAGCCTGAGCGTATTATCGGACTTTTGAAAAGAAAAGATCCGACCTTTGATGCTCAAAAGTTATATGATTGGGACATTCAGCTTCGCAAGTTGCGATTGGAAGTAGAAGAGCTGCGTCATAAAAAGAATGAGCTTGCCAAACAGGGTAAATCTGGCATAACGGAAGAATTGCGGACGCAATCGGTAGAAGTTGGCAAAATTCTCAAGATAAAAGAAACCCAACTGGAATCATTAGAGCTCAATTTTAGAAATTTGTATTTAAGTTGTCCCAATATTCCCGAAGAATCGATCCCGGTCGGCGGCAAAGAAGCAAATCAAGTGATCAAAACTTTTGGCGCAAAAGTTACGCAAAATTTTCCCGTAAAAAATCACGTTGAACTTGCCACGGCGCTTGGCTGGATCGATTTTGATGCAGCGATACGCATGACGGGTAGTAATTTTGTTTTATATAAAAATGATGGCGTTCGGATCATGTACGCATTGAGTATGTTTATGCTCAAAAATAATATTAAGCATGGATATGATCCAATTCTGCCACCGTATTTGGTTAATGAACAATCGCTTATTGTCTCAAGTAATTTGCCTCGATTTCATGACCAAATTTATTCCGTTCCTGAAGATAAGTTATTCTTAACTCCGACTGCTGAAGTGAATCTTTGCAATATATATCGCGATAAGATTCTAACAGCTACCGAATTGCCAATTCGCATGACTGCCTGGACCAGTTGCTTTCGCCGCGAAGCGGGTGGTTACGGTGCGCATGAACGCGGATTAATTCGTATACATCAATTTGAAAAAGTTGAACTATTTACCCTCTGCGAACCCGAGCATGCCAATCAAGAACAAGAACGTATGCTTGCTTGTGCGGAAGATATTTTGCGACAACTAGGATTGCATTATCGGATCAGTTTACTTGCGGCGCAAGATTGCTCATTCGCGTCATCAAAAACATATGATATTGAAGTCTGGTTGCCGGGGCAAAAACAATACTATGAAGTTTCTTCGATCAGTAATTGTACCGATTTCCAAGCACGGCGAGGCTTGATACGCTATAAACGATCCCCCGAAAGCAAGAGCGAATTGGTCTACACTCTTAACGGTTCATCATTAGCTCTTTCACGCTTATTAGTCGCTTTGCTTGAGGTCTATCAAAATCCTGACGGTTCGGTGACAATTCCTGATATATTAAAAAAAGAGGCACTATTTGTATGAATCCATCCGTTGCACAGCATATAAAGAATCTTGAGCTTGCCACCAAGCGATTGATGAAAGTGAATTTGCTGGGCAATGCTCGTTCGGTAACCAAGGGTTCGGGGCTAGAATTTAATCAGCTGCGTGATTATCAGATTGGCGATGACGTGAGATCGATAGATTGGAACAGCTCTGCGCGCATGAATAAGTTGCTTATTAAAGAGTTTACCGATGAGCGATACAAGACCGTTATACTGGCAATCGATTGTTCAAGTTCATGTTGGTACGGTTCGGGGAGTGCATTAAAACAGGAAATTCAATCGCAGATTGCCGCACTTATTGGCTATGCGGCATATTTGGGTAAAGATGAGGTGGGACTAGTTCTTTTTGCCAGTTCAATACAATTATATATCCCGCCGGCTAAAGGGAAAACGCACATTCAGAATATTCTTGAAAAAATATTCACGCTGTGCTCCAATTCCGCGGGTACCAATATTAATAGCGCTCTTGAGTATATTGCTGCATTGCGCAAAAAAAATGCAATGGTGATTATGATTTCCGATTTTATTGATGACCATTCTTTTGAAAAAAACATTGCAGTTGTTGCTCGCATGTATGATCTCATTGTGGTTCGGGTGACCGATTCCTATGAAATGCATTTCCCTTCACTAGGGCTAATTACTGCTCGGGATAGTGAGACAGGGCAAGAGGCTATTATTGACGCGCGAAGATCAACTGCAAAAAAGTTGCAGGCTGCCTTAGATGAGCGTTTGGATGAGCAAAAAAAGCTGTTTGCAAAAAATCGTATTGATTGCTTGAATTTAGCGACCAATGATCAGCTTGTCGATCAACTTATTCATTTCTTCAAAGCTCGCTTGGTTTGATGAGCAGCATGCTTTGGCTATAATAAATTATAATGCTTGCTATACTAATATTATCCGATTTTTTTTTGAAGGAATTGCATGAAACCAGTATCAGAGAATGATTTATTAGATATTTACGGGCATTTGCATGTGCCCTTTTGGCAGACAACTCTATTTAAGATAAGCGCAATAGTCTGTGCTCTCACGGTGTTTATAGCGCTCGTAATTCCTCTTATTAAAAGATTTATCGCAAAAAAAGTCGAATCACCTGCCCAAAAAGCGCTGCGCATTTTGCACGAGTTACGCTCAGGCCAAATAGCATCGCGCGAAGATGCGCATCGTGCCTACTTTACGCTAACAGCTGTCCTTAAAGAATTTTTTCAACATCATTTTCATACCAGATTTGAAGGGCTTACTGACCAAGAGATGGTTCAGGCATTACAAAAAACGACATTGCCCGCGCAATTTCAGGAGAGTATTGCAACATTGGTGCAAGAAAGTTCGGGCGTGAAATATGCGCAAGAAGAGGCGCTCAAAAATCGGCTCAATCACCATATTGATGTTTGTTGCGATAGCATTAAACAGATATCTCTCAACAATTCAGCGCAACAGAAATAACAAAAATTATGAGTTCAACTTTTTTCCCGGCAACACGTTCTCTTTATATTCATTGGCCATTTTGCCCTTATAAATGCCATTTTTGTCCTTTTGTGGCTATTGCAGGGCAAGATCACTATATGGAGCAATATCATAGGGCTTTGATGGAGGAGATTCAAAACTTTGCCAAATCAGGTTCTTCAAAACTGGCGCTGGATACCATTTTTCTGGGAGGTGGAACTCCGAGTACCTGGCCCGAAAGTCTCCTACTTGACACGTTTGGTACACTAAGAAAGAAGTTCAATATAGAAGACAACTGTGAGATTACTATAGAAGTTAATCCCGGAACTGTTCGTGAATCGCATTTGGTGACTTGGAAAGCGGCAGGTATAAATAGGCTTAGTGTTGGTGTGCAGGGCCTGAAGGATTCAGTTTTGAATAATTTAAATCGAAAACAAACAAAAGATGATGTTTTATGGCTCGTACAGCGAGCCTCAAAAGACTTTCAAAATATATCGATAGATCTTATTTTGGGGTTGCCAGGCGTAAGCGCGCAAGAATGGAAAGAACTTCTTGCAATAGTGGTGGCATGGCCGATTACACATATTTCAATATACTTTTTAACAGTGCACGAAGAAACAGCACTTTTTTTCAGAGTGAAAAGAAATGAGATAAAGCTGGTGGAAGATGATGCTATGGTTGAGTTGTATGAATGGACAATCGAATTTTTAAAAGAACATGGCATTGAGCAATATGAAGTTTCTAATTTTGCAAAAAAAGGATTTCGGTCCGCGCATAACTCGATCTATTGGGATCGAAAGCCATACAAAGGATTGGGCCTTGGCGCATGCTCATTTGATGGTCGCTCACGATTTACCAATCAAAAAAATCTTATGAAATATATCACAGCAATTGAAGCGGGAGAAGATATAACCGTATTTAGTGAAGACTTAACCGATAAGCAAATTATGCTTGAGCGTACCATGCTCGGTTTGCGCAGAGCAGAAGGAATATCACTACATGATCTTTTTGAGGGATTACCTCTCGAGCAAAAAAAAATAATGGAGCACTCTTTACAGCTTTTGCAAGAGCATAAATTCTTGCAGGTGAAAGAGGATAGAGTGGTTTTAACAGTGGCAGGTTTGGCAGTTCAAAATGATATAGCTGCTCGTTTATCAATTTAAAAATTATTGTATTGTTTTCTAAACCGAAGGGTGGGATTACCTATGGCAAAGCATGTCGGCATTAAACTTCCTGATGATTTAATAAGAATTCTAAAACGTGGACAAACCGTTGCAGTTTTAGCAACATTCTCCGAAAAGGGACTTCCGCATACAACACCGATTCAATGTGTGTATCCCAAAGGGCTTGAAAGTATCTTGATGACGATTAATAAAGATCATACCGGCTACCATAACATGGTTTGGCAAAAAAAGGTTATGCTTTGTTTCTTGGACGAAGAGAATGTTGCTTACAGCATTTTGGGTCGTGCAGGAGTAGTGCGCGCACCATCATTGGTTCATCCATTGATGAATGTTGTGCGTATTGATATCATCGATATCAAAAGTGATAGGTCAGTATTAACTCGAGTTGAATCAGGCGTACGTTGGAGCTATACATCATGGGAAGCAGAGGAGCTTTCCAAGGCACTGATGAACGAGTTAAAAGAACTTTCCCAGACACTTTGATGTAACGTTCAATAATTCGTTATCAAGGAACTGATATGCAAAAAAAACATATGTTTGCATGCATAACACTGAGCATAAATTTGCTCCTTTCTGCACAGACAAGTCAGGAACAAAATCAACCACAAGCGGTTAGTGAGGCACTGCCGGCTGAGCAAGAGCAAAAGCAAGAGGTACTAGAATCGGCAGAACAAGCGCCGGCAGAACAAATGCCTGCGCAAGAAACACCTCCCCAAGAACAAGCGGTAGCGCCAGAGCAAGAGGTTGCGCCTGCCGTTCAACTACAAGAGCAGGCCAAAGCTGAACCGGAAAAGCCAGTTCCTGCCCCTGTGCAAGAACAGCCGATCGCAGTTACAGCGCCTGAGCAGCCGGAAGAGGAAATTGAGATAAAAGCGCTCGATACAGAAAAGATGGCTGAACCAAAAGGAAATTGGCTCTATAAAAAAATCTGGTGGGAAAAAGCGGAACGGCTTTATGAAAAAACCAGGCAGCTTTTTGATAAGATTTTTGAATTACGCATGGGCTTTTTTGCGCGCCGGCATGAATTGGATCATATGATTCTGGATCCATTTTATTTAAAAAATGGTTTTGAGGAAGGGGAACTTACTGAAATTATTGCTACATTAACTGCTCAAATCGGCCAAGAGCAAACAAAAGATCAAGATGAACAATCGCGCAATTTACAAAGATTGCTTGCTGAAGAAAAGAAGAATTTAGAGCAGTTACAACTTTCTTCTCAAAATATTATGAAAGTCAGTCATGCAGTTGATGATGCACTGATTAAACTTTTGGAACAGTTAAATCAAGCGCGCCATTATGAGCAGCAATCGTGGGATCACTTTAAAGCGATCAATCGCGAATTGAGTGATAAACGTGCGCGTGAGCTTTATTACGCCATGGATACCTTTTGGAAAAATCTTAACAATATCAATAACTATTTAGCTGATGCTTATACCAAATATTTTGATCAATTAATCACGAAGGCTCAAACTGAGGTGGAGCGCAGCAAAGAGCTTATGCAGGGCCTCAAGGAAAAGGGTATTGATTTGCAAGTGCAAGCGCTTAAACTTCGAAAACCGTGCAAAGCGGTTCCTAGCGAAGAGGAAGAAGCTGAGGAGGAACAACCACGTGGCATTTTGGGCACATTGTGGCATTGGGTAACATTCCCGGTAAGGGCCATAGGTAACGGTGTTGCAGGTATTTTCAACTTGTTTTCGGGTTGGTTTGGCGGATCTCAAGAAGTTGAAGATTCTGCTCCTGATCGTTCTGACGAGGTTTCTGAAAATATTGATTATGAATCTGACATCGACCAAGAGATCGAATAACGTTAATAACGTTTGATTACCGCCTTTTTTTGTGATACAGTTTCTTGTGCTTATTTTGAAATTGCCGAGGTGGTGAAACTGGTATACACACAGCCTTGAGGTGGCTGCGGGAGAAATCCTGTAGGGGTTCGAGTCCCCTCCTCGGCACCAGTCTACGCTTATCCGGGCCTTCCGGCTCGGCAAGCTACGCCTGGCGCAGCCAGCATTTTTAAGGTTGATTTTAAATAAAGTTTAGTAGAAAAAAGACAAGATTGTCCTCAATCCGTTCGTGCTGAGCGAGTCGAAGCATCTTTAATGAAACTAAAAAAATATGGTTAAAAATATGATTAATATTACTGCCGGTAGTGAGGAGCTCAAATGAATGTTACTGCGCAACGAGGATTATTCTCGTGGTTTTCTTTTTGGATAGTATTAGCTTTATTATGTTGCTATATGTTATGGCCGTTACGCAAAACGCTTCGCTATGGCATAGATCTGGTTGGTGGAACCTATATAACTCTTGAAGTACAGACAGATAAAGCGGTAGAAACTGAGCTCATTTCTAAGTTGCAAGCCATAACTAATAAACTTAAAGATGCTAACAAAGAACAGCCGGTAACCAAAAATATAGAAAAAGATGCTATTGTTTTAACTTTTTCTTCTCCCGCTGCCACGCAAGCAGCTGCGGCAGCTATTGAATCATACGAAAAAGATCTAAAAATTGTAACCAATAATCAAAGTATTCGCCTAACATTGCCAGAACGCATTGTGAACAAAATAAAAGAAGATGCTGTTGCGCGTAACGTAGAAGTTTTGCGTACCCGGTTAAATAAATTAAGTGTGGAAGAAATTACCATTGCTGCACAGGGCGAAAAAAATATTATCGTTGAACTGCCCGATGTATCTGACCCACAACAAGCTAAGCAAATGATTGGTAAAGCGGCAGTTCTCGAGTTTAAACTTGTGGAAAAAGTGGGCAGATCTCCCGAAGATATTTTGTATGATCTTGATGGGATTTTACCCGGTGATATGGAAATTCTACCCGGCCAAGAGGCTGAAGGTAAACCCGAAGTTTATTATTTGGTTTCTAAGTTTGCCGAAGTGAGCGGTAAAGATTTACGTTCTGCGCAAGCAACCCTTGATCAAAGTAAAATGGGTGCTGAGCCGGTGGTGATTTTTAATTTGACCAGCGAGGGTGGCAATAAATTCTATGATTTAACGAGCAAAAACGTTGGCAAACGTTTGGCTGTTGTTCTTGATGGTAAAGTTGTCATGGCGCCAAATATCAATGTTGCAATTCGTGATAGTGGGAAGATCGAAGGCGGTTTTACCGTTGATGCCGCAAAACAATTGGCCACCTTGCTCAACTCCGGTGCCTTTGTTGCTCCGGTGACTTTCGAAGAAGAGCGCCAGATTGGCCCATCACTGGGTGCCGAATCGATTAGACAAGGTTTGATTTCTTGCTTAGTTGGCTTAGCGTTACTCTTGGTGTTCAGCATTGTATTTTATAAAGCATGTGGGATTTTGGCATTTATTACCTTGTTATATAACTTGCTGTTAATCCTCGTCGCAATGTCTTTTTTAAGGGCTACATTAACATTGCCGGGAATTGCGGGATTGGTGCTCACGGTTGGTATGGCAATTGATGCTTCTATTTTGATTTACGAACAAATCAGAGAAGCCTTATCACATGGGGCCACTATTAGAAAAGCAGTAGATAGTGGTTTTTCTGATGCATTGGTGGTTATTTTGGATGCAAATATTACCACCTTTATTGTCGGTGCAGTATTATTTTATTTTGGTACTGGTCCTATCAAAGGTTTTGCAGTAACTATGATGCTTGGTATCATTTCAACACTGATTACCGGTCTGTTTTTCTTGAGATCAACATTTACCTTCATTTTAAATACATTTAATATTCAAAAATTACGTATTTAATGTATAATTAAGGTATATCAAAAATTTCCATTTTTAGGCTACGTAGCTCAGTTGGTTAGAGCGGCGGAATCATAATCCGTAGGTCCGGGGTTCGAATCCCTGCGTAGCCACCAGTCTTCGCCCACAAGGGGCTACGCCTGGCTTCGCCAATACTTAAGGAAGTAACATAAAGTTTGATAGCAAAATGCGTCGGCTGTCCTTCGTCCTTCGATACGAAAACTGCGTTTTCTACTCAGGATGAGCGGAAGGACTGTTTACTCCCGAGCAGGGTCGAGGGATCCGTAGGTGCGAAGTAGAGTCAATTCTCCAGAAGAAATTAAAAAAAGGGATTCGATAAAACGAATCCCTTTTTACGTCTTAGTTTTTCAGATAACTATTATGTACAGGTAACCAATGGTACTGGTGTAATGAGTGGACAAATATTGCAGCCGGTATCGGGAATAGTTATTGTGGTTGGCAATGGGCAGCCGTTGATAAATTTTGCAACGAGGCTATCAAAGCTCGAGAAGGCTGTAGCTACTAATAAATGGCATTTATTTTCAAATAAAGCCAAAATAGAATTGGGAATTAGACTTTGGACATACTCACCAGTGCCGGGCGGATTTCCCATATCGGCAGTTCCTTGACAAATAAGTACCGGGATAGTGATTGCCGGAAGTAATGGTCTTTGATCAGTAGTTAAGGCATTATTAATAATACTAAATAAAATATCTGGGCCCTGTTGGACTTGGGCCTCAATATATGAGTTTTGTGCGTTTTGTAATTGTGCAAGACAATTTGGCTCGGTAAAGAAAATCTGTGTCGCAAGAATGGCAGCAAACTCAGGGAATGGCACCTCGGTTACGAGCGTTGCAAGGAAATCGTAAAAACAGGTAGTTATTGCAGGAAACTGATAGCATGGAGGCGGTGCAACTGAACAATCGGGAAAAGTGCCAACTGAACATGCCGGATCCGTGTTATAATCAAATGGATTCATGGTGCTCAATACCATTTTAGTAATCATGCCAGGGAAAGTAGCATTGTAGGTGACTGCTATTCTAGAACCAATAGAACTGCCCACCCAAATAAGACTTGTTACGCCGAGGGTCGTTAAAACAACATTAATATCTTCAACAAAAATATCGAGTGTATAGTTAATCCCGCCTGCAGCAGGAAGCGCCGGCGTTAAGGTTGATCTGCCATGTCCTCGTAAGTCAAGAGCGATGGTATTAAAACAGCTGCAAAATTGTGCTTGCTGGCAGAGCCATTCGTCAGCATCCCAGCCGGCCGTATGTACGAATAAAAGCACCGGTGCATTGGGATTGACATATTGTTGGCGCACGAAAATACTTGCGGCAGGAATGAGAAAATCGCCGATCATACGCGCCGGTACCGTTATGCATTGTTCTATGGTGGTACAAGTAGCAGGAGTTACACAACAGGATGCTTTTATATCGGTATAAAGAGATAGAGAGGTCAAGAATGTTATTAGAAATGTTATTATTTTCATTATTTACTCCTTTATGGGCACAATTTTGATTGTTATCGATTAAAAGTTATATTTAATGCCAACCAAGATGGGGAATGCAAGTTCAGTTTCTACATGCCCTATCAACAAAGTAGATACACCATTCAAATTCAGCATGTCAGTGGTATTTAATGCAATCGAATCAATGCTTTTGGGACCACAACTGGCGATAACATTCCCTGTTACTACGAGTGACCAGTTGCCACAAAAACAAATATCAAATCCAGCTTGTGCACCACCTGCTACTACTGTATTGGATAAGAAAAAATCTTTATTTGTATTGGTGGTACAATAGATAACTGATCCGCCCGTGCTGCAATTAAATCCCGCAGTTAGCGAATTATAGTGGACTTTATTATGGTGCACCAACCCTACCTTGCCGCCAAAGAAAAACGCAACACGATCGCACCAGCGATTAAAATAATAATTTGCCCCAACATACGCATCAATAATTTTATATTTGCTCAAATTGATTGCAAGACCGCTTACGGGATTAATTGGGTTGGCGCACTGAAATCCGGTAGTGGTGAACACATTACACTCTTTTTTATTTCGTGCTTGCGCATAGTTTACTTCTACAAATACATTGGTATTGCATGATAATGCATAGCTTAATTGACCGCCAACTTCCCAAGGGTATTTATAAAAATGTCTAAATTTTGGGATCTCTTCCAATACCGTTATTTGGCTATTAGTTGCAGCTGTTACGCAATTTACTCCAAAAAAGTTGCCGCGATTTCTCCAAATAATTGGTCGAAAACCACCCTGAATTAGTACCCCAAATGCACCGCAATAAAGCGGTTCGCATGAGCATTCATAGCAACTGGTTGCGCAACATCCGTCACCAAACCCCTCTGTTTGCTGAGCTATTGAGCATGTTGCAAGTAAAATAAATAATACGAAACGTCGAGAAATAAAGTTCATACCATTCTCCTCTTTTGTGGTATTACAGCTTATAGTAATGGAGTACAAAAACTATTTTCAATAATAAATAGAAATCGTTATTTCTGTAGTGATTCGAGATTTACTATTTTAAAGTGGTTGCCACATGATTCGATAAATTTCAAAAGATCTTGTGGCCTTATAGTTACGCTCATATCATTACGTAAAGGGTGGATTTGAATCAGATCTTTTGCTAATAATGTTTCATCTAAAATTACGGTAACTTCATGTTTAAGATCGTTAATAAGAGCCAAAGGGGTAACAGAACCCGGTGTGATTCCCAAGTATTGCTGCAGCTGTTCTGGCTTGGCAAATTGCAATTCAGATGCTCCACTAAGAGCGGCTAGTTTTCGTGCGTTTAATTTGAGATAATAGGGCATTACAACGAGCCAAAGTTTGTTGGTTTTATCACATAAAAAGAGGTTTTTAGCAGCAAGTCCCGGAATGGTGGCAGTGTGTTTAATGCCATCTTCAGCGGTAAATATTGGCGCATGCTCATAATAATTCACGGTAATAGCCAAATCAGCAAACTTTTTCTTTAATAATTCAAGAGAATTCATGTAATGTCCCTTTGTGTAATACCAAGCGCGTACTATCTTTTACAAATTTTTACATACAGATTACTGTATATTTATAGAGAAGAAAAACATTAGCATAAGGTAAAGAATGAAATTTAAAGATGTGAGCCAATCGTTTTTTGAGATTGAGCAGGTGAGCGGACGCTTGGAAATGACGCGCCTCCTTGCGAACCTGCTCAAAAAATCAACGCCGCATGAGGCACATATTATCTGCAATCTTTCCCTAGGGCAATTGCATGCGCCCTATATTGGCACCAAGTTTAATTTAGCAGAAAAAAATGTTGCCAAAGCATTGGTGGTACTTTTAGATCGTGCGGATAGCACCATTAATGAACAGGCAAAAAAAGCCGGGGACCTTGGTCTAGTAATCGAACAGGATGCATGGCATGCCAACGATGAATTAACGATTCTCGAAGTGTATAATAAACTCTGCGCCATCGAGGAGATTTCCGGTACCGGATCACAAGAAGAAAAGAATAATGCACTCGTGGCATTGCTCAAGCAGGTTGATCCACTTTCTGCGCGTTATATTGTGCGCATTATTATTGGCAAATTACGTCTTGGGTTTTCTGACATGACAATAGTTGACGCGCTTTCATGGATGGAGGCGGGTGATAAATCGCTGCGTGGTATAATTGAAGATGCGTATAATAGATGTGCCGATATTGGCTTAATCGCGCAAGATCTTAAAGAGCATGGCATACAAAAAATTGAAAAGGTTCATGCGCAAGTTGGCATTCCTATTTTGCCGGCGGCTGCAGAGCGGTTGCCCACTGCTGCTGCCATTATTGAAAAAATCGGCCCATGCCAAGCGCAGGCCAAGCTGGATGGCTTTCGTTTACAAATCCACGTTGATAACACAAAACCAAAGCCGGTGATCCATTTTTATTCTCGTAATTTGCAGGATATGTCTGCTATGTTTCCCGATTTAACAGCCGCGTTTGAAAAACTGGATGTTAAAAGCATTATTTGCGAAGGGGAGGCGATAGTCTATGATCCCAATACCGGTAGTTTTTCTAAGTTTCAAGAAACGGTCAAGCGTAAACGTAAGCATGACATTGAAGAAGCGATCAAGGATTTTCCCCTCCAAGTATTTATTTTCGATATTATGTATTTAAATGGCAAAGAGGTTATGGCCAATACGCATGAAGAACGGCGCAAACTATTGCGGCAGGTATTTGATCTTAATAATCCTTTAATTCGTATCATTGAAGAAAAAAAAGTGAATACTGCCAAAGAGCTTGAAGATTATTTTAATGATAATATTGCTTCCGGGCTTGAAGGATTAGTGGTAAAACGGACCGATGCGGTTTATCAGCCGGGTAAACGGAATTTTAATTGGATCAAATTAAAGCGCCAAGAAGAGGGGCATTTAGAAGATACTATTGATTGTGTGATTCTTGGCTATTATGCAGGCGAAGGGAAACGGGTACATTTTGGCGTCGGTGCATTTTTGGTTGGAGTTTACCATAAAAAAGAGGATCGGTTTGAAACAATTGCAAAAATTGGCACCGGATTAAAAGACGAAGACTGGAAAGAATTAAAGTATAAATGCGACGCGATAAAAGTTAAAGAACAGCCCAAAAATGTAATCTGCGTTAAGGAATTATATCCGGATGTATGGGTTGATCCGCAGATAGTCTGCCGCATCCGTGCAGATGAAATTACTATTTCTCCTTTGCACAGCGCCGCGCGCACCGAAAGCAGGCAAGGATTTGCATTACGGTTCCCCCGCTTTATGGGCTATCGCACTGATAAAAGTGCCACAGAGGCTACTACGATTTCAGAAATTGAGCACCTGTATAAAGATCAGTTTGTTAAGCGGTAAGAGGAATCGAAAAATGTTGCTCAAACTATCTTTTAATAAAATTATTTTTCTTTAAACTTGCTATCAAGTTTATTACAATATCTTGAAAAGCATTTTTTGAAGAAATATTTTTATAACATACAGTAAGGAATAGTAATCATGAAAGTTTCTTTGTTATATCTTGCTCTCTTTAGTTCATCAGCATTTGGGATGGTACATTTGGCACCGCCGTGGAACACTTTGCAAAAAAAATATCCTAACTTGTCATTGAAATTAAGCTCAATACTCTTGCATAAACGGTTTACGGCAAGTTCTAGCAGTTTTCCCAACACAAAATGCCCTTATCAATGCAGAGATAGAAAAGAATGCCATGGCAACATTGAAAATGCTATAAAGCATATTAATTTTGCTGACAGAAGATTTGATAGAGGCTATCCATCTTGGAGAGTATATGAAGATGTAATGGAGGCAGTTGGTAACGCCGGATGTGACGAAAATAAGAAAACTGCGGAATTGTATGCAAAACATGCCGTGAGAGATAGCGCTGCCAGCGATGCCAGCAAGGCATTGAACAAATGAAGCATATGCAATAAAGATTGATTATTGCTTTTAAAAAAATCGGTGTATTAGAGTAATGATAGTTCTTAAAGGGGATTATCATGAAAAATAGATCGATTTTTTTTGTTTTTATTTTGTTATCTGCTTTTCTGTATTCAAGTCAGCCGTCGATTCCCGCACCGCTGGCCCAACCTGTTGCCGTGCCGGTATTGCAGGGTAATTTTATTTTGGAGGGAACTGATGGCAAATCGGTTGAAATCAGTAAAGCGCTCATTCAAAAATATGCGCCGGGATTGTTCGAAAAATTTAATCCGCAATTTAAAGAAGGGCGCACCGGCACGATTGTTATTGATGATCTGAATGGTGAGGCGCTTGCTTATTTTAAAACTATGTTTGAAAAGATGGTGAAATTGCAAGAACTGGCGAATGAAGAAGAAAAGCAGTATAAAAAAACAATGCATGAGAAATGGTCAAACATTGTAATGCCGGCGGGCCAGGAGGCGGTTGAAGCGCAAGAAAAAGCAAAAATCGTTGCGCAAGTGAAGGATTGGGCGGGAAAAAAAGCAGGACAGCAAATTCTGGCCTTGCAAAAAATTATCGAAGGGTTGCCAAATATTGGTGATTATCTATTACCGTTATTTAACCATGCATCGCTGTGGGGCATTTTCTACCTTGAACAGCCGCTTGGGCGCATTGCGGCTGAGCAATTGGATTTCACTGATCCGGAAATATTCAAAAATCTAACGCAAGCCGGACTTTCCATTCGGTCACAGCTCGTTTATTTGCAGCATGTTGATCTTACGCCAAAAAATTGCGCAAAGGCCCTAGAATGGCTTGTGCAAATAATGCATGATCCTGCGGCAAAGATTCTTGAAATCAATAAAATGTATTTAGAGCGTATTACTGATAAAATCATCAAATTCATCACTGCAAACATTGCCGAAATTCTGCGTGAGCAACCAAATTTTAGAACCCTGCTGTTATCTCCGGAATTATCTTCAGTGGCCCAGAAAATCAAAGAGCGCTTTGACGCACTGGATGAATCTCCCTTATTCAAAAAGTTAATAACAACCATTTCGCAAGAACATGACCTGTTTTCTTTAACAGATGGACGGGTTGGATTAATTGTTCACTTGGGCGGAGGGTCGTTAGAGATAAGTACTATTGATGGAATGTCCGGGCGAGTTAGTAAAATTGGTTCGTATAAAGATCCAAGTGTCCGGTATTATAGTAGTGAATGGCAATTGGATCCCCTTGGTAAACGATATGCGGTATTGCATAAGCGATCAGGAAAGAGACTCATCATTTGGGATTTATTTGATAAAAAGATAGTGTTCAATGAAGTCTTAAAATTATCGAGCATTGAGGGTCTTCAGGCTTTAAGTGAAACGCAGCTTTTAATAAGGGCCGGTGAAAGTATAGATATTTTGGACTTATCGAAAGCCGGACAAATAACAAGGTTAAAAAACCCTACTAAAATTTTTGCGCAATGTGTGGTGGATGAAAATCATATTCTCGTCAGCCGCAAAACTAATCCCGGAGAGCTTGAGCTGTGGGATGTGGCAGGAAAGAAATTATATTCGTGGAAATTACCTTTTAATTCAAAAGAAGAACTCCTCTTTTCAAAATTACGTATCACTAAAATTGATCCGAGTCACTTTATGTTTGCATATGAATATAGAACAGCTATAGTTCCCGGCGGCTTCAATTGGCATTTTTATAATGGGATACAGTTTTTTGATCTGAATGTTTTGGATTATGCTCATGCAACACTGCATGATTTTGTTAATATAAGAGGTCCGAACCTATATACTCTTAGCGGGTCGAAATTGCAACCATTAACCCATGATTTTTTGATAGCAGATTATCACTATATAAGACATTCTTCAAATGCTCAGGAACTGTTTTTGGCACTTGTTAATATCAAGCTAATGAAAAAAGTAAAAGAATGGCAACCAACTTTGGTTAAACATTTTGCAATACTCGATAGCAATCATATTGTTTTGAGTATTCCCACCGCGACGGAGAAGCAAAGTGAGATATATAATTGTTTTATTCCTCAAGTATCTTCGCTTGCTGAAATTCTAGATGAGATTCAAAAAAATGCAGGTATTGTGCTGCCACCACAACCGGCTGTTGCAGCTTCAATAAAACCCGAAGCAAAACCGGCGCCACAGTTAAAGCGTAAGAAAAAACAAGAAGAAGAGGAAGAAATAACGCTTGCCGAACCGGAGGAGGAAGAAATTATGCAGCCGACTGAGCAAGAGGAAATACAAGAGGTAATCAAAAGATCTAAAAAAGAGAAATAGGTTGACAGTACGCTACAATTTGAAGATCTTTATAAAATATTAATGACACTTTCGAGGATATTTTTATGAAGATTTTTGCAACCATATTTTTCATATTTTTTTCAATAAATGCTAGCCATGGCATGTTTTGCCTTAAAAGAATGTTTCCATCAGGATCCTTCAAAAAGGGACCGGTTGGCCGATCCTTTTCAACCAAATACATTGATGCTCGCTTTTTTACACTCAATGCTGATAGATCTAAACATGCTGTGTTGATAGCGCATTTGGCAAAAATGGATGGCATAAAAAAAATGCAGTATAAAGATGCACATGCTCATCTTTGTCAGATTGCTCGTACCGGACAAGTGCGTGCGACAAAAGAGATGCTTAAAGAATTAGATCCGCTCAGCGCAGCAATTTTGCTTGATCAGACAGACGGGAATGGTGTCAATCTACTCTTTAAAGTTCTTTCAAAGCCGGATAACCAAATGGCCATGCTGTTATTGGCCGCCGGGGCGTCGGCAGCGATCAACGACATTTGTGGCAGGACCATGCTCATGGCAAACATTAGACGTTTGTGTCCTTGCGTGGCTCTTACTTTATTAGAAAAAGGTGTTGATCCTTGCGCTAAAGATACTATTAAAGGTTGGACCGCCTTGCACTATCTCACAGCTCAAGATTATTATTGGCCCTTTGAAGATAAAAAAATCTATGAAGAAGGCCATTCTGAAATTGCTCAGTTCTTAGTGGAACAGGGCGCTTGCCCGAAAGATGAAGATTTTGCTGGGGTAACACCAATCCAAATGGCATCAGAGAATGGGCATGGCACGTTGTTAACCGTCTTTCGTGAACGCGTTAACTCTACATTTTAAAAATATTTCTCTTGTTAATGAGCCACGCAATTACCTATATTTTTTATTATGCGCGGGTAAAGAAAGGAGAAATAATGACACGTGATGCAAAAAAAATTAATCATGTGATAGTGCAGATACTTGTTTTATCGATGATGACTGTTGTTTCAATGGAAGTGCTTTCTGAATACGGTCGTATCAATGATCATTTGGAAAATGTGATTGAAGATATATCTTCAGCGCGATCTCCCGGAATAACGTTAGTAAAAGA
Source organism: uncultured bacterium (assembly GCA_963702025.1). Lineage (GTDB taxonomy): Bacteria > Babelota > Babeliae > Babelales > Vermiphilaceae > BTUB01. Next base: position 1,274,825 of record OY969699.1, on the reverse strand, counting down.
TTTTTTGGTTGAGGCGCAAAAAGAGCTGAATAGGCCCTCGGGGAATTTGCCTGGTCTTCTTGAAAAATTGCAAACAATTAAAGAATTCGCATTAAAGCCTGAGTATAAAAAAGAAAATATTACCAGCAAGATCTATGGCACTATCTCTTTAGAGCAGTTTGCAAATATTGTATTGGGACAATTAATAGATAAAGTTCAAGCTACAATACAAAAACCGGTAGCGCGACCAGTAACCCCTGTTGCGCCAAAAGTTCTTGCTCGACCACTTCCGGCAATTCCAAAAACTCCAAACATTACAAAAGCAATCCCGGGCGAGCCGCACGGATTGGTTAATTTTGAGCAGCGAAATCCTAAAACCGGCAATCGTTGTTTTATGAACGCGGCCATTCAATGCTTGTTTGGACTGGATCGTTTAACGGATATGTTGGTGCAAAATGCTGAATCCTATCGGCCAAATACCATTGCGCAGAGCTATATAAAACTTATACAAAAACTTAAGACGTCGCAAGAAGCGGAGGTGAATCCGCTCGAATTTTGTGTTCAGGGCTGGAAAATGATGGGAGAAAGCCAAGGAACACCCCAAGATGCGGCGGAATTTGTGCAGCTGCTTCTTACCGGTCTAATCGGAGCGGATGCTAAATCCGATTTTGTTTCAATCAAGAATGTTGATACAATTGCTTCTCTTGTTACTTTTTCTGTAAAATCGACGGTTATTCGTGGGTTAGAAAACACCACGATAAGGGATATTGGGAATTTTTATCCCGAATTGTATGACGTATTACAAAATAATCCTGCGCTTGGTTCTTTGAAGATTAGCCAACTGATCAAAGAGTGTCCAACATTGTCGGCGCTCGAGAAAAGATATCCCGGTCTTGTGTATGTTGCAAATCAAAATCCTGACATACTGCAATTTGTTAATCGTCGCCCAAAAATTACGCAAGAAACTATTCTTTCTTTGCCGATAGATGAAACTGATAAAACATTAATTAATTGTATGGAAGGTTTTTTTGAATCTACAACGATTGGGTCTGGGATACAAACAATTAAAAAGTTAAGCCAGTTAGAAAGAACGGGCAAATATTTTATTATTAGCTTACGCCGCAAAATATATAATCCCGAAAATAAAATATTTATTAAAAAAGGAATACCAATTTCATTTGAACTAGAAAATATGAACATAAACCCATTTTCTGATAAATCATTACCAAAATATCGGCTCAAGGGAGTGGTTATCCATGCCGGTGATCCGCAAGGTGGCCATTATACTTCATATGTGCGTGTAGGGAATTCTTGGTATTTTTGTAATGATACTGCTATTAGTGCAGTTTCTTTACAAGAAATGGCAAAAATAGCCCAACAAGGATATGGCTCGGATCGCAAGCAAACGCCGGTTTTGTTCTTTTATGAATCACAATAAAAAAGAGAGAGACAGATGAAACTGTCTCTCTCTGGTAAAAAATCTGTAGATTACTTAACGCTATTATTTATTCGCGCGATAAAATTTTCAGCGCCGTATCGTGCAATTTCAGTGCGTAAGAATTGATACACGCGATCTCTGGTTATTGCATCCGGTAACAATGCTTCCACATTGCTATTGGAAAGAAGCCAAAGTGCAGCGGCAACTATTTTTTCGGTGACGTATACTTTGCCTGCATCTTTAAGAACATCGCCGGCCGATTTTCTTTCGATCAAATCTTGTGCCACATAGTAAAGAACTTCAAGCGCTTCATCATTAGAAATGATGGAAAGTTGTCCTGCCGGAACTTCTACATCGAGGTTGAGTGAATCGTGAGCAACGTGGGCATTAAAACGATTTTTAATAACCTCTTTGGTAATGCGATCTTTTAGTCCGAATTTACCATTCCAGTTATCGGGGATCAAAATTTTATTGGAGAGTAACACCACGAATGCTTGATTATCATCAGAGGTTAATTTAAGACCATCGAGCGAAAGCCGGTAGCTATATTCTTCCGACTGGCAGTAGTCAAGATCACTTTTTACCGCATAGCCAAACTGAGGTGCTATTGAGAGTAAGAGTGCTAAGGTAAATGTTGCGTGTAATTTCATAAAGCTCCTTTTTGGAATTGAATAATAGATAACTGCTGACATATTAGTATTAAAAAAGAGCAATTGTCAAAAAAATATTTTATTCATTACTCAATTGATAATAGAAAGCAGCTTCTTGCGCCGGATCATCCGCATCGGTGATGCTTTTGCCAACCACTATGCCGTCCGGTTTGATATTGAGAATATTCAAAATAGTGGTTCGAGTAATTTTTGCCGAAACAAAAATAGGCAGCGGGGTGTTACCGCGAACCATTTCCCATTTATCAAGCAAAATAAGCGCATCTTTTTCATCATATGCTTGATGAAACAATAATGCATCAGCGCCCAAATTTTTAGCATCGAGAGCCGATTGGCCCGGTGACCCCGAATCAACCAAATCGAGCATTACTTTTACATTGCGTTGGTGGGCCATGGTGGATGCCGAATGAATAACTTCTTTGCCGGTTCCTGCCATTACGGTAATCCAGTCTGCGCCGGCACTCGCCATGGTGGCTACCGCTTCTTTGCCACGGTCAATAATTTTGGTATCAGCAAGAAGTGTTTTTTTAGGAAATGTTTCTCGAAAACGCTCAACAGCCGCAACGCCATTTTTATAAATCAAAAGTGTGCCTATTTCCAGAATATCGCAGTGATCTGCTACTAGTTTGGCAAGATCGATAGCGTTATCCAGATCAGTGACATCAAATGATATTTGAAGTTTCATCTTCTTTTTTTCCTTTTACGATATACAACAAGGTCCCGATATTTGGAAATTTTAGCACAGCGTTGCTATGGTTTTGCTTGCGTGTACTAATTATATTTAATTTCTTTTGTTAATATGTCAAATGTCTTTGAAAGCCGAGTTTTTCTTTTTTAAAGAGCGGTAATATGCCACCAAAATAATGGGCAAGGTTTGTTATATATAATGCATTTGCGGTCAAATTGATGCCGTTTTTAATATAAATATCCGGGAGCAATAAGTGTGGGCTTTGCCTTGTAATGCTTACGCCAAGGGGTACATAGACATATTTTGGGTCGGCAAAAATAACCATGGATTCAAGTGGTATTTTTGTATCGGCTGGTATCGGTTCTTGCGTAACATCCCAATAAAAGGCTCTTGAATCCGGATCAAATTTTTGTTCCATTGCATAATAGGCAACTGGCGCATCCTCATTACGTTCCCAGTAGGCCAATGTATTGCCCGACATTACAATCGGGGTCATGCGTTCGGTTATTATCAGATATAAAAAAGGGCGTGTTGTTTTGCGCGGAAATGCTATTTCTCCATCAAAATCTGATATGGTTAAAAATCCGCCATAGGTGGCAAACATACCAGATACGGGTGGCCGAAAGCTGTGTTTTGATCTGTTTGAAGCTATTTTACCCGGGCGATGGAGTTTGTTGCCAATTTTTTTAGATGCTTCTGCTTGAGAAACTACGGGGTATGGTTTGAGGTAGATCGTTATGAGCTGATCCGCATGGAGATTATTGAAAATAAGTGCTAAAATAAGGAGAAATGACGCGATACTATATATTCTCATAATTCTCTCTTAATAGTTAGATACCATTAACACCCTAACAAAAATGAAAAAATAAAATCTATGGTTTTGGAGTTTTCCCGTGAATACAATGCCTTTTGAGTTTATGCAGCTGGCAGTTTGGGATCAATTGGTAAAAAAATATAGTCTTAATGCAACGCAAATTGATCAATTTGCGCGCTATCTGGCCCTGGTTCAAGAACATAGTGAACTGTTTAATTTAACCGCCATCAAGGATCCGGCAGGTATTATTGCCTACCATTTTCAGGATTCATTGGTGATAAGTAATTTCATTGATTTTAACAAACTTTCTCTGATTGCCGATGTGGGAAGCGGGGCAGGTTTTCCGGGTATTCCGCTTAAAATTCTGTTTCCGCATCTTAGCTTGATTCTTATTGAGGTTAACAAGAAAAAAATTGCATTTTTGAACATGGTCTTTGAGGAACTTAAATTGGAAAATAGCCAAGTGTGGGATATGGATTGGCGAACTTTTTTGCGCAAAACTTATGAGCCGGTTGAACTTTTTGTTTCCCGCGCCTCATTGCACACTGATGAATTGATGCGCATGTTTAAGCCAAGTTGCCCCTATAATAATCGGCAACTGGTCTATTGGGCCTCGGCTGAATGGCAGATAACCAAACAGGAGGAGCCATTTTTTGAGCGCGAAGTTGACTATATGGTTAAGAGCAAAAAAAGAAGATTAATTTTTTTTGCTCGACATTAAAAATTTGTTGGTTTATACCTGGCGACAGAGATGGGGATTTTTATCGCAGGTCTCAACATTGAAAGAGAAAGAGGGATATTATGAAACAAGGGCTCTTGGCAAGTTATTTTGCCGGTATTGTTGATACGCATCATGGAGTGAGTTACTGGCGTATTATCCGTTATTTTTTGCCGGAATTTATTACTTCGTTTGTAATCTTTGCATTACCATTTTGGATCGATTCCTATTTTATTAGTTTTTTAAAATCAACTCCTGCCTACGCGGCCCAGGGAACTATTAATAACACGCTTCATATGCTGTTTAAAATTGCTGAGGCATTTTCTATTGGCGCAGTGATTCTCGTGGGTAATTATAATGGTTTGCAGGACTTTAAAAAGGCGGGAAAGATATTTAAAGATACGTTTTGGATCACCATTTTCTTTGGGTTCATTTTTGCTTTGATATTATATTTTAGGGCAGAAAATACATTGGTGTGGCTCAATGCGAGCCCGGAAATTGTGGCGCTGGGCATACCCTTTTGGCGATTGCGCGCGATCGGTATTTTCTTTACCTTTGTTTATTTAGCATTTATCGGGTTTTTACGCGCTATTAAGAATACGCGGATTCCCATGTATGTCTTTCTTATTGGTGCGCTTGTATTTGTTTTTTTTGACTATAGTTTATTATTCGGCCACTTTGGATTTGGCGAGATTGGTTTTAATGGATCCGCCTGGGCCTCAGTGATACAAAGCATATGCATGAGTATTGCCGCTGCCTGTTTTGTGCTCTGTAATAAAGAATACCGGCATTTTAGCATTGACCTTTTTTCTGGCATTACCAAACTTTCGTATGTAAAAGAGCTTTTTTTTATAATTTGGCCGGTTGCTATTGATAAAGCTACGCTCGCATTTGCCTATATCTGGCTCAATAAAATGATAAATACCATGGGCACCTGTTCCACGGCCAGCTTTTGCGCTATCAAAGATTTAGAGCGGTTTGCCTTTTTACCCGCAATCGCGCTTGCCCAGATTATCACCTTTTTGGTGAGTAATGATCATGGTATTCATAATTGGGCAGGGATAAAAAGTAACATAAAAAAGGTGGTATTTTTGGCATCGATAATGGTATTTTCCATCCTGGCGCTCTTTTCATTATATCCCCAAACACTCATGAGGATTTTTGATAAAAGTGGGGATTTTACCGATCTTACTACGCGTATTTTTCCTATTTTGAGTGTACTGGTTTTCTTCGATCTGATACAATTGATATTATCCGGCGCGCTTCGGGGTGTTGGCGATGTTAAAGTGGTTATGTGGACCCGTTTGGCAGTGTGTATTGGCTATTTTGTGCCGGTTTCATTCTTTATAGCAGAGCTCCCGATGCGTGATCTTGGACTGAAATTTTTATTAATTTATGGTTCGTTTTATATAGGCAATGGATTGATGAGTATTGTGTATATCAGGCGGTTGCGCGGATCAAAGTGGCAACAACAAGAATTGTAGGGGAAAAAATATGGCTATTATTACCAAAGAAGAAGTACTCAAAATTGCGCACATGTCGCGCATAACCATTCATGAGGATGAAATTGAACCGCTCATGAAGCATTTAGAATCGGTGCTCGCTTATGCTGCTCGGGTTAATGAGGTGGCTACTGGCGCTCAACCGCCGCTTCCCCAGAATGTGAATGTGTTTCGTGAAGATGTGGTGATTCCCTATGATGATGCCCGCATTAAACAAGAAGCACCCGATATTGAAGAAGATTATTTTGTGGTACCGGCAATTTTGGAACATGAATAGAATATTAAAGCAATGTAAAATCGCTCATTTCCTTCGACAAGCTCAGGATGAGCGGACTAGAAAAGTAACCCGCTCGTGGTGAGCTTGTCGAACCATTCGAGCGCGATACTGGAAATTATTATAGGCTTATATGAACAATTTATCCTTTGCGTCAATCAAAGAATTGCGCACGAAACTAGATACTAATGAAATTACCGCTCAAGAGCTGCTCGAGCATTCTGTTGCACGTTTTAAAAAATATGATCCCGATTTGGGTTCGGCGCTTGAGATCTTTGAGAAAGACTCGGTAGTTGCGGTGAGCAAAACCGATGGCGCGCTTGCAGGAATCCCCGGACTTTTGAAAGATAATATTTGCCAAAAGGATCGCAAAGTTTCTTGTTCCTCTAAAATTTTAGAGGGTTTTGAATCAACCTTCGATGCCACTGCCACCCTGCGGCTCAAAGAGCAGGGCGCTCTGTTGATCGGGCGCGCTAATTGTGATGAATTTGCCATGGGAAGTTCAACTGAAACTTCAGCATATCAAAAGACAAAAAATCCATGGGACCACTCACGCGTACCCGGTGGTTCGAGTGGTGGTTCGGCTGCGGCGGTTGCCGCGGGCTTGGTACCATGGGCGCTCGGTTCAGAAACGGGTGGTTCGGTGCGCCAGCCGGCTGCATTTTGCAATATTGTTGGCAGCAAGCCAACCTATGGTCTGGTATCCCGTTACGGGCTGGTTGCCTATGGTTCTTCACTTGATCAAATTGGTATTTGTACCCGAACCGTGTACGATAATGCGCTAGTATTATCTGCTATCGCCGGTCATGATCCTAAAGATTCTTCCAGTTTGACCGTGGAGAAAAAAAATTACACCAAAACATTGGATGGTAAACTCCCCCCAAATTGCACCATCGGTATCGTTGAAAATGCATTGTATGCTGAGGGCATGGATCCTGAAGTAATCGCGGCCATTGAGCAGGCAATACAAGTCTATGAAAAATTAGGCGCCACGATTAAAAAAATAAAAATTCCGGTGCTTGATTATGCCACGGCTGTTTATTTTATTGTGAGCCGTGCCGAAGCGGCATCAAATTTGGGCCGCTTCGATGGCGTGCGCTATGGCTTGCGCGCCAAAGACGCAAAAACACTTGAAAAAATGTATGCCAATACGCGCCATGATGGTTTTGGCGCTGAAGTGAAAAGCCGTATCATGATCGGTAACTATGTGCTTTCTGCCGGCCATGCGGATGCCTATTATAAAAAGGCAAAGCAAGTGCAAGCAGTTATGCGCCAAGCATTTGTGGATACTTTTAAAGATGTTACGGTGCTTTTGATGCCAACCTCACCAACGCCGGCCTTTAAATTTGGCGCTTTTGATGTTGATAAATTGCAAATGGATCTGCAAGATTATTTTACCTGCTCGGCAAACTTAGCAGGCAATGCGGCAGTATCTATTCCGGGTGGATTTTCTAAATCCGGCTTGCCGATCGGTTTTCAAATTATCGCACCGCATTTGGGTGAAGAGCTAATGTTTAAAATAGCGTATGCGTATGAACAGCAAAATTCTTGGCATACAATGCACCCAAAAGGGTATTAGTGGCATGTATTTGAGAAGCTGCTTACTTCTTTTTGTGTTTGCTTCCCTTGCATGCATGGATGAAACAAAATTCGAGCATAAAAAATGGCTTTGCTGTGGTGATAAATTTGGAAGCTTAATACCATTAGCAGAATATAGTTATTTGCCCTCATATCTTTGTTCGGCCACAGAAACAACAAACTGTGATGATATAAACTATTGTGTCTCAGTTGATCCAACTCTACTTATGCACATGATTATGCATAATGCCCATGAAACAGATACAGCAACCCAAGAAAGAGTGCAAAAAGTGCTCGGTAAAATTCATCAAAAAAAGATTAATCTTACTCTTCCGGATACAAAAATCACCCATAAGGATCTCGTGCATAGGCTTCTTCCTACTATTGAATGGAATTGGCAAAATCTTGGGAATCGAGGTTATTATTGTCTTTCTATAAATGGAAACAGAGTATTGGTAAGTTTTAAGCCGTGTATCCACGCAACAAGAACGGTAGAATTTGATTGTTTTTATGACTACTACTGGAGACAAAACATTATGGATACCTCGAATATTACAAAAGGTTTCAATAAGCTGCTCAATAGTCAGATTCCTTCGCTAGTTGATCTTGCATTACCCGTTGTTGCAAAGCATAAAAAGGAGGCGGCAATGAAAATTTTGCCAGAAGAACTTACAGAGAGATTAAAAGAATTCTTGCACCAGGATTAATATATGTATGGTAGATTCAGCATTATTGTATCTCTTGTTCTACCCATTTTTCTTGCAGGTATGGAAAGGCAACAATCATTGCTAGAGCTGCAAATAATCAGAAAATACACCTGTTGTCCTAATGAATTTGGTTATTTAGAAGTTCAGAATTACGATTTTATATTTCTCAATAAACCGCCTATTAAGACATATATGTGCGGGTTTGACTCAGCTGATTTTAATGACGAATCATATACTGTTTCATGTAAATCTACCGATATTAAGCTTCTAGTTTCTGAAGTTGCTCGTATAAAAACCCCTCAAGCGGGCAAATCATTTAAAGAAATAATGGATAAAGTTGCTGCTAAAAAAATTATTCTTGACCAAGATGAAGCGTGGATAACGCACAAAGATTTAGTTTATCGGCTCATTTCGCATCTTAATATTTCCGGTAAAGAATTTGAGAGCGGTCGCAAGTTTACCTATTGTTCTAGCCACGGGTTTATATGTTTTTTTTGCGCGGAGCCTTGTATTCATGCCATCAAAAAATTCAAAATCGAATATCTGCTTGCTTATGCGGAGAAATTAAGCTTTGTTAAAGAAGAAACTGAACTTAATTATAAAAAACTCTTTAAACAAGTTCCCTCGCTGGTGGATTTAACTTTGAAGTGCGTTGCCTCACACAAAACTGAAGATGAATGTGAATTTTTGCCGCAAGAACTTAAAGAACGATTAAAAAATTTACAACTGAAGGGGCCTAAACAAATATGAAGATCAGCTATTTCTTCTTTCTTTTGGCAACCACTTCCGTTATTGGCATGGACCAAAATTATAAAAATGCACTACAATTTGAGTATAAAAAATATGTATGTTGTCCCGATAAATTTGGGTATTTAGAAGCATCATGCATAGTTCCTGAGTGGGTGGCTGTTCAGTCTAATGGGAAGCCAATTTGTTACACGTATAAATTGCTTTGCCCTTTTAATGAGACAGAATCGCTCGATGACAGTTCATATTCTTTTTTTTCATGCACTGCCAAACTTTTTATGCGATTAGTGTTAGAGGTTGCACAAAGAAAAACACCGGAAGCTCGTAAGGCGGTAGAAGAATTGTTGCAACGGGTTCTCAATAAAAAAATTGATCTCGATCAGAGGGTAAAAATAACCCAAAAAGATTTATTGCATCGTATGTTATCTCATTTGCCGGTGCGTCATTTTTCATCCAATACCTATATTTATGGGACACACAAAGAAGAATTAACTATGCTTTTTGATTTATCTCGTCCTTGTATTCACAACATGCAGGATGCTCAGGTAAGTTATTGGCTCGTTGATGAAGAGTATCTTTTGCCCCAAGATATTGAATCAGATTTTAAAAAATTGTTTAAGCCTCCTCTGCCTTTAGTTGATCTTGCATCAAAAGTTGTTGCCAAGCATACAAAAAAAGAAGAATGGAAGAATTTACCCGAAGAGCTGAGAGCGAAAATCTTGCTTTGCATTGGTAAGGAACATGAGATATAAAACAGTATATAAAGGTTTTTTTATGAAAGTACATTTGTTCACACTTTCTTTTTTTTTGACATTACCATGTTTAGCCCTCAATCTTAATGCCGGATCTGCCATTTATGCGCCACTATTTGGTACTCAAAATGCGCGCGAGCAGTATCAAAAAATTATACAACAAGCATTGCAAGAATTTGGCTATACGGATTTTGAAAAAGTCTCTATAAAAAAGATGAACTCGATGGCGCAAAAACTTATTGGGGCGCAGCTCTATTCTTTTACGCTGTTTGGCATTTGGTTGAATGAGGAACTGCTCGAACAAGAAAATGAAACGATCCGTTATTGGCTTTTGTATCACGAAGCGGCTCACGTTGCGCTTCATCATCATGCCAAAGCTCTTGGGCTTTGCGCCACGTTGATACCGGCAGTTTGTACAATCTATTATCTGAGCAAAAATGTGCTTGATTCATCTATTGGCTCTCTTGCTGCTACTTCTTTGTTTTCTTACGGATTGCTCACTTATGCACTAAAGCCCTACATTAGAGAACAAGAAAAAGAGGCTGATTTGGCAGTTGTTCGCTTATTATGTTCGACGAAAAAAACTGACATAATAAAAGACTATCTTAACTATTTGCGTGCGCGTATTGCTGATGGTGATGGCAATGCTACCGATGGTTGGCACTATACTATTGCCCAGCAGTATGAATATATTTATGGCACGGTACTATTTTGGCAACAGTAGATTGTTATTGAATGTCCCCATTCACGCTGGCCCCACTGTTTTTTTATAAAAAATTTCAGTATCGTTGAGCTATCTGCCGATGATGAAGTACCCTAATGGGGGAAGGATAATAAGGGGGCGAGTGGCTATAAGGATACACCGTATGCGTATTCATGGTATTCTACTGGTGAGTGTGATCTTTTTCACTAATGCTATTATTCAGGCTGCACCTTCCATTGTCACAAAAGCGATCGCAGATACACCGACTACTGAATGTCTTAAGGATTTTGGCTACCGGTTTTGTGATTCTTGTGATCGACCAAAAAGAATCTTTTGCAGTCCGTGCCCAACGCTTCATCGTGGTTTTAATATTGTTGCCAATGCGTTCAGAGATGCCATTCGGCTCAATCTCAACCTAATTTCAACCGAAAGTTTTATTGTGATTGCGAGCACTTTGCCCGTTTATTTGTGTGCCCGGCTTGCCGATGATCCTCTTCAATGCCATTTTTTTTCGCACCGAAACCATAAAAATATTAATCAAATGCCAAGATGGTGCCATGATCTGGCACAATTTGCGGTTGGAGCTCCCATTGTGATATTTGGGTCGCAACTTTTTCTTTCCAGTGACCCGGAATGGCAAGAAGCGGCATGGATGTTGCTCCTGGGCATTCCGTTTGTGGTCTATGGCAAAGATCTTATAAAAAAATTTGATGCCGATTTTTGTCGGCGCCCCTGGCATGAAGATTTTTGCCATGAGCATAAACAATCAATGGGTGGCTTCCCCTCAGGCCATATGGCGCAAGCCGCCTACATTGCAACGTTGTATGGCATGAGGTTTGGCGCTAAATATGCCGTTCCGTTAACCTTCTTTGCCGCATCGGTTGGCATTATATTTCTTAATTGTAATCGGCACTATTTTTCACAATTGATTGCCGGTGCCGGCCTTGGTGCGCTTTATGGTATTGCTGCCAATAAAGTGATCGATGCAAATTTGGCCGAAGAGGTGAATATCGGGCTCGGCTTTGATCGCAATGGCCCGACATTAAAAGCATGTTATCGGTTTTAATTTACTGACCCAATTTTTTCCGCGATGCAACGCAGTAAGCTTGCAGCTCGCGCAATGAGTTCCTTCACTTGGCTGATGCTCGGTTCTACATAGGATTTATTGGGATATCTGCTTTTGGTTGAATAGGGATTAATTTCCCGGATATCGGTACTAAATTGGCCAAAATCAGCATCATTTCTTGCGCAACTTGATAGGAGCGGAACAAGATCATGGGTGAGCGCAAACGTAGTGTTCGTTGCTACCAAATACGCCTTTAAGGCTTTTTCAGTTGCTTGCTCAATATGATACAGTGCATAACCGATTATGTGCGCATCAGCTAACATTGCTGCGGCTTTTAAATCGGTTTCAGCATAAGAAAACCAATCTTTGCTATCGCTTGGTTTTGCGCCAATTGTTGCAAACAGTAAAATAAGTGAAAGAACAGGAGTATATAAAAAACGGTTCATAAGAGCCTCCAGATTGTAAGAATTAAACATGTTACCGTAAATAATTATGTGTATTTTCATGGTACTAGAGTGGATTTGTTTGTCAAACGCCTCAAAATCTAGCGATTCTGATTTTTCTTGTTATACTGCATAATAGTACTCTTTTTACCCTTTTTCTATCAAAACTATATGAATTATTGGCATGAAAAAATAAAAATAGGCAATCTTGCCTTTCCCCGTTTTATTGGTGGTCCACTTGATGGGATCACTGATTCTCCTTTTCGTAAACTGGTCAGGGATTTTTCCACGGATGAGTTGCTCTATTCAGAGATGCGCCATACTGGCTGCGTAGCAAATGAAAAAGGGGGCATCAAAGCGCTGGAATTTGCGCAATTGGAGCGGCCGCTCAATTTTCAATTTGCTGCCAACAAAATAGATTTTATTGAGCCTGCTGTTGCCAAGGTACTCGCGCGCGGGGTTGATATGATCGATCTCAATGTTGGCTGCCCGGCAAGCAACGTTATTGGTTCCGGGTCAGGCTCGGCCCTCATGGCGGATCTTCCGCGATTAACTCTTATCCTCAAAGAATTTCGCAAGCAGGTGCCCATTCCTTTTACCGTTAAAATTAGGGCAGGATTCAAGTGCCAGAATGCGCTGGAAGTTGCTCAATTGATTCAGGATTGCGGCGCTGATGCATTGGCGATTCATCCTCGCTTGCAATCGCAAAAATTTGAAGGACGGCCCGATTATGCCTTGGTTGGCGAGGTTAAAAAAGTGGTCTCGATTCCGGTGATTGTATCGGGCGGGGTGGTAAACTGGGCTACTGCCAAGATGGTCTATGAACAAACGGGCGTTGACGGGTTTTTAATTGGCCGCGGTATTTGGGGCAAGCCCTGGAAATTGCACGAGTTGCGCGCCCATTCACAAGGAGTAGCCTACCAAGTGAGCATGGTGCAGATTATGCAGTATGCGATCAAACATTTAGAAAATCTTTTAGCCTATTATGGCCCCCATGGATTGTTTGTTTTTCGCAAGCACATACCATTTTATATCCGTGGTTTGCCCGATGCTTCTGTTTTGCGCCAAAAATTGGTAACCTCGACTTCGATTGATCAGGTTAAAGAAACATTTGCCGCAATGATAGGAAATTCAGGTGAATAAAAAGCAGAAAAAAAGGTTAGTAACGGGCGTTGCCAGTGGACTGGTAATAGTATTTTCTTATTGGTTTTTTGTCTCTTCGAACAACTATTGTAATTATTATTTTTCTTATCTTGCCTATCCGGCGCTCTTGGCGCAGCACTATGTTGCCACACCGATTAAAAATTTTGCGGCAACACGAAGAAGCATGAGCGAACTGGAACAAAAAATTGCCGCCTTGCAAGAAGAGCGGGATGCGGCACTTGCCCAAACTATTGAATTATCAAGCCTCATTAATTTTGAGCAAGACGTGCAAGAAATCGTGGAGTATAAAAAACGGTATGATTTTTCTCAGTCAACGCTCGCACAAATTTTGGTAAAAAATTTTTCAGAGCAATCACATTTTTTCTTGATTGATCGTGGCGCCAAAGCGGGCATAGAAAAAGATATGGTGGTGATTGTAAAAGATTGCTTAATTGGCAGAGTAGCCGAAGTATATCCCTATTATAGCAAAGTGATTTTGGTCAGCGATCAATCATGCAAAGTTGCCGCTTATTGCACGCGCAGCAAAGCAAGCGGGATTTACAATGGCACCAATCAAGAATGGATGGCGCAACTTTTGCATGTGAGCCATTTGAGCCAGCCGGAAGTGGGAGAAATGGTAATCTCCAGTGGCGATGGCTTAATTTTTCCCCGTGGTTTTGGGCTTGGTAAAATTAAATCATTTACTACCAAAGATCTTTTTCATGAAATAGAAATAGAGCCCTTGGTTGATTTAAGGGCTCTCTCATATTGCTATGTGGTACAAAAAACGTGATCGTAATTACTGTGCCATCTGATTGTTCATTTTTTTAATGAATAAAGCACCTGCTTTTTATCATGCGTTGAAAGCTTAAATGAGTCAATGGTGAATGGTTGTTCAGATTTAAACTCAGCAATCAATTTTTCTAATGCTGGCTTAACCGTTTCAACGAATGGCGTTGGCGTAATATCTTTCTTATCATAGAGCCAGCCTACCGTAACATGCGGGCTAAAAGGAAACTCACGTTTTAGAGCAGTAGGATGTTTTTCTAATGTTATATCAATATTTTCTACTAACTGGAGTAGTTGCGCTGAAGGCTTCATTTTGATAACAAGAATTGCATAATTTTTGTATTTATTTCCTTCATAAGTACTTTCATTCTTGCCAGGCCACACAACTAGATGGGATTCTTTAATGCCCTCGGCCATATTAATGAGATCGGTAGCACGAGCAAGCTCTGCTAAATGTTCACCGAGTTTGGGTTCAGCCTCTTCTAATTGCAACATAGTAAGTTCTTTATCAGAAACATAGGCAAGCGTCATGTGGGGAGAGTAGCTCCCTTGCTCAAAAAGATATTCTTCTTTTGCTTGGTTGTTTATTGCTTTAAGATGCTCCTGCACTAGTGCTTGAGCTTTAGCGAGTAATTGCTTGGTGGCTTCCGGCACTTCAGCAAGAACCACCACGCCGGCAAATGAAGGCGTGGCACTAACTGTTACAAGACTCAGTATGAGTGAATATATTTTTTTGTATTGCATTCATTTTCCCTATTCTTAGTATTACTGTACAACGCACTTACTATATCTATTTTCCACCGTTGTGCAAATTTGGTTAATACAAGAAGAAAAAAGCGACTCTTCTGTCTCATCCGATCCACCATTTAAGATGTTCCAGATGTTGAATTTTGACGGTGCATGAACCCATTTGATGTCTGAGGTGCCTATTTTTTCCTTAATAAATGCGAGTGCCTGTGAACTGGAACCCAGTTGATCCACCAAGCCAAGTTTATGCGCGCGGACACCGCTAAATATTTTGCCATTTGCCCACTCGGGAGATTTGGCTATATCTAGATTTCGTGCTGCGGCAACATCGGTGGTAAATTGCACATAATCATCATCAAGGGCATCTTGCAACATCTGTTTTTGCTCCGGGGTCATATCTACCAAGGGATTAGTGGTATTTTTATAATCACCGGCCGCCATGGGCACCGTTTTAATTTTATACTGTTCCACAAACTCTTTGAACCGCAGTTGAAAGAATGGTGAAAAGGTGACGCCGATGCTGCCAACCAATGCCATGGGTGAAGCGATAATATAATCGGCACCGCTGGCAATATAATAGCCGCCTGACGCGCAGCAATTTTCTATCAACGCAACCACCGGTTTTGGGTAGATTTTTTTGAGTGTCATGATTTCATTAAAAATCGCCTGACCGGTTCCCGAAGCGCTGCCATTGCATTCCATTTTTAATAAGATAGCTTTGATGCCGGGATCCTTAAAAAAATGGTGGAGATTTTTTATGTAATAGCCTGAATCATACAAAACACCATTAATGGGTAACACGGCCACGTGCGCACGCGGATCAAGATACCTGTTATAGAGTTTCTGTACTGAATTTATAAATAACGGAATCAATGGTAGTAGCACTATAAAAAGTGCTATGTAGCCAATATTTTTAAGTGTGCCGATTAGTGTCATGAGTGTCCCTCAAGAGAATACTTTTTTTATCCAGCGTAAATCATTTCAATCTGTTGAAAAAGTGCTTATTTTCTGCCGGTAAATTTTTTTATATTTTCTTCGATTTTTCTATGAAGAGTGTCTGTTGCCCAGAGCCATTTTCTGGCAATTTCTCTTGGTAATTTTATAATACAATACGGCTTATACGTTTGTATCCAAGCGTCGTAGGGAATAGACTTATTGTTATCAACAAGAATATCATCATATCTGCCCGGGTAAACAGGGGTAATTTCTAAAATAATAGAACCATCTTTGTCAGTATAGAGCCAAGCTGCTGAATCATTAGCCCATAGGAGGTTATTATATCCTACCCAATGATTGCCATCCTTATCTTTTTCATACGCAAGACCAGGTCTGTTTTGCAGTTGTTCATTATACAAAAAGCCAATATCTTCATTAATTGATGCGTGTAATTGATAATTTTGATAAAGGGCTCGCGAGAGTGCGACGCGAAATCTTTCATTGTCATGATAAATAGCATCTTTACTTAGTAACAATTCTTGGTTCTTTACGATGAACTTAATTGACCCTTCCATGCAGCAGAGAGTATTATTAAAAATTTCCGGTGATTCAATTACTAATTTTTCTTCATCATAAATAGGCAAAACAAGAACATTCTTTTCGAAATCGAGTACCACATTATTTTTTTGGGAAAAATCAGGCGAACTGCCCGTAGGCATTAGTTCTTTAAGTTTTTTAAAAGGTTTTCTTGGCTGTTTTATCATTGATTCTTCTTGAGAGAAGCAGATTGTTTGTATAAATAATACCTGCAAGAATAATAGTATATTGAATCGAATAATTTTCATGTTTGTTTCCTGATAGTGTTTTCGTTTCATTATGCAACGGTATTATCAATAAGCATTTCTGCCGGAATGTCTTTCAAAAGAACTTTGCATTTTTCATTAAGGAATGCGTCTTCTTCTGAAAGATATTTTATTACAAGATAGGTAAATACTGCATAAGCCCCTGCAAATTCACCTAAAAAATTTGAAGGATCATTTCGGTATATTCCGGCTTTAATAAATTGTAATCCCCAGAAGCCCCAGCCTCCCAATATAAATTTTCTGATAAGCTCATTTCTTGATATTTTTTGTTGTATTTTTGTAATTTTCATTGCAACTTTTATTGCTTTCCGTTCAGGGACAGATTCTGCAGAATAGTTTTTTCCAAACAAACACAGGGTGGCAAGAAGCATTGCTTTTTTTATATTATTCATGTTCTTTCTTTCGGCTTAGTTATTGTTATTTTCCAAGAGATTTCTTTGCAGCAGTAACTACAACATTAACGGTTACGGAAGAAATTTTTTCACGTAGTTTTTGAGGAATTATTTTGTAAAGTGCAGTGGTGGCTAATCCACCAACGACTGTGCCAGCTATTTCTTTTCCCGTCCATTTAGCGACATCAATACCGGCGTCTTTCCAGCCCCTTTCATTACTGAACGCTTTCCTACCTTCTTCAACACGTTTAATTGCCTCTTGAAAATCTTCGGGGGAGACTATTTTTGAGTTTCGATTAAAGGCAATCATTGAGGCCCAGCGGATTAAGCTTTCTATGTCACGGATGGAGAAATGTTTGGTTGAGTTTAATAAGCTGTTGAAATACGTATCGGGAATACTGTATTGTACATTTTTAACATGGGCTAGAAATATTTTTTTTCGCAGTTCAAAAGAATGATCGAGTTTCATGCCAATAGCGTCAGCTGCAAAGCGGGATTGTAGTGGTTTTTCAATGTCTTGTAAATTATTGGTGGTACCGATTACAAGAACGTTGGGGCGTCTGCCGAGCAGGTCCAATATGTTTATCATTTGTATTGAGGTATCTTCTTTATTGTCTTTTGATTTTTTTAAAAGAATCTCTATCTCATCGAATACGATTACGCATGGCCCATTCAGGTGCGGTTCAAGTAGGCGCAGGAGATTTGAAGCAACCGAGTTTTGATATTCATTACCCAGTAAGGCCGAATGGACAAATATGCATGGCATGTCTGCTTCTTGCGCAAATACTTGCGCCAAGGTTGTTTTGCCGCAACCGGCAGGGCCATGCAAGAGAATTCTGCGCGGCTTGAGATGTTCGGGGAATTCTCGATTTTTTACTACGTTAAGGAGCTTTTTAATTTCGGATGGCGCGGCCTCAAGAACAACTTTACGCATATCCTCGGGAAATTGATTACCCTGTGTTGCAACGGCTGATTGGTGTACCGCTCGTGATGCAAGCTGCTGCAACATTGGTAATTGTGGTAACTGATGCGGGGCTTGTTGTTCAGCGAACAATGCAGCTGTTGTTGATAAAAGAAAAAAGGATTTTTTGTACATGATGCACTCGCTTTTGTAATAGTGTTAATATGCTAGTATGGTGATTTGTAAAAAGTTTACTAAATTTTTACTTTAAATTTAAGTAATAATTTTAACTATTTCTTCACATTGTGCAAGCCATTTTTGTGCTGTTTCGTGAGAAATAGTAGTAACAAAATATGGTTTATAGGTTTTCATAAATCTTCTAAATAATTTATCAACAGTGTGTTTTGATTTGTTAGTCACGAGATTTGGGCATGTAGGAACAATTTCAAGGTATATTTTGTTATGACTATTATAAAGCAAAGTTTGAATATTATTTGTGTATGACCATACCCAGAAATATGACAAATTAATTTCATTGTCATAATAAAGTAATCGATTGAACTCAAGGCCCCAATTCGATTGCTGAATAGTATTGGGTAAGAATAATTCATTTGATAGTGCTTTTTTTAAGGATCCCCTTAAATCTAAAATAATATCATCAAGAATATCCTTTTGAAGAATTAATTTTTCTTTTAGGGTTATTAGCTGGACCGTTGCTTCATCGAATTTATTAAGCTTTTTGATAGGTTTATAGTAATAATTATTTTTTAACGGTACATCCGGTATAGAAATAGTAATTCTACTTTTTGTATCAATAATGAATTCAAAGTCAGTACTGTTCACGAAAATCTTATCCTAAATCGAAATAGTTTATATTAAATTAGCATTTTTTAATGCGCGTATCATTTGATCTGAAAGGTCAGCTAAATTTCTTACATAGCCATGATATATGCCTTCTGCTGTCCTATGGAGTAATACTATTTCCCCTTCGCTGGTGCCAATACGTCTAAATGATGAATTTGTTATCTCTACCGAATTATCCAAAGCTTTTTGTCCATCCTTGGGCCCGGGACTCTTTCTGCCTCTGCTATTTGGGTGATGATACTCTGCGCCATCATATTTGCCATTAGGATGTTTCTTTTTCTCATCTTCTTTATCATCTTTTTTTGGTTGCTTAGGAAATTGCTGTGTGCTTTTTTTATTTTGGGCCTCTCGTACCGCTTGTGCTTGCCGATTATTTTTTTTGTTTTTAAGATTTGCGATTATGTTTTCTTTAGCGCGGGTAACGTGAACACCATAATTGCACAGACTTTGTTCTAAAACGCATCGGACTTCCGGTATCACAACATCTTTGTTGTATTTATAGCTATTGTCTTGATCAGTCAATGTTTGCTCGAGCGAGAAAAGTTCATTGATGTTGGAGGTGTTTTTCAATACTTGGGCTTTGGGTGAATTTTTATAATGGTGGATAATAAGTTTCAATTCGCTGATTTGTTCACGGAGAGTGGTATAGATCTGTTCAGCATTTAATACAATCTCATAGTGGTTTATAACTGTTTGGAGTGAAAAGTCTCGGGAGTAGTTCCAGGATCTACTAACCATATTGAATTGAGGAATAATTTCATCAAGATATTTATTTGTTTCATTATATTGCCTCACCAATTCATCGATATGAACACCAATGGCAATTTGAAGATCTTCAATCTGCTTTTCGTGAATTTCTAGATCCTTCTCACGC
The DNA here is from genome assembly GCA_963702025.1 of uncultured bacterium. Taxonomy (GTDB): domain Bacteria; phylum Babelota; class Babeliae; order Babelales; family Vermiphilaceae; genus BTUB01. Next base: position 1,255,239 of record OY969699.1, on the reverse strand, counting down.
AACTGGGTGAGTTCATTTTTTTGAGTATCATTTAATTGTAATTCCTGCTGGGCGGTAGGTTGCGGCAAAAGAGGAGCTTCAGTAATAACTTGATTTAAAAGACCAGCTGTTAATGCTTTTCCCAATGGATGGAATTGCCGGGAAATTACTTCAATGTCAGTTTTTACTCTTATAAATTGCTCTTTGAGTTGGGCGAGCTCAAATTTGCGGTTTTGGTAGTAAGTTCTTTCTTGCAATAAGTTATTATCTATTTCTTGCTGAGTTAGTGAGGCAAACGGTTTTAACGCATCAGGACTCATGACGTTTGGTAATACGTTATAAACTTTTGCGTTAAAAATATTTAAAGGAATTCTCTCGCCAATCGTTGCCGTTATGGGATGAAAAAGAATAATTCTTGCCAATGTTATCTGGGCTAGTGCCGGCAGCGCGAGGCACGCATTATGCACCAAAACATTATAAGGTGTTATATAAAGATTGTGTCCATCAACCGTGAGAGTGTATACTTCTGCCGATTCCCTTACCTTTTCAATAGATTTAAGGCGAGAATGTGCCGGATCTCCGGTAAGCAAGACATGCGAAGTGGTGAGATCTTTTGCCGCGATCCATGCTTTTTCTTGCGGACAATAAAATTTTTGATCGGGCGCAACGCAAATAAGTTGGTCACCTATGGAAATTTTGACATATTCGCACACCTGCCTTTTTTCAACGGCCCGAACGGTTCGTTCATAATTTTTCCCGTTAAGGTCGGTGCCGATGATTAGGTCATGCAGCTTGATTAGTTCGATTGGTTTGTGCCCAGTTGCCGTTTTTACCGGTGTGCCGGCAACCAAACCTTCTTGGTGAATTTTTTGCAGGGCCATTATATGTATTGCAGTGTTTAAAGCATCGCCTCTGGTCAATTCTCTTGCCATGCCCATAACCGGCAGGCAAAAAAAGCATGCTATAATGACTGCAATGAATCGAACAACTTTCATGAATGTCCCCTAATGGCTTTGAGCGACGTTTGTGTAATTTAGTTTTGGAAAAGACTACACGAAAGATAGTTGCTGTCAATGAAGATATGTGACGAATGTTTTTAAATTAATTATTTTTCAGTGGTACTGTTTTCTTTCGACGGTAAAGACAATCCTAATGAAGTAAATATTTCTTTCCATGCATTGTTGTCCCCGGTCCATTCATAGGGTTCAGGTTGGCGCAAATAGAAGTTACGAATACCGTGTTCTTTTAAGTTCCAATCTTCTTTTATTTCCGGCGTAGTGTCTAAAACCGCGAGCGTAAAAGGCTTATTATTTCGCAACGTAGTCAATATCTTATGGATTGCTAATGCTTGTTCTTTGGATGCTTCTTTTCTAATAAAAAGAGGATGAGCACTTTTATCGATTATTTCCAATAATCGTTTGATGCGACGCTGATAGGCCTCTTTAATGCGGTTAAAATCATCCATGTATTCTTTATTGAGTTTAAAATCATGAATAAGATAGCTCTTATATTTTTCATCAAGAACATAATTTCCTCCATTAACAGCCGGGTTCCCCTTAGTGATGAGTGCGAAATTTGATGGTTCCAGGAATCCTTCAAGGCGTTCTGAAAGCATATTCGAAAGGGAATCGCAGGAGGTTAAAAGTTGATCAAAGGGTAGGGCTTCTTTACGAAATCCATTAATTTTCATCTGATAGGCAATCTGACAGTCCCTTCCCAGGCTAACAAGGGCGTCAGCAGGGGGCTGGCATCCTTGAAGATGGGCCGGGTAAAAGGGAAGTAAGGCAATTGCCAATATGATCTTTTTCATGAGAGTATCTCCTATATTATTTAACTCTATTTGTAATATTATTGAGAATACAGGGAATAAAGAGAAAAGTAAAGGGGGGGAGCCATACAAAGGTGCCATTAATAGCATCAAAGAAGACTCACTGTATCCAAAGAAGAATTCTTGTTATACTTTTTCTATGAAGAATAGAGCAAAAAAATCAACTCCCACTCTCGACGGCCCACTCTTAGACAAAGTTAAAATCAGTTTTGCGGATGCAATTGATTTTACTCAATATCCATTTTCTTTACCGATCATTCAGAATTTAAAAGAGGTTGAATTTCCTACGCAAGTTACTTTTTTTATTGGTGAAAATGGTTCGGGAAAATCGACACTTTTAGAGGCTATTGCCAATAAAGCAGGATTTGGCGCCGAAGGCGGCAGCAAAAACATTAATTTTAAGACATCACAAGAAGAGCATTATACTGGCACGCAGCAGTTTGCCGATCAATTAACGCTTTCTTGGCGAATGAAACCACGCAACGGCTATTTTTTTAGAGCAGAAAGTTTTTATAATGTTGCTAATTATATTGATTCTATTGCGCAATTTGACGCAGCTATTTACGATTCATACGGCGGCAAATCACTGCATGAACAATCTCATGGGGAAAGCTTTTTATCATTCTTTAAAACCCGTTTAGGGTATGGCGGTTTCTTTATATTCGACGAACCGGAAGCGGCGCTTTCGCCACAACGGCAGCTCTCATTACTGGTTATTATTCATGAAATATGCAAGAATCCTGATGCGCAATTTATTATCGCCACGCATTCGCCAATATTGTTAGCATATCCCGAGGCGACAATCTATTCATGCGACGGTGATGCGATCCAAAGAAACGCGTACACCGATACCGATCACTATCAAATCACCAAACGTTTCTTGGATAATCCCGAGCGGTATTTGCATCATTTATTTCAAGACTAGTCTGATTCAAATGCTGGCTTATATTGTTATTTAACCTTGTCTTATATATAATATCTTTCTAAATTATGTTTTTTGTCTTATGAGAAAATAGTCCTGTATATCAAACGGTTATTATCTTTAGTTTTAATTGAAAGGATTGCAACTATGCAACGATCACGATTTTGTCTTTTCTTATTATTATTATCAGTCTTGCCTACTGTAAAAATCGTCACAGCAATGGAAAGCCTAAATCCACAAGAGCACAATGCTTTGAAGAAAAAAAATATTGCATATATACCAATAAATGAAAATCTAGAAGAATTTGACTTAGATAGTGAAGATCCTATCGATCATGCATCATTTACTGAATTAATTGAAGAACAAAAAGAGAACAACGCAGGCTATATATTAGGTGGGATGGAGACTGAGGTAAATGGCAAAACTGTAAGGCATTATGTTCATGCAAAACCATTAAACAAATTTCTTTTTGGCACCGCAATTCCCGATTTAGAAATTGCAACTCGAATTATTAAAAAAGATTATAACGCTCTACCCATATCTCATGTAAATCAACCGGTTCCAGCAGCTCAAGCAGTTGGCCAACCCGTGAACCAAGCACGACAGCAATTAATTGCAATGCTACAAGATATTGGCCTTGATGAGGCTGAGATACAAGAGACATTGCCACTTAATCAGGATCTTTTAATGGCTCTTGAAGCAGCTCAAGCTCCGCTCATAAAAAAACTTGAAAATCCACTGAATCGCCAGGAAATAAAAAGCTTATTCTATTATTATTTGCATCCAGGCGAAAAAAATTTTAGTGTCATTGTGCCCAATAAAGAAATATCCCCCATTGAATTGGTATCCTTCTTTACCACTAATTATTTAGAAAAGCCATCGCCTGAGGCCATAGCCTCAATGAAAGAGCGTGGCATCTCCCCCAGCGATACAAGGGATGATTTTCTAGCTCAATCGAGAACTCATATAGGCTTGTGGTTTTTGAGAAATAAAGATTTTGAGAGAGGAAAATATTATTTTGAACTTGTTACTCATTCAAAAGAAGAAGCAGTTTATAAAGCTTATGCACAATATATACTCGGCCAATTATACGAATTTGGCCATGGCGTTTCACAAGACAAAAACAAGGCTTTGGCATACTTCCAGCAAGCAATTCCTTTTTTCAAAAATGCTGATCAAAAAAAATCTGGTATGGATACCCTTGACATAGCTGAAAAACTTAAGAAAAAAATTCTTGACTTAGAACAAGCAGAATCTAAAAAAGATGAAAAACAATGGTAATGAGAACTAGGCCGATACTTCAATATGTTTTTTTGACTCAAAAAACTGGGTTTTAGAGCGTTGCTTAATCAATTCAAATCAAAAGATTCTTGATACTTTGGAATAACTACCGACCAGCCAAAGCGATCCTCTATTTTCTTTTTTAACGATTGTGCTGCTGCAAGTTCTCCATGCGTGAGAAATATTTTTTTAGGAGCCTGCTCAAGATGAGAGAGCCATTCTAAAATTTCGTTGTAATCAGCATGCGCTGAAAAAAGATCTATCATTTTTATTTTTGCATGAACTTCATAGTTTTGGCCAAATAGATGCAGTTCCTTAGTGCCATTAACTAAATCACGTCCGGTGGTTCCCTCGCCCTGATAACCGACAAGTATGACCGTGTTTTTAGGATCGGAAATATACGTTGGTATGTGATGCATCATGCGGCCGCCATCCACCATGCCACTTCCGGCAACAATGATTGCAGGACCGGTAAGCTTATCCAAACGTTTTGAATCTTCTACCGTGGGTGTTGAGGTAGCAATACCTAATATCTCTTTACATAAAGAAACAGGCAGGGTGTAATCCTCTTTAAATTTGCAAAAAAGTTGCGTAACACTAATGGCCATCGGGCTATCTAAAAAAATGGGAATATCAGGAATACTCTTTTTTTGTTTTAGCTGATACAAGCAATACAAAACTGTTTGCGTTCTGCCCACCGCAAAGGCCGGTATTAAAATTACGCCGCCACGTTCAACAGTTTTATTTATCAGTTGTCCCAGCATAGCAATTGGATCACCCTCTGCATGCAGCCTATCGCCATACGTTGATTCAAGAACTAAATAATCGGTCTTCTCGAGATAATCGGGAGATTTCATTATCAACTGCTTAGGACTGCCAAGATCCCCTGAAAAGCTGAGCGTTTTTTTTCCATCTGATACCACAACAAATGCTGAACCCAGGATGTGGCTACAACGAATTAAGGAGATAGTAAGTGTGCCGATACTTAAGGGCTTTTCATAATCAATAACGTGAAAAAAACGTAATGAATACTGTGCATCGGCACTCGTATAAAGCGGTTGCTCTACCGGATTGTTAACATCTTTGCGCTCATTATATCGCTTTGTTGCTTCTTCTTGTAAATTGCCATTATCGATTAATAAGATTTGGCACAACTCAAACGTTGCTTGAGAACAATAAATAGGACCTTTAAAACCATTTTTTACTAATAAGGGGATATAACCGGTATGATCAATGTGCGCATGAGTTAAAACGACCGCATTAATACTTGCAGGATTTACCAGAAATTCATGCCAATTACGCTGAGTGGTTTTATAGCTCCCTTGAAACAACCCGCAATCAACTAATAGTTTTGTAGTGTCTTGTTCGACAAGGTATTTTGATCCGGTGACTTCTTGCGTAGCACCCAAAAAAGTTATTTTCATAGTTCCCCTAATATATTTTTGTAGTAGATGTAAAAAGCATACGTAATGCGGATTGGGGGAAGCAATCAAAATCTAAGCAAATCTAGATAAACATAAAAATGTTTTTTGAATGTTCTTCATAGATATTGATTTGAAAACAATTAAACTTATAGTTAAATGAATTGCAAATTCACTTTTAATTATTCATCTATAGGGACAATCTTATGAAAGAAATTATTTCCGTCATGAATTTACAAAAAGTTGAGAGCTTTTTCTTCATACTTTTTTTTATTAGTAACACTTTGATAGCCTCCCAACCGCCTCTTTCAATACAAGAATATGGTGCATGTCCTGAAAAGACCATTGCACATTTTAATGATCGGTTTAATGTTGCACTTAATAAACCGATGGATGGCGAGAATCATGCTTTAAGTGATACAAAAAATAGAGATACACTTATTGCTGTTTCTGAAGAAATAAATCACCGTTATACGGGAAATGTTATTGTTTCAGTGGGGCAATCTCCGGCATACATAATTAAAGCTGCCCAGCTTCTCAATGAATTAACGAAAAATAGTAAAACTGAGTATCGGTATCTTGCATTCTCCGGCAAATTTCTGGATGAGGTTGGTATACATGATCAAAGAAAGGAATTTGTAGCATCTACCAAGAATATTCCTACAGAAAAGGAGATCGCATCATATACAGAGTATCTAAAATCGTTACAACTGGACCCAAAAACGATTATAGAACGCCATAGTATAAAATCACAAAAAACTATTTTTGCTGATTTTATTAGTTCTGCACGGGGGTTTGCCTCATTTGTTTATATTCTCAATGCTATCGCGCGCAAAGAAGGGGTTGAAGAAAAAAGTTTACAAAATAGCGTAGGGTATCATGTATTTCATATGAAGGAGCAGGCGCTTACTTCTAAATCAATACATATAAAAGATGCCAGGTATTCCTATGTATGTGATTTGAGTAACAACAATGTTCACGCAATTGAAAAAAAATTAATATTTAATCTTGCACGCGAACAAATGAATATTCTCTTTAATGATAGACTTGTTCAGCATTTTCCCAAGAGTTCATGGACAGAAAATAGCCCCGATCAGTTTAACCTCTCAGATAATGCAAAATTGCTTATTTTCAAAATTATTCATCACATAGCTGGTAGAGCACAAGATCTAGAACCATCTAAAAAAAAGCAAAAAGTATGATACGCACTTGAGTGTAGAGGGAGATTATGCCATGCGTGCAACTGCTTCTTCAGTCGATAGCACCGCATGCGCCAGAAAGTGGTAGTTGATCAGCGCCGCCTCATAGCCATTGCCCCATTCCGGATGAATGGGCCCAGCGATTGCATCTTTTACAACGGCAACTTCGAACCCTTGCTCAAGGAACTCGCGCAAATGGGATTCAACGCACATGTTCGCCAACATTCCGCCCAGAATGATCTTGCCGATTCCTCTCTTGCGTAGCTGTAAAACGAGGTCATTGGTCTGCGGGCCAAACACCTTGTGTGGGCTAACAACAATTGTCTTGCCATCGTTGATGTATGGCTTAAAACGGTCTAGCCAGTCTGCGCCTGAATTTGTAAATCCGGTTAAATCGAGTGGTCCGGTCCGCGCGAAGGTATGTGTTTTCAACTCTACCGCTTCCAGCGGGCCATTGATCTTCCAGTCGCCATCGGTGGGATAGAAATAATGGGGTGAGATGAGCACCTGGTAGTCTTTCGCTTTTGCGGACTTGAAAAGCCGCTCTAAGTTCCCGATAATACCATTCTTGGTAACGCTGGCGCCAACCAAGCCCCAACTCGTACCCTTCTGGTTGAGAAAATCATTTTGTGGATCGATTACAACAACAGCAGTATCACGATTATTAAATTTCATTCTTGAGCCTTTCTTTTCCTGAAATTTAATATTTCGTTTTCACTAGTGTCAAGATTTTTTACACTGCAAAAATAACAAATTCCTTAACTTACTTCATAATTCTTAGTTGTTTTTTTCATTGGAATGCATTAAAAAAGGGCTAGCGGTGGCCTTTAGGCTACTCTTGATTTTAGTTTCTCAAACAACATAATAGCTGTATCACCATTTTTATTAACATGATGGGGATTAATTCCTGGAGTTTGTAAAAGTATTTCTAAAATCTTTTGGCTATTTAAGCAATTATTGTATTGTTCATTGTTACCAGCAACATATGTATATTCTATACATTGTAAAGCAATTATAAGAGCCGTATTCCCGTTTTTATCAGCATAGTTAACGTTAATTCCCGGAGTTTTTAAAAGAATTTGCACAGCATCAAAATCATGTTTTTGTATAGCTCGTATAAGAGCTGTATCACTTAATTTGTTAGCATGATTAACATTGGCTTTTGCTTTTAAAAGAGCTTGTATAATTTCTACTCTATTATTCTTCTGTGCTTCTGTATAAAGAGAACATTCTATAATTTCAATAAGAGCTGTATTTCCATACTCGTTTGCATGATTAACATTAGCGCCTGCTTTTATAAGCTCTTTTATTACATTTAAATAATCTTTGAGAGCTGTACGATCACGTCGACCCGATGAAGGATTTGTAGTAATACCCGGAAAGTTTCTTGCAGAAGAAATTAAAGCTGTATTGATAACATCAACTTTAGGTTTTGCTTGTACAAGCTCTCTTACCACATTTGCATGGCCTTCTTCTGCGGCTAAAATAAGAGCTGTATTGATATCATCATTTTTAAGCTTCTGTATAAGCTCCTTTACAATATCTACATAACCATTTTTGGCAGCATACTCTAGAAGTGTACAAGTAATATCAGAATCATAATCATCATAATTAGACTTGGTGTAAGTAATTTTTTGATTAACATTAGCCCCTGATCTTACTAGCTTTTGCACGTCGTCTGAAGAACCTTTTTTTACAGCTATAATAAGAGCTTCATTTAATTCATTTGCCGACATTTTTGGATAATCTGCTGCTGTGCCACTAACCTGAGCAAAACCAAGCATAACTAAAACTAATAACCTAACTTTTTTCATAATATTCCCGTCTAGTAAATAATATATGACTCATATTAACTATAAACTAACATGCAAAAACATGCAAAAATGCCTGCCATCTTTCAGCCGTTTATGATTAGAAGAAATTGAGGCTGAATTGGAAAAAACAAAAAATTAACAAACAAGAACGAAAAAAGAAAAGTTAGCGGTTCGTTTTTTTATAGAACATATGCGTGCCGCTCCCAGGAAGATTCGAACTCCCATCTCTTACATCAAGTGGAAGATTCTACCAATTGGACGATAGTGCGGACACTGCTTGCAACAAGGAGGCGAGCCAATTTTTATTTTAAGCTTGATGATTAAATTATTTCCATAAGTGATGGCGACAGCCAGGCGAAGCTTCAGTTCTGAAGCGTAGACTGGCGGTGCTTAGTTGACGCATTCAGGAACGGAGAAATTAAGTTTACTATATCATTAAGCCATATACAAACGGTGTTTTCTTCTTTCCGCATTGAATTAATCAAAGCCTAAGTATATATTGATAGTATAGCCTACTTAATTAATGATTAATGAGATATTTATGCAATCAGAATCCCCCTTTTCATTAAATCAATTATCAGAAATTCTTAATGAACATATGGCATTGTATCAAGTTTCACTAGGCACAAATTTAGAATTTCCTATCGCATCCGGTACTTTTATCAAATTTGATACCTTAATAGAAGATAAAATTGTCAAAGTATATGGTATTTTGACCGCAAAGCATGTATTAGATGATTCAGATCCTAATGTTCAATCACTTTGTAAATCTATTATTGTTGATGATAAAGGCCGTCAATTTATAATTTTATCAAAACTTATAAAAGATTTTGTTGTTGGTTGTTTAGCCAATTTTCCATTTTTTTATGCTCAAGCTCATAGAGATGGAATCCGGTCTTCCGGTAGGTTTGATCCGGATCTTGGTTTTATTTGTATTGGGTTTGGGGAAAATATTGCAGATCATAAATTGATTAATAATTCAAAATTTTACGACTTAGATGAAAATCAAGAAAGAGATTTAGCTGCACCAGAGGTTTCAGTTATCTCAGGTTTTTATCGAGGGGCAAATGAAATTATAGATAAGATAATGCTAGCAGAGTCCTTTATTGGTGGTGGTGAACGTTTAGCTTATAATCAAAAATCCAAAGTCCATTACTGGAAACTTCCGAATCCCAAAAATCTATTAGTTTATGGAGCATCGGGAGCAGTTTTTTGGAGGTTATGCTTACAAAATAATATTCCATATATTTCCTTGGGAGGCACAATAGTATGCCTATCCGATAATCTCGAAAGAATTCATGCCACAGCTGCTCAATATTTATATGGATGCTTTCTTCCTGAATTGAAACATGTCTGTGAGAAAGAACTCTCAAAATTAAAAAAGTGAGTAAATTCTTGCAATTCACTATAATCCCATCTATTATTACCCTCAATGTATTTTGAAGCGCACCTATACAACTGAGGGTAAAGCAATGAACTATATCAAATTTATCAGATTACAATATCTGATCTCATCACCAAGCTGGCATTTGCTCAACGGGCAGAATGATCTCTGCTTAGCAACTGAGAGCAAATAAGCTCAATCCATAACAATCGTAATTTACTTATTTCCAATGTTGATAAATTAATCAGCATGATCATACTCGCATAGAATCGAGAGTTATATGATATCAAAGAAGAATAGAGCGGTATCTCGCTTGCCTATAAGCGCTATATTAAATTGTGATGATCGTAAGAAGTTCGCAGCATTCGTTGGATTGCTTGTGCAAATTAATAAGCGAATCAATCCAGAAGAATATACTGTTACAACAAGAACTCGATCAAAAAAGACAAAGAAAATAGATTTAGAAAAAACCTATAAAGAAGGCTCGCAAAAATGCGGGCCCCTTCCCTCTTCGCCAAGGCTTCGCCGGACATGCTTGCTTTTAATTATCGATACTTTATCATGCATATTTAATTACTTTAAAATTTGCAGCATTGGTAAAGCATATGATCGATACAGTAGTATTACTCCTCAGCCAAGATTTATTCCAAATTACTGATCCAGATAAATTTTTACCATCCGCACGATGGATTACAAATAATAGATCAAGTGCCGTTCACGGAATTCAATCAAAGCAGAATCCTACCAAGAAAGAGTTGCTTGCAGGAATATATAAGCCACGGCTCACATTACGAACCAATATACGGAATCCAAAAGAAATAGTACTCAGAATTGAGCTATCATTGCCTAAGCTCTTTTATGGCAATAATTTTGAAGAGCTAAAAGGGAAAGATCTGCAGCCTCTGCTCTCTAAGCTCTCATCTATTTTAAATCAAATGGGGGTTATTGTTGCTCCCGATGTTCTTGCGCAAGCACCCATATCAGCAATTCATTACTCTAAAAATATTGCCCTCACGGATGGCTCAACGCCCTATCACTATATTAATAAGATCAAAGAAGCGAATATCAAGCTTTCCCTTGATGTAAATCAAACGGATTATCGTAATGAAGGGCATAGCTATAAATGGCACTGCAATTCATATGAAGTGGTATTTTATGATAAAATTAAGGATCTTAAAAAAGCAAAACAAAGCGATAAGCGTGCAATTGAAAAAGATAGTGCATTGCAATTGAATCTCTTTCCCCGGGTTGCAAAAAGAAAAAATAAATTAGAAATATTGCGCATGGAAGTGCGCTTGAATAAACAGCAGAAAATTAAACAGCTCTTTAATAAGCTCAGCATCAAATCAGATTTATCTTTTAAAAGCCTTTTTAAGGCTGCCAATGCAAAGAAAATTCTTTTGCATTACATTGATGAGCTGGAAAGCAAAAGGCCACCCTTGCTTGATTATAAGGCTGCCAATGATAAAGCCCTACTTGCTGATTTAATATTCAATAATCCTGAACTTGGTTCCAAAAGGATATTGCAGATGTATGGATTATCAAAAGCCATGGAAATTATTAATATCCGGGAATTAAGGGGCATGCTATCAAAGCGGAATCAAAGGGATTGGACTCGGCTTATGGGGGAAGCAAAAGATATAAAGCTTCCAGGGATTCAAAAGCCTTTGGGAATAATTAGAGAGCATATATTGAAGTTTAAAACCTTGCAGATATATTAGTTATTCTTGCAAGGCAACCTTGATTTAATAGCTATTTAGCTTATTATTAAAATGTTATTTGTTTTTTGGTCTCCTTTCTGTGGATAGTATCCGGGGGCGTTTTTATGAAAGTTTCTTCTTCTTTTTAATGTCTTATCAGCCTTTTAAGGCATAGACATATCTTATTAAACAATATTTAGGCTTAGAGCCTTATTTCCCTAATTTTAGGATATATATACTTTTAAATTGGATAAAATGCCCTTAGCATGGTGCTTAATGGGCATAGCTCTATTTTTTGTTACATATGCAACACATTCCAATGAACTTTATAATAAACGAGAAAATACCATGAATAGTTTTGTAACTCATGATAATAATGGCCAAGAAATCCATTTAACCTTTCAAAAAGTTGAAGGTACATCACCTCAATTGACTCAGAGCATTCAAGATGTGAGCAACATATTAATTCAAGCGTATGCTAACCAAGAATTTAATTTTGCTCAGATTCATCCAGAAGCGATTCCTCAGGATCATTTCTTAAAGTCACTTTCGCCATTATTCCAAGAAAAGAGTATTGATTGGAACGATGTGAAGGAAAAGATTACTGCGATTTTCAATCAATTTTTTTTAACCACAGATTTTAGCAGATTTAGTGCTCAGGGTGAGATTCATTATTTGGTGACCGCTTGTGATGCACACGGAAAGTTATTGGGATTTATTCAATTCTTAACAAATCCGGAGTATCCAGTAGGAACAATTAAAGCTGGAATGGTTGGCATGGTTTCTGAAGTTCAACGAAACGAATTGCGCAAAATTCTTATGAGCTCAATTTTTAAAATCATACCTGATGTCCAGCGCATTATTGTTCATTCTCGAGTGACTAATAAAGACGTATTAGATCTTTACAGCCAATGGGGATTTAAACATGTAATGGATGGTTATTGGGTGAATTCAGAATATATGATTGCTAATTCTAAAACGTTACAAGATAATTAACTTTAATGTTATTTTTAAGTATTAATTTTTTATTAAATAAGTTTTCTTTATAATTAAAGAGTCACTCATGTTAAAAACATATACATATGAACCATTAAATTTCTTTTTAATAACTTTTTTTCTGAGTTGGTTACCTTGGTTTTTTGCTATTTATGCAAGTTGGCAACCATCAATGCACTATCTTTTATTGCCTTTAGTTCTTGTTGGTTTAAGTGGTCCGGCACTCGCTACGATAATAATGTTAATTAAATCGAGAAATAAAGAGTTATGGAATGATTTTTTTCAAAGATTACGACCTGACAGTATTAAAAGAAAATTTATTCCTATTATTTTGTTATTATTCCCATCTCTCATTGTACTTGCAATAATTATATCCTTATTTTTCGGACAACCGGCAAATCAAATTTCTTTTATAACTCAATCAAACGATCTCCTTTTACAAGGAAAAAATTTTTTGATGCTTTTATTGGTGATATTTCTCATTGGGCCTTTTGAAGAAATAGGATGGCGCGGATATTGCATTGATAGCTTAAGAGATAAGTTTAATTTAATAAAAACATCCTTAATGTTTGGTGCCATATGGGGTTTATGGCATGTTCCTTTATTCTTCATTCATAATGGGGGTTTGCAAAAAGAAATTTGGGATTTGGGATTATTTCAGACATTTATTTATTTTACTGGCTTATTCCTAATAACCATCATAACCAATTGGTTATACGTAAAAAATAATCGCAGTATTTTAAGCGCTATACTTTTTCATAGTATTTATGATTTATGTCTTAATGTTTTTCACATTAAACCATTTACCTGGTTTATTCTGTGGTTAATTTTACTTTTTACTTCGGTGATTATTATTGGAAAGAATAAAGATATATTTTTTAAAAAACAAAATAGTTTTAACTAGCTTTTTGCTCCTAGGTATTGTTATTGTTGGACAAAAAATGAGTAATCATAAACCATTTGCCGTTAAGTTGCCAAAACCGATCGGCACCTATGCTATTGGAACGATAAGATATCATTTAATTGATACATCACGCAAAGAAGTTTATTCACAAGATCCTAAACATCATTTTCGTGAACTAATGCTACATCTATGGTATCCTGCAAATCTTCAAGGAAATGAAATTCAAGCTCCGTACATTTCTTCCCAGTTAAAAGCTCACATACAAGAAGAACTTGCAAAGAAAGAGCCATTTTTATTTGGCGGCAGCGGCTATATTGATGCTGATGTTATTACACACGCATATCTTAATGCTCCTGTAAGTGATAAACAATCCAAATACCCGATCATTCTTTTTTCGCCCGGATTTGGTGGCCCTCATTATCTTTCCACAAACTTATTTGAAGAACTGGCCAGCCATGGTTATATTGTAGCGGCACTTGATCATACGTATATTTCCGAACCAGTTGAATTTCCTGATGGCAGAATTATCAGAGGCTCTACCCAGTGGGCAGAATTTGTTCAAAACAAAGAAGAGCTCGAAAAAGCCCATAATCATGAAATAATCATCTGGGTAAAGGATCTACAATTTGTTATGGATCAGCTTGCATTAATTAATCAACAAGATCCAAAGAATAGATTCACCAATAAGCTTGATCTTGAGCATATTGGCATTATGGGCCATTCATTTGGTGGTGCTGCAGCAGTTTCTTTGTGCCGGATTGATCCACGCTGTAGAGCCGGAGTAGATATCGAAGGCCCGCTTTTTGGTGAGAATCAAGATATTGGCTTTAATAAGCCGTTTATGTTTCTTTTTGGCAAGCCATTTAGCGTTCCGGCCGGACATCCGAACGAAGATTATTACAACAAGGTAATAAAGGATAACCAAGAGCGCATTGCCAAACTTTATGAGAATCTCACCAATGATGTATATCATATCGTTTTGAAAAATGCGGATCATATGTCTTTTAGTGATTGGAATCTTATTACGCAGGCAAAAGAACCGGGCAAAATAACTCATGAAGAAGCAATTAGAATTACAAGGGCTTTATTGGTAAATTTTTTTGATAAATATCTCAAAGGTAAATCAATCAAATTAGTAGAAGCTATCGCCAATAAAAATGAAATCGAAATTAAATTTCGGCTAAAATAATTCTGGAATTATATGAAACAAGAAATAAAAACCCTCTTTCCTTTTATGGATTTTTCATCTTCGCAGTAGAGTCAGAATTTTCTTTATTCTTTAGCCTTCGCATACTTTTTAGGATTCCGTGGATTGGTACGAAGTGATCACCAATGAAATAATCGTTTATTGGTTCGTAATCTAGAAATATTTTGCTTTGCGATTAAACTGCTAAGGATTCAAAATTAAACCCCTTAGCAAGAGCATAATATGAAAGCAATTCTCATCGCACGAGTAAGCACAGAAGAACAACGAGAAGCAGGCAACTCATTGCCCGCACAAGTAGCACGGCTTGAAAGATATTGCGAAAGCAAAGGCTTTGAAATTCAACAAGTTTGCAGTTTTGATGAAAGCGCCTATACCAATGATCGTTCTGAATTTGATCGCATTATCGATATCATTTTAGCCCAAACAGAAAAGACTGCTGTTTGCTGTGATAAAGTGGATCGCCTTTCACGCAATGTATTTGATAAACGTATCTCCGTTCTTTATGAACGAGCATTAAGCGATGAAATAGAATTGCATTTTGTTTCTGATGGGCAGATTATTACTAGCCGCATTTCTGCGGTAGAAAAATTCCAATTTAGCATCAGCCTTGGGCTGGCCAAATATTATTCCGATGCTATTAGCGATAACGTGAAGCGCGCGCTTGAACAGAAGCTCCGCAAAGGAGAATGGCCGGCAATGGCTCCTTATGGCTATAAGAATATCACCAACGCAGCTGGCAATACCGATATCATTGTGGATGAATATGAAGCGCATATTGTGAGAAAATTATATGAGCTTTATGCCACCGGTGCTTATTCCATGGATTTGCTTCGTGCAAAAGTAAAAAAAGATTATAGGTTGGATTGGGCCAAGGGCTATCTTTGGAAGATGCTTAATAATCATTTCTTTTATGGGATCATGATTGTAAAAGGTAAATCATACCCCCATCGCTATCCAACCATTATTTCTCAAACCCTTTTTGAGCAGGTACAACAAGTGAAAGCAAGTTACAATAAAAAACCATTCAAGTTCGCCGGCAAACCATATGTATATCGGGGCCTTATTCGATGCGCCCATTGCGGATTGGCTATAACGCCTGAGAAGCACAAAGGCAATATCTATTACCATTGCACGCAATATAATGGCAAGCATGGGGCAAAATGGCTGCGAGAAGAAGCAATTACTGAGCAATTAGGCAAAGTATTTAAAAATATCCAGATGCCTGAAGATATTATTTTGGAAATTATAGAAACGCTTAATGCAGTTCATCAGGATAAGGTGGAATTTCACAATAGAGAGTTTGATAGGCTCACTTCCGAACAAAAAACCACCACTAAGATGATGGATAATCTTTACCTTGATAAACTCAAAGGGAGAATTACTGACAGCGAGTATGACAAATTTTACACTTCACTACGCGATCAAGTGACCGATATTAGTATCCGTCTTGAGAAATTACAAGAAGCTGAAGATAACTATTATTTAACTTCAAAACATGTTCTGGATCTGGTTAACCGCGCTTATGAATTATTTATCGGTTCTGAAGTTGAGGAAAAACGGCAATTAATCAAGCTTGTACTTCAGAACTTGAGACTAGAAGATGATAAGCTGCTCTGGGACGCTGCTAAGCCATTTGATCTGATCCTAAATTGTTCGGATCGTCAACAATGGCGGGGCTGATGGGCCTCGATCCCACGACCTTCCGCGTGACAGGCGGACGCTCTAACCAACTGAGCTACAGCCCCTAATTTTTAGGGTTTTTTCTACGCTCTTACGAGCTTGGGCGGACAAGTTTTTTCGCACATCTCTTAAGCTTTATGTTATTTCCTTTAGTGATGGCGAAGCCAGGCGTCCTTCGATATGAAAACTACGTTTTCTACTCAGGATGAGCGGAAGGACGTGTTTACTCCCGAGCCCTTTCGAGGGACTTGGCGTAGAATGGCTCCTCGGGCAGGACTCGAACCTGCGACCCAACGATTAACAGTCGTTTGCTCTACCAACTGAGCTACCGAGGAATAATATTTCATCCGTCTTCGCTTTAAACAGCTACCCAGCCGTCGCTCTACGAGCTATGGCGGGCAGGCTGCCGAATTTCTACAGCATTTATATTTCAATTTTATAGGTTCTGCCTCAAGTGCTGGCGCAGCCAGGCGTAGCTTGCCGAGGCGGAAGCCCCGGATAAGCGTAGACTGGTGGGCGGTGCAGGATTCGAACCTGCGACCCCCAGTTTGTAAGACTGATGCTCTAACCAACTGAGCTAACCGCCCCTAATTTCAGACTCAAAAATTGTAAAAGAAATAAGGAGGAAAGTCAAAGCCCTTTTGCATAAAAGTGCATATTTTATACCTTTGAGGCAAAGTTCTTGCAATTATCTATTGCCCCTGACCACTTTGGACAGGCTTTTTTTTGTACATTTTGTCAAAAAATACCTTTCCGCGATACCCTTCAACCCCAACTAAGGCGTTTTCAATATTTTTGGCCTTGAGAAGATCTTTCTCGGCGCGGGCCTTTTCGAGTTCTTCATTTTGAAAGTTATATATTGCATGTAAGAGTAATTCGCGGAACAGTTCTTGCGATTCGGGCCGCTTCTCGTGCATAAAGACAATATTAGTTACTAAACTAAATTCATCATCGCTAAAACCTTGTTTGAGGATCCAATCATGGATATTTTCGCCGTGATCATCAACTATTTTAGTATCGGCGCCGCCATCGATAAGTAAAAACAGTCGCGGCAAAAATTCACTCGTGGTAAATTGACGGCCATTCTTTTTTTGGGATCTATCATGCATGCGCAAGAGCCAGCGCAAGCCGCAACGATGTTTATCGCGATCATCAATATTCAAATCGGCTCCTTTGCGAATCAGCAAAGAAATAACTTCCGGCTTGCCGACACTGCATGCCCACAACAGCGCGGTGTTCCCTTTAGAATCATAGCCATTAATTAACGCGCCGGCGCGTAATGCACTTTTGAGTATTTTGAAATTGTTATGACGCACGCTGTCACTCAATGCATCTTGAAATTTTTTGGTCACCGGTTGCGCACCTTTTTTTTGTAAGTAGGTTATTAACTCTTTATCTTCGATGAGTTGTGCCCATTCAAGAGGGGTGACTGCCGGCAAGCGGGGCAGGATGAGCGGTTGTTTAATTTTTTCGGGCTGTTCGGTAAAAATTTCTTCAAGTTTTTTTGCATCATTCATGAGTAGGGCCATAAAGAATGGATCGGTGGATTTGTTATAATTAAAAATAAGTTGTGAGCAACCAGGATGCTGATTGCGCGCGGCAATCTCGGTAGGCTTTTGTAGAATATTGACGATTGCAGGATGCAGGTGGGCCGGAATCTGTGGCATGTGCCGTTGAATTTTTTTATGTGCATCATATTCTTTGAGCAGAATGCGAATGGTTTCCAATGATCCTTTTTTTGCAGCAATATCCAAGGCTGTTTGCTCTTCATTGTCTACTGCATATATATCGGCGCCGGAATTAATGAGTGTTTGTACTCGTTGTGAATCATTTGCTTGCACCGCTTCCATAAGTAACGTTGTGCCATGCTGATTGGGGAGATTCAGTTTGTGAGTGTGAGTTCTTAATTCCTGCTTTAAATCTTTTTGTGTCATATTTTTGCCAACTAAAGATTCTGAAATATCTATTTTTGGTGACGGTACATGTTGCAAGTAGATTGGATCGCAACAAAATTGGCCGGTGATAAAATCAACCGGCGATTTTTTATAGTACCCGACCAAACATGCGTTAATGCGGAACGCTCTTAAGGCAATGTCCGGATCATTAATGTTATTTTTGCATTCTTGTAATTCTTTTATTTGAAAATGATAAATATCTTTTACGATTTCTATGCTCTTTGATTCAGAGGGTATATAGGCATCAAAGACTCGTTGCAGAAGTTGTTTGGTAGAAATTGCAAACGGACGCATCATTGCCCAGTCAAAAACAGTTGAATCATAGCAGGTTATCTCCGGTTCTGCGCCGGCTGCTGCGAGCAAAAATGAGCAGGGCAATAATTCCGCAGTATTTATTATTTTTTTGTCATGGCTTACGCAAAGCCGTTGTAGGGGTGTTAAGAGGGTGTCCGGATCGATGGTATTAGGGTCGGCGCCAAGCGCGAGTAAAAGAGCAATGTTGTGCGGTTTGCCATGCTGGCACGTGGTGTGAAGGTAGGTGTTAACGTCGGCGCCGTGCGCGATGGCCTGTTGCAATTCATGCACATTGCCATGGCCGCGTACGCTTGCGCGTAGTAACAGATCATTATTTTTTTCTGCATCCGCATTTTCTTTATGTGGCGGCATCTCCATGGCGACAAGAAATGATGAAAAAAGAAATGAAATAGAAAGTAGTACATACTTCATAATGATCCCTAACATACATTCGTAACTATTTTTTTATGATTTCAGGTAAGTGATTGATCAAAAGTATAGTGTTTTTCTATTTTTTTTTAAAAAATTCTTTTTAGTTTCGTTTGCTCTCTTTGTGGCTCCATTGAATAGCTAGAAAATTATTTTAGTTTGTCCGAGAGAGTTACGGTTTTTGTTCTTTGCGCTTTTTTAGATCATTATTAGCACATAAAGTAAGCAGTTCATCTTGTTGTGCTTCGCTAATATTGAAGTTGATGCATACATGAAAGGATGCTAAACGATAAAGGCTATCATGTACGGTTTGATCAGCGTTTGCTTCTAAAAGTGATTGGATAATTTCCTTTACCGTAGAAAAATTTTCTTTGATAGCTCGCGCTGCGCCTAACATCAAAGGTGTCATGCCATTATAGCCGCATTCATTGCTCGTTTGGATATTCGGATTAGCTTTTTTTTCGAGCAATAGTTTAACTATCGGCAGATTGAGGTTGCTGACTGCATAAAAGAGAGGCGTTTCGCCACGGTGGGATTGTTCATTTACTTCAGTTCCTGCTTCTATCAGTTTTTTAGCCGTTTCCATATCGTTATATTTAGTGGCATTTAGTAACTCAAGAGAAGAGGTTGGTTTTTGCATGGCAGTTGCAGTGAAGAAAGCGCACAAGGCAAATGAATATGCATGATATAGTTTCATAGTGTTTCCTAAAAACAACAATTAAATTGATTCGAAGTAATTAGATCCAATCTTGGCGGTATGTTTTATTTTGGTTTTTCTTTAGGTTCAGCTTTATAAGGTCGATAATGGCGATGGTAAAGAATTGCATTTGCGCCTTGTTTTCTAAAGGTATATTCAAAATGGCCTCGATTTTTTTGCGTTATCGATTCAGCTTCATGCAATAAACGATCATTATCTTTTTTCTTACCAACAAAAGGATTTTTTAGGCCAACCAATTGCATAAGATAGTCAACTGCTTTGCCAAACCGGTGGGTGCTGATTTTCCATCGAATCTCAGGATCAGCCTTTAGTTTTTTTAACGTTTTGGTAAACCATGCTTTTATTCGTTTGTCGTACATAAATTGAACAATATTTGCATTGTGTTGAAATTCAGCCTCTTCAAATGGAACAATAAATTCATTCTTATATTGTGGATCATGAACAAAGATTTTGTTATTTTTTATATCGATTTCCAATGAGCTGCCATCTTGCTTAAGCGAAAGCTCATTGCATTTATCGAGTAGAGTTTTATGAGAGATCTCTTTTTTTATGGGAACAATGAGTGCATCCTTTTTTTCATCATTCTTTTGAACCGGTTTTTCAATCTTAAGATCTGTTGGTTCTTTGGATTCCACAATTTGAGTCGGTTTGGGCAGAACGGGTTGATTTACCTCTTGTGCAGCTATTGGTTGGGTGCGTAGCATTGCTGGATCAGAAATCGCAGTCAGCTTATCATCTTCGCTGCAAAAAAGATTATCAATAAAGCTCTGATTTGCATCCAGTGATGGACGTGCCTCATCAAGAAGTTTTTTTGCTTTAACGGTATCTTTTGCAACCCCTAACCCATGTTTGTACATGTATGCTTTTGCTGTCATGTTGAGTGGGGTATCTTCCGTGGCTAATGCTTTATTAAAGATAGCTTGCGCAAATTCTTTATCTTTTGGTACATATAAACCATTTTTGTAAAAAATTCCCAATTGCAGGGCAGAAAAGGCATCACCTTGCTTGGCTGCTTGTAAAAATGCTGGTAAGCCAAGTTCAGCAAATGAATCATGATTATTATCGAGCAATGTTGAAGCAAATAAATAGAGGGCCTCTGTTATAGAGTTGACTACAGCGGGAGCCGCATACTTGAGTATATCCGTTACCTCTTCATGTTCCGGTTTGATATTTTCATTATAGATAAGGCGCGCATAACGATAGCCTGCCATGGGATCACCAGTGCCGTTTGCGAACGCTTTTTTGAAATAGCCGGCTGCTTTTTCAAATTCATCAGCTGTTTTTGATTCTTCTTCATAGTGATTGCCAATGGTAAGCAATGCCATTGGATCACGGTGCTTTTTATAACAAGCTAGATAACAATCAAGTGCTGCATTTCTGTCTTGCTTTACACCTTCACCTTTTGCAAGCATTTGGCCCTTATATATTAGGGCTCCCGCGTGCCATTTTTCATTTGAATTAAGTTCGGTTAACCCGTCAAGAATCCCGTACGCTTCTTTTGGATCATCAGAATCCATTGCTTTAAGAAGTAATGCATCATGAGGTCTACCTTCCCCAATAAGCATCATCATAAGGAGAGGGTTGCTTTCTGGTTTTTTTGATGATGGTTTTTTGTTTGGGATTTCCATTGCCGGAAGAAGAAGTGCGGAACAAAGTAGTGTTAAAGGAAGTATGGTTAAAAATTGCATGGCATAGGCCTTTCTGCTTGTGGTGTAAATATTTTTAAATTGTTTCATCCTACCCGTAGATCAAAAGTATATGATTTTATATTTTTTTGAAAAGAATTAGTTCCTTAAAATTTATATGACATTTTCTCCTGCCATGCTTGTCCGGCTAAAGAATAGGTTAATCTGAAAGTATTGATAGTAAAACTTTGCTTTTGCGATGCGCGAGCGCCTTCAGGGGCATGCAAGTTTGCTGCAGCATTTTGATATTGCCGTGTCGATTTTGATCGTATTTTGCCTAGTGTTACATGAATTGGAGTGTCTTTTTCGAACGTATTAAATTTGAAGTCTCCTATATTCTCAAATGAGAGGAACTTAAGTAAGATATCTTGCAGTTTTTTTAGATCAGCCGATTCGGCAACTCTAAATGCTACGGTTGCGTTTTTATTGCCCAACAAAACAGCACTGTCAAGCAGTGCAATGCCGGTAACGCCTTGCGGAAATACGATTTTTAATATTTGTGATGCATTGGCAAGCGCGCGTTCCACCCGTGCAATTATTTCCGGTGTTAATGGATTTTTTGCCTCATACCATGCAATGGTAATATGAAAATAATCATTTGGGACAAAATCTGCATCTTTGATTTGAGCTTGCATCGCATCAATTGAATCTTGCCACCGAATAGGTTGCCCGTTACTGTTAAATTCTTTCACATCGAGTCCGATATATAATTGATTGGCTTGCACTTCTTCTTCAGGTTCTTCCTGTTTGACTATTGCAGGTATTATTGGTGCGGTGGCTAGAATTTTTTCTGGAATTCTTTTTTCTTGCAAAGGTATTTGGGCTTTATTTTGAGCGAGCCGTAATGCGATCGAGGCTTTTTGTTTTATTCTTTCTAGAACAGATCTTAATTGCTCTTTCGGTAGGCCGAGTTCTTTTTTAAGAGCGGTGAATGCCGCATTATTATTAAGAGTTTCATTTACTAGTTCTATCGCTTTCTCTAAAGTATAGTTAGAGCGTGTACTCAGATAGTCGATTTCGCCCTTGATTTCTGCTTGTATAATTTTTTTGAGAGCAATTTTGCTCCCTGAAGGAGCTATTTGTTTGGGTTTAGCACCGCTTGATTTTAGCACGGGAGCAGGAGGTTCTTTTTTGGGTGTAACGCCGCCACTTGGCTTTAATATGGGTAAAATATTTTTTATCTCAGCTTCATTAGAATTTCTTTTTTCTAGTTCTAAGGTCGCGTTTGCTATTATTTCATTTAATATTTCGCTATAGATGATCGGTAATGCATAGCCGCTAATGTTTTCAAGTTCTCTTGGATCATCCAGAATGTCATAGGAAATAGATATTATTTTCTCCAGGTCTTGGGTTGATCTTGAAGAGAAGAAACTGCGACTTCTATAATTAGTTAAAAATGCGCTAAGAAGATCGCTATCATTTTCGCTTAATGCCGTTTTGAAAGGTTTCTCAGAAAGTTCCATTGCATATAGAGGGTTTTGCTGATTTATCAAAATAAAGCTAAATAGTAGAATTTTTTTTAGAGAAAGCATCGGATACTCCTTAAAGAAAAACTTTACCTTAATAGTAGTATTGATTACTGTAGGTATGCAATAGTTTTAAGATTTCAATTGATATGAAATGCGTATTTAATTAATCAATATATTTTTCATAGATATCTTTGAAAGCATCATTCTTTGATTTTCCTATTAACATACTCATATATTGATTATTTTCAGCAACAAAACATGACTTAATGGCAGTGGCTTTCCTTTCATCACCAGCATTTAAAGCATTTTTGTGTTCTGTTTCTTGAAATTCTTTGATTTTAGTTAAAATAACTCTACATTGTTTTTTTGAAGTGCTGTCTAAGCATAAAATTTCGACAATTAAATCTTTTTCGACAGCGGTCATTTTTTGGCATTTAATCCAATCAAAAATGTCATCGCCATAAATATCTTTAATTTTAGGGTTAGCACCACTGCATATTAGCAGAAAATAGCAAGGTAATAATGCACTTGTTGATAATTGTTCACCTTTCTTTTTGAGTGATGTCTCATGCATTCTCAACATTAAGCGAAAACAACTTCTTTTTTTTTCACCATCAGTTATATTTGGATTCGCACCTCTATTTAATAAATATGCAATTGCATTTGGATCTCCCTTAATGCAAGCCCAATGAAGAGCAGTAAGACCCTTTTTAAGTCCATACCCATTAACGTTTGCTCCTAATTCCAATGCTTTATTGATTAATTCTATTCTTCTATAGCGCGCTGCGTGAGTAATATATTCCTGAGGGTTATTTTCAGAAAAACCTTTTTCATATTTATTGAACAGAGCGAATATTTCTTGTTTAATGTCGTCAGAAATGTAGTAACGGAAAGGCCAATATTCAGCTAAATAATCAAATTTGGGATTAATTCCTGTTAATCCGTTTAGATTTCCAAGGTACTGAATAATTTCTTTTTTGTTCTGTGTGCAAGCAAGAAACAAGAGAGGTGCTTGATGTTGTTGGGTTGTAAACAACGACTTGGGCAATCTTTTCCATAAAATATCGAGGCTTTTCACTTTGCCGGCTATTATCGCGATTTGTAAGGGACTATTTTGTTCGAATCGTAACATTGGAATCAACTTTGCCCCATTTTTATTAAGATGATGCTTGATAATGCCAACGTCTTCTTCTATTATTGCTTTGAAAAACTCATCTCGTATTTGCATACTATTGTCGTACTTTTGCATTAATTTTTTGATGCGCGGCGAATGTGCTGCACATTGCCATGGACTTATGCCGCAATCTTTGAGATATATTTTTGCTCCTTTTTTTAGCAAATAGTCCACCAGCGATTCATCTTCTAAGTATACAGCCCAAGCTAATGGTAAACATGAAACATTAAAATCTGCTGATACTTCCTCATTAACCTTAGATTCTGTGTCGAGCAATGAATCTAAAGTATGCAAATCCCCATACATCAATGCTTGAAACAAAGGGTTTTTATCTTTGTTTCGATTATAATTCCAAAGAAAAGTTGCGCAGCCATAATGTTTATATTGATTTGCATAGGAACATGGATTTTGTCCTGCGCCAAGCGCATTGATCTCTTTCCAGTTAGGATCTTCTGCATGTTTTCGTATAATAAGGCGGGCAATTTCAAGGTTGCCCACTTTGCCGATCGCATGCACTGCACATTCATTATTCTTGTCTTTTATCCACGGATTTGCGCCGGTGGTTAATAGAGTTTTTATATGGGCGATTTTCTCTTGCTCTATTGCTTTGACTAATAATGATTTACCTTGATCGTCGCGCTGATTGAGTAGGGCATGATTATTTTTTAATTCCATTTCAAACTGATTTAATGGCAGTGAAATAAGCTCATCTAGGTTTTTTCCGCGAGGAAGCTGCATTGCAAATGCAGAGCAACTTACAATAAAACTGATACAAAATAATAAATTCTTTTTCATAGTTTTCTCCATATATTTTTAAAATTATTTTTTCTGGTAAGTGATACCTTTTAGCTTGTTTTGATCTAATGTCCAATAAACTTTGTATGTATGAAATTTACCATTTGCTATTACTGCTTCATCATTGCCAAATGACCAGTTGTTGTTATCATGTGGAGATTCATACAGTGTCCATTCTTTCCCTAAAAGTTTATGCATAACTTTTCTAAATTCAGGGCTTTTCCAATCCCAGTCTTTAATGTTTTCTAAATGATTTTTTATTTCTCGTGTTAGTTCCATCAGATTTAAACATCCTATTGCCGGTTGGAAAAAGTAGGGTATTGTTAAAGCATATCGGGTGTCTTTCGTATTTAATGCAAGTAATTTTGCAACGCAAATTTTATTTTTGCCCTTAGTTTTAAAATCATTGTTATTGTATCCAAGGTATGCTTCAATTCGTTGCCCAAATATTTCATTTTTTCCTCGCACTACAACAATGTTGGTGAGAGTAGGGTCATCTACTTTGACAGGTGCTCCTGGAACAAGATTATTTCCTCCCGTTGCTGAAAGAAAAAAATATCTAATTTTATTACCAAATGTGTTCAATGGTAGCGGATCACACGCATTTACCGGAAATGACACAATGCCATTTTCTAATTTGCGAGCGCGGTATTCGCCATAATAACGCAAGTTGCTCCCTGCGTGATTGGTTATCGGTGTTTCATCAACATCGATATAATTTATGCGAACATTAGGCTTAGCGGCAGGTTTATTTGCTACATTGGGTTCCGGTTTTTCCATGCTCAATACAGGGGTGCCTAAAGCGCTAACCAGAGCGGTAATAAGTAATAAATTCTTTTTCATAATTTTCTCCATTTTGTCCTCATTAATTCAAGCCGAGGGCAGGTTTTATTTTTTTGCCTTTATTTACTAATTTTTCTTCTAAATCTAAATATTCTCTGAAAGGAAGATTTTGGTCAACGTTGACTGAGAAGGATTCATTTGAATCTCCCTCAAGTTTTTTCTTCGCCATCTTATTTATTAATTTCATATTTTTAAGTTTCTTATCTTGTCTTGCTTTAATAGCGGCATCTTTGCGTATAATCCAATCATCTAATTTACGTTGATCTATTCCTCTGAATACTGATAAGACGTTGTTTGTTTTTGGATTTATTAACACAGCGTATTTACTTCCTACGTTAACGCATAATTCTGCGCCGCTATAGGTTTTATAGTGATTATCATAGTTAATAATCATTGCTGCTTGTTGAGGGGTTATTTTTCTTTCGAGCATTCGTTGTAATGCGATATTGGAATAAAAATATTTTCCAATAGTTTTTCCATCTTGATGTTCAGCTATTTTGATATTTGGAGTTGATGAATTGGCACCAACATGCTTTTTCATCCAATCCTCGGTTTTTATCTGTTCCGTGCTTCTTGTTGCTGATTTTTTCTTTTTATTTGTCATATCTAACCAGTGATCAAGAGCTTCTTGATCCATATTGATAAATACAGTGATAATTGTATTGGTTTTATCATCGAGAATGACACCGATCTTTTTATTAACATCGACACATAGCTTTTGACCTTTTGCAGTAATATGGCGATTCCCGTGACCTGCGACCCATGATGCTTCTTCTTGGCTAACGTTACGCTGGCTTAATCTAGTAATGCAGTGACCACTAATGTAAAAATTGCCGACTTTTTTGCCTTTGGGATCATTTCTTTGCTGAGGTTCTTCTGCGACACAATCTTCTCTCTTTTCTATTTTCACATGTGAAAGATCGATTATCATGCTGTGCATTGAAAATGCGCGCAAGAGCAATAAAAGTAATCCACCTTGCTTTACTATTTTCATATTTTCTTTGGTAATCATATTAGTTTTCTCCATTGTGCCCTCATTTATTCAAGCCGAGGGCGGCTTTTTCTAAATTTATAGTATGGTGGCGTATGTTATACAAAGCCCCTAATAAAAACACCAAACCTTGAATTTCTCGATTTAAGTTTAATGTCCCTACAAGGTAGATTAAAATTCCAGTGTTTGCTATTGCTTGACTACATAAAAAGCTAGTTGGTTGCAACCGACCTTGCGAAGAATTTCTACTCGACATGAAATTATACCACGCGACTGCTGGCCCGATTAAAGAATAAAAGATTGATGCTGTACAGGCATTTCTATTTTCAGGATTTAAAGGATTCAGTATCTTTAAATAAGCTCCTAATTTGTCACTTTCTTTTTTCTCAGGTAGATACGTTTGCACCATTTCTAAAAGGTCATTTGGCAGACGCTGTAAATATGAATTGGCTGTTTCCTGTCCGCTCAGATGTGTTGTAAGCCTTTGATATGTTTTGAGCGTTTCGTCACTTTCATTATAGTTGTAAAAAACATGCGCCTTTTCCATAGGCAAAGCATTGCCTGCAAGCATGAGCCCGCTGAGACAGAATATGAGCTTAGTTTTCATTGAATACCCCATTTTAGGTTTAATTTTTAACTATATTCTAATTGTAATTAATATGAGGCGAATGTCAAGCGGGAAATTAAGCTCTTTTTGGGCAAAAAGGACCCTAAAAGGGTATTTTGACCAAATTAGGGCCATTTTAAGCCTTTTATTGCTGGTTGGGCCTAAATAGGTCATACTGATAGTATTCAATCAAAAACAGCTAATTCCTTAATGAAGGTTATATTCCATGACATTCAATCGTAGTAAAAAAGGGCCAAAAGGGTTTGGCAATAAGTCCGGATCATGGCGTTCAGGTTCACATAAGCCGGGAGGCAAGGGGCGCGGACAATCCAAGAGAGTAATTAAAAAATTCGATCCTTCAATGTTCATGAAAAAGGTTGAAGAGCAGGTGGTAGCCAATGCCTATATCCCCAAAAACACCTTTGCTGATTTTTTGATTGAAGATCAGATTAAACAGAATATTGCCCATAAAGGGTATCTCACGCCAACGCCGATTCAAGATCAGGTGATTCCACTTTTGTTGCAAGGCAAGGATGTTATCGCATCAGCAAATACCGGCACGGGTAAAACTGCAGCTTTTTTAATTCCGTTGATCAATGATGTGCTCACCAAAAAAACGGATCGAGTATTGATTGTTACCCCAACGCGTGAACTGGCCAGCCAAATTCAGGGTGAGTTTAAAAGTTTTGCACACAAAACCGGACTCAGTTCCGCATTATGCATTGGCGGGCTCAATATTATGCACCAAATTAGAGATCTTTCTCATCATCCGCAATTTGTTATCGGCACCCCGGGCAGATTATTGGATCTGGAACAAGATAAAATTTTGCTCCTGCATAAATACAATGCGATTGTGCTTGATGAAGTGGACACCATGGTGGATATGGGCTTTATTAATGATATTAAATACATTATTAGTAAGTTGCCGCAAAAACGGCACTCATTATTCTTCTCAGCCACTATTCCGCCATCACTTAAAGAGGTTATGTCCGGCTTTTTGCGTAATCCGGTGATTATCAGTGTTAAAACGCGTCAGACGGCAGAAAATGTAAATCAAACAGTGATCAAGATCGGCTTGAAAAATAAAGTTGATCTCCTGCATGATTTACTGATTAAGCCGGAATTTAAAAAAGTTATTATCTTTTTACGCACGCGGCGTGCTGTTGATAAATTGGCACGCATGTTAAACGAACGGGGATTTGAGGTTGCTACCATTCATGGTGATAAATCTCAGGCGCAGCGCAGCAGGGCTTTGGCCTCATTTAAAAATGATAGAGTTCGTATTCTTTTGGCTACTGACGTGGTCGCCCGCGGGATTGATATTGATGATGTTTCGCATGTGATCAACTACGATTTGCCACAAACTCATGAAGATTATATTCATCGTATTGGCCGTACCGGGCGCGCTGATAAAATTGGGCAGGCGATCACTTTTGTAGAGTAATAAAAGCATTTTTGATCGTTGAATAATGCAAAAAAGGGCGTATACTTGCCTAAATGTGCTTTTACAAAGAAATAAAATACTTTTTAAAACGCCAATTCCTGAGGGGGATATCATGAATAAACTATTCTTAGTTGCAATACTTTTAGTGCTTATAATTCCAATCTCTATTTTTAATGCTAAAACAAATAGCCAAAAATCATCACTTGCCAAGGAGGCTGAACCTATGGAACCAAAAAGAAATTCGAGTGTAACACAACTTACTCCTGCTAACATTAAAACAATTGTTCAAAACATACCCAATATTCTGATTGTTGATTTCTATGCTGAATGGTGCGGCCCTTGCAAAGTGATGAAGCCGATATTTGAAGAGATTGCTGACGAGCTCAAAGGTAAATATACTTTTGCGACAGTGAACATTGATGAGTGCAAGGAGTTTGCCCAAGAATGTAAGATCATGTCAATTCCGACCATTGGTATTTTTAGTGCGGGCACCTTAATTGAAAAAATAATTGGGCAACAAACAAAAGAAACACTAATGGAACGCATCACCCAAGCATTGAGCATGCCCAAAGATTTACGTTCTCTCGATCAAAAGACACTCAATGATAAACTGATCCAATCAGTTCAAAGTATGGCCGAGCTTGATGCTTTACAACGTTTGATTGATGCCGGCGCTGATATTAACGCGGTATCTGCGCAAGGGTTTACACCGCTTGGATTGGCAATCATTATGCTTGGGGCCAGCGGGATTGAAGTTACGGAGTTGGTGAAATTCTTGTTGAAAAATGGTGCTTCTACCAAATGCGTATTTCCCGGTAATCCTCAAGAAGTTGATCTTGCTGAATATCCGGCCGCTATGGTAATGCGCTTTAAGATGTTGAGTGAGAATTTTGAAAAGATTGATGCTGTTTTTAAAGAGCATCGTGAAAAGGGGCAAAAGAGTTCTTGTGAAAATGGTAGTTGCTCGTTATAACTAATTTTGAATGTAACAATAATGAATGGGGATGGCCTCTTAGCCATCCCTTATTTGTTTCTTATTCTAATCAATAAGTGAATACTTATGAACAACATAATAAAAATAGGCTGTGAGATATTTATCGTCAAAGATAACGCTTTATTATTGGGCAAAAGAAAGAATTGCTACGGCGCCGGAACATGGGCCCTGCCCGGTGGGCACTTAGAATATGGAGAAACGCTTATAGAGTGCGCAAAACGAGAATTAAAAGAAGAATTGGGTATCGAGGGGTTAGAATTCACATTGCTGAGCGTTATTGATAGTATTGCCGAGCAGCGGCATTATCTGCACATGTCTTTTTTGCTTCATAAATTTACCGGCACCATAGCAACGATGGAACCGGATTTATGTGAAGAATGGTGTTTTTTTGATATGGCGCAATTACCTGAAACTATATTTGAACCGCATAAAAAAATTATTGAAACGTGTGTTTCAAGAATACAATCGGATAAAGTATTAGCGATTGTTTAAAAAACTCTGCAGGTTTAATTCCTCGAATTTTGCTTGCTCGCAAATTATAGCATTAAGAAATTTATTTTTAATTTGGCCTACGCGGCCAGCGGTAGGAATATTATTTATTAATCGCCCTCCAGGCGGTGGCCAAAGGGTATTAAATCTGAATACCCTTTGGAATCCCCAGACCAAGGCTGCGCCTTTGGATCCCTCATTTCGTGCCAATTCGCGACCTCGCGCTTCGCGCTCCAATCGCTCAGTGGCACTTGTCTGAATTTACTTATTAAACTAAGAACTAGCAGAAAAATCCGTTCATACTGAGCGGTGCGCGCAGCATAGTTTATTGAACATGAAAAAACTTTCTGAGTTAGCACAATTAAGTTAAAGAGAAAAAATAACAGGAGCCCGCTCGGGCGCCCTTCGACAAGCTCAGGATAAACTCCGCCGACCGGCTAGGCCAAATAAAATATAATTCTGATAAAAAATGCTTCGACCCAGCCTTCGCTAAAGCTTCGGCGGGCAGGCTGGGCGTTTACTCCTGAGTTTGCCGAAGGGTCAGCACGAACGGAGTGTGGCTGATGCTTGTATTTACTCCCGAGTTTATCGAAGGGCTCTCACTCACCATGTGTAATAAATGACTACTCAAGAAATTTTACATTGCCCCATATGTAACTTATTGACATTAATCAATCATGCTTATTAGGGTATAGATGCGTGTTAATTTTTCAAATGCACACCGCTGCAAGAAATGTAAATAAAGGATGAATATGCCAGAACTACCGGAAGTCGAAGCATTTACCCACTATGTTGCCACCCATTGCCTTAATAAAAAGGTAACCGATGTAACGGTTTCATGCGGCCGTTTGCTGGAAAAAATAAGTTCTGCGCAATTTAAAAAAAGTCTCACGGGTGTTTCATTTACTGCAGCCGCGCGCATGGGTAAATATCTTATTGTGACCACCTCATCCAAAGAAAAATTGGTTATGCATTTTGGCCTCACCGGATTTTTAGTGCTGGGCAAGCCAGGTGAAACGGTACGTTTTTCCTGCGTCGATTTTTCATTTGCAAAAGAGGATCTCCATTATTGTTCGGTTAGAAAGTTTGGCAGAATTTGGCTGGTAGATTCACTTGATGATATTAAGGCTCTCAAAGAAATGGGCCCTGATCCGTTACAACTTTCTTTGTCTGTATTTGAAGCTCTTGTTGAGAAAAATAAGAAGAAAAATGTTAAAGCGTTTTTAATGGATCAAACGGTAATTGCCGGAATCGGTAACGAATATTCGGATGAAATATTGTTTCAAGCAGACATTGATCCGCACCACAGTGTTAAAGATTTATCGCCCCAAGTGATTCAAAAGATGTATCGGCAGATGCGCGCGGTGTTAAGCTACGCAATTAAAGTGCGGATTAAAAATAAAGATATTGGCACATCACAACATTGGTCGCCGCAGGAAGCCTCTGAATTTAAATCTTCCTACTTGCAGGCGCATCGGCACAC
Source organism: uncultured bacterium (assembly GCA_963702025.1). Classification (GTDB taxonomy): domain Bacteria; phylum Babelota; class Babeliae; order Babelales; family Vermiphilaceae; genus BTUB01. Next base: position 1,223,554 of record OY969699.1, on the reverse strand, counting down.
CGACATGCTTTGCCCAAAAAATGCCAAACATAAGCTAAAAAAAGTTACGATCGCCGGTAGATCCGCCTATTATTGCCCCGTGGATCAGAAGTGAGAGTGTGGTTGAGTTCGATTATATCTGTTTTTTATACAACGTAATTTTACACTTGTGCATCGGATTATAAATTACCGCATAGGCATTTGTCTCTTTGAGAATGGCTGCTTTTTGTTCCGGTTGTTCCACAATGGCCACATCGTCTGCTTCATGCGCTGCATCATCTTCAATGAAAATCTCATTTTTTAATGTTTCTGCTAATTTTTCCCAAGTGCATTTTTTGCACTCGCGGTGATAACAGATATCTTGTTGATCTATGCAGATATTAAATACGCAATAGGTTTCATCTTTTGCTTTATCCTCATATTCAATTTTGCCAGCAATACGATACAGCGTATCAATTTCGCCTTTGTAGCTTTTATTGAGATAGTCAGAGATTTGACCATGCTGAATCAGAATACGATCAGCGATCATTGGTAATAAGGTATGATAATTAATTTCTCGATTTTTTTTCTTTTTTATAAAGCCATCTTTAAACCATTGGGTTACTCGTTTGGAATAGGTAATTTTTGCGGGCAATGGCTTTTCTACCATTGCTGCCGGCACAGGCTTAATTGCCGGTATTTCTGCCGGTTTAACTTTTTCTGTTTTTTCTTTATTTTTCTTTTTAAATGCTTTGAGTTCTTGCTTGATGCGATCATATATTGTGGCATATTCTTTGCACAGATCCGGTAATTTTGCCGCATAGTTGTGCAAATCAATGAATGTTGGTAACACGGTTGCAATAAAACCTACCGTATCATCGGGCAGGGTGCCAAGAAAATCTTGCGGGGATCGTAACAAACGTTCTTGTAATGCGGTTAGCTTTAAAAGGTGGGGACAATTAAAAATGCAGTATCTCACCGTTTTGTTTTCCGGACTTTCGAGCGCAATTTTTTTCTTTTCTTGTGCGGTGTTAACCAGATCATTTAACAAACGTTTGGCAATGCCATACACATAACAGTGCATAACGCGGGTTGCCTGCTCACTTAACCCTTGTTGTTGCCAAAGTCCGACTATTAATGATGTTTTTTGGAGCGGGTTTAATTTTTTTGCGTTCAGTTCGCTAAATAAAAGACACATACTTTCTGCATCAGGATCGGTAATAACATATACCGGAGTTTGAGGACTAATGGAAACCTCATTTCCTTGTTTTTTTACTGACGTTCCTATTGTAATATACCCAGCAGGAATTTTGATTTTTTTATAGTTGCGAGAAAGTGCTTTTTCGGGAATAAAGTCTACTATCGGTTGCTTATTATAGAGTGGGAGGGATTCGGCGCTTTCTTTGATTATGGAGATCAAGTACAGATAGGTTTGTATAAAATCAAGAGCCGACCCTGAATGCATGTCAGTTCGTTCCATTCCTTCAAGGTAGTCAAATAAATAATTTTTGAAGATTTTTAGGCGTCGCTTATATTCAGCTTCAGGGAGATCACAGTCAGGGTTGAGTATTGAGGAGTAATCATAGTTTTTACCAAATTCCGGCTCTATGACAACAGGATTTATTACGCTTATTTTTTCTGATGATTGAACCTGTTCTTGGGTAACTTTTTCAGGAAGCTCCATCGCATCTATGAGTGAAATGCAAAGCAAAAGGCTCAGGTATAAAAAATATCTGTTTTTCATCGTAAATTCCTCCATATAAACCCAAGATAGCAGAAAATTAATAAATTGCAAATTGCATTAATTAACTAGAGAATAGGTCAAAATCGATGAATATCATTCTTCTGCACGTGAGCAATCATTGTGCGTGTTTTTGACGTAATCTGGTAGTTGACTGCAGCTGAGGGGATAATCCATTGATAATCGTCATGTTCGGTTAATTGAACTGATAGTGGTAATTTCGGTTGAATTAAGAAATTAAATCGTCGGGTGCGCAATCCCGATGATGAGAGAAAATCTATATGGCCAATATAGCCGATAACTTTATCGATGGAGCAATTTGTTTCTTCGAGCAATTCTCGTTCCAGGGCTTGGAGCAAAGATTCATCTTTCTCTAGCGCGCCTCCCGGGAGTTCATATATGTTTGGCATAAAATCATGAGCGGACCGCTTAAGAATGAGCAATTTGCCTTCATGAAGAAAAGCCGCGCCAACGGAGAGCTTTTGTATGCCATCCTCCAGCGCGGTTTTAATAAGCTGTGCTGCAAAAATATCGGTGTTCATCATATTCGATCTTTAGAGTTTGGTTATTATTTTTTTTCATCCGTCAATTTCTTAGGTTGAAAGGAACGTGAATTATTTCTAAACACGGACATTCCTTTTAATCCTTGTGCATAGGCATTCTTGTAAATCTCTTCGATTTGCTCCGGCGTTGTTTGTTCCGGTAAGTTGATTGTTTTTGATATTGATTCATCGATAGCTTTCTGCGCAGCAATAACCATAGCAAGATGATCTTTTGGCGCTATTTCAGTAGCCGTTACAAAAGAAGGATTCATTGCTTTAATTGTTTGTGGTGCGTAACCGGTTTTGTTAATTTCATCAACGATCGCGGTATTTTCATGCAGAGAATACTTTTTTAAGAATGTGTACAACAATGGATGTATGCCATCTGAAGAATTAAGGCTAAATACCGGCTCAATTCCTGTTGAAGCGCCAATAACCATCGCACTTCTGCCAGTGGGCGGTAAAGCACTTGTTGTTGCATTGCGGAGCAATTTGGTTTCCTTGATTTTTTTGGCCAATGATTGCCATTGTTCGCGTGAAACATGGGGCGTTTTAAGGCTGCCATATTTGTTCATTATAAATGATTCATCCATAAATTTACTATCGCCGATTGCGGTAAAGGATCCGCGAGTTTTGGCTAATTCAAAAGAAGCTTCTTTTGAATGATAACTTATAAAATTAAGAATATCTTGTAAAAGATTGCGCGCTTGGTCTGAATCATAAGGAATGTTGAGCGCCATAAGCATGTCAGCAAATCCACAAATTCCGAGACCAATTTTTCTTTTGGCTTGCATTACTGTTTTGCTTTCTTCGATAGAATATCGTTGAATGCTTATTTCCAGAATATCGTCGAGTGCGCGCGTGAGCAAGGTGACAACAGTTTTTAATCGATCAAAATTCACTGAAGGTTGCGCATCATTGGTTACTAATTTAGCTAAGTTAATATAACCAAACACACATGTTTCGCCGGGTGCCAATCCAACTTCCGCGCAGGGAGCGGTACATTTGTATTCGCCGACACTTGGTGTTGGATTATCGGCATTTAATCGTTCAAGGGAAATAAGGCCAGGGTCACCGCATTGGTGTGCCGCATATGCCATTTTTTTAAACAGTTCTTTGGCTGAAATCTTGGTACTATTTTTGAGCGTAAATTCGCGATTGTTTTCAACTGCATCCATAAATGCATCATTAATATTTACTGAAATGTTAAATTTCCAGTCCTCCCCCCGATCATCTGCTCCTACTTTTGCCATGACAAATTTTTCAATATCAGGAGAATCAACATCCAGAATTGCCATATTGCCAACTGGACGCTTTTCTTTTTTACTTTGCGCGCCTTCTACTGCAACCTTATTAAGGGATGTAAGGGTTTCAATCGGATCAAGAGCATCTGATAAATTATACCCGGTACCCATACCATCTTGATGGTACTTATCTACTATTGGTTTAATTTTCTTTAAATCGTCTCTTAAATTGACAGGGGGCATCACGCAGGCAGAAAGGGGTCTATTTTCAGAGTTGCCCGCATTGGTTAAAATTGGGGTGCTTAATACTATCGCATGCTCATCCATAAGTATGCCCAATTGCTGAGCAAATTCAGTAGTTGAAAGCATATTTTTAAGGTTCAGATCTTTATCTATTGAAGCAATAGCATTCACTACGCGTTCGATCATTTGTTGGGGCTCTTCATTTGTGCCTAAAATTTGCCCATTACGAAGCACATCCTTAGCTGATTGGTTAGGCGGGATAAATTGTGACGTATACCCTGACGCTGTAGGCTTTTGGGCCTCCATTCCTTGGGCGTTATGAGAAATAACAGTAATAAACGTAAAAATTGATAGTAATTTGAATAATTTCATAAAATCCTCCATAAACCATAGCATAGCATAGGCGTTACTAATTGCAAGTAGAAATTATTTAAATGGGCTAAAATGGGCTAATTTGGGGGGCTAAAGAGGCAAAACAGGGTAGAAGTACATTATTAATTTCTATTTGACAATAAGTGTATTTGGGCTAAGCTTATAAGTATAGGTCAAAATATTAGATCAAAAGTGGAGAAAAACATGTTTAATTATAGAATTCTTATTGTAGCAGGTATGCTTCCCTTCATGGCTCAAGCAATGGAAATACCTAACCCGAACAACGCATTAGAAATATCAGAACGAAAGACCACCAAAGCAGAGTTGCGTCAAATCTTCTCTGAAATAGCCATCATCCATCTTAAGGCTCTCGATGAAGTTCAGGCTCTTAATAAAAAAGTACAAAAAATTGAAACAAAAATAGCAAAAGAGAATTTTGCATCGTGTGAAGATAAAAATCAAATTCTTTGTAATTTAGCTCTTTTTCAGGCACAGCTATCGCAAGAAAGTTTTCGACTTGGCTTAATAGATAACATTATCGAAAAGATATGCAACGTTGAGAAAAATACCATTACTGATTTAGATAAATCGACACAGTACATTGATACCGTGTTCATTAAATATCTAAAGGAACATGCACGGCTAGTGGAATTATTGAAACCATCTGTCCATATAAATGAAAATCTTGCAAATAATGTGAAGGAAACTATCAGGCTAGTTCGTTTATCCATACAAAACTTTATAATAGGAATTGAGAGTTTAAATCTAAATACGGAGCATCTCACTATTAAAAAAGAACAAATAGCTCAAAAGTATGAATTTACAGAATATGAAAAAGATTTATTTGTTAATGATGTATTGCATCCCTACGCTCTCGGCGATCAACTGAAAAAAGAGCTTACTAATATTAAAAGAGTTTTTGAAGTTGTCGATAAAAGAAATAATACATCGATATATCTTTACCAAGTTAAGGACGAGTCAATGCCTGCATTTTGGTATGAATCGACTACGCAGACTATCAGTAAGTGGTATAAAAATCCTGAGATAAATTTGCAAGAGGGCGGCTATCGCGACCCGAATAATCATAGATTTACTACAGCAAAATATGCGATACCTTTTCATGCATTCCCATTAAGAATTGATGACTATGCAAAAAAATACGGGTTCTTCGAAACAAATAAAAATGAAACAAAAGTATTATTGCCAGGATCTATGGTAATAAAAGGTAAAATAATTTACGGAACCTTTGAGATCTTCTTTGCTGATAGTTGTTGCTATCACAGATTTTTTAATCCTTTGCATGGTTCTGATTTAACTGAATCTAAGTCTAAAATGAAAAAAGAACAGAAGTCATCTGGCAAAATTGAATTGTCAGAAATAAAAGAAAATACAAATGAGTCGAACGTAAGTTTGGATAACGTTGCATGCATAATGAAGTATTACATGCTGTTGCTTGAAAAAAAATCAAACTCGAGAGCAAGAAAGCGAATGAGAGCTGACGAATTTAATAAAATAAAAGACATTGTGGGCAATGCGACCAAAGAAGAGCGAAGAAAAGCAAAAGAATATATGAATCTATCAAAAGAGCAAAAAGAAATAATTGCGGGAAAATATAGAAAACATGAAATCGCTAAAAACAAGGCAAAAGAACGCAAAGAAGAGCTGAGAAAAAAAGTTTCTCAGAATGACAAAGTAGTAAAGTTAAAAAGCTCTGCAAAGAATTTTAATAACGACTAAAAAATGGAGAAAATATCATGAAAAAATTACTTTTCATAACTCTTTTGGCGGCACAGTGTGCTTCTGTTTTTGCTATGGAGCAAAGCGCACAAAAGAAACAGAAGATCGAAGAAAAGCAAGAAAAAAAAGAGTTAATTGTCTACCCAAAGGCTTATTTTACTCCCCACATTGAAGATGCGATCAAAAATTTGATGGTGACTGAAGAAGGGCCAATTTGGGCTGCTTATTATCGTATTAATGCTGATAATTTAACATCATGGTGGGCGGGAAGAAAATATATTCAAGAATTTGAAAAAGCGCGCGCTCGCAATGATATTAATGCCATTATGAAAGCAGATATCTATAAAACATCGCCTAAAGATGATTTACTGATTGTTGATAGGGAAGCGGGACAACAAGATGCAAATACCTTAAACAAACTTTCTCAAGCGGGAATCCAGGTCTTAATTCAAAATAAAAGACGTGAACCATCGAATGCTATGCAAAAAATGCATCATAAATTTATGATATTTTTTGATAAAGAAATCGGCAAAGGGAAATTGTTAATTAACGGTTCATATAATATGACCAATCAAGCGAGCAAATATAATTGCGAAAATATTATTGTCTATAATGATGCTGGTGTTATAGCTCAGTTTATTGAGCAGCATAAAGATTTAAAAAAATACTGTAGTATTTTTATTGAGAAAAAATCACCGCAACCAAATGACAATGAGAAAGCTGTACAAGTAGCTCAAGTGATACCGCATTGTAGCGAAAAAGAAGAAATAACAAACTCAATAAGTCCTGAAAATTCAGAGTTGCCTGATTACTTTGAAGAAAGTAATTCGAATGAAGATGCTTCTCAATTGAAAGGGCAATTTACAACGAACGTACAAAATACTAATAGCTTTGATTCTTAATCAACCGCGTAAGCCACGCGAACATTCGGTCCATTTTGCTTTAGTTTTCTGATTGTCATATGTTTGATGTCACGGAGATTGCTCACGTGCGTGCGATAAACGTGGTGGTATTCTTGAAAATACCCCCACGCTCCCTGTCACCAAAGATATAAAACGCGGGAATGTTTTCGCAAAATTATTTTAAACTGGAGGGATTCTTGTGAACCCCTCCAGGCCACCACACACTAAAGGGGGAGCCCTTTAGAATCCCCATGCGATAAACTCACCAACTCATCTCCCTTCGGGAGCTGCGTCGGTTCATACATATATCGCAATCAGATCTCAACGTTTCATACATTAAATGTACGTAGAGCCCGCAACGGGCCCCTCGACTTCGCTCGGGACTAAAGGCAAGCCGGTCGCGAAAGCGCCCGAGCGGGCTCAGTTATTTTTGCTTACGAACATTTTGTTTCTAACTTAGAAACTTTTTTATGGTTCGATACGCTGCGCTGCAGGCGGCACTCACCATGAACGGATTTTTCTGCTGATTTTTAGTTTAATAAGTAAATTCAGACAAGTGCCACTGAGCGATTGGAGCGCGAAGCGCGAGGTCGCGAATTGGCACGAAATGAGGGATCCAAAGGCGCAGCCTTGGTCTGGGGATTCCAAAGGGTGTTCAGATTTAACACCCTTTGGCCACCGCCTGGAAGGCGATTAAAAATGAATTTTCTAATGTTTAAGTTGCCGGCATTGGACTGAAATTTTCTAAATAGAGTAATTTTGTTGTTCTGCTCGCACGGTGTATTTGGTCCACAAAAGATCCTTATTTTTTTAGTCATATTTTCTTTAAATGGGCTTAATATTACCGTTCAAGTGTAGCATGTCAGGATGATTTTGCCAGGGATGTAAAGTTTTCACGTAAAATTATTTTTGTGATATTCTGTTCTGCATGTTGTTTTAATGATAATCGTCAAAAGAATGGTAAAAATATGAAAAATAGTTTGTCGATGATAGGTTTATGTGTATTGATAATAGTATGTGCGCAGGCAGATGATCTTGCAAAGCGCTATCCTCTTATTCCCAAGCCAGTTACCCTGTTACCTGCTTCCGGGACTTTTTCAATCACCAGTAAAACCAGTATTTGGATTAGCCCCTGGACAGAAGATACTAAAAAAGTGGTTTTTTTTATTGCAGACTTTTTGGCACTGGCGACTGGTGAAATTTGTTTAGCTTCCCGCTTAGAAATGGCATCTATTCAGATTGTTATTGATGACTCAATAAAACACCCTGAAGCATATGAACTTTCCATTACCCCCGAAAAAATTCATATTAAAGCAGGTAGTGCAATCGGTGCTTTTTGGGCATTTCAAACGTTGCGGCAACTGTTGCCTCCGGTAGCTGAACGGGGTTTGATAATTAAGAGTGGCGCAATTTCTGTGCCCTGCGTAACAATCTACGATGAACCTCGATTTGCGTATCGGGGATTACATCTTGATGTGGCGCGCCATATGTTTAGTGTTGAATTTATAAAAAAATATATTGATCTTTTGTCATCATATAAATTAAATACTTTTCATTGGCACTTAACTGACGATCAAGGATGGCGCATTGAAATAAAAAAATATCCTCAGCTGCAGCAGGTGGCTGCTTATCGTGAGCAAACATTGCATGGACATTTATACGAACGTCCGCATAAGTATGATGGCATAGCCTATGGCGGTTACTATACTCAGGAAGAAATAAAAGAAATTGTTGCCTATGCTGCCCAGCGGCAGGTGACCATAATACCGGAAATTGAAATGCCGGGCCATTCGGCAGCAGTGTTGGCAGCGTTTCCTGAGTTTGCTTGCCGTGATGCAAGACATGTAACGGGTACTAAATGGGGCGTTTTTGAGGATATTTATTGTGCGGGCAATGATCAGGTGTTTATCTTTTTAGAAAATGTTCTTGATGAAGTAATGGCGCTTTTCCCGAGCAAATATATCCATATTGGTGGCGATGAAGCGCCAAAGACCCGGTGGGCATCATGCGCAAAATGCCAAACGCGTATAGCATCTGAAAGATTAGTAGATGAAGATGAACTACAAAGTTATTTTATTAGGCGTATAGAAAAATATCTTAATAAAAATGGGCGAACCATTATCGGGTGGGACGAAATATTAGAAGGCGGAGTTGCTCCCAATGCTGTGGTAATGTCTTGGCGGGGAATTGAAGGAGGCATTCATGCGGCTCAAATGAATCATCAAGTAATAATGACGCCAAACGAATCACTTTATTTTGATTATTATCAAAGTAAATCATCGCTCGAGCCGCTTGCGATTGGTGGTTACTTACCGTTGCAATTGGTATATGACTATGAACCGATTCCTGCCGCATTGACGGCGCAAGAAGCAAAAAATATTATGGGCGTGCAGGCTAATGTTTGGACCGAATATATGCCGACATCTGAACAGGTTGAATATATGGTATGCCCCCGATTAATGGCTCTTGCAGAGACTGCATGGTGTAAGCCGGAACAAAAAAAATATGAAGATTTTCTTGCGCGGCTTACCGGAAATCTTGCTCATTTGCGTGCAAAAAATGTCTCTTATGCAGACTTTTGATCCTTGCAGGGTTGATTCATCGAAGCTTGCCTTGTAAGATGGTTCGATACGATGCCTTCGGCATCACTCACCACGAACGGACTCCCTAACCGTTCGTCCTGAGCTCGTCGAAGGATCTTAATGTCTAGCTGTTGGACTTATTATCTTTGGCTACATTCGAACGATTAATCGCTGCCTTGGCAAATTGTTCCCGATCCTGTGGCATGGCAAGTTGGCCATCATCATCTTCATCACTGGCAACAATGCCGCACAGTGCGGCGATTGAATAGCGTCGCAAATAGGTAATATAACTGCCCATCGATTGCACATCATTTTTGGGCGGCACAATGCGTATGCGGCTCTCTATCCATTGGCCTGAATTATGTCCTAAGAGTGTATGCAAGGTGTTATTCCCCTCGGCATCGGTGAGTAGTTGTTGCACAATAGAAAGTCCATTATTGGTGAGTGCCGGCCGAGATGCTTTTACGATTGCTGCCAAATCCGCATAACGGTTTTTAAAATAGGGATTTTCTGCCGAAAGCTCCGCAGTTTGCATTTCTGCTTGTGCTTTGGCCAGCGCGGCAAAAAGATCTTTAAGATCAGATGAACGGTGTGGTTGAGGTTCCGGTTTTTTGAGCGCATTAATTTGTGCTGAGAGTTGCTTGAAGCCATTAAGAATTTGTTGCGGTTCCATGCTGATCTACCTATTGATTTTGTGATTATTTTAAAAAAAATTAATTATGATAATTTCTATTTTTACAGAAAAATAAAAAAAGTTAAGTATATTCTTATTTTTGGATTCTTTTCTTGGATTATCAGTGCTAATCTTAATATAGAAAATTTCTTGCTATCAGATATACTATCTATAGCTTCTATTACAAATGCACAGGAGTTCATTGCAATGATCCCAACGCCATCAATCAAATTGTATACCGTTCAGCATTTCTCAAAGTATCTCATTTTGAGCCTATTTTTGGTTGCCGGTATTCTTTTCTATCAGCGCTCATTTATTGCTGATCAGCTCAATTCATATGCCCTCAGAACTACCCAGGAAATTCTGGGTGAGGTGCCCGTGAGTGCTCAACAAGAAGAATTTATCAGAAGCGTTGCAGCGGAAATGAACATTCAAGAAAATTTCTTGGTTCGCAAAATGAGCCAACCGGCTATGCTAACGCTCGGGTATTGCAATGCCTTTGCCTGTTTTCCCCTTATTTTCAATTGTATTCCTACCGGCACTCAGCCGCTTCTTTTTATGAGTGAAGGCTTTTTTGAAGATTTAACCCTTCAAGAACAGCGCTTCATTATTGGGCACGAGTTAACGCACATTAAAGAGCATCATACGCAGTATCTGAATTTATGGATTATGATGGTTCAATTAATAGTGCTTATTTTTCTTTGGGTTCTTTTCAGATGGTATATAACGCCGCGAATAAAGAGAAAGTTTGCAGAAAAGAAACAGAGAATTGCAATCTACGCGGTTATCACATTCATGGTTTTTGCCATAACAGAGTTAGGGGCAACTCTTGTTCAAAAACAATATCTTCGGGATTATGAGCGTGTGGCAGATTATAGCGCGCTCACTACACTCAATTGCCATGATGGATTTATCGCCCTCATAAAACGCTGGCAGTCTGATTATCAAATGCCATCACATAATTCATATTATGGATTGTTTGCCGATCATCCTTCTTGCGTTGAACGAAAAAATTATTGTCTTCAGTTACAAGCACAACAAAAGGATCACCATGTTGTATAACAAAAAAAATATTTTTTTAGCACTTACTCTCATTGCCTCTTTTTGCGTACAAGCAAAAAACGTTGAATTCATAGAAAACATTTATGCGCAACAGGCGCCCGAACAGCTCGTTGCTCAGAGTGAAGAGGTCGCAAAAGAGCTTGATTACCAAGCGCCATTTGAAGTGGCTGTGCCTAAAAAACCGGGAATTCAAGTAAATCCTTGGAATAAGTTTATTGCCCATGGCATTAATCCGCAGACAACCAACCCTTTTATAATCATTAATCATGAGTGGTTCCCTTCATTACCCGAAGGGCAGCAAAAGTTTTTACTCATGCGGAGCATTCTTTTTTTGAAAGAGGGATTAACTACTTTTCCAATAAAAGCGATTCCGTATATTTATTCTCTACTGTCAATCCTACTTGCTGTTCTTCTCTATTTTGCATTCGGCAAAACTCGCTTAGTGCGTGAAAAATGGTGGAAAAGAGCATTGTTGGCCTACGTTATCACTCTTGCATTTAATCTAGCTTTTATGAAAAGCATTCAAGGAGCGGTGACACACTACTTGGGCGAGCGCTACAATACTAAAATTAGTGAAATGGCCATTAAGCAGACGGGTGACAGGGAATCGGCAATAAAGGCCTATGAAACTATTGATTCTGCAATTAAGAAAAATATGCAGGATGGCGAAGTTTTCTGGAAACCCTATGGAACCCTTTTTGAAGAATATGCGAATGCATTAAAAAAGTAGTGGTCTATTGCAGTTTTTGGTCAATGCGATATTCTATCTATATCTGGTTTATTGCTCATTTTGGAGGAATTCTCTATGAAAAAAATTCTACTTTTCTGTATACTCTTTTCTTGTATTGGGCAACCTGTGTTTGGCATGAATTATTTGCGCCATTTCTTTGGCAAAAAGCCCGAGCAAGTAGCTCCCAGCTTGGAAGAAAATCGCGTCTTCAAGGCCAATGTTGCCATGATCTATATAGTTGAGTCGCCTGATCTAAAAAAATTAATGCATAATCTTATCGACGCTGCCAAAGATGAGGGCATTCAGGGTATAGTTCTTATTATTGATAGTTATGGCGGTTCATCTTCCCTATTTTCTACCCTCCATGATTCAATCAAAAAAGTTGGCCAGCTTAAGCCTATTGTTAGTGTTATTGTCGGATCTGCGCTTTCGGGTGGTTACATTCTTGCCAGCCCAACAGATTATATTATTGCTCATAGCATGTCATCTATCGGCAATATAGGTGTTTATCATGAAATTGTTAAATATAAAGAGCCAAAAACCACTGGTGATGTGAAAGCACAAATGGATGTTGAAGTGCTGTTTGCCGGTGAATTTAAGGCTCTGCATAATCCCTATCGAGCGCTTTGCGAAGCTGATAAGGACTATATAAAAAGCATGCTTAATAAACAGTATGAACAATTTATTAGCCTCGTTGCGAACGACAGAAATCTTCCAAAAGATACCTATAAACTCTGGGCAGAAGGAAAAGAGTTTTTGTCCGCTGAAGCAGTTGAACTAGGGTTGATCGATGAAGTGGGCACTATTTTTGAGGCTGAGCAAAAAATGCTTTCCCTTATTCGTACCCGCTATCCGGATTCTTCTTTTACTGATGAAATTAATTTTATTTCCTATAACGAACCTAAAGTAGCTTAGGTATAGCGTTATTTTATTTCTAAAAGAAAATAAAATAATCGAGAAAGTCTTTACAAATACTCAATTTTAGGGCATAATTTCCTATATTATCTGAAGAAAATACTATTTTGAGAGGAAAAACTATGAAACAAAATAAACATCCTGAATTACATGATATTACTGCTCGTTGTGCCTGTGGCAATGCTTTTGTGACCAGCTCAACGTCGCCTGAGCTTCATGTAACCATTTGTTCAAATTGTCACCCATTTTATACTGGCGCGCAAAAGTTTCTTGACTCTGCGGGTCGTATAGAAAAATTCCAAAAGCGTTATAAAAAGGGTGCTAAAGCCTAAGAATTCGCGAAATGGCAATAATATGAATTCAGTTCACTATTCCTTACGGTTTTCTAATAATTGTATAAGTTTTTTATTGCCGGTCTCCTTTGCATAATCTAGTGCATTTTTGTAATTTGTATCTTTTAATGATGCGTTGGCATTGTTATCTAAGAGCAACTTAGCCAGTTCGATATTATTCTCTTGGGCGGCACGCATTAGCGCTGTTGAGCCATCTTTTGCTTGAATGTTGGGATTAGCTCCGGCTTTCATGAGAATTATTGCAGCATCTTTGTGGCCTTCACCCACTGCCATCATTAATGCAGTAATCCCTGATGCGGTTTGTAAGTTAAGGCTAGCTCCTTTTTCTATAAGAAAAAGAATTACGTTGGTATGCCCTTTATCTGCGGCCCTCATAAGAGGTGTTTCGCCAAATCCGGTTTTTATATTTGGATCAATATGCTGTTTGTCAATAAGAGTTATGACCATTTGAATCACTCCTTGCTCCGCTGCAGCAAACAATGCATCCCTTGCTTCTGGCATTTCATTAACGCTATAACTCGAATGAGATATGAATAAGATAAAAGGTAATAATAATCGCTTCATTTTTAGGTCCCCTATGGTTTTAATTAAATTATTCTGATGTTTTTTCATTTTTTTCTTTTTTATATTTGTTAAATAGTTCTTTAAATAGCATCCTAAAAAAAGAAACATTCTTTGCAAAAAGTATTACTAATTGTAATTATAATTAGCTTCAATTGAGAAAGCAATAGTTTGATAAAGGATTGAAAAAAGTAGTTTGGGATTGCCAAAATATGAAAACAGGTATGTTTTTCGTATCGATAAAACGGAAGGTATTATCTGAAGGGGAAATCTTTACAATAGCCCATTTTTGAGCGATAATTTCTCTATTATTAACTAAAAAAGGCGCTAAGGCTGCCTAAGGATTCGCGAAATGGCAATAGCCTGGGATTCATTACAAAAAAGATACGATGAGCTTTCTGGCGAGCTTTCCAATCCTTCTTTGGAGGTTAATAAGCGTCAGCAATTGCAAAGGGAATTTTCCAACCTTACTCTTCTTTTAGAAAAACATCGTCAAATTGTTGCGCTTGAGCAGGGCATTGAGCAAGCAAAAAAAGATGCTGCCCAAACGGCCGATGCTGAGCTTGCACAAATGTTTGCTGATGAATTGCTCGAAATTCAGCTCAAGCTTACTCTTAAACAAAAAGAATTGGATGATATCTTGTTTCCCCCCGACGAGCGCAATGATCGTTCAGTATACTTAGAAATTCGTGCGGGCGCGGGTGGTCAAGAAGCTGCGCTCTTTGTTGCAGATTTACAAAAAATGTACACTGCCTATGCGCAAAAAAATCACTGGCGCGTGAGCGTGGAAAGTGTCAGTACTACCGATCTTGGCGGCTATAGAGAAATAATTTTGCACATTCAAGGCAAAGGGGTGTATGGGCACCTTAAATATGAATCCGGCGTTCATCGCGTGCAGCGTGTGCCAACGACCGAAACGCAAGGCCGCGTGCATACATCAACCGTAACGGTTGCCGTTTTGCCTGAAGCGGAAGAAGTTGATGTTACCATTAATCCGGCAGATTTGCGCATTGATGTCTATCGTTCAAGCGGTGCGGGTGGCCAACACGTTAATACCACCGATTCTGCGGTTCGTGTAACGCATATTCCGACCGGCGTGGTAGTCGCCTGCCAAGAAGAGCGTTCTCAGCATAAAAATAAAGCGAAAGCCATGAAGCTTTTGCAATCCCGTTTACTTGCGGCGCAGATGGAAAAATCTGAAGCCGAAATGCGCAAACAACGTAAAGAACAAGTGGGCACCGGGGAGCGTGCTGAAAAAGTGCGTACCTACAATTTCCCGCAAAATCGCGTGACCGATCACCAAGTGGATGTGACCCTCAAAAAGCTTGATATGGTCGTGGAGGGTGAAATGGATGAAATTATCGATGCGCTTATGAACAAAGAGCGTGAAGATCGCAAAAAAAATCCTGCCCTTATTTCTCAACGTTAAAATTTCTTTCAACATCTTTTTAAATTCAACTTAAGTTCGGACAATTTCATTTTAACAATTCCTAAAGGCTCTTAACCAAACAACATCATCTGAATTATTTTCAAGCAGATGGAATTCAACTTGACGTAGTGCTTTCCGAAGTTTGGATCGAGAATATGAATAAATCATATTAAGCAATAAATGCAAACCGCTGAACTTAAGCCTTTCGCGCTTCGTGAGCACTTGTAATCGCAGCATTTCGCCTATCAAAATCAATAGATTGTAGGCAATTAATCCAATGAGGAGCATTTTAAGGAGATTGCCTAAAGTTTTATTCATGATTTTTGTAAAGCCCAATTTATCTTTTATATCTTTGAAACTTTCCTCTATTTTCATGCGTTTTTTATAGTATTTTAAACCTTCACTTGGCTGACAATCTGTAATTATATACATTGGCTCAGGCATATTGCTTTGCCATTCAGCAGCAATATTTACTTTGATTTTCCCTTTATAATAAACCCCTTTCCAATTTTTCTTTGAGCCGCGAGTAATAGAAATGTTAATCCTGCTGCCTTTTTTGTCAGTAATAATAATTTGGTTTTTTCCAGCACTTATTTTTAAGCGTATTGAATAATGAATTTGATGTTTATGAAAGAACTTGATCATCTCCTCATTGCAAAGTTCACGATCAATGACAATTATCTTACTCTGAAGCAAAGGAATTAATGGGCGTAAAGCTTCTTGAATAAGCTTCCACTTTCCAGTTGCGCTCTCAGCAATGATTGAAGAAGATATTACATCAGCAAATATTATTTTAGATCTTCCTTTGAATGGTACACTCAGTGCCAATATGCTGTAGCCAAGTGTTTCTCCATCTTTTAAATATCCAATATAAGCAGTGCGTTTAGCATTTTTTCGAGTCATCTCAGTAAAATCGAGCAATAGGATATCACTCGCTTGGTCCTGAAATGACAAAAGAGCTTCTGAAAGCTGAGAAACTTCTAATTTATTTAGAGATCTTGTGATGTTTTTATAGTTAGATTCATACTTGCCGGGTGATGCAGCAGAAATGCTGGAAATTCTAAGCTTTTTTGCTTGTTGGAACCCCCAAATCATCGATCCGATGAAGTCGGCAACATGAATGTTAAATACTTTTAGCGAATTAATCATTTTTATGATATCTTTTTTGGCAATCATGATTCTCCTGTTTTTGGTGTTTCTTTGTTTTTTTTAAAAATACACCAGAACAGGAGTCTCTTCTATTTATGTCCGAACTTCAGATTCAAATATTGCAAATAAACGCTTCTCTATGCTAGGTCTTTTATAGAGCCAAATGTAATACTATTTTTCTAAAAAGGAGTTGCGATGAAGTTATTATTTCTAAAAACATGGAGCGTTGGATTGCTCTTGTTTGCCGGACCATTATTACATGGGTATGCTATTGTTCATGGAAGCGGGAGTGCGCTTCCTGCAGTTGATATTTATGCCTACAAAGCTAAAGATGCCAAGGATGCAATCAGGCAGCATAAAGCTTATGCACTTACATTAAGTGTTCCAGGTGCAGTCGCAGACGTGTTAGAGGTAGCAAAGGGTGTAAGTGCGCCAATAGGGGCAGCTCTTGCCGGTCCAACTGAAGGATTTTCAGTTGCCGTTGCTCAAGGATTCGATATCACCGCAAAGGTCTTAATAGAAGCGAATAAAATGTTTGGAACCCAAATACAAGGCCTTCTCGGTCGTTTACACCGTGGTGAAACCAATGCATTCCACCCAGATGTTCCTCGTGGAAACAGTGGGAGATTTGCTGAATGGAGAACCGGAGACGTCTATTACGTTATTGTAACGTTACATGATAATTTAGTACCACTCCATGAAGGTGCCGTATTGGCAAGCGTTGGTGCTAAGAAAATAAAAAACTTTTTGGGAAGAGAAACAATTCTTCCGGCAAATGTAATTGGCTTTGAAATACGTACGTCTCCAGATCCTAACAAGCCAGGTAATCAGATTTATCAAGCAGTATTTAGTGATGGGGCTGCAAGAGAATATATCCAAGCAGATGCTGATCAACGAACATTTAAAAATAATAAAGCAGAAATGCTAAAACGCGCAAAAATAAGCGGTTCTGACGCACTTGAACAACCAGTTCCAAAAGGCTAATATATAATCTGCTTCTTTAATTATGAAGGCTCGTAGCAATACGGGCCTTTTTCTCGAGTAGTATTTTTAAATCAAAAAAGGAAAAAATGAAGCCATCTTTTGTAAAAATAATGAGCGTGGCCCTGCTTTTATGTACCGGGTCTTTAATGCAAGCGTATGCGATTGTCCATGGAAGTGGTAGTGTGCTCCCAGCAGTTGATATTTATGCCTATAAAGCAAATAGCGCCGCTGATGCGATGAAACAGCATAAAGCATACGCACTTACATTACATGTTCCAGATACCATTGTGGACGTTCTTGATAAAGCTAAGGGTGTAAGTATGCCGCTAGGAGTAATCCTTGCAGGTCCAACAGTAGGATTTTCAATGGCATTTGCTGGCGGACTTAATTTGACTGCAGAAACGTTAAAATTGGCTAACCAAGTGTTCGGAACCCAAATACAAGATCTTCTTGGTCGTTTACACCGTGGTGAAACCAATGCATTCCACCCAGATGTTCCTCGTGGAAACAGTGGGAGATTTGCTGAATGGAGAACCGGAGACGTCTATTACGTTATTGTAACGTTACATGATAATTTAGTACCACTCCATGAAGGTGCCGTATTAGCGAGCGTTGGTGCTAAGAAAATAAAAAACTTTTTGGGAAGAGAAACAATTCTTCCGGCAAATGTAATTGGCTTTGAAATACGTACGTCTCCAGATCCTAACAAGCCAGGTAATCAGATTTATCAAGCAGTATTTAGTGATGGGGCTGCAAGAGAATATATCCAAGCAGATGCTGATCAACGAACATTTAAAAATAATAAAGCAGAAATGCTAAAACGCGCAAAAATAAGCGGTTCTGACGCACTTCAACAGCCGGTTCCAAAAGGCTAATATATAATCTGCTTCTTTAATTATGAAGGTCCGTAGCGATACGGGCCTTTTTTATTGTTTATTCAACTATCAAAACCAAAAAAAAGGGTTTTGCTCATAAAATAAATAAATTTACTTTTTTTTCTTATTTTTCCGTTATACTTTTGCCTAGTTGTTTTAATTAATAAGGGATAGGTATGCAAAAGATATTTTAGATAAATGTTTTGCAATTATTGGTTACAAAGAAGTAACAACATAAGGATTTTCATGCTTTCTTATTTCATCGAATATAATCGTTATTTAAATATTGTCGGCATTCTAGTAATTGCGCTCATCGCATATGCTTTCTCAAAAAATCGGCGCGCAATCAATCTGCGATTAATTCTGAGTGCGCTGGCGCTTCATTTTGTCTTTGCTTTTGCCATGTTACGAACCTCTTGGGGGCAAGTTGTTGTTGGTAAAATAGCGGATGCTGCCGGCATGTTATATGTGTTTGCCGACAAAGGTATTGAATTTATGTTTGGTAAACTTGGCGATCATACGCTACCGTGGGGTTTCATTTTTGCAGTTAAAGTGTTGCCCGTAATAATTTTTGTCGGCGCACTCACGGGGCTTTTATTCCATTGGGGCATTATCCAACGTTTGGTAATTGGCTTAAACGCCATTATTAGACCTTTGATTGGCGCATCGGGCATTGAGACGATGACAGCAATTGCCAATAGTATTTTAGGGCAAACGGAAGCGGCTCTTTTTATGAGTAATTATATTCATTTGATGACGCGTTCAGAACTTTTTGTGCTGATGTGCAGCGGCATGGCAGCGATCAGTATTTCGGTCTTCGTGATTTATACATTGATCGGTATGCCCGGTGGACATTTGTTAACGGCGAGTGTGATGAGTATTCCTGCATCGATATTTATTGCTAAAATATTGATTCCCGAAACGCAAAAATCATCAGTGGAACATAATTTAGCTATTAAATTCGAAAAAAAGAGATCAAATAGTTTTGATGCTATAGCTAAAGGAACTATGGATGGATTACAACTTGCCCTCGGTGTTGCGGCGATGTTAATCTCCTTCTTGGCATTATTGGCATTGGGGGATTATTTATTGGGGTCCATCAGTCATCATTTGAATCAATGGTTTTCGCTACAACTTCCTCAGCTAAGCATTGCACTGATCCTTTCGTATCTCTTTGCTCCGTTTGCTTATTTACTGGGGTTTACCGGCGCTGAATTATGGCAAGCGAGTAAATTGCTGGGCATTAAAGTGTCGGTCAATGAGTTGGTTGCCTTTAGTGAGCTTGCCAAAGCGGCGGTGAGTCCGCGTACTTTTACTATTTTGGTGTATGCCCTTTGTGGTTTTTCCAACTTTTCTTGTATCGGCATACAAATTGGCATGATTGGTGCATTAGCGCCGGATAAACAACACACGATTACCCAGTTGGGATTGTATGCGGTACTAGGAAGTTCACTTGCTAATCTACTTTCTGCCATGGTTGTTGGATTGTTGTTGTAATTACCGTATATTTCTTGTTAGATAAGTCGTGCGTAGTTTGCTACAATTACCGAGTTGGTTTTTTTGAGTTTGATTTGGAAATCATATGAATACAAAATTTATTGTTGTTGCAGGAGGAGTTATTTCCGGGGTTGGCAAAGGCGTAACCACGGCATCCTTGGGCAAGATTTTAAAAGAACATGGGTATAAAACCACCTTAATTAAGATTGATCCGTATATCAATTACGACGCAGGGACTTTGAGGCCCACGGAACATGGCGAAGTCTGGGTAACAGAAGATGGCGGCGAAATTGACCAAGATTTGGGTACCTATGAACGATTTTTAGATGAAGATATCCCCAAGAAAAATAACATAACCACCGGCCAAATTTATAAGACGGTTATTGATCGTGAACGACGTGGCGAATATTTGGGCCAAACGGTACAATTTATGCCCCATATTTTGGATGAAGTTAAACGCCGCATCCTAGATGCATCAGCAGGCTATGAGATTGCCATTATAGAATTGGGGGGCACCGTCGGTGATTATGAAAACGTGCCATTTTTATTTGCAATCAAAGGTTTAGAGCGGGAACTTGGCGCTGACAGTATCGCCTATGTGTTGGTCACCTACTTGCCGATTCCTGATCATATGCAAGAGATGAAGACAAAACCGACGCAACAAGCCGTACGGCTTCTGGGGCAAGAAGGAATTTTGCCTGATTTTATCATTTGCCGTGCAAAGCAGCCGCTTGATGAAATTCGCAAGAAAAAGATAGAACAATGTTCTTATGTGCATGCAGATCAAATTATCTCTGCGCCTGATATCGATACGGTGTACGAAATGCCCCTCTACCTGGAACGTGAGCAACTCGGGCAAAAAGTGTTGCGCCATTTCCATTTACCATCTAAAAGAGTGCCGGATTGGCAAAGGTGGAACGGATTGGTTAACGCAATCAAAAATCCATCCTATAAAGTCAAAATTGCTATTGTGGGTAAATATTTGGACATTGGTGATTTTAGTCTCACTGATAGTTATGTGAGCATTTATCAGGCATTGGTACATGCCGGGGCGCAGCATAATATTGGCATTGAAATTAATTGGATCAATGCGCAGATGTTTGAAACAACGAATCTTGAGCAGCTCAAGATACTTGCTCTTTTTGATGGGGTAATTATTCCCGGTGGCTTTGGCAGTGCTGGCGTGGAAGGAAAGATTTCTACAATCGGCTATGTTCGGCACAATAATATTCCTTATCTGGGACTTTGTTATGGCATGCAGCTGGCTGCCGTTGAATTTGCGCGCACTAGTTGCAATTTAAAAACGGCACATACCACAGAAGTGAATGATGCTACTGAATTTCCT
The DNA here is from genome assembly GCA_963702025.1 of uncultured bacterium. Lineage (GTDB taxonomy): Bacteria > Babelota > Babeliae > Babelales > Vermiphilaceae > BTUB01. The sequence goes on along the minus strand of OY969699.1, from coordinate 1,202,660 downwards.
ATTATCGACATTTTACCTACCCAAAAACAGATGCTTGCCGAGCATTCTATCGGTGGCTCGATGCGGCTTGGCGGGTATGCGGCCACCGTAAAAAAAGAAAGTAAAGTGGCGCAACTCTACGCAAAAGCTAATAAAGTAGAGTATTACGAGGAAAAATATGTCGTGAATGAACGGCACCGTCATCGCTATGAAGTGAATCCGGTGTATGTTGATGTGCTGGAACAAAAAGGCATTACATTTTCCGGTTATCATGAACGGCATGATGGCACACGCTTAATGGAATTTTTAGAAATTGCGGACCATCCATTTTTTATTGCCACCCAAGCACATCCTGAATTTAAAAGCAGGCTTGGAAACCCAAGCCCGCTTTTTGAGGGATTTATTGTTGCCTGTATTGCACGGCAAGCAAATAGAAAGTAGATAAGATTATCTTCAAGGTAAGAATTGTAAAAGTTAATCATAAAACCCGCTCGTGGTGAGTGATTGCGAAGCAATCATATCGAACCATGCGGGTTTAATAAACATTCATCAATAGAATTTCTTTTTCGCTAACAATTTTAAAGAGTTCCAATCATTGTCAATAAGTGCTTCCTTTTTCTTTCGATTCCATTTCTTTATTTGATGTTCTGCGTTGAGGGCTTCATCACGGCTTGCAAACTCTTGCATATAAACAAGCTCTATAGGTAAACGCGTTTGTGTATAACCGGGATAAGAACCTGAGACATGCTCTGCAATTCTTTTTTCAATATTATCAGTATGTCCGACATAATAAGAGCTATCATTGCATCTTAAAATATATACATAAAAGCAATTCATAATATCTTAAATTTTTAGGCCGCATGGATTCGATACGGCTCTTGCAGAGCCTACTCACCACGAGCGGCCTTTTTCAATTGTGTCTCTAGTTTTTATCTTAAGCCTTAATTACTACACTAGCTTCTTGGCACCGGAATGGCTACCATGTCCGGGTTAGTTTGTGTTTCACCATACCCAAAACTTGGTGGTGGTTGATGTGACGGAACTGGTGAATTGTATGGTTGCTGTGCCGCTGGATTATAGGGCGGTGGCAATATATATGACTGTGGCTGATTTTTTTCAAGGATTTGCTTGAAATCTCTAACATCTTTTTTAACATCAGCAACATCTTTTTTGAAACTCGCAATATTGCCAACGATTGAATTTTCCACCGTGTCCATACGTTTTTTTAATGTCGTAATCTCATCTTTTATGAGTCGCGTAAATTCTGCTGCCCATGACGGTTGCATTTTGTCACGGTTTTTTAGTTCGTGTTTAATTGCCTCGAGTTCTTTGGTTATATCCTGCTTAGATGTTTTGTAATACGCAATTTCTGCATGAAGCTTTTCAAGCTCTAATTGCGCTTTTTCTCGCGCATGCCGTTGCTCGATTCGTAATTTTTCAAGCTCCATCTCTTCTTTATTTTTTTTAAAACGTTCGTCATTACGTATTTTCTCAAGCTCAAGATCTTCTTTTTGTTTTTTGCGTTGATGTTCTTCAGCGAGCCTTTTTAATTGATCGTTTTTCTGTTGCTCAATTTCCTGATGGTCAGCAAGCATAAGATTGTAGTTATTTTTTATTTTTTCGAGTTTCTCAGCAAGCTCGATTCGTACCGTTTCTTTTTCTGGTATGATATTTTCCGCGGCTTTTAACTGTAATATATCCGTTTCAAGAGACTGATAAAACGTTAAAAATGGCCGACTGTTATACATACTTCTTATGCTATTAATAAAAGCTTGCTTATCATGATCAAGCCTTTCTGATGCTAGAAGAGAAAACTGCTGGTTATAATGATTTTTTATATGATCAAGCAAACTGTGCGCATCCTTTTTTTGTTGTTCAATTTTATTTTTTCTGTCTTGTTCTTCTTGCTTGATCCGTTCAGCTTTTTCTTCTTCTTGTTTTTTGCGGAGTTCTATTTGTTTTTCTTTATTTTGTTTGATTTTTAAATTTTCAAGTGCAAGTGCATTGGCATTATACTTATTGTTGATAAGAACCCCGCTTAGACCACCAACCGTCAGGGTCACAGCACCGATTGCCAGGTCACGTTTTTCAATTTGATTAACAAAATTTGCAAAGGGGGTCCAATTAATAGCACTAATGCTAAAGGGAAAAATTATGCCGAGTGTGAGGAGGATTATTTTATTTTTCATAACGAATCACCTTTTGTACGTGGATTATTTTGATACTAAGAAAAAGAGCCGAGAATTACTCGGCTCTTTTTCGGTTTTACTTTGAATTATGCAGCTTTTATTTCAACTGCATTTTCTGGGATATTAGTGCCATTCATACGTTTTTGCATTTCAGCGAGCTCACGTTTAATTTCTGATTGTTGTGCTAAGATGTCTTTTGCCCAAGCCGGAGTAGTTGGCGCTGGCGTTTCTGCCGGAATATTAATTGCGGGATTGAGAATGCCATATTTCATGTTGAGGAATCTCATAAAATCATGAAATTTGTTAATTGCTTTATCCGGTCCAAAACGTACTAACGCCCAACCCGCAAGTGCTGGCGGGATAATAAGTTTATTCTTTTCACCCCAGGCCCACGGAGTTATAATTGCCTTGCCCAGTTCATGGCATAGCTTTTCCATGAAGCTTGTAGGCATGCTAGAAATGATATTATCGTTTTTGTCTCTTGTTGTAGGAAGATTTGCGCAAGTCCCGAGATAAAACAATAGACCCAAAACTGCTAGTGCAGGGCCTTCTGATTTTATTGTTGTAAATACTTGATCTGTAATTTTAGATAAGGTTGTTTCTTCTTTTTTGGCCGGTTCTTGCGCGTGGCAGATCAAAGAAAATCCGCTTGCTACGATAACCAGAACAGTTCGTTTTAATGATAGTAACATAGAATATTCTCCGTAATTAAGAGTTATGATGCTTTTGCTGCGGGTGGCACAATCTCAACAAGTTTCTTAGGGTCATTTACAAATTTAATGAACGCATCAGTGTTTGCACCAATTGCTTGTTTAAATGCATTAATAGCAACCATAAGAACAACAGTAGGCCAGACAACTTTTTCCATATAATATTGCGTTTGACCAGCAAGTCCGCGTGCTTCAACTTTGGTATATTCGTTGATCATGCGTTCTGGGTTTTCCGGATCTTGATGACATGCTGCTGCTCGGTCAGGCAAATATCGTTGCCCAACTAATAGTTCATCATGAATATATTTGAACAGTTCAAGCCATGAATCATCTTTTGGGTAGACGCGCTTTGGTTCAGTTTTTTTGTAATTTAATTGGGTGTAGAGATATAAAGCACTGCCCAGAATTCCCGCAACAAGGTAACCCATTGGGGTAAAATGTATTTCGTCGAATTTAGGTTTGGGATCCTCTGCTCTCGCTAAGGGCGTAATAAGACCAAAGACTAAAGAAGCAATGATACATTTATGACGAGCCATGAGTTGCATATATATAATCTCCTTATATGCGATGAAGAAATGCGCGTTAAAACCGTGCATTTATGATACAAGATGCCCTATTGAGTGTCAACAAAAGATTGCTAAAATACGGCCTTTTTTAAAAAGAGTTGTCTATCATTTTTTTCATTTGTATCCTGAGAGTTATTTAACACCCCATTTACTCTGTTTGGTTACCATGAAATTTATTAAGCAATTTTCTGAAATTACGATTAGCGATGTTGGCTTGGTTGGCGGCAAAACCGCATCGCTTGGCTATATGTATTCACGGCTCAGTTCTCACGGAGTTAAAGTGCCCAACGGTTTTGCGATTACCGCCGATGCATACTGGCATTTTGTTAATGCGAATGGGCTCATGCCGCATATAGAAAAAATGATGGATGATATTCATGATTTTGCCGATCTTGATAAGATCCACAAAGTGGGCCATTTAATACGCAATCTATTTCATATTGCCCCGATGCCTGCCGATCTTGCCGAAGAAATATATGCTGCCTATCACGGATTGGCAAAAGAGTATCAACAAAAAAATATTCATGTTGCCGTGCGTTCGTCAGCAACTGCCGAAGATCTTCCGTCTGCTTCGTTTGCCGGTCAGCAGGAATCATACCTAAATATTAGTGGCAAGGATGAACTTATTGATGCATGCAAAAAATGTTTTGCCTCTCTTTTTACCGATCGCGCGATGGTGTATCGCAATGACAAAGGTTTTGATTATAAAAAGATTGCTCTTTCTATTGCGGTACAAAAAATGGTGCGATCCGATAAAGCTTCTTCGGGTGTTGCCTTTTCTTTGGATACCGAAAGCGGCTTTAAAGATGTGGTTGTTATCAATGCTTCATATGGGCTTGGCCAAGCAATTGTGCAAGGGCTTGTGGTACCTGATGAATATATCGTATTTAAGCCGACCTTGCGTGATGACCTCAAGCCAATTATTTCTAAAAAACGTGGCAGTAAGCAGATTAAAATTGTCTATAAACCAAAAGGCACTATGCAAACCGCGGTGCCGGCGGCGCAGCAAGAGCAATTTTGCTTAACTGATGATGAAATTCTGGAACTGACAAAATCGGTGTGCGCCATTGAGAAATTGTATACCGATCAAAAAGGATCCTGGTGCCCTATGGATGTTGAGTGGGCAAAGGATGGCATTGATAATATGCTGTATATTGTGCAAGCGCGGCCCGAAACGGTGCATGCCCAAGAAAAAGGGCTTTCATATACTAATTATACATTTACTGATACTTCCAAAATTAAAGTGCTGGCACACGGTCAGAGTATTGGCCAACAGATTGTGAGCGGCAAAGTGTGCCATCTTGAGAGTATAAGGGAGGCTGATAAAGTTGAAAAAGGGGACATTATTGTAACGCGCATGACCGATCCTGATTGGGTACCGCTTCTCAAAAAGGCTGCGGGGATTATCACCCAAATGGGAGGCAGAACTTGTCATGCGGCAATTGTGAGCAGAGAATTGGGAATCCCGGCCCTTGTGGGGGTTCATGATGCAATGTCGATATTACACAATGGCCAAACCATTACCATCGATTGTTCCCAAGGAATTACCGGCTATGTGTATGAAGGCGCTGTCGCCTATGAAAAAAAAGAGATTCTTCTGGATGTATTACCAAAACCGCCGGTGCAACTTTTAATGAATTTGGCTGACCCGGAACGTGCCTTTGCATTATCTTTTTTACCAGTTGATGGGATCGGGCTTGCGCGGATTGAGTTTATTATTACCAATACGATAAAAATACATCCGCTCGCCTTATTATACCCCGAGATTGTTACCGATAAAAAAATGGTACGGCAGATTAATGAAATTACGGCCGGCTATGCGGATAAAAAAGAATTTTATATTGATACACTTGCCCAAGGAATTGCTACGATTGCCGCAGCATTTTTCCCGCGTCCGGTAATTGTCCGCACCTCCGATTTTAAAACCAACGAATACAGTAATTTACTGGGTGGGCAATACTTTGAGCCGCATGAAGAAAATCCGATGATTGGGTTTCGTGGCGCGATCAGATATTGTGCGGATCGTTATAAACACGCATTTGCCTTGGAATGTTCGGCGCTTAAAAAAGCCCGTGAAATTATGGGGCTTACCAATATAAAAGTTATGATCCCATTTGTGCGCACACTTGCTGAGGGAAAGAAAGTTATTGAAGAGATGGCTACAAATAATTTGATACAAAAACAGCATGATTTATCCATTATCATGATGTGTGAAGTTCCCTCAAATGTTATGCTGATTGATGAATTTTTACAGGATTTTGACGGTATCTCAATCGGCTCTAATGATCTTACACAATTAACTTTGGGCGTGGATCGCGACTCTCCCTTGCTTGCCGGGGTTTTTGATGAACGGGATCCGGCGATGAAAAAAATGTTTGAGCTGGCTATTGCCGGCGCAAAAAGAGCTGGGAAATATAGCGGGATTTGTGGTCAAGCACCATCGGACTATCCGGAGCTTGCCGATTTTCTTATTGAACTGGGCATTGAATCAGTTTCATTAAATCCTGATGCGATAGTGCCATTTTTAATGCGGTATAAGAAATAATAGTTACTTTTTATATCTAATTATTACCCATGGTTGCACATAATGGTAATGGTGGCAGTCTTGGCATTCGCCGCGGCTTAAACTGAGTTTTCTGCACGGGCAGGGGCAACATGTTTCATGTTTGCCCATTGCACGAGTAACAACATGGTATTCTTTGTTGTCGTATCTCTGTTGCATATGCCAACTGCAATCCATGCAACCGAAAGAAGCATAGATATCAAACGAAATCAATAATAACAAAAAGAGTTGCAACTTCATTGGCGAACCTCCTTCTTGGTGAATATTTTTTTGAGTTCTTTATGGCCAACTTGTTCTTTGTTTTCGCGCGGTATTGGTTGGTTTGGTTGATAAAAATCGTTAGAAAAAAAAGCTAAACTTTCGGCCTTTATTTTCCCCACGCATGTTGGACAACCGTATGATACAACTGAAATTATTAAACTAATTATTAAACCAAAATTTACTATTTTCATGATCCGCTCCCCTATGTTCACTGTAGAGAGTATCATGAAAAATATTCAAATTGCAATAATTATGAGATCCGTTTGCCCTGAGTAGCGGTTTAACGCGTATCGTAGGGTGTTTTTATTCGAAAATATCTGAAAATGCTGGATTGTGACGTGCCATGTCCCTATTGGCAGTGAGCCAGCCGTGAGGAGTTCCTACATCGTACCGAGTTCCCTGTACCGTGTAGGCAAGGACTTTTTCACCGCTGGCGATTAATGAAGCGATTGCATCGGTTAACTGTATTTCACCGTTTGCTGCCGGTTTAAGTTCATCTAGTGCTTTAAATATTTTTTGAGAAAGTATGTATCTGCCAATAATAGCAAGCCGTGACGGCGCATTTGCCACCGTGGGTTTTTCAACAACGCTACTAACCTCAAAAATCCCGGGCTCAATCTGCTTTTTTATCGCAACAATGCCATAGGAAGAAACGGCATTATCAGGCACTTCTTGCACGGCAATAACGCTTGCTTTGTAGGTTTGCGCAATTGTTATCAGTTGCGCGAGTGCCGGGGGGGTACTCACCATAATGTCATCGGGCAGCATAACGGCACAATAATCATCAGTGATCTTATTTTTGGCAAGGCCAACCGCGTGACCTAAACCGAGCGCTGTTTCTTGTATGATATAGCCCATGGTTACTGAATTGCACAGATTTTGTAACCCAGTAAGTAATGAAAGTTTATTTTTTTCTTGTAAAAAACCCTCAAGTGCTGGTTGCGGACTAAAGTAATTAATAAGCGCCTGTTTATGGGCAGACGTTATCACAATGCAGTTATTTATCCCAGAATCAACCGCTTCTTGCACAATGTACTGAATCGCCGGTTTATTCAACAGCGGTACCATCTCTTTGGGCACTGCTTTGGTGAAAGGCAAAAATCGTGTTCCCCATCCTGCCGCCGGGATAATTACCTTTGTTATTTTCATATTAAAACTGCTTTAAGAAATCGATTTTACCGCTTCTGAACAACCGAACATCGGTAATGCCGTATTTAACCATGGTTAACCGTTCAATACCAAACCCCCAAGCAAAACCGCTGTATATTTCAGGATCAATACCAGACATTCGCAGAACATTCGGGTGCACCATGCCGCTTCCCATGAGTTCGATCCAGGTTGTATATTTGCATACGGAGCATCCTGTTTTGCAAAAAGGGCAGGATGCATCAATTTCAACACCGGGTTCAACAAACGGAAAATATCCCGGACGAGCACGAATTTCTAAATCATTTTTTTCAAAGAATGCCCGTAAAAAAGCTTTTGCACTTGCCAAAAGATTTGCCAATGAGATATTTTTATCGATAAAAAGTCCTTCACCTTGCATGAACATAAAATCATGAGTAGCATCGGTGGCCTCATTGCGATACACGCGGCCGGGTGCAAAAATGGCAAGTGGCAAAGATTTTTTTTCCATCTGTTCGATTTGTACCGTTGAAGTGTGTGTTCGCAGTAAATAATTAGGATCGGTGAGCCAAAAGGTGTCTTGCAGTTCGCGGGCAGGGTGATTGGCAGGAATATTGAGCGCCTGGAAATTGTAATAATCGGTTACCACTTCTGGGCCGCGGGCGATTTCGTATCCCATGGTGATGAAGATATCTTCTAGATCTTCTACCACTTTGGTGAGAATGTGCAGATTGCCGGTAAATTCTTTATAGGTATAGGCGGTTACATCAAAGTACTTTTGTTTATTGAGTTCTTGCAGTCTTTGGCTTTCTTCCCATTTATTTTTGTGTATTTCGTATTCCTGCTCTGCCCATTTTTTTAACTCATTAAGTAAGGGGCCAACTACTTTTTTTTCTTCTTCCGGGAGATCTTTAAGAAGGGGCATGAGCGTTGCAATGTGGCCATGCCTACCTACATAGTCGATGCGAATTTTTTCCAGCTGATCAGCAGAGGTTGCCTGTTCTAGTTTGGCCTTCAGTTCTGCTTGTAAATGAGTAATTTTGGTTTTGATATCATGCATAAGAATAACCTTATATTACCATAGTCTGTCCCTGGCCAGTGTATCATACTTTGGCGCGTTAGCAATAATTGATGCATCTTAAGGGGGTCAAAAAGTATTGACAATCCCTGCTAAATAAGTATTCTACTGATATTCAAATCTTTCCTAATTTGCCGGGGTAGCTCAGTGGTAGAGCGCAAGCCTGAAGAGCTTGGCGTCGTTGGTTCAATTCCGACCCCCGGCACCAGTCTACGCTTATCCGGGCCTTCCGGCTCGGCAAGCTACGCCTGGCGCGGCCAGTTTTTCAAAGGATTGGCTTAAAGATATAAATAAATAATAATAGCACTAAGCGTAGGCTGGGCTCTGGCTCACTCAATTGTCTCTTCCGCTCATCCTGAGTAGAAAACGCAGTTTTCGTATCGAAGGACGTCTTTTATCCTTTTCCTTTCTCCTGAAACACAGATGCTTTCATAAAACATGAAACTATACAATTTTTTTTTAATTCTTGTATCGTGGTAATTGTTTGTCGTAATCTTACGATAGTATTTATCAGTTTTGGGAGGGGTAGTATGAAAAGTGTTTTTCTCTTGGGGATTATCGTAATTTTCTCAGTTTTTACAAATCAAGCTATGGTCATTGTTAAGCCGAATAAAGTAAAGCCACATCCTGTTTTTACCCGCGTTAAAAGTTGCGATTTCCCAACCAAGCGAAATGCGGCTACAAATGAGATCGAAGTGGATGTAACCCAGATTGATAAAAATGAGTTGAGTCATGTGGCAGCGTGGGGCAACCGTCTGTCAAATCTTAATAAATAATTTACCTTCTCCAATAGTTCATTAGTAGAAATTTACTCTCATCGATTGATTTTATCAGCTGAGCATGGTTGAATACCAAAAAAGCTCATTGAGAAGATAAAGGATAGAGATGATGAGGCATGTACCAAATGATAAATATACCATAGCATGGTTCAAATTGGCTGAATGCATTGCAAAAGGTGAAAAAGAAAAAGCGTTCGGAGTATATCGCTTATTAAGCCATTCGCTTGAAGATCAGGCGTACGCCTACCAATTAGAGGGCGATTTATTGGATGCATTTCAAGATGGCCGAGCACCTGAAAAATATGCGCAAGCTGCTCATGTATATCACCATACACACCGCTATAAAGAGGCGTGTGCGCTTTACGAGGAATTGATTTTTTTACTTCCGCATGATGATAAGCACTTAACCCGTTTGCTGGAAATTTATAAAAGCAGTAAAAGTACACACAGTCTTCAAAGTAAATTAAGTAAACTTGCCTATAATTTGCTTGAGAAAAAAATGGTTCTGCGCGCATTTGCCGTGGCGCAGGAGTTAAAAGGCTGTGCCGATGTGCACGCCGTGGCGCCGCTCTATACGGCAATCGTTGTCGGCCTCTTGCAGTTGCAATCGCCGGAAGTTGAAACGATATTATTTGTGGCGCTCGATTATTTGCTTGAACATAATGATCAAAGAATGCAAGCGCTTTTTTTAACAACGCTCGAACAAATGAGTGGTGAGTGGTATGCGCGAGCGCTCAATTATTTAAAAAAGACATAATTACAACATACACTGCGGCGTAATATTGAGTGTGTGCAACAGATCAAAAAGATTTTGATTAACCATCACCTTTTGACGCGTTGCCAAGCGTAGTTTTTTTCCATTTTCGACAAATAAAAATTCGAGAGAGGTTGTTCCTTTTTGCAGGCTGTTTGAAAGAGTCTCCAGTGTTGTTTGTTCTATTGGGCCATTGAGTGCGCATACAATCTTTTGGACCGAGGGCCATTCTTGAAAGAAAAGATCGAGAGGGATGCACTCATTTGCTTTAATTTTACACTTAATTGGGGATGCGCTATCGAGGGCGCCCTTAACAATGAATGTTTGATGGTGCCCCAACCATGATTCTACTTTTTTAAATACGCTGGGGAATAAAATTATTTCAGCCGATCCCACCATATCTTCCAGTGCAACAAATGCCATACGATCACCTTTTTTGGTGATTATTTCGCGCTTGCTTTTTATAAGTCCCGCACCGATTACGATCGGCTCATGTTCAGGATTTTGATTCTGATTATTTTTAAGCAGTTGATCAAACGGACAAATTCCCAGGTAGCCAAGAAGTTTTTTGTATGATTGCAGCGGATGAGAACTCAGATAAAATCCTATGACCTCTTTCTCTTTTTCCAATTTTTCTTTATCTGACCATTCGGCTATTTGTTGGTAGATAAATTCATGAGTGGATTGTGGACCATCGGTATTTTCCACTGCCATACCAAAAAGGCCCATTTGCCCGGTAGCAGCTATTTTTTTCTGCTCGGCGGCAAGATCCATGATTTTTTCAAGATCGGCTACTTTTTGGGATCGGGTGCCTGGAATGGTATCAAATGCGCCGCTGCAAATTAAATGTTCGATAACCCGTTTATTTGATGTTCGCAGATCGATGCGATTGCAGAATTCAAGCAGAGAGGTGAACGGGCCTTTGGTAGTTCGTTCGGTAATAATATTTTCAAGGGCAGCCAAACCGACATTCTTAATTCCTTGCAGACCGAACAATATTTTTTTTCGCTCAAAGGGGGTAAATTCGATCGCTGATTGATTTATATCCGGAGGTAGGATATCCAACTCCATGTCGCGTGCTTCTTGCAAATAGAAGGACATATTTTCTGCGTTTGCTGCCTCGAGGGAAATAAGACATGCCATAAACTCAGCCGGATAATGTGCCTTAAGATAGGCTGTTTGGTAGGCGATTAATGCATAGGCGGCCGAATGCGATTTATTAAATCCATAACCGGCAAAATAGGCCATTAAATCAAAAAGCTCACGGGCTTTTTTGGCGTCGAAATTATTTTTTGTGGCACGCTCAACAAAGATCTCTTGTTGTTTTGCCATTTCTTCTGCTTTTTTCTTACCCATGGCTCGGCGCAAAATATCCGATTCTCCCAATGAAAATCCGGCAATTGCCGATGCAATTTTCATAACCTGTTCTTGGTAGACGATAACACCGTAGGTTTCTTGAAGTATTGGTTCAAGTTCCGGGAATAAATAGCTTATTTTCTGCCGTCCGTGTCGGCGTTCAATGTAATCGTCTACCATTCCTGAACCGAGCGGACCAGGGCGATAGAGTGCATTGACGGCGATAATATCTTCAAATTTATCCGGTTGCAACTTGCGCAAGACATCTTTTAATCCGTCAGATTCCAGCTGAAACACGCCAGAAGTTTTCCCTTGCCCGATAAGAGTGAACGTTGTGGTATCATCGAGCGGCAATTTATCTATATCGATAGCAATAGCATAATTTTTTTGTATGAGTGCCACTACTTTATCAATAAGTGTTAAGTTTTTAAGTCCTAATAAATCGATCTTTAAAAAACCGAGGCTCTCCAATTCAGTCATGGCGTATTGGGTGACCAACTCGGTTGTTTTTGGTGGCACATAGATTGGCAATACGTCATCGATCGGTTCGGGTGAAATAACAATGCCGGCCGCATGTTTTGAAGCGTGACGCGTTAACCCCTCAAGCCGGAGAGCCAGATCAAATAATTTTTGCGCCTTGGGGTTTGTTTGAATTAATTCTTTGAGTCGCGGCTCTTGTTCCAAAGAGTCGGCCAGCGTTATTTTGAGTTGTTCGGGAATGAGATTGGTGATCGCATTTGAATCTTCAAAAGAGAAGCCAAGGACGCGGGCAACATCTTTGATCACGCCCTTTGCCATCATGGTACCAAAGGTGATGATTTGGCATACTTTGTCATGGCCATATTTATCACGAACATAATTAATTACTTTATCTCTGCCCTCGATACAAAAATCGATATCGATATCAGGCATGCTGATACGTTCGGGATTTAAGAAACGCTCAAAAAGAAGATTGTATTTAATTGGATCAATATTGGTAATTTCAAGAGCCCATGCCACTAATGATCCGGCTGCCGAACCGCGCCCGGGGCCAACGGGTATGCCATTGCGGCGCGCCCACTGAATAAAATCGCTGACCACCAAAAAATAGCCGATAAAGCCCATTTTTATAATAAGAGCAATCTCAAGGTTTAGCCGATCTTGATAGAGCTCTTGTTTGCTCAGATCAAAGCGCTCTTGGCGTATCAGATTTTCAAAACCACGTTTGCATAAGTATTCAAAAAAACTTTCTTGTGTGTGGTCTGCCGGAATTTCAAAGCGCGGGAAAAAGAGTTTTCCTGTTTGAAAATCGAAGGTGCAGCTATCTGCTATTTTACCAGAATTCCATACTGCTTCCGGGTGATCTTTAAATAGTTCCAGCATCTCATCTTGCGTGCGCATATAAACCCGGCAATCACCAAATGAATAGCGATCCGGGTTGGCCATTTTATCATGGGTCTGAATAGAAAGCATTACTTCATGCGCTTCGTGATCTTCTTTGGTAGCATAATGGCAATCTCCTGCCGCAACTACATTAATATTTTTTTTGGTAGCATATTCGAATATTTTATTATTTAAAATGGCTTGTTCTTTCTGGTCCTCCGGCTGGACTTCCAAAAAAAATCGTTCCGGCCCAAAGATACCTAAAAACCAATCCATTAACCGTTCCGCTTCTTCATTCTGTCCGGTCATTAATAAAGAAGGAATATGACCACCAAGGCAGGCACTGGTAACGATCAATCCTTCATGGTGTTTTGCAAGGATCTTATAATCGATGCGTGGTTTAAAGTAAAAGCCTTCTTGAAAAGAATAAGAAATTAATTTTAATAAATTTTTATAACCGATTTCATTTTGCACCAGGATGATCAGATGATAATATTTTTTTTCAGCATTTCTTACCGTGGCATCTTCAGTCATATAGGCTTCCATGCCCAGAATCGGTTTAATTCCCGCCTTTTTGCATTTTTGAAAAAATTTTACGGCGCCAAAAATATTGCCATGATCGGTAATGGCTAAAGCCTTGAGCTTATTTTTTTGGCCAAATTCCACCAGTTTCTCAACGGATATTGCGCCGTCAAGCAGGGAGAAATCGGTATGTAAATGAAGATGGGTAAAGTGTTGGGACATAAGCTTTTTTCTACTATACATCCGGCGTTGCTTCTCTTTTAGAAGAGCTCAGCATAAATTACACGTAAAGAACATCAGCGAAAAGAGTATTGCCGGAGGTTTTATGGTAAAGGTAAAATTCAATTAAATTAAGTTTACACCTGCTTTTAATAAATCATAGATGATTTTAAAAAAAGTGACCTCTTATTTTCTTATAAGAGGCCACTAAAAACACAAAATAATCTACGTTAAGTTTAAAAAACAGATATTTAGCTTGCCGGTGTTAATTGTGCAACGGTAATGCCATAGCCATTTGGTATAATTGGCAGTTGGTTGGTGAGCCACATATCAAGATCATTAACCGGATCAGGTGCTAATGATGATAAATCTCCCCACCGTTGAACGGAGAAAGTAAATCCATTGATGAAAAATTGTTCTAAGCCAAAATTATAGGGGAATATATTATTAGTTATGGTCACCGGAGTGCGTAATTGCCCTGCTTGATCGGTTGCTTTTCTACCTGCATAGACGATATTTACATACTCATTTACTCCGGAAGTATTAGCTATAATAACCAAATCACCATTTTTATTAGTCATAATGGAAGAATTAAAATAAAAGAGTGGTGTAGCGGTGACGGTAGGATCATATAAAACGCCCGACTGCACCAGAATAGGAACTGTTGATTCAGTTTCTACACCACCGCCGGTTAAATCAAACTGATACCATACAACGCCGATTCTATCGCCTAATAAATTTGGCGTGCCCGTATCATCAACAAGAATATCAGTGCAGGTAAATAATTGATGGTTGCGAATGTGTGCCGCTGCAGGCGCATTATCAAGCGTTTGTAAATAGTAACCAGGCCCAAACAGATTACCTTTGTGCGGAGCTCCCGTTGAATCGGATCTATCAGTTGCGGTAATATATGCAGATGGCGGAAGATTAACCGGTATTGCGGGAGTTATTGATGGTGATGAGCTGCCAGGATTGATTACTCGATAGAAAAACATCTGCGTTGCAAGATTATAGTTTGGCGCAGAGGCAGTCAGATTTGGCCCTAAAATATAACCGTAGGTGGGATTTCGGTCAAAATTATCTGCTGGTGGCGTGTACGTTTCAAAATCATCACTTGGCGTGGCATCCGGATTTAATTGGGTGAAAACGGTGATAACGGGATTATTTGACGTTAAGGAACTCTTTTGAAATACTATTGCGGATGCGCCATAAAAATTAGCTTCAGGTCCGTCAAAAGTTTGGACCGTTACGTACACGGCGTTTTGATCAATGGCAAGTTGGTCATAATCAATGCTTCCGCTTCCTAAAGGGATCAGAAAGGGTGCGATTTGGGCATTTGGAATAACAAGAATAGTCCATTTTGTATTTGGTGTAATGATAGCGCTATCGCTGAATGCTAAATGAAGGTTGGGGGAGCTACCAGTCGTATAATCTGTATCAATACCTGCAAAGAACCAACGCTGACCAAAACGATCGAAATCGATGCGTGCATCAGCAATAGCAATTTGAAAAAAGCTACTCGGATCAATATCAAGAACCCCATCCGGTTGACCGGTTAATTTGTTAAAACTGCGTATTTGATTATTAGACATTAAAATATATTGCTCGGGGCCAACCCATCCGTTGCAGTTTGGTTGAGGTCTGTAGAGAGTTTTAGAATTCTCTACCGTTGCGGCAGTAAATTGGAGCTCTACATTTTGCACGGGGGCTGTAGTTCGCGTTACTGACGGTGATGTCTTGCTCAGATTGTTTAGCTCTGCAGTTGTATAGGTTTCTATTTTAGAAGGGTGAATCCTTTTACTTAAATGACTGGATTTATTAGCATGTGTTGTTGAGTGAAATATAAAGGGAGAGCATAAGCCCAATATTAAATATTTTACAAAATGTTTCATAAAAATCTCCTCAAAGTGGTAATTATCTTTTAAGATCCAATGGTATTGGCACTGCTGCCACCAAGGCCCCCATTGAGTCCTATTTGAATACCAGGACCGTTATTGCCTAACTTTTTTGTTCCGGTTTTATCAGTTCCAATGAGATTGCCATTTACTGTTGTATCAGAAGTTGCGTAGATCAAAATGCCGCCTTGAACATTGCCAGAGATAGCATTGCCTTGACCTAAGACTGCGCCACCGACTGTGTTTTCACTGTCATTCACCTCAATGCCAAAACGGGTATTTGCAATGATGTTAGTTCCTGAAAAATCAGTACCTATTGAATTTCCTTGTACCATATTAAAATTATTACCCGGCATAGATGCTTGGCCAAGATGAATACCTGCACCATTTCCTGAAATAAGATTATTTATTATCGTATTATTAGTTGAAAATGATTCAACCTCAACACCCGCATTAGAATTGCCAAGACCGGTATTTCCCTGAATATTTGTGCCAATTTTATTTTCCTGAACTGCACAAAAAGTTGAACCGGTGACACCCACAAACGAGTTAAAGAGAAAGTTCCCGGAAAGATTTACACCATAAATTGCATGTCCTGATATAAGATTTGATTGGGAAGTAGTACCGCCAATAAGGCTGCCTGTTTCCCCATTAAAAATGATACCAGCGGTTGAATTGCCCAGAGCGATCTGGCCGTTGATATCGGTGCCAATATAATTATTTTGAATGGTTGTTCCGGAAGAGGATATCGTGCTTATGCACGCACCACGCACGCCATAGCTATCGGGATTAAAATATTGGAAGCTTCCGGCAATTATATTACGGTCGGCGAGCGCTTCTGTTCCTATTATCGTATTAGTTATTGCATTTGTTGTCCCTGAGATTGCGATTCCGCATCTATTGGCATCAACTGCTGTGCCGGCGGCATTAGTACCTATGAAGTTGCCATTAATTTGTATGCCATTAATAGTGCCATCAGTTCCATCAATCAAAATGCCGTTATCCACCCACTCATTAATTACTAACCCGCTTACTAAAGATCCATCAGATCCGGCAGCAAAATGAAGACCGTTACCCGTGATAGCTCCATCGCCAACTGTATAATTGCTGCCATTTATGATAATTTGCAAGACTGCATTATCGCCTTGCGCAAGGGTGTTTGGTGTTGCGGTATTATAAACCGCGCCGGCGAAGGTGTAACCACTAATGGTTACTTGTTGAACTATGTTTGGCAAATCAGTTGCCGGTTGAATGGTCCATGTTTGCATTGTTGGATTATATCCCGGATCGGAAGTAGAGATATCAAATTGAATGGTGTTTGCGCCCGCGGCAAGGTTAGTAATTGCATACCGTAAAGAACCCGGATTAGCTACAGAATCTGAGGTTGTGTTTACGGTAAATACGGTTGCATGCGCATTGCTTGCAACGAGTGAAATGAGCAATGCAATTGATAATGCATGCCTCATTGGATTTATGATATGCATAAATCACTCTCCTTAAATAAAGTTGTTAAATTAGTGCATACAAGGAAGGTATAAAATATAATTTGACAACGCAAGATTGGAGTACTGACAACTTGATTTTTTTTATTTGAGTAAAGCGTGAAAAAAATTAAAACTATTTGATTTCTCTATTCATATGTTGTAGAAAATCAATAAGGTCTTATTTTGTTACCATTATTTTTAGAGGAGCATCTTTTATTCCGTAATTTTTTTGAGTAGTTCTAATAAAAAAGGATAAGAAAAAATGAATAGCAAAAAAAATATAATACTCACTCTGTGTATGCTGGCGCTTGGAACGCTCAGTTATGCCGTAAGTGTTTCTTCAGTTGAATGTGGATCGCATGTATTTGTTCCGCGGGGTGCTTCCACTGATTTGGCATGGATCGATTTGCTGACATTTTATAATAAATATCACAAATATCCTGATAAAAAATTTTATTTTAATGCTTTTACTCTCTATCAACAAAGCAGAAAGAATTCCGATCGATTTGCATCAGCTTTCTTATTAGGTAATGGTAACAATTCAATACAAGTTGCTCAAGGCGGTGGTGTAGGTATTGTAAACTCGCTTGAATTAGGATTGGGCAATCAAGCACCAGCAACTCCTTTTTCTTCGCAATTTACTATAAATCCAACTCGTAAACAGTTTACTTATTTGGGCTATGCCTATGCCAACCTTGATGATTGGTGGTGTGGTTTATGGGGTGATATGACCTTTGGCGTAACAAATGCGCATCATCGTTTAAATTGCTGTGAAATAGGTAATACAAGCACCATTTGCCCGGGAATAGCAACGGTTGGCCAAGCATTAAGTAGTGAGCAATTAAAGTATAGCAGATTCTATTGCAATAACTGTTATGATGGCAAACGCCGTACAGGATTTGAAGATATTTTCTTACGTCTCGGTTACAATTACCAATGGTGTGGCGATAACCTTGTTGGCGTATATCTCGCTGGCACAATTCCTGCCGGCCGTTCGCCAACTGCCGAATATATTTTTGAGCCATTAGTTGGTAGCAAGCATGCATCATTCGGTGTTGGATTTTTAGCTGATTATAACATCAATTTTTGTGGCTGTGGCGATGATTCGAACCTCACGTTGATGACCGATATTTATTACCGTTATGTGTTTACCCATAAAGAATGCCGCACCTTTGATTTATTACCAAACGGTAAGTTCAGCAGATATATTTTAGTGGTTGATTCTGCGGCGTCTGGTCTTCCATTTCCTGCGGCAAATATTACCACGTCAAGAGTTAAAATACAGCCCCGCAGTACCATTCAGTGGTGGCTTGGCTTGAACTACGAGCGTTGTGATTGGGACTTTGAAATTGGTTATAACCTCTTCTGGCGACAAAAAGAGCGTTTAGAATTGTCAAATGATAACTGTGTTCCCTTACCAACAACCGTTGGCATTTATAATTTGAATGGTTGTGGATTAAGTCAATTTACTGCTTCCAACGCAACAATGACCAGTTCCGGCACTGCGGATGCTGCATTTGTACCTATTTCACCGGCAGATCTGGATATTTATTCAGGACTTGCCGGCAAATTAATTACCAATAAAGTCTATGGCGCTTTTTCTTGGACCGGTTGCGCATGCGATTGCTTTGATTGGATGGCTGGCTTTGGTGCCTCATATGAGTTTGTGGTCAACCATGACAAATGTAATGCACTATCAAGCTGGGCCGTCTTTGGTAAATGGGCAGTTGGATTCTAATTGTTAATAAAGAAAGGAAAAAAAGTGAATACTTATAAAAAAATAATGACGATTCTTGCTTTATTAAGCTTTGGATCTCCGATGTTCATAAACGCTGCTTTACCATGCGGCACTTCAGGGGCAGGCGTATTGAACGTTGGTATTATTCCGGACGAATTACCGTGGAGCAGTTGGGATCCGTCGAGCCCAAATACTGCTATCGGTTTTGACCCGCTTTTGATTGAAGCGGCTGCAAAACTGCTTGGCTATGATACGGTGAATTTTATTGGATATGGCAATGAAGGGCTAGCTAGAACAGCTTTGATTGCTGGATTGATTGATGTATTTGCTTTTTCTGCAGCAACATTATCAACTACTCCGCCGTTGGCATTTAATGGCGTTGTGACAGATGTCACCGGTTTTTATTCCCTTGCTCGTGTTAACGGATGGGAAGTAGCTCTGGGATGTTGTGATTTAGCATTAAATCTTGAACTTGCGGTTACGACATTGGTCCAGAACGGCACCTATGCAAGAATACTGCAAGAATTACGTTTTAATGGCCAAACCAATGGAGCAATTTTGGGATTGCCGTATCCGGTTGGAGTATTGGTTGAGCCGTTCCCGTTTGCCGGCAGTGAAGCCGGTTCAATCATAAGCAGCTGTACACCTTTGGGCCCAATCAGCTTACCAAAAACAAATTGCATCAGCGCCTACCTTCAAGCAAATTGCACTCCCGTTACTACCTTTACCGGAGCTACCGGTCGCATTGAAGGGTAAGATATACAAGTTATCAGGGGTTGTTATTGTAACAACCCCTATAAGAAAGGGAGATATTAATGAAAAGAATAATGAGTCTGGCGATAGGTATTATTGCCATTTTGAGTGGGTTTAATGTTTTTGCTGACGGATCACCTAAGCACAGAGTCGCCTTGAATCCTCTTTTGGCAAATGTAATTTCAGGCAATGCCGGTAATGGTATAGAAATTATTAACAACTCGGACAATAACACTGTTTCGGGAAACGTTATAGGTACTGATTTGCTCGGAAGACTTGATTTGGGTAATGGAGAGTATGGTGTTTATATTTTAGTCACGTCCAATAATAATATTATCGGCGGAACTACACTCATCGCAGGTAATTTGATTGCCTATAATCAAAAGGGCATTGTGGTTGGTGATAGCGCGCTTGACCAAAGCGTGGGCAATAGTATCTTGAGCAATAGCATCTATAACAATACATTGATTGGTATAGATCTTGGCAATGATGGCCCTACACGAAACCATGCCACGAGTCCATCAGTTGGCCCGAATGATTTTCAAAACTATCCGGTGCTGAGTTCATACACGGTAACTTCCTCCGGACTCAATGTTGCATGGTCATTAAACAGCGTGCCAAGCTCAACATTTACTCTGCAATTTTTTAGCAATAGTGCCAATGATCCAGAGGGCAGATTGTTGGTAAAGCAAATTTCTGTGACAACCGATGCCAATGGCAATGCTTCCAATACCGTATCGATCGGTGCTGTGCCGGTAAATAGCGCAATCACCGCAACAGCAACAATTATTAATAGCGGTATTCCGGGAGATACATCAGAATTTGGATCTTTGTTTTACGGGGTGCTGGTCCCCTGCCCTGCAAAGCCATGTCATAAATGAAGCGTATACAATGGCCTTTTTACGCTTCGTTTTGAAATTCTTTAAATAAATTTTTAAAGATGATTTTTATGCTTTAAACTATATTTTGGGCTTGCTCTCGCATTTTTTCAAGCTCAACCTTAATATTTATCGCATGTGAGCTCATGATGCCGTCAGCACACTTTGCCGTAATTGTATTAATTTCCCGGGATAGTTCTTGCAAAATAAAATCGATCCGTTTCCCCTTTTCGACCTCTTTTGATTCTAAAGTCAATTGGAGGGTGCTAACGTGATTTTTAAATCGTACAATTTCTTCTTGTACATCCATTTTATCAAGAATTGCATACAAGAGATCTTTTTGCATTTGAGCAAATTTTGACGAATCATTTTCTAATTCGGCAATTGCTGTTTGTGTTTTTTCTTTTTGGACTTTCATTAATTGTTCAAAAGCAACTTCAATTGCTTTAATTTCTTGGCTAATGAGATCGACGCGGTGGGTAAAATCTTTTTGCAATGCCTGACCTTCTTGTAGCTGCGTGGCAATGAGCTCATTCACCAGTTGTTCGGTGGCCTCAAATATTAATTTTTTTGAAGTGGCATCAACGTCTTGTTCTTCGGTGATAAAAATGTTGGGCAATAACAGCACATTGGCTATGGAAAGAGTTCCCTCAATGGTGCATGTTTTTTTTATGGTATCTAAGGCTCGCAAATAACTTTTTATGGTGGTAATAGAAGGTTCGATTGCCCCCTTGAATGCATTAGGATTCGAAATGTGTATCGTAAAATTAATTGTTCCCCGATACAATTTTGTTTTAAAAAGTTTAATAAACTCAGTTTCAAGATTGGTGAGTGGATAGGGTAGCCTGCAATTGGTATCAAAATAACGAGCATTGAGCGATTTGAGACTGAGAGTAATAGGGATTTTGGTTTCCTGCGCCGTTATAATAAGAGATTTGGTGGCAAATCCTGTCATACTCCGCATCATCTTTCTACTCCTTTATGCCAGATTTGTATAAACATTTTGAACATCGTCAAGATTTTGAAGGCTTTCTAAAAATTCATAGGCTTTCTGTGCTTGATCATCGGGAAGTGACATCGTATTTTTTGGTACCCAGTCTACCTCGGCTTTTTCTACTTTAAGCCCTTCATCGGTCAATACTTTTTTTATGGACACGAGTGCTTTTGGATCACAATAAATGGTAAAGAATGTACCATCGTGTTTTACATCTTTGACATCAAAGTCAATAAGTTTTTCAAGAACTGCATCTTCGCTGATTGTGCCACTCACATCGATGACGCCCATCTTTTCAAACATCCAAGCAACTGATCCTGATTCACCTAAATTTCCGCCCTTCCCGGTAAATACATGGCGAAGTTCAGAAACAATGCGGTTTTTATTATCCGATAGAGTATCAACTACTACTGCAATGCCATAGGGGCCATATCCCTCATAGGTCATTGGTTCGTAGCTAACGCCAGGCAATTCGCCCGTGCCTCGTTTAATGGCCCGCTGGATGTTTTCAAGAGGCATATTGATATCACGTGCTTTATCAATCAGTAAGCGGAGCTTTGGATTGCCGTTAGGATCGCCACCGCCAGTTTTTGCCGAAACGGTAATTTCTTTAATTATTTTAGTGAAGGCCTGCCCACGCTTTGAATCTTCTTTTTCTTTTTTTCTTTTTATCGTGGCCCAGTGGGAATGTCCTGACATAATTTTATGCTCCTAGCCGGTAAATTTTATCATTTATCTTAAGGGTATATTTTTTTAAAAATATGTCGATATAGCCAAGAGATTAGAGCAACGTGTGCTGCCCCAAGAATTTTTGTTTCAAATGGGGCAATTTTTTATGCGGAATCTGCCGGCCACGTGCTGTTTTTTCAAGATATCCTTTGCGCAATAAAAAGGGCTCATAAACCATCTCAATTGTTTCAGTATCTTCACCAATAAGCGCAGCGAGTGTTTCTAAGCCAACTGGGCCACCGTTGAAGTTTTCAATAATTTTTTGCAGAAGCAGTATATCAATTTTAGTAAGGCCTTCTTCTTCGATGCCCAAAAAATTAAGCGCTTGGGTTACCAAAGTGGTGCTAATATTTGAGATCCCCTGTACCTGCGCAAAATCTCTAACGCGGCGCAATATTTTTTTTGCAATACGTGGCGTGCCCCGTGCGCACATGCCTATTATTCGCGCAGATTCTTTTGGTATAGAAATTTTTAAAAATTGAGCAGCCTGTAATACAATTTCTTGTAAATCATCATCGGAATAAAAATCGATGCGTTCTATAATACCAAAGCGGCTCCGCAAGGGTGCTGAAATCATACCACTTTTAGTGGTGGCACCAACAAGTGTGAAAGGATTGATGGGTAAATTTATCGATTTTGCGCCGGCGCCTTGACCGATAATAACATCAACTCTAAAATGCTCCATTGCGTTGTAAAGCACTTCTTCAACGTTTGCTGGCATACGATGAATTTCATCAATAAAAAGAATATCACGTGGCTCGAGGCTTGAAAGTATTGCCACCAAATCGCCCGTCCGTTCCATCATGGGTCCACTGCAAATTTTTATGCCAACCCCCATTACCTGTGCCATGATTCCCGATAACGTTGTTTTACCCACTCCGGGAGGACCAAAGAGCAGTAGATGGTCAAGCGGCTCTTGGCGCATTTTGGCCGCTTGGGTAAATACGGCAAGTTTTTCTTTTAATTCTTGTTGCCCTAAATAGTCATCGAATGTTTTTGGGCAAAAATCATTCGATCGCTCCTCGGGTGTTTCTTGGAGTGTGATTATACTCACATCTACTAATTCTTTTTTTTCCATGTTTGACTTACTTTTATAAATACGTACAATTGCTAAATATGTTTAACATTCTCTTTAATTTTCATCGCAGGATCATCATGAAATATACGATTCTTTTGACATGCAGCATAACATTATTCTCCCTAAATTTGCCAGCAATGGAAAAAAATATAGTTACAATAACTACTTCTACCGGTCCAAATCAATTGGTCAAAAAAACGCGTACATACTCGGATCTGCACGATGCTCTTAATGATAAAAATGAAAAAAATAACTCTAATGATACTAATGATGAAAGCTGTTGCCAATTATGTGGCAATGTTGTTGTGGACACAATTTTGTATATGCCGGCAACAGTGATGGTATGGGCGGACGCTGCTCTTGAAAAGTTAGCAAAACATAAAGCGGAATAGCCAGCGAAGTTGATTATTCTCCCCAGTAAAATCTTCGTATTGCAATTGCGTTGAACCACCCCATGCTTGCAAAATTAACCCATAAATTGCTCAGGCCGTAACTCATAAAGGGTAACGGTATTCCCACAATGGGCATTAATCCAGTTACCATGGCAATGTTAATGAGGGTAGAAATAATTATTGGTAAAACAAGACCTATTGCCAGTAACTGAACAAAGGGGGATTTAATTGAAACTGCTATCCACAATGACTGAAAAAAAAGAATTGCAAATATTAGCAGAATGATAACCGCGCCAATAAATCCTGTTTCTTCGGCAATTACTGAAAAAATAAAATCGGTGCGGCTTTCTGGCAGAAACTGTAATTTGTTTTGAGTGCCCTTCAAGAGTCCTTTGCCTTGTAAGCCTCCCGATCCTATAGCAATTTGCGATTGTTCAATCTGATACCGTTCCTTTTTGCTGTCGCCTTGTCCTAAAAACACTAAAACTCTTTGTTTTTGATATGGTCGCAATAGATGCCAGGAGACGGGTGCCGTAATAAGTACTATGAGGCCGCCATAGATAAAAAATCGTTTATTAATACCTGCTAACCAGACCATGATTAGGCCAGCAAATAACAGGACCAAACCGGTACCTAAATCGGGTTGTTTGAGTATCAACAGAAAACTAATGCCCAAAACGGATAATACGGGAAGAAATTGCATAAATGTGAAAGAGAGAGAATCTTTTTCGGTATAAAAATAATAGGTTGCATACGCAGGAAAAAATAGTTTTGCCAGTTCAGATGGTTGGAAGCGAAAAAAGCCAAGATCCAACCAACGTTGGCCCCCCATGCCAATACTGCCTTTTATAATGGTAAAAGCTAAAAGAAAAAGTATAACAAAATAGGCAAAATAGCCCCAGCGCAGTAATGAGCGAAAATCGGTTGCGGAACAAAGAAGATAAATTACTATTCCTGATATGATGCCAAATAATTGTTTTTTAAAAAATATTGAAGAGGGTTGCTCAGGCTTATAGGTAGCGCTGAAAATAAAAAAAAGACCGATCGCCGACATGCCGATAATAAGAAAGAAGTTTATCCAGTCAAAATAACGAAAATATCGACGATCGATCTGTAACATAGTTATTTATTTACGATTTTTTTGGTGTTTCGACAAGTGCCGGTAAATTAACGTTGCATTCTTCCATGCATAGTTTACCTTTTTGGGCATTGAACATAAGAGGCATTGGTAGCATGTTCTCTTTCTTTAATCTTTCGTATAACGTTTTATAAAAAATTTGGAATACGAACCTATTAATGTGCATCACATCCAATGACATGTATTTCATTACCGTTGTGGCATCGTTCATTAATTTACAGGAGGCAAAAAGAGAATCGGCGACGGAAGAAATAACGTTAAAATCAGTTATTGCAGCATCTTGCCCTTCTTGCAAATATGGATTTTTGTGTTCGAGCACTGCATCCAAAATGCCTATATACTCTTTTGTTTTTTCTGCTTGTCCTTTTAGAGTAGCATTGCATTCTTGCACTTTGTTCTCAATTTTTTGTTGGTCTTGGCGAATTAGCTGCGATACAATCGCTTGTGTATATTTTTCCAGCCCGTCAATAATCGTTTTTAATTCCGAAGAGCATTCACTTTTTAAGTAATTGTCAATTTGAACTCCGACGGATCTGGCATTTTCACGTTGTGGAAGAAGCGCTTCCCATATTCCCTTTAATGCCGAGGCATTTAATTCAATAATTTTTGAAAAATCTTCCGGTTTGCAAACCAGAATTGCTGCTAATTGATTTTGGCTTGTGTAAATCATTGACCGTAATCTGCTTTCAAGATCCAGAAATTCACAATTAACATATAAAAGGTTGGCAAGGATACAAAGATCATCGTGCTTTAGGGAAAGGGCATGGTCTGATACCCAAACGTTTGCATGTTGTATAATATCTTCACCGCTAATCGATTTTTTTTCATTATCAGCAAATACTGATGACAGGTTACCGGCACTTAAGGCGAGTAACAATAAACTATTTTTGTTCATAAAGGACTCCTTTTATGTAAAGTAAATACACATATTATTTTCATTAAACAAGCGGCAATAATTCATCACGTTCTTGCGTTGGGGTTATGCCATTTTCATTAAATGCGACTAGCAAGTAGTTTGTATCAATAGCTTGCTCATACATAAATTGAATGATTTCACGATAGTAGGCTAGATAATATGATGCACGGGCAGTTTCAACGGCATTCCAAATTTGAGTGTTTACCTCAATTATGTTCTGGATAATTTCCCAACTTTTTTCGCTTGCTTGAGTTTGTATTTTTTCCGCTTCAATAAATGATTGAGATGCAAGCTTAGGAATATACGAGATGATTGTATCAACTAGGTCCCAACGAAGATTTTCATCATCCTTATAGAGCGATTCTTCGCGCAGATGTTCTGACGCAAAATTATAAGCGGCGCCCAATATTTTTTTGATATCTAAAAATGCTTCCATGATAACGGTTCGCGCGTTCTGGCGTACTTCTTGTACTGCAGATAGCGCATCAGCAGATACTACATTTTCTTTCACCACTACTTGGGATGCATGTGCATAGGTGAGGCCACCCGAGCGATGTATCTGTTGTGCTTGAATAAAAAAATCATACGTTTGTTGTTGTTCGTGGTAATTTAACGGATACGGCAAAGAATGTGAAGGATTCATACGGGTTTGTGCGATATTCTGCCAGCCGCGCCACATGGTATCGAGCGCTGGCACGGCAGCTTCTTGCGCGGCAAGCGTTGCAACCGAACGTAATAATGAAAAGTAAAATAAATTAGCAATGTACTGCAAATCAGAGGAGGTTAAGCCAGAACCGTTGACTAAATATTTATTTTTCCATTTTTTTGCATCATGTTGATATGCGGTTGAATCGAGTGTTACCCCGCCGGCTTGGTGAATAAGAAAAAGGGCCAAAAAAGAAATAACCTTTTTACAAGACATACTACTCCTGTTTGCTTATTTGAGTATAAAAAATGGTAACGGTATTTACGGTAATTTGAGGTTAAACTGAAGCAGGAGGATAGTCAAATTATTCTTGTAAATGTGCTGAAAAAAAACAATGAACTAGGGAAAGTGGTCCAACTTCGCATACACTGAACTACGAAGGATTCTGGTCGGGGCAGCCAGACTCGAACTGACAACCCCTCGCTCCCAAAGCGAGTGCGCTACCAATTGCGCCATGCCCCGATTAGATTTTTCGAATAAAAGAAAGAACGTTAGTAAATGTATAGTTTTTTTGCAGTTGTTGCAAGCAGAATTTGATTATTTTTCTTCATGTTCATCTTCATTGATCGTGTAAGTGTAAATGGTACGCTTGCAATAGCTTTTCCAGCGTGGACCAAAAAGTATATTTAAACCAATATAGATCAAGAAAATGGCCAGTAAGGTTTTAAATACTGGTAAATCAATGCCTGTAACCACTTTAATAATAATCGATAAGCCCCATAAAAGGAGGGCGGTACCCAGAATTAATTCAGGACAAAATTCAAATTTCATGTCATGAGACCTATTTATAAGCTAATAAATTTATATCTTAACTGGCGATAGCCAGGCCCTTCGACTCGCAAAGCTCGCTCAGGATAAACTCCGCTTTTTAATAAATTTTACCTTAACTGGCCGTGCCATACGTCCTTCGAGACGCAGCTTTCAGCTGCTCCTCAGGATGAGCGGAAAAATATAATTTTCCTTAACTGGCGATAGCCAGGCGTAGCTTGCCACTACTTTGCTCTTCGAGCTTCGAAGTGCAAGCGAACCGGACTCGTCCGACGAAGCCTTGGCGAAATAGGAAGGCCCACATAGGCGTAGTATGGGGTGAAAGATGGGGATCGAACCCATGACCCTCGGAACCACAACCCGATGCTCTACCAACTGAGCTACTTCCACCATATAATTTAAGGATGAGATAATTATACGATTTTTAAGCTAAATTGCAAAAGATTACTATTAGTTTCGTTAAAAAGGGCGAACCAACAGCAATCGATTCGCCCAAGTATCGATTTTAATAACGTCCTCGTCTTCCTACGGAATATAACCTATCCATTTCGCGCTCAGCATCTTGTTGTCTTTCAGCGGCTCTTCGTGCTTGGGCGTCCGCTCTTTCTTGGGCATGCACCATCTCGCGTAAATTTATAAATTGAGGCGAATTAACAGTAAGATTACGAAATCGTCGACAAACAAGAGAGAGATTGATTAGATCTTCCAGGCCGTTTCGGTTCCATCTGTTAATAACTAGGGTTGATGCAATAAGGTTAAAGATGTCGGCAGGCATTAAGTGCCAATTGGGGTTTATATTAAAAACGCTTGGGGAACTCTTGAGGGACACACACTGGCGCAGCAACATTTGTTGCTATACGCCGGTTGTGATTGGTTTCCATCGCATGAACTGAAATGGCTATACAAAATAATAAAAATAAATTTCGATAATTAAAAAATTCCATAATAATTCCAAAAAATTAAAAAAATAATAATAAAAAACAAAATTATAATTGATTGTGCAGAAGTCTGCTTCTGCATACGAAATTGATTGCCCTGCTAGGGGCGCTTCTTGAGAATTGAAAATGGGAAATGGGATGAGGAGAAACTGGACATGAAAATAAAGCTCTCAATGAGAGCCTCTTCGATACAGAAATTTGTTAAATTATTTTCCATGTTTTTCTCTTTAAAATGGTTATTTAAATCTAGTAAAGCATATTTTATTCAAATAGTCAAATAAATAATTGGTAATAAAAATATTGCCATACTTTGCCCCATGATTTACTTTTCTTAAAAAGGTAAATCTATGAAAAAATTAGAAGGTCTAAAAATAGCTATTTTAGGTGCCGATGGATTTGAGCAATCAGAAATGGAAAATCCGCGCGTATGTATTATCCAGCTGTTCGAGCAATAAATTTACTTATCCTTTTACTTGTATAGATGGATCATAATTCAAATATACAGCCGCAAAGTCTTCCATTCCGTTGGCATCAGTTACGCGATAGTGAAATTCTCCAAACATAATCCCATCAGCAAATGTTAGTGGATTTAGAGCCGGATTAAAGGTAAAAGTAAAATCGCCAGTATTGGCATTAAGAGCTAAAGTTCCACCTAGTGGATTGCCAACTAGTGTATAAGTTAGCGGGGCAATTCCACCTTGTACTGAATTAGAAAGACCACCATGATATACTTGAAAACCTGTAAAAACCATATGATTTTGCGCAACTGGCTGTGCTTGTAAATTTAATGCAATTAATGAGGCAATTGCAAAACCTGTTAAAAATAATTTCTTCATGTTTCTCCTTTGCAAATTTTAACATTTTTTAGCTACAATTAACCTCTTTGCTGTTCAGTGCCAGGTTTTCGTTTTATTTCAACTATTGCATCATTGCTAGTTTTGCCTTCAGCATCAGTTGCCTTAAAAGAAAAGCGACCCAGGGTAGAATTAGGGTCAAATACAAAGGTATATTCTCCAGTTTGAGGGTTAAGATTAACAAAGCCACCACTTGCTTTGCCAACGAGAATATAGCTAAAAGGCTCTTCTCCAAAAGAAACGGCAAGTTTAGATTTATACGTTTCTTTGTACGAAACAGCTGATGTGCTATGAGCAATAGGTGCTGCTTGAACAAGTGCTGGCATTAAAGCTGCCAGAGATAAGGTTAATAATAATTTCTTCATTTTTTCTCCTTTTATTTTATAATACAATAATTTCAGATAGGAAATCAATATAAATGAAGAATTAAGGAGAGGCATCCTGGAAATCGCCTATCAGTACCCCTTTTACTTTTCTTTAAAATGTGCTACTATGAAACATTGACAAATTTGGAAAAATAGGCAAAAATTGCTATTTGTAACTATTCATGGAGGTAATGATATGGCTGACCAAAAAAACGATTGGATAAAGGTTTATGGGGCTCGTGAACATAACTTAAAGAATGTTGACGTAGCTATCCCTAAGGGGAAATTGACGGTTATAACCGGACCTTCTGGTTCGGGAAAGAGTTCTTTAGCGCTCGATATTCTTTTTACTGAGGGTAAAAGGCGTTATATGGAATCTTTATCCTCGTATGCCCGCCAATTTCTAGGAATTGCCAAAAAGCCTGATTTTGATCGCATAGATGGCCTGTGCCCTTCGATTGCTATTGAGCAAAAGACAGTAGGGGCAAATCCTCGGTCTACAGTAGGTACTATCACTGAAATTTCGGATTATTTAAGGGTGTTATTTGCCCGTATTGGCCGCGTACACTGTCCGGATTGCCATATGCCCATTAGTGCCGAATCACCTGAAAAAATAGGACAGATGGTGATTGCCAATTTTAAGGAGGATCTGATTACCATTGCGGCGCCTATAGCTATAGCAAAAAAGGGTGAATTTATTAATGAGCTGAGTGTACTCTTTAAAAAAGGATTTTATCGCTTTGCTATCGATGGTAAGATTTATCGATTCAAATCCGAAGATGAAATTAAACAATTAAAGCTGGGAAAAACTTACAAACATTCAATTGATTTATTAATTGATGCGATTGAGGTAAAAGCAGAAGAAAAAGCGCGTTTGACTGAGGCATTAGAAACTGCTGATAAATTGGCTCAAGGAACCTGTAAAGTAATTGTTGGTGATCGGGAATATCTTTATTCATCAAATCGCATGTGTACCACTTGTGCCATATCAATTCCTGAATTAGAGCCGCGATTGTTCTCATTTAACTCGCCTATTGGGGCCTGTGAAAAATGTAGCGGCCTTGGCATTATCCATGAATGGCCGTGGAATGCTCATGATCCAGAAGCCTGGAAATCTAATTATCCCGATTTTTTTGGCAATAAATATGCAAAAGAGCAAACCTGTTCTTCTTGTTATGGTAAAAGACTAAATAAATTGGCCCTTGCCGTTACAATTGGCGATGCAAATATTTTTGACCTGGGTAATAAATCGGTGAGCGAATTGCTTGCCTTTTTCAACATGGTAAAATTAACCGAAAGTGAACGGGAAATTGGCGCAAGTTTGATCAAAGAGATTGTTGCGCGGCTTACCTTTTTACGTGATGTTGGATTATCATATCTTTCTTTAAATCGTTCAGCGCGCACCTTATCTGGCGGAGAAGGCCAGCGTATTCGTTTGGCGACCCAAATTGGTTCTGCGCTTTCGGGCGTATTATATATTCTTGATGAGCCGAGCATTGGCTTGCACCAGCGTGATAATGATCGGTTAATTGCGACATTACAAAAATTAAAGGATCAAGGAAACACGGTTGTGGTGGTTGAGCACGATATTGATACCATGAAGCAATCAGACTATATCATCGATATGGGGCCCGCAGCAGGAATACATGGCGGAACGGTTACCGCCGTGGGAACGCCGGCTACTATTACCAAAAATTCTAAATCATTAACGGGCGCCTATTTATGTGGCAAACGTTCTATACAAAGAATAGAGGCGCTACGTAAGCCAACCGGCTATCTTACCTTGGCGCACGCGCAAAAAAATAATTTAAAAGATCTCACGGTAAAATTTCCGCTGGGTGTGGTGTGTGGCATTTCAGGAGTTTCCGGGTCGGGTAAAAGTACGTTAATAATGCAAGAGCTGGTTCCTGCCTTGGAGCGAGCATTAAATGCTAAGCATAAAATTGGCTCAGTTGATGAAGATTTAAAAGGAGTTGAACAGCTCGATCACTTAGTCGTAATTGATCAAACACCTATTGGGCGCACCCCGCGTTCTAATCCGGCAACCTATTTGGGTGTGTTTGATGATATTCGTAAACTCTTTGCGGGTTTACCTGAAAGTAATGCCCGCGGTTATAAAGTGGGGCGATTTAGCTTTAATATGCCCGAAGGGCGCTGCTTTGAATGTAATGGTGACGGTATTATTAAAGTGACTATGCACTTCTTGCCCGAAGTGACTATGGTTTGTAAAACATGTCATGGCAAACGCTATAATGCGCAGACATTGGAAATTGCCTATAAAAATAAAAATATTTCTGATGTGTTGGAAATGACTGCATTAGAAGCGGCGCAGTTCTTTGCGGCACATGCTACGATTGCCAAACGGCTTAATCTGCTTTGCGAAGTAGGGCTTGATTATCTTAAGCTTGGTCAACCGGCAATTACGCTATCAGGTGGTGAGGCGCAACGTATTAAGCTCGTTGATGAGCTGGCAAAACGGGGCAATAAAACGATGTATATTCTTGACGAGCCGACCACCGGATTACATAATCATGATATAGAAAAACTACTGGCGGTACTCAACAAGTTGGTGCAAAAGGGCAACTCAATGATTGTGATTGAGCACAATCTTGATGTTCTTAAAACAGTTGATCATTTAATTGATTTAGGACCCGAAGCGGGCAATGAAGGGGGCACTATTATTGCGCAAGGAACTCCGGCAGATGTTGCTCGTTGCAAAGCAAGCCATACCGGAAGATACCTTAAAGGGCTGGTGGACTAGAGTTTTTTCACGGATTGTGTAACATAGAACTATATCCAGATCGAATTAACCCTCTTAATTTACAAACGTGTTTACCATGAAAAATAGTATATTTTTACTTTCATTCTCTCTATTGCCATTCGGCGCTTTACCAATTTCAGGCCCTGCGCTTGCTAAGCAACTCATTGTGTTCCCTCAAGAAGTATCATTACCCGTGCCTATTACGCAAGATGCTAATGGTGTTATGCAACTAAGCGAAGAACGCATCACTTCGTTAATACAAGAATATGAGAAAAATTTTGCGCTGCGGAACAAATTATCCTATGGTTCTTTTGCAATTAATGCTGCATTAATCGGCATTGGATTGTACCAATTTGGTCTCCTTGATTTTATACTGCCAAAAAAAATTGATATGCCTGATAACTTACACCCTTCGGATATGGCTTATCAAGTGGCTCTTCTCAAACAAGAAATGGGACAACTTCGCAGTATGTTTTCCATCAATCCCCCAACAACCAGACTTGCCTGGCTTTGGAATGGTGTTAAATACATGGGTTATTTAACGGTGCTTGCTGTTGGTTCAACCAAGGCGCTCCAGATAAAAAATTACGTTGAGGCAACTCCATCATTTATCTGGTTCTTCTCGCGCCATTCAATACTTGATCATCTAGAAGTATTGCGTCGCAGTGTACTTGTGTTGACGATAAAAAATCTTCCGCTGGAATATAGTGAAGAATATCATAATGCATCTCTTGAGCCATCTTTACTTTCGTTGGCGCGTAATGTTGAAGAATTTATCGCGTTTCTTTCATATTATAATCAGCAATTGGATCAAGAGCTGTTATTAGCAAATAACATGGAGAGCAAACCGCGATATCTTTTTAACGCTGCCAACAGTTTCTTTACGAAATTTAATGAGTTGATGCGCGATGAAGAAAAGAAAAAAGAGGCAATTGCGCTGATTGATGATTTTAGGTCTGATCTGAGCGCGCTAATCAAAGAGTGTCACTTTTTTGAAAAAGAAGTGTTAGTAGTTGAGTAAACAGTGCAAATTCCTGCCGATGTAACACCGTTAATGAAGCAATACTATGCGATCAAGCAGCAGTATCCGCATGCGCTGTTATTTTTTCAAGTCGGCGATTTTTATGAACTATTTTTTGATGATGCGGTCAAAGCTTCGGCCTTCCTTGGTATTGCCCTCACCAAACGGGGCAAAGTAAATGGTGAGCCGATTCCGCTGTGCGGTGTTCCGGTGCATGCTCTTGATCATTATTTGGCCAAGTTGATCAAAGGTGGATTTAAGGTGGCGCTTGCCGATCAGCTTGAAGAGGCAAAACCGGGCAAAGTGGTGGAGCGCGGGGTAACTCAAGTTTTCACGCCCGGCACCTTAACTGATTCAAGATTGCTCGATGAAAAAAATGCATCGTATCTCTTTTCTTTTTTTCCCGGTGCTGAGCAGTGGGGATTATTATTTGCTGAACTTTTGACTGCGCAATTATTTGCAACTACGGTTCCTGCCGATTCGCCAAAAGCACTAGAATCAGAGCTCATTCGCTTTTTCCCCGATGAGATTATTCTCCCCAGCGATAAAAAAATAAAATCATACGAATCCTATTTTAAAAAGCTTGGCTACACCACTACAGTGGTTGAAGGTCCGGAAAATCCAGATTTTGATGCCTGGATGAACGCGCAACTCACTCAGTCGGCCAAACAAATCGATTCTCAAGAATCACTGCGATTAGCCGTTGCACATTTTTATAACTATTTACGCCAAACGCAACAAACGGCTGTAGAGCAATTTAAAACACTTCATTGGTATGAGCCTGATGATTTTTTAATCTTAGACGCGGCAACACAAAAGAATTTAGAACTTGTTCACAATAATGATGGCAGTCGAAAACATACATTGTTTGAAACAGTTGATGGTGCGTTGACTCCGATGGGTTCACGCATGATTAAAAAATGGCTGTTGCGCCCCTTAATCAAAAAATCCGCCATTGAACAGCGCCAGCAGATTGTTGAGCATTTTTCAAACAATACCGTTGCCATACAGCAATTGGAACAATTACTCAGCCAACTGGGAGATGCTGAGCGGATAGTCGGGCGCATTGCGCTTGGCCGCGCGCCAACGTATGATTATGTGCATCTTAAGAATATTCTTGAACTTTTGCCAAAAATTTTTACCGTTATTATTTCTTTGCCTGATGCAGTGCTCTTGCGCGCCATGGCCCAGACTCTCACCGGTTTTGAGACGCTTTATCAATTGCTCAATGCATCGCTCAATGATGATCAAACAAAAGAATGGATCATTAAAGCCGGCTTTGATCAAGAATTAGATTATTTGCGTGAATTGAGTCTTACGGGTACCCAAAAAATTATGGCGCTGGAGGCACATGAGCAAAAATTAACTGGTATTAATTCATTAAAGATTCGATACAACAATATTAGCGGCTATTATATTGAAGTTACCAAAACACATGCTGATGCAATTCCGCAACGCTACCGGCGTCAGCAAACACTCGTGGGCCGTGAACGGTATATGACACCGGAACTGCAAGAATTGCAACAAGAAATTATGCGTGCGCATAGCCAGACGGCACTTGCCGAGAAAGCCATCTTTGAAAATATAAAAAAAGAGGTTCATGCGCAAACGGGCGCCTTGCGTAAACTTGCCCACGCGCTTGCCAACCTTGATGCATTGTTTGGATTCTCCCGCATTGCGTATGGGCATAATTATGTTAAGCCTATTTTTAATCAAGAGCGCGCAATTACCATTCAAGAGGGTCGCCACCCGATTGTTGAAAGAGTGGTGGGGCATGCATTTATCCCGAATGATACGTTGCTCGATGATGCGCATGCCACATGGATCATAACCGGACCCAATATGGGGGGAAAATCAACCTATTTGCGGCAAGTGGCATTAATGCATATTATGGCCCAAATTGGCTGCTTTGTGCCCGCGCGCCACGCGAATCTACCGATTCTTGATAGAATTTTTACGCGCATTGGCGCAGGCGATAATTTGGCGCAAGGCAAAAGTACCTTTTTGGTCGAGATGGAAGAAACCGCGGCAATTTGTACACAAGCAACGGCAAATAGCTTGGTGATTTTGGATGAAGTGGGCAGAGGAACAAGTACCTATGATGGTTTGGCTATTGCCCAAGCAGTAATTGAATATATTCACGCGGCAATTAAAGCTCGTTGCTTATTTGCAACCCATTATCAAGAATTAACGCAGCTGGCTGCAACGCTGTCCGGCATTGCCAATTATCATGCGGCTAGCACTAAAACAGCACACGGCATTCAATTTTTACATAAGATTATGCCGGGCATTGCGCAAGGAAGTTTTGGCGTTGAAGTTGCCAAACTCGCTCAATTACCGCCGGCAGTGATTAGCCGCGCGCAGCAATTGCTCGCCGATTTGCAATCACATGCTCATGTGGTGCAGGGCGCAGTTCGCGCGGATGAAAATCTTATAGCTCTTGAACAAGAGCTACTTTTGCACAAAAACAAATTAGCCGCCTTGCAGCGGATAGATTATGATAACCTATCGCCCAAAGCGGCTTTTGATCTCTTGTGGAAGATTAAAGAATTAAGCTGAAGCAATCTCTTTTTCAATCGATAAATAACTTGCCAATTGTGACATTACTGCATGGCGTTGTTTTTCGGTTGGATGAGTAACATGAGTTGGATTTTCTTGATCTTCCGGGAATGCATCTATATAGCGCTGAAAATCTTTCATAAACGTCTGTGCGCGCCCAATATCATTGCCGGCGGCCATTAAATCTGCGCGGTATTCCTGATGTCTGTTAAATGCTGCATATGCTGGGTGATTGCAATAGTTTTCGGGCAAAATATTATTTTTAGTAAACAATGCTTGGATCAATGCCAGATCAAGTGAGTCATAATTAAAGAGATGCATGAGTTCATGGCGAATTAAGGTTTCTTGAATGGCAGCAGGGAATTTCTCTAATTTAGAGAGGTTGACTTCAAAATAGTGTACAATTTTCAAATCACCGTTAACGCTTTGATTAGTGCAGATAAAGCTGGTTGGCTCTTGGCTACAATTAATCACCACTCGCTCAGGATTCATGCCATAACTGATTAATAATTCTTCTATTTTGGTAACAAGTTTATGCTTACCTTCTTCAGGCTTACTTTTAGCAGGTTTGCTGCTAAAAAGATCATCTTTGGCCATAAAATCGGCGAATTCCAGGGCTAAATCTCGCCATTGATTGTCAGGTAAAGGAAAGGCCTCTTGAAGGGCCTTGCGATTAGCATTTTGCTCTTGCGTAAGCTGTTTTTGTAAGGTTTGAGCCACATCTGAACCCGAAGCAGCAATCTCTTGGACTGTCTGTTTGGGACTGGCCTCAGCTTTAGGGTCAAAAATGGCCAATTTTGGCTCATTTTTGAATGATACTGCATTATAAAGAGCTAAACAGCTTAAAGCTCCCAATGCTAAAAATAACCCTAAAATCTGCTTTGAATAACTATTAAATTTCATATAACCTCCATTTTTCTCTTTTTAATATTTTCTATCTGTAATTAATTCTATCAGGGCTAGAAATTATGTCAAGAAGAGGTTTTTTCGGGTTGAGCTCTAGAGTTTAGGGATATTCCATTGGGACATAATTGCTTTCATTCCAGTATTGAGTCCCGCACCAACAAAAAACCAGATTCCTAAACCTTTTGCAATAGTAATCAGTGCTTTTTTGTCATTATTAAAGTTGTCACGAGCGAGATAAAGGTAGCCAAGACCCGTTGCAAATGAAATGTAGCCCGACCGTTTTTCAGCAATTTGAACGCCCATTGCTCCAATTTTAGCCCAAACATTTCTTTCTTGTGCCGGGCATTGTTCAGTGCCATTGATATTAATATTTATTTCTTCATGATGCGGTTTATGGTGATGATCAGCTGCGGTAATCTGTACGCCGCTTGATATCAGAACAATAAATAATGAGAGTGATTGCTTTTTCATAAAAAATCCAGTTGTTAAAAAGAATGTATTTATTAACTTAATTTTCTTTTAATTGCAGTCAAAGCTTGATTGAATCCTTGACGTACTCCACCTGAAAACTCACTCCATCCTTCGGCGGCATAGGCACCGATACCAAGTGGTTGTCCCCCACAACGAATGGAAATACGATCGATGATATTTGATCCGCCAGTAAGAAGGTTTTTAGAAATTTCTCCTCTGCAAATAGCATTGCTATTAACGGCAATTGTGGTGCCTAAGCCAAGTAATACCAAGCCTTTAAATGGTCTACTTTTCTCTTTAAGCAATTCATAAACGCCACCTGAAGCAATCACAATGCCTATAGCTACGGTACCTATTACACGAGGGTCATTGGCATACATTTTTTGTCCGGTAAGAGATGTGGTCAGGAATGCTGAAATAAGCATTGTGTGGAGTTTGTTTTTTATTAATGTCATGGTGTCTCCGTAAATAGAATTGAAATAACTACGTGTAATTATACGGAATATCATAAAAAGAGCAATTCTATTTACTTTCCGGCTCTTTCTTTTCAATACTGAGTATATATATCGCGTTCTCTTTGGGGGCAAAACAAATGAGACGAAAACTGGTTCTTTTACTTGGTTTGTTAGCTTTTTTTATTCTTCTTTTTTTTGGGATTCAAAAAATCATGCACTCGGATCCGGCACTGGTGGCAAAGGATCTTTTGGCAAAAGCTGATATCACTATCAACGGTGACCGCTCGTGGGATATTGCCGTGCATAACCCCGATTTATACCCGCGGGTAATGGGTCAAGGATCGCTGGGGCTCGGTGAAGCATACATGGACGCATGGTGGGATAGCCCGGCATTGGATCAATTTTTTTTCAAACTGTTTCGTGCAGATCTGGTTAACAAAGCGCCCAAGAATTTGAATACGATACTTTCGGTACTCAAATCCAAGTTGATCAATATGCAATCAAAATCCCGTGCATTTGCAGTTGGTGAGCAACATTATGATTTAGGTGATGATCTTTTTAAAGCAATGCTCGATTCGCGTATGGTCTATTCATGCGGTTATTGGAAAAAAGCACAAACTCTCGAGCAGGCGCAAATAGATAAATTGGCATTGATTTGCAAAAAATTACAATTAAAACCGGGCATGAAATTGCTTGATATTGGCTGCGGTTGGGGCGGGTTGGCGCTTTATGCGGCGCAAAATTATGGGGTGAACGTTGTCGGCGTTACCGTTTCAAAAGAACAAGCAGCATATGCGCAAAAAATTGCCGCCGGTTATCCGGTAGAAATTCGGTTACAAGATTATCGCGACTTACATGAAACATTTGATCGCATTGTGAGTGTTGGCATGTTTGAGCATGTTGGGTATAAAAATTATCAAACATTTATGCAGGTTTGCCATCACGCATTAAAAGATGATGGATTGCTGCTCTTGCATACCATCGGGGGCAATTATTCTTACACCACCGGCGATGAATGGATCAATAAATATATTTTCACCAATGGTATGCTTCCTTCTATCGCTCAAATAGGGACTGCAATCGAAGGATTATTTGTAATGGAAGATTGGCACAATTTTGGGGCTGATTACGATAAAACTTTAATGGCGTGGGATGCTAATTTTGAAAAGCATTGGCCAGAGTTGCAAAAAAAATATGGTGATCGATTCTACCGCATGTGGAAATATTATTTATTATCTTGTGCCGCATTATTTAGAGCACGGGGCATTCAATTGTGGCAGATCGTTCTTTCTAAAAATGGTATGCTTGGCGGCTATGAATCGATTAGGTAAAAGAATACCCGGCCTTTGAGGGCCGGGTACTTGGAAAAGGTTTTGTATTATCGCAGTATTATACCAACTGTTGCTAAATCTTTTATTAATTCTGCAACAGGATCAACATTTTTATTGGTGATATCAAAGTGAATGCCAACCCATCCTGCGCTCAGTGCTGCGTTGATATTTTCCATTTTATCATCAATAAAAATTCGGTATGTGCCTTGTGGTAATGGGTAAGTCTCATTAAATTGAGTATAGAATTCGAGCTCTGGTTTACCGGTAGTTGCCATATAGCTAGCATCAAGAAGGGGCGTGCTTTCAGGGTTGCCGTATTTGCTATAATCAACAATCTTACCCATTTGAATATACTTGAACATATCGCAATTATATTCTTGCGTGAGTTTATGATCCAGCAATGTCAACAATCGTGGTCCAATGTTTGATGCAAGGCGTTGCGTGATGCCTTTTTCATGTAACTGTTTTACTAATTCTGTCATGCCTGGGCGCGGTTTATACGCATTTGAGACCTGCTCAATGAATGCGGCGAGGCCAAATAATTGGTGTTTGCGGCAAATAGTTGAGTATGCTTCGCCGGATGAATCCACCGATTTTGGCAGATTTTTCATATCAGTCATGGCACTGGTGACCGCATTTTGGGTGCCCCACATTGTTGCCCAGAAATATGAACTGGCATTGGTTAACACTGACAATGGCGCATGGGTGAATGTGCATGCATATTTTTTTACTTCAGCAAATGTTTTGCCCAGTCTGCTTGATTCTTTTTGTGCCAAGACGTTATGAATATCCCATGCAATATCTTTTTGTGCTGTTCTCACTTCTTGTGCATCCATATCTTTGGGATAATAGACAACTGCAGAAAGATTCGTAAGAGTCAGAGTTAAGATGGTAATTAAGAGTAATGATTTTTTAAACATTATTTTTCCTCTTAAATACCCGGCCCTTAAAAAAGAGCCGGGATTACTATTTAACAACTGGTATTATTTCAAAACACCAAGTTTTACTAAATCAGCTCGAAGCTGTTCAATTGAACATTCAGGTTTGCTTGCATCAAAATAAATGCCCACCCAACCATTCTTTACCGCTTTGTTAATAATTTCAGGCGATTCGGAAATATAGATGATGATTTTGCTGTTATCAGGATTGTGTGCTTGATTGTAAGCATCAAAATATCCTTTTTTTGGCTTACGGAACGTTGTTACCAGCTTTGGGTTAGTAGCAACATCTTTTTCAGGGCCGTGTGCAGAATAATCGACCGTTTTGCCGATGGTTATCGGAGCAAACGTTACATCGCTATACCGATCTTGCAGGCGTTGTTCAATTGCTTGTTGAATACGAAGGCTATTATTAGTAGCGATTCGTTGCGCGATACCTTCTTTAGCAATTTCAGAAGTTAGAGTGCTCATGCCAGGAACTGGTTTGCAGGCAACGGCAACTTCTTGTGCAATTTTTGCTAGGCCGAATTCGCCGCATGATTTAAACCATTGTAAATATCCTTCTGCGGCAGTGAATTTTGGTAAATCCTTCATGCCATCGAGTGCAGTGCGAATTGAGTTTTGGGTTCCAGTGGTATAACCGTAACCAAGACGGCCAAGTAATGATGCAGTGATTAAGGGATGTCTCGCGCAGGCAAGGCTGTAGAGCAGTGCTTTGCCATGTTCGCGGACATATAATGTGTTATATACGTTGTATGCCAATTCTTTTGGCGCTGCTTGCACGTGCTCAGGTTTCATATTTTCCGGAAAGAAAATAGTCTGATTGGCCAGTGCTGATCCTGCTGGCAAACAACTAACTAGGAATGAAAATAAAAGTGATTGCGATCTCAACATATGAATATACTCCTCTATATATGTTTGATTTCTTTAAAAATGTTTCAAATAAACCCACCTCTTCATTTTTTGTAATTAAAAATACCGAGCGCCATCAATTCCGCCCGTAATTTTTCTACGCATTTTTTCTTTGAAAAATCAAAATGAATTCCGATTATTCCTTTGCTCTGCGCTTTTTTAATGTTATCCAGATTATCATCAACTAAGATGAATACTGAATTTTTGTTTTTGGCGTAGGTTGATTTTAACAGGTCATAGAATGCCGGATTCGATTTAGTCACAGGGCTCAGATGCAGCGGATTTATATTTGTAGGCAATGATAGATTGCCATATTTGCTGTAATCAACAATTTTGCCCGGTTTGATAATGTCAAAAATCATGCATTGGTGTTTCTTTTTAAATTTTGCGTCAAGGTTTGCCAAAAAGCGTGGACCAATATTTGAGGCGAGCCGTTGCGTGATGCCGGCAGCCTTAATCTCACGAACTAATTGTTCCATGCCTTTGCGTGGTGTATAAGCATTTGCCGCATCACGAATGCATTCTGCCAAATCATGGTTGCCATGTTTGAGCGCTATCAGATAGCGTGCTTCGCCGGAAATATCTTGATCTTTTGGTAATTTGTTAATCTCTTTCCAGACTTTATCGCCGGTCATTTTTGTCCAGGCGATGTCAAAAATATTGCCCACGATAGCTCCTAAACGTGCGCCACTATCTTCTTTGGCCAATACGTGGTGAATATCCAAGAATAGTTGAACATCATGAGATTTTTGCACGTGCGCGGCTGTCATGCCCTGGGGAAAATAGACCGTTGCGGTGAGATTGCTCAACGCGCAGAGTGTTGAAATAAAAAGAATTTTATTGAACACGATAACCACCATTAATACGATTAATCTATTATTGAACAATATCTGAAACGGTTTGTGCCGCTAATAAAAAGCATGCAAGGGCTACACCTTTTGCCACGATAGGATGCCCTTCGCGCAACAGTTTTTTTGCAGCGAAACAACCAAGGCTCGTTGCCCCAGCAACTGCTAAAGCGCGTAAGGTGCTAAGGTTGACCACTCGTGGGCTGCCCTGCGTTCTCGTAAACGCTGAACCTGTTAAAAGTACAGTAAGTAAGATAGTTGATAATTTTTTCATTTTAAGAAGACCTCCAGGATAGAAAAGATTATATTTTTAACATATCATAGTAAAAGGAATTTGCAAATCTCAAAAATAAATTTCCTAATAGAAATAATTGGACAATATAAGAACTTTATTTCTTATGTAATTTGCAGTAGACCTTCCCGAGAATATTTGTTAAAATGCTTTATAAATGACGAAAATTATGATTCATCATCAATAGGATTCTTGAAGATGGCACAGAGCAATAACGAAAATAATAACATTCACACATTCGATAAATACGCGATATTTCAGCGTGGTATGAAACAATATCAAGCAGTTGAAGGCAAAACTTTGGCTATCGATCGTATCGAGGGTGAACCGGGCGCAAAAGTAGAATTTAAAGAAGTTCTCTTGCGCAAATCAGGTGACAATAATTTTGAGATTGGCAAGCCATATCTTAATGGTTCAGTTACTGCGGTGATTGTAAAGCAAATGAAAGGACCAAAAAAGGTCTCCCTTCGCTTCAAACGCCGTAAAAAGGTAAGCGTTCAAAAGAATAGTCGGGCACATTTGACCGTTATTCGTTTTGAATCGATCTGAAACACACCAACGGTTATACAAAATATTCGGGGCTAGAGATAATTTCTCTAGCCTCTCGTCTTTTTTAAAGGCAATTGTGGGTAGATGAATAGATCAGGCCTATAATTTCGTAATTTTCTCTAAATTCTTTTTGCTACCAGAAAATACCAGCCAATCGGTTGCGGTAATAACGTGATCAGGATCGATTGAATGAATCTCCTCACCCTCATCTTTGATCCCAATGCAGTAGATTTGATAATTCTCATATAAATCTAAATCAGACACTTTTTTGCCCACCATTTTTTTGGGGGCCAACAGCTGGCTTACAGAAAAATCTTTGGTGATGCGCAACAGGTCAATAAAAGGGGAACTCAAGCGATCAGCCAGATGAATCCCTACCTCTTTTTCTGGCAATATTACTTGATCGGCGCCTACCAAGGTGAGAATCTCTTTATGGATATCATTAACTGCGCGAGTAATTACTTTTTTTACATGCAGCCGTTTTTTGAGCAATGCAGTAATGAGAATTGATTGCGCTATATTTTCTCCCATGGCAACAATTACCGTGTCCATTTCATCCATGCCAATGCTGCGCAAGGATGCCTCATCGGTAATTCGTAAACAGATTGCCTGGGTTACATTATCTCGAATCGAGGTAATGATTGATTCATTGTCATCGACCGCTAATACTTCCATGCCATTTTCTGCAAGTAATGTGGCAACATCATGACCAAATCTACCAAGACCGATCACACCAAATTTCATATAAATTCCTTAACTCAACATAACTCGTTCTTCAGGATACACAATGTCAGCCTTGTTTTCTGCGCGAAGAGCAATTTTACGCAGTGCCAAAATAAGGGTCAAAGAACCAATTCTACCAATAATCATACTCAACATTATTAAAAATTTACCCAGCGAAGAAAGATGCGGAGTGATTCCGGTTGTCAACCCAAGATTGGTGAATGCGCAGACCGTTTCAAAAAGAACATCGATAAATTGCCATCGCGGCTCGATTATCAGCAAAGAAAAAGTTGTTAACGCTATCCAAAAAATGCTCAATGAAATAATTGCAATTGCCTTATTCACTTGATCTTTTGCGATTCGTCGGCTGCCGATATTGATGGTTGTTTGTCCTTCAATTGCAGCACGGACAACACTTAAATAAATTGCCATCGCCGTGGTGCGTACACCGCTACCGGTTGAGCCGGGGGCCGAACCAATAAAAGAAACTATTAAAACAAGAAAAAGAGTGGCCAAATGGAGGCTGCCTACCGATACACTGAGCAATCCGGTGCTGCGGAATGATATTGCATGAAAAATACTATTGATAACGCTGCCAAAAATGCTCATGGAGGCAAATGCATGGTGCCGTTCCAACAACCAGATTAAAAGGGCGGTAACGCTGATGCCGATCACGGCACCGTATAATACAATTTTACTTTGCAAAGAGAAATGAAGATGTTTTTTTTCCCCAAATACGCGCATGATCAATTCATAGATCGTAACAAACCCGAGTCCGCCAATGAGCATCAATAATGCAGCTGTTCCGATAACTTGATAATTGTTTGCATAAACGGAGATGCCACTCTGAAAGAGCGTTATGCCCGCATTGCAAAAAAAGGAGACGGCATGAAACAGTGATAAAAACAATGCGTGCCCGGTAGAGTATTCATGGCTGAACACGAGAAAAAAGCTGGCAGCCCCTAACAGTTCAATGCTAACGGTCAACAGAATAATAAATTCGAGCAACTCGCGAATATTTTTCCATGATTCTAGTTCTAATAATTTGCCCGCCATCAACTGGCTGGCAAGCCCTAAATGCATAAACGAAGATAACAAAAAGAGTGTTAAAGTGATAATGCCAAGACCGCCAATTTGCATCAAAAATAACAAAACGCAGTGGCCAAAAAAAGTAAACTGATCAAGGGGCACGGTAAAGATACCCGTAACGCAGGTGACCGAAGTAGCGGTAAACAACAGATCAATAAATGCCATAGGCGCTAGGCGAGAAATGGGGAGTGCCAGTAAAAGTGTTCCCAGCATAATGGTACAAAAAAGAGCAAAAAGAATAACGCGCCCCGCAGAAAAATGTGCTAAGCGAGAATTACTCATATAACAGATCCTCTGTTTTATTGTAATAGAGCAATGATATAGGATTCTATTTGAGAAATAGGAATACGTTCCTGTTTGGTTGTATCACGATTGCGGACCGTAACGCAATGATCCGTTTCACTCTCAAAATCGTAGGTGAAACAAAGAGGGGTACCAATCTCATCCTGGCGGCGATAGCGCTTACCGATGGAAGCCGATTCATCAAATTGTATCTGATATCCTTTTGCGCGAATGCCATTAAAAATTTCTTTCATCGGGTCAACTTGTTTTTTAGTCAGCGGTAAAAAAGCAGCTTTAATCGGCGCTATGCGTGGATGCAAACGAAGGAAAATGCGCTCTTCGCCTTCTACCGTATCTTCCGCGTAGGCATCAAAGAGTAGTGTTAAAAAGAG
Organism: uncultured bacterium; assembly: GCA_963702025.1. Taxonomy (GTDB): domain Bacteria; phylum Babelota; class Babeliae; order Babelales; family Vermiphilaceae; genus BTUB01. The sequence goes on along the minus strand of OY969699.1, from coordinate 1,158,042 downwards.
ACGGTCGACTCCCACGGAACATTCAACCACCCAAGGAATATAGGATTGCTTTGTTTCCTCATCATAGACGGCCAAATCTTTGCCTGAATGGCTGCTGTGCTGGCGAAGATCAAAGTCACCGCGATTGGCGATTCCTTCAAGTTCTTTCCAGCCAAAAGGAAAATCATATTCAACGTCGGTGGTTCCCTTAGAATAGTGAGAGAGCTCATCTTTGGCATGTGCTCGCAAACGAATTTTATCTTTGTTGATCCCCACGTAGGGATAGAACGCTTCACGTGCTTTTACCCAGATATTAAAGAAATGATCCGCTTCTTCTGGTTTGCAAAACCATTCCAGTTCCATTTGTTCAAATTCCCTCATGCGGAACAAAAATTGTTTGGGTGTAATTTCATTACGAAATGCTTTACCGATCTGCGCGATCCCAAAGGGAATTTTTATACGATTGGTGGAAAGCACATTCTTGAAGTTTATGAAAATCGATTGTGCTGTTTCGGGCCTCAAATAGGCAATGGAAGATTGATCCGCTGCTGCACCAAGTTGCGTTTGAAACATCATGTTGAATTGGCGTGGTTCGGTCCATTTTTTTATGCCACAATGAGGACATGCTTTTTCAAGGTTAATCTCATCAATTCTATAGCGATGTTTGCAATTAAGGCAATCAACCATAGGGTCACTAAAATTGTCAACGTGTCCGGATGCTTTCCAGGTTTCTTGGGATCCCAGGATTGCTCCTTCGAAGAGCAAAATGTTGTCATTTGTTTTATACAATGATTCAAGCCATGCTTTGCGAATATTTTGTTTCATGAGCGTGCCAAGGTGGCCAAAATCATAAACCCCGTTAAGTCCGCCATATATTTCAGCAGATTGATAAACAAAACCGCGACGCTTACAAAGGGCAACTAGTTTTTCTAAGGTTGCCGGACTTGATGAATTCATGAAAACTCCCAATAGCCTAAATGATAGTGTAGGAATAGGGTAATTTTTTTATAGCTTTTTTGCAAATCGATGCAAAGGGGCTTGCCATTGTACTTGTGCGCGAATCATGGTATACATTGATCAATCAAGTAATTTTTTTGCTTATAAGGAATCGAATGAAGAAAACTATGTTATTCATTGCCGGGTGTTTTGTTGTGGGCTCAACTATTCAATGTGGAAACGAATATGTCACATTATCTGCCAAATCCAAGGAGGCGATACTCTTTTCGGCACTTAAGGGTGGTTTGATAACCGTAGGCTCATATGCAGGATTGGGATACCTTTTTAGTGGTGAAATACCAAAACTGCAGGAGCATGCACTTGCTTATGGCATTGCCGGAGGAATTGGCACGTTAATTATGGGTTACTTTCGCGCTAATTATGTTCCGGAAGCCCATTATAATTATGCTCGAGATGGCCTTTATGTAGTTGCTTCTTATCAGTTGATTGTTGATTTATTAGAGACGTCTGAACAAGATATTGTACCACTCATAAAAGATGCCTACTTTAAAGCAAAGTTTCCGCTCTATGAGGGATTTAGATTTTTGAATCGGCAATATGATCTACTTGATTCATATTATGCCTCGTTTGCTATTGTTGCCGATTCTTATCGTACTGATTTAAAAGAGTCATCAAACGATTACATGCTCATTATCCAGGGCTTTCAAGCAGTTATTCGGGGTGCGCTGAAAGTACTTAAGGAAGATGCCGGTTTTATCAATGAATGTAATGCACAGACTATGATTGAGATGCAGCATGCGCAAATGGTTGCCGCGCAAGCAGCGCTTATTCAAGCAACAACCCCTCAAACTACATACATAGTTTCTCATTAAGATTTATAAATCTAAAGGACGCCGATGATCAGTATTTTTAACGATAAAAGAATTCAAGATTTCGCATTGATTGCGCTTATTCTCATAGTATTTGCCTTAGGATTCGGCTGCTTTTTGCTCTACAAAGAACAGCGACAAGTTTCAGATACTCTTTCACAAATTCAAACAGCCAACTTTGAACTGGCAAAACAGATTGATATTCCAACCCAAGTGGTTGAAAAGGTTGTTTCAAAAAGTGTTTTATGGCGACCTATTCAGGATCAAGTTAAAGATACGGTAGTGCAAGTTTTTGCGCAGATTGCAGAATTTGACCTGCTGCAGCCGTATCGCACGCCACAACAATATTCAGTCTGCGGCAGCGGTTTTTTTATTAATGAAGAAGGATATTTGGTAACCAATGCTCATGTGATTAACCAATCGCGTACGCTGTGGATCCAAATTCCTTCACTTGGTCGTAGAATTATTGATATCGAAGTGGTGGGTATGACCCCAGACCGTGACCTTGCATTATGCAAAGTAAAGCCGGATGGATTGGAAGTGATCCGATCGGCTTTAGGAAGTGTTCCATTTTTACCACTGGGTGATTCTGATATGGTGCGTCGCTCGGATGATGTTTTGGCACTCGGATATCCGCTGGGTCAGCAATCGCTTAAAAGTACTACAGGTGTTATTAGTGGCCGTGAGCAACATATGCTGCAAATAAGTGCCGCAATAAACCCGGGCAGTTCCGGCGGTCCGTTGTTAAATGAATCAGGTGAAGTGGTTGGCATCAATTCTGCAGGTGTCACTGAAGCTCAAAATGTTGGATATGCAATCCCGGTTAATGATTTAAAAATTGTTTTGCCTGATTTGCATAAAACGAAGTTGCTGCGCAAACCGTTCTTGGGAATTTTATATAATAATGCTTCTGAATCATTGACTGAATATCTGGGCAATCCGCAACCGGGCGGCTGTTATATTGTTGAAGTGGTCAAAGGAAGCACTATGGCCAAAGCCGGTGTGCAACAAGGGGATATGCTGTATGACATTAACGGCCATAAAGTTGACGTCTATGGCGATATGAATGTGCCATGGAGTGAGGATAAAATATCGATTGTTGATTATATCAGCCGTATTCCGGTCGGCGAAACAGTGCGTGTGATAGTGTATCGCAAAGGTGAACGCAAAGAATTTAACATTGCGTTTGATTTAATGGAATTACCACCCGTGCGAAAAATATATCCGGGCTATGAAAAGATAGATTATGAGGTCTTTGCCGGCATGGTGGTTATGCAATTGAGTCTCAATCACATCCATATCATGGAGAAGATGGTGCCAGGCTTAGTAAAATTTGCCGAGATGAAAAACCAAAGTGAATCAGTACTCTTAATCACACATATTTTTGCTGATTCACAGTTGTATCGCATGAGAACATTAACTCCCGGATCAACCATCAATGAGATAAATGGTATAAAAGTTACCACACTGGACGAGCTGCGCAGCGCTTTGCGCACTGCATTTAATGATAAGTTTTTAACTATTAAAGCATCAGATAACTTAATGCGTGTTTCTGATAACCTCTTTGTGGTGCTTCCGTGGGATAGAGTATTAGAAGAAGAGCAGATATTATCACACGATTATCATTATGCGTTGAGTGAAACATCGCGGTCACTGATTTCTGCGTATCTAGAGCGCAAACAGATGAGTGCCGGCTCGATGCCAATTCCGTTGTCGTAAATCAAAAAGTAAGTGTGTGAAGAATCTTGGTGCATCAAAACACCAAGATTCTTCATTTTAAAAGGTGCTTGTAATACACTGCGGGCAAGGGAAGATTATATGAATACGACAACTTATTTTTCACGATTCTTTTTTAGTACGACATTTTTTTTGCTGTTACTTTTTCATTGCCAATGTGAGGCAAAAAGAATTGCTGTGTTATCCTACGGGAGCCTGGTAAACATGCGAGCCCATTCGGTTACCCACGCACAGCTGTGCTCATCAACTTTTTTACCCACCGATATTCAATTTCCCATCAGTTATTCATTAATGCCAAAGAAAGATAGAATTTCTGCGGTAATAAATGTTAAAAGTGGTATTAATAAACGCTGCTGGATTGCAATTTCTTGCTTTGATGTGCTTTCTCAGGCTGCGCAAAATCTTGCCGCTCGGGAAGGCTCAGCATTTAGTGAGAAAGAGAAAAAATATAGTGAGCAATCTATTTTTTATGTGAAAAAAAGATCGGGCTCAGAACCTCTTTTAAATTCTGAGCGAATCGTTCCCATTGCTCTTGGGTGGGTTATAAAAACTGAAAATAATACTTTACAACAAATTCCTGATAATACTGTAAAAAAGATTATCGATTGGGCCAATGAGCATACTGTTGATGTGGTTCTGTGGGTATCCTGCCCGGTTCTCACGTCATCAATGGAAGAGCTCGTCTCTGCACTCCTAGACGATAAAAAATTACTGAGTAACGCACAAAGCTACATTAAAAAATTACCCGACGGTCCACAAACCGATTTTGAAAAAGCGGTCATCAATGGCAAAGTGGCGTTGGAAAAATATAGAAGAAACGTATGGCAACAAAAAAAAGATTAGATCAAGCTCTTCATGAGCAGTTACCTCAGTATAGCAAAGTGCAGATTCAAAGTTGGATCATGCAGGGCAAGGTGCAGGTTGATGATCAGATTGTCACCAAACCGGGCACTATGATATCACCCGATGCGTCACTTTCTTATGACATTCAAGAACCAAAATATGTCAGCCGTGCCGGATTCAAATTAGAAAAATCGCTGGAACATTTTAAGATCGACGTAGCCGGATTGACCGTGATGGATGCGGGCCTTTCAACCGGCGGATTTACTGATTGTTTGTTGCAATTGGGTGCACAAAAAATATATGGTGTTGATGTTGGCTATGGTCAAGTGCATGAAAAAATTCGCACCGATAAGCGGGTTATTATTCATGAGCGCACTAATTTGCGTGAAGTGCGCGATCTTGGGGAGTTAGTTGATTTGGTTACGCTCGATCTTTCTTTCATTTCCGTCTTGAAAGTTATGGACGCGGTTGATGCGGTGCTTAAACCTGAGGGAAAATTGGTTGTGCTCATCAAGCCGCAATTTGAGGCGCGTAAGGAAGAGGTTGGCAAGGGTGGAATTATAAAAGATGCAAAAATTCATCAAGAAGTTATAGAGCGGGTTAGCGCAGGCATTGTGCAACATGGTTATACCTGCCAAGGAATAATTGAATCGCCTATTGAAGGGGCAACCGGAAATAAAGAGTTTTTAGCCTATTTTATTCGAGGGAAATCTTCATGAAAAAGGTATTGATTTGGTTGACAGTATTCTGTACAAATTTTCTTACTGCGCAAGAGCGTATTCTTGGGATGGCGGTACATCAAGATGATCTTAGGGCTGCGCGCGCCGTTACGCAATCTCATCAGCTTGTGCAGGATGAGATTGTTGCCGCACATTTTTTAGAAAAATGGATATATGCTAAGGTGGTTGAAATGCCGACGGAAAAAGTGCTCACCTGTTTAGTGACAAAAAATGAGTCCCATTCCTGGCATAATTTTGCCATCTATATGCATCAATTACGAAAGCTGCCGCATCCTGAAAACCCCGCTTCGAGTAAATAACTGAGATTCTACTGGAAAAAATCCGTTAATTAGGCTAAAATTATTGATATGTAATATGCGCCCGTAGCTCAATTGGATAGAGCGTCGGACTTCGGATCCGCAGGTTGAGGGTTCGACTCCTTCCGGGCGCACCAGTCTTCGCCCATAAAGGGCTTCGCCTGGCAGGCCAGTTACTGAGGTAGAACAAAAAAGATTTAAAGAAACATGCGAAGACTGTCCGGCGAAGCACAATCTGCTTTAGTAATTGATATTAACGAAGCGAAAGCGTAGACGGACTACGTTGCATTGTAAATTAAGTTCTTCGCCCATAAAGGGCTTGCGTCGTCGCTCTTCGAGCTATGCCGTACAAGACGCCTGGCAGGCCAGTTACTAAGGTAGAACAAAAAAGATTTAAAGAAACATGCGAAGACTGTCCGGCAGCGTGCCCGCCATAGCTCGAAGAGCGACGGCTGGGAAGCACAATCTGCTTTAGTAATTGATATTAACGAAGCGAAAGCATAGACGGACTACGTTGCATTGTAAATTAAGTTCTTCGCCCATAAAGGGCTTGCGTCGTCGCTCTTCGAGCTATGCCGTACAAGACGCCTGGCAGGCCAGTTACTAAGGTAGAACAAAAAAGATTTAAAGAAACATGCGAAGACAGACGAAGTTATCATTTGGCTCTTCTTGCCCATAATTCATGTTCAATGATTTTTTTCATATGATCAGATGATTCACTCGCAATTGTTTTTGCGCAATCATCGCAAATGCTATATTCAGCCTGATACTGCGCAAGCATGCCAATAAGATCTCTTGGTAATAATGAAAAATAGATTGATCTCTCTTGATAAATCGAATTCAGCAAACCGATTGTTTCTTGAGATGGTTTATTTATATGGTTGAGCAATAGTTTTACCATCTGGCTATTTTCTTTGAATGCGGCCCATCCAAGTGCTGAGTCTCCTTTGTTAGTTTTTAGATTTACGCCAATCGTTGGTTGAGCAAGCAATAATTTGGCGATCTCCATGTTATTATTACACGTGGCCCAATGAAGCGGTGTCCATCCATCTTTATCCGGTAGATTCACCTCAATAGTTGATTGAGTAAGCACTGATTTTACTAACAGATTATTATTTTGAAATGCTGCCCAATACAATGCTGTCATTCCTTCAAAGGATGTATTAGCGTCAGCTCCTTGTTTGAGTAACTGGGTTGCTTTTTGAGTGTTGTCATTATAGGCTGCTTCAAAAAGTTGCAGATCGAGATTTTCTTCTGGGGGTTGTTCCATTGCAATCGCTGGCGACACCACATAAATGGAAATCAGAGTTTGTACTAATAGATTATTAATAAATCACCGATTCAAATGTGTTTTTATCTATAATAATCATTCTTTGGTACCATAGCACTTTCAATACCCTTGGCGCAATCATGATTTTAAATTGCCTATCACAATTCTCCAGCGCACAATATACACTAATTATCAATGCACTACCGTTAATAACATGAGGATATTTTTTATGCAGTATCATTTTTATGGATTTCTTCTATTACTTTTCATGCTGAGCACCCATGTTATGGAAAGAAAGCCGCGAGTAACGCATTTGAATAACAAACAGTTAGAAAAAATAAACAAGCGCAGCGCACAGCGGACTTTACAGCGACAAAAAATATTTGATGCACTGCAAAAAAAGCCGATTATGGTTTTTGAGAACGAAATTATTCATCTTGATGTACCTTCCTATGATTATGGTAGTTGGTGGTTAAACGATTCAGAAGTGGGCGGCAAATATCTGTTAGCGCTCGTTGATAGTCGCATAAAAAATCAACAGAATGTCGACATTCCACTGATCAAAGAATTTGCAGGTGAATATTACCCTGTGCTACCACCTTTGTATTATGCACTCCGTAAGGATGTGTATAGTGAGATTACCAAAAAATTGCTCTTGCATGGGGCCAATCCGAATCAAATGTTTGGTAAATGGCCGGCATTACATGAGGCGGTATCAGAGGGTGCCGTGGAGAATGTAAAACTTCTTTTAGAAGCAGGTGCGGACGCCTGTGCTGTGGACACGGTGCATAATTCGACAGCATTACATGTGGTTGCCAGAGGGAGCTATTGGCCTTTTCCCAATGATGCACGATATGCAATCATGAAATTATTGTTACAGTATGGTGTAGATCCAAATACTGCAGATAGAGATGGGCGAACACCATTATTCCACGCAGTACGTTGCGAAAAACCTGAAGAAACAATTCTTATTCGCTTATTGCTCGAGCATGGGGCTAGAACACAGATATTTGATGAACGTGGAGATACTCCAAAGACTTTAGCGCAAGCAGTAGATAATAGATATGATGCCGGTGTGCAATTTATTGAACAATGGGCAAAACCGATACATTTGTGCCGATTCTTAGCTCGGGGCGAGCACTCCTTGCCCGACGAAATTTGGCTCAAAATTGCACAACTATGTTATGTGAAAAAAGTAATTGAGAAAGTTACAAAAGTAGCTTCTTCAAACGATAATTGATAAAATTACTATTATTTGTTCTATCACCACAATTTTCTTGAGAACTCACCATGATAAAGAAATTAAAAATATATTCTTATTTATTCGCTGCACTGATAATAAGTAATCCACTATTTATTTGCGCTGCAACTACGTTGGGTGAAATTCCTGTTTTGTTAGAATCGGTGTACAATAAAATGAACCAAGAATTGCCCGCAACGGGCAAACAAAACATCGAGTTGAGCATCGGAAAGCTTATTGTTGGTGATAGAAAATTTGGTATTGCCGAAAATCAAAAAATTAAAGATTTATCAGAAAAAAATGATAAACCGGAAGTAGTCAATATTCCTCTCAAAGAAAGTCAAGATTACTTTTTTAAAATACCGGCAGATAATGTTAAGGCGTTGCAGCTGGCATATTTTATTATTGATAATAAGGAATTTCATTTATTACTTACTCGCCATATGATTGGTGCAGTAAAGCCAGAGAGTAGAAGTATTATCCTGAATCTTAAAAAATTGAGTGACGAAAAACAGCAGGCGATACAATCTATTCAACTAAAACTCGTTGTTGATGGTTCAAGGTTTGAGAAATCTTCAATCGAAGCAACTACTGTTTTTGAAGAAAAAGTTGTTGATGATAAAAAGTAGATTTTGAAGGCGCAGTAATGATTAACAAGCTAGTATTTTTATTAACCTTTGAATTGTTAAGCGCTTGTTCCATACACAGTATGGAATTATCTGATGCTCAAGAATCAGTAATAGCTATTCGTAAAAGATTTTGTAAAGCGGCAGCAGAAAATGATCTTGATAAAGTAACGCAAATGTATTATCAACATTATGATTGGAATCATCATCCTGATCTTGATGGCATTATCACCAAGGGAGCAGCGCATGATGTTTGCAAAAGCCATTATGCTGCATTGTATAATGCGGTTAAGTGTGGCAATTATGAGGCAACCAAATTTCTTTTGAAAACGGATGGTATTAAAATCTCTTTAAGGTATGATTCCAAAAGACTTTTTCATATTGTTTGCTTTGGTAAATGGCATGAAGATGAAGAAAAGCATAACGAAATTCTCAAAGAGATGTTGGATGCTGATGTTAATCGGTATGTAGAAAAGGATGGCAACTCGATAATAGAAGGAACTCCATTAGATGTAGCGGTGAATAGCGGTGCTCCCAAATCAATCCAAGATTATTTATTTAGAAACGGAGCAAAGCATGTGCTTTATAAAATTAGTTGAGATAAAAAGCTTAGTATCGCTGGGTTGACAAGTAATTGATCCAAGTATTATTATTTTTGCTTTTCTCGCTGGCTATTTTTTGCATGGAGATACGCTAAGAGATAGCCATACGATTCGGGCTGAAGCTCTTTAAAAGCATCCAACATCTTAAGGGTTAGATCAATGTTATAACTTTCCATGGCCATATCATCGGTGACGGTTTCTGGCGCTATGCCTTTTTTAAAGCAAAGCAATCTTCCGGTGATCATATTTTGCTTTTTTTGTTTGGTCAAATTATAAGACTCAATTTTCTTACGCAATTCTGTCTTGGGCTCGTCATTTTTCGGTTTTTCGGGCAACGCGCGGTCAACTACATCCATAATATCTACCGGTGCAGTATTTGCGTTTATTGTGAGAGTAAACTTTCCAGATTTCTCATCGGCTTCGTTTGTTAAAATAATCATTGCTTTGGCTGAATGTGCTAGGGGTAAGCAGAAAAGTGGTATAAGTAAAAAAATTTCATTCGTATTTCCTTTGCTTTATTTAGGTATTCACGTTTAGCAATTATAATGAATTCTCTTGGTTATTCAAAGAAAATGTTCATTTAAGATTATTTTTCTTGTATTCTCTTTTAAAACTTTAAAATTATTTTTTTCAACTAAATAAAGTTTAGAAGAATCTGAATGCCAGAAGCTTTAAATAACTGGCGACATCTTTAAAGGGATTAACCATGACTGTATATTACATTTTACCTTTTATATTCATAAGTTTTTCTATTCAATCTATGTCGGAGCCGGAGGCGTTAACTCCTCTGGCTGCGTCTAAAGCTTTAACCTTTGCTGAAACAATTGTTAATGCGAAGAGTGTCGCCGAAAAAATTGCTCTAATCAATTCATGTGACGCCAATAAATGCGACAATAGTTTAACGCCGCTTCACGCATTGTGCGTACTAGGTATGCAAACCGACGATACATTAAAGCCTCACATTCTAGAACTGATAAATCGTACTCAGGATATTAATCACTGCAGTGTAAATGGAAATGGATCTACTGCTTTACACGCAGCTTTTTTGAATGCACGATGCGTGGGCGATTTAGAACCGTTTTTGCGCGCCGGCGCCATCTGGGATCCAAAAAAGAATGGCACCGCTCCTCTCAGGCTTCTTGAAAGAATGGTTCAATTGAAAGCTGGTTTTCCTCGTATTCCTTTTTCTGCACTTGAGGATAATATTATGATTGCATTGAGCTTTTCTAATGTTACAAAATTAGATCTGGTAAAAACATTGGAATGGGGTAAGATTGAATGTGAAGCTGCATGGCATGTTGATGAAGAAACTGATCGGGGAACGAAACTTGATCAGCCAACTAAAGCATTCTTAAGTGTTTGGGCCGGAATCGATAGTCCGAAAATTAAAAAAATAAAAAAGGTAGGTCGCATTCTAAGAGCATATTACAATACAATGCATGGCTTGGGCTATGTACAACCCCGTAAAGATGATTGGTGCATAAGCCAGAAATTTCAAGCAGGATTACCTTTAGATATAGTTAAAAAAATTGCATATCTTGGCGTGCAAGCTATTCAACAGCCAGCCACTGCGAAAAAATAATCTAAAAAAAGGTTTAGAATCCTTAATAATTCATTGTTTCTCATAACTCTTTTCATCGACAAATACAGCAAAAATGATATTCTATAGATAGAAAATAATCTGTTTGTCGTGGAGGAACGATGACGCAAAAAACAGCTTTTCTTCTCAATATCTTCGCATTGCTTTCAATATCTACCATATCGCCAACCCCATTAATACAATCTGAAAATTTTATGATCAATGGTGTCAGAGTAAATGATCTTTATTTATCTATTCTTGATCAAGAATATTACGATTTTTGTAAAACCATTTTAAAACAAAAGGGGGCACTATGACCTCATTTTTTATTGCCTTATTGGTTATTGGCGGAATCATTGGACTATTAGCGCTCTGGTTCATTGGCACGTTTAATAACTTAGTGCATTTAAAAGCACTTATTGATGAAGCATGGAGCGGCATCGATGTGCAGCTTAAGCGCCGCTATGATTTGATTCCCAATCTTGTTGCAACGGTAAAACAGTATGCAACTCATGAGAAAGGAATTTTTGAAGAGATTGCGCGTGCGCGTTCGGCTTCTATGAGTGCGACAACCGTCGATCAAAAAGCAGAAGCGGAAAAAGGGTTAACGCACGCACTGCGGACGCTTTTTGCCGTGGCTGAAAATTATCCAAACCTCAAAGCAAATGAAAACTTTTTGGCATTACAAAAAGAGCTTTCAGCGCTTGAGCATGAAATTCAACTTTCACGCCGCTATTATAATGGTGCTGCGCGCAACTTTAACGTGTTGGTGCAAAGTTTTCCATCACGCATTGTTGCAGGAATGGGCGGCTTTAACCCGGTCTCCTATTTTGAGTTGGGTTCAGCAGCCGAACGAGAAAATCCCAAGGTGCAGTTTTAATCAAAAAAAGAGGTGTGATATGAAAAATATATCCACTTTTTTGTTCCTTGCTCTTATCTGGCCGGTGAGTGCATTATCTGCATTCACGGAACGCATTATTAATTTCCATAGTGATATAACCATTTATGCTGATTCGCAGATGCGCGTGCATGAAACAATCATTTATGCATTGCCCTCGGATCGGCATGGCATATTTCGTGATTTCCCCACACACTATGTGGATACTCATAATATTCATTATAATGTGGGATTCAAGATTGAAAGTGTGACCAAAGATGGCGCGCCGGTTCCCTATACCGTCAGCAACTTTGCCAACGGCAAACGCGTAAAAATCGGTGATCCAGATCTTATGCTTGCTGGCGGTGCTTATACCTATGAAATTGTCTATACTACCAATCGCCAGTTAGGGTATTTCGAAAATCATGATGAATTATATTGGAACGTTACGGGTAATGGGTGGCGTGTGCCCATTGAACGCGCCAGTGTGCAGGTGAAATTGCCGGATGCAATTTCTGAAAATCTTTTGGAGTTTACTGCATTTACCGGTCATCAGCGTGAAACAGGAACTAATTATCAGGCCGCTACGGCCGGGCCTTCATTGGTGGGGTGGACAACAACGCAAAAACTATTTCCCGGCCAGGGATTAACAATCGTGCTCAAATGGCCCAAAGGCTATATGCATGCGCCAACATTCTTCACCAAACTGTCCTATTTTATAAAAGATAATGCTGGCCTCTTTTGGTTATTGCTTTCGCTACTCACCTTATTGCTTTATTGTTTTTTCAGTTGGTATCGCATCAATAAAGAACAAAATTCCGGCACGGTAATTCCATTATTTTATCCGCCCAAAGATTTCACGCCCGGCGCGGTGCGCTACTTGACTAAATTTGGTTATGATCACACCGGGTTTGCCGCTGAGATAATCAATATGGCGGTGCATGGATTTTTAACCATAGAATATAAAAAGTCTTTTTTATCAAACCAATACACGCTCAAAAAGACTGGTGATGGCGATAAAGACATGCAAAAACAATACCAGCCATTACTCGATCTTTTGTTTAAAAAATCGGACACTCTGACGGTGCAACAAAAAAATCAGACGGTGATTGCTTCAGCGATACTTTATTTTAAAGATACTATTTTAGCGCCGCTGAATCGTTTCTTTGATGAGCACATTGATTCTTTGATTAAAATCGGCATAATTCTTTTTGTTGGTGTGGTTGGTTTTATTCTTTTGTCTGGGGCCGGTATTTCTTATGAATATTTTTTTATTGTTGCCGCAATAGCAATTTTCATCGTGGTCCTTTATTATTATGGAACGCGGGGCTACACCAAATTGGGCAGAAAATTGCATGATGAGATTGAAGGGTTTAAACTATTTCTAGAAACTACCGAAACTGAACGATTAAAAATTATCGGCACACCGCCAACGCGAACACCGGAATTATATGAAAAATATTTACCCTATGCAGTGGCACTTGGCGTTGAGCAACAATGGTCGCATCAATTTGCACCAATCTTTGCTCATATGGCGCAACAGGGCCATCCGTATCATCCGATCTGGTATGTGGGGGATTTTAATAGATTTGGAACGGAGAGTTTTGCTTCCGGTTTAGGAAGTTCTCTTGCATCATCGGTTGCTTCTAGTTCCGGTATTTCATCGTCTGGCACTCCTCCCGGATCATCTTCAGGCTTTGGCGGAGGCGGTTCATCGGGTGGCGGCGGAGGCGGTGGTGGTGGCGGAAGCTGGTAACCCAGCCTACCTCAAGCCCTTCGTTAAACTCAGGACTAAAGGCTTCCTTCCGCTCATCCTGTGGAGCAGCGAAGCTGCATCTCGAAGGACGGCGGGTAGGCAGGATAAACTCACGGTCATAATATTGGAGTGTACTTTGAAATAGTTTATTAGTGCCCCCTTCGACTCGCAAAGGCTCGCTCAGGATAAACTCCGCTCAGGAGCCACGGGCAAGATACTTGGGGTACTTTGAAATCTTTATTTGTGCCCCCTTCGACTCGCAAAGGCTCGCTCAGGATAAACTCCGCTCAGGAGTCACGGGCAAGATACTTGGGGTACTTTGAAATCTTTATTTGTGCCCGTAGCTCAGTTTGGATAGAGCGGTAGATTCCTAATCTGCAGGCCACCGGTTCGATCCCGGTCGGGCACATTAATGTTTAAGCAATCACAAGCTATGCAAATAAGTTTGAAAGAGCGGTAGATCCCAATCTGCCGTAAGCCCTTCGTAGCTTTAGCGAAGTAGGGAGGCCACCGGTTCGATCCCGGTCGGGCACATTAATGTTTAAGCAATCACAAGCTATGCAAAGAAGTTTGAAAGAGCGGTAGATCTCAATCTGCCGTAAGCCCTTCGTAGCTTTAGCGAAGTAGGGAGGCCACCGGTTCGATCCCGGTCGGGCACATTACATTTTTAGCACAAAAGATACGGGCCCGGGGAAATCACCCGGGCCTTTCTAGATAGTGAAATTTTACTTTTAAGCATTACTTGCAAGATAAACATAATCATTTAATAATTGCGCCCATTGTGGATTTTGTTGTGTCCAATACAACTCACCATATGATGGCTCAACGCCAGCATTAATATCGGCAAAGTAAATAGATTGTCCACGGACTTTTGCAAAATCAGAATTGCTGTGGACATTAGCAAATACTGCTTGTGAAATTGATGAGAGGCCCGCTTTTAGTGCAGTGCGCAGTGCTGCCAGATTAGCGCTGCTTAATCCTGCACTATTTATGCGGGTATAAAGATTTGCATAAAAGGTATACAAGTCAAGATAGGTCGGTTCATCAAAATGGGCGCATACAGAAGGATCGGCGCTTTGCGCGATAACCTGTTGCAATGAACCGTTAACATCCGATGCAAGATAAGTATCCAAAAGCTGAGCAATGTTATTTGTTGCACCGACTATTGCAGAAAGTTTACCTAAATCTGTTGCGGCAAGCGTATAGGATTCTTCGCTATTTTTATAGGAAGTGTTATATGCCGCTACGATTGAGCGTGCCAGTGATTGCGCATCCGGTGTTCCTTTTGCAAATGGCGCCAGCACCAACGAATAATCATATCCGGGACCCGGAACGGTTTGTTGTGATGCAACCATATAATTGGCATATGGCGCGAGCGTAAATGCTACTTCAATGTCCGACATCAAGCACGCATCAAAGGCAATAATATCGATTTTTTGACCATTGAGATATTGATTAACTGCCACATCAAATGCGCTCTTATAGGCAAGATCGGTTAAATAATGGCCGGTAGTATCATCATAACAAACGCCGCGATGCGCAAGAACGGAACGATTAAGTGACCCAGAACCATGGTTCCACAGATCCACAAACAGATGAGCGGATGGATATTCAGTGATTGCCCAAACCAATGCTTTAATTAATGTTTGTGGATCGCCGCTATCTTCTACCGTTGTTTCACCTTCTTGGAGAATTTTGCCATTTTGGATTATTAAGCGCTGTGTCATTTTATCTTGGCCGCTGCGCTTGATGTTGAGATACACCAGAATATAGACATTGTTTACGGTACTCGCTTTTACCATTTGGGCGATATTATAGTCTGCTTCAGGATTAAGGTTGTTGTCGGCCGCCATATAGACTAAAAATGTCCAGGGGCGTTTAGGATTTGCTGCTCCCTCTGCAATCATGATACTGGTTAAAAGGCTGAGCAGGGATAGATATTTTATTATTCGCATAGATATCTCCTTTTTAAAACACGTGCGAAATACATTTGCAAGTCTTCCATTTTTTTTTGGGAAAAAACAAGAATTTGGTATCTTTCATCCAATCTGATAGAATCAGAAATATCACTAGTTTTTAACGCACTAATACAATTTCTATACATAGTAATCCATGTCAAATCATCATTTTGTAATTATTGGAGCCTCAGCGGCAGGAATTGCTGTTCTCAATCGACTGCGGCGTTTAGCGCCTGATGCGAAAATAACTTGTATTTCTCGAGAAAAAGAGTTGCCCTACAATAAGTGTTTGCTTGCCGATTTTCTGGCCGGCGCAAAGCAGTATGACCAGGTACTGCTGCCTTTAAGTGAGCATACGGGGACGGAATTTTTATACAATACCGCGGTTATTTCATTGGATATAGTAAAAAAAAGTTTGCATTGCTCTGATGGTTCAACAGTCAATTATGACACCCTTTTTTTAGGCCTGGGGTCATCACCTTTTCTTCCGGATTTTGTTACTGAGTACTCCTTGAAGGGATTGTATACATTTCATACCTTAGCCGACACCTACCAGTTGCTGGATGCAATTAAGAGGCAGGGGGTCAGACGGGCAATGGTCGTAGGTGCAGGGTTGAGTGGCCTTGAATGTGCCGATGTTCTGATTCGTTCGGGCATTCATACTACTATTATCGAACAACAAGCGAGATTGTTGCCGCATTTTTTAAATGATCACGCTTCGCATTTCTTGCAATCTCAGATAGAAGCACTTGGGGCAAGACTGCTCATGAATCAATCAGTATGTGCTATTGAATCTGAGCAAGGGAAGGTATTTGGCGTACGGTTAGTATCGGGGCAATTGCATGAGGCAGACGCTGTTATTATTGCAACCGGTGTGCGGCCGAATACTAAGCTTGCCCAGGAAGCTGGCATTCTTATTGGCTCTCAGGGAATTAGTGTAAATGGTTATTTGCAGACCTCTGCGCCCGATATATATGCCGGAGGGGATGCGATAGAAATAGTTGATACCCTCAAAAATCAGTTGATTGCCAGTTGCACCTGGCCCGATGCCATGTTGCAAGGTCTTCATGCGGCGCAGGCAATGGTGGGCCAACCAAAAGAATATAAGGGAGCAGCGATCATTGTGAGTTCGTCCTTTTTTGGGCTTGATTTTGCTCAGGCCGGTCTTATGGATCCATGCGAGGGGGGCGATCAACTTCTTGTGCAGGAGGGTTCCGATTATTGCCATCAGTATCTGGCAAACTCAAGTAGGCTCAAGGGATTTTGTGTTCTTGGTAAGAGCCACAGTCTTTCCCAATTGAAAAGAATGATCGTAGCGGGCGAGCCGTTTTCTCTCTAAAATTACAAATTGAAACATTATTTTTAAAACAGAAGATGCTATTATTAAGCATTTTAAGGTTCAGATTGCCTGGCTGGCTTTAATCGCATTGACAAAAAAATATAACACTATAAAGTAAAATATATATATCACAATGATATCTTCTAACGGAGGTTATTCTATGAAATTGCGTAATGTATCACTTATCGCCATTCTAATGGGTATGGGATTAGGTCTTTATACCGCACCAAACCAAGCACATATTTTCACAAAAGTTGCAAAAGGGCTTGCGCGAACCAAGGCTGTTGGATCGCAAGTTTCATCAGCAGCAGTAAACACGGTATTATTTCCTAAAAATCATCCTTTCATTACCTGCATGGCAGCAGCTGCTCTGGGTAGCACTGCATATCTGGTGAATTGTCATAAATATAGCAAAGACTGGAAGTCAGTTGTTGAAGACGCAGAAGACAAAACTCGCTACATGTTTAATCCATTGGATAAACCGGAAAACTTAATGTACTGGCAAAATGAATCCGATAAATCAGGAAATTGGGCATTGGCGGCAGATATTATGGCAAATCAGAGCGATGTTTATAATTCCTTGAAAAAGTCGCAATGGGTTGATGATAAAAGTGAGCATGATTTTATTGTGCGCATGAAAACAATCATTGGAAAAGAAAAGAAAGATCTTATGAAGGTTATTAAGAAGCTGGAAAACTGTCTTGATGATTGTCGTATTCTGCCACGTTTCGAACTGTCACCGGATCAAGCAGCAGCGCAAACTAATATTGTGCAAAGCATTATCAAAGATAAAAAGAAAAGCTTTAACTATTCCCCGAACAAAAACTTTATTGAATTAAGCAAAGACGAAGCAGAATCTATTAATACCGATGTTATGAAACGTGGGTTGCCTTCGATCTTTAATCCTTATTTAGCGGTTCGAAACTATGCGTTACCATTTGAAGCGCGTGCGATTAGGGAATACTGGCGCATGTACCAATTAGTACAGCGTCTTGAAGCATTGCAATATTGCCTTGATCAAGCATTACAAAAGCTGAATATACCAAATATCCCTCTCTGCATTAAAGATGAAGAGGCTGCTCTGCTTTTATAATGCATAAGGGTTTAAATTTTATTTAGAAAATAGCGGTAACATTATGAACATAATAAATAAAATCGTCTTATTAGCATTGCCCATATTGATGAGCCGTCAACTTTCTGGTTTCACATCTGCCGAAGTAGCCGAACTATTAAAAAGTCCGGAAATTGCACAGATGATCCAAGATAAAGTAGATGCTGCTTTGCAAGCTGCTAAAGATTTGCCTGTTGAATCAATCGCAGATAATTTTGCCGGGACAAAAGAGCATTTTATCAAAGGTGCCCATTCTCTAGGCCTTGCCGCATCCCGATTGACGCGCGATTGCGCAAGCAGTTTTTCACAGATGGGCGACACGATGGCAAAACATTATTGGATCTTTGGCGGATTGGTTGCCGGTGGTGTTATATTTTATCGCTATGTGCTTCCCCATATAAAGATTAGAGTTACTTATGCCAATGATGATCGGCCTGAACCTTGCGTTCAGCGACGATAACAGGTGATATGATTTCATTTGAAGATAAAAATGGGTATCCTGAAAAGGGTACCCTATTTTCTTGCAAAGTAGAATAAAGAGAAATACATATGCTTTCAACGATCACCACAAATCTTATTTGGACCGAAAGTCTCTGGTTAGTTATTGGATTGGGACTATTGGCTGCAGTTGGTTGGTTGTTCTTTAAACCACTTACTTTTATCGCACTTATTCTTTTTGTTTTTTGTTTCTATTTCTTTCGCAACCCTGATCGGATTTGCCCGGAAGCATTAGCGGATCCTAATGTGATCGTATGTCCGGCAGATGGTACTATAGTTGCTATCAGCCCTGATAAACAAAAAGTTTCTATCTTTCTTTCACCGCTGAATGTTCATGTAAACTGGACTCCGGTGGCAGGCGTGATAGAGCAAATCATCTATGTGCCGGGAAAATTTATGATGGCATTTTTGCCGAAGAGTTCAGAATTAAATGAACATAATGATTTGATAATTCGCCATGCGAGCGGCAAAAAGATTCTTGTTCGGCAAATTGCCGGCACTGTTGCGCGTCGCATTGTTTGTTGGGCTAAGCCACATGAAACTGTTGCGGCAGGCCAAAAATATGGCATGATAAAATTTAGCTCACGAGTTGATGTAGTGTTGCCTGAAGGGAGTATCCTGAGCGTAGAAATTGGTCAAAAAGTATATGGTGGCAAAACAGTGTTGGGGAGGCTGGTATGAAAATTATTTCATTTAATAAATTACAAAATTCCGGGAAAAAAAATCTTCATTTAATTCCTTTTTTTTTCACCTTTGGTAATGCAATTTGCGGCTTTATGTCGGTTCTTAAAACCCTCGATGAACAATATCTTATGGCCGCTTTTTTTATAATAATTGCGGCATGTCTTGATCTTTGCGATGGAAGATTGGCCCGAATGATCGGATCAACGAGTGTGCTTGGAATGGAACTTGATTCACTGTGCGACGCAATTTCATTTGTGTTTGCACCGGCCGTATTATTGTATAGTTGGTCATTATACGAACTTGGTAGTGCCGGCATGGTTGTTTTGGGGCTTTATTTATGTTCCGGACTTTTTCGGCTTGCCCGTTTTAATTCCACAACAATTGATCAGGGCACATCATTTATCGGCTTGCCAACAACAATAGCCGCCTTCTTTTTTGCCAATGTGGTTATCTCAGAAAAATGGATTGCATCATCAGTATTTTCTACTGCTCTCAAAGCAGATCGCATTGCATTTATGGTAACGATTATTGCGCTGCTTATGATCTCTTCGGTAAAATTTCCTTCATCAAAATATATCAAAATGCGTCTTGCAACCGGCGGCGCTTTACTACTGGCAGCTCTTTTTGCCGTATGGGCATTAAGCAAAGGGTATCCTTTATTTCTTGCCGCGGCGACACTGTATATCGTGATTAGTTTTGCGGTGAGCATTTTTAAAGAAATAACGCGCTCTTGGTGGTCACGCTATTCATCGTAATGGCAACTTCAATATGGCAAAAGGTGCGGTGCGCGCAATGCTGCCATCTTTATTGAGGAGTGTTAATTCTTTATTGTGTTGGTATGCGTTGCGTAGATCTTGATACGAATAAATACCTTTAAAGACCGCATGGAGTTGTAATGTTGTCCAAGCGCCGTAGCCGGATGTATAACTCATTGCAGTGACAACGAGGTTGTCTTCAAGGCTCGTAATAATGAGTAGTGCACCGGGTAACCAGATTAAATCACCTTTTTTGAATGTTTCGTGCAGTGCATACTGCTCAAGTTCTGCATATGCGGTGAGCGAATTTCGGCAAAAATAGGCGATGCCGATCGATTGCAGCGCACGCAAGATGCCGCCTGACGCATCAAGGCCCATGTAAGGACCATTGCTGCCATATAATGGTCTTGCCCATGCTGTTACTCTCTCATTTTCGCTCGTAGAATAATTGACCGCAAAATAGTCATCCTGCTCCCATGCTTTGCCGACGCTTGCGCCGCCCCAGACCAATGGTATGCACGCATCGGGTATTGATGCCCACATGGTTGCCAAACGGCAAAATAGTTCGCGGCGCTCATCAATGCTTAGTGTATGTGTTTTATAGGCGCAGATTGTTTGTGGTAGCTCGATTGCTTTGAATCGATGCATTGCTTTACTATATGCTGCTACTCGATAAGAATCCTCTGTTTCTTCTAATAAAACAAAGCGCGTGCCTGCAGAATAAAAAATGCCTTCGTCATCCCGATAAGGACTAATTAAGGTTACTTCTGATTCTATGGCGCCCGATTGCCAATTAATGGGTTTGGGTAAACCGGGGACATATCCATCAAGATACTGAATATCTTCAAGCTGATCCTTGCGCATCCAACCTTGCACCGAAACCGATTCATTATCTTCATTTTTGGTCATACAATTTTTTACCGCAACAAATGCTTCAGCATTAGTTTCTTTGAGTATTGTTACTATTTCGTGGAGCAAAAGCTGGTGCTCGCGAGGGCAGGTTACTTTATCTTTGAGCGCCGGGCCCCAGGAAGCGGGTAAGGATTCATATGCCTGTTTTACTTCCTGATAAGAAGCAGTATCATCCGTGATCTGATGCCGCACAATATCCGCAACGGTAGTAATGCAGAATGCAGTGCGCTCAAAGTTAGTAGAATTGGTAGTGGCCGCAAAGAAAATAAGAAATAATAACGAATTTGTTTTCATGGCGTGTATCCTTTTGAACAAGGTGATAACTGGGATGGAGTATACCGTAAAACTACTGTTGTTACTACCGCCGGAAGTTAGTTAATAAGCATAATCCCATGCTGATGAGAGCCTAAGGAGTTTGCAGTGCTTAATATTTTCTACAATTACTCCTTGCTTATTCATCCGTGCAAGATGGGATTGATTTGCATAGGCGTGTTTTAAGTGCTCATAAGTATGAATACCCGCGAAGACTTTTGAGAGGGGAATTTCATGGACAATCCCAAATCCATGGCTGTAACCACGAGCCTCGATTAATAAATTATTTTTAATATCACTAACCACCATTACGTGTCCCGGTATCCATATAAGGTCACCCTCGTGCAAAGTGTCGTGATGCCGTAACGGTTTTAAATAATGAGCTAAAGTATAGGTATTTTTAAAAAAGTAGGGAATGCCGCATATCTGCGCCGCCAGTAGAATCAATCCGGCGCAATCAGGGCCCGTTTGTGGGCATACATTACAAGAGCTGCAGATACATACGGTTGCTGTTTTCCCGTTGTTATTGATTTCTGTTTCTGTAAAATCATGCTCCGGACAGCATTGGCTAAAGCTACATCCGCCCCAAACATAGGCGATCTGGCCATGCGGACAGTGCGCCCATTCTTTTAAAAGTGCAACAAAGCATCTAATAGCTTCTTGTGGTGCTTTGGCTACAACTGGTACGGCATAATTTTTAGGAATTGGAGTTAACCTCTCACTAAGCGTTATTGTATCTAGAACAAATGCCAAATAATTTTTTTCATCGCCGTTAGAAGTATCAATAACAAATCGAGTGCCGGCAGAAAAGGTAAGATTAAGGGATGCATCAAAAAAAGGTTTTTTGAGTACAATAGTTGGAAAGTTTTGCTCGTGAGCATGTGATTTAAATGATGGGGTTGCGGGGATATGTTCAAGTAATACGTTCTTTTTTTTCAAAGTCGCCAATAGTTTTATATTTTTAGCGCTGGTCCAAAAGAGATTTTGCGGCTTATGGAGCGTATGCGTGATAAAAAATACCGGCTCATAGGCAATACATACTTCACCATCATCTCCATTTTTTCCTTCATTGAGTGAAATAATTTCTACTTCTTCGTTAAACAATGCTTGATGAATGCGCGGACATCCTTGGCTCGAGTTGTTTTTTCCGCCACATAATGCGATATTTTGGTATGATTCTTTAACGGTTGGCGCAATGCCGAATGTTTTTATCGGTGCCCCAAGTAAATCTGCCACCGGAACTACCACTAGTGCTTTTTTTGCTACCGTGGGTATTTGCATGGTTATTAGGCCTAAGAACAACAAAAATGGTCTGTATTCGCTCATAGTATCCCCCTTTGCGCTATGCTTACTAATAGTATCACCAATTATATACTTTAAATAACAGAGATTTGGGAGTTTCAAGAAGAAACTGTTGATTAAATTTTAAAATAAAATTATTATATTAGTAAATAAATGCTTGATTTACTGTGGAGTCGGGTCATGAAACTATGCTTTCTCATTCAAAGAATGCTCGGTATTTGCGTATTGCTATGTACCGTTATAAACGGCTCTTGTTTAGAAAACAAGTCTCAACAATGGACTTGGTTGCACCGCAAGCAATTTACCACTGCCGAGCAGCAAGAAAATAGCTTAAAAAAGGATATCACCCTCACCAAGGTTAATGTTAAACCATTTACGCAACTTATTTTTAGTTGGAACTCTTTGCGCCCCGTGCACGGAAACTTCATATTTTTTGCCCGTGTTCGTAATGCTACAACAAAAGAATGGAGTAAATGGCATCGAATGATTGCATGGGGCGACACAATACAAAAATCATTTAAAACAAACCCCGACCATATTTCAAGTTATCATCATGTACGGCTCGAATCACAGAGTGATATTACCGCTGATGCCTTTGGGATAAAAATTATTCCAAACGGTGATGCTAATCTTTCCTTGATTAAATCATTTGCGGTAAATGTGGCGAATTTTAACTTGTTTTTCCCCGAAACTGAATCGTTGTTTGCCAAAACACCATCGGTACTGGTAAAAGGGGTGCCACGGCTTTCACAATTTGAGCTGGATCACCCGCGCAATGATGGCTTATGCTCGCCAACATCATGCACCATGCTCACCTCATATTTAACCGCACAACAGATTGATCCAGTTTCGTTTGCAGAAAAATCATTTGACCACGGCCTTGGTCAACATGGCAGTTGGCCATTTAATATGGCGCATGCTTATGAACTTTCTGACGGTAAAATTCTCTTTGCGGTGGCGCGGATGAATTCGTTCTTAAATCTTTGCGACTTTCTAAAAAAAGGGATTCCGGTTGTGGTGAGTGTGCGGGGGGCTTTGCCCGGTGCGCCGCGCGTTTACCATAATGGGCATCTTTTAGTGGTGGTTGGCTTTGACAGTAAAACTAAAGAAGTAATTTGCCATGATCCGGCGGTTGCCCAAGCGAAACTGGGCAGAAAAAGATACCATCTTAAAAATTTCTTGCACGCATGGGAGCGGTCCCATCGGCTTGCGTATATTGCTGAACCATTAGCTAAGGAAATATAATGAATAAAAAAAGGGTGTTAGTTATTTTTTGTATGGCTAACATATGGCTCACTGCGGTATCGGTTACCGTGTCGGAAAAAAATGAATTACAAAAGGTTTTCCATCATAATCTTTCGCCGATAATGCATGAAAAATCAGCTGATCTTATCCTTGCAAAAACGGTTCTATATTTTAAACAGACGCCTGTGCTAAAAAAAATCAAGGAGGGGACTGCTGCAAAAATGAATGAAGAGATAGTTTTTTTTGTACCCAATGCAATTATTGATTCATCAATAGAAAAGACCATTAATGAATTTAACACTGCGCGTCATAACGATCTTTTTTGGGTTAAAATAACACCAACTCAGGACCCTGGTCCCGGCTTACTTATTAAAATTGGTTACGATTCTAAAAAAATAATGGCGGTGACCGACTTTTTCGATGCAATTGGTGGTGCAAAAGCACTCGAAATTCGCTTTTATAATAACATCTTACTCGATGTGCTCAAAAAAAGTGGTAAGCCACTTTTACAAACTGCCCAGATAAAAAAGCCGATGGTAGTAATTGATTGTGGCCATGGTGGCGCCGATTTGGGTACGGTCGGCTGTTTCAATACACTCGAAAAGGAAATTACGTTAGCCGTTGGGCGTGAGCTTGCGCAAGAATTAAAGGCGAACAATATTCCCTATATTCTTACCAGAGCCGATGATAGATTTGTTGCATTAGATCAGCGAACGCTTATTGCTAACCGGTATCCGCAAACTATTTTGATTTCTTTACACGCTAATAACGCTGCAAATACTGCTGTGACCGGCCTTGAGACATTTTGCCTTATGCCACAGTTATTTAAGCGTGAGAGAAATCAACTGGCAACTGCTATAGATGTAATGATCGATTCCTATGATCAGCAGCTTTGCCAACAGAGTAAATTGCTCGCACAAGCAACTCATGCTCATATTTTAAAAAATGTTCGCGCTACTGGTTATAATTTAAGCGATCGCAAGGTAAAGTTTGCCGCTTCACAGGTTTTGCTTGGTGTAAAAGGACCTAGCATCTTAATTGAAATGGGTTTTTTATCAAATGTGCAAGACACTCTCTGCCTCAAAGATAAAAAAATTCAAAAAAGTATCAGTGCGGGAATTTGCCAGGGTCTCATAGAATTCTCAAAAGCGAGTTAAAACCGTAAATAACAAGCTTTTTTTGCGTGTTGCTTTTACAAACATAATTGTTTTGCTACATTTAGATACCACAAACCAAAAATACCAATTTTCTTTGTATCAAGCAGTGCTAAAGAAAACGGGAGATAGTGGAGGCGCTTGAGCACAATTGTTTTATTGTATTTGTTTTAGGTTGAGTAAAATTCGTGGTACATGATATTTGGGTAGAGTTTCTTAAGATCGCCAAAGAAGAAGTGGGCAGCCGTGTTGTTGAAACATGGTTCAAAGCAGTTTCTTTGCAGCGCTGGGATCCAACGCAAAACATTGTGTATTTGCAGACGGCAAATACTTTTGTGCAAGATTGGCTCCGCGGAAACTATATTCAGTTAATAGAAGATCATTTAAAGCGGTTGTTGAATGTTGATGAGGTTAAGGTCGTTTTTTGCGCACAGGCCCCATCGCCCGAAAGTGAGCTAGTAACCACATCATCGCCGTTGTCATCTGAGTTAATTCAGATTAAGCCAGCAGAAAAAATTCTTCCTTCGGCTGATTTGCAAAAAAAAAGGGGGAACCGATCCTATGCGTTTGATACATTTGTGGTGGGTCCAAATAATTCATTGGCTTATGCCGCTGCGCATGCCGTTGCTGAAAAACCCGGTTCAATTTATAATCCGCTCTTTATTTATGGCGGCTCGGGGTTAGGTAAAACACATCTTCTGCATGCCATCGGTAATGAAATAAAAACTCGCCATAAAAAAGCAGTTACGTTGTACCAAACTGCCGATCGTTTTGTGAATGAATTTATTAATGCAATTCGCTTTGATAAAGTTCACCAATTTCAGGCAAAGTATAAAACGGTAGATGCATTATTGATCGATGATATTCAATTCATTTCCAATAAAGAACAAACCCAAGAAGCTTTTTTTCATATTTTTAATGCATTATATGATGCGCAAAAGCAGATTGTTTTTTCAAGTGATCTATTTCCCCATGATATTGCCGGTATTGCCGAGCGTTTAAAATATCGTTTGTCATGGGGCTTAGTGGTAGATATGCATGTGCCGACGCTCGAAACAAAAATTGCAATTTTAAAAAAGAAAGCGGAATTGAATAGTGAAATACTACCTGATGAAGTTGCCCATTTTATTGCTTCTCGCGTGATTTCAAATGTGCGGGAGTTAGAAGGTTCCTTAATTAGAGTGATGGCCTTTGCTTCATTAACCAAGCAGCCAATTAGTTTAGAAATTGCGCAAAGAGTTTTGGTTCGTTCCAGCGAAGGTAAAAAAGTTGAGGTTGGTTTGGAACGGATCGTGCAGTGCGTTAACAAATATTATTCATATGATTTAATAGCCTTACGTTCAAAAAACAGAAGCAAAGAACTCTCTTTTGCACGGCAATTGACAATGTTTTTAATGAAAAAAATAACCGACAAATCACTGCGCGATATAGGAATTTTTTTGGGCGGCAGGGACCATTCAACCGTTATGCATGCGCTGGAAAAAATAGAAAACCATCTGCACGAAAATGCCGAATTCAAAAATCAATTGCAACGGTTGGAAGAAGAAATAGCAGGGTGATCTATTTGACCTTCACCGTAACGGTATCCGATTCACAATAGAGATTGTTTCTTATGGCATGTAGTCGAAGAATAGCGGTTCCCTGTTTTGTGCCTTCAATTTTCCAACTGTACCAACTGAGTGGATGCGCGTCGTTAGTCTTTTTTATTTCAGGATCTGAAATTATAATGCATTGTTCAGGATTCTCGCTAATTTCTAAATGCCATTCCATGGGCACATGGTCGGAAATAAATCGCTGCATTAAAATGGGTTTTTTATCGATGCGATTAATAGTTATTTCTTTGGCTGTCTCGCGATTGAGTTTTGCAATTTTCCCATCGTCTACCTCATCATTTTTGATCGCTGAATTTCTTTTTGAAGATGGGCTTTCTTCCTGAGATGATACAACTTCATCATCGCTGAGGGGGATTTGGCAGCAACAGCACCATTGATCAGTTGTGTTAACTAGAAGCAGACAAAGAATTAGGGTATATCTTTTCATTCGACTTCCTATTACTAGCTATTTGATAATCTACCAAACTCATTTCTTTTGATCTCTTGGGGGGATTTCTCCGTTCTCGTTTTGTTTGCATAAAGGCATTCTGCCAACATTTACCTGCTAAATATAAGTACCAGTTACTGTAACTGGCAAAAGTAATTTTTTCTCGAAGTCCAACCGTACTCGGAAAATGTTCTGTGTCCACTATGATGAACTTTTTAGTTTCTTTTTCTATCATAAAATTTTTCATATGGGGATCTATCCATACATCCAAAAAGTTACATAAATCAAGTGCCATTTTTTTGTCTTCTACGTTAAAAAGAGATGGGTTTCGTTCAGCGTCAATAGCGTCGGCGATAATGCAATAGGTGCCTGGAAACTGTATTTTTTGCTCTTTTATTGATCCGACATTGATACCCTTAACCTCGATCCATTTGATTTTTGAGGGTACCCAATACCATTTTCGCGGTATATCTACAATAGAACCCCACGGTGAATCAGCAAGTCGGGCTAAAATTATTTCTCTGTTTTTTATGCGAGTGAACCCCGATAGGTGCCGGTTAATTCCACCTCCCATAAAAAAGAAGAAAATCGGCTCCATACCTTTATCAAATGGTGAAATAAAGCTGTCGGGAGTTTCCATAAATAATTTTACAACAAAAGGATAATCTTTGAATTTAAGAATTAGCAGTCCCTTTGTCTTTTTAAAATTATAGTCTTTGGCTTGTAAAACAACAAAGTTTGAAAATAATCGTTTTCCTTCATTCAACTCAACGAGTAATTGCTCAATCTGGGTGGTCAGTTGTTCCCGGGTGACCGTTTGTTGTGGATTGCTGCGAAAACTCAAAGTTCCCGGTGGAAGTAAATGCTCCTTGAACTCTTGTGGGTCAAATAATTGCAGAGGATATTCTTCAAAATGATAGTTGCGAACACTGTACGAGGTGGAATCTCCTGCCCAGCGGGCAACAATTTCGGGCATTAATGGGTCTTTGGGGCGATGGACGCTGCGTCCATAATAGGTATTGCCAAATAATAGTAATGTTAGTGGTGCTACTAATCTCTTTTTCATTGTTTTTTCTAATAGTTTGCTTGGGTAATAATTATCTATAAATGCTCTTGTGCAGTCTATACAATTATTCGGCTTACCGTCAAACCGAATTTTTATGAGATAGAATCGAACAATCGCACAATTTTTTATATGGTGTTGATGTTGGGTTGCAAACAAGGTATTGTCAATAGAGAAAAAGGAAAAAAATGAAGCAATACCAATCTAATGAGAAGGGCCGGCCATGGAAAACCCGCAAATACTCAAAAATAATGCTATATTAAATCGATTGAGTTCTCTCCCGGAAAAATTACTTAAGTTGCATGAAACGGAAAATGTGTGTGAATTTTTGCTCCATGATTTGTGTGATGCCGATTGTTTTGACTTAAAGAGAGCCGCCTATTTTGTAGATAACCCCGATTTTGATTGCCTCAAAGGAATTGCTGGATTTGATGCAACCGAAAAATTTGTACAGGCACCGATTTGGGAGACGCCAGAGCTTTTCGCTGAACATATGAAAAAGGCACCTTTTAATCAAAGGGTTCGCGGCATTAATCGTCATAGCATGCGTAAAGCACATCAAGCTGATGATGAAACAACGGGCGTTATCGCCAACCTCCTGGGACTTCGACAGCCTCTTTATTGTTCATGGGAAATGAAGCATGATAATCATGGGTTATTGATTTATGAGATGCAATTGTCATGCGCTGTGCCCCAAGAAGTTGTTCGTAAGGGTGCCTGTTTGCTCGGTTTTTGTCCTATTTATTGATAAGAATCTCAAGAGCTGGCATTTTTTGATCTGCAAGATAAGCGATTAATGCACCGCCCCCGGTAGATAGATAGCCGATTTTGTCTTTGAATCCTAATCCATATGCTGCGGCAGTGGCATCACCACCGCCAATAACGCTGTATCCGTTTGCTTGGGACATCACGGTAAAAATTGTTTTTATGCCGATCAGCGTCTCTGGGCTATCTAAAAATCCCATTAGGCCATTATAAAAAATAGTTTTTGATTCAAGAATAATTTTTTGGAGTAGCTGTTCTGTTTTTGGGCCTATAGTGATACCGCTATCATCTTTGCCAAAGTTATGTTCATCTTTTACTATAAGTTCTGATTTTTTGTCATTGGTGCATACTCGATAATCGAGCGGAAAAAAAACGGTCACTTTGTGATGGGCTGCCAGCGCCAAAATTTTTTTGCATTCTTCAAAAAGCACCGGATCAACCAGACTAGCACCGATATTTTTACCGGCTGCTTTTAGAAAACTAAAGACAACCGCCGGTAGAAGGATAAGCGTGTCGATTTTTGGGATTAAAGAATATATCAAGGGAATTTTATCCGATAATTTATTACCGCCAATAAGCACTGTGTAGGGCCGCACCGGATGCAGTAATTTTTGTGCATTGCGTAATTCTTTTTCAATTAATAGGCCGTAGCACCTTTTTTCCGGTGAAAATAATGATGGTAGTGCCAATACTGAACAATCAGTCCGTGCAAGTGTGCCAAATGCATCATTAACGTAAAAATCAGCAAGTTGTGCTAGTTGTTGGGCAAATGATTCACTTTTTTCCTTCTCACCGGGATAGAACCGAAGATTATCAAGCAGAAGGATACTTTTAGGATCATGAAAACTTTTTTGGTGCGCTTTTGCAAGATCGGACTCAAAGGTAATGGTATAGCCTTTTTTTTCAAACCAAGGCACGAGATTACTTGTTGAAAGTGTAGGATCATATTTTTGTGGGCGATCAATGTGCGTTGCTAAAATGATTTTGCCTTGCTTTGCTAGAATAAGATCAATGGTGGGCAAAATTTCTTGAAGTCTAAAGTCTGAAACTATTTGCCCTTTATCAAGTGGAACATTTAGATCCGCCTGTACAAAAACACGTTTTTGAAACAGATCGGTTTGCGGCAGTGGGCTGGCAAAGATCTCCATATAATTATCCTTCAAATCTTAGGATCTTGGCGACCTTGATAGATTTTACACTGCGGGCTGGCAGAAGGCTTGCCAGTGTTCCCATAAGCAAAACTATTATAAAGACGAGCAAGAATATTTCCCATGACATTTGAATGGGAAGGTGTGAAACATAATAGGTGTCCGGTAGCGAAATAAACGGATATTTTTTAAGGAGTAATCCCACACCATATGCCGCTGCCAATCCAAAGAGCCCGGCAAAAAGACAGATGCCGATCCCCATAAATAAAAAAATAAGCATAATCTTGGTGCTGGCCATACCCATTGCTTGGTAAATGGCAATGTCCGGCCGTTTTTGTATAATCTGCATAAATAAGAGTGAAATAATGTTCATGCTCGCTACCAGAGCAATCAGCGCTAGAATAAGTATCATTACATACTTTTCTAATTTTAATGCTGAAACCAATGCTGGGTAAAGATCTTTCCATGAATAGACATCGATATTAAACCTATTTTTGAGTTGGGAAATTGTTGCTTGTTCATCGGCACCCGGTTGTAAACGGATATTGAGTTGTGTAACGCCTGCATCAGGAAATATTTTTTTTACTAACGAAAAAGAAGCGAGAATAAGCCCATAGTCAAATTCTTCTATACCGGTTGAAAATGTACCGCTAACGGTAACATCATAACTATCAAGAGTAATTTTTTTATTTCTTACTTTTTGTTCCGGGGTAAATAACAAACGGATTTCCTGGCCTGGTGTTACACCTAATGAATCGGCCATTTTTTTTCCAATAACAACCTGATTGCCATCTAAAAGGAAAGATAATGATGCTTTTAAACCGGGTAATCCGGTTACGGTGTTGCCTATAGTACTCACTTTTTCTTCAAGCGAAGGGTCTATTGCTTTGAGTAACAATGCATTGGTTAGATCATTACTCTCTTTTTTTTGAATGATAACTTGTTTGAACGTAGTTGGAGCAAAATTGGCTACAGCTGGAAACTCTTCATGTAACACAGTTTCTATTTTTTCAAGGTTGAGTGGTTCATTGCTCGCTGAGCGCATGATCACTTGAGAATGGATACCTTGTAATTTTTCGTGCGTCGCTTTTTCAAAGCCGTTCATTATGCTAGCGACCAAGGCAAGTGCAAATGTGCCAATGAAGATACCAATAAAAGAAATTATTACCATGACTGAAATGTTTTTTTCAGAATGGGTTCCCAGTAAATAACGATATGCGATACGCAATACAAGACTATTCATGAATTACCTTTGCCTACGATAGAAAGATTTTACCTTAAGTACCTTGTAAATTACTACTCTTTTTTTTTAGTCTTTGTAGTAAAAGGATAGAAAGGGGTGAATAATGGAAAAAAAATTTCAGCAAAGATGCTGTTGGGTGATGAATATACATTTAATTTTTCGAAATTTGCTTAAAAAATGGTTCGATACGATGCTTCGACGGGCTCAGCACGAACGGATATCCCCGATCATCCCGAGCTTGTCGAGGGACCTGAGTAGAAATCGTAAGATGCAGTTTATCCTGAGCTATGTCGAAGGGTATCGAAGGATCTCCATTAAATCAATTCTTGCTACTTTGCTAATAATTCTCGTGAGCACTGCTCTCCACAGTACACCACTTAGAAAGAGTACGGTCGAAAAAACAAAAAGCACCGACAAATGGCATACACATTTTCTTCGTTCAGTCACTATCTATAAAGATATGAACGTTAGCGATCAATATGATGTGATTTGGCTCTCCGATTGGATCCAGCATGCCTATCCTTTTTTAGCCCATAATCAACCCTTATCAAAGAGAGCTTTAGTTTTTTATGTAATGAGTAGACATAAAATAACGGATGAGCAAAAAAATACAATTTCTCTTTCCCTGGCAGACAAGTCCTTTTCGCCGAGCATTTTTTTGACTATTGATTCTCCCCCTAACCGGGACTTCTTTGAATTATCTGGCCAGCTGCCTTACCATTATTTGCTCATATTTGACGGGGTTTGTCGAGAAGAGCAAGAACTGATACAACCGGATACGCAGCTTATTCTCGCTTTTGATCGTCATGGCACAAAAGCATCTTTGCAATGGAAACTGGATAAAGAAAAAATGCTGCTACCTCACTTTGCCCACACTCATAAAAAGAATTTAAAGGAACATACATGTTAAAAATTGCAATTGGTGCCGATCATCGCGGATATCTGCATAAAGCTGTTATTCAGCAAGGGGCTACCTTAGAAGAAAAACGGATAGAATGGGTCGACGTTGGAACGTTTAGCCAAGAGCGTACCGATTATCCACCTTTTGCCGCGGAAGTTGCGCGGCTATTGCAAAAAAAATCTGTTGATTGCGGTGTTTTACTCTGTGGGAGTGGTGCAGGGATGGCAATAGCGGCAAATCGATTTGAAAAAATATATGCGGCACTTGTTTGGGATGAGGTAACGGCCTACCGCGCAAAAGAGGAAGATAATGCAAACATCTTAGTGTTGGCGGCAGATTATATAACGCCTGAGCAAGCAGTTCTTATGGTTATTGCATGGCTCAATGCGCAATTCCTCGATAATCGATACGAAAAGCGCATTGAGATAATTGATTCATGGGGTGGTATTAAATAAGGGCAGGCTCAGCCTCTTCATCATCTTCTTCTGCATCATCATTATTAAAAGCCATGTACTCGGTTGCATTGAGTGGCATCTCCTGTTTGTCATGAACAGTATGCAGAGATTGGGTGGTGTCATGCATATTCTTTGGTCTTTTACCTTCAATCTGTTCAATGATTTTAGTTATTTGATTGAAAGTTAATATTTGCTTGTGCTGCAGTGCATCAGTGAGGGCAATCAGCGTCTCTTTATGCGCAAGAAGTAATTGTTCCACTTCAGCTTCACATCGTTTGAGTTTTGCCAGCGTTTCATCACTAATTGCATTTTGCCCATTTTTGGAAAGTGATTTGAGATCGATACCATCGGCAACAATTGCTTTGAGCATATTGAATGCTGAGTTTTTCTTCCAGCCATAGGCGGTACTGCATGTATTGGTAACAATACGTTCAGCAACACGGGCACCCAGGAGTGTTTTTGCTTTCTTCAACATTTCATCCTGATTTTTAATATCAAGAGTATCACTCGGCAAATAGGTAAAGAGCGCTCCTTGCTCAAGCCCCGTCTGTTTAGTTTGCTGATAGTATTGATCATAGACGCTTTCTTCTTTAACTTTAACCACCACTTGATGTATGGTTACTTTAGCAATCTGTTCTTCCATGTTCAGAAGAATTTGCGTGAGCACTTGCCCTGCAAAATGGGCTGCTAAGGTACGTTTTTCTGAGTCTGAAATTTCTTTGGTATCAATATCGATTATTTTGCGCAGCTGGGTATCAAGAGACCATTCCAGTATCTCTTGAGAGATAATGTCTCCCTTGATACCGACATGGATAAAGGCGCTATCAATCACCAATTTAATATCTTCAAACGAACGGCCCTCCATTTCACGCGCGAACCTATCAACATCGATATCAAATGCTTCCGGATTGATTGCAAATTTATCAAGCTGCTTTCTAATGTATTCAACACGCTCTTTTAAATTTGGATATTTAAAGCGAATCTCGAGCGCCAAGCGTCCTGATTGTATTAAGGCGTGATCGATGTTTTCCGGTTTATTGGTGGTGCCAATCACGATAACCTTTTTCTTTGGATCATTATCGGCAATACCGCTTAATGCTTGTAAGAAATCGGAAAGCATTGTCTTATCTTGATTTCTTTGCAAACCAAGCAAATCGATTTCATCAATGAAGATAACGCATGGCGCAACTGCTTTTGCCAAGGCCATCCATGTTTGAATACCGTTTGCTTTAATATCATGCGCATCAATAGAAATAAAGCGTATCGAATCACTAGCCATTTGTTTTGATAATTCGCCACAAATTGCTTTTGCAAAGAAGGTTTTTCCACTACGAGTTGGACCGGTCAACAGAATGCCTGTCGGCGGAGTTAACTCACGTGCATCCCAGCGTTCTGGGTCCTTAATATACTTGATAAATGGATAAATAAGACTTTTTTCATATTCGTGGCCAATAACGTCTGCAAAGGTTACTGATGAAGAGCTGATGCGGTCTATTTTTTCAGATAATTTGATGAATGAACCACCTTTGGCTTTGGTAAACCATACTTTTATTTTTCTATAAATATCAGGTCTAATCCGAGCCCATTTTTCCTTTAAGCCATTCATAAAGTGGGTGGTCAAATAAGCCCCGATAGGATAGGTTACATAATATTGATCACGCAGAAATTTTTCTAGTTTTCCGAATGCTTTTACCGGTTTATGTTTGCGATCAACCGCTATCGTTCTTCCCTGATCATCTTCGGTTAATAATTTTTTATCAGGGAAGCCAACCCATTTTCTAAATAGACAATTTTCATCTGAAAAAAAATAGTCATCGAAGTAATAAGCGCCTCCGATTCCAAAACACAATAAGAAAGCGCCATAAAAATCTAAATCATACCGTTCAATAGGGGTTAAAATATAGTCATCGAGAAAACGAGTAGCTTTATTTCCGAATGACAAGTCTATTGATTCGGAATCTTTTTCAAGTTGTACAAGTTCTTGATTGGTGGCCATTATTCTAAAGAGAGCCTCTTGAGAGCTTTGTGCCGGCTCTTCTCTGAGTTGTGATTTTTCAAGAAAAACATCAAAATTTATCCATTTTCTGAACTTGTGCTTTTGGCAGTCTTGTAGATAGTTAATAATTGCTTTATTGATGCTATGCATATCCATTACTAATGAAGGATTGGCAGTAGCGCCACCAATTCCTTTTTGAAATTGGTGTAAAATATTGCGCAAATCCATAATTTCTTTTTTGATGTCGGCTTTATTAACAATAGGACTGTTGGCTATATTGGTGTTTATATCGCCTAAGATTTTATCAAGCTGATTCATCTGGGTTTTTACATGCATTAAAGCAGTGCCCCATAAATCTTGTTCCGCTTCTATGATTTTTTTTGCAAGTGCAGCAAATGCGGTGCCAAAATTATCCCATTCTTTGGGTAATGTTTTGTTATCAATATCCTTTGAAGGTGGCTCGGGTAAAAATTCGCCTACCTTATCAATTCCCAGATCGAGCAAACGATTAAGATAATTGGTGCAATATGTCAGGTTGGTAATTGTAGCATATAATTCTTGAGTTGAAGGGTTTTCAAGACTATTGCCGACCTGAGTACATATTGATAACACTGGATTAAGCGCATTCATAAGACCTACGCCACCGGCAGCATTAAGATCAACAATCGAACCCATTACTATCATGAGGTGCTCTGCTTTTTCCTTGCAATCTTTGGCAAGTGCCTGTAAAAAGTCGGCTTCTTTTAAAGATTGGACCTGCTCGGGCGAATCATTCTTAATCACTTCATTGGTATCTGCCACTATCTTGGGTATACTGGTGGCTATGATAAGAAAAAAAGCAACTTTGGAAAAAAGAGATGAATATTTCATGATGATGTCCCTTGAGTAAGATCAAAATATATCGGTAAAATATATATTAATATAATAAAGCCAAACTTATTTGTCGATTCCTAATATAAGAAAAAATGTAGCCAGAGGAGCTTTAATGAATAATCGGTTAGTGAGAATAAACGGATGTGCCTTTCTGACGTGTGTACTCCTTGTTCTTCCCGGGTGTATATCAACGGATAGCCTTTTGGGGGGATGGTTTTCAGGAATGTTTAAGCGACATTATGATTTTACGGGACTTGAAACGAAAGAGAATGTATTTCCAATTGTTATTGTTGGGTCGGGTCCGGCCGGGTTAAGCGCAGGGTTGTATGGCGCACGTGCTAAGAAAAAGACGCTTGTTATTGAAGGAAGCAAGCCGGGAGGGCTTTTAACTGAAACAACCTATGTTGAAAATTGGCCCGGTTTCAAGGCGATTTTAGGCAAAGATTTAATGAAAGAATTAAAAGAACAGGCAGCTCATTTTGGTGCTCAATTCTTAGATGATGTTGTTGAAAAGGTTGATTTTAGCCAGTGGCCTTATCTGATTTATACTCAAGATGGCAAAACTATTTATGCCTTAACGGTTATCATTGCCACCGGTGCATCACCATTATTTTTAAAAATACCCGGAGAGCAGGAATATTGGGCAAAGGGTGTTGCAACGTGTGCCGTGTGTGATGCACCTTTTTATCAAGGCAAAGAAGTAGTGATAGTTGGTGGTGGTGATTCAGCCATTGCCGAAGCAATTCAATTGGCAGCGTATGCTAAAAAAGTTACGATTTTGGTACGCAAAGATAAGATGAAAGCAGCGCCGACCAATCAAGAATTGCTCAGTGGGTATCCTCATGTGTCAGTAATGTTTAACGTTGAACCAAAAAAAGTTATTGGTAATGATACTCATGTGACCGGCATCGAACTCTATAATAATAAAGATAAAACAACCAAAATCATGCCGATTGATGGTATCTTTCTTGCCATTGGCCATAAACCTAATACTGATATCTTTAAAAAGTCACTTAAACTTGATAATGCCGGATATATTATCATAGATAGTCATACCCAGGAAACATCAATACCGGGTGTATATGCGGCCGGCGATGCAGAAGATCACCGCTATCGCCAAGCAGGAGTTGCTGCCGGAAGCGGTATTAAAGCAGCGCTGGATGCAGATACTTTCTTGAATGAAATTGGTTTTAATGCAGAAATTGCTTCCCGTTTACAAGAAAAACAAAGAGCACCGGTTGCTATAACGCCATCGTTGGTGAAACATGTAGCATCTCTTGCCGAGTTCGAAGAGTTAATTAAAGATTCCAAGGTGCCCGTGGTTGTTGATTTTTATGCCGAATATTGTCCCTCATGTATGGCCATGTTGCCCCATTTTGACGCAGTCTCGCAGCAATTTAAAGATTATGCACAATTTATATCTGTTGACATTGCGGCGTTGCCGGATATTGCTGCCAAATATTATGTCACCAAAATTCCATGTGTTCTCATATACAAAGATGGCAGCTTAAAAGGGCGATTTACCAATGCAATGGGCAAAAAAGAATTGCAAGAAGTAACGGCACAATTTGTAGGACAGACGCCGGCAGATACAAAAGAATAATGCACTCAAAAAACAAGGAGTTTACGATGAGTCAACAAAAAACAATAGTCTTGGTTGCGCTTTTAGCAGCAAGCATTGCCGTTGGTGCATATCTGATTATGAATAAAAGAAGTAGTGGCGGAGCAGCTACCGATAAAAGTCTGGATCCGCAGATAGCGCATTTTTTGGATGATTTAGCCAAAAAAGATGGCCCACCGATTTATGCGTTAACCCCTGAGCAAGCCCGAAAAGTTCTCAATGATTTACAGGCGCCCACGGTTAACACAATGCCAGCCATTATAGAAGATAGAATGCTGTCCGCTGGACTTGAAGAGCAGGTGTCAGTGAGGATCGTTCGTCCAAAAGATGTTAAAGGCATATTGCCTGCTGTTATTTATTCCCACGGTGGCGGCTGGGTGTTGGGCAATAAAGAAACGCATGATTTACTGATACGTAGGATAGCAAATTGGGCAAAAGTTGCAGTTATATTCGTTAACTATACACCGTCGCCAGAGGCGCAGTATCCGGTAGCTATAGAGCAAACGTATGCCGTAGCAAAATATGCGGCAACACATGGCGCTGAATTGGGCATTGATACTACCCGCCTTGCACTGATGGGAGATAGCGTCGGAGGGCTTATGACGGCAGCAGTAACACAGTTAGCAAAACAAAGAGGCGAACCTAAAATTACCTATCAAGTTCTTTTGTATCCGGTTACTGATGCTGTATTTGACACGCCGACCTACCAAGAATTTGCTGATGGGTATTGGCTGAGCAGAAAAGCTATGGAATGGTTCTGGGATAATTTTGCGCCTAATACGGCAGACAGGTTAAAATCGAGTGCATCACCATTGCGTGCAACGGTTGAAGAATTGCAAGGATTGCCGCCGGCCTTCATAGTGACCGACGAGCATGATGTATTGCGATACGAAGGCGAAGCATATGCGCATAAGCTTATGCAAGCCGGCGTTGATGTTGCAGCTATAAGAATATTAGGAACTGTTCATGATTTTGCAATTTTAGCGCCACTTAAGGATACGACCGAAACGGTGAGTATAATTGAATTTGCTGCACTTAAGCTTAATAAAGCTCTGTACGCCAAATAAAATCTAAGAGCACCGTTTAACAAACGGTGCTCTTCTCTTGACTGTTATTAATAAGCCAGAGTAGATTCAATTTTGTTGTTATCTATTCTTACTCTTTCTAAAAAGGAAAACGTGATGAGACGTTTAATCATAGAATTTTTAGGCACATTTTTCCTCATTCTCACCATTGCTTTAACGGGTAATGCGATTGCTATTGCTGCAATGCTTATGGCCTGGATCTATATTGGTGGGTATATTTCGGGTGGCCACTATAACCCGGCGGTTTCATTGGGGGTTTATCTTATCGGTCGCTTACGTCAAGATGAATTGGTGAAATATTTTGGTGCGCAAATTCTAGGCGGTTTCACTGCGTACATTATTGCATATTATCTGCGAGGTTCGGTCACAATTCCTGAACCAAGCATTGCAATGCTACCGGCATTTATTGTTGAAGTTTTGTTGGCATTCGTGTTTGTCTTGGTTGTTTTAGTGGTGGCACATTCAGAGCGCTTTAAAGGCAGTCATATTTTTGGATTTGCCATCGGCTTTACCGTTCCAGCATTAGTACTTGCCGGTTCACCACTTTCAGGTGGTTTGTTTAACCCAGCTATAGCGTTGGGCTCAAATCTCTTTGGTATTATAAAGGGCGCGCATATCGTATGGGCCGATATTATAATGTATGTCGGCGGTGCTCTTTTAGGTGGATTTTTGGCTGCTTGGGCATATAAACATTTAGGTTTGGATGAAAGAAAATAAATAATATTGATTTAGCTACAAAAAAAAGCACCGTATTATGTTGCGGTGCTTTTTTATTGAAGAGAGAAATTTTTTAATATTTTTACTATACATAACATCCAAAGATATTTTTTCTTTTACTGCGCAGGATTGATTTTTACTAACCGATGTTGCTACTTTTACCGTGTGAGGGTAACACTGTAAAAAAAGGAGTATCCCTTGGAGACTAGTAGTATAATAGATTATTCGCGCGCCTATTACATACAAAAATGGGGCAACGCGGCAACAATCGCATTGTTGGATCCTTCTTGTGGTATTTTTACAATACCGACCGTTGATGGGGTAATTCCTTATAAAATTCACTTAAACTGCGCTGTGGTGTTTGGTGACCCGGCTTGTTCTGCTGATGATATGCCTGAATTAGTGGATGCTTTTCATGCATATTGCAAAACTCAGCGAAAAAGGGTGGTGTATGTGGTTGCTTCCGAACAATTTGTTACCTGGGCGTTCAAAAATTATCGGTGTTCTACATTAGAAATTGGGCACGAAATCATTTTAGATCCTCTGCAAGACCCTAAAGCACGCAGTG
The DNA here is from genome assembly GCA_963702025.1 of uncultured bacterium. GTDB lineage: Bacteria > Babelota > Babeliae > Babelales > Vermiphilaceae > BTUB01. The sequence goes on along the minus strand of OY969699.1, from coordinate 1,118,926 downwards.
GTCCTCATGCTAATCTTTTGCGCAGAAAATATAATCATTCAATCCGTGAAGGCATTACGGTCAAGGAATATACAGGCCATGATAGTACCCTTGAAAAAGCAATGGAGCAGGTTGCAGTAGATTGGCTTAAGGCGCGTTCAGGTCCCCAAGTCTATATATCACGCATTGAGGTATTTTCATATCGTGAAAATAAACGCTGGTTTTATGCTGAGCAGGATGGAAAAATAATAGGTGTTATGATAATGAATCGTCTCGATGTGCACAATGGCTGGGTGATACATGTGTTATTGGTTACCCCTGAAGCGCCTAAAACAACATCGGAATTTATGGTATTATGTGCCCTTGATGTGTTGCGTGCCGAAGGGTGCCGTTTTCTTTCAATTGGACCATTGCCAGGAGAACAATTGGGCAAGATTCAAGGACTTGGCTTATTTTCCACTATCATAGCACGTAAATGTTATAAAGCATCGATAAAACTATTTAAATTGTCCGATCGTCAGCGCTATTGGAAAAAATTCCAGCCCACGTTGCAGCCCTCTTTTGTTCTTTTTAATCATCCTCGTGTTCGCCTTAAAGAGGTTTGTGCAATTATGCGAGCCTATAATGCACCTTTTTAAAAAAGGCCTTTGTTGCACAAATAAGTAAATATTTTTATTAAAATATTGCAAATAGAAAAATTTAATTGATACTCTTCAAATGAAGATAAAAAATCTAATTTGAGGAGTATCTATTATGGGCCGCGCAAGACAAACTGCTAAACTACTGGCAAGTAGTATCGTCTTGCTTATGATTGGTACGGTTGTTCTTGTCAGCCGAAAACACACCTTAATTGCACATAAAGATCTTATTGCACCTACCCATGTGGCAATAGATTCTGTCGTTAAAAATGACTATGGGGCTATTCTATCAAGCAAAAGAAATATAATACCTAACGCAACTGTTGAACATGTGGCCATACATGTCCCTAAAACCGACTATGCCGACCGAGATATTGTGCGTTATGGAAGGCTTGTTTATTACCCTAATGCCAAGGCAACAATTCTTATCTGTCATGGATTTATGTGTGATAAATTTGATGTCGGGTTTCTTCGCCATATGTTTCCGCAGGGTAAATTCAATTTTATGACTTTCGATTTTCGAGCGCATGGCGAACATTGTGAAGGGCAGCGTTGTACATTTGGCCGCGATGAGGCTCTTGACGTTATGGCTGCGGGTCACTTTCTCCAAAATCACCCTTATCTAAAAAATAAACCGGTTATTGTCTATGGATTTTCAATGGGAGCCGTTGCTGCCATTGAAGCACAAGCAAAAGATAATACCTTATTTAAAGCAATGATTTTGGATTGTCCGTTTGATTCGAGTGAAAACATTATTAAATCCTGCCTAGAAGGTCTAAAATTTTCCTTACTTGGCTATGATTTTAGTATTCCTGCCTGTACTTTATTGCAAAAATATGCTTTTCATCCCTACGTTCAGGAATTAATTAAAGGGGTTCTTAAAACGGTAAGTACCCTTGATACCAAAAATGTTGATATTCGGATGTATCCTATTAGTCCATGCCAGTCTATTGCAAAAATTGATGCAGAGGTGCCGTGCTTTTTAATTCATTGTAAAAATGATGAAAAAGTAGCTGTTGCGGCAGTAAAAAGCGTATATGAAAATGCGTCAAGTAACTATAAAAAATTGTGGCTGACTAATGGTCGACGCCATTTTGATTCTTACTTTTATAATCCTGAAAAATATATAAAGGAAATTCGCGCATTTATTGATGAAGTAGTAAATGGCGAATTGAAGAATAAACATTTTACACAAGTGACTGAAGATCCTGATGAACTTTTGGCCCAGATCTGATATTCTGAAAGGGAAATTCCACCAATTTGTTCATTTGCAAAGGATCATAATGGTAACCATTTCACTCACTAATCAGCAATTGCTCTCAACAAAAGCAATTGCTAAAGCGGTTATACTCGAACAAGATTTCAATCATAGTGTATTGAATCATTTTTCCGATGTATTTCCCGCAATTAATGCCCTCGTTGAAGAACGTGGATTTAATGGAAGTTTACTTTCGAGTGTAATAATTCCCTATGCTCACAAAGAGCAGAATTTCTACCTCATACTTATTGGTATTGGAAAAAAGGTAGGCGGCAAGATAGTGCATGAAAATTATCGTCGTGTAATCGGCAAATTAATGCGCATTATGGAAGAGCTTAAGGTCCCCTCATTGGCACTTGAATTACCAACGGTAGGCGAATTTGGCGCACCAATTGGTTATATTGCGGGCCAAACTGCCTTGATGAGCAATATTGGCGCATACCATTTTGACGAATATATTACTGATAAGGCGCGAAAAGTAATAGAAAATCGTGAAATTACGTTGGTTGTGCTCGCTGGGGATAAGAAAGAAGCAGAAGAAGGAATTAAGACCGGTGAAATTATTGCGACGTCGGTTAACAAAGCGCGCCACTGGATAGATTTACCACCAATAGTTTTGCACCCAACAGATTTAGCAGAAAAGGCAAAGAAAGTTTGCAAAGATTTTGATCTTAAATGCACCGTTTTTAATGAAAAAGAGATTAACCAGATGGGCATGGGCGGGCTAAGTGCCGTTTCGCGCGGCTCTGCGCTTGATTGCCAACTGGTTATCATGGAATATAAATGCGGCAAAAAAAATGCACCGACCGTTGCATTTGTGGGCAAAGGGATCACCTTTGATTCTGGTGGCCTCAGTATCAAACCTGCCAATGCAATGGAGACAATGAAAGAAGATATGTCCGGGGCGGCGGCAGTTATTGCAACGATGGCTTCTTTGGCACAATTAAAGCCCGATATAAATGTGATCGGCGTCACGCCATTATCAGAAAATTTACCCAGTGGCACGGCAGCAAAGCCAGGCGATATTGTTCGTTTCTATAATGGAAAAACGGCAGAAATTAAAAATACTGATGCTGAAGGGCGCCTGATATTAGCTGATGCACTTTCTTATGTGGTAAAACATTATACGGTTGATGCGATAATCGATGTTGCAACATTAACCGGGGCCTGCTCACATGCCCTCGGGCCGTTCTTTGCGGGTTTAATGAGTAATCATGATGATCTTGTTGAAAAGTTAGAAGAATCTGCGGATCGCACGGGTGATCGTGTTTGGCGCCTTCCCTTGTCAGATGATTTTAAACCTGCTATTAGATCACCGGTGGCCGATATTAGCAATATTGGCAGTCCAACCTATAGAGCCGGTGCAATTACGGCAGCATTATTTCTTCAAAATTTCGTGGATGATATCCCGTGGGCCCATCTTGATATTGCCGGTACTGCCTATGATGTGCCTGATCTTCCGTATTATCGGCCGCATAGTGCGACCGGTTACGGGGTGCGGTTATTGGTTGATTTAGCCATGAATTGGCAAAAGTAACTATAATTTCGCATAATTTTGGATTATGTAAAAAGCCCCGGAAAAAAACCGGGGCTCAGTTTTTGAAATTCGATGGTACGCTTATCAAAACTGATTTAAATCAAGATCGGGCATATATTTCTTTTTCCAACTGCCCAATGAAGCAGGGAAGTGTGGCATGGCAAGTTTTAATAATGCCTGCGCGAACACGCGAATTTCCCACTGTGCACCCGCCTCAAGACGGAGCCTTAAGAAATTCATGAGCGAATGTAAGTTACAGGTGAAAATAAATTCGGTGTAGGTTGCCACCGGTAACAGACCGCGAGCAATCTCACGCGCTACGCCGCTTTCGAGCAAATGCTCATACGTTTCTTTAGCAACATTTAAACTATGAATATATTTTTCACGCAGTTGAGCGTCTTCAAAAGCCCCCACTGATCCTTGCCGGTTTTTTGTGTCTTGATATCGCCAAACAGTAGGAATGTAAAATTCAAGAGGCGCTTTAACATAGCGGTAAGAAATTTCGTTGTAAGAGTTCATGCGATGTCTGATCCATTGGCGCATTACAAAAATAGGGCATTTAACACGGAATGAAAGTTGATTGTGTTCAAAAGGACTGGTGTGATGATGTTCCATTAAGAAAGCGATTAACTTCTCATCCCGTTCGGTCATTTGACTGATGAATTTTCCATATGAAACACGTGCGGCATTCACTATATCCACATCCGATCCGGAAAAGCGGATCAACTGCACTGAGCTGATGCCATCACCTAAGGGATCAAGTTGCACGGTTTCGGGCGCACATGGTACTGCATCTGGCATTAATTGTTCTTGCATAAAAAACCTTTCATACATTTTTAACTTCTGATTATTGTACCATGTTTGGTGAATTGCAAAATATTTTTTTTAATTTATTCTTCTACGATTATTGCCTAATTAGAAAGGATTACCATGAAAGGTTACAGTATATTTTTAGTTGTAAGTTGTATTTTTGGTAGTTTGGGGGGAATGGATTGCCCATTTAGTGCGGTGACGTGTAATTTACCGCGAATGGATTATCCATTCACTGGGGTAACGCACGAAGCATATGAATATTTTATCGCGCTAAAAAAAATAGAGAAATTAGTTTGGAAGCATGTAGAGGAACAAAAAAGCTCAGGACAAATATCTTATTTGATACGAAGACAAGCAAAAGGTTCGGATGTAAATTCTCATTCATTTCAAACCATGCAAGGGCTCATGCTAGTGCTGAGCAATCATAGTGTGAACCTTACGTCAATAATTTCTCCATGGGGAGAATTTGAGTTGGTGGATTGGACTGCTCATCCTCAAATGCAATGGAGTAGCATTATAGCAGCAATAAAAGAACGTTTGCAACTTACCAAAATTGAGCCACTGAATACAAAAAAATGTTGTGAATGGTATATGATCGGTGCCGTTGAAAATAAGCAGTTTTCGACTGCGGTTTTGCGCAAAAAAGAAGATAATATACCCTATGATGAAGCGCAAGAGATCTGGCGGGCAATGGAAAAAAAGTATAATGAAAAAAATAACCCTTAAGACTGATTTCTATTTTGAGCCACGAGTGCGCTGATAACGCCAATCATCATAATCTGGCAAACGAGCGCGGTGTTACCATAGCTGATGAATGGCAAACCGATTCCTTTGGTGGGTGCTAAGCCGGTGGCAACATAAATATTAATGAGTGCCTGCAGACTAATTAAGATCACTAAGCCGAATGAGGCAAAAATACTAAAACGATCGGTGAGTTGCAAAGAAATGCGGAGGCCAAAATAGAGAAAAAGCAAAAAGAGAAAAATCACTAAGCTGGCGCCTAAAAATCCTGTCTCTTCGGCAATGATGGAAAAAATGAAATCGGTATGTTGCATGGGCAAATAGAAAAATTTCTGTTTTGATTGGCCAATGCCAACGCCAAAAAATCCTCCAGAACCAATGGCAATCAGTGACTGAATAATTTGAAAGCCGGCGCCTTGTGCATCCGCCCACGGATTTAAAAATACCAGTATTCGTTTTAAGCGGTATGCTTTAAGAAATATCAGAGCACCAACCACCGGGATGCAGGCAAGCAGTGTGTAGCCGATATATTTAACATACATGTTCGCAATGAAAAAAAGCGTAAAAACGGTGATAATAATCGTTACCACTAAGCCAAAATCAGGTTGTTTCAGAAGCAATATGCTGGTGAGAATCAGAATGAACATAAGCGGTACATAGCCATGCAAAAAAGAGGGTGCAACTTTCTCTTTTTTAGAGAGAAAATAGGCAAAATATAAAACAATAGATATTTTGAGCAACTCGCTTGGTTGAAATGAGATGCCGGGCAATGAGAGCCATCGTGCCGAACCGTGAATATTTTTACCCAGCGGGGTAATGATAGTGAGCAAAGTGATGAGCAATGAGACTAAAAAAAAATAGGGCGAACTAACTTTAATGAGGTGCACCGGAACATGACGAATAATAACTGCCGCAATAATTCCTATAAAGAGGCCTAAAAGTTGCTTTTTAAAATAATAATTCACCGAGCCGAATTTCTCAATTGAAAATACGGAACTGGAGGAATAAATAAAAAGCAGACCGATAATAAGAAGAATACCAACAATGGTGATAAAAATTGAAAAATCTTTTTTTAACTGCTTCTTTTGGATAATCATGTAGGCTTCTTAACTAATTTCTAAAAGATCTGTTTGCATCTACGAAGCTACTTGTCAGCCGCTTAAGGTGTCAAGAATTCTTCTTAAGTTGTTCAACTAAATTTCTAAATTGGTTTCCCCGTTCTTTGTAATCGGCGAATAGATCATAGCTGGCGCCGGCCGGAGAAAAAAGAATCTGATCATTATTCTGCAATAATGATGGCAGGTGGCCGAATGCTTCATCGAGTGTTGCGCAACTCAAGGCCGGAATTTGATAGAGGTCACAAAAGCGCTTTAGTTCTTTCGCTTCTTTACCAAAGCAATAAATAAAACGAACCTTGGTTGCCACTTGTGCCACCAAATCTTGTCGATTGACTCCTTTGCTAATGCCTCCTAAAAAGAGAATTGTTGGTTTGCCAGTTATTTTTTCAAGTGCAGCGAGGGTAGATGCAGGAATTGTTGCTTTTGAATCATCGTAAAAATCTACCGAGTTTATGGTGGCAATTTTTTCGAGCCGATGTTTTGGTAATGCCTGACGGTCCAGAATTTTGGTAAATGCATTCAACGGTATGTTTAACGTATGAAGGGTGGTTGCCAAGAGCACAATGTTATCTTGATACGTAACTTCCGGAAGCTTCATGAAATCGAATATTTCTGTGCATTTTGTCTGATAACGCATCATCAAAGACGAATTATGTAAAAAATAGAGCGTATGATTATTCTTGAGTTTTTTTAAAGCTGATTGTTCCGGTTCTAGTACGGAAAAAAAACAGATGGCGCGCTCTTCTTTTATTGCATTCGCTACACTCTCGAATAGGCAAAATGGGAGAATCAGCAGATCAGATTTTTTTTGATGCGCAAAGATTTGCAATTTAGCCACAACATAATTTTCTAAAGTTCCATGGCGATCAAGGTGATTGGGGTAAATATTGCTACATATGGCCACGTGCGGGGCAAAGCTGGCGCTTCGCTCAAGTTGAAAACTAGAGCACTCAAGCACCACATAATCACTGGCATTTGCCTGGCTGATACTATCTAACAATCCAACACCGATATTGCCACCGGTGAAAACTTTTTTGCCCTGATCTTTGAGGAGTTCCGAAAGCAAATGGGTGATGGTGGTTTTGCCAACCGAGCCGGTGATAGCGATAATAGGGGCGGTGCATTCTTGGCCAAAAATATCCAATTCAGAGAGCCATTTATGGGCATAGGCGCTGTAGGGCCTCAAATCGATACCACAGGCAGCAAGAATAACATCGTTGCGTTCCAGAAACTGTGGTAAATCATCATGGGTATAAAAGGGCACGTCATAATACTCTAAAAGTTGCTGTTCTTCTGGTGTTGGAGTGCGCTTGTCGAGAGCTTCGATGTGGTATTTGTTTTGATGAAAATAAGGAATGGCAGATTTGCCGACAACCCCCAAGCCCCAAATGCCAATTTTTTTACTCATGCCCCTCAATGCGGATTTCCTTACTTTATAAGACGAATGAAATCATTTTTTCTGACAAAATATGAAATAATGCTACACTAGTTTTTATTGAGATTCAATTAACGTACAGGGATTTTTTAATCATGGCAGACCAATCCTCTACCGAACCTAAAGTGAGTTATAAAGATACGCTTAATCTACCCCGCACCGATTTTCCTATTCGTGCTACCCCCAAAATTGATGATCCATTGATGCTGGCTCGTTGGCAGGAAGAAAACCTTTATGAAAAATCGTTTGATATGCATTATGGAAGTGAGCGCTATATTTTGCATGATGGCCCTCCCTATGCAAATGGCCACATTCACGTTGGACACGCTTATAATAAAATTTTAAAAGATATTGTTACCAAATCGCAGCGCATGATGGGCAAACAGGTGCCGGTCATTCCCGGTTGGGATTGCCATGGTTTGCCAATCGAGCTCAAAGTTGCCCAAGAAAATCCTGGCCTCAAAGGTGCTGCCTTAAAAAAAGCGTGTCGGGCCTATGCGCAAAAGTGGATCGATATCCAAAGAGAAGAGTTTAAAAAACTCGGCGTTTTAATGGACTGGAACCATCCCTACACCACCATGGATTTTAGTTATGAGGCTGCCATTTTGCGTGCCTTTGCTCAATTTGTTGAAGGCGGTTACATCGAGCGCAAAAATAAAACAGTGCCATGGTGTGCTTCTTGCCAGACAGTGCTGGCGCAAGCTGAAATTGAATATCAGGATCAAAAAGATCCTTCAATTTTTGTGCTGTTCCCCCTTGAGCAAAAGGCAGTGACCCATCTTTTTGCCAACCTTGCCAACCGCACGGTCAACTTGCTTATCTGGACCACAACGCCTTGGACCTTGCCACTCAATAGAGCTGTTCTTTTAAAACCGGGGGCAGAATATGTGGTTCTTGACATCAATGATACGTTAGTTGCTGTGGCGCGTGCGCTTGCCGATAAGATTGCTGCAATGATGGGTGTTGAGAAAAAAATTGTTGGCGAATTTATGGCAGAACAGTTGGTTGCCAGTGGTGCTCGCGTGCACCATCCTTTTTTACCGGTGACCGTGCCTCTTATCCTTTCCGAAAACGTTAGTTTGGATGATGGAACTGCATTTGTGCATTGTGCGCCCGGTTGTGGCCCTGAAGATTATGAAGTGGGTGTGCGCAATGATCTGGAGATTTTTTCACCAATTAGCCCTGATGGTAAATATACCCAAGGCATAGAGCCCCAAGAATTAATAGGGATGCCAGTTAAAGATGGGCAAATTTGGGTGATAAAAAAACTGGCGGAATTGGGCAAATTATTCCACAAAACATCAATTAAGCATTCATATCCTCATTGTTGGCGCAGCGGAGATCCTTTAATTTTTAGAGCAACCAAACAATGGTTTTGTGATTTAGAAAAAAATAATTTGCGGGAAAATGCTGTTACTTCTGCCGATACTATTCATACGTTGCCCGAAAAATCTATCAATCGCCTCAAATCAACATTGGAAGGGCGTTTAGAATGGGTGCTTTCCCGTCAACGAACGTGGGGTGTGCCGATCCCTGCATTGATTTGCACCGGTTGTGATTTTACGTATAGCACTCCCGAGCTTATTAATAAGGTAGCTGATGAAGTGGCAAAAAAAGGAATAGAATACTGGGACGATGCAACGGTTGCCGATCTATTACCAAAAAATTATCTCTGTCCGTTGTGCAAAAAAACGGAAATTATTAAAGAAAATGATATTCTCGATGTTTGGTTTGAGTCGGGTGTGAGCCATTATGCGGTTCTTTTGAATAATCCAAAACAGGCATTTCCGGCCGATATGTATTTGGAAGGCAAGGATCAGCATCGCGCATGGTTCCAAAGCTCTTTGCTCACCAGTGTTGTGTTGGAAAAAAAAGCACCGATGAAAACGATCGTTACCCATGGATTCACCGTTGATGGTCAAGGGAGAAAAATGTCCAAATCGTTGGGCAATGTGGTGAGTCCGCAAGAGATGGTGGATCAGTTGGGCACCGATGGTCTTCGATTGTGGGCATCAAGCATTGATATTTCCGGTGAGGCGATCGTCTCGCCACTTTTACTTGATAATGTGAAAGAAGTATATCGTAAGGTGAGAAACACCGCGCGTTTCTTGTTATCCAATCTGTATGATTTTGATTATGGAAAAGACGCGATGCCACTTGATAAGCTGATGATAATAGACCAGTATGCCTTAATCACCTTGCATAACTTGAATCTTACTATTTTAAAGGCATATCAACGATACGATTTTACCGCTGTTTTTCATGCGTTGAGTGATTATTGTTCATCAGAATTAAGTTCATTTTATCTTGATATTATTAAAGATCGCTTGTATGTGGAAAAAGCAGATGGCGCCTTGCGCCGATCCGCGCAAACCACCTGTTGGTACATTCTCGATACACTCACGCGATTGATGGCGCCGGTAATGTCTTTCACTGCCGAACAGGTTTCTGATAATTATCAGAAAAATAAAAAAACATCGATTCATTTGCAAGAATTTGCTCATTTATCAACTATTTGGAAACAGTTGGTCAGCCATCAGGTTTCTTCGCTTTCCAAAGAACAATTCGAGCAGCAATCTGTGTCTGAGAAAGAAATAGAATATGCCGCATCATATCAAGAGCGGTGGCAAATGCTGCGCGCAATTCGTTCTGCCGTTTTAAAAGCAATCGAAGGATTGCGGGAAAAGGGGATCATCAAACATTCACTCGAAGCACAAGTGATTATGCATGTCGATGAAAAAGCGCCTTTTGCACAAAGTTTTCATGATTTATGTGCTGATTTAAGAAAAACGCCGCAAGGCATTCATGGATTCTTTGAAGAATTTTTCATTGTTTCAAAAGTGGTTCTTGTGCAGGGTGATCATACTCTTCCTGATTCAGAATTTCCAGGACTCTCGGTGCTTATTGAAAAAGCGCCCGGACAAAAATGCCCCCGTTGCTGGCAGTGGAAAGAAACCGTGCATGAGCATGGTCTCTGTGCGCGTTGTGCAGGAATAGTAAACAAATAATTCTCAGCATCTTTTCTTGTTCAGATTCTTGCAATGAAAATTTGGTATGTCGAGGAATTGCCATGAAAAAAATATTATTATGCGCCTCCCTTTTTACGCTGCATTTTTTCTGTTTATCAAACACAAAGAAAATTTTTTTTATTATTGGCCCATCCGGAAGCGGCAAAACAACGGTTGCCGGACACATAAAAAATTTACATAGCAATACAATAGCGCATTATTCGGTTGGCCAGTTATTACGTGAAGAAGCGCTTAAAGATACGAGTGATGCAAAAATAATTCGTGATTTTCTTTCACAAGCAAAGATTGTTCCGATTCCTCTTAATATTTCAGTAATTGAAAAAGCAATATTAAACGAAGAGAAATCGATAATTCTGGTTGATTTGCATCCGACTCTTGAATACCTCGTTGCATTTGAACAGTTTGTTTCAAAACATTCACATATAAAAATTCGGGGCGCAATAGAAATTATAGTTGAGCAGGACGAAGCTGAAAAAAGAGTTTTGGGTCGACAACGTTCTGATGATGCAAAGGATCAATTTTCTCAGCGTTATAATCGTTACTTTGAACATCGATACCAATTGATTGAACATTTTAAAAAGAAATATCATTTTGTTTCTCTTGATGGCAATGCCTCAATTATTAAACTTCTAAAGAACATCGAGCCGCTGGTGATTTAATTTATTGAGACTGTAAAACTATTTATAGCGGCTTTTCTTTGGGATTATAAAGAATTTCTATCCTGCTTTGTTTTAAACCCTCACCAATTGCATTTACTTTAACAATAAATTGATCCCACGGTCTTCCACCACGAAATGAAGCTTTATCTATTATTGGCTCTCCGTGAGCTTCAAAATCTTTTAAAGTAGCATTGATATTAGGTGCTGGTAATAATTTTATTATGTAGAATTACCAATAAACCTCATTCACTTCGCTATTATTTACGAAGCAATACACGGAATTCAAAAATCGCCGTGCGGCGGATAATTATTAATTATGTTAAAATAAACTTTTCCGCACGTCTTTTCCAAAAATAAAACGGGCACAAATTTTTAGTATGCGCCCGTTTAAAATATATCTGTTCTCAAATATTAAAGCTCATCAACAGTCTTTTTCAATTCCTGTATTTTTGCTTTCAAATCATTAAGGTTAGGAACCGAGGTCTTTTTGAGCAACTCTTCGATCTTCGCCTCTTGAGCCGTTGGCGGTGCTGCCACGGCTTTCTTATCTTGAATATATTTTTCCATTCCAGATTGCAATTCTTTGCCGAAATAAGCAAAATACTTTGCCATGTAGTTTAACTGGTCACTATTGCTCATGGCGGCCATCGTCATTGGCTTGTTTGCTTTACTGAGATTGTTAATTTGGTTCAATATCTTATCAATCTCTTTGCTTGCATCTTTATACAAATCTTTGATTGATTTTCGGTATTCTTTTTTCTGCGCGTCATTCAATTTTTTAAGTTGATTCTTCATATTGCTGACTGCTCTCACCGCCTTACCAATGGCTTGTGTGGCCGGCTTTATTGCATTCATCAATTCTTCATCAACAAAATTCTTGTCTTTAAAATGCTTTTCAAGTTCTTTAAGATTAGGGACATTCTCAGTAGTTTCTTCAAAACTAGCAAGTGCATTGATAAATGCAGTTTCAATTGCTTCAGCCTTTTTATCCTCTTCTCTTTTTGTTTTTTCTTCCGGCTTTTTGGCTTCCTCAGGTTTTTTTGCTTCGCCTGGCTTTGCTGCGCCACCGCCTGCTCCTGGTGCACCACCTGGTTTTTTGGTTTCTGAAGGGGTCTCCCCACGCCGGGAAGGCTCATAGTATTGAGGAGTATAGCCGCCGCGGCCGCGTTCTGTTTCATATTCTCTGCCGTATGCTTCACGCGGTTGTGCCGGTCTGCCAACGCGGGTGGTTTCTCCCGGTCTTCGCGGAATTTGGGATTGTTCGAATGCTTTTTTTTGTGCCGCTTCTTCCGATTCTTTTATTTTTTTTGCAGTCGGTTCATATTTTTCAAAAATCTTATCAAGTGCAGTAGTAATATTGAGCAGCGATGTTGCTTCATGCAAATTCAGGAGCACGGTTCTGGTAGATTGGCGCGCTGGGGATGTCATTTTATCAACACCAAACGGTGATAATTCAATTTTAGGATTATTGATTGTTAAAGCATCTTTAATCTTGGTGATGTTATTATAGAGTGATTCATCTTTCATGAAATCATCAAGATATTTATAGGCATTGGTTTTTGTATCGCGATCCTTAACTTTATTAAGTTTGGCAACCAGTTCTTCAGATTTATTTTTCAGAGTGTTCCATGAAAGAGCTTCCGGGAAACCTTTCAGTTTGCCTTCTTTAACCCAATTCGGGATTTTGCTTGGCAATTCGGCCATCAGCTGTGCCTTGCCTAAGAAATTATTAACTTGCATAATCGTATTATCGATCAAAGATAGTGCCGCTTGTTGTTTATTGGTTGGCACCACAGGTTTTACAGCCGGCTTTTCTTCTTCTTGAATAATGCTTGCGGGTGGCATAGTCGGTTTTGCTTCCGGTGTTTGCGCCTCGTTTACTTCATTAATCATCTTTTCAATTTCAGCCAAAAGTTCATCTTCAGTCATTGCCGAAAGTCGCGCAACTTCTTTATCAAACTTTTCTCGCGTATCGGTATTTTTAATTTGTTCTTCGGTAAACCCCCGCCGACGCAATTCAGCTTCGGTTGGCAAAGCATCAACCATCTCCTTAGCTTTTTTTTGTGCATCCTCAATGAATTTAATATCTTCTTCAGAAAAATCAGGAATTCCTCCTGCCGGGCTTTCCACCCGAGCAGAAAGGGAAGGTGCACATAATGCGCATAACAGAATGGCATTAAAAAATTTTTGAATCATATTCTTCATAAAAGGGCCTCGTTTGATAAATACTTAAGCACAGAAGGTACCTAGAAACATTTTTAGTATAACAAAAAAGGGCGTTTGTGTATGGTCTTTCCAAAAAACCATGAAAAGTCGGGTTTTTTATTAATGGAAACCTTAGTAGCAGTGTTATTATTCACTGTTTCACTTACAATCCTTGTGGCCGCCTATGGCCATGTCCAGAACAACAAAAGAGACGCGCACTTGCGATTAAGAGCTCTTGCGCTAGCCCGGCGCATCATTGATAACAATTTGAAGGTTGCAGAAAATGAAAAGAATGATTTTCAAACAAGGATTGAGTGGCAGGAACTGCAAACAAGCGTTTATGACGCGCCGGAGGCATCGATCGGAACCGTGTTTATAACATGGCATAACGGTAAAAAGGAAGACCAAATTAGTCTCACAACAATTACGGTGACGCATGGTTAAGAATAGTTTGGGATTTTCTTTAATTGAAGTAATGCTCTATTGTTTGATTGCTGCTCTTTTGACGGTGCTGGTCGGTCAATTTCTTTCAAAATCGATTGTTGTTCTTGGCAACGATGTGCAGCGAACAGCAGAAACTATGAATATGCATACTGCCTTTGCTTTGATTATGCGCGATATTGAGGATGCGCATTCAGCAATTGATTCCTTTATGGCGATCAATGACGGTGAACTAATTTTTAAAACAGACGCGGGCTCTATTGGCTGGAAGCACAACCAAAAAGGATTGTATCGATTTTCCGGATCGTATGATTTTAAAAAAAGACGATGGCTTACGGTTCACTCTACGCCCGTCCTGTCAGCGCTATCACATTTCTCATATTCTCTAATGCAAAAAATGGGTCACGTTAAAGCGGTTGAGATTACTATTGCTACATCAGAGAACACAAAAGTACGCACTCAAATTTCATTAATAAATGGAGTTATAGCATGAAGCAAGGCTCTTGTTGCCTAGCAGTAATAATGGCGATGGCACTGATTGGGGCGGTATATTTTGCCTACTGCCATTCTACTAATTTTTTTGTTCGCTATGTGCAAGCAAGTATAAAGAGCGCAACTCATGAAGAATTAACCAAAGGGGTTCTTAATTATGGAATTGCCTATGCGGCTAAGAATTTTGATCAGATGGCTAAAAATGATACGGTAATGCATGAACAGTTCCTATTTGATCAGCAAGGAGCGCACCTTGAGTGGAGGCCCAACAAGGAGAGCGTTGAGATTATTGCGGTTCTTTCTTCGCAGGGGCAAGAAGTTTGCGGGATGACCTGTAGAGTGAATAAAAATGAAGAGCAAAAATTGATTATTCGGGGTTTCCAAAGAAGAACGATTTCCTTATACTAATAGGTAAGTACCATCGTTAGTTCAAAGGAAAAAAAATGAAAGTTGTTCTTAAACAGAATGTTGAAAAATTAGGGTTTAAAGGTGAAATTGTAAAGGTAAGTGATGGTTTTGCAAGAAATAACCTTTTCCCTCGTGCGTTAGCTGAAGAGATTACTGAGGCAAATGCCAAATTCTATGAAAACAAAAAAAAGGTTGTTGAGCATCGCCAAGAAAAGATCGCAACACAGACTTCTATGCTTGCTGAAAGCATCAAATCACTGAAATTGACCCTCAAGCGCAGATTGCATGATGATGGCAAGCTCTATGCAGCAGTGAGACCGAACGAAATTGTTGAATTGCTTGCGCAGCATGGAGTAAGCATCAAACCGGATCAAGTGATTTTTGAAAAGTCAATCAAGGCCAAAGGCGCTTATGAAGTGACTATCAAATTATCGTCGCGCTTGCAGCCAAAAGTAACTCTTAATGTCATTTCCGAATAAATAATCTATTTAAAAGAGGGAACGCTATGTCCCAAGGACTACGATCCCAAGAAAAACGGCCTGCTCCAAGCCCCATTGATGCAGCAAAATCATTGGCGCGTGGCTTGCCGGCCAGTCTTGAAGCCGAGCGTTCTGTATTAGCTGCATTATTGCTCAACGATGAAAATGTTCCGCTTGCTTCCGAAATTATTGCGCCAACAGATTTTTATCATCCGCCTCACAAACTTATTTATGCGGCGATTCTTGATTTATCAATGGCTCGCCAGCGCATTGATTTAGTTACGTTACAGGATGAGCTGTTAAAGCGAGGACAGCTAGATATGGCAGGCGGCGTGGTGTATCTGGTTTCTTTACAAGAAGACTTGCCTGCAATTGGTTTTGTTGAGCAGCATGCGCGTATTATTAGAGCAAAAGCAATGCTGCGCGAGCTCATAAATTCAGCTGCGCATATTATATCGAATGCCTATGGGCAGAATGATGAATCTATTGATGCGGTTTTGGATGAAGCGGAAAAAGTTATTTTTCAGATATCCAGCAAACGTTCCACGCAAAGTTTTGTGCAACTGAATATTTGGCTTAAAAAAACCTTTAAACATCTTTCTGATTTAAAAAGCCATAGCAAAGGTATAACCGGGGTTCCATCCGGTTATAAAAAACTTGATGAATTGACCTCCGGATTTCAAAAGGGGGATTTTGTGGTGTTGGCTGCGCGTCCTTCGATGGGCAAAACTGCTCTTGCGCTTACTGTTGCGCGCAATGCGACCGCAGAAGGGCAATCGGTTGGCTTTTTTTCATTAGAAATGTCTGCCGAACAACTCATTTTACGTCTGCTTTCATCCGAGTCAGGCATTCCCCATCATCACATTAGAAATGCAACAATCACCTCAGAAGAGTGGCTTGAACTAACCAAAGTAGCCGGTAGCTTGGGTGACCTCAAATTATTCATCGATGATACTGCCATGCTTGATATTATGGATCTGCGTGCCAAAGCCCGCAAATTAAAAGCCGAACAGAATGTCTCGATGTTGGTTATCGACTACTTGCAACTCATTCATTCGGCCAAACGGCATGAGAATAGGCATCAGGAAGTTTCTGAAATTTCTCGTGCGCTTAAAGCACTTGCTAAAGAATTGGCGGTTCCCATTATTGCCCTATCGCAGCTTTCACGCGCGGTTGATAGCCGCATGGATAAGCGGCCGATCCTTTCCGATTTGCGTGAATCTGGCGCCATTGAGCAGGATGCCGATCTGATTATGTTTTTATATCGTGAAAGTGTTTATAACCCTGAAACCGAAAATCCTGCGCTTGCTGAGCTGATTATTGGTAAACAGCGTAATGGGCCTACCGGTACGGTTCATCTGCACTTTGCAAAAGAGCAAACGAAATTCGAAGATTTTGAGGATTAAGTTTTTACGCCAATTTTGGATAGTAGCGCATTTCAGCCGACCACTGGGTGCTATTCAACATCTGTGCGCCATGCCGTTGATAGAATGCAATTAATTTAGGAAGCATTTCTGATGATGTTTGTTCGGCGGGCAAATTAAAGGGGCTTGCTACCCAGCGAATTTCATCATTTTTGCATTGAGTGAGCGTATCGAGTGCGAATTGCAATAATATACTGCCGAATGATTTTTTGCGATGGGCGGGTTCTACGTGCAAGCGGGCGATATATCCCTTTTTAGAAGTTCTATCGTAGGAGAATTCTACTTGGCCAACAATCGAACCTTGGTATACCAGATTGACAGTAAAATATATGCGGTCTCCCTGTTCGCTCGTTTGAATATCTACCGATGTTTCAAAGTCGGAAACAGCGCAGAAAGAAGTGTGTGGGAATAAGAAAAGTAAGGATGCCAATAATATAATTCTACTTGAAATCATTTGATGTTCCTCGTTTAAAATAAGCACTTATGATATCGGTTAATCTATTCTAGTATTAACATTAAATTAAATTCGATTTTTGTCAAAAGCCATTGTATCCTGGCAACCAAGAAATATATAAAAAAGGAAGCTAATGGTAATTTTAGGTATAGATCCAGGATTTTCATGTACCGGTTATGCTATTTTAAAAAAAGAAGGGAACAGGACCTTATTGCTTGATTTTGGCTATTTGAAATTACCACAGTCCAAATCGTTGCAAGAAAGAATTGTACTCTTTCACGATGCCTTGGAAAATAAGATAATCCATTTTCAGGTAACTGATCTAGCTATCGAAACTCCCTTTTTAGGAAAAAATGCGCAAAACTTTTTAAAGCTCGGTTATTTGCGCGGTATTCTCTATTTTCTCTCCCATAAGCATGGTCTCATGCTCCATGAATTTGCGCCGACCCAAATCAAACAATCGCTGACCGGCTTTGGTGGCGCCAGTAAAGAGCAGGTTTCGCGTGTGCTCTTTCAACTGTTTCCTACGCTTGCAAAACCGGATAAATATGATGCTACCGATGCGCTTGCTATTAGTTTGTGCGGCTTGTGGCAAACGAAAAATAAATATCTAGGATACTAAATCACGCCATACGCTTCTTCCAATTAAAATCCTGGAATGGTGCTTTTTTATTGCTTTCACTCTTTTATATGTTGTACGCTGCAGCTAAGGGCTAGGGAAGGGGAACCCAAACTCACTGGCGGTACTACTACCAAAAGGAGGCTGGATGAAGTATCATTTACCAAATCTTGATTCCAAGATTAATAAACTATTTTATTGTAATAATCGGTTAATTTCTGAACAGCAGATTATAGAGCTACAAGAGATTTTTTTAACACCCGGGTTTCATAATTTTCCCATAACAACTGTGAAAGATGCGCGATCATTAATATATACTTTTTTGGATGCTTTACGCTGTCATCAGATAATTGGCTGCATGACTGCGAATACCGATTTGCCATTGCGCAAGAGCATATTTGATATCAATCATTATCTGTGCGAATATGGCTATTTTGGCTCCAACCATTCTTACAATTATGATCGGTTTTTTATTGAAGAATTTGACATTGATTTTTTGTGGATCGAACCATCTAAGAGTAATCAGTTTTCGCAATTTAAAGAAAAAATAGCCGAATTTAATATTGATAAACAAATTCCAATAATCGTTTTTGTTCAATAATAGAAAAAGACTTGTGTCCGATAATGCATATTATGTAAATAAACAATTCCAAAAACAAACCCACGTCGGAATTTATAAGATACACAGAACATCAATTATACAGAACATCTAATAATGATGTTATTTATGATTCCAATAACCAAACAATAAAAAGGAACATACTTAATCAATTAGTCATCATAACCATTAAACGCATTATCCTTACGATGTAATTCTTCGAACCAAAACACGAAAAAACAATTGTATTCATGCATTATTCTTTTTAAAACAAAAGAATAAAAACCAATACTTAAATGGGAAAGCGGGGCCGCAGCAATCAACCTTTAGCCATTAGCCCACATTTTCTACTATTCTTATGGCCGGAGCAGGTTTTATTTTTGGTTTTAGTTCAATGGGAGCTTGTTGATCAGGAGAAATTGGCGCAAACCATGGGCCACTGATAGTTCATCAAAATGGAATAAACTTTTTCATATTCTTGTTCATTGGTAATAGGCTCAGCCATACCCTTAACTTTTTTAAAGACAATATATTCTGCGTGAATCGGTAGCATAAAACTAGAGATCAGAAAAAAATACAACTTCATTAAAAGCTCCCTCGAGTACAAAAAAGCCCAGTTTTTAAAAACTGGGCTCATAGTGACCATTGCGGTAATTCTATTTTTTCTTGCGGAGCATTGGAAGTCCGGTTCTCTTGTTTTCAAAAACTTCATACCCTTTTGGCAATTCATCGAGTGAATTTTTACCTTTATCACCGGCAAAATAGTAAATACGTTGTTTGCGTTTGCCAGCCAACAGTACTTCTTTGGTATGAAGATAGTAAGATTTACCGCTTTTTTTGGACTTAACACTATAGGCCATCGTGTACACCTTTCTTAATTACGATTTAACCCTTTTTAACTGTAAATCAAGCTATTACTTCTGATGATTAATTGTCAAGAAAGTTGAAAAGATGAAAAAAAGAGATAAAAAAAAACCATCGCACTGACCGAAATCAATGCGATGGAAAAAAGGAGAGTAGTAATGAAGCCTAGTTTAATATCAATTAAGATTAAAATGTATTTCTAAAATGTCAAATTCCTAGAAAAAACTATTGCTGTATTTCAAGGTTTTTTAAATCTTAATTTACTAAAATGGTATAAGAAATCTTTATACTTGTCAAGCCGACAAAAATAAAAATCACTTTATTGCTCATAAAAGTTTCACATTGTCAATTTTTATAATGTCAGCATTGCGCGCCTCAAGCTCCTTTTGCAGAAGTCCTCCTGGAGAAGGTACGGTAAATATCAGCTGAATATTCAATTTGAAAAGAATATCAATTAATATTTGCATAGTTTCAGAGTCAAAATCGGTCATAAAATCATCCAAAAGAAGTATTGCCGGGCGATTGCTTTGTGATAGGAGACGAATCTGAGCAGCCTTTATAAGCACTATAATGAGCTTTTGCTGCCCTCGAGAGGCAAAGGTTCGTGATTTTATATCCTGAAAATGAATAGCAAAATCATCAAGATGTGCCCCAAATAAAGAACGAGCAAGGTGCACCTCATCGCTATATAACTGCGGATTGGATTCAAGAAAGAGCGCAAAGGATTCACCTAATGATTTTTTAGGCTTATAGGTAAAAGCAATGCTACAGCTATTCTTAAAATAGGAATGCAATAATGCGGTGATTTCTTGTTCAAGATTCTCAAGTGCCGTTATCCGAGCCTCTTGGATAAGCACGCTCTGTTGCCAGAGTTGCTCAGTCCACAGCATATATGATTCGCGGGACGTGCGACCACTTTTTAACAATGCATTACGATTCTCCACAACGTCCTTGCATTTTTTGCTAATGATGAGAAACTCTGCATCAGTTAACATAATTACTTGATCAATAAAAAAGCGGCGCACTTCCGGACCGCCTTTAATAAGATCAAGATCGTCTTCGGTCAGCGTAACCGTCCGATAATATTCCAATAGTTCTTTATAAGATGCGACCGCCTTATTGTTAACTTTCACCAGTCTTTTTTTATTACCAAAGCCTACTTGCACATCATATTCATCGGCAGTTTGCAAGCGAGCCTTTAAAAAAAAATTATCAGACCCGAACTGAACTAGCTCCTGCGGAATATGAGTACGGAATGAACGTAGATAGCACAAATAATGCAATGCTTCCAATAATGATGTTTTACCTGCGCCATTTAATCCAGAAATTAGCGTGGTGCTACTTTCGAACGTGAGTTCAAGCGATTGAAAGCATCGAAAATTTTTAAGCTGAAGATGAGTAATTTTCAAGTCTATCTCCACTCATCCGTTTTATGGATATTAATTTGACGTTGGCGAAACCGGCATCACCAGATAAATTAAATGGCTTTGCTCGGCTTCAGTTTCAAATATTATCGGTCGTGATGAATTCTTTAAATAAAACTTAATCTTATCATCGGAGAATGCTTGCAGACCATTTAATAAGTATGGCGCATAAAACCGCACGTCAAGCTTGGCACCGCTAAATTCATGCAGTGGCAACGCTTCATTGAGTTTCCCCACTTCTTTATTTTGCATAGATACTTGTAAACGTTCCGACTCAAAACCAAAATTTGTGGCAATAAACTGCCCCGAAAGCAAACATGATGAACGCCGCAATGTTTTAATAAGATTACTTCTATCAACGCATGCCGGCACAAATCCTTCTCTATTAAGAATGGGCGCATACTGCGGAAATGGATCAGCAAGTAATTTAGTGAAAAAATTAAATGACTCACCGGAAAATACCAATTGATTGCCGCAGATTCCTAAAAAGATTGTACCGTCCGGAGCACTCTCTAAGATTTTTTTGACTTCAAAAATAGCACGTCGGGGCAAAAGCCACTTTTTTGTTTCAGGCAAAGTATATTTTTTTGTGCTTACTTGCGCCAGGCAATGGCCATCGGTAGTGGTCATTTTAAATTCAGAATCCGATATTTCAAGATACAATCCGTTGAGCGCTTGATTGGCATTATTTTGTGGAATTAAAAATGCAACTTTATCAAGCATCTCCAATAAAAAAGAAGCACTCAATTGCATTAAATTTTCAATACGCTCTGGGAACGGCGGGAATTCTTGTGCATCTTTAATATTAAGTGATAAATCAACTGAACCAGCTTGCAAGGTGAGTTGATTATTTTCGCAAATAAATTCAATATCACCATCAAGTTCTTTTACTAAATCAAAAATGCGCCGCCCGGAAACTAAAAAAGAGAACGGTTGATCAACATCGCTCTTTTTTACCAAATAGCTTGATTGTAAACTAATTTCTAAATCGGTACTTTTTAATACAAGTTCTTTGTGCCCTACTGCAAACATAATATAAGTTGTTGCATCAAGTGTTGTGCGTTTAGTGCATATTGGCTGCATGGCAGCAAGCAATGCAAGAAACGGTTTTTGTTCGACAATAAATCGATTTTCCATGGAAAAATGCCTTTAATAATTTTTCATGATTCTATTTCATGAAATAGTATAATCATCTTTTATTCTTTTCCAAATTAATTGCTATCGATCTACAGTACTTTTTCTTTACTAAACAGCCTGTCTATACCAAAATCGTATTAAGCAATACGATAAAGGAGATTAAACAAGCAGTCCAAGTCCAAATTAATGTTGCTCTTACTGGAACTTGAGGGAAAAAATAAAGCGGGATCCATATTTCTGATAAGGCATCAGTTATTACATATATAGTACCAGCAATAATATCGCCATACAATTCTCTTATGTATGCAGAAAGTAGCAATGGCATTACACAAACCAAGCTCATTACTATCCCAAAAAATGCCGCTTGTCCAAATAAAGCTTTTGTATTTGCGCGTAACATAATTGATAAACAAATAAATCGAGGAAGAAACAGATACACCAAAAATACTATGGATATTAGAATGAAAATATGCGGTAAGTGTAACATATAAGATTCCCTTGCTATCCTATTAAAAATTTCTTCCAATAGGATAACAAATTGAAATTACATATTAAAAGAAGCTTTAATATTATGAGAACAATCTAATCGGAATTGAAGAAGAAAAATAGTATAATCGCATCAAGAAAAAGAAAAAAATAGTTATTTTTAACATCAAAAATACAAATAAAGGATATCCAGTAATGAAAAGTTATAGCGCACTTATTTTCTTGGGGGCATTATCTATCAGTCCAAGTGATGCAATGACAAAGCCAAGCTATGCCGTGCTCGATGAAAATAAACCAAAATTTTATCCAAAAGATTATGAGAGTCTGGGAGTTCGTTATTTGGACCATGTAGAATTTGAAGATGATGTCACTGAAAAAAAGGTAAAAGAAATAACTGCGCTCATGCAAAAACATGAAGTTTTCTCCTTGCCGGAGAAATATGAGAAAGAAATCGAACAAAAATATCAAATTAATACGTGCATTCAGCTG
Source organism: uncultured bacterium (assembly GCA_963702025.1). Taxonomy (GTDB): domain Bacteria; phylum Babelota; class Babeliae; order Babelales; family Vermiphilaceae; genus BTUB01. The sequence goes on along the minus strand of OY969699.1, from coordinate 1,096,199 downwards.
TTAAATGAAAAAATAGGGTATGGCGCATTTACCCAAGAAGATGTTGCGTGTGATCAATTGATCGCAGAATATGCCGGCATTATTCGGAATATTAGCAATAAACAAATATCTAAAGAAGATGCCGCATATGGATGGAGTTACACCCCAACGTGCTTGCATATTGTTGTTGATGCCAAAACCGCGGGCAATTTTACCCGATTTGTTAACCACAGCCGTTATCCCAATGTTTCTATCGAGTGTATAATCCATAATGGCATCGCGCATACCATCTACGTTGCCAAAAAACATATTCCTGAAGGAGCCCAGTTATTAGTAAATTATGGAGAGTCATATTGGGAGAATCGTGGACAGCTGCCCATGCAATTAGGCAATCCAACTGAGGAAGAAATTTGCGAAGCCGAAGAGGATGATTGCCATCATGAAAAATTAGAAGCACTTCTGAGAGTCATGACAACTTTGGAATCCCCTGAACTAATCGGATTAAAATAAATATGAGTGGTTGCTGATAAAATCATTTTTACGATCGCGGATGTTTTTTATCATAGATCATCCTTAAATGACTCTTTTCCACATGCGTATAAATTTGCACCGTTGAAAGATTTTCATGGCCCAGCAATAATTGCAATGATCGTAGATCTGCTCCTCGTTGCAAAAGATGCGTTGCTAACGAATGGCGCAATTGGTGGGGAGAAATTGATTTTGCAATGCCGGTTTTTTTCCACAATTTTTTGAGTATTGCCCAAAATGCTTGCCGCGTTATTGGCCGCACGGTTCCGGCATAAAGAACGGGGAAAAGATATGAACTTTTGTGTTCTTTTTTTTCTGATAATTCTTGGCAATATTTTTTTAAAAGATCGGTCATCGGCATAGGCAACGGAATCATTCGCTGCTTGCCCCCTTTTCCTTCCACTTGCAAAAAACCGCTATCCCACAGTATTGATGACGTGGTTAAATGGGTGAGCTCGCTAATACGCAAACCCGTAACATACAAAAGATAGAGCATAATTTTATTGCGTATTCCGAGTGGCGTCTTATCCTGATCCGCTACTGCTAATAACGTTTCTATTTCTTGTTCAGTTAAATAATGGGGTATTTTTTTTTCTAATTTGGGAAATGTTAATTGCGCACCCAGATTTGGCAGCTGACCCTTATCATGGGCAAATGAAAAAAATAACTTAAATGATGAGATTTTACGCGACATACTTGCTGCCGAGCAACTATTTTTGAGTTCTTGTAAAAAAAACTTAATATCCTTCAAGGAAAGCTGCTGTGATGTAATCCCTTTTTTTTCCAGAAAGTGGAGCAACTGCAAAATATCAGTTTTATAGGCGGTGAAGGTGTTCAGAGAAACTCTTTTTTCAGTAAGTAAGTACGAAAAAAATTGATCACAATATGCTTTCATAAAACTCTTTCTGATTAAATATGGTTAAAACAGTTGGCTTTATAGTAAATGGTCAATTTCCATTATGCAAGGATTATGGATAAAAGATCGGGAGATGAGAATAACTATCTTTGTCATGCACATTGCCTCCTCGCCCCGTTCGTGCTGATGCTTGCGTTTGCATTTCAAATAGTAATTAAAATCAGATAAAGACAAAATTGTATAGTGTGCTATGCTTAAATTATTCAATACCACTTATATGGAGTGATTATGAAACTATTCAAATATTCTTTACTTCTTTTAAGTCTTACTATCGGTAACATTCATGCATTCCCTGGTTGGGCGGCACTCTGCTCAAAAGCACAACACATAGCACAATCAACCACTCTTAAAAAAACGGCAATAATAAGTGCCGGAATTATAGGCGCTTCAATTCTTACTAATGTAGGAATATTAGTAGCCGCTCGCTGTGGTAACAAATGTGCAAGAGAGCTTGATGTAACCCTCGGTCTTTCGGCAAGCTTAACAAAACTCTTTATTAAAACGGTTAACTAGTAGCAGTAAACCAATTTCAGGTTAATTATTTTTTAGATGCTTTTGCACCAATGTATTATTAACCGCGGCATCTTTTTGTAGTTGCTTATTATCCCAGTTTGTTGCTGCTAAATATATCTGATAGAGCCCGGTTCCGATAATTCCTAAATCGGTACCAGCGCTAAATACACCATTGGTTGCTTGTTGCCCATTGCTTTGGTGAGAGTGAGAAGGATTAATATACCCATAATTGGTTGCTAGATCCGCAGCACCAAATCCAGTAAATAATAGGCCATAAAGAACACGGCACAGAATTGCCGCAGTACCTGACGATGCTTGTGTATTCTTCTCAACTTGCTGTGCCAGTTGCAATACCGCTCCAACTTCGGCTTGTTGAGGATTATTATCTTCAAGTGATGGCAATCCTCCCATTCCTCCTTCAATGTCTTGCGCGGCTGAAATGAGATCAACTCCTCTTTTTGGAGCACTTGTATTTTTGCCGAGGGTTGGTAATTCTATTTCATGTTTTATATCAGATTGTCTGACTGGCGCTTTAGATGCTTGTTTGACCTTTTTTATCGCCTGCAATACATCATGAGGATGAACATGAGAAGATAATGAAAAAATGCTTGATGGATGAAAAATCGCTGATTCAGATTTTGTTATCAATTCTTTTAATTCTGCCAAAGCTGCGCTTGATATTTTTTCTATGGCAAGAGTTTCTAGGCCTCCCACTACCGCAGTAGCTGCAACAGTTTCCATTGCTCTGAGAGAATTTGAAATCACGAGTACGCATAAAAATAAAATTTTTTTCATGATAATCCTATCCTTATTTAGATCTGTCTCAATCACTGTAACAAGTTTTAACAAAGATACGATTTGATTTGAAAGAATTTAATAAGATTGGATTATTGATATCTAAAATAACGCGAGTTCGACCTAAGAAAAATTCATAAAAAGATTTAGCTTAGACACAATTTCCTCAGGCCGCTCGTAGTGAGTAGCCGAATGAAATGAGGCGTATCGAATCTATGCGGCCTTTTGAGTAATAAAATGAATTCTGCTGTCCCCATGGTTCGATCCGTCTTCGCTAAAGCTTCGCCGGACACGTACGATTGCGGAGCCTGTCCTGAGCAAAGTCGAAGGGCAATCACTCACCACGAGCGGACATAGGTAAAATTTCTTAGATCGAGTTCATTAAATTAATGGTTAATTATGGTGAAATTTCTTGGGTACGAAAGTACGATTTCTTTTTTTCGTTTTATATGCTTCAATATCTTCATCTTTTTTTTGTTTGATTGCTTTTGTCTTTTCCGGAGCTTCAAATACGTTGAGTAATACAACAAAAGGCACAAGCTCATTTCGTGGATTTCTAACTGGCTGCTGCATGGCAAAACTAATGCAGCCAACAAATAACAGAACAAAAAAAATATTTCTTTTCATATGACTCTCTTAGTATGATTTTGCTACCAACACATCGCCCTGACTTGCTGCATCACAGTTAAAACAGAATTCGAATGTTTTTTCCGGAAGCAAGCAACGCGTTGTTGCCTGATATTCGCGTAAAATATCTTCACAGATTCTTTTGCCGCACCACCCGGTTTGATAAACGCCATTATGCTCTTTTAATATCGGCCCGAATTCAGACAGCTTTGCAGCTTTATGCCACAATGATTGTTGTTTTCTTTTGGCGCGCGCAAACATTTCTTGCTGGATCTCATCAAGAATTACGGGAATTTCTTGTGCAAGAAGATCAAGCGAAAGCATACGCTTTGCGATACCCAATCGATCGGTGACCACCGCTTGGCCTTGGGCCAAATCACGCGGTCCAATTTCTATGCGTAACGGCACACCCTTCATTTCCCAATGATAGAATTTGGCGCCGGGCGTCTTTTGATCGTCAGCATCAATCTGAACACGAATATCTTTAAGGCTCGCTTTTATTTTTTGTGCTGCATCAAGTATCGCCTCTTTTTCTTCACCTTTTTTAAAGATTGGAATAATAACCACTTGAATTGGTGCAATTTTTGGTGGTAATACCAATCCTTTTTGGTCGCCGTGTACCATAACCACAGCACCAATAAGGCGCGTAGTAACGGCCCAACTGGTTAAATACGGATACGCAAGATTACCGGTGCGATCTTGAAATTGCATATTAAATGCTTTAGCAAAATTCTGAGAAATAAGATGCGAGGTACCCATTTGAAGTGCCTTGCCATCTTGCATGATACCTTCAAAGGTGTAGGTCTTATCGGCGCCGGCAAATTTTTCTTTCTGGGATTTCACACCGGCAATTACCGGAATTGCCAACCAATTTTCAGCCAAATCTATATATTCATTAAGCATGAGCAATGCTTCTTCATTAGCCTGCTCTTGTGTTTCGTGCGCAGTATGTCCTTCCTGCCAAAAAAATTCGGTTGTTCTCAAAAATGCGCGTGGTCGCATTTCCCAACGCACAACACTACACCATTGATTAATTAAGAGCGGCAAATCACGGTATGATTTGAGCCACTGTGCAAACATATAGTGAATAATAGTTTCTGATGTAGGCCGAACCACCAATGGTTCATCTAATTCCTTGCCGCCTGCATGGGTAACAACAGCAAGTTCGGGAGCAAAACCCTCAACGTGTTCAGCTTCTTTTTTTAAAAAACTTTCAGGAATGAGCAAGGGAAACGCTGCATTTTGATGACCGGTCTCTTTTAAACGCTTATCAACACGATTTTTAATATTCTCCCACAATGCATACCCATAGGGACGAATTACCATGCAACCACGAACCGGCGCATGATCCGCCAGTTCTGCTTGATGAACTATTTCTTGGTACCATTCGGCAAACTGTTTGGTAATATCAGGAAGTTTCTCACTCATTGTATTAATAACCTTTAAAGTTTTTGCTTGGCAAAATTACTTTTATCCTACAATGAGGATGCAAAAATGTATAGAAAAGGATAGAAACAAGGCAAAAGCCTTGCTTCTATTAATTGAGATCTAATGCATTATGGGATAAGATTTAACGGTGCTTCTAAAATTTCTTCGGCACCTTCAACAACTTGCTGTGCTGCCCTACGAATGGGTCTGCCATTATAGTCGTAGTAGACACGTGTAATCGTGCCATCAGGATTTACCACGTCACGACCAGTTTCTATGGTTGGCTCAGGTCTGATTACTTCAACACGGGTATTTGCGGGTGCAGTAATATAAATAGTATTATCTACAGCCAAAGATATCGCAGAAATGCTAAGCATTGCAGCAATTATTAGTATTTTCTTCATAACATTACTCCTTCATTTCTAATTGTAACAAATTGTAATCATAAAAATAAATAGTTTCTATATAAAGATTTTTGACGATAGAAAAGCCAAAAAGGGATAATTTTAACCAATAGGATTAAATTAGCGCTGGCTTATGATATTCTATAAGTAATGTGATTCAAAGATAAAGGGGAAGGCTATTATGGGAACAATGGTAAAAATCATACAGTATACAATCTTCCTGCTTCAATTAACTACCTCAAGCTTTTGCCAAGTCAATTATCTTTTTTCCCATGGAATTGCAGATTCTCGCAAACAGGCTCTTTGGTACCTCGAGTCAGTTGACAGCAGAAAGCCCTATATCGTAAAACATCCGCTCATTTCTTTTAATTATCCTGATGCGTATGATGGATTATTCAAAATTAATCGATTACAATCAAGCCTTGCGCAAGATAATGAGGTATCAAAATTAGCCCAAATCTTTTTTGCAAGCATAAATGAGTTAGAAAAGGCTGTTTTGGTTGGCGTTTCGCGCGGCGCCTCCGCATTAGTAAACTTTGAGGCACTATATGGCCCGGAAAATGTTGCTGCATTAGTGCTCGAATCGCCTTTTGATTGCGTAGATAGTATCTTGACAGAACTTATCAATACCGCAAAATTATCATGGATACCGGGTATCAAAAAAAATGGACTGGGCATCATGAGTTTTATTTTCTGCAAATATAAACCAAATGGCATGCGGCCCATCGATCTTTGCGAACGTATAAAAAAAGATTTACCAATTTTAATCATCTGCTCTACACAAGATGCCTTAGTGCCCGTCTGGTCATCCATTAACCTCTATCTTGCTCTGCGTGAATCGGGTCATAGTCACGCTTATATTTTAGTACTACCTCGTGGCAATCACGCAAAATTGATTAATGATCGGCTCCATGGTCCATTATACCAACAGGTAACTCATGCCTTTTATCAGAAATTCGATCTCCCGCATGATCCTCACTTGGCAAATCTAGGAGCACCCTTATTAGCAAATTGCCAGCCATGCGCAAAAAGTTTAAGTGTATTTTACCCTTCACATGCCCCAACACCAATAAATCAGGCAACAAAGGATTCTCATGCCAAAAAACAAAAAAAATGACACCACAGTATCTATTCAACAATTAAAAGATGATATTAATACATTTGTAAAAGAACGAGAATGGGATCAGTTCCACTCCCCCAAAAACCTCAGCATGGCAATTGCTATCGAAGCTGCCGAATTAATGGAAGAATTTCGTTTTATGAGTTGTAGCGATTCAGTACAAAAAGTGGCCGAGGATAAGGCTAAAGTGGCCAATGAGCTAGCAGATATTGCTATAGCAACCCTGAGTTTTTGCAATCTTTATGACATAGATTTAAGTAGTGCTATTGAAAAAAAGCTGGTTATTAATGCGCAGAAATACCCTGTTGAACTCTCCAAAGGGAGCAATAAGAAATACGATCACTACCAAAAAAGCCTAAATAAAAATCAGAACTGAAAAAATTAATATGAAAACTATTGATTTTCGGATTCCTAATTGTATAAATTGAAATTAGAAGTAATATTGGTTGTTGCCTTAAAAAGGAGAATAACGATGGCAGCTAAAAAAAGAGCGGTAAAAAAATCCGCAGTAAAAAAGACAGCTAAGAGAAAAACCGCTAAGCGTAAAACCGCTAAGAAAAAGACCGCTAAAAAACGTAAAGCGGCTAAAAGAAAAGCAGCCGGTTTTAGCTTTTGGGCTTAAATCGACTACTATAAATGTATGAGGTCCTTAGTGGAAAAACTTAGGGCCTCATTCTATTTTGTACCACTTTATTCGACAAGCGCAGTATTATTACGGCCAAAACTGCCAGAAGCTTTTCTTCGGCATTTCCGCTTTCAAAAGTCCGGCAATAGCATGATATTTATTGGATTCAGCTATGCTTAATGCTTCTTTACCTTGATCATGCTGGTTTAAATCAAGGATAGCTACCGGCTGTCTGGCACCATTTTTTTTAAGAAGAACTTCCACCGCCTTAATTCGGTTAAAAGAAGCGGCAATCATCAAAGCTGTTCCTTTACCATCATCTATTTCATTAATGTCAGCACCATTATCAAGCAAAAGCTCCACCGCGCGTGAATGCCCCTCACTTGCAGCCATCATAAGCGCAGTTTTGCCAAAAAATTTCTTATTAATTTCGACTGAGAATTCTTTAATAATGATAAAAGCGTTTCAACATCACCGACCCGCGCCGCATGCATTACCTCAGTTTCTTCTTCCCATTCCTCTTGCTTAGGGATGGATTGCATCATTGCATTGCATGATAAGCTGATCATTGATGATGTCAAAAATATGAAAATAATAGTTGTGTTCATTTTTTTCCTCGTTAATCAAAAAGACGCGGAATTCGTAAGTTCTTGTCGATAAAAAAGATATAAGCTAAAAATCGTCAGCACAAATGACACCAAAAAAGGTAAGGTGAGCTGTTCAGATAAGAAGAACCAACCCAAAATACTGGTAAAAAAAGGCGTAATAAAACCGGCAAATGATAAAAATGTTGGGCTATAGTATCGCAATAAATATCCATAGAGGTTGTAGCCAATAATATTCGCTATAATAATAAGACTGACCATGCATCCTATCGTCATAACTATTCCTGTTATATAAGATCCAAGATAAGGCGTCAGCCATGCACCGACAACGTCGGGTGGCGCGGTAACAACAAGAAGAGGATGTGATCTTTCAACCAAGATCGCGGTAATAAAACAAGCAATACCTCCGGCGAACATCGAAATTCCATTAATTACAATCGTTGAATACCCACGAACAATAAGCTGCTTCATCAATAACCATCCATATGCTGCCGATCCAATTGCAAAAAGCAATGCAAGTTCTGCGACCGAAAAAAAATCTGGACGAAAATAGAAAGTAGTATCTGATGCATGAGTAAGTAAAACTGGCAGCATTGCCAGAAATCCCAAAAATAAAGCAACCCACTTTTGCACGGATAACTTTTGAGCAAAAAGATAGTAGCTCAATAATGCAGTAATAAAGGGAGATAAACTATACAATAATGATGCTTTTGACGAACTAATATATTGCAATGCCCAAAACTCGAGAATATAGGCGAAATAGATATGAAAAAGTGTCAGTTGAGCAAATAACTTAAGATCGGATCGGCCAATGCTAATCTTTTTACGCTGTACCCAATAAAAATAACTCAATAATAAACTTCCGGCAATGATCATGCGGATTGCAATAAAAAAAATAGGCTTCATATAGATAACCGACGTTTTTGCCAAGGTAAAGGTAGCAGCCATTAAAAAATAGGCAAGAAGGATTAACCACATCTTTGGCATCTTCCGGTTAGTATGTTGAATCGATATTATTTAAAGTGTAACCAAAAAAACGAATCTGCACATTATTTTATGGATTTTGTTGTTTTTTTTCCTGCTCTTCTTTATATTTTTTTAATTGTTTATTAATAACAATTTTCAAACGTTTGGTGGCGTCTTTGTAATTTTCTTTGCTAAGCTCTGCATAATATTTTTTTGCTTCGCCGTAGGCGCCTGAAATTTCTGCCATTACACCCAAGTTATATTTTGCTCTCAAGTCTCCCTTGCTGGCCGCGGCGAGGAAATATTCTTTTGCTTTTTCATTTTCTTTTTTTTCACTGGAGATAATTCCTAACTTATCAAGTGCTCTCACATTCTTATGAGAAACCGCCTTTTGAAGCATTTCATCTGCTTTTTTTGGGTCAGTACGTTGATAGAGTTTATACAAATGATAGTATGCATCGCCTGGATACTCCGGATCATCGAGTATGCAACCAATTTTTGTGACTGATTTTTCAAGCTGCTTAATTGCCTCAGGAAAATCTTTACGCTTTATGGCAGAAAGACCAAGTTGGTAATAGGCATATCCACAATCTTCTTCACGAGCAATTTGAGCAAATAATTTTTGTGCCCGTTCTTCATCGCCCATTTCTTGGTAAACTCGCGCAAGAGCATCACGATCATCCGCCTTTTTGTACCAGTCAGCTGCTTCTTGCCAATTCTTATTCAATTCAGCCAATCCACCCTTAGCTTGATAAAGGATATCTACCAGAGATTCGTTACCGATTAACTCACGAGAAAGTTTAGTATAAAATTCCTTTGCCTTCTCCATGTTTTTGTGTCGTCGGTAAAAATCAGCAAGTTCAAGCAGCCGCTCCTCGCTTGCTAATGCGGCAGCAAGATAATATGTTTCGGCCATCTCAATTTCTCCCTTTATTTCCAAAACTTGTGCTAAGATGGCCTGCGATTCTAAACTATTAGCTTTTCTCGCGTAAGTTTCAGCATTCTCTATATCATCGAGTTCAAGATAAATTCGTGCCAATAATTCAGGAGCAACTAGTTTCTGTTTCTTTGCCCAAAATAAAGCTTCTTGTGGATTATTATCTTCTAGTAATGCTTCCGCTAACTCCCGAAGTACTGTTATGTTTCCGGAATGCGCTGCTTTTGTGAGCCGTGCTATGCGGTTTTTTAAGGATTTCTTTGATTCCTTAAAAATTACAAAGCCAGTCGGTGGCATTTCCATTGCATAGAAAATAATGGGAAAAAATAAAAATATTAGGATTTTTTTAAACATAATAAGTCTCCTTTTTATAAATCATTAAACTTATTATGAGATAGAACTCTGCTCAGATTCAAGAAAAAGCAAGAATTTTCACTCTTTTTCATCCAGATGAATCGCTTCATCAATGATTTTGACACGTTCAATGTTGAGAGCTTTTCCGGTCGCAGCATCAATCTCGATAACCACCCCATTCAGGAGGATCGGACCGTTTGTTTCCACGGTAAACCGCACAGGCATTTGTGATACAAAATGATGAATAATAGAATCTAATTTCATACCCAAGCTGGAATTAAGCGCGCCAACCATGCCAAGATCGGTAATAAAGGCAGCGCCACCGGGTAAAATGCGTTCATCCGCCGTTTGTACATGGGTATGGGTGCCAACAAGGGCACTTATTCTGCCGTCCAGATAATAGGCAAGTGCTGCTTTTTCTGCCGTTGTTTCAGCATGAAAATCAACTAGAATTATTTTTGCCTTATCACGCAGATAGGTAAGAAGTGATTCAACTGTTTTAAACGGACAATCAAGATGTTCTTTCATGAACACTCTTCCTTGCACATTAATAACGGCGATCGATTGGCCTTTGACCTGGATAATCTTAACGCCAACGCCCGGACATTCGGACGGAAAATTGGCCGGACGCAGCAGATCATCATGTGTTTGCAAATAGGGAACAATATCTTTTTTATCCCAAATATGGTTACCGGAAGTCACCACATCAACCTTCATATGCTTGAATGATTCCATAATGCGTGGCGTTATCCCCCGTCCATCAGCAGCATTTTCACCATTGACTATGGTGGCATCGATACTATATTTTTCACGCAGCTGATTAAGATGCTTTTGGAGCATTGCTCTACCCGGAGCGCCAACCACATCACCAACGAACAGAATTTTAATATTCATAAAAAACTCTTATGTTATCGTGCATATTCAACGGCACGTTTTTCACGAATCACATTCACTTTAATCTGGCCAGGGAAGTTCATATCTTGTTCAATTTTGCGCGCAATATTTCGTGCCAAGATTGTTGCTTTTTCATCATCCATGAGATCTTCTTCAACAATAATGCGCACTTCGCGCCCCGCTTGTAATGCATATGCTTTTTTAATGCCATCAAATGATAATGCAATTTCTTCTAATTTTTCAAGCCGTTTGATATAGGCAGCAAGTGTTTCGCGACGTGCGCCCGGACGTGAGGCAGAAATGGTGTCCGCAATCACCACAATAATTGCATACACCGAGGCAAAGGGAACCTCTTCATGGTGCGCCGCAATAGCATTGACAACTATTGCATCTTCCCCACAGCGCTTTGCCATATCGCCCCCAATTTTTGCATGAGGTCCTTCCACTTCCGCTGTCACTGCTTTACCAATGTCATGTAATAATCCCGCACGCAATGCTATGGCACCATCAAGACCCAATTCTTCAGCAATCATGCGCGCAAAAAGACCTACCTCTTTTGAGTGATCGAGCACATTTTGAGAATAGGATGTTCTAAAGTAGAGTTTACCTAAGGCAGTAATAATTTCCGGATGTATTCCCTGTAAATTAAACTCAAGAACCACTTGGCGACCATATTCTTGAATCATTTCCTCAATTTCTTTCTCGCATTGTGTCACCGTTTCTTCAATGCGCGTTGGATTAATTCGCCCATCAATAATTAATTTTTCAAGGGTACGGCGCGCAATTTCTCGGCGAATAGGATTAAATCCCGAAATAGTAATAATTTCTGGTGTTTCACCAATAACAAACTCCATCCCCGTGGCCATCTCTAATGATTTAATATTACGCCCCTCTTTGCCAATTATGCGTCCCTTCATTTCATCGTTGGGCAAATGGACCACACTGGAAGAATGAGCACCAACCTGATCCGCAGTATACCGTTGCATAGCGGTGGCAACGATTTGGACAGACTTTTCTTTAGCCACCTGGCGCGCATCTTCTTCAACTTTTTGAACCCATTTTTGAGTAGAGAGCCGCACTTCATCTTCCAGAGTGCTGATAAGCGCTTGACGCGCCTCATCTTTGGTCATTCCACTAATGCGCTCCAGCTTAGAAATAAGTTCTGCATATACCGTCTTAAGCTTATTTTCATTAGCACGCAAAATATCTTCAGTACGAGAAAGATTACGCTCTTTTTGTTGCAATTCCCTTTTAAGATCATCATTATCATGCTCTTTTTTTTCTATCGCCTCATAGCGCGCATTCAGTTTTGCTTGCATGCGATCTATTTCTGAACGATCCCTTTTTATTTCGAGGTCAAAGTCACTCCGTTTTTTATATATTTCATCTTTAACTTTGAGTAATGCTTCTCTTTTTTCATTTTCGATCTCACGCTTTGCATTTTTAAATTCTTCATGAGATTCGCTGAGCAATCGATGGGCAAGTGCAACTTTTTTTCGTGCCAAATACATTAGTATTGCGCTCACACCGATTCCTAGTGCGCCAATACCGTTTAATAGTAGAGACAATGATACCGCCATACTCGTTTTCCTAAGGACTTAATTCAATTCAATTTATAAAATTACCATATATTATTCATCAGTGTAGCATATTTAATCGCTTGGATTAATTAAACCAATAAAAGAATTAACCATCCAGTTATGGATGGTTAAAAAATTTGAACGAAGAAAAAAATACGAGAACTATTTATCTTCTTTAAATTGTGACAAGCAATCCTGGTCCATATAATTGATCAATTGCCGATGTTTTATTCCAGTCTCTTCAAGTTGTGATTTGAGCGCAAGATATTTACTGGCAAGTTGAAGAGCAACAAGCACTGCAATCCGCTTTTCATCAACTTGGGAGATTTTTGATGTTATTTCTTTCATGAGCGAATCAACCATCGAAGCTGCTTGAGTAACTTGGGCAATCGATTCATCACTGACAACCGAATAAGCGTCACCAAAAATAGATAATTTATAATTATTCTTCATGATATCAGCTTTGATTTTCAACGAGTGAATCTATACTTTTAATCAAGTCATCAACAACAAGTCTGGTCAATTCCTTCTCTTGTCTCAATTCGTCAATGCGGCGAGAATCATCTAATAATGATTTTTCGAGCATCGACAATTTTGCTGCAAGTTGCGCATTTTCTTCTGCAAGATTAGAGTTTTCCGTTCTTAATTCTTTTGCTTCCTCGGCAAGTTGGCTATTTTCTGCAAGAAGATCCTTAATTTTTTCTGCCAACTTAACCAATTTTTCTTCAAATATTTTTAATGCATCCATTACTCCCCCTTCTTGTTAAAAAGCGTATTTCAGCGTCATTCTAAACAAGTAGCACGGAGCAAGTCAAGAATATGCTATTTTATTTTTGCGCAATAGCTACCAGCTGAGCAAAAGCTTGGGGCTCACAAATCGCCAGTTGACTTAACATTTTTCTGTTAAGATTTATATTTGCTTGTTTCAAACCCGAGATAAATCGATTATACGGAAGACCATGGGCAACACTCGCTGCTTTGATTCGCGCTATAAACAGCCCACGCATATCACGTTTTTTAAGTTTACGGCCCTTAAATGCAAAAGCCATAGCGCGCGTTAATGTTTCTTTAGCACGCATGAAAACGTTTTTACGTTGTCCCCAATATCCCTTAGTTTTTTTTAACAGTCTTTTATGACGTTTCTTAGTAACCGTTCCACGTTTTACTCGTGACATAGTAGTGCTCCAAATAAAGCTTTAATTGTATACTTATTAATCATTAGGCAGCATTTTAGAAATTCTGCCAACATCAGAAGGATTTACGTACGCAGGGCGACGCAATTGATCTTTGCGTTTTGCAGATTTTTTGGTCAACAAATGGCGACGAAATGCTCTTGCGCGTTTAATGAGACGCTTGCCAATTTTTTTAAATCTCTTTTTGGCTGAAGAGCGAGTTTTCATTTTAGGCATTTTATAATCCAGTCAATTAGTTATTTAACATTTTTTAAAAAATAAACGCGTGACCACAATGAACCCATTCGAGTATCGGGTTCTTGGTTCAGATTTTTGAGAATATCATGCTCTTCAAAGGTCTTAGTAATTTTATCAAAGAGCTCAGCACCGCGTTCATGCTTGTTAGCATTTTCTCGTCCCTTGAAAAACAGTGTTATCTTAACCCGCTTTCCTTCGTTGAGAAAATCTATCGCCTGACGCATTTTGGTCTGAAAATCATGTTCACCAATTTTAGGACCCATTTTAACTTCTTTTATCTGGATCACTTTTTGATGTTTTTTGGCTTCATGCTGCTTCTTTTTCTTCTCATAGAGCGCCTTGCCAAAATCCATAACTTTAGCAACCGGCACCCCTTCGCGGCCCTCTTCGGCAATAATAACCAAATCAAGACCGGCTTCTTGGGCCAATTTTAACGCTTCACCACGAGAAACAATACCAATATTGTGACCATCTTCTGCAATTAATTGCAGCCGTGGCGCCCGTATTCTCTCATTTAAGAGAGGCCCTGTTTCTTTTTTCTCTTTTAAATTCACATTACCCTTGTTTGATATATCCATAAACACCCAATATTATGATGCTTTCGCTGGTTCAGGCTTTGCTGGAGTAACTTTTTGCATATTCACTGCATTCAGAACACGTTCTAATACTTGTTCAAAAGCATCTTTATTTGTTTTTAAAAATTGTAAGGCTTGGTCGCGCCCTTGCGCAATCTTAGCATCATTAAATGAAAACCATGATCCAGATTGCACTATAACATTATTATTAATCGCTGCATCAAGAAGTTCAAGCTCTTTGCTGATTCCTTCGCTAAATAGCAGATCAAGCTCTACATGCTTAAAGGGAGGAGCAACTTTATTTTTTACAATTTTGACCGATATTCTATTACCAATATGGCGGTCATCTTTTTTTAAACTTGCGATTCTTCGCACATCAAGCCGTAACGAAGCATAAAATTTAAGAGCATTGCCACCGGTTGTTGTCTCTTTGGGAGCAAATGGCATTGCGCCAATATTTTGGCGAATTTGATTGATAAAAATTAACACTGTTTTTGATTTATGCACAACAGGTGTTAATTTTCTCAGGGCTTGAGACATCAAACGAGCCTGAAGACCCATATGAGAATCACCCATTTCCCCTTCAAGCTCAGCCTTTGGCACAAGTGCCGCTACCGAATCGATCACCACAATATCAACCGCTCCTGATCTAATAAGCATTTCAGCAATATCAAGAGCTTGCTCGCCATAATCAGGCTGCGAAATAATGAGATCATCAATATTGATTCCCAAGTTGGCTGCATAGGCTGGATCGAGCGCATGTTCTGCGTCGATAAAAGCGCAAATGCCACCTTTACTTTGCGCTTGGGCAACAGCATGCATTGCCAGCGTGGTTTTTCCTGATGCTTCAGGTCCAAATATTTCAACAACACGCCCCACCGGTAACCCACCAATGCCGATTGCATGGTCGATGAGGATAGAGCCGGTTGAAATGGCTTCAACGCGAGTATTACCTGCTTGTCCCAAAAGCATCACAGCACCATTTCCATACTGCTTATCTATTTGAGAAAAGGTAACTTCAAGGGCCTTCTTTTTAAGAACTTTCTCAGGAGATTCAGCAGGCTTCCCTTTAGCTGCTGTCTCTTTTGATGTATTTTTCATAGCGTGTTTTTTCTTTATTATTCGATTGGAAATTGAGATTTATTTCTGTTAATTTTAGCATTTCTATATAAAGAAGCAACAAATCCGGCCATTATAAAGGATTTTTTCTGCTCTTTAGCCTGGCTAAGGAGGAGCTCTTTTTTATCTTTAAACAATGTTTCATCAAAAGGAGCACGTTCATCGAGCCGAATGACATAGCCATTTCCGTTTCTTTCGTAGCCAGTTATAGCACCTTTATTTTCTAGCTGAAACATTTTGCCCAGGTCGATTCCTTTTTTGGTCAGTTCAGTGAGTTCTTTTTGGTCATCTTTACTATCCTGAGAATGAATAAGCCATCCTGTCTTTTCTACTTTACCCAGTGAATCAAAGGAACGAGTGGCGTTTTTTGCTTCATTGAGCTGTTTTTCCAGCGCCTCTTTAGCTTTTTGAGCATAGAAATCTTCTTTCACGCGATCCTTAATTTCCGAAAGTTCCGGCACATAACTCTGCTTAATATCATTCAATGTTACCAGTTTTCCGGCACCATTTTCTTGGAAAGATGAGCTTTCCCCTTTTTTAAGCTTAAAAATAATGCGAGTAAGCACCATATTGTTATTCTCAGTGGTAGTCATTTCATTTGCTTTGCCATTCTTTTCTTTTATAAATTGCGCAACAGCTTCCTTATTATCTGCTTGGTTTGATAATTTTCGCGTATCGGCAGTAAACTGATCGGCAAACTTTTTCTTAAGTACAATTTCTTTGATATCTTTACTTACTGTTGCCAGTGGCTTAAATGTTTGTAATTTTTTACCAATCCGTTGTACTATTTCGTATCCATCGGCAGTTCTGATCAGCTCTGAAATTGAGCCATCATCTTTTAAAATAAAGGCGGCTCGCTCAAAGGTTTTATCGTGCTGGCCCTTTGCAAAATAGGGCATTAAACCACCTTGTGCAACTGTTTTATCATCTTTGGAGTATTCTTTTGCAAGATCCGCAAAGCTTTTTGGATTTTGTGTTGCTTTAGCAAGCACTTCTTGCGCAAGGGTTTTTACTTCTTGTTCTTTTGAAGGATCCTCAACTTTAAAGAGAATACGGCGGACCTGCACTTGTGCCGGCTGATCAATGAACTGTGCCTTGTTATTGTTATAATAATTTGCAATCTCCTCATCAGAAACCGAAATTCCGTAATTGGCCGGTTCAAAAGTGGCTATCCGAGCGGACCGTTTTTCTGGCACTCTATATTTTTGTTCTTGAGCATTCTTAAGGTCATAATAAGCTTTGAGTGATTCATCGCTTACCGCCTCTTTTTTAACGGTATTTAATAAATCTTGCCCCGAAATTGTTGCAATAGAAAATTTACTTTTCAAGAAATTTTGAGCAAATTGCGATTTGATTTCAAAATTTGGCACGTAGGAACTATGTTCAATCAATTTTTTAAGATCGGCTCTTTTAACTGCCCGTGCTAGCTGATGATTAAACGCAGTAGTGGTCATACCAATATGTTGCAAATAACGATTAAGCGCGAGAGGATTTACTCCGTTTAAACTATGATCCCAGGTGGAAAATGGTACCAAGTCAGATAATTCTTGCGATATGGCGATTGGATTTTGCAACTGAGATTGCGCAATATCATTGCTTACATAAAGAGGAAGTTTATTTGCTTGTTCATTCAATAACTCTTTTCGAATTATCTCGTTAGCAGCAAGTGATTGCGGATCAAGTTTTATTCCCATCATTTGAAAATAAAGATCAGCATATTGTCCATACTGAGCTCGCATTATGCGAATGCGTTCCTCTTGATCTGCGGCAACACGCGCAAATTCAGGAGTATAAATCTTATGACCGTTTATATCCAAAACCCATTCAC
Organism: uncultured bacterium; assembly: GCA_963702025.1. GTDB lineage: Bacteria > Babelota > Babeliae > Babelales > Vermiphilaceae > BTUB01. The sequence goes on along the minus strand of OY969699.1, from coordinate 1,078,976 downwards.
TTTTATTCCCAACGCTAAAAAAAATTCTAAAAAATTCAAAAATTGAAAAAACGCCACCAACTGCTAAAAATGTTATCCACAAGACAACTTTGTAAATTTTGCTTTTAAAACTTCTGCGGATTGCGGTAATCATATTCGTAAGCCTTTCATAATTTTATGCGCATTCATGAAAACTAATACTTTTTTCATTAACCTGTGCAATTTTACTAATCTCATGTTTAATTTTATCAAGAGTATCATCGGCTGCTGAAAATTCTATATTTACCTGATACCAAATAATTTTCTTACCTGACACTGTTTCACTTGGAATTTCCACTAACTGAGCAGCGTACCCCTTTTTTGTCAACCGATCCACCATTGCCTGACCATGAATCTTTCTGCTTGCCGAAAAGCCAGCGAGCGCTACAGTATATTTTTTTTGTGCCGGTTGATCGAGAGTAACAACTTTTGGTGCAGTATCATCTTTTTGTTCAACTGAATCATTTGCTTCAACATTTTCTACATCATCTGAGTTTTCAGCAGCATCTTCATTTTCATCTTTGGCATCATACAAAACACACATCGATGAATAAATTTGATCGGCAAAAGAATCTTGATCAGTTTTATATAAAAATTCTTCCGTCGCATTTTTTTTACCAAAATAGTAACCCGCGATAAAAATAATAAAAGAAAATGCTAACAAGGCAGCAACCAACAAACTCAGGGTGCGGGCGGTGAGTGTAACGGTAGAATCCGATTCAAAATTCTTCTTAAACATTGGTACCTCGCTTTAAATCATTGTCTGAATTATTTTCATCAACTGCTCACTATGCCTTTCTATAGAACCTTCGGACAAATTATAATGCACACACTGACTCTTAGAATCACCGGCATCTTGCAATGCTTTTTGTAAATCTTTAAAGAGTTGATTGCCAAAGGTTATTTGACGTTTGGCATAGTTGCGCGTCTTTTGGGCAATTGTTTGAATCAACGGTTCCAGCTTACCAGTATTTTTATTTTCTAGATACTCCAAAATGTCATCATACCCTATTATTTTTTTCTTCTTTAAAAATGGTTCCCAAGAAGTGTTGCGCAACTGCTCAACCTCTTGCAGCCATCCCTCTTTCATCATGAGATCAGTCCGCAGGTCTATTCTTTGGTATAAATCGTCTTTATTTCTGGTGAGATAGAGAAATAAAAGGATTCCGACCGATTCATAATGAGGTGCAAAATCAGAAGGTTTGTGGCCAGTAGCATGATAAAGATCGATCGCACGATTAATCCGATAGGTATCATTAGGATGAATCCGGGAAGCTCTCAAGGGGTCTATCTGGTGTAATAATTCCCAATTTTTTTCAGTTACTATCTCTCGAGCTGATTGGGCGTTTTTTTCGGCGTTCGTGCTAGTTGGGGGAAAAAACAATGATCGTAGATAAAAGCCAGATCCTCCTACTAAAAGGGGAGTGGCTTTACGCGCATAGATAGCTTGAATTTCTTGCAACGCCATTGTTCTATATTGTGCCACACTTATTGATTGAGGCGTATCAATAATATCAAACAAATGTTGGGGAATTAATGATTCGCGCCATTTTGGTTTGGCTGTCCCAACAGAAAGAGGGGTATAAAACTGGCCAAGGTCTGCATTAATAATTTCTCCTGAAATTGCCGAAGCTATTTTCTCAGCAAAATCAGTTTTGCCAACCCCTGTTGGCCCATAAATAACAATAAAATAGTTTGGCACAAAGAACCCTATCATCACTAAAATAATAAGGGTTTGACGAATCAAACCCTCTTTATAGTGTAATGATAGACAATCTAAATCATTGTGGCAACATGCGCAGAGCTATTTGAATGCTTTTTAAACAACGATCGCAAATGTTCAATTGCCTTCTGCTCATCCATATTTTGCACTAGAGATATTTCTTGAGCAAGGAGCATTTCTGTTTGTTGAAGTAACGCTTTTTCACCAAACGAGAGCTCTTTATAGGCGGACATATTTTTAAGATCGCGGTAAATCTTGCATATTTCTTGCAAGTCGCCGGTACGCAACTTGCATTGATAGTCTTTGTTTCGCTTGTTCCAATTAGTGGCGCTTTCTTGCGAAATGCGCTGTGATGGTTGCACAAGAGTCTTGAAAATATCGGTAATATGTTCTGTTGAGCTTAAGCGTCGAATGCCAACTGACGATAGGTTATGAGTGGGGACTAAAATTGTCATATCTTTATTAAGAAATTTAAGCTCATAAAAACATGCCCTACTTCCGGCGACCTGTTTTTCAACAATGCGATTTATTTTTGCAACGCCATGACCTGGGTAGACAATTTTTTCGTCAACGCAAAAAGTTGCCGCTTTAATTCTATCCATGGAAAAAACCCTTTCTTTTTTGAAGGGAAAGTCCATTTTTAGAATATGCTTTTACCCAATAAAGCAATTATAGTATATCATACGGTTGCCGTTCTTAGATACATTTAATTTTTATTCTCTTAATACTGCAATCAGATCGTAAGATTAAAGATCGCGAACGAAAACGGGTCATTTTTAAAATTTTCTTAGGTAAATAAATAAAATGGTACTGAAATCGAGTGTCCGTTAAAAATAGGCCGTATTTTCAACATTGAAAATCAATCGATCTATTTTTTAACTATTAGAATATTAAATAAATTTAACTTTTGAAATCTTTGCCTAATTTATCTTTTGTCCATGATGCTCGTTTTTCTATCTCTTGCCGTACCATCTCAACCAATTTTTTATCGCGGTCAGCAACTGCCAGATCGGTGATCGTTTTACCCGCCCTATTTTTATTGGTAACCGGTGAACCGGCGGCCAGTAATAATTGGGCGATCGCATGACGCGTAGGACGATCAAAAATTCTCATCACATAAAAGAGCGGCGTTTCTCCATTCTGATTAGCAATGTTAATTGGCGCTTTATGTCTTAACAAATAGGAAACATATTTTTGCGGATCAAGCGTAACCACCGCATAATGCAACGCAGTGTTACCCTTTTTATCTTGGGCGGCAAGATTGGTGCCGCGATTAATTAACGCATCAACGAATTGCATATCGCTGCGCAATACCCCCAGCATGAGCCCATTTCTGCCATATTTATCAGTAGCGGTTATATTAAAATCGTCACCGATATAACGTGGCCGAATGCGTATGGCTTCTTGTACGCTCTGTGTACCGGGAATATAGCTAACCGTGCCCCGCTCGGTAGCAAGATCCATGGGCGTACGACCTTTATTATCTTTAATGCCGTAGTTAATGATTTGCGCATATTCACTATTTAATTGCTTAACCCAATCATCATTCCATAATGTAACTGAAATATGCATCATCGTGCTGCCATCTTCTGCTTGGGCATTGATATGAGCGCCATGATCCATAAGATCTTTAAATATTTCCCAACGATCTTCAAGATTATTAACAAACATCACCGTATGCATTGTGGTCATTTTTCTGGCATTTGCCGCATTAACGTTGGCACCGTTGGCTATAAGAAGTTTTGCAACATCTAAGCTTCCGAGTTTGCCTCCGTTTACCAATGCGTAATTGAGTGGATAATCCTGATCGGCACTTGCAGAGCGCGCGTTGACATCGGCTCCTTGGGAAATAAGTATTTTTGCTCGTTCATAATCGGAATCAATTGCTGCTTGCATCAATGGCGTAGTGCCACGGGAATCAAATGCATTAACATCAGTAGGAGGCGTAGAAGTATCTATATTTTCTTCAAGTCCATTAGGTATTTGTGTTACTACGTAATGAGTAATCATGGTCAACGCAACAAGTATAGAAAGTGACGTTACAATAGTATAAACTTTGCCGATACGGTTCATAGTATCTCCCTCTTTTAATCCATTGCACGCTTCATCATATTGCATGATAGTAAATAATTGAAGAGAGAGTCAATAAAACTATGTCATTCGGCCAATTTTATGCTATTATATTAATTTTGCTTTTGTATATTCACTAAGAATTTTGATTGCATTTGCGTTTCGTACCACTTTGGCAAAATCTAATGTACTCAAATTTCTTTTATTTCTTGCCAATGGATCAGCTCCGTAACCCAAAAGCATTGTTATTATTGAACCATTCAGATCATATGTACCAGCATGTATCAAAGGCGTATTTTTGTTATCATCGGTTGCGTCAACGTTCGCTCCTGCTTTGAGCATCGCCTGCACCAACACGTCTTGGTTAGTCCTTACGGCCTCGATAAGGGGCGTGCTCCCTGTTCTTAAATACTTATCATTAACCAATGCTGGATATTGAGTAATTAATTGCAAAGCAACATCAGTAAATCCATTCATTATAGCCTTTTCAAGCTCATTACCTTTAACTAAAAGGTTGATGCCTTTAAATTGATTTTGAGTCAGCACCACCTTTGTCCGCTGTGGCGGTTTTTCCATGCCAAGTGCAACATTAAAAGAACCGAGAACTAAAAAACTAATTCGAAGAATATATTTCATATTTTTACTCCAATTTCTTTTTTCTATCTAATTGTAATAAAGCCAAAATATCCGGTTTAAATAAAACTTCTGCCCATTTTAAAGCGCTGTCTTTATTGCCAATGCTGGGATCGGCACCATGATCCAAGAGCATCTCTATGATAGCCGGATTATGATGATGAGGGCCCATCCTAAATCGCACCGCATTAGTAAGCGGAGTGTTGCCATCAGAATCTAAAATATTAGGGTTTGCATCAGCAGCCAAAAGAATTTTAACCATCTCCGAATTCCCTTTATATGATGCAACATGCAATGCTGTTTCAGTCGTCATGTTCATTGTCCTGCAAATATCTATGCTTGCCCCACCGCGTAAAAGCACTTTTGCAGCAGCCGTGTTATTATTTTCTGCGGCAGCAGTTAATGCGGTATCACCCAAAGAATCAATTGCATCCAGATTTACACCCTTATCGATAAATCGTTTTAGCAATTCAATATCATTCAACCGAACGGCCCCAACAAACAAATCGATATCAAGTGGTTTTTCCATCGAGTAGGCAAAAGCAGGGATCGCTGAAATTCCTAAAATAATTTTTATCAACTGATTTTTCATTGATTTTTCTCCATTCCCTTAAAATATACGCCTATTATTATTTCATACTTGTAATAATAACATGGTTTTTTCTTTTAAACAAGCAAAAAAAACAGGTATTTTCACATAGAAACAACAGATGCAGACAGAGAAAAACAGCTAAAAATAGCTTAAACGAAGTCAAATCGCGCGCGCATTTCCCTTTTAAGGGATTTTTTACTTTTATTAAAAACAAGTGATTTTCTAACTCTATATATACCTTTAATAACAACAAATACTGCTTCAGATCTAAAGAGTAGTGTTATTAGATAATTAACGTTATCGCGTGCGTACACTGCTCTTTATACGGGTACGTGCGATTGGTACTATAAGGGCGTCTTCTTATACCTCTCCATGTTCTTGTAGTATGATATACACCTACCCGTTATGGTTGTTTTCCTCTTGTTTATTTCTCTCTTGATCTCTATTCGTGTATAGGTAAGAGCATTAAGGCAACTGTCTAATTTGATTATTCCGATTATTTTAATCCCATAATCAGTAAAGCTGGTATCCCTGTATCTATAGTAACGTATAGACATAATGTAATCAGTAAAAAGCGCTCACAATCCTGCTGTTTAACACGGAGTCAAGACCGAACACCCTCTTCCCTCCCCACGGGAAAAGGGTGTTCGGGTGAAGACGGAGTGCGGGTGGCGGCGGAGCTGGCGCGGAAAAGAGGCCCTTTTAATACGATTTTCCAAAAATGGTAAGGCATTTATTCTGGATGGAGAAGCAATGAGACTGGCGTAACGAATCTGCCTGCAAGGCTTAAAATTATGCGACAATAATTAACATTAAATTGTCTCAAATTAAAATAACAGGTTTGTAGATAATAAATCATATGATAGCTACCGCTCAATAATTACGACTGAATAAGTATAAAAGCTTAGTGTAACTGACTAAGATTTTTTGAGCTGTATATTGACATTAAAGCGAGCTGAGTCTATAATTTAGCTGGGTTTTCAAAAAATCATTAAGAATGAAAAAAGAAAATTTTAACACAAAAAGGATCAACACTATGGCAAAAAAAATCATTGGTATCGATCTTGGTACCACCAACTCAGTAGTTGCCTTTATGGAAGGAAACACACCCAAAGTGATCCCCAATAAAGATGGCAGCAACACTATCCCCTCAATTGTAGCCTTTACCAAAGATGGTAAAAGGCTCGTAGGAACCCTGGCAAAACGCCAGGCAGTTACCAACCCGGAAAACACAATCTATTCAGCAAAACGCTTTATTGGTCACCGTTATCAAGAGGTAGAAAAAGAAGCAAAGCAAATGCCATACAAAGTTGTTGCAAGAGCAAATGGCGACGTTGGCATTATGGCACAAGGCAAAGAATACACTCCCCAAGAAATATCTGCCGCGATTCTTGCAGAACTCAAACAAACAGCAGAAGAATTTTTGGGACAACCCGTCACCCAAGCAGTAATCACCGTTCCCGCTTATTTTAACGATTCCCAGCGCCAAGCAACCAAAGATGCAGGAAAAATCGCCGGCCTTGAAGTAATGCGTATCATCAACGAACCCACTGCAGCAGCACTTGCCTACGGATTTGATAAGAAAAAAAATGGCACCATCGCCGTCTTCGATTTTGGTGGTGGAACTTTCGATATTTCCGTGCTCGAGATCAGCGACGGCGTAATCGAAGTTCGTTCAACAAATGGCGATACCCATTTGGGTGGTGATGACATCGACACCCTCTTGATCAACTATCTTGCCGAGGAATTCCAAAAAGAATCCGGCATCGATCTCCGCAAAGACAGCATGGCGCTACAACGTTTAAAAGAAGCAGCAGAAAAGGCCAAAAAAGAATTATCAACATTACACGAAACCGATATTAATCTGCCCTATGTTACCGCAGACGCCTCTGGTCCAAAACATCTGAATGTAAAAATTTCACGCGCAAAACTCGAATCTCTGTGCGCCGATATTTTTAAACGCCTTCTTGAGCCCTGCAAAAAAGCACTGGCCGATGCACAATTGAGCACCAGCCAAATTGATGAAGTGATTTTAGTGGGTGGATCAACCCGTATGCCAAAGGTACAGCAACTGGTTAAAGAATTTTTTGGTAAGGAACCAAATAGATCAGTTAACCCTGATGAAGTGGTTGCTGTAGGCGCCGCAATCCAAGGCGGCATTCTGGCAGGAGAAGTCAGCGATGTATTACTCCTTGATGTAACTCCCCTTTCACTGGGCATCGAAACATTGGGTGGCGTTATGACAAAATTGATCGAACGCAATACCACTATTCCAACACGCAAATCACAAGTTTTTTCAACTGCTGAAGATAATCAAACAGCCGTTGATATTCGCATCTTTCAAGGTGAGCGCGAATTTGCCAAAGACAACAAAATGCTCGGCCAATTCCGCTTAGATGGCATTCCGGCAGCCGCACGCGGCGTACCGCAAGTTGAAGTATCGTTTGATATCGATGCAAATGGCATAGTACATGTCTCTGCCAAAGATAAAGCATCCGGCAAAGAACAAAAAGTAACCATCACCAGCAGCAGCGGCCTAAGCAAAGAAGAAGTGGAACGCATGGTCCGAGAGGCAAAGGAGCATGAAGCTTCTGATAAAAATGCACGGGAAGCGGTTGAAAAGAGAAACCATCTTGATGGTATGATTCTGCAAGTTGAAAAAACGGTCAAAGAAAATAAAGAAAAACTTGATCCGGCTGAAGTAACCAAAGTTGAACAGGCATTGGAAAAAGCAAAAGTTGCCCTCAAAGAACATGAAAAGAATGCGCAAGAATTACAAAAAGCAACTGATGAATTAATGGCATCATCCCATAAAATTGCCGAGATTCTCTATAGCCAACAACAAGGCCAACCTTCATCATCTGAAGAAAAAAAAGAGGATCAAGGACCAATCGACACTGACATCAGTTAATGATAAAAATTGAGGGGCCCGTTATGAGCCCCTCAATTTTTTAGATTAGAAAAGCAAATATTATCGTTTGTCGGCCTTACATGAGCCACCACAGTACATAAAAAAACTGATCAGGCTGAAAAGACCGCAAAGACCGATAAGATACATAAGTGGCTGAACAAGCGCAGGCAAATGGTTAATAATAAAGTCAGAATGCCAAATATTCCAATCTTTGCCCATATAGGCGCCCAATGCGTCAAGACCAATAAAAAGTGAACTTAACGCCGTAACAAGCCAACTAACCATGCAAACAATTCTCATTGCAGGTGAATGTTGATGATGATGGTGATGCAGCATATGCTCTCCTTGATTAAGGAAAAAATAGGTAAAAATAATACTACATCATCTGTAATACCATAGAAAAACTACCCATGTAAATAGCTGCATTAAATCCCCCTTCTTCTCTGTAGAAAATAGGTAATTTTACATTATTGACAAATATGCAATACATGCTAAAGTTATAGCATACAAAACAACAATAAAATGGAGAAAAATATGTCAACCATTAGCTATCGTTCAGTTATTTTAATCAGTTTTTTAGCTATCTTTGCTCAATCAAATGCTATGGAAAAGCTGCCGGAAAACAGCCAACAATCTACTAAAGCTACTTTAAATGCTGATCTTGAAGCAAAATTTAAACAAGCATTATTAAACTATTTTGCAGCACAAAACAATGAATCAACAAATAACAGAACAGAAGCAATAAACTATATGTTTGAGGATGAAACGAACAAGACGATAGAAAGCGAAACTCAACACGTAAATGGATCAGGAACTATGCAAAATCTAATAACTCAATTTTCTATACAACCTTCTGCTGGACAGCCAATCGATAATTCAGCTCAAGGAGTCCAAAGTAAGCTATATTTCGATGAAAAAGTAATGAATAATGTAATCCAAAAAAAAATCGAATCAGAAAAAATAAAAATGCATATAACTAAATTTAATTTACCACAACCTTTGCTCGCACAACCAATAGAGAATCCATCTCAAGTTGGGGCTAAACTAAAGTTCGATAAACCCGAAAAAAAGAAAAATGCAAAAAAACGGACTAAAAATAATATCGAATTGAAAAAAAAATCAAACGGCATACTTGAATTTAAAGTATCTCAACCTTTGCCCGCACAACCAATAGATAATTCATCGCAAGTAGTGCTCAATCCAGAAAATATCCTGAGAACACATTCCTACGGCACTAAAATAAAATTCGATAAATCTCAAGAAAAGACAAAAACAAAAAAAAGAAATAAGAAAATCTCTGAAAAAATAACGCCGACCAATATAATTGAATTTAATAGATCGCCAGCAAAACCGATAGATAACTCATCGCAAGTCCTACTAAAAAAAGATAACAGATGGAGAACGCTTTTATACGGTACTAAACTAATATTAGATGAGCCTCAAAAAAAGAGAAAAATAGAAGAAACGGAAGAAGAGAGTTGTTGAACTAATTTTAATTTTACCCCACACTAAGAGATATTCTTTAATTTCGGAGTCAAAAATATCATGAGTATTCAAGCGGGGCTTGTTGGCCTTCCCAACGTTGGCAAATCAACATTATTTAATGCATTAACCAAATCAAGCGTGCCGGCAGAAAATTATCCTTTTTGCACCATTGAGCCGCACGTTGCCATCACCCATGTGCCCGATCCACGTCTTGAACAACTTCAAAAATCATTTAATTCGCAAAAGCAGATTCCGGCAATGGTAACCTTTGTTGATATTGCCGGCTTAGTTAAAGGCGCCGCATCAGGTGAAGGATTGGGTAACCAATTTTTGAGCCATATACAGTCAGTCAATCTCATTTTGCATGTATTGCGTTGTTTTGAAGATCCGGATATTATCAGCTCTCGCGGTCTCATTGATCCGCTGGGCGATTACGATATTATTATTTCTGAATTAATGCTCAAAGATTTAGAATCGATAGTTAAGCGTTTAGAACGGTTAGAACCGGCTATCAAAAAGGCCCAAGGCAAACCGGCTGAAATTAAAGAACTGCAAGCAGAAAAAGATTTGCTTACCACCATCCGCGCGGCACTGGACAATGATAATCTTGAGCGCGCACGCGAGCTGGTGCATAATGCAACAGTAAAAACAATCCCCCTTCTCACGCAAAAAGATTTTTTAATTATTGCAAACATTGCCGAAGATGAGATTGAGGGCGAAGGCTACAAAAATAATACTGCCTATCAAAAATTGGTAGAAAAATTCGGCACGCACAAAGTGATCCCTATTTGCGTAAAAGTTGCCGCCGAACTTGCGCAACTCACTGATGAAGATGCCCAAGAAATGATGGGGCTTATTGGCCTCAAAGAACGCAGCCTCGATACTATAATTCGTGAAACCTATAAAAATCTTGGCCTTATCACCTTCTTTACGTGTGGCCCCAAAGAAATTCATGCCTGGCCGGTTCGCAAAGGAATCACCATTCGCCAAGCGGCAGGAGAAATTCACTCTGATTTGGAACGCGGTTTCATCTGCGCAGAGGTGTATAATTGCAAGGATCTTTTTGAACTGGGCACGGAAGCAAAGATCAAAGATGCAGGCAAAATGCGCATTGAGGGGCAAACCTATCTTGTTCAAGATGGTGATATTGTTCATATCAGATTTAATGTGTAGAACGTTATGATTACACTCGTTACCAATATAAAAAAAAATTGGCAATCAGGGCTCACCATAGCGCTGGTATCCATTCCACTTTCTATATCGCTTGCCGTTGCATCACAAACAACTCCGGTTGCCGGGATCATCACCGCAATATGGGCGGGCCTGGTAGCATCATTATTTGGCGGCAGTAATTTTAATATTATTGGGCCAACCGGCGCTTTGTCGGGCATACTGGCATCATACGCGCTTATCCATGGCGCACAGTCTCTTGCATTGCTTGCAATCATTACCGGAATTTTTATTATGATTGCCTACTTCATGCATCTTGAGCGGTATTTAGTATTTATTCCTGCCGGCACCATTCATGGGTTCACCCTCGGCGTTGCCTGCATTATCGCGCTTAACCAGCTCAATTTTGCTTTGGGTCTTAAAGGCTTACCGGTTCATGAGCATTTTTTAGATAACGTTGTTGAATCATTTGCTCATATCACCGCCTTATCGGCGCCAACGTTAATTCTTTTTTTACTCTTTTTGGCTTTACTTTTTGCCTGCACCCGCTTTATACCGCGCATTCCGGGAGTAATTTTGGCAACACCACTTGGCATTGCCGTGGGTTATGCAGTGTCACATCATTATCTGCCATTCACCGTTGAAACATTGGGCCAACGATTCGGTTCAATATCGTTCATGCTGTTTCAATCGCCCACATGGTATTTTGATAAGGCGCTCATAAGCACCGGTTTAATTCTTGCCTTGATTGCTATTTTAGAAACTATGATTTCCGCGCGCATTGCCGATGGAATGACCAAAACAAAACACTCAACCAGAAAAGAACTTTTGGGGTTGAGCCTGGCAAATATTGCATCCGGCATCATGGGAGGAATTCCCGCAACAGCGGCCCTTGCTCGCACGGCGCTTAATGTAAAATCTCATGCAACCCACCGCATGTCAGCAACAATTTGCAGCATAGCCATCACTTTAATTTCATTACTTTTTTTGAGTTATTTCAGTTTTATTCCTTTAGCCATAATTGCCGCAATTCTTGTCTATACAGCATTCCGCATGGTGGAAGCCGAACATCTGATAAAGCTTTTTCGATTTGATAAAACAAGTTTTGCAATAGCATTACTCGTAGCGGGCATAACGCTCTATCAAGATCCGATTATCGGCATTCTTGTGGGAATTGCCATTATGCTTATTATTTTTATGGAGCAAATTTCACACGGCTATTTTGAAATACATACACCCGCTGGCAAAACAAAAGAAGGCGCTGGCATTAGCAGTGAGAAATCACCAAGCACCACCACCCTTATCTATTCATTCAAGGGCCAACTTGCCTATATTAATGGACAAGCACATATTGCCCGTTTTGAAACCGGATTCAAACAATATACTCATTTTATTCTCAATCTTGCAGTGGTCTATTTCATCGATATCGATGGGGTTGACGCCTTGACTGAAATTGTAGAATACTTGCACACTAACCATAAAAAAGTAGTTATCTGCGGCGTGAGCCCAACTATTTATCCCCTGGTCACCAGCAGCAAAACCCTCAAAGAACTGGAAAAAAAGGGACTCTTTTTTGAATCCTCTTCCCAGGCTTTAGAATACCTGCAGCACACTGAAAAATAGCTAATTAACCTACAATTGCCCTGAAAATTCAGAAGAATATACGCCCTTATACATGAGGAGCATAGCGCATGCGCATGGGTATTGAGCAAGCAGGAGTAAGCACCCCAGCCTATATATCAGCCCTATTGAAAAGCAGCGGCCAAGGCAAGGAACTTTTTTGGCCAAGATGGTATAGCATGAATCGATTTGCAGGTTTATTTTTTTTATATTAACAAATATATTGAATTTATTGTCTTTTATTGATAAAATTTCAATTATAATATAATTTACTTAAAATACTTGTTCATTAAGTTTTAATACTTGGGTATTTCATGTTGATAAATATAAAGAAAATTTTTGTAGCTATAAGTGTAATATGTACATTTAATTCGCTAATCATTAATGGTATGGATACCCCACCATGCTTTATTTTAGAAAAAATTGAAAATAAAACTGGAAAAAATTTAAAAATATTGGATGAAAAAGGACATGAGATCGTTTCAACAGGTTTCCCAAAAAAATTAATTTTTTTGCCAGGCAAATCAAGGATCATGATCTATTTATTAGATACTGATAACCAAACCTTTAGCTCCTATCTTGATTTTAATGTGAATTGGGATAAGAATCTAATAAATTTGCATATTATGTATAGATCTATAACAGCAGGTCAAATTTTCGTTGCGCCAAGGGTATTTAGCTGTAACGAAATACCAACCCCTAATGAGTTTTTACTTTATTCTATAATTCTTGAAGGTTCGAATTTAGAACAATCTAAAATAGAAGTCATAAAAAGACAACAACCGCACACCTTGCGAAAACAATCAATTAAAACAGTGGCTGACAAGATAAAAAGACGTGAACTAACCTTAGAAGAAGCCAAAAGAATAATACCCTTAGAAGTATATCAAGAATTGTTAAGAGAACTGTAATAATTAGTTTAAAATTGATAGCGTAATTTCTGAATTAGCATAACTTTAGTTGCTTATATGCATATGCACGTTTGTGGAATCCTTTTAGGATTAAAAATGAGACGCATTCTTCCTACATCTAAATCTAAAACAAACTCTTTTATCCTTTATAATAATAATTTCAAATAGGATTATTTTATTTAAAATCATCCTTGACATTGTGGAAACCAAGTATATGCTATTAGTAAATAGATGCAATTGTATATAATATTTATTAGGAATATTAAATGATAAGAGATTCATTATTAGGAAAATTGTACAAATATTTTCCTGTTAATCCGCAAGAGATTGCTTTTAAACAAGAAATGCTTTCATTCATTATGCAATACCCAAATTGTTTTGAAAGATCTTTAGAAATAGGACACATAACTGCTTCAGCTTGGGTTTTGAATAAGGAGAAAACAAAAGCACTTTTAATGCACCATTCAAAACTTAATAAATGGTTTCAGGTTGGCGGACACTGTGATGGAAATCCTGATGTTTTGAGTGTTGCTATTAAAGAAGCTCAGGAGGAATCAGGAATTAAAAATATTATTCCAATAAGTTTTGAAATTTTTGATATTGATATTCATCTTATTCCAGAAAATAAAAAGGAAAAGGCTCATTATCATTATGACATAAGGTTTCTCCTTCAAGTTGTTAGTGATGAACAAATAATCCAAAATCGTGAATCGAAAGAATTGCGCTGGATTGGTAAAAGTTTTAATGAATTGCCCACCGATAATCCATCAGTTATTAGAATGTTTACAAAATGGATTTCCAAAAATGATATTTAAAAGTTAACAATATGGAGTAAATTATTATGGTTATGAATAAAAAAAATGTTTTTCTTACTTTTAATTTAGTATTACTAAGTATTACTATTTTCTCTCCCTCACATGCTATGAGGGTTGGGTTAAAAAACTACAGCCTACAATTTAATAGAAGTTACTCGTCATCTAATAACGTTTTTTCTTCAGACATTCATTCTTTTGTAAAATACGCAAAAAATTATTTACAAAAAAATGCAGATGACTTGGCTTGCCACAAAAATGAATCCGGTTTTATTAGGATAAACATACCTGTTGATAATTCTCTTTCTAATAAAATTGAAAAACTACGTTTAAATTACTGGAATCCAGAAGCCGGTCTTGAGATTCTTCCTGAAAGTATCCACACCCATCCGCGTTACTTTGAAAGCTTTATTATTCAAGGAGGATACAAACATGAGTTGTATAAATTAGCTAAAGATGGCGATGAATTTGCCCAGTATCGTATTCTAAAAGACTTTCAGAAGAAAAATTTTATGTTTATTGGTTTAGCAAAATTAAAATTTATTGAAGAAGTCTATTTAAAAAAGAATTCTTTAATTGTCTTTCCCAAAAATTTAATACATCGAGTTTTATATACTGAACCTTTGACACTAACGCTCAATACAGTATTTAAAAACAATAACCATTTAAGTCAATATGATGTATTTATAACAAAAAATGGCAAAGTCTCCGATGTTAAAACAGAGAGAGAAATGATACTTAATGATGAGACCAAAAAATATACTCAAGAAATCGTGGAAGCGATGAAGAAATTTGAGCAAAAAGAGCTTGCATAAATGATTTTGCGCATTAACCATAAAAAAGTAGTTCTGCGTAACCCCAACTATTTACCCCCTGGTAACCAGTAGCAAAATCCTCAAAGAACTGGAAAAAAAACGGACTTTTTTTGAATCTCCTGCTAAGGCTTTAGAATACCTCCAAACGAGCTAATAAATATTGACAAATAGGCTATTTTTGCTATTCTGGGTATAAATATAGCAAACTTCTTTAAATAACAAACAGATATGCTAAGATTTCTTCAAACTTAAGGAGAAAGTATGGCACTTGGCATAGATTTAAGAAAACGAGTAATAGCTGCAGTAGATGATGGAATGCGTATAACTGATGTGGCTAAATTATTCAAAGTTGGGCGAAACGCAATTTATAACTGGCTTAAGTTGCGCCAAGAAGTGAATAGCCTTGCGCCAAAATCCGGCTATCAGAATGGACACAGTCATAAAATTACTGATTGGGAAAAATTTAAAGAATTTGCAAAAGAAAACCAACATTTTACTTCATTAAAAATGGCGATTGAGTGGGAAAAAATTACAAATGTTTGCATATCGGATATCACGATACAACGAGCACTTAAAAAAATTGGTTACACATCAAAAAAAAACTTTTGGTTACATCGAAGCGAATGCAGATAAACGCAAACAATTTTTAGAAGAAATAGAAAATATCGATCCTGCGCTCATTGTCTATTCTGATGAAACGGGAATCGACGATAATGAAGTGCCAAATGCTGGCTGGGCGCCAGAGGGCGAGCGATGCCACGCAATAAAAAAAGCTGAGAGAATAACGCGCTATAATATCACCGCTGCGCTGAATTTAAATTTATTATTTGCGCCATTTTTATTTGAAGGATATTCAACTGCTGATACTTATGAAACTTACGTGGAACAAGTTTTAGCTCCTGCATTAAAGCCTGGAATGGTTGTTGTAATCGATAATGCCAGCTTCCACAAATCTAAAAAAGTAGTTGAACTCATTGAAGCAGTTGGTTGTAGAATCATTTTTTTACCACCATATTCTCCAGATTTTAACCCGATAGAACATCGATGGGCTACTGTCAAAAATGCGATTCGAAAGGCCGCAGAGGGAATAAAAGATTTTTATGAGGCCGCAGTCAAAACATTGGGAGAAATGTGTGAGGCCTAGTGAAGCTCGCTATAGGCTAAAAACTAATGGAGATTAATGGAGAAATTATGAAACGTTTACTATTTATACCCCTTTTGTTCACCCTCGGCTGCCCAGCTATGGAATTGCCGGAAGAAAAACAACAAAAACTGGACGAGCATGAAGAATTTGAAAAATTAGCCGATGACTATGCTCGCCAAATCACGCAGAATCTCCCCGTTAAAGAAGTAGGTGACAAACAATATTACATCACTGATAAAAATGGAAAACAATTTACTCTCAGCCCCTCACGGCATTTAACGTTATTTTTGTGCGAAACGTACAAAAATCTTTTTACTGACTGTGGTCAAGCAGACTTTTCAAATCAGTATGCCCCAGCATCTGCCACAAAAGAAAACATACTTGCATTCATTAATTACCTAGAAACAAAAAGTGGTCCTCTAGCCTGCTTTGAACTTGCCAACTATCTTGAGGCGCCAGAAGAAACCATTGCTCATGCTGCGCAGGATTACTGTTCCCACCTTTACCAACGAAATAAAAACACTCTTTCGACCCAAGAAAAAGTTTTAAAAAAAATTGCGAAAGAATATTTATTTTATGAAAATTTTACTGAATTCATTAAGGACTATGAGCACAAATTTGGGAAATGTACCATTAATGCTACCAATGATTTTTCCCATAAAAAATTAAAAAGTTTAGGATTAGTAAAAAAAATAAAATCCCTGGAAGGCCTTGAGCAAGCATTAAGCGACGCTCAGACATTTTATTCTCGTTATGAAGATTCTAAAATTTCTATAAACCTATCCGGTCATGCGATTGATAATTTTCACTTAAAAGATTTTTTTATCTCGCAGCTGAATAAAGTTTTTGATACCATTGATTTACGCAAAAATAAAATTACCAAGCTGTGCAATGAACAAATTAATTATTATCACTATAGACAATATATTACGTTGCTCTTGGATAGGAATCCGATAAAAGAAATTTGTAGAAATTTAGAAAGTTATCCATCGATGAAAATTTCTCTCAAAGGGATTGCTTTTTCAAAAGAAATGTTGAAGCAATTACCAAAGACAGAATCATTATTAGAATGGTTATCATCCATAACACGAAAATATTCTTTGCATGATAGTCATCCGGCAATAAATAGCTCTGCTAAATTGATCATGATGTGTACCTTTCCTTTTTTTGCACCAAGAATCATACAAACCATAAACCATTATCTAATTAAAATGGGTAAAAATGGCATTGACCCCGAAATAGCACCATTCTCTCTGCCATTATTACGCCTTTTTTTAGCAACTATGCCCGCATATCTGGACAAGTTAGAGCAATTTGCTCTACCCGAATCTGGTGTAATTGAAACTGATTATGGAATACACTTTAACGTTCATCAAAACTGGTGGAAACTCTTCTAAACAATTTCACAATATCATATAAACTAAATAACACCTTTTTAATTTTGGCTCTTAATTTTAATCAAAAGATGTAGATGTGAACTATTTCAGATCTTTATTATTTTTTCTTTTATTTGCCTATAGCTGCATTGGCATGCAACAAGAAAGTTACTACCCTCAGCTCCTTCCAAAAGATCTCAAAATTTATTTTCTGCAATTTATTAAAAATGACACACCTACATTAGAAAAATATTTTCATCTGCTTAAAGGAGAGGATGCACATTACATTGATGAAATCATACTGAAAGCAGGATACACATTTCCCTCATACGTTTTGAAAATTAAGGCGCCTTCGGTGATAAATTACATTGCAAAAGAATATTACCCACCGAAAATATTTGTAACCATAGTCGGCAATAACTTTGGTACCGATAAAAACTTTATGCAAACATATAAAGACTTTTTTCTGTACTATATTAATAACCGCCCCGAATGTTTGGCTTGGGAGGAAATAGGCAGGCAAATACTCCACTACGCAATAGAACAAAGGGTGTTTGATCTTGCTCGGCTCATCGTTGAGAAAGCCAGTGAATATTGTCAGGATCCAGAGACACGCACTTCCTTTAAACGCTTCGATCTTGCTGAAGGTTATTTTGGCGGCACACCCCTTCATGCGACATGCAGGTTTGCAAGTCGAGGACATTTTTGCGCAGATGCCAAAAAAATAATTGAAAATATGCTTACATTAGGCGTTGATATCAATGCAAAAAAAACAAAAGAAAAACCTGATACACCGCTTATGATATCCCTTAGAGAACAGGCGACTGAAAAAGAATTTAAAGAGAGAGCTGAAGCGGCTGTGTACTATAATAATCATCTGGAACTCATTCAATTTCTGCTTCATAATAAAGCTGACCCTTCAGTAACATATGACGATACGCCTGAAGAATACACCGCCATCGATTTTGTAGAAAAACAATTTTATCTTAAGGCTCAAAACGTTGAGATCCACGAAGAATTCAAAAAATATAAAGAAGAATTGCTTAGCATGCTCAAAAATAATATGCCGCCTCAAGGGCATTGCATTCTGCAATAATCTCAGTCTTCTTTAACCAGCAATAATAACAACGCACCGATCCCGCACATTATTGCCGCGTAGGCAAAGCCAACGAATGGATTTATGTTTGTCCATAAAAAACCAACCACGATGCTGGAAAATAAATTACCAACCCCGGTTATTGCCGCCAGCATGCCATATCCGGTTCCTCGAATTTCGTGGTGCAATAAATCAGCAGCAACCGCGCGCTGGAGACCGTCAACAATCGCAAAGGCCAAACCAATAGCGCAAAAAAGCACGATAAGATAACCCAAGTTCGCAGTAATACAGGCAAAGCCCAAAAGCACTAATCCGGTAAACAGATAGCCAATGAATAAGATTTTCTTCTTGCCCACATAATCAGCAAGATAGCCGACGGGAAAAGAAAATGCTGCATAAAAAACATTGAAGAGCGCGTATAAACCAATGGAAAAGAGTTCCGCCGTAAATGCGCCGCGTGATGGTTCTAAAAGCTCAATAACTCTGAGCGAAAGCAAGGTGACCGCGCAATTTCCCAGCCCAAAAACACCCATGGCTCTGCAAAAAGATTTAAATTGGCGCGGCACACTGTGCCAATGTAAGGTAAAACTTTTTCGCGTAGCCGAAGGGGCTTTCACTTCATGCACGGCGAAAACCACGAGTAAAAATGCCAGGCACGTAATGAGAGCGCCAACCATAAAAATTGCGCCGAAGGTGACGAATTTAAGCAAAACAATGGCAGCCAAAGGACCAAGTATGGCACCAACGGTATCAAGCGCGCGGGCAAAACCAAATATTCTGCCATACACCTTAGTATTACCCGCACCGGCAAGCAATGCATCACGGGCCGGATCACGCACACCCTTTCCAACACGTGTCAAAATCCGCCCAAATAAAACATAAAAAGCACGGTGCATAAGTGAAAGTGATGCAATGCCGAGCGCAGCCATTAAATACCCGGCCGCAGCGAACGGTTTGCGCGCGGTGGTGTAATCGCTTGCCCATCCGCTAAAAATACTGGCGACACTAATGCTCGCATTGGCAATTCCCTCAATGAGCCCTAAAAGTGCTGCCGAGCCGCCAAGAGAAATTAAAAAAGCCGGCAGTATTGCCGTGGCCATCTCCGAACCAAAATCGGACAAAAGACTCACAAGTCCGAGCACTATCACATTACGAGTTAACCACTTACTATTCATGCATTTTTCTCCGTGAGGTTACGATCAAAAAAATCTATGCTACTTTTGAGTATAGATTGATAATGGCTCTTAAAAAAAGGAATTTTCCATTTTTTACCTTCTCCCGTTCGGGTCGATGGAGGCTGCAAGGCCGAATGGAGACCTCTCCACTCGCGCTTCGCGCTCTACGAGGCGAACGACAAACATAAGTTAATATTTCAAATTGAAATTATATAGGTTAATTAATTTGTTTAATAGACTAATTTTTTATTTTTGGTATTATAAAAAACGTACCTTGAATGGAGGATTTAATGCATAAAATTCGTATCATATTCTTTCTTGCCGGCCTTTTTGTTGGTTTTGGTCTTTTTGCAACGCTTTCATTCTTGCAACAAAGCCAGCCCAAGCCTGCACTAATACTCGAATTTAAGGAACCCGGACCCGGTCGGAAACTAGCTGAAACGCCTAAAACTTCTCAAAAATCCCCCGAAATACTCCCTGCTTTTACCCCGCCTCCAGTGCTTCAAAAAGATCCCCTTTATTGGAATTGGAAAGAAATAAACACTGAAAATATCTATTTTCCTACCGATTTTTTATGGGGAGTCGCCACCTCTGCTCATCAAACAGAAGGTAATTGCAGTAATGATTGGACAGAGTGGGAAAAACACAAAAAATTAACGCCAACTAATACTGCCTGCAACCACTGGCACATGTATAAACAGGATATTCAGCTCATCAAAAAATTAGGGTTAAACACTTATCGCCTTTCTGTTGAATGGAGCAAAATCGAACCCAAACAAGGTATATATGACACTGATGCGCTTGCCCATTATGACCAGGTGTGCAAAGAGCTTGTTGCAAATGGCATAAAACCGGTGATCACTTTGCACCATTACACCAACCCCACCTGGTTTGCACAGTTAGGCGGATTTGAAAAACTAGAAAACAGTAAACACTTTGTAAACTTCTGCATAAAAGTTTTTGAGCGCCTCAATCCCCATGTTCATCTATGGCTCACCTTTAATTCCCCAACCAGCTATGTAGCGCGCGCCTATCATGCCTCTATGGCCCCTCCGGGAAAAACTGATATGCAACTGATGCAAGAAGTACTCAAAAACATGTTAGAAACACACGTTCAAGTATATCAAGCGCTTAAAAAATTACCCGGTGGCGCCACGGCACAAATTGGTATGTGTCATAACATTTATCAAGTAGAAGCAAAAAATTTCTGGGACAAAGCCGGCGTCTCAACGGCGCAAGCGCTATTTAGCGATAACATTTATACCTATTTTAAAACGGGACATTTTAAAGTCTCTGTTCCATTCAAGGCAAAGGTAAATCACTATAATGCTGCTGCCCCCAAATCTCTCGATTTTGTTGGATTAAACTATTACAGCCATGGCTTGATGACAAATTTTAACGTTGATACTCATCCGGGTGAAATCACCACTCAAAATAAAATTTACACAATCTACCCGGAAGGCTTCTATCGCGCACTACAAGAATTAACCAAAGAGTTGGCAAAACCACTCAACATACCTATTTATGTCACGGAAAATGGTATCGCTACCAAAAATGAAGAACATCGCGAACTCTTCTTTAAGCAGTATTTATACGTACTTTCATACGCACTGAATATCGGCTGCCCTATCAAAGGGTATATTGTCTGGTCACTCATGGATAATTATGATTGGGGATCCTACGACATCAATTTCGGGCTCTATGGCGTTGATTTCAAAACACACCAACGAAGTGAAAATGTGCGTCCGGGCGCCCGCTATTTTATTGATGTAGTACAAAAATTCAAAGCAGCGCCGGCAGTAAAGATACGTGAAACACCGAAAAACAATCCTACTGTCAACCCAATTTCGGCTCAAGCAATCGGAAAAAAAAATAACACGTGCAAAAAAACAACAAGGAAAAAATGATGAATATGCGTTTACTAATCTTGATCCCAATCTTTCTCAACACTGCATCACTCTATGCTGTTAATGCACCCAGTTTATATAAAAATTTTTGGCAATGGGAGCACGCATGCCAAAAAGTATGTTCCGGTAAAAGCGCACAAAAAAGTCCGTTAACAAAAGCGATGCTCCTCAATCAAGTTGCTGCATATTGTGATGCACAGGCCAACACAAATCTTGCTGATAAAAATACGTGGGTAAACACTAGTTTCTTGGGTCTCTTTGATACTGCAATGCCTAACCCGGAATTTTTTCAAGGCAATGTTTTTGAGCCTTTTGTACAAAAAATTACTGTTGGCCCTGAGGCCGCAACTGCATTTCACGGCGACTTGCATGGCGACATTCTCTCATTAAATGCCTTCATAAAATCTCTCTGGCAACAAGGATATATGGAGCAACAAAATCCCTTCAAGATCGTTGACCCCAATTTTACTATCGTTTTTTTAGGCGACTATACCGATCGCGGTGATAGGGGCGCTGAAGTAATCTATACTATTTTAGAATTGTGGTTGCAAAATCCAGATCAAGTGATACTCGTTCGTGGTAACCATGAAGATGTCGTGATTAATAATTTTTATGGATTTTCATCCGAATTACACAACAAATTTGGTGAGTATTTAATGCCGCAAATCAGCAAAATCTATAACTATATGCCTGTTGCTCTCTTTGTGCAATCCGGCAGTGATGCATTCTTATGCTGCCATGGTGGCTTAGAATTTGGTTTTGAGCATGCTCATGCATTACTCAATGCAACAGGGAGTAACAGATATGTCCTGGTTCGTGCATTAAGTCGCGAAAAACGTGTTCATAGTTTTTCTCCAGAGTACAGAAATAGTTTCACCGGTGGTTATTGCAACAATGTCATATCGCCAAGACCGGCAGACATTGGATTCATGTGGAATGATTTTGAATTTTGCAACAAGGGCAAGCAAACACAGTTTGTACATTATCAGGAAGGCCGCGGTTGGGAATTTCCCGAACATTTTACTAAATATTTATTATCGCTTGATAGTACCCCAAGCTGCGCAATTCGTGGTGTGTTCCGCGCGCATCAACATAATGATCGCACATTGCCCCGCATTTTGAATCACGACAACTTAAGTGAACCCGAAGATGCCGGCGTTGCAAAATTATGGCTACCAACAGGAGTCAAACAACCGGCCGGTAAATTATGGGATGGCGTAGTATGCACTTTTTGCGTATCACCAAACACGCCGTATGGCATGATCGGCAACTATAATTTTGACTCATTTGGCATCTTAAAAACTGCAGAAAAATTTGAAGACTGGCACCTTGATATGCATCGTATTATAACCAAACAATGAAGGATTATTTTTATGAATTACACTAAAACTCTTTTAAGCATATGTATCGCCGGTATCGGCCTGCAGCCATTACAATCCAACGGCATGATAAAAAAAGCAGGAATTGCTGCAGGAACACTTGGCGCCGTTGCACTCGGCGCAGCTGCCTATAAAACAGTTGATACCCTCTACATCAATCCAATTCACTGGAATTGGAAAAACATAGATGCAACTAAAATTGGCAATTTCCCTATTGGCCAATTTCTACATTTGCACGCAGAGCATTTGGCAAACTTGCAAGAAAATCGCACTCCCGCGCAAAATAAATTTCTGCTTGGTGCCGGCACTTCCGCACACCAAGTTGAAAGTGGTAATACCAACACGCAATGGAACCTCTTTGAAGCAAAAGAAAAAGACAAAGATGGCAATTGGATAGCTCCAATAATCAATGGAAAACCTGCACTTTTAGAAGGCAAGATTGTTGAACCGGTCGGCATTGGTTGCGACGCGCAAAACCATGAAGATGAAGATATTCAAAATTTGGTCAACATGGGCTTTAATGCCTATCGCTTTTCGGTGGCATGGGAAAAAATCTATCCTGTACCAAATCGCATTGATCATGCTGAACTTACTCGGTATAAAAATTTCTGCAAAAAGCTTCGCGCGGCGGGAATTGAACCGGTTGTAACCCTTTACCACTATGCAGAGCCGCAATGGTTTTATAACATGGGTGGTTTTGAGAAAGCAGAAAATATCAAATACTTTGTTGAATTCTGCACCACCGTATTTAACGAACTTCAACAAGATGTGTATCTCTGGCTCACCTTTAATGCACCAGAAAGTATTGCATTAACCGGATGGCTCACCGGCGCAAAACCACCGGCAAAAACAGATATGGAACTTGCTCTTGAGGTCTTATACAATGTTCTTGAGGCACACACTGCCGTATACCGTGAGCTCAAAAAATTACCGGGCGGACAAGAATCACGCATTGGTATTTTAAAGAACATTTTACAACTTGATCCATGGAACCCTCTCGATCCCCGATGCCTTATTAATGCTTATTTTGGCCAAGAGATTCAAAACGAAGTAACATATCGCTATTTAACAACCGGTGAATTTTATGTCAAAATTCCGCGCGGTGTTAATAAGACAAAAATCTTTGGTGTGAATGTACCAACCTCAATTAGATTTGCCACCGCGCCAAGAACAAATGAATATATTAAAAATGGTGGTAAGTGCCTCGATTTTATTGGCCTAAACTATTACTGCCATAATTATATGACCAAAGATCGTCAGGTAGTTCGCGAGCAAAATCCTGATGTTGAAATTCCACAAGCCAATCCCCGTTATACCATTTATGGCGAGGGCCTGTATCGCGCCATTAAAGAGATTTCAGATTCTATTGCTCAACCATTAGATATACCGATTTATATTACTGAAAATGGTATCGGCACCGATAATTATGCGCACCGCACACTGCACAATCAACGGTATCTGTATGCAATGGCAAAAGCAATCCATGACGGTTTTGATGTACGTGGTTATATCCACTGGTCATTGATTGACAACTATGAATGGGGCCAATATAAGAGCCATTATGGCATTTATAACGTTGATCGCACTACGCCGGAACTAAAACGATCACCAAAAGACGGATCGAAATATTTTAAACGGGTAGCTGATGCAGCGCAGTTACGGGCAAAACTGTAATATTATTTTTAATTAGGTAATAAAGAGGGCGCGTTACGATGGCGTGCCCCCTCTTGCTTATTGCGCTTTTATAATCTGCTCTAAGAATGGCGCTATATTCACCACCTCGATTTTACTTGAGCTTTTCTCTTGCAGCAAGGTGTTGGTGACATAGACTTTATGAATATCACTGTTGGCAATGCGCGCGCGGGCGCCGTTGGAAAAGATACCATGTGTGGCCCAGACGCTGATTTCATCGGCCCCTAATTTTTTGAGCATTTTGGCAACCTCTATAATCGTATTGCCCGTTGCGATAATATCATCGATAATTAAAATTCTTTTCTGGCGCACAATGCCATCATATTCAAGAATTTTTACCGCTTCTTGTTCCGGGCGAATTTTGCTCAAATAGATTGGCTCAAGATCGCAGTGACCCGCAAGATATTCTATCAGTTTATACGCTCCTTCATCCGGTGCGGCAATTGTTTTATAAGTTTGCGCGGTACGGCACATGAGATCAACAGGAATAATGTTTTCAAAGCTTAAATAATTGGCAAGCAGAGGACTATGTGCGTGAATAATGATAATTTTGGCAAGCTTAAAATCTTTAAAAATATGGCTTATCACTTGCGCGCTCGATGCCTCATTTGGCAACGGGCGATCTTGGCGCGCATAGCCAAAATAGGTAAACAACAGGTTAATTGATGCCGGTTCATTGCGTTCAAGAACATTGAGCAATAAGAGTAATTCAACAAGATGATCGGCGGGCGGATTGGTTGCAGTGACAACCCAAATGTGCTCGTTTCTCACATCAGATTCAAGCGAAACGTACCATTCACCATCAGTAAATTGTTTACTGCTATAAGCACCGCGATTCACTGCCATCGAGGGGACCAAATGTGCCGTTGACCGGGTAAAAAAAACCATCATACAAATGATCCTTGCAGCAACTCAATTGCTTCTTCATCACTCACTTGATCAAAATTTTCATACCATTGCCCAACACTCATAAAAATATCCGGCACCAGTAAACAAACCACCTCATCAACCTTCTTTTTAATGAGATGCAATGCTTCGCGTGACGCCACCGGCACGGCAACAATAATTTTTTGTGGACTTTGCTTTTTAATCAGATCAATAGTTGCCTCTAGTGTTTTACCCGTTGCAATACCATCATCGGTCAGAATAATAATTTTATTGTTGAGCGGAATCGGTTCGCGCACACCATGATATTGGGCGGAGCGCTGTTGGAGTAGCGCTTTAATTTGCGCAATTTCTTGCTTTAGATGCGCTTCCAAGTCACCAGAAAATTCCAGAGCCCGTTTATCGATAATAACACTATCAAGACTCACCGCGCCAATCGCGTATTCAGGATTTCCTGGATAACCGATTTTTTTGGTGAGTACCACATCCAGCGGCGCATGTAACTCTTGCGTTAACACGCTGCCAATCTCAAGAGCCCCCCGCGGGATGGCTAAAATTACTACATTGGGATTATCTTTATACTCCATAAGCTTTTGCGCAAGTTGTTTGCCCGCGTCAAAACGATTTTTAAACATTACTGTCCCCCTTTTTTATACAGTATTGCGCAAAATTACTCCTACTTACTATGATAAATTACAAATGAAGCGCCAACGGCTTAAAAAAAGGAAAAGAAATGGTTGAAAAAGAACTGATTGCATTCTGCAAAAAATATGCACGCCCCTTAACGGGAAAAAAGGATGAACTCAATTCTTTGCTCGATTATATTGGCGATGCGCGCTGCGTATTACTGGGAGAAGCAACGCACGGCACCCATGAATTCTATGCGTTACGCGCTCGGATCACCCTGGAATTAATCACCAAAAAAGGGTTTAATGCTATCGGCCTTGAAGCGGATTGGCCCGACGCCTACCGGATCAACCGGTATATTCAGGGTCAAAAAATGGATACGGATACCATTCACGCCCTTGATGGCTTTAAGCGGTTCCCGCAATGGATGTGGCGCAACACCGCCATGGTGGAATTCGTCAGTGCTCTTTATCATCACAACCGCACCGTCAAAGACATCAAACAGGTGGGCCTCTATGGCCTGGATCTATACAGCCTTTACCAATCTATTGATGAAGTTCTATCTTACCTTGATAAAACAGACGCGGCAGCCGCCCAACGGGCACGATCGCGCTATAATTGTTTGCAACTGTATGAACGCAATGCGCAACAATATGGCTATGCAACGATGTTTGATATCAGCGCCTCGTGCCAGCAACAAGTTTTAGAGCAGCTAAAAGATATACACCAAAATTCACTGGAACTATTGCGCAAAGACGGGCAAAAAGCGGTTGAAGAATATTTTTTTGCGCAGCAAAATGCCCAGCTGATAAAAGATGCCGAGCATTATTACCGCTCACTTTTTTTTGGGTCGCCGGCCGATTCATGGAACATCCGAGATACTCATATGATGCAAACAGCGCAAGCAATTATTGATCACATCAGCAAAAAAGGTGAAACACCAAAAATGGTTATTTGGGCCCACAACTCTCATATCGGCAACGCGAAAGCAACCCAATTAGGCCAATTAGGAGAAATTAATATCGGGCAATTAATGAAAGAAACCTATAAAGATCAGGCGAAGCTCATTGGATTTACTACCTATTCAGGAACCGTTTCGGCCGCAACCGAATGGGATGGCACGGTTGAACGTAAACAGGTGCGCCCGGCGCTTGCCAATAGCTACGAAGCGGTGCTCCACCAAGCAGAAATACCTAATTTCATGCTCTTTTTACAGGAAAATCAAGAACTTAAAAAAGCGTTCCAACAGGTAAAATTAGAACGGGCCATCGGCGTTATCTATCGCCCGGAAACCGAACGGACCAGCCATTATTTTAATGCAGCACTTTCAAGCCAATTCGATGCCGTTATTCACCTTGACCAGACAAAAGCAGTTGAACCGCTGGAAAAAACTCCCGCATGGATCAGCGCCGAATTCCCCGAAACCTATCCGACAGGAATATAATAGACCTTATGCGTAATTATTTTAACAAAAAGGTACGCTTGTTCCGCTCGCCCTGAGTGCCGCTCGCAGAGCGGTGTATCGAAGGGTTCTTATGATTTAAATTTTTCAAATTATGGTTCGATACGATTGCTTCGCAATCACTCACCATGAGCGGTTTCTGGCGAATTCATTTTTTATGCATCTTATTACGCATAAGGTACAATTACTTTGCTCGTTTATCAACCATTTCGAGCAACCGTTTGGCCACTTGCGCAATATCTTTATGCCCTGCTTTATCTGCACGCGCAATAGTATCAACAAGCGCACTACGTTGCACTGTTTTTAAATCGCCATAGGGATAATCATAGTGTTCTTTAACATCTTTGGGCATATCAACATTCACTCCCAAAAACCAGCTGCCGTATTCATCCATATAGTGCGCGTTAATGTAGTTAAGCACTTCATCGGTTGTTGGTTTTTCTGCTGCCCAATTGGTATCAAAAGTCTCAATTTCACCCGCTTTAATAAGCCGTTCCGCTTGTTCAAGCCCTTTTTTATTCAAATGAATGGTTGCCATACCGGTACTCCTTTTTGTGAATTATTAGTTATTCTAGTTGTAGTCGAAACCACAAATAAAAATCAACAAAATCATCACAACTCATTATGAGCAACCATACTTGCCCACAAAGCAATGCCCATAGCACTATACCCAACTATCTTAGAACCAACGTCAAGCAATAGTGGACTTGTATAGGTAAATTCATATCTATCGGAAAAATAAATCAGCACGTTACAGAGAGTAATAAGCGTCACTGCATAGCAATTAGCCCTAAGCTGACTTATTCGAGCACGGTTGCCGGGCCCATTGCCTGGCGCCATACCAAATGAAGACAAACTTACTAAGCACAGAACACAAAAGAGCATCCGTAAGCCAATCATCGCCTCATTCTCCACATTCATCTAATTGTGTACATAATGCGATGGCTGATGGCAATCCAAAGTAGTATCCGGCGGTAGAATTACCACTAGCACAGCAAAGAAATGCCGCAGTCAAGCCAGCAAGGCCAGCTAAAGATGTGAAGTCTACGCAATCGGGACACTCATCCAATCTATTACGAGAAAGATGCACCTTTATTTTTTCATCGGTAAAGGTGGCCGGTTGAACTTTTTGACTTTGTAATATACGTTGACGCACTTGATTGCGCGTTACCATGCCATGACAATTAAATGATGAGAGAGAAAGCAATAAAAGAAATAGTAGTTTTTTCATACTGTTTTTACCTTAGATTTATACGTTTTCAAAATAATCATCAAAAAAAGATCTTATTGCAGCTTACTTGCGCGTGGCCCACCACAAAGTACATTGTCACAACATTCTTTATATTCTGGATTATATTCATACAAATAATGATCAACTGATGCACCCGCGGTAACGCATCCGGCGCAAACCAAACTGCAACCTATGCCACAAGGAGCCGGAAATTCATAGCAATTCGGTCCAAATTTAATAAGAGCAAGTCCGGCAGCTACAGTTGCTGCGTCAAAACAAAGAACTGTTTTTAGCATCTCAAACTGTTCATTTTTTTGGCGTGCCTTATGTTCCTCATAGTTTATTGTTTCTGCTTGTTGAACTTTTTCTCGTGCTTGACGTTCTTGATGCCGCAGGCGCAATTCTTTTCTTGTCATTGCACCCACGTTAATCGTTGTTATTGCAAGTAATACAAATATCTTATTCTTCACGAAAATTCCTTCGACCATGTTTTTTATACAATCCGTAACCAAAAATACCACAGGCGCAACAAAAATGAAGAGTCCCGCAACAACAAGCCACTTTCTGCCCAACATCATAATATATTTCTGAAAAAGCCTGGGAACCATTTTCTTGTAAACGATATTTTGTGCGATTACGATCTGCCACTATGAAATATTTTGAGCCGGCCCCCAGGAGAACTAACCCTTGAACAAATGATTTTGCAAATTCAACATTCGGTTGTGTTTCATAGTGTCTTTCATTATTCATGGCCGGTAGTGGCATACCGATAATGAGAATTAGTAATCCAATATTAGATTTCATGATACCGTTTTTTATGTTTATTATATCGTCGACAATTATCACATACCAGAAGGCAACCAATACATGTTGTTAGCCCACATAAAAGACCACAACAAAATGCATTGGCATCTGTACTAGGAATAAACGTTACATCAGCACATTGGTCCCCTATTATACCAGTATAAAAATATCGTACTGATTGACGTCCAACAAAAAAACATCCTACTGTTGCCAGCAAAGAGGAGCCACCAAAGATTATATTTTGTTTGAGACCTTTTATGTCATCCGCCATATCTCGGGCAACCAGCGCTCTTCTTATATTTCTCTCGTCAATTCTTTGAAGCGCTTCTCTTTTTTTCCGCTGCACTTCTTCATTGGTCATGGCACTGCTCAAAGCGCACTTCAATATCAAAAAAAGTAATAACAATCTCTTACTCATTACTTGTGCATAATCAGCAGGAGGGCAGGGTGCTTATTGTTCATGATATTTTTTATCATGTTCACGATATTTCTGGCACTCCTCCCATGCAAAAAAACAAAAGCTAGCGGTGCCAAGTCCACAAAATACGCAGCAAATGCAAGCCCATTGTTCTTTGGGCCCCAGCATGATTGGGGGCACTATTTCGGGATGTTCTGCAGTTAAAAATTCCAAACTTTTGCCAAAGATATCGCGTAGCGCATAAGAACATGCCGCCGTTATTGTACCAGTGCCCGAACCCCACAGAAGCATAGTATTGCGATTTTCTTTATAGAAATCCGCATATTTTTTAAATTCGAGTCTCTTTCTATCGCGAGCCGCATTCGAACACTCTTCGTTTATTTTGCATTGTAATTGTTTTCGCTTTTCCTCTTCCATACCTTGTGTACTCATCATGAGTACTGAGAAAAAAAGAAATGAGATTGTTTTATAAATCACGGAGTGCCTTCTTATATTTGCAATGTCGTTGACAGTGATCACAGAGCCCCAAGCAGACTACACAAGTTACTATACCACAAACAATGCAGCCAACCACTCTCTGCGAATCTTTTAGTGAACTTTGAGTGCGCACCGAACACCGCTGTTGCATTTCATTATCATACATTGTTCTTAAAAAGTTGCGTGACTCGTATAAGCCGAATAATGTACTAGAAAAAGACACTGCCGAGAGAAGCGCATATATTTTGATTTCTTGTTTTTCTTCATTCTTGCTCCGCTCAGATATTGCCCTGAGCTCTCTCCTGTCTTTATCGGCCATGGCACAGCTCAATGCGCAATGCAACAACAAAAAAACCATAAATAGTTTCTTCATTATTTATATCCCCAACTTCGTCTTTCATTCCGATACTTACGCCAACTGCAACATCCGCACACGCACGTGACGAGTCCACAATAACAGCACACTTCACCACACAAAGAAGTGAGCAGTTTTGTTTCTGCAGAATATGATTGCGCACCAATACCAAAGCAGGTCGCGGCAAGCAACAAACTACCTGCACTGAGCCAGCTCATTGTTTTTGCATGATCTTTCACTATTTCCATTCTTTCTTGTTCACTTTCACTCGGTTCGCGTAATCCCGCTGTAATTGCCCATTTTTCTCGTTCTGCTAATCGATGTGTAATCTTCTCATTCATTGCGTGCACCATGCCACACAATAAAAGACCAAAGACAGTAAATTTTTTCATTATCCATACCTTAACAAAAGATGACTCTGCTCTATTCATTGTGCATCTTTTGAATTATAACCTCGACCGGCCTTAATTGTTCAATTTTTTCATAGTCACACAATAAAGTTTTAGTTGATTTTTTTTCTTTACATGTATCACAGAGATTGCGAACGCTCAGATAACACTCTACCGGACAAAGAGTAGCTCCCCAGCAACATAAGCAATCTGTTAAAGAAAAATTTCTACAAACTTCTTGAGAATTATCGGTAATATTTTCTGACAATAAGTAACTTATACAACAAATGGTTGCGACCGAGGTTAACGCTATACAAATACATTCGGTCTTAATGCGACTCCGATTTCCCGCAAGCCAGGTTTCATATTGATTCTTTCTTGCGCAAAACATTGTTTCGCGACCATCGTCATCTTTTTCACGATAATAAAAAGAGTCCCAAGCACAATCAAACCATGCATCACGCGCCTTTTTATAATGCAAAAGAGCTTTGCCCTTCTCATGTTGAGATGGTTGCTCCATCGCAGTGATAGCGCTAAAAACACAGAGTAGCATTACAAATATCATTCAACGTTCTCCTTTTGGTCGGCATAACAACAAAGGTAACTCAAAACGCTTTGGACTTTCTTTTTGCAACAAGGGTACCGCCCTATTCTTTGCATTTCTGATAATCTCTCACCGTGAGCATACCACTTATCAAGCTCAATTGCCCACACGCACAAGCCACGCACCCCAAGCATACCTTTAACGCTATGCTATCCATTGATTCTGCGCCTCCAAAACAGCACACGCTTACTATTCCAAGACCCGCGGTTCTATAGAAACGAGAGATAACTTCTTCTTTAAACTCATTTCTCTCGTGCCGAACACGCATTTCTTCCAAAACCCGTGCGCGAGATCTTGTTATCATTGAATGGCTACGTTCCATTGTACAAATACTATTAAAAAATAAAGCTCCGACACACAACATTACTCTGTACATTATTTCCTTGTGCAAAAACATCTTGAACAAACTATTTCAAAATGGTTACATGATAGCAAATGAATTATGATTGGCAAAGGAAAAAAGTTGACCCTTCGATACGAAATCTTTCGATTTCTACTCAGGGCGAACGGGTGAGTCCGTTCGTGCTGAGCCCGTCGAAGCATTAAAAAAGGATACCCGTCATGCTACGAAAAAAAAATATCATTATAATGCTAGTAACCCTCGTCCCATTGTTACCTGCGCAAACGCCGGAAGAAAAACTGGCACACTTAACGCTCCCGCAAAAAGTTGCCCAATTAATTATCGCCGCAGCGGTATGCAATGAAGCATACAACCAAGAATTTATGGCCACCTCATCATATCGCATGGATATGCCACATATTGAAGAACTAATTACCCTGCATGATATTGGCGGCATACTATTTTTGGGCGCCTGCATAGCCTACGATGTATCGGCAACCGCAGCACGTTTTCAAAGCCTGAGTAAAGATCCGCTGCTTATTGCCCTTGACGCGGAATGGCCAGCCATGCGTCTGCAAAATTTACCGCTCGAGTTAAAACTGCCGCATCACATGACGCTCGGCGCATTGCCCGATCCAGCTTTGGTAGAAGAATACGGTTATCTGGTTGGGCTCTTGTTACAAAAATTAGGCGTTCATATGAATTTGGCACCCGTGGCCGATGTTAATAATAATCCGGATAATCCGGTAATTAATATCCGCTCCTTTGGCGCATATCCTGATAGAGTTGCACAAATGGTGGTGGCCTACATACGTGGTTTGGAGCGGGCACGGGTTGCATCCTGCGCAAAACATTTTCCCGGCCATGGTGATACCAATACCGATTCTCATTATGCATTGCCCGTTATGTTTCACGAGCGCGAACGCTTAGACGCCATTGAACTGGTGCCGTTCCGTGCCGCAATTAGCGCAAATGTGCCGGCAATTATGACGGCACACATCCAAATGCCAAAATTGGAACCCAATCCAAAAATTCCTGCCACGTTATCAGCAAATATTATTACTCATTTATTACGAGAAGAACTTGGCTTTAAGGGTATAATAATGACCGATGGCATCGGCATGAAAGGAATTTCTGATCATCATCAGGCGGGAGAATTGGAAGTTAAAGCGCTGGAAGCAGGTGTTGATGTGCTTCTTTGCCCCGCTAATAAAAGAATGCCAATTCCGCATATTATCGCGTATATTGTTCGCGCAGTAGAAAGCGGCAGATTAGCTCAAGAGGCTATTGATGAAAAAGTGCTTCGCGTGTTGAGAATGAAAGAAAAGTATGGCACACCAAAAAATGAGTTGCCATCATGGCCGGAACTTATTGAACAAACAAAAAACCTTAAAAAAGAGATTTATAGAAACGCGGTAACCATTGCCTATAATCGCCTTGGCAACCCAAGTGATGCGGATCAGGTTATTTCTCTGATCGGTATGAATAAATTAAAGCATCTTCATTTTGGTATTTTACCCGAAACATTGAAGCTTATTAAAAAGTTGCACAACGAAGGCAAAAAAATAACGGTTGTTCTTTATGGTTCACCATACGCGGTTGAACTTATCAAAGAATACGCGGATTGTGTAATTGTTGCTTATGATGATGAGCCGGACGCCCATGAAGTGGTTACTGCCATTCTTGAGGGAAGAATGGCAGCCCGTGGAACTATGCCAATTTAGGCAAGAGTAATTGTATTATTCTTTGCCAATAATTGCGTTATTTGTTCATGCCGTTTTTTATCCGACGGATGGGTTAACCATAATTGTGGATCATCTTGTTTGGGGTCTTTTTTCATTGCTGCATCAAAATAGTCTTGTGCTGCTTTTGCTGCCGCGCAATAATCGCACAATGATAAAATATCGGCGCGCATTTCCCGCTGATGGCGATATTCAACAATTGATTGTTTATGCGCATAATCGGCTTCTTGCAACCCAAGTTGATTTAACAGAGCAATAATATGACCACCCTCCAAAGAATCGTAATGAATTAAGTGGATAATTTCGTGGCGAATAAATGCCTGTTGCATTGCTTGCGGGTATTGAGTTACCCATCGCTCATTGATATCGAGACGATGCGCAATCGTATTTTTGTTGTTGGACCCATAGACAATTTCTTGCACTGCCCTGCATGGGCTCCCTGATTTGGCCACCAAGCGTATGGCAACTTTATGGGGATTCACCCCATAGTCAACCAATGCCTGCTTGGCAAAAGCAACAATTGAAGGATCTTGAGAATTAGCAGGATGGGTGCTAGCACCCATCAAATCATCTGTTTCAACCAAGCCCTTAAAATGCGATTCTATCAGATCATGCCATGATCCTTCGGGAATATTAAATTCTTCCTTGATTTTGAGCAAACAATGGTCATGTATCGCCTTTCTTTCCAAAAAGAGCTCTTGAGCCATTTTTGACCCCTTAAAAGGGCTAAAAACAGCCTTTTTTGGGCCAAATTGGCTGTTGAGGACCAAACTACCTGAAATCGTCAGAAATGCCCCTATTAAAAGGGCTATTATTATCTTCTTCATAAAAAACCTCCATTACTCTGATTATGCCAAAAATATTCAGTTTGTCAATTTTTTTATATGACACATGGAACCCCCCCTTTTATGGGGTCATTCAAAAAGTTGCTTGTTATGCTATACTTAGGTAAATTCAGAAAATGAGTACTAAACCGGCCATTCAGGAACCTTTAAAAGGGTTTTGCCATGAATATGTTAAAAAGAAAAAAAGGTTATTTTTCCATTTCGGCAGTTGCTAAGATGTTTTCCGTACATCAGCAAACGATCCGCTTGTATGAGAAAGAAGGTCTTATTAACCCCAAGCGATCGATGGGCAATACCAGACTTTTTTCTGAAGAAGATGTAGATAAATTGGAAGAAATCATCTATTTAACCCATCAACTAGGGGTTAATTTAGCTGGTGTCCAGATGATTTTTAAGCTCAAAAAACAGATGAGCAAGATGCAAAAAGAGATGAACAAGATTTTTGAAACATCACAAAAAGAACTTGATCAGGAAATTGAACAGTCAAAAGAGGTGGTTTCCACGGCGGCAAAACAGTTGATGAAAATTAAAAACAACAGTGCCATAGATGTAGCAGTAAGCACTCAGGAACAGATTAAACCAGCATCTACCAAGCAGAATCCTGAAGCACAAAGCAAAATCTTTGAAGCAGATGACTGGGAAATCGAATATGACGAATAAAAATCGCTCCCTTATAGGCACTATTAAATAACTTCGTTAAAATTATTTTAAAGACCTGTTAAAATTGTTAGAGCTAGGATATACAGGGATATCAGGTTACCAAAAAAACCAAGGAAAGGGACCCGCGGTATGAACAATGATTCATTTAATAGCAATAATAACCAAGCGCAGCAATTTGTAATTTCATATGAATTATTATGCTTGCTCCGTTGGCTTTTAGAAAATGATGTCGAAAAAATAAAAAAAATGGTATCCAAGGCTCTTGCCTCAGGATTAAAAGAGGACATCAAACAGTTTGAACAACTGGGTGATGTGAATGCTGATCCTGAGATGATTGAAGAGATACAACACAGCATTATTGAATTTTTTAGCATGCTTGAAACACTGCTTATCGAATCTATTAAAGAACAAGCGGCGCAACGAGCAGTAGAAAAGAATTTGATGCCAACTGTTGATCATATCGATTCAAAGGTATGTGATGACGCCACAGTGCGCTCAAGCTTGGAAAAAGCGACCGCCAAATCAGAAATGTATCCACAAGCGAATGCTCAAGAGTTACTCTTTAAAGAACTCTTGAAACGGTGGAAACCAACCAAAAATATGATGAACTAAGGCCTCCTTCCGTTCGTCTCGAGCGAGCATTCATGCGAGTCGAGAGATAATTAGAAATGTTCAAAAAAGGCTCTCTTTTGAGGGCCTTTTTTAATGCCCCTTCTCCTAAAACCTCTCAAAATACACACTCAAATACCCTATCCAATCCTAAGCGACTTCAATGCATAATATTGCAATTTGTATTTTTTTCTTTAGAATAGATATTAAATACAGATAAAACTACTAAATGGAGAAATTTATTATGAATAGACTATTCAAATCTTGTAAGATGCTGATATCACTCTTTGCCCTTTGCAGCAACTATGTCCTTGTAAGCATGGAAAAACCTATACTTGAGAAGGTTGAAACAACTTGTTACGAAGAAAATAAAGCTCCAGAAAGCTACTTATTCCAACTTCCGAATGAATTATTACTGCTGATATTTGAATATGGCGCAATCGGAAAAACCACGAACGAAGCATTAAACAACTTAAAATCTATAGAGCTAACCAATAAGAAAATACGCGGCTTGGTTAACACTAATTATTTCATCTCACGTATTATTAATAACAGGCCAAAACCGGAATCAAAAATATTAATGGCTCTCTCACTGAATAATGCTCACGCAATGGAATGGCTTAAGAAATTCATTCAAGAGCCGCACCATAAAAAAGCAATTCTTTGGCAATTGAAATATGGTCTTTTGACAGTTAATGATGCAGTATTTTTAAATGGATGGAAAGTTGTTGCTCAAGTATATTCACCACAATTTTGCAAAAACAAATTATCTGAGCACCTTTTTGAATTATTTAATACCTTCAAAAATAGCACAAAACAGTATGACTGGTACGCACAATGCAAAAATCTGCTAGCAGCGGGCGCCGATCCAAATATGATGGGCAATGATCATTATCAAAAACCATTGCTTATTCTGGCAACAGATGTCAACGACACACGGTATTTAGATTTGCTTCTGGCCGCTGGGGGTAATCCAAATCTTAAGGACCCTCAAACTTCCTATACCTTGTTAATGAACGCTATTTATAATGAAAATGTGCCGGCTGCGCAATTACTTCTTGTACATGGTGCGGATGCCCAGATTATCACCAACGATGGCCAAACAGCGATGAGTATTGCACATGACCTGCCATATCCAAGCGATGATATTTTCATAAAATTATTAAGAAATAATGAAACAGTTAAAAAAATTGAGTAAAAAATATTAACCATTATTTGGAGGACCATTATGAATTATAAAAATCTTATTTTTAGTGCGCTTGGATCACTTCTTATAGCTGCTTCATCGCAGGCGATGATTAAACCTGAGGATGAGATTAAAAATAAAATAACCTCAGCACTTATAGAAAATAATTTAGATTATTTGAAACAGCTCATAAAATCAGGGGAGCAATCGAGTATAGATGATTTAATTAATTATTATGAACTTTATTTATTAATCGGCAAGCTTGAGCATGCAAGAATGATTGTCAGTCTATTTAAAGAATGTGATAATCAAAAATTGCAACATGCTGCAATCAACAAGTTCATAGAAGGAAGTTATTATTTTTACCCTTCATTTGAAGCAGTTTTAAAAACACACATTAAAACTGGCATAGACATAAATATACCAAATCAAAAGAAAACATTGCTTCAAGAAGTACTTATCCAATACCCCTGTAAATTAAAAATTCTCTTAGACAATGGCGCTGACATCTTTGTACCAAATCAAGATGGCAAATCCGCCTACGATATTGCCTTAGAAAAAAACCAATTAGATTTGCTTGTCTTTAAAAAAGAAAAATTAATATAGATGGAACACAGGAAAATCAAACTGTTAATACTTACACCATTGCTTGCCACTTCCTTAACACACAGCATGGATTTGCCACAAGAAAGAATATCCAGAACAAAAATAAACTCTGACTTGAATGCTCTTCAGGCACAAGGCAAAACATATCTCGAAGCAATTATCATTCTGAAGGAACGGTATAAACGCGACTATCAGAACGTTGATGAACAAATATATAATGAAACATATTCATTCGTAAATATCTTTCAAGATACGGAATCTAAATTCCAAAGAGTCCCGCATACAATGGCAGTACATATTAGCCGTTTAACCAAAGAATTAGATATCATCTTCTTAGATTTTGTCGATTTTAATAAATATTCGAACGCTTTATTAAAAAGAGTAATTGATCTGGGTCCGGCTTATTTAATACCCTCTTGCTTAATCACGGCGCAGACAGTGATATGCCCGATTTAAATGGCGTAACCGCGGTTGACTACGCAATCCGCAAAAATAAATTCGTAGAATTATTTCTTGCTAAGAAAAAATTAATTTAATGAGAGAAATCGTGACATTCAAAAAACTATTATTTATACCACTTTTTATAACAACGTTGGGACTGTTCATGCAATGGAACTACTGCAAGAGCAAAAAAATGAAACTTCTCCATTACTCACATTACCCAAAGCGAGGTATTTTATTTAAAAATAGGGAAGTTCATTAAAAAAATCCGATCTCCCGCAGCGCCTGCCACAATTCAAAAATCGGCAAGCCCACAATGGCAGTATATGATCCGTTGATTGATTGAACAAACTGAGCACCATCTTCAATTTTAATAGCGCCGGCAGCATTAAGAGCCTCCGCATCCCGAATATAATCATCGATACACGAATCGGGAATGTCAAAAGTATAGAATGCTTGCGCATAACCAAGGATTCTTTTTTGCGTGTGCCACTTGCCCTCTTGATAAACTTTTTTATCCAAACAAAATGCAGTGCCGCACAGATTATTGGCCCCGCGCGCATTGTGTAACATGTTCAAGGCATCGGCTCGGTCAACCGGTTTGCCGCGAATAGCACCGGTGGTATCAACACTCAACGTGTCGGCAGTAACCACAAAGGCAATCTGCCCTTCTTTGCCCGCCGGCATGATAACATGATTCATTTTTTGTAACGCAATACTTTCTACCACTTTGTGAAGCGGCATGCCCCAATCGCATTGCGATTCATCAGCATCTTGTTCTAAGATTTGAAACTGAATGCCAACTTTTTGTAGCAATATTTTACGTGATGCCGATTTTGATGCAAGATAGAGGATTTTTGACATGTGATTATTCTTAATTAACAGTTACCTGGTAGATTTTTGTTATTTCTTGCGGCTTTTGTGTATTTCTCAGAATGATCCGGGCAGTTCCTGCTTTTTTCGCTTTAAAGATAAACTCATGGATCCGCCCCCCTTTGGGTCCAGGGCCCGGCAAATATTCAGTAGGATGATACATCTCACGTGTTATTCGATCAGCTTTGTACTCGTCATCAACAAATTTGATAATCTTTTCACTTTCTTCATCAAGATAATAACCATAAGTGGTGGATATAGGTTGTAGGGATTCCTCATGCCCACCTTCTCCTATTTT
This sequence comes from uncultured bacterium, assembly GCA_963702025.1. Taxonomy (GTDB): domain Bacteria; phylum Babelota; class Babeliae; order Babelales; family Vermiphilaceae; genus BTUB01. The sequence continues at coordinate 1,039,595 of OY969699.1, read as the reverse complement.
AATGGTGAATTTATCATGAAGATATACGTCTAGCTTTTCAGCCTCGTGCATACCGCATAGCCGAATCATGAACAAAAAACCAATCACAAAAAAAACGTGTTTTATAAAAATCATATGATTATCTTCCTTTTATGTATTCTGCTGTTGATATTCAAATCGTGGCTTCATAACTCCATCAATCTCTATCTCTTCCAGAAACATTTGTGCCGGCCGAACCCAGAGAGACTGATGTCCAAACTTCGGGTCATCATACAGTCCGCGGTACACTACCAATTCTTCTAATGTTTCTGAGTGGCGCGCAGTGCCAATAACTTCATATAGCTTATTTTTGTAATGCTTATAAAGCCCTTTTTTTACCATAGATTTCTCATTTTTGGGAGGATTAGTCGCTATTTTCTTCAGTATACCAAGAGATGAGACTAGTTTGAACTATCTTTTTTAGTTACACTACCAGCAATTAAAGTTGCTGCATTCCCTGCAACAATTTCTTCATTTCCCTTATATTCATTTTTTCGACATCTCTTTTATCAGGATTATTGAGCGCTTGCGCAATTACACGGGTTACTTTTTGTCGAGACCCAAACCGCGCGCCGGCCTCTATTAATTTCTGCGCTGCTGCTAAAGCGCTCCGGGAAGGTATGGCACTGCCGTCATTATCAATTTGATTAATCTCAAGATAAAGAACATCCAATGCAGTGTATCCCTGCTCATTTTTTTCATTGGGGTTATATCCATTCTCTAAAAACCAGGCAATAACAGCTTCGCTTGGCTCAATGGCTCGCACATGATCATGCAAGAGGGTATGCGGTATTTTATTCGATGCATGCGCATGAGCATGGAGCTTTTTTATACAACTCAATGATTTTGGTTCATGCCAGATATCCTGAGGATTCGGATTCTTAAATCGAGCACTGTCGCCATAATTATGAAAAGCAAATTGCCAAACCCGTTTTTCCAGCATCAACGCAGGGTATCTATCAATCATGTATTCTATCACCTCCGGGGCTGCCAGACGCGTTGCATCCGTTGCAATTTCACGCAACACTTCTTTATCGAGCCGTTCACCATCGAGCAATTTTTTTATTGCATTTTTGTGCTTAACCAACTCAAATGTTTTAAATAATAAGACATTTCGTAAAACAGTCCGCAGGGTAGACTCGGTACAAAGATCGCTCAATGCTTGTTTGATTTTAGTAAGATCGGGAATGGTATCATTCACCGCAGTTTTTCGTAAACCATTCTCACAAAGCACACTATCATTAGCAACACTATCCCCTGCCACCTGGTCAAAAAAAAGGCTAAACCAACAGATCTTTTTTCTATATTCATCTGCTTGAGCAAGTTTATCTAACACCGCCCGCTCATTACCGGTTTGGCAGGCTGCAACATATTCATTAAAAAGCTGTTGATTAGGGCTGGCCGGCTCTGCAACTTTTTCCATAGGCCATACACTGTTAGTACACGTAAGCAGAATGCTCAAAAACATTACACGCATCATAGCAAACTCCTCATAAGCGATTTTTAATTTGCCAAAAATTTCCCAAAATCGATTATTTTTGCAAAAAAATCTCTTTCAATCACTGAATCTTTAACCCCGTTAACATGAATTAAAATGGGCCTGACGGAAAAATTTCTTGCATAAGAAAGCCGATCGATTTTTTCTTGTACTTCTTTGATAATTCCCGGACCAATCGGTTCTTTTAAAAATTTAATTTCACAAACATACAATGTATTAAATTTGGTTTGAATCAAATAATCAATCTGACATCCGGACCGCTCTTTGGTTGCCCGTTGAAAATAGGGATTATCATAAATAACCTCACTCGCATCAATGCCAAGAAGTGCGTACGCACGATGAAAATTATTCAGAACCAAATTTTCAAATTGGATCCCCATAATGGTTGTCCAAGCCGGCGGATTTTTTATTCTGTTCTTTTCAATGTGCGCGTGATTAGGCTCAATATATTTCAGATAAAAACGGAGATAGTTATCCTTTAAGCGAAATTTACATAAATTTGATTCCCGGCCATCCTTAATGTTCCATGTGTGATCTTTAATGACGTAACCGGTTTCCACTAAATCTTCAAGGTATTCGCTTATAGTACCACCCTTTTCCAAATCTATTGCATTACAGATCTGATCAAGTGTTGCGCTTCCTTCGATGAGTCTTTCAACAATCTGCTTATACCGCTGCGACCGTTTTGAAAAAAGATCTGAAAAAATCCGGTCGAATTCTTGAACAAGCAGGCCCCCTTTGGTAAAGGCTAGGTTGTAAATATTCTCTTCAGCTGAAAGATCGGGATCTATTTCCTCTAGGTAACGGGGCACTCCTCCGGTAACCGAAAGCACTTTAAACTTTTCATAGGGGGAAATTAGTTTTGCCTTCTTTCTCCAAAAAAGATTGCATACCGGCAATGGCAGCTCATCGAGAGTTAATTCAAGTGAGATTCTTCCCATAAAACCGGTACTGCTTAATATATTCTCATCGATCCAGCTGGACATCGATCCGCTCAGAATTAATATCAGTTGGGGATTAGTTTTGAAATACAGATCCCATGCGGATTTTAATTTTCCCAAAAAAGTATGATCAAAAGAACCGATCCAGTTAATTTCGTCAAGAACCAGTATCACCCGACCATGGGCAGTCTCTTGTGCAAGGCGCCAAAAGATATCTCCCCAATCGTCCGTTTTAATTTCCCCAATCTTTAATAATCGCTGCATTTGTTGTACAAAATAGTCGCGCTGTGTTTGCGCGGTAATGTTTTTTTCCGGCGGCAAACCGATAAACATTAATGAGTTTAATTCTTTGCTAAATTCCGCAATAAGACGGCTTTTGCCAATCCGCCTTCTTCCTTTAATCACTATCAAACTAGAGGATTTTTTGTTCAATAAAATATTGAGCCGATTAAGTTCGTCAATTCTTCCATAAAAGGGGGTATTTGCCATGTTTTCCATTTTTGTGTTTTCGATTATATTTAGAGCTTAATGATGATTTCTCATGAAATCAATGAAAAATGAATTCCATGATGAGTTGAGAAACTGCCCGCCTCTTATTAAAGGATTCTTTAATAACTATGATGATTTTGTTATCTTATTAAAGAACTCTTTAATAACGATCTTCTTTTATAGGTTATCACACACTCTTTACTTCTGATTAACAATAGCTACAATTAACTACAATTTACTTTTCAACCCTATAAAGGAATATTGCAATGAAAAGACATTTTTTCTCCCTATCACTGCTCTTCATAAGCATTCTTTATCCCATGGAAAACGCCTCACCAAAAATACGAATACGCGAAATGGCCACGCTCGATCTTGCCCAGAACATGCATCAAGCAAAATCATTTGTTGAGGCATATATCTCCGGCACCATTGCAATCGATGTAAATAATTCTGTTGTTTTTGCTGATTTAGAAAAAGAAGGCATTTATTATTCATTGCCCCACAGCCAGGCAATGCGCGTGATAAACATGTTAGTTGAGCACAAAGAACAGATTCTCGATGAAGATAGACATAAAGGTGCACAATGGCTAGAGAACCCGTTCAATGATTTTACATCCGACCATATAAAGACTATTCAAGAAACCCGATTTATTCTTTTTGATCAGAATCTCGATCTTGACTTTGTTTCATATCAAACAAAAAAAGATTCACTAAAAGCATCAATCCAAAAAATAATAGATAATCGAAAGCAATATAAAGATGCATTCGAAAAAGCTAATAAAGCTGCACTTGAAACTGCTTGCAAGCAAGTATTACACCTAAATGGTTTTACACCTCTTTCTAGCCATATCGCATTCATTCATCTAAACGCCAGAGAAGCTGCTTTGAAAATTATGAATGAGAAAAAAAATAATTCTTAAATCATGAGAACTTATGAACCAAGCAGATTATAAAGGTAAATTATTTTTAGTCTATGGGCCAAGTGGCTCCGGGAAAACAAGTTTGGTTACTGCAGCAATACAAAAAATAGCAAGACATGCATCGGTATCTCAAGTGATTACCTATACCTGTCGAGCACCTCGTCCTTTTGAGGTCCATGGAAAGGATTATCACTTCATAACGCAGGAAGAATTTGCGGCAAAGCAGGAAACCGGTTTTTTTATTGATACCAACGATTATTTAAATAAGCAATATGGCTGTCCATGCTCTTTGATAGATGATCTCAGGGACGGCAAGAATCTTATCGTTATTTTGGATCGTAACGGGACAAAAAATATGTCCCAAATGATTAAAAATGCGATTTTAATCTGGCTCACTGTTCCACTCAATGAACTTGAAAAACGTCTTCTTCAACGCAATAGCGAAGATTCCGAACAGCTTCTAAAGCGCCTCAAACAAGCAAAAAAAGAAATTGTTGATGAAGAAATGCAAAAAATGCATCATTATTGCATCATCAATGATGATTTTGAGCTATCAGTGCAACAGATGACTTTCTTAATGGAAAATGAGCTTGGCAATCTACCAGCACAAAACAATCCTGAGACTCATAGGCTTATGGTAAATACTCATGATTAACCATCTGCTTTTTGTAAGTTCTTATTCTTTAATGCGATATATGCAATTATGTCATCGATTGCTACTCTTCCAATAGCCAAATAACGCCCAAAACCGATAAAGCAGTGAATAGTATTATAGATCTTGCATTGCGCATCATTACCCACCTCTTGCAACCGTTTATAATAAGCCAATCCTTCATCGCGGAGCGGATCAAATTCGGCGAGTAACAAAAATGCCGGTGGCAGATTATGAGTATTTTCAGCACGTAAAGGCACCGCATATTGATTGCTCTGATCGCTCTCAATATCAGCAAGATACTGATGCCAAAACCATCGCATATTTGGTGTGGTAAGAAAATAACCGGCCCCGTTTTCTTGGTATGATGGGCGTTCAAAATTATAATCAAGCACCGGATACATAAGAATCTGATACTGCAATGGCGGAAACTGTTGATCCCGCGCCATAAGGCAGACTGCCACGGCAAGATTGCCGCCGGCGCTATCGCCAATAACACCGATCCTCGAAGTATCGCCACCAAATTGCTTGCCATTTTGAGCAACCCAGCAGACCGCGGTATAACAGTCACTTATTGCTGCAGGAAATTTATATTCTGGCGCGCGATGATAATCAACTGAAATTACGATCACGCTGGCACGCATGCACAATTCTCGGCAAAATCCATCGTGGCTATTGAGACTGCCCCACACCCATCCGCCACCGTGAAAGAAAAGAAGCATCGGCAGTGGATTATCTGATTGTTTTGGCTGATATATGCGTAAGGCAAATGGCCCATAATCGCCTTCGATAGAAATATCTTGGGCATTAAATACCGGCATTGGTTGTTCCGGAGCAAACAATGTTTCATCAGCACGAAATTCTACAAGAGGAATTTCTGCAAGATGTATATCTTGCGCGCAATACGCATCAAGAAATGTGCGTGTTTGTGGATCGATGGTGCGCGCTCGCGCATTGCCTAAGAACATTGCACCGCACAAGAAAATACTATACATTTTCAAATGATTCATTTTTGTTTTCCTCTATCGTAATATTTGAATGATGATAAGTATAACGAAATAATTTTTAACAAGGAATTAGGATGAAGAATACAGGTCTCAATGCATACATCGTAATAATGTTAGTTATAAGTCCACTCGTTTATGCAATGGAGCAACAAGAACAAAATCCTGCGCAGCAGGACAAAAAACTGCTGTGGCTCGGTTGCAAAACCTCAAATCGGCAATTTGATCAAAAAAAAGATAATCGCGTATTAGAGATTGCGGCAATTATTACTGATAAGCAGTTGAATATTATTGAAAGCGAGTCATATATAATTAAACGACCGGCATGGCTTTTGGAACGGATAGAAGGCCCATTAAAAGAAGAATATGCCAAGTCAGGATTGTTGGAAAAATTAAAAGCAGCAACAGTAGAAAGTCATAAGGCCGAAGCTGCGCTTATTTCATTTATTGATACGCATTTTCCGAACTTAAAACCAGAAGCCTATATGAATGATTTCTGGGGTCGCGGTGACATCATGCAAGACGAAATGGGCGATCTTGCAAAGCGTATCAGCATAAAAGCATTTGGATTTCCAATCACCGAGTTGGTCCAGCTTTGGGATCCCCGAGGTCTATATGTTAGCTCCGAGCAGCCTAGCGCGCATGGCAATGCACTTGAAGCACTCAAAGAATTGCAGCACTACAAACGGCGATACTTTGATCCAAAGCCATAAGTTTTTAAGCAAGCCAATTGACCATCAGCATAAATTAAAGATCACTGCCTTGCTGGGCATACTGTTTTTAACATTCGCTTGCCAAACAATGGAACAAAATCATATCGAAAATAAACCATTCATCATATTTCTGAATGGGACAAGCAGCAGCGGAAAAACCTCAATTTCACGAGCGTTACAAACGCTTTCTCAAGATCCGCTCATATATACCGGAATTGATTCATTTTTTTTAGAGATGTTGCCACCGCAGTTTATGATCCATGGCGCTAGAGCGCATGACGGCCTTCTCTTTGAAACTACAAAAGACCCGGAACAACCAATCAAATTGCACATTGGTGAATATGGCAAACGTCTTTTTAAAGCGATGCCATTATGCATCAAAGCACTTGCCGATACGGGTAATAAAATTATTGTCGATGAAGTTCTGTTTGAAAACAATCGTTTAACTGATTACCTTGAAGTATTAAAAGATCATATCGTTTATTTTATTGGGATTAAGGCTCCCGTGGAAGTGATAGAAAAGCGTGAACATGAAAGAAATGACCGAGTAATTGGTCTGGGCCGATCACTCATTGAACTGGTTCATTCGCACGGTAAAAAATATGATCTTGAAATTGATACCTCGAAAATGACACCTCAAGAAGCCGCCCAAACTATCTTAGATTATATTGCCACAAACCCAAATCCTTCGGCTTTTAAAGCAATAGCCCCCTTGCCAAGCCTTCTTTTCCTTGCTATAATATTTCTATCTGAAAATAATTAATAGATGGAGGTTTTTATGGAGATACACAAGAATTTACCCGGAAAATGCTTTGAAAATGGCTACAAAGCCACTCAAAACAAAGGAACTGCTATTATTGGCATGAGCCCCGGCAATAGCTATTTTAAAGAGCAAATCATTCATGATCTTATCGCTTTTGCCGCAAAAGAATTCACCAAAGTGATTATTTGGACTCCCGACATCCCTGCAACGCATACCTATATGGCGCTTGGCTACCCCCCAATCCTGGCAGCACGAAAAGCACGCCAAAAAGGAAATGGGCTCAAAAATCATAGCGCGCGAGTTGTTCAAGCCGTCAATGAGGAATATCTTTCAACTGATTTTCAAATTATGGACTGGAATCACGATATTGAACATGTTGCACAATACCGGGAGCAGCTTGCATATATTAATGCGCTCTATAAGAATAATAGAGAGTTCTATGAAGATGTGCGCGCAGAAACAGCAAAAGTTATTGAGGGATATAGCCAGAAAAAGCAAGTTGTAACAGAAGCCGTGCTTGATGAAGGATCTCAATATTTACTCAAAGAGATAGCATTTTTTTGTGCGTGCGAATCAATTTTACAATCTAACAATATCACATTGCTGTATCATAGACGTTGGCCGGTATTCGAAAAATTCTTTTCAGGGCATTACGATGGCACACAAAGAGATATTGGATTACTGATCGTTACACCGCCAGCAAATAATTGATCTCATTGCTATGAATTTTGAGACAGCCAAGCCAAAAGTTCTTGGTCAAATAAATTTGGCTCTTCATAGGGTGGTGTATGCCCGCTATGCTCAAAAACACGAACCGTAATATTCTTAAATTTTGGCCGAATTGTATCCCAAGAATTGGGCGGCGCGACAATAAAATCATAGCGGCCAAGCCCAAGAAACACCGGTTTGTTGAAATTCTCTAATCCTTGAGTTATATCAATATCACGAAATACAACTCCCCATACGTGATCAATCATCGGCATATTAAGACTAATATTGGCCCACAAGGGAGATGAATCAAAATTAAAATCGAACCAAATCTTTGGCCCAAGTCTTATATAGTTTGCGATAAATCGCTGCCCGGGAGTCAATTCATTCAGCAGTGCATCGGGATAACGTTTTAAATTTTGCTCAAGTGCTGCCTTTCGTTCGGGCCATACTGATTCTTGCCAATACTGCTCAACAGCTTGCGTATTTATATCACTAAAACTTGGCCCTGTGCCAAGCATAACAACATGCGATACATGTTCTGGGTATTTTTTGGCATATTCAAGTGCCATAAAAGCATTGCCAGAATGGCCAATTATAATGATGCGCCCTAAATTAAGTTGATCACGCACACGCTCAATATCATCCAAAATAATTTCAAAATCATATTCAGATATATCAACGGTACTATCTGGCAAAACAAACCCCTTATGATCAACAAAAACAAGACGTAATGAATTACGCAAATTTTGAGAAAAAATACGCGGATAATAAATGGAGCCGCCGATTACAAGCGCTATTGGTCCTTTCCCTTCCGCGTGATAGCGAAGTTGAAATTTCCCTACTTGTACAATCCCTGTTTCTATGTTCATTATTGCTCATTTTCTTTTGGTTTTAGCATCTATAAAAACTTCCAAATTATTCTATCGAACGATATGTTGAATGCCGTCTTTCACTATATCTAAGCCAGTAATCGCAAATGACAAGCGTAAAAGTGTATTAGGAAGAGAAATGTTATACTTATGTGCTTCGTCAACATTATATTTATTTCTATAGCCAGGCATAATAACTTCGTTGCAAAATTTCTCTTGCTCTCTTTCTATAATTTGCCTTTTCCATTCATAATACTTTTCCTTATTATTTTTTAAGGAGTCAGCAAATTCTATATCTTCTTTGTGCGGTGAATATTCCAGCATTAAAAACTCATGCTTTACAGTAGCTTCAATCTGTCGATCTATTTGCTTTCTATGTTCCTGGTCACGATAACAAATCGTAATCATGTGATCATATTGTTTGTTTTTCAGTAATTCGTCACAATATTTGAATGTCTTATTTTTTTTATTAAGAAAGTAGAGATTTTTTCCAATATCGTAGCCCATTTTTACTGCCAATAAACTACCGGCCACCACTTTACCACTATTAAACATAAATTTATATGCCGGCGCGGCATTGATCGCACTTATTTGGCCAAGCAAAACAATAAAAATAGACCTTATGCGTAATAAAAATTTTTTAAGATAACACTTCCCCCATCCCCATTTTTTATGCTGCCGTCACAGAATTTTGTCGTTTAAAATTAACTAAAGCTACAACATTTCTAAACGCTTGATTATACCCCTTCAGAGACTGCCTAAACACTCCTGCAAGCATCCTAAATTTTTTAATTTTGGATAATGCATGTTCAGCTACGTCTCTTCGTTTACTATTGGCCCTGTTATATTCTTTATCAAGCTCTGTTAGTTCTCCTTTTCTCGGTTTTTTGACCGGTAAAATAATATAATGTTCTGGACTATCTTTATTGGCTCCTAGATATGCTAAATCAAATCTTTGAGAAATTTTTTCGGGAAATTTTTTAATAGTTTCTTCTTCATCGATGATTGTTTTATCATGCACACTTCCAGGATATGATTTTGATACATCAAGAATGCGTCCACGTGAAGAAACAGCTATTTGAGTTTTTATCGCATGCTGTTTTGATTTGCCGGAATAATATTTTTTTTGTTCCTCATAATTGGTGGCTCTAAAACATTGTTGTTCTGTGGCATCTTCCGACACATCTCTCAAATCAGGATGCTTTTGAAAAAATTCATTCCAATTGCTTACTTTTTTCTTTTCCCAATCTTCTTTTGCTTGAGCTAAATAAGTTCTTAATTCTGGATCGGCCGCATATTCGATGAGCGGTAGCATCTTCTGAAGAAGCCTTGATATAGCACTTTGATCGATTCCAAGCATTATCCCCAAAAATTCCTGAGTTGGATATTGCTTGTAGTAGATTAGAGTGGCAATAATTTTTTCGCGTAAAGTCTCAAGTTTATACGGGTGGCCACCGCCAATGCTTCGCTTTCGTTCTGCCCGATCTAGTCTTTCTTTTTCGGACTTTTCCCAGAGTGGTTTTATTGCTTTGGTCAGCTGGTCTAATTGTTTAAAATTTAAGCCAACAATACGTTGAAATATGTTTTCTTTTCTGCTAAGTTTATCAAGAAATTTCACTGGTCGGGTCTCCTTTTCTGAGTTTGATCCGACCTTTTTTTACCAAAAATTTCAAAGAATTACAAAAAATTACTTCTTATTACGCATAAGGTCTAATATAAACTTTACTATTCATAACAATCATTCCAACATATTTAGTCTTTTATCTTTGAGTGATAGCTTTTTGCAACTGAAAAAGGCCTACTGCTAAAAAGGCAAGTTTTACCGGTGTATTTGGTAATCTTTTACCGGCAATATCTATTTCTTGATGTCGCTTTTTAAGAGCAGGCAGTACTTCTTCAATGCACAATTTTTCTCTCATTTTTTTTAATTCTTTTGCTCGCCACTCAGTACATTTTGCAGTATATGATTCCCTGTCCTCTTCTTCTAGGATAGCCAGGCGACATCTGCGATCAACATCTTGCACCATCGCACAATCAATTTTATGATATTTTATTATCCCATATAAACCGTTCATTAATGACCCATAATGGCCTTCTTTATAAAGCTTGTTAATTACTTTTATTGTTTTATGCTCTTTAGCTATATCTAATACTGAAGATGCTACCAGAAAAGTACCGACAATAGCCCGCGCACTAATAGTGCCATATTTATACAACTGAATAGGCACTGCAAAAGATTGGCACACACTAAAAATGAATACAAAAAAATACTTACTTTTCATGATATTGATTTTCTTTAATGGCTTTGGCTTATCCCACCTATGCAATGATCGCATGGCCAATTATAATAGTGCTATTATTTATTTATTAACAAAATATTCTTTTTAAAATAGATGATTTTTTAATTATATAATTATTATTACTTGTCCTATATTTGTCAAGTAAGAAAGCCTGCCTTCCTCATATACCAAAAGATATTTGCAATTACATTGTCGAATGGCACTATTGCAATACCGGTAATTAAAAAATTTTACCCGCATTATTTTAAACGCGATTATTATTGTTCAGTATAGCCAAAAAAATATATACTTTGACTGTCAAAATCGATAAATTTTTAAAGATATTAGGACAAAAATGCTAATAACAAAAAATATCTATGCATTGATAATAGTGCTAATCTCATGCGCAAAAATGAATGGCATGATTCCTTCTGAAGACAGTTTAACTATCAAGGAACGTTTCCAGAAGCTTGCGTACGGCATTACTCCAAGCAATGAAGTTCACGGGTGGCCTTTTTATGTTCAAGAAAAAAAAGAAGAACTTATGTGGAAAGAGCGCCTTTTAGATGCAATTAAAGACAAAAATTTTAATGGAGTATGCCGAGCATTATGCTTTGTTCAAGCAAGTTCCAGATATGATGATTATAAAACACCACTGCATATTGCTGCACGATTTGGAAATCCTGCCATCATTACGCTTCTGGCGCACGCAAACCCACCATTCAATAACCCTAGTAATCTTATTAATAAGCAAGATGCAGAAGGCAATACTCCTCTCCTTGATGCAGTTAAAGAATCAATTGAGCGCAATGTAGAGAATATTATGACTCTTCTATCTTTGGGTGCCGACCATGAAATAATGAATTACAAAAACGAATCTCCGCACACGATTACAAAAGCAATAGCAGAAAAGCAAAGAATCAATGATTTTATTGATGCACGTGACAATGTTGGGAATATTATACGGGAGTTTGGTTCTGATTGCATTGCTTACACGGCTCCCAATTATGACCATCTAGAAATACTACCAATTGGACTAAATAAATTCTCTCAAGATCTTGCTCAGAAGATACAAAGCAGAATAAATGCCGAATTTCCTATTTTGCGTTGCATTGTTTCTATTGAGGATGTTGATCTACAAAAATTAGCAGTAAAACATGACGCATGATGAATGGTGATTTGCTAAAATATTACCGCTATGAAAGAGGACTGATATGATACAAATACATACCAGTAAGCCTACAGATTTTAATTCGCGCGGACAGACAACTGGTTGCTACGTTGAATGCAATGGAAAATTTTTGTTTCTGCAGAGAGGTTCGCGTGAACGGCATGCTGGCGCATGGGGGAGCCCGGGCGGAAAAGTAGAAATGCATGAAACCCCCGAGCAAGCAGCGCGGCGGGAATTATTTGAAGAGACGGGCATCCATATTGATCCCTCAATTGTGTTAGAATTCTTTGGTACATTTTATGTGCGCGTATCAACGGCAGATTTTACGTACCATTTATTTAAAATTAACTTAGCATCAATGCCGGTGGTACGCATTACCCATGAACATGTTAATTATATCTGGGCAAGGCCGGAAGAAATTAAAGATATGCCTTTGATGCTTGGTGAAGATGAAGCTCTTAAGATTATTTTATGTGGTATTGCCATAGTCAAAAATTAGCTCCGCGCAATGGTTCACGAATAACTTTAGTTATTTGTGAACCATTGTGTAAAAAAATTAAAATTCAAATTTTAATGTATATTGCTCAAAGCCCATGCAAATGCATCATCTATTACAGAATTCCAATAAGTCTTACCATCAGAATCAAAATAATTATGATCCAAATTCTCGTACCGTTGAAAATATAAATTTGTCTTTTTTAATTGAGCAAAAGAGTTAACTAATGCCTCAGCACTTTCTATTGGGCAATCAACATCAGAACTCCCATGTGCAAGATAAAGGGGAATCGAAAGCTTTTGTAAACTTGATGCCGGATTATAATGAGCAATGGAATTCCAATATTTAAGGGTATTAGTTCCACCAATACAGGTATAGGTACTATTAGGAAATATTTTTGCCAGAAAAATCATTATTTTTATATAACACATCATTCCATATTTTTTACTGATATCAACTATTCCCATCGAAGGTTTTTTTAATTCTAACAATAGAATTTCATCACACAAGGTCATGCCACAACCGCCAGAAAACATTATCAATCCTTTAGTTTCTACCAACCGTTCACTTAGAAATGCACCAAGAGTAGCCCCTTCTGAAATTCCACATAAAAATAATTTATTATTCCATTCAGGATTTGTTACACGTATATGATTTAATACCATTTCAAAATCTTGCGCACGTCGGTCAAGACTATTCATTCGTAAATAACAATCTTTATCAAAATTCGTATGTGTTATACCAGGTTTTTCGACAATTAAAAGAGCTGCATTTAATTTTTTAAGCATTCCGGGATCAAAAAAAGTAAGCAATTGACTAGCACTCCTTAGTTCTGATCCTTGCAATATTCCAATTATTGAGAATTCACCTTGGGTATTTGAAGCATCCAAATAATATTGGCAGGCAGATTGATCTTCCCGTTCAAGCTTCCGAGAATAAATTATCTCCTTCAAAGCTAGGTTTTCTTTCTGCATAGCAGTTATTGGCATGCAGAATAAAGACGAAGCAAAGAATAAAATATTTAACCTTTTCAAGGTAATCAATCCTTCTAAAGAAGCTATTTATGACGTTAAGCCAAATTAAAATTCAGATTTTACTCTAGTCCATCGATATGATAGGTAATTACCACATTATCAGGGATTTCTGCATTTTCTGTCTTGTATGGCAAGCTAAACGTAATCGTTGCTGCGCCGCGAATGCACGCAGTAAACGTGCAGGATTTTATTCCCCATTCTCCGGGCTTTGAAGGCAGCGCGCATATTTCTTGATCAAAAGAAATGGCCGGTTGAGGATACTGAAGGAATATTGCATTTTTGAATGGTGCCCGGTCTTCATAGCCCACATCTATTTTCCATGATGCCGGGTAGGGCAGCGTGATGGTGAAGGGGGTATTTACTTTTTCTGCACGGTTGTGAACTTCGTATCGCGCAAAAGCAAAACTGGTAGGTGCAAGAAGGGTAAGAAGAAATAGGTTAAACAATTTCATAAAAACCTCAATTTAATAAAACTGAAGTTCGGACATAAATAGAAGAGACTCCTGTTCTGGTGTATTTTTAAAAAAAACAAAGAAACACCAAAAACAGGAGAATCATGATTGCCAAAAAAGATATCATAAAAATGATTAATTCGCTAAAAGTATTTAACATTCATGTTGCCGACTTCATCGGATCGATGATTTGGGGGTTCCAACAAGCAAAAAAGCTTAGAATTTCCAGCATTTCTGCTGCATCACCCGGCAAGTATGAATCTAACTATAAAAACATCACAAGATCTCTAAATAAATTAGAAGTTTCTCAGCTTTCAGAAGCTCTTTTGTCATTTCAGGACCAAGCGAGTGATATCCTATTGCTCGATTTTACTGAGATGACTCGAAAAAATGCTAAACGCACTGCTTATATTGGATATTTAAAAGATGGAGAAACACTTGGCTACAGCATATTGGCACTGAGTGTACCATTCAAAGGAAGATCTAAAATAATATTTGCTGATGTAATATCTTCTTCAATCATTGCTGAGAGCGCAACTGGAAAGTGGAAGCTTATTCAAGAAGCTTTACGCCCATTAATTCCTTTGCTTCAGAGTAAGATAATTGTCATTGATCGTGAACTTTGCAATGAGGAGATGATCAAGTTCTTTCATAAACATCAAATTCATTATTCAATACGCTTAAAAATAAGTGCTGGAAAAAACCAAATTATTATTACTGACAAAAAAGGCAGCAGGATTAACATTTCTATTACTCGCGGCTCAAAGAAAAATTGGAAAGGGGTTTATTATAAAGGGAAAATCAAAGTAAATATTGCTGCTGAATGGCAAAGCAATATGCCTGAGCCAATGTATATAATTACAGATTGTCAGCCAAGTGAAGGTTTAAAATACTATAAAAAACGCATGAAAATAGAGGAAAGTTTCAAAGATATAAAAGATAAATTGGGCTTTACAAAAATCATGAATAAAACTTTAGGCAATCTCCTTAAAATGCTCCTCATTGGATTAATTGCCTACAATCTATTGATTTTGATAGGCGAAATGCTGCGATTACAAGTGCTCACGAAGCGCGAAAGGCTTAAGTTCAGCGGTTTGCATTTATTGCTTAATATGATTTATTCATATTCTCGATCCAAACTTCGGAAAGCACTACGTCAAGTTGAATTCCATCTGCTTGAAAATAATTCAGATGATGTTGTTTGGTTAAGAGCCTTTAGGAATTGTTAAAATGAAATTGTCCGAACTTAAGGGAATAGTTCTCATTGCCGCGAGAGGGATTGCTCCGCATAAAATTACTACTATTAGGGCAAGCTTCGAACTGATTGATAGTACTTTCATAAATCTGATATCCTTACAATTTATGCGTTTTCTCTACTCTTTAAAAGTTCAATGCATGATGTATGTCCATTTTTGACCGCAAATTGCATTGCTGTTAAGCCGCAATAATATTTATTTTTTACTACCGCGCCATGATTTAACAGCAATTCCAGACAGTCAGAGTGCCCATATTCTGCAGCCATAATCGCGGCCTTTGATAAAGATTCAGAATACTTTTGCTTTTTTTGAACAGTATAATTTAGAAGAATCTTGAGAATTTCAGGTCTATAGTTTGCAACCGCTAAAGAGAATGCGGTCCGTTCATGCTTATCTTCCCTAAAATTAATATCAAATGTTGCAAGAAATGTTTGAAGAAATTTTGTGTGCCCCTGCGCAGTTGCATACATGACGGCATCCATTCCGTAATTCTCGGGGTCACCCGTTTCATTTGCATCAACTCCCAACGCTGCTAACTGCTTAATAGCATCAGTATTACCCACTTTGGCAGCTTCGCGAAGGATAGTTTCATTCGATTCCACCATAGCGTTTAAAAAGCCGCTGCTTGCAAATACTATAAAAAAGATAAATTTTATCATAAAAAAATTCCTTTGTTTTAATGCTCTATTTTTTGCTGCTAAAAAGGATACTCGATAAATAGTGGTAATACAATGCTTTATTTTCTATGTGCAACACTCTTTCATTCGGTTTCTTTAAAAGAAACCGAAATATAGGTTTAAATTCATCTGAAATGTTTTCTATTTGTATTTTTTAGCTTC
This sequence comes from uncultured bacterium, assembly GCA_963702025.1. Lineage (GTDB taxonomy): Bacteria > Babelota > Babeliae > Babelales > Vermiphilaceae > BTUB01. The sequence continues at coordinate 1,023,490 of OY969699.1, read as the reverse complement.
TGGTTATTGCGCAATTGAAATTGACAAATGGTTAAAATGGTGTAAATTTATTAATAGAATTCTATTTTTTAATGGGAAAATTATGAAAAGTCCAGTTATCACTGCTATTCTGCTTCTTGCAGGCGCTTCAAATTTCCATGCAATGGAAGATTCGAGGCATTCAAATCGTATCGCTGCAGTGGCGAGCCTCAAAGAACTTGTGCCATAATATGGAGTTATTATTATGAAACGTTTATTAGTATCATTATTGTGCATAACAAATATGCCGTTGTGCGCGATGGAAAAGCCAAACCCGGTTCAACCACCGATTTATAATGCGCCATCATTGAAGTTTTTGGCTGCGCAGAGCTTGGTACGGTCCAAAAATAAATCAGATATCATGGGCTTATCGCTGCCGGCAGAACTTAAGAAATACGCCCTTTTTATGAAAAATAATGATGAACTGTTTAAAAAAGAATTTGACGCCAAAGATGCGCAAACTCTGCTTGAAACCGCCTGTCTTAATGGCATGCTCGATGAAAGTTTGCTTACCGATTTGAGGGCACTAAATTCTCAGATTGATATCAATGGTACAAAAATAAAAACGTTAATGGCCGCAGCCTATGGTGGATACTTGTCATTGGCAGATTTTTTACTGATGCATGGCGCCGATATTGATCATGAAATAGATCAGGGCCACACCGCGGTCCGATTTTGTTGTTATCAACCTAACAAGGGGACAAACAAAATACTTGCATTACTCTGTCACCGAGGGGCAAAAGTTGATCTTATTGATAATGATGGCAAAACTGCCTTACTTGCGTTAGCGAGCAGTTCCAACCCTGAGAGCGCGCAAGCGGCTGACTTGTTATTACAGCACGGCGCGCGCATCGATTATCAAGAGCCCAGATATCTGGGAAATGGGGTAAAATTTGCCTGCTATCATAAAGATACCACGTTGCTTAAAACACTCTTAAAACATAATCCGAATTTAGAACTAACAGATAATTTAGGAAGAACCGCCTTTATTATTGCTGCACAAGAAAAAAATATAACGGCAATGCAGCTTCTTAAAAATGCCGGCGCTCGTATAAATATTGTTCCGGCTGGAAATCAATTTTTTTACCCGCCATTGATTTATGCAGCAATGCACGGCGACACCCAAGTTGCTTTTAATCTTCTGGAATGGGGAACCAATGTTGATACAATGGATAATAGTCAAGAAACTGCTCTCATGCACGCAACAAGAAATAAGAATAAAGAATTTGTTCGTTTATTACTTGAATACAATGCCAATATTCATACCCGCGATATCTTTGGAAAAACTCCTATTATGATCGCTTTGGAAGATGGCAATTTTGATCTGGCGCAAATTCTTTTAGATCAGATTGCTCACTTTCGGCAAGAGCCGGGAGATCACGGTAATCTTTACCTTGCATTCGAGAAATTGGTTAAAACAGATCGCACTGAAATGCTCAAACAGATGCTTGCCAAAGGCGCATACACCTCGCTGCAAAAGTGCACTTCTTTAAATATTCAATTACTCAAACAAGCAACCCCTGCAATGCGAGAACTTTTAAAAAACTATCGCAGCCCCGAATATTATCAACTATCATGGCATCAACGAATGTTGGTTGATGCGCTGCAAACGCTTGATAATAATGGCGATCTTGTTGGTCTAGGTATTGGCGGCGCGGCCGTAACCGGCTTAGCATGGTATCTTTTAAAAAAATGAATAAATTATACCGCAGTGGCACTACCCGCCTTCACGCATTTTCTCTACTCTTTAAAAGCTCAACGCATGATGTATGTCCATTTTGCTAAAAAGGATACCCGATAAATAGTGGCAATACAATACTCTCTTTTCTATGTGTAACACTCTTTTATTCGGTTTCTTTTAAAAGAAACCGAAATATAGGTTCACCTGAACCCTGGGGGAGTTTTCTATTTGTAATCCTTTTAGGGCTTATAATTATTGCTCAATTGAAATTGACAAATATTTAAAATGGTGTAAATTTATTAATATAATATTATTTTTAATGGAGAAAAATTATGAAAAATCAAGTTATTACCGGCATCCTGCTTCTTGCAGGAGCTTCAAATTTCCATGCAATGGAATTAACTCAGGCAGCTGCCACAGAAAAACTTTCCTCAATTCAACCGCTCAAGCATCTTGCTGCTCGGGAGATATGGAACAAATATACCACTGAAGAGCTTGCCGAGTACGTGGCAAAAAATCTAAAGATAGACGCAGGTTGCAAAAAACTTATTCTCAATACCGGAAACGAAAACTTTTCATTTCTTAATGCCTTCATGAGAGACATGCAGATCGCGTACGCGCAAGAAAAACGCAAAGACGAGCTCTATTCTAATCCTCTAAGCGTGTATTACATTCCTATGCCTGCGGGCGACGCCACCGTTATAGCATGGCCAAAAGATAAAGAGCGAATTTTTAAGACCGCTCTGGCAAAAAAGCGCTGGGACATTATAGGCATCTTAAAAACCTGCATGAATACCGATGATTTTATTTCGATTTTCGAAAATGCCCTTAAAGACTCGGATACCAATAATGAGGCGGTAAACACTGTCCAAGCAATCCTTAATACTAAACTGATACCCCTCAACAATAAATTTTATAGTTGGCCACTCTTGTGCTCTGCGGTAGATAATAGGATGTATCCAAATCATAAAAAAATTACCGCCGCTCTATTGCATGCCGGGTGTGATCCGAATGCACAAGAAGATTTAACCGGCAATACAGCCCTCATGCTTGCCGCAGCAACCAATTGCGTTAACTGCACTGAGGCATTGCTCAACCAACATGCTGCTCTTGAAGCACAAAACGATGCGGGAGAGACCGCAGTGGTTAAAGCGGTGAAAAATAAAGCAACCGATGTCTTTCGATTACTCTTATCGCATAATGCAAACACTAATGTGCTGTGCGATGGCAAATCTATTTTCGATTATGCAAAAGAAGAACGATATAACGAAATAGTTCGTTTATTACGCATTAGAAAAGTTGAAAATCCTGAAAAAAAATAGTTGATGAAAACAGATATCTTTCTTATTCCCCACAGGCTATCAAAATATGGAACCTGAAAACCGATAGCTATCGTTATGTACCATTCAACAAAGATAATTGTTTACACGGCCAATGCATTAAATTGAATAGCAATACCTTGATAGGTTGCACCGCGGAAGGCCTTTTACAACTCTGGGATATCGCGCAAGCAAAACCTACACAAATCCTCCCTATCAAAATTGATTCCTCCGCTAGATGGCACTCCAAAGTGCTGGTAATTAATGAAGAATTTATTTTTCATTGGAATACAAACACTAAAAATGCAGATCTTTATGACGTGAAAAATGATAAGCACTATACTCTCTCAGAAGTATCAAATGCCTATGTGCTTAATGATGATGAATTACTTCTAAATAGGAATGCTATACTAAATTTAAAGACTATGGAAATAAGCAAAATGGGCGATAACTTTAGGTTAGGCTTAATTGATCATATTATAAACGTAAATAGTAATTACTTTAATAGTTCTGGTGAATATACTAAAAGTATCGAAATCATTCCTGGGCTTAATTCGATCGGAAGTTTATTAGCATTGCTTGCTCAGCAAAAGAGCGGAAAGTGAAGAAGTTAAGATCTTCGCGATGGCCAATTATGGGGCGATCTCCTTTTATCACCAAATCCTTTAATGCGATCACTTGCCGATACGCGGTATACCAATAATTGGAAAGAACCTGTTTTAAGATATATCTTATCTTTCGATATTGAATAAAAAAATAGGACGGTCCATTATTGCTAAATGCTATGGCGGACAAACAAATTCATTAGCTTTCTCTTCGCAATCAAAATAGAAATTTATAAATGGCGTTTTGCAAAAGACCTACCACAATCTTTTTTGCGCAAATGCATAGCCAGAACCACCCTTTAAATACTTTTCAAATTCTACTGCTTTAGATTCATCGTCAAAACAAATAGAAGTAACAATTTTCCAAGGTTTAAAATCAACAGTAAAAATGGATCCTCCGGCATTATGCTTTTGAATTCGTTCTTCAAGATTAGTGGTATAACCGATATAAGTTTTAGTTGGATCTTTTAGGGATCTGAGCAGATAAACGTAATACATAAATTTATTATTAAATGGCTGGGCCCTACTACGCTAAAGCTTCGAAGGGCTCCAGTCCTACTTCGCATTATTTTTTCTTTTAATCTTACCTTTAAAGAGGAAGGCCTGTTCTTCGTAGCTCGCTTGCGAGCGAAGTAGAACTGCAGTCACTGGTCACTCTTCGAACTTTTAACTGGAAAACCTTATTGAAAAATCTCAAAGAAATAACAGCTAATTCAGCAATCGGGATCAGCGTATCCCATAATTCATGAACATCCGATAGCATTTACTTCCCGAGATTTACGCCAAAAAAAGAGGCAGTATAGCCAGCTTAGACTCAGTAGGCTATATTTAATTATGAGCCTACAATTATTCAAAACATGGCTTGCCTGGATTGCTCAAAAAACGAATGCAAGAACGGCCCTATGAACAATGCTAGGTAAACCTATTTACCCAAACAGGATTATCATATGAAAATGATACTTATTCTTATATTACTCATTGCCACTGGCGCAGCATGGATGTTTTATCAAAATATTACCACGACTGCCACCGGCATAGTCATAATTTTAAATGGTCCATCCGGGTCTGGTAAATCATCAATTCAAAAAGAGTTCCAGCATCTGATGATGCCAAATTTATGGTGCAAAACCGGTATCGATATGCTTTTTGATGCACCTATGCCGAATATCACTGCAGAAAATATGAGCTTCTGGCAATCGCCAAATCCAATTCGGTGGGTGCAAGAATCCACCGATGAAAATGGCAATAAAATAATCACTCTTTTTATCGGCGAGCAAGGGACCAAGGTTGCCTATGGAATGAATAGCGCCATTGCGGATTACGCTAAAAATGGTTGCAATGTCATTGTTGATTATATTGCCTATGATCCAGCATGGCTCACTGATCTGCAAAAGAAACTTGCCGGCATACGCACCTATTATGTTGCGGTTGATATCTCATTGGCAACTTTAGAACAGCGCGAAGCAGCCCGCGGTACATCGCCAAAAGGTCATGCCCGCAGCCACTATTTTACGATCTATGGTACTATCAACTACGATTTACGCGTAAACTCGGAAAAAAATAGTGCGCAAGAGATTGCTCAGCAAATAAAAGAACTAATCGGTGCATAAGAGCATAAATACATCAGTTTCAGAAGAGGCCTATTATCATTTTTATGAAAATAAAGGCCAACATTCGACATTTCCAGCATTTATTTTTTAACAAAATTGACAGATGATAACAAATCAGAGATAATTCTTTAAATATATTCATCTAGAAGGGGCATTTATGGATTACTTTTCCAAAATATTTTTAGTTTTGATTACTCTTTCAAGCATAAATATGAATGCGCACAGTAATGGATTTGAGCGCATAGTAGCGCGCCATCCGTATCTTGCTGCGTTTGCTGCTGCATCAGTTGGAGTAACAGTAGGTATATACGCCTATAAAAAACTCTCTAAAAAACCTGATGCTAAAAAAGATAATGAAGTAAAACAAGAAGCAAAAAGTTTATTTGACTCTGCAGCACGTTTAATTTCAAATAATCCCTTAAAATCAGTTGCCGTAGCAAGCGTAATTGTAGGAACGGGCACTGCAGTCGTTACGTTTGGAATACCAAATTTTTCACCGGTAATGCAGCATCAGCGACGCGTCATGGCAGATGCATAAAAGAAAGAGACTCAAAATCATGCTATTTTACGCTCTATCAATTTAATAAAATCTGTTTTTGCACAACAAAAATACTTACTTTATTAAGAAATTAAATATTCCTTAGCAAAAAACAATCTCTTGAAAATAAATCGTTCTCTTCTCTATAGTTCTAATTGATAAATACATTTTTCATGATTAATGGTGATAAAAATGCAGAATTATATTGCATTTCTGAATATTCTTTTAATGTTTGGATTATACTTCCCTACTGATGCAATGTTGCAATGGCCTGCCCCTGCGCCTGTAATGCAAAAACAACGCCCTATTATTAAAGATTTGGGAACTCTTACTACCACAATAAATAATGCTACTGATACACAATATCTCATCTACAGCACAAAAAATCGCAGAACATATACGCTGAATCCCAAAACAATAGTAACCATAGAAGAAAAAATTAACACTTTTAGGCAAGCAATGGAGGAAGATAGTCCATTGCTGTATGGCCAGCACTTGTATGCAGAGATTCCAAAACAGGTAGAAAAGTATCATGCATGGGGTAAAAGCGATTTACTCGATCTATACTATACCATAACTATTACTGATAAAAATGAGGCAAAATATACCATGAGTCTTGCAGCCGATGTTTTGAGAATGCCAAAAGAACCAAAGCTGCCAAGACTTGCAGTTGCTCCATATTCTGAGCAAGGGTCTGCAAATTTAGTAAATGGTCCCTTGGATATCAGATCAGAAATAACTCTTGCTGGCGACAATCTTGAATTTTCAACAATGAAACTGCTTAAAGGATTTCCTTCTTTAGCTCAATTATCAAGTTCACAAATAGCAGACTTGATTTTTCAAAAGAAACATACTATTGAGCAAGTTCCTGCGCATCTTCGCGATCGAGTTAATGCGCATCTCCGCAAACTAGAAAAGAAATAAAACTTTCTATTTAGCAACATTAACCCTGCGATTATATGTAACCCATAGTATGCGACTGGAACAGAGCGAAACAGCTCAATAAGTTTATTTAATAGCCGAAAAAACAACTTTCCTTTTTCGATTTATACTTTTGGTTCTTGCGGTAATAAGTAAGTAGCAACATGAAAGTGCCTACGTGCGTCACAACCCCAAGAAATAGTTGCGCCTAACGTTTCGTAATAAGATTTTATTTTTGGATCGAGCAAAAAATCACCTGACGATACGATACCTGAAACTTTTGTACATCCGGCTTTTTTTGCACGTTCTACTGCTTGTTGTAATAGAAGCTTTGCCACTCCTTTTTTTCGATATTCTTTTTGGACGCCGACATATAAGATCTGGCAAGGATCATCCTGACTTATATGAATCGAGCCCATGCGCTTTTTCTCCCCTTTTTCAGTTTGAAATGCAGCAATTTCCTGCCAATCAAAATAGTCAGGGCCTAGCGATTGCGGGTATTGAAAAGGATTTGGTTCGAATGCAGGAATACTTTCAGCACTTTCTTCAAATACGATAGATTCATTTTTTCCCATTGCGGTGCAATTGATAGATATCAGGGAAATAAGATAAAATGTGATTATTTTGTTCATGGTATTCCTTAGTGCAGCCAATTAAAGTTGTGCAAAGTATAAAGTATTTGTTTTAAAGTTCAACAATGAAATTGAATCGTAAAAGCATAGTCAGTATACTAGTGACATAAAAATAACAATAACATTAAGAAGAGGAAAAATATGAAAAAAAGACTTTTATTCAGCATAATATTCATAACTGCATCAATAATCGCTGATGAACAAAAACCGGTAGATGCAACAGAAAAATATCGTACTATGAGAGCACATGAAGTGATTCTGCATGATGAGTATGATGAGGTAATGCCATTGGAGGGTGAATTACCACAGGCCTATAAAGATGCAATAAAAAAATCCGGTCTTGATGAAAAAGATATTCATTTTTATACCGCCATTTCCAAACCATGGCGCCCGATAAATGTTTTTGTTCAAAAAGTTGGCAATAACATTGTAATTTTACGGCCCAATTTCTTTATATATTTAACCGAGAAAGAGCAAGCAGCATACATTGCTATACGCTTAGCGGAAATCGCAAATAACTATAATCCTGAATTGAAATTCCCAAAGAATAAGAAACTAAGCACGTTAAAAAAGGTAAGCATGGGTCTTGCCGGGTTAGCGTTAGTTGCGGCATATCGCAATCAGCTATTGGAACTTGCTCAACGTGCATTGCCGATCGTAAAAGATGTTGTGTTTTCAAAAGCGGGAGCTATTGTTGGTAGCTGTGCTGCGATTAACGGCATTGCATATGGCTTGCATGAAAGAAATAAGATACAAACCTATTTAAAGCATGAGCTGGAATCTATCGATAACATCGGAGCTGAAGGTTTGATATCGGCACGTGAAAAACAGGTCGGTTGGGGCAAAAGAAATGCGTCATGGGTTTCTTATCAATGGCATAAACTGCTGGCTCGTTTGGATTTGGAAATGATGCCGGAAGTTGATCTTGAGCATATTAAAGAACATCTTGCAAAGAATAATGGGTAAAATTTTTTGAGTTTCGATGAACATAAAGGATAAAAAACAATATCCGGATTTTCAGGAAGTCAAAGGATTATTGCTGAGTCGTGGCGCTGACATGCAGCTTCGTGATAATGGTAATACCGTGGGTGACTTACTGAATAAATAAAGGAGTTAAGATGTATCTAATGAGCTTAAACAGATCATGTATGGTCGTAGTTTTTTGTAGCACGGTATCCATGTTTGCAATGGATACTCCCTTGCCTGCTGCTTTACGAGTGAGCATTTCGGTTGCGGTAGTTGATTACGACTCATTACCATGTTTTATTAACAATAGAGTCCAGCCATCACAGATACAATTACCAGGCGGAATTGTTACTCAGGGAAAATCTGCAGTTGAAGCGGCGCGAGATTATTTGGAACGGCAGACGGGTATTGGCGTAACAATAGAGATGCTAAAACTCATAGCGCACGTAAAAAGATGCGATTCAGAAAAACATGAATGTTTGGATCAATATTATCTTATCGATAATGAACGGCTGGTGCCAGAGGTAGAAGAGGATTCTGCAGAATTTCATCTGACCAATAGAGACATTGCTCAGTTAGTCAAAAAAGAATCTTACTATCCACGTGATCATACCAAACCATCCGTACCGGTGAGCAATACGTTGCAAAAAGTAGCGCAGCATATTAACGATCATTGCTCCGCAAATAGCGTGCAGGAATATTTAGAAGACCAAAATAATCCGCAAAGTAAGTGTAAATTACAATTATTTGCTTATGAAATGAAGCCTGAAAAACAATGGTGAAAAGTAGAATTATTTGCTCAAAATATTAAACCATGATGAAATTAGTAACTTATAAAGGCCTTGCAGAAGTGCGGGGCCTTATTTCTCATATCCCAGAAACACGCTCTATTTTGCAAAATGCTGGTGCAGCATATAAAGGTGAATATGCATTTACCGATCATATCTATGCAATACCCAATGTTGATTTAAATACAGAATTTGTTCGCATTCGGGTTTATCAAAAAACGCAATGGGCTCAAAAAAACGTAGTGGTCGTGCATAAACGTACACTGCAACAAGGGCAAATGGGCATAACGGTATTTCACCAAGAATGTGATACCTTTGAAGAAGCTCAGCAAATACTTGATCCTTCATATTGGTTTCTTTTTTCATTTTCACGAATCGGATGGGAATATTCATGGAACCACATGCGAATTTTTGTTGAAGATATTCAAAGCTTAGAACCCACCGTGGAAGTTATAGCGCCAGCTGTTGAACAGATTCAGGATTTATTTCAGATTTTGCAAATAGATCACCGCATTCCTCAATCCATTCCATGCATCATGAAAGATCGTTTATATGAAAATAATAATTAGTTTTGGGTTACTTTTTTTTATTTCTTTGAATGCGCAATTGGGGAAAGTAATTATCTTTTCTGGTCATTCTTGTAGTGGCAAATCGACCATGGCCCGATTATTGGCACCGAAAATTGATGCTGAATGTTTATGCGAGCCGGAAGAATCGGAGTGGCCGGTGGTAGCCCGTCGATGGTACGATTATCATGCAACAACGGCAATGCTTGCTAGGCGACAGTTTTGGATACCCCTATTTGTTAATGCTGGTGCATTAAGAGCTGACGGTAAAACCGTACTTATCGATACGTATTTTTTAAAGATTGCCGGCTATTATATTGATAAACCCGGCATGGAATGGCTGGTTCCTGTAGATGATCCCTATTTATCTTTACTCAAACAGATTCATATTCTTGATGAAACACAATTTTGCGATGCTGATTGCGTGGTGCTTTTTGATATTAGTTTGCAAGACTGGAAACGATTTTTAAAAGCACGTGGCCGCAACTGGGACAATAACCCTGGCTTTGATGAATCGTTTCAAATAAGTAAACGCTATGTTGATCAAGCTACCATTGAACATTGCACAAAGTTTAATATCAAGCTAATTCATTTTAAACAAGAATTTGGTGATCCAAATGTGCAAGCACAGCGATTAAAAAAGTTATTGATTCAAGAAAATGTCATATAATAAAACTGTTCTCTTATCCTTACAGAAGCCCTTTAATAGTAAAACTATAAATAATCGTAATTCAACAGGCTTTTTTATGGCGTGAATTGAAATAATAAGTGAAATAAAAAGGTTAAAAATGAAGATAAACGGTAAGTTAGTATGCACTTTAGTAAGCTTTTGGGCACTATCAATACACCATTCAACTTTTTTGGCAATGAGTAGGGCCAATAGAAAGATGGCACAGAATACTTGGAGAGGGATTCTGAGAAGCTATGATACTACTGCCAAACAACTGAGAGAGCTGCTGCAAGCGGGGGCTGTTGTTGATACGCAGGATCATCTTGGCAAAACCATGTTAATGACTTGTGTTAGTTATCGTCGCCGCGAAACAACGGATATTGTGCGGATACTTCTAGCAGCTGGAGCTGATGTTGATAAAACGAATCTAGCCGGAGCAACAGCGATAATGTATCTTCTTATTCACCATAATACGCGAGGTATATTAGCCATGATGCTGCAAGCGGGAGCGAATGTGAATATAAAAGATGACAATGGTAATACTGCATTACATTTAGCTGCTTGTAGGTCTTCCGCCAGAACAATACAGATGCTTATTAATGCTGGAGCAGATCGGGAAATCCGCAATAAAAATGACCAAACGGCCGAAGATTTTGCGCGGGGCCTTTACGATTGCGGGTATACCAATAAGCCGACCGATAGGACTCGTATGGTTGCGATTCTTACTCAAAAAACTAAACTGCCATAAACTATCTCTTCAATTCGATCATTGCCTTTTGCTTATTAATAACTATATTCAAACTATAAATAATTGCACATTAACAAGCTTTTTAGGGGTTTTTATGAAAAAAAATTTACTATTTTTACTGGCAACTCTACCATCGTTTATGATGGCCACCGAAAGCAGCGATGCTGCTATTAAAAAACCTTTTCCTTATGTAACCATTGGAAAATTGGTAGTAAGTTCAGTAGTTTTTGGTTTGGCATGTAGATGTATTTTTAATGCATTTAAACACAACCAAGATTCTGACTATTCAGATATTTTTTATCGATTCTATAAGGGTTATATCACGAAATACCTGGCATTTGGCGACTCTCAGCAAATTCCGCACTTACCGCTTGTCGCCGCTTCGGGTGCAGCCTTAGTCTTAAGTGGGCAATCGGCAATCAATGCGATACAAGAATTGTGTGAAAATTAAGCGTAAGCGTAGCTTACTGTATATATTTCTTAAGAGTCTTTACCAACATTTTTGCAGCTTCAGGGTAATAACTGAAGTATAAATAGGGCTCAATCAGCTCAAGTTCCATTACATATAGTTTATTGTTGCGGCGGATTACATCAACGCGCGCGTATAAAAGTTTTTCAAAACCGGCAGCATTCAGAATTCTTTCAGCTTCTGCGATCATCCAGGGTTCAGGGTTAGCTTTTTGTAAGTGGCCCCCATGGAAAAACTGTACCCGAAAATCGTCTTGTTTAGGCTTACTTAACATGCAATGAGAGAACTTTTTATCGAAGAAGACAAAAGACCATTCTCCTTCATCAATAATCTCTTGGGCAAATGGTTGAATAAGAAATGGTTCATGAGGAACAAAATGGGCACAAATATCAAAAGTGTGCGCATCTTTTTGCGCGATACGAAATGTTTTATAAGCGCCACCTGATATAACCGGTTTCACAATACATTCTTGCCAGTTATTCTGTTTCATTATCGGAACAAGTTCATGGATTTGAGAAGGCGTGGTGAGTATTGTTTCAATAATATTGATGCCACGAGATTTGAGATCACCCAGATATGATTTTTTGCTATTCCAACTGATGACATTCAAAGGATTAAAAAGAGGGATTCCCTGCTTTTCAATATGCTTTAAGGTACGCATAAATTGTTCATAGTGTTCAATGTAATCATAGGTTGATCGGATAAGCACGCCATCATATTGCTTCCAATTTATTTCGGGATTATGCCAGACAATTTCTTCATAGAGCCATTTTTCTTGTTTAAAAAATGGTTCTAAATACAACTTATCATTGCACCATTCATCTGGATTTTTGGCAACGAGTACTGCGATTCTTTTTTGAGTATTCATATCGATTTTGGCGGGTTTCATAGATAAATCTCCATTAGTCAATATTTATATTAGCAATTTATGGTAAAAAGTAAATAAGAAGTGCTTACTTTAGCCATAAATTACTGGCAAAGCGATATGAATTGTTTCTATTTGAAATGATTTTATGATAGCCTCAGAATTAAAGAGGTACATTGCTTTAAATCTGAGGGAATTATGCATAAGAAGCTGATAGTGATTCTTGTTTTACTATTTTCGTCGTCTATTGTTCAAGCCGAAACGCTCTTTTACAAAAAAGATGGTGCTCTGATTACGCCAGAAGAGCATAAGATTCTCTATAACATAATGCTGGAAACCCAGTTTCCTATGAGTTTAGAATATGGCAAATATGTCGATGATGAAATAAAGGCGATGAATGAGAAGATTAAGGCAAAGCTGCCAAATTCCGGCATAGAGGCAACCTTTATTCCGACCACATTGTATGAAATGTTTTGTTTGAATTATCTGCGCGATAATTTTGAGCAATTAAAAGATGCAACTTTTGGATTAATGGTAGGTTATGCAGTTAAGAAAAATGAGCTTGAAAATATTACCATAGCGCAGCCAAGTGAGGCATTAAAGGTAATTGCTTTTAATACGACAGCATTTCGACAAGCAAATTTTAATACGCATCTTATGCAGTGGCATTTAGCTATTAATAATTTTATTGTAGAACAGTGTAAAAATAATGGTATTTCGTTTCCACTTTCTTTTGAGCAAGCAATACGATGTATAAAAAAAATAGATTTTTGGCATGGAAAAATTTTAAACAATCTGCGAGCACTACCGCAGGATAGATTTGCGATTATTAAAAATGAGAGAAACATTCTCCTTCCGCAAGATATGGAACGTGCAATAGCAATTGAATATCAGGCATATAATACACAGCAATTTGTTTTGTACCGTGGAACAACTTTTTTCGATGACTATCGTGCCAGAATGAGGATTAATAATCGATCAATTTCATTCGGTTCAACATTATTGGGCGGTATATTATTTGATTATACAGCGTGTGCTTATTATTTAATGACAAAGAAAAATGAAAAGGAGTTTGGCTATACATTATTTATTAATAAAAAAGAATATGCTCAAGGGACATTAGCAAATATGTTTTTTATTCCCCCGCTCATAACCTTACTCAGTCTATGTGGACTTGGAGAATTTTTTCATGCACGTACTAAAGTGATAAACGTGAATGCTGAACATATTAGTGGTTTTTTCAATGCTCGTAGTCTGAATTTAAAAACTAAAGCTCCCTTTTATCAAATAAAGACTGGATGGTTTGGAAGTGCAGAAGGAATTTACAAACAAATAACACAATATATAAAAGATCATCATTTGGTTTTTAGAGATATCCAAAAAGCGCGATTATAAGAAAGTGAGAGGGGAATTATGAATAAGAAAGCTATTTTAGTATTTTTTATTGGCTTTGTGGTTGCTTTCACTTATGGCATGCAAAAACCCGAGACAGGACAAGAGCCTGCATTAATTACCGCGGCAAAAGCTAATGATCTTGAAGGGGTTAAAAAGCTCCTGCAAGATCCTAAAACTGATGTAAATGCGCGGGGCATTTACCAAGAAACTGCTTTATTTTGGGCGGCAACCAAAAAAAATGAGGCAATGGTTCGCGTATTGCTTGCAAGAAAAGCGGATCCTAATATTCAAGATGCCGATGGCGGAACTGCGCTTTTTATTGCAATCGCCACTCAGAATGAAAAAATTATTCAAATACTCCTTAATCAGGAAGCTAACCCGAATATCCAAGATAACAATGGTATTTCGCCACTTATGTTAGCAATAACACTTGGTAGCAATCATGAAAGTTGTAATAAAAACATAGTGAAGATGCTCTTAGAAAAAAAGGCAGATACAAACTTACAAGATACACATAAAGTTACCACGCTCATGGATGCTGTTTATTATTGCCAAGACCCTGAAATTGTCTCATTGCTGCTTGCTCATGGTGCAAAGCGGACTATCAATCAAAAAGATAGTGAGGAAAATACGGCGCTTTTGATTGCAGTCAAAAAAGGTAAAGAGGAAATGGCCAAGCTGCTTTTAAAGGGCGGCGCTGATCCCAATTTAAAACATGCTCTATCTGGCTTCACTCCCTTGCATAATGCAGTAGCTGAAGGTTCCTCAGAAATGGTTATCTTATTGATTGATAATGGCGCAAATCTTATTGTAAGGGACCATAATGGCCAAACACCTCTAGGGTTGGCTGAAAGTCTTATAGAGCAAGGGATTGATAGAAAACAGATTTTTGGGCTGCTTGCAAAAGCATTAGAAAAACGGCAAAAGAAATACGCTCAAGAATGGAAAGAGCGGATGAGATTGCGCCCATTTTGAAGATGAGGGTTCCATTTTTTGATCTGATGCTCAATGCCACATTGCCAGGTGACGGCATAAGATAAGTGGCTTATGAAAGATGAGAATAGTAGTAGCGGCAAAAGAGATAATTTCATGCATGGTCCTGAAGATCTTTGTATCCACTCGTTAATAACCAAGCACCCAGTAATCCTGAACCGACTCCTTCAAGAGCATAACTCATTGCTTCTGCGGTCATCATGGCTCTGGTGACTGATAAGATAGCGAGAGTAAAAGCTGCGGTGAAAGCTGCTACACCTTGTGCATCTCTGGCTAAACCGTGCGCATTCTGGTCAAAGGCAAGTGGTAAGTTATCGAGATTGGTGTTTCGTAAATAATTGACGAGCGCTGCTGTTTTGATGAATGAGTTGGCGCTATACAAACAACAAATGCCGCCACCCACTAATTTGGCACCGGCTTTGAAAGATAAAGCCTCAGTATTGCTTATAGGAAGCAATAATAATGATAGTGAAAGAGCTACTATTTTTTTCATGTGATAATCCTCTATTTTCAGTCTAATAAATACAAATTTATATTAATAATTATACTTGTTTAATAAAATTATTCAATTTTAGCCTTTTATATATTCTGTTTGTCAATTTTAAGAAGCATTTCTTTGACGAATTGCGACTGTTTTTCTTTGACAAACAGGGTATATAAGGCAGATTCGTATGCAACATACTTGATTTCTAAGTAAATATCGCATTAGCATATTCCTGATCATTAAAGTTTAAAAATTAGTGAAGGATACTCTTCATGCGCAAAACTATTCTTATTGCTTTAGGATGCTTTATGCTCGTTGAGGCGATGCAAAAGCCGGTATATATTGATCAACCTAAAAATATTGTTATGCCTATGCCGCGAGGGCACTATCCCGTTGGATTTATCAAGAGCTATCTGAGAGACATAACCCGAAAAGAAAATCATTCAAAGAATACCAATGATCATCGAGAGCTCATGGTACAATTTTGGTACCCTGCAAAGAAAAATAGCGAAGGCAAGCAACTGACTTACTTACACGATACACTGAATTTTACAAAAGCAAGTATAAGTAAGAAATTTAATAAGCCAGTTTCTCATTTTGACTACTTAGATCAAATAAAGACTCATGTAATAGTTAATGCACCACTTTCGACTGAAAAACAAAAATTTCCAATACTCATCTTTTGCCATGGATGGCAATTTACGGGTTATAATTATGAGATTTTGTTATCCGAGCTTGCCAGCTCTGGTTATATTGTTGTAGCGATTAATTCACCGTATGCGGCATCGGTGGTAATTTTTGATGATAAGCGCATGATTCCTGCCCAACCGGATTTGCGGGGTAAATTAGAAATGGATAAAAGTGCACAAATATGTGAATTGGCTACCTGGGTTGCAGACATAAGATTTGTGATAGATGAATTAGAAAAAATAAATGCCAATCATAATTCTATATTTTCAGGTCATTTAGATTTGCAAAAATTAGCAGTTATTGGGCATTCTTACGGTGCAGCAGCAGCACTTTATTTTTGCAATAAAGATAATCGCTGCAAGGCTGGGATAGCACTTGATGGCGGTCTGCTTTTTCCTGATTCCAATCTAAGAATTCCAGCGCCATTCCTTTTTATTAGTACGAGTGGAAATCCGTCAAATCTAAAAGAAACAATCGAAAAGCTAGTAATGACGAATGCTGAGCAAGCTCGCTTAATTACCGTTGTGGCAAATCATAATTCTTTTAGTGATTCGGATATTGTTTTCCCTAAGCTGAATATCCCAGACCCGTTAAAAACGCTCAATATAATTATGGATAGAGTTTTAGAATTTTTTGATAAGACTCTCAAAATTACTTGATTTAGAGCCAATTTTTAAATTACTACCTATTTTTAGACTCATTGGTCAAACGCTTTTTTGTGTCTTGGCTGAAATTACCTGCCAGCCCCCCCTGTTTATTTATTATCAATATATATTTATTGACATTCAATAAACATCTGTTAAATTTTGTAATATATCCCAAATAAATTTTATATCCATATTACCAAGGATTAGTCATGCTTAAGACTAAAAATTCTATGCAAAAAATTACCTTTTATGCCGGATGGATGGAGAAAATCTCTATTTTTCTTATGCCTATTACAGTAATAACTTTGATTATGCGGTGGACTCAAGACAAAATTCCGGTACTCAAAAATATGAATTTTTGGCTTCCCTATATGGATAGAAACAACATATCAAGTATGTGCCCCGATTCCCTTAACTTTTTGCGTAATATCTCGTTTGAACACCGAGTCATCGGATTCCTTGTAGAAAGTATAACAATGGTTATCGTGTTGGCTGCGCTTTTTTACTGTATAAAGCTCATGCGTTGTTTCTATAAGGGGGAGATATTTTCATTAACAACAGTCTCATTATTGCGCAAAATGAGTAAACTTGCACTTTTATGGGCTATTTATACTCCCATCTGCGGGTTATTATTAAGTGTTTTTGTTTTTCACGAAACAGCTGAAACGACCGCCCTTTCATTAGGATATGCAGTTGATAATGCTATAATCAAATTACTGATTTTCGGCTTTTTTCTGGTTATTTCATTAATGATGCAAGAAGGCTTCCGTTTAAAAAGTGAACAAGATTTAACCGTATAAAAACAGGTCATAAATGAAAATTGTTGTTAAACTCGATGAAATGATGGCTAAGCGTAAAATGCGGCTTAACGAGCTTGCAGAGCGTGTTGATATTACCGAGGCAAATCTTTCAATTTTAAAAACAAGCAAAGCAAAGGCTATCAGATTTTCAACACTCCAAGCACTCTGTTTAGCACTGGATTGCCAGCCCGGCGATTTATTGGAATTCACCAAATAATATTGCTTTCTAGCCTTTTTTTCACTATTATTAAAATGTTACCTATTTTTTAGTCTCTCTACTATGGATAGTATCCGGGGGCGTTTTTATGAAAGTTCTTATCTCCTTATTAGTCCATTTTGTGACTTTTATCCTTTAATGCCCATGCTTTGATGGTTCGAGACAGAACCTGCCGGTTCCTCCTCACCATGAGCGGAACCAGGTTTACGTCTACGAAGCTTTAGCGAAGACGGGGTATCGAGTCTAATTACCATTTTTTATATTAAATCAGGATATTCCCATGTTTTATGCTCCACGCATAATCCTGTGCCTTTTTATAGGTTTGGCACTATTTTTTATAACCTATGCCCAAAAAGAACTTCATAATGAAAGAAATAAAACAATGAATAATCAAAATTCTGTAAACTGGATAACTTCTTTACAAAAAAGAGCCCAAGAAAATGCCTCGGGCTCATTCAATGCAAAAGATAAAATGAGTAATGCTGTTAGTTTGCATTGGCATATTCTTACCACTCAATCAGCTCAATTTGTTCCGAGCATGAATCAGATAGCTGATCTGGCATCCCAGGCATTTACCTCAGTTGAATTAGGGTTTTTGCAAACACATCCGGAAGCTGCATCAACTGAGCGATTGTATCAATCAATTGCGCCATTATTTGAAAATAAGGCTTCTATTGATTGGCAGGTAGCCAAAGACAATGTTTACTCAATTATCAATAATCTCTATACCAAAACAGATTGGTCAAAATTTGGTACAGATGATGTTTATGTTTCTGTCACCGTCAATGATTGCAAAACGGATAATTTGCTGGGATTTATCACCTTTTTTGTTCGTCCTTCATACCCGCATGGCACCTGCAAAGTGACTGCAATGGGTGTAACTCCTCACGCGCAAAATAGAGGATTGGGCAAGTTGCTTATGAATTCTATCTTTACCATTGTTCCTGAAGTGGAACGTATTTTCTTGTGTACCCGAGTAACCAATGCCCAAGCAATTGCGGCATATCGTTCCTGGGGATTTGGGATTGACGCAAATCCTATAAAAGAGCCGGGGCATGATTTTAATCCGGCATATTGGATTTTTATGGAATATAATGTGCAAAAATAAAAAGAACTATAAAATGAGGCGATAATACATCACATGGCAGACCCATTGAAAGATATGGGTCTGCATTGGTACAAGGAAATTATGATTAAGCATGTAATTACTTTTCTGATAATCTCATTTTTGGGATCAGCTGCCTTTGGTAATGACCTGCCTATTTTACAGCGCACTCCGGTGGATGCCTTATTTATTGCCCATATGGATTTACCCAAGTCTTTAGTAGAAAATATTCATGCGCTAAGCGAAGAAATTAAACATACCTGGCCCGATGCGCATTATTACCGAGAAACGATAGATTTTGGCAAGGTATTTCATGCGCTTGAAAAAGGCCGCCTTGTTGAACGACCGATACCTGCATTTATTGCAGGGATTCGGAATCAGGTATTCGAGCTATTCAAAGATCAACTTGATCCTAAGGATTGTGCATTAGATTACGATAATTGCATTGTTACCATGTACCAACCCGGGGATGGAATTGCGCCTCATATCGATCGCAATCTTACCTGGGCACAGATGAAAGAAGAGCGAACCTATTATTTTGATGAATCGATTATCGGCCTTATTGTTGAACCGGATACAGTGCAAAATCTCTTTTTTGAAAATCCCAAGATTGGCGAATCAAGTCGTTTTTATCTTGAGGAAAAACCCGGCACCGCTTTTTTATTTAAAGGTACATTGCGGCATGAGTGGAAACATGGCTTGTTACCGGTAAAAAAAGGGAGAATTTCGATGACATTTAGAAAAGTTTTAAAAAAAGAGAAGGCTGCGGTTCACTAACTCATTTCTCATCTTTCCAGTTCCACCATTTTAATAATTCCGGATCATACTTTTTATGTGAAGCATAATAGACGGCGCAACGAAACGCATACAGCATGCAGCGATCTACTTTTTGACTTTGGTATTCACAAAGCTTGGCGTAAAGAACATCCGGATTAGCATCTTTAAGATCATCAATGGAACGAATGCCTATATTCCAAAGATCCAATGCACATGCCTTTCCAACACCGGGAATTTGCATAAGCTCTTTAATGTTACTCATGGTATTTGATGTGGTTGGTTAAAGAGATTGGCCATGATAGTATCTTTGATTTCTTTGACCGGCGCGAAAATAAAATTACTCAAAATAATAATGCAAACATCTTCGTCAGGATAGCATACTAGCAATGAACGGAATCCATTGGTTTTGCCGCCATGCTCTATACGTCGCCCAAATGGTGTATTATTTTCAATCTCGAGTCCATAGCCATACTTAATTGCATCTGAGCCTTGCACCATGGGAATATAGCCGGTCATCATTGCATCAAGTGATTTTTGAGAGAGCAATTTATTGCCGTATAAAGCGCGATTCCAAAGATACATATCATCAATAGTGGAATAAATAGCCCCTGCACCATTAGCCCAGGCCATATCAGTGTATACCGCATTTTTAAGACCATGAGTATCTTTGTCATAACCCGCAACGCGATTCTTTATAATTTTTATCGGATCATCAATACCACTATCTTTCATACCCTGAGGATTAAATATATTTTCCTGTAAATATTTCTCATATGTTTTGCCTGATACTTTTTGAATAATAGAGATGAGCACTACATAGCCGGAATTGTTATAACTATAATGATCGCCCGGAGTGAATTCAGGAGCCCCTTTTTTGATGATTTCGATCTCTTTTTCGAGCGTGATCGATTGTTTAGCCCGCTCTAAAATATCAGGCGTACGAGAAATATTAAAAATGCCGGAAGTGTGTGTGAGCAATTGATGAATAGTGATGTTATGTGCATTGGGAAAATCGGGAATGTATTTTGCCAGTGGATCAGTTACCTTCAGAAGTCCACGCTCTTGTAACTGTAAAATTGCTAAGGCAGTAAACTGTTTGGTCACCGAGCCTATGCGAAATTTCATGGTCGGTGTATTGGGAACATCAAGCTCATAATTTGCAAACCCATATGCTTTGCGCAGAATAATAGTGCCTTTTTTTGCCACCAGCACGGTGCCACTAAAGTTCCCGGCAGATGTTTGAGTCTTTAGATAATCATCAATTGCCGCTGTTATTTTTGCGTCACCATTGTTTTTTTGCATGCACGCAGTGATGCCCAATATGCCAAGAGAAATCGCAATCATTGGTATAAGAATTCGCTTCATTCTATTCCTTTTATGGTTTGTTAATGTTGTTTGCTTGTAAAGACGGATATTCGCAATGCATGGCAATAATTTTTACAATATCTTCGGGTAATATTTGAGCAAGACCCTTTTTGGCAATTCTGCCCCGATAGGTATACAGACCTTCAAATTGTTTCAAAGCTCTGCCAATAGCGCGAAAATCGGCAGCAATTATAGGATGTACACCGCTAAATGTTTGCTCCTCTGATCGTGCTAAATAAAAGACATGGCGATATTGATTAACTGCCGCCACTAACTGGCCATAATGAAAATGGGGTGCTTGTATTTTATTAGTCAGCAATAAGCGCACCGCTATTTTTGATCGCTTATTTACTGCTCTAGAGAGTGCGGTGAATCCATTTTCATTCGGTTGATTAATATCGGCTCCTGCTTGCAAGAGCAGAGGAATTGCAGAGGGGAAGTCTGCTACTGCGTACATTAATGGCGTATCCTTGTAAAATGCTTGAATATTAGGATCAGCTTTATGGGTGAGCAACAGCTGAATTTTTTTCTCCCGATCCGGGACATCGGTCCAGCATAATAACGCATGTAAGCAACTAATTCCCGTAAGAGGACCGTTAAACTTACGTACATTAGGATCAGCGCCCGCGCGTAATAGTTGTTCAAAAAGCTCAACGGGTTTGCTCATCGCCTTAAAAAGTGGAGATTCTTCTTCCATAGCTAACAGGCCAGAAGATGGAAACAGAATTAATACCATTAATACTATTAAAAGGCCAACTTGTTTATTCTTTATGAGCAAGGCTATTTTCCCCATTTTTAACTCTATTTTTTTTGTTGCTGCCGCGGCTCCGCTAATATTTTTTCCAATGCTGTATGTAAAAGAGTGGTTTCTTGCATAATCCGATCTTCATCCCAGCCCATTATTTTGCCTAAATCCTGTGTTTGAAAATGAAGAATTGCGCGTGCATGGTCAGTCGGTAAAAATGGGCCCTTGATCACAGCAAGTTTTGATTTGGGTGGATTTTGAAAATGATTAAGAATGCTACGAATTTGCTCACAATGTTTGTTTTCAGGTTTTTGCTGGCAGATATCCAAAACATGCTGAGTTTGCATGCGCATAATTTCTTCCGCGTTGAAAGACTTTGGATCTTGGCTAGCATGAGCTGAGCAGGTTATTAAGAATGCCGGAGCTAAAAGAGAAAATAGTTTTTTGAGCATAATGTTTCCTTATGTTTTTCTATCATGATTATTTTTATATATATAATTATAGAATAATTAAGCTTTTTTGTAATATATTCAAAATAAAAATCTATTTTTAGGAGAAAATGGCTATGAAAAGAATACTGTTACTGATGCTCAGCTTTTTAGGTTGTCTGACAGCTATGGATAAGCCTGAATCGTATAATGGATTAGTATTTTTAACGATTGATAACAGGACAGATAAAGATTGGAAAATAGAATTCCCTGGCAAAGAAGAAGCAAAGATTGGGGATCATACAAAAATATTAGAGCCAAAGGCTTTGCCGATAATCCCTGAATCAAGACCAAGTGCAGTTCTGCGAGAAGAAACGGGATCATTTACTATACAATTTCAGGATTTGCCAAATCGGGGATTTATGTCTAATGCGCTTAATTTCTACATAGAAAGATTCAAATCTGGGACTATCGATTTTCAACTTGCGCCGCGCCGGGCTGGTCCTAATAAGCAGCAATTCACTTTTGATCCGGCCGCCAACAGTGATGCATATGTGGTAAAAATTATACTTGATGGTAAGGATTATCTGGAAAAATCAACTTTAGATATTACCCAAATCAAGAATGCAAAGTTTATACAGCTATTGAAAGAGCATGGTTCGAACATCAATGGAAAAGAGAAGGGCCAATATTCTCCCGGTGGAACACCATTAATTACTATCTTTAGACGTTTTTCTCCGGAAGAAAGTTTTACAACTCAAGAATTGCGAGAGATCGTTAATTTTTTAATAAAAGCCGGTGCAAATATTAATGCGCAAGATAACGGAGGAGGTACTGCCTTGGTTGTCATTAGTGCATCAAATCGCAAGGATCTTCTGGGCATAGCTCGTCGATTGCTTGAAGCAGGAGCAAATCCCAATATTCAAGCAGGAGATGGCAATACACCGTTACTTTTAGCTTTGAATAGTCAGAATCGAGATATTGCAAAGTTACTCATTAATAGTAGCGCTGATGTAAACATAAAAAATAATAAGGATGATTTTGCTCTCAATATGGCCATCTTTCGAAGAGAGCCTGAGTTAGCAAAACTGTTAATTGCCAAAGGGGCTCACGTTAATAATCAAAGTATTCAAACGGGTAATACTCCCTTACATAATGCAGTGGCTGAAGGCTATCCAGAAATGGTCACATTATTGATTGATGCGGGAGCAAATCTTACTATAAGAAACAAAAATGACCAAACCGCTATAGGCCTAGCGCAAGATCTTATAGAAAAGGGACTTGATAGAAAGGAGATCTTTGATCTTCTCAAAAAAGCTTTAGCACAAAGACAAGAACGATATGTTAAAAGATGGAAAGAGGGAATGAGATTGCAGCAACCATAAAATACAATTTTTAATGATTTCTAATGCGAAAGTTTATTTTTGCTGCGTAAAATACTTTTCTTTATAAAATTTTGCCTCAGCCAAAGCCTCATATGCAGCTTCTAATGATGAATGTATTTCATTTCTTTGATATACCTCAAGCTGCCAAAACATGCACAATTCACGCATTGAAAAACAGTTCATGGTGACCGTGGAAAAATATGCTTCAAGATGAGGCATACATTTTTTTAACAATGCACGATATTCACGAATGCGATCTTGCCCCAAGAGGGCAGGTTTTTCTTTGGTATGATGCTTAACAAAATCAAGGATGAACAATTCAATTTTATCAACATCAGATTCCTGATTCAATTCAAATATCGGGCTTTGAGCAATAATATTGAGCTGTGGATCGGTGATAATAATTGCAATTTCTTGCAGAGAGTCGTCATTTGGATTATGACCGGTTGTTAGGCAACCAAGCCAGACCATATTATTAGTATGTTCAGGATAGGCGAGTTTTTCTGATTGCGCACTTGATTGGCCTCCTACAAAGAGTGTTTCTTGGATTCCTTTTAAAGGATTATTAAGCTGCATGTGTCTTAAAGAAGTAATCGTTTTGAAAGCTTCTTCAAGTAACTGCGCGCTTTTTTCATCAGGATAGGTATAGCCTTTGATAACTAAGTCATGCATGGCATTTGCTATGGTCAGCCAACTATCCATATCGACATTTTGTTTATTAGAATCACGTTTCCATTTGAATGAGATTTCCCAATTATCAGTGTTAAGTAGTTGCTCAGTGGTGGGTATCTCAGGATATTGAGCAGAAATAAAGGTATTTAAAATTAAGATTGATGCGAATATTATTCTATTCATATAGTATCCATATTTTTATTTATACGAACTTTTTGTAATAGTGCTTCTAATTCTAAATGTGCTTTGGCACGTTGATCTCTAAATGAGCAAGGAGGATGTCGTAAACTACTATCATACTTTCGGCAGCCGCATCTGCGTTCTCGTGGATTAATTGATTCTACCAATGTTTTTAATGTTTCATAACATGATTTTAGAATATCAAAAGACAATTTTTGAGAAAGCGCTAGCTCTGTACATCCATGCAACATTGCTCCATTTTCAGGTGTATATTTTTTTATTACCGGCAAAGCTTTTTGACAAACATTCAATAATTGCATGCGAATCGCCTCAATGGCTATTTTTTGTTCTTGAGTAGGATTTTCCATCGCATGAGCGGTCATAGTGCAAATCATTATTAGTATTATTTTTCTGACCATATGATTCCTCGTTTTTTAAATTAAAGCTTTGAGTCGGAAGTATTTTCATTTTCAGCTGGCGGTTGTCCTAAATGAATTTCTAAAATGCCACGAATCCCTTGATTCGCATCGGTTCTTTCACGAATAAAATCGATCGTTTTATGGAGTTCTGCAAAGACTTCCTCACTCGTTACTTCATCTTTGTCTGATGCGAAACATTTATTGATCAGATCATTCACGTTAACAATAATTTCTTGCCACGCTTTTGCATTAAAATCACTGCCTTCAGGGAGGCATTTAATAGTAATTTCAACAATTTTAGATGTTGATATTTCTTCAAGTGTTGGAGAAACGCTTTGCAGCTCATCTGCTGCAATTATTGACGCAAGGGAGAGCAAAAGAAATAATAATTTTTTCATAACAATAATCCTTAATTACTTGCGAAATTTCGCTGTTAAAGTTTCAATTCTTGCTTTATTTTCTGTTGCCCATTCAGCAAAATATACCTATTTTTTAAATGCAGTTTCTGCTTCCTGTTGGACGTGCTTGAAGGTTGTTTAGATATTTTACATAAAAAAGAAATTAATTAAAAATTTTGCAGTCTTTTTTTTCGATGTTATCATATTTCAGCTTTCAAACTATCAAAAACTCAACAGACTCCTATGAAAATAGATAAAACTACCATTCACCATCTTCCCTATACTCAAGAAAAGCAAAATACCGTTTCTGAAAATGAACACCAGCAGACTGTGATCGATTTTATTGTGGCTAACAAGCAGGATAAAACGATATTAATTCAACAACGATCTGGCTCTCGGAAATTGTTCCCCTATTGCTGGGAATTTTTGGGCGGCCACCTAGAACCGGGCGAAAGTATTGAAGAGTGCATCAAGCGTGAACTGCTTGAGGAAGGAAACATGCAATTGGTTCAAATAGTAGCCAAACTGCATGAATTTTATTGGTCTTATGATCAAAAGCTGGTAAAAGATATGGTTTATTTGATTGAAGCTGAAGGACAATTTAAACTGGAAGAAGGCAAAGCAATTGCATATAAATGGATTAGACGTGATGAAGTCCATTTGATTCTAAAGCCCGGTGATATCACTAATGGGCTCTATGAAGCGGCACATAAAGCATTTGATATTTTGGAAAAAGAAGAAAAGCTATAATTTCAGCAAAAGAATTCAAACACTCAAGGACAACTATGAAAATTTTATATGTTACCTCTCTTCTTTCTCTGACAACTTTTCTTGTGGCTATGGAACAAAGCCATCTTCTTTTAGAAACCCAACGTTTACAGATTAGGTATTTAACACCCGAGGATGCTCCATCCCTTATACCAATCTTAAGTGACAAAGACGTAATGACTTATTCGATAACCGGTCCTTTAACTCCGGAAGAAATTAACAACTACCTTCACAAGAAACTCCTCAAATCGTATAAAGATTATGGCTGGGGCCGCTATGCCCTTATTAAAAAAGACGATAAGGCTTTGATCGGCTATTGTGGACTAGGCATGCAATCTCTTGGAGATGGAAAGAAATACATCGATTTGGGGTATAAAATTGCCAAAAAATATTGGGGCAGCGGATATGCAACTGAAGCCGCATGCGCAATAAGAGATTATGCCTGCGATGTGCTTAAAATGCCGGAGCTTGTTCTCATTACCGCAGCATCTCATTCAGCATCAATTAATGTTGCTCAAAAAACCGGATTTCAATTTTGGAAAGAAGAAACGTTTCATTCATACCCAGCAGTTGTCTATAAAATTGCATTACAATCTAAAGAAGCACATCTATGATTCATTATTATAAGTTTATTGCATTTTACCCTTTTAATAATCCAGATTCACTCATGGGTTTTAATGAATAATAAATTCTTATTTCTTGGCATCTTTTTTTCCCTTACCACGTACCCTCTATCGCATCAAATGAACTCAAATAATCGAATCTTAAAAAGTAATTACCACAAAAATTCGGAGTGGGTTGATGGCGGTAAAGCAATTGCTGGATGTGGATCTATTCTTTTAGTTCTTTCCGGCCTGCTGCATGGTGCAGGAAAAGTTGCATTAAACCCCAATGATCGCAATATATATTTAGGAACACGTAATCAAACATTTCAATGGGGCGGGATAGCAGTGGCTATCGGTGGCATCATGTATGGAGCCGGTAAAGCTGATTTACCCAACAGAATAAAGATGCTTTTAATGGATAAAGCCGATCGTTAATCGTATCTTGATAGAGAGAAATTTTATCACTACTATTAAATAGTACCTATTTTCAGCCTTCTGTATCGGGAGTATTTTATGAATAAAACAATTTTATCATTAGTATCTATTATTTTATTGCAAAGCTCTTGCGTTTCAATGGAGCCTCAAAAGGCTGAATTTTATGAAACGTATGCTGCAAAAGCCAAATCATTAAAAGCGGTTTCAGAACGTTATCGAGAATTTTTAAGTCAATTCGGTCGAAAAGAAACATGCGATTTACTACCCACCATGAAGGCACTTTTTACACCCGACATTAAGAAATTTGTAAATACCTGTCATGATCTTCAGGGAAGAACCCCGGTGGCAACAACAATAGAAGGCCTCCACGAACAGATTTGCGAAGCAAAAAAAGACCTTGGGATCTGGTCTGTTCTTGATGAAGATTTACCGATAGCAAATGTAGAAGAAAACATGGTGATTGCTCATTTTCAGATACACACTCAAAAGAAAGGTACTATTGTGGTAATCAAAAAACTGATTTGTGATGATAATGGCCTTATTAAAGAGATTAATGAAGTATTTAACTTCAAAACAGAGTAAGATTCAGCATGCCTAAACCAATAGACGCTCTTTCATCGCCAGAACGCAAAGAATTCTTTAAAAAAGTTTAAATAAGATCTCTTCTTGCTGTTATTCAAAAGTTTTTTATATAATTGCTATGCAGGATATCATGATTAGTTTTTGAATAAGTCTTTGCCTTTTGCCATATGGTATAACCCGAATATTCTAAGCTGGATCGTTCATCGCCAGAAACAGGGATATCCTTCATAATATTATAATTTCTCTCAAGTGCATTTTTCTTTGAAAAATGGGCATCACGTAAAATCTGTTCTGCGCATTCTTGAGAGCTCATTGCCTCTGTATTAATAATGCAATCATAGTTCAGTATAGGAGATATCCCCACCTCTGATTTTTCATGCAATTTAAAAGTAGATATGAATCTAGCATGCAATGAATGTATGGCTCCGGATAATTCTTCGTTTTGACAATCACAGTTCATGTTAAGGGAAATAGAATCGAATAATGCATTAATACCTTCCCTAGTCATGGTATCAATACGATAATCCCCTTCTTCCTGCTTTTTACAGACATCCAAAAAATGTGTAAAGGGAATAAGAATATCCCGATGTTCACCTTTATCATCTAATTGGTTTCGCTCTAAAACATGTTTTAGAAGAATTTTTGGCGAACAATAGACAAAAGCAAACATCACTGGTAAGTCATGTAAGGCGTCCAAACATTGGCGAGTATCATAGTAACCAAAAACAACGGTCTCCGTTATGACGTTCTTTCCTTCTAAAAAAAATTTTCTTATTAGTTCATAAGCCTTTTTTTGAGCTGCCGGATAAAGGTCAATAACGTCTTGTTTGCTTAAAATACTTTCAGGTACGCTCGCAACCAAGGAAAATATATCAAGATTCTTATCAGGCATATAATGCCGTTCTTTAATTATTGTTTGCAACATCTCTAATGCTACCTGATCAATATCTACAATCTCCGTATGGTCCTCAAGCAAAGCTGGCAAGGCGCGTCTTATTGATGATTTACCGGCAGATGATGTACCATTCAAAAAAATGATAGTTCCAGCACTACTCATACAAAAAGAGAACATGGTTGAAAAAATCAAATATCTTGAACTGAATTTCATTATCAGATCCCCTTTATCAACGTTTTGGAATAGTATATGAGGTTTCTAGAGTAGCATCACCTGATGATAAATCCCCCATATAAACGTTCAAGGTGGTAGGCTGCGCACTCTCTTCCGGATTTTTCAAATTAAGTATCCAATTTTTATAGGTAGAATCATAAAGCGGCATCGTTGCAAGAACGATTCGTTGATTAATCTTACCCTCCATCGCAAGCCGTTCTCGGCGCGTACCAATAACTGAAAGAGCAAACTGCAGAGCTCGATCAAAATAATCTGATTTTTTCGCAAACTCTTTTAATTTTTCAGGCAATATCCGATGGCTCAAGGGAAATTCATCAATATTGAGCGAGCTTTCTTTTTCTGCCCAGAGCACCAAGGTATTGCCCAACGCTTGGAATTCCTCTTCAGTTTCCGGTTCTTTACCAAATAATGGTTTCTTGATCTTGTTTTTAGACATCTTAATTTCCCCCTTTCTATACATACCCTACAAAAATTAACCTTTTTATTGGCAGATCCATTGAGGCATTTTTTATGAAATTCAGATTCTGTAGTTATAGACTACCAAACTCAAATCTTTTTAGTCACTAACAATTGATTATTGATTTTTATATCCATTTTTTAAAAAAGAGTTTCAATATCCAAGGGACTCGCAATAAGTGTATACGTTAATGCAGGATAACTCTCTTCTATGCGCTCTGTTTGAATTGAATCATTATTCTCTAGTGCCGCAAGAAACAGTGCAAGATCACCGTTGTGCTGTATTGCCAACTCAGGGGCAACGAATATTTTTTCTGCAACATACCCTTGATTGGTAACCAATTCATGCGCAATAGCTATACAATGGTTATATCCTTCTGCAACAACAACCCTGGTTTGATGATATTCCGTGAATAACTCGTTAATTGCATACAAGGTATTCTCATCGACCTCTTGCGTGCCTCCCTGATAATGGCATTTGGCAAAAAGGCAATTTCTTCGATCAGGGTTATAATAAAAAGCATTGTCAACAGGAACAAACTTACATTCAGTGAACTTACCGGTAACTGTTTTACCCATCCCCAATAGAGGAGAAACATTTACTTGGTACACATGATCATTATGTTTTTCTTGATATCCCAGAATGGGACATACATAATAGTTTCTAAAATCGCCACCGAAAGGGAATAACATAAGCTTCTGTTCTAAATCGCTCCAATCTTCATTGATTAAAGATATTTGCTGTTTTTTAACAACCTCTGCAAGATCATTGTGTTGTTTGACGAGATTTGGTTTGTTGTTGCGTAAAAGGTTAAGTTTATTGGTAATCTTTTCCAGAGATTCCTGGCGATGCTTACACGCATCAAAAAAATTCTCTCTTCTTTGAGCATTACTGGCCATCTCATCAACAAGTAAATCTATCTCTGCTAACAACGTTTCTTCTCGTGAAGAATCCCCGATAATACTGGCATGCGTAGCATACAATAGATACACGGCATTTTTTGTTTGTGGATGTACTAATTTTCTGAAAGCAAAGAAATCTGCCAAAGCATATTGACTTGGTAGGATGATGAAAAAAAGAAGGAATATGATTTGTTTCATAGATAACCGCCAAAACGTAAATTGAGACCTATTTACACATTCATATGAATTATAGCATCAATAACATAGATAGTCAATTCCCAGCTCAACCAATAATTTCTATTAGTAATTATTTAGCGGATCAGGCATGCAATATTCATTTTCAGGTTCTTTGCCGAGGGTGCAATTCTGTCATCGTATTACCCCAATTCTAAATCATTGCGCCACTTCATCATCATGCGCATTTTTTTACGTTCCCATATTGCATGATGAGTATAATTGCCGTTTTTCAAATTTGCTTGGGCCGACTTTATTTTACCCTCAGAAGTCTTTGCACCCGATGATTTACCACCATGTAATCTGCAGCGGCCATTGGTTAACATAGCTGGCTGGCGACATGGTTGATGATTATTAGTTCTCGCTTTTGCACCGCATAATTTTGCGAACATGGGCTACTCCTTCACTTTTTTTCATTGGTCCCACCCGGGTTCAATTGACCGGCAACAATTGCTTGCCCACCATTTTCCACATTAACATGTTGAACCGTTAATGTTTGCGTGCCCTTGCGCCTATATTTATTGAGCGTTTCTAAGGTTTCATTATAGACACGCATAAGCTTAGTTGCTCGATTGATATTCAAATCTCTGCCTTCAGATGTCTGGGTAGAAAAAGCTGCTCTGCTCATGTATTCGGCTATTTGGTTATTCAGAACTAACAGCCTGGCACATAATTGGCCCTCGATAATATCAGCAGGGGCCATCGATAAAAGTGCAGAGTTTATTGCATTTGCAACTTGAGCATAGTCCTCAGCACTGAAGAATCCCTTCATGGTTTGCTCGAACAGCATGTGGCCCACTTCCAAACTACCAGATCCGGAAATCGCACAGTAATTTGCCAGATGCAATTTATTACGCTGAGCAGAGGTTAGATCTTTTTTTTCCAGGGTAGTTCTGAGCTGAACTTTCTTATCACCGTTAGCGTTAGGATCAATAGATTGTTCATAAGAAAAGCTGGGAGATTCTTTTGCTTTTTGCTGTTCCCACTTATCTATTCGTTCTTGCTCTACTGATATTGGGTTGGCAATTTTAGTAACGGTCATTTTGTTCCTCCTTTATGTGTATTATTTTATAATACCATAACGAAAGACGATTTTAAAAAGAATAATGACGCCAACGAATAGTGGTTAATCCCTGCGTAAACTTACAAATTTTTTTTCTTGTCCCAGCTGATTCTTTTGTAAGATCAACTCGATTAGCTCTAAGGACGGCGTCCGTCTTCATTTTTTGAGCAATGAACAACTTATCCAGTATACCGGTAATCCCAATACGTTCTAAATATTGCTTCGCATTAATGCCGTAAACATCTAAAGGGTTTTTAACAAGGATTCCGGGATTATTATAAAGCTTTTTAATAAAATCATGTCTAATGTTTGCATCACTAAACTGAAATGAATGCAATTGTAAGATTTCAAATATGCCTGGCACCCATTCTATACTTAGACATAAACGATATTCACCCTCAAACCCTAATTCAATATTTCTAGGAAACGTATAGTCACAGTCGCAAGATATTCCTTCAAGCGGAGCTCCTATTTCCTTAAGCACGATTGATAAGCTTTGATTAACTCGTTCTTTATCAAGAAAAAAAGGTACATCTTTAACAGCAGAAAGTTCTATAGGTTTGTTATCTGCACCTATAAAAGTATATTTGCGTTTCTTTTTATTCTTATTTCGATTTTTGTTTTGGGAAGTTTTTACTTCACTCCATAAACTATGCTGCCCCAATACTGAAGCACTTTTTTCACATGTCACTGAACTTGGATTTTTAAAGCATAGTCCTTTTTTTCTAAAATAATCACGCGGAGTTTCTAGAGCCCACTGGATACGCCAAATGGTTTCATATGCTACCCAAGTCGGGATTTCAGAAGGCTTTTTATTCACCGTTATAAGAAGGTTTCTATGATCTTCAAATTTTCTCAAAGATACAAAAAAAGTTAATCCGAATAGGACAGGCTCTCTGTACAGAATTGTATCTTGGTACATCCGAAAACTCTCAAGAAGACTTTCACAGTTAGGATGCTTCCAATTTTTATCTAGCCTATCAAAGGGAATAGGATTACCTTCTTCATCTTTAGGAGCCGAATCGTCATTGAATATCCAACAACAATTAGCACAAAAATACTCCTGTAGCGTTTTTTTTGGAGGCTTAGGCACATATCGATAGCGATCAACATATTCAATTTCTGCAAAGTCATTAATAAGATCTTCCCGTCGTAACTCTACAAGCGCATTACACAAAAATTGAACTGCCTCATACAGGCAATGGGCATATGAAGGGAGTGCCCATACTCTATGCATTTCTTTGCTTTGCCCACAATTAGAACAAATCCATTCAGGTTTTCCCGTAGCAGGAGAATTTTTGATAAATGCATTTTCACTTGCCGGGCGGAATTCAAACCTAGCATCAGCGATACACACGGATTGCTTAATTTTTTCGTTCTCTAGCAATCCAGCGCTTACTACCCGCTGCCTCAACACGCTAAAAACATTTTTAATATCTAAGAGCGCCTTTTCATAAAGCGATTCCGATTCATCTACATGCTCTTCTTTTTCTTCAAGCCATTCTTTATGCAAATGAGGACGAATCTGCTCAATCAACGGCAATATCTTACCGGCAAGTATTTCGCATCGTATATCATCAGCCTTTTCTGAATAAAAGAGAGCCACATAATAGCTCAACACCCTAATAGGCGCACTTAATTTATCACAATCAAATTTACAGCATTCTTTCATTGTATTCCCTACCCCAAACATTACAAAACAGTAACAAATTTAACTTAAATTTTGGTTGATAGCGAGAAAAAAAACAAAAAATAACTTGCGTAATTCATGATCCATAAATCAAATGCAAAACTTTTCAATCTAAAAAGGTGGGATATTTTTTTTAGGCTCAGACTTTTAATCATGAAGAACCAAAGAATTCCCAAGAACCTCAAACTCGTCATTCCCCCGCTGGCCAATCAAGAGAGCCCAAATGAGAATCTCCTGGGATTTTTCGGTTTGTTATACAAGGTATCTCAACGCCACAAGCAAAAAGCATTGAAAGAAAGTGGAGGGCAAAAAACAAAAGAAAACAGTAAGTGATAATGCGATAAAAAAAGTTAAAAAAAAAGACCGGTTGCTGCCGGCCAATATAATATAGGAATTTAATATGATAAATTATAGCAAAAACTGCTACAATTCACAACAAATCCTTTCTTCAAAACTGCAAGAAATTATTGCGGCAATTACAAGAAAAAATGGTTCTCGACCTAAGCCAACTTCCCGTGGTTATTCTATGTGTTGCCCCGCGCATGATGACCGCAATCCCAGCTTCTCTATCAGTGAAGCATCAGATGGCACTATTCTCATGAAATGTTTTTCTCAAGGCTGTACCATTAATGAAATGTGCGCGGCTATCGGCATCAAAACCAGAGAATTGTTTCCTCACAAAAAGTTTGGAGGCCGCCGTGGATACTAACAAAGTGTACCTCTACAAAGATGAAACCGGCAAAACATTATTTCAAAAACGACGCATTGAGACTTACTCAGATGCTGAGGGCAAGAAAAAAGAGTTTCGGTGCGAACGCACCGATGAAAACGGTAATTTGGTACAAAATATACAGGGAGTTAGAAAAGTACTTTACCGATTACCTGAGCTCCTGAAAGCAATTGAGAAGAATCACCCGATTTATTTGGTCGAAGGGGAAAAAGATGCCGACTATCTTTTAAAGAATTTCATTCCTTCTACTACAGCTCCATTCTCATCTGAATGGAAGGATGAATACACTGAAACTTTAGCCAATGCCGATGTTGTGCTTCTTTTTGACTATGATAAGACCGGGTTTCAAAGACGGGATATGCTCTGCAAGAAATTATCTGGCCGAGTCAAACGCCTCAGGGTGGTTGATTTGCCTGGCTTAGAATATCGTGAATCACACGGAGAGGACATAACTGATTGGCTCAGCAAAGCAGAAAACACCACATCGAGATTTCTGGAAATCGCAAAAAATACACCTGACTATGTACCAACAATATCCGAGATCCAAATTCAAAATGAATCTCAAACAGACAAAGTTAAAGCCATCTCATTTGATGATTTCCTAGATTTGGATCTTCCAAAGCCAGCAATGATTCTTTCTCCTTTCTTATGGTCGCAGGGCCTGGTACTTCTTTATGCAAAAAGGGGCGTGGGGAAAACTCATATCGCACTGGGAATTGCCTATGCAGTTGCAAGTGGTGGAAGTTTTTTGAAGTGGTCAGCTCAAGAACCAAAGAAAGTACTCTATATCGATGGCGAAATGCCTGCATTTTCAATGCAAGAAAGATTACGCAAAATTACCACAGAAGATCAAAAAAAGCCCGCACCAGGTTTTCTAAATTTCATCACACCTGATCTGCAAGAAAAGGCAATGCCAAATCTTTCAACTGAGGAAGGACGCGCTGCCATTGAAGAATTCATTCAAGAGAGCGACGTAATCATCATCGACAATCTTTCATCTCTTTTTAGAAGCGGGTCAGAAAATGAAGCAGAGAGCTGGCTTCCCACACAAGAATGGGCATTGGAATTGCGCAGAAGAGGAAAATGTGTCTTGTTTGTGCACCATGCTGGTAAAAGCGGCCAACAAAGAGGTACTAGCAAGAAAGAAGATCTTTTGGATGTTGTAATCAGCCTTAGGCAGCCGGACGACTATCAACCTGAACAGGGGGCAAGCTTCGAGATACATTTTGAAAAGACGCGTCATTTTGCCGGCGAAGACGCGATCACTTTTCAAGTTCAGCTCAAAGAGCATGATGATGGAACCTGGAAATGGGAAATGTTAAATGCCCGCACCGATCCGGAGGTTTTAGAAATCGCCCAAATGATGGGACAAAAAGCAACAATTAATCAAATGATGGCTCAAACCGGTCTCTCAAAATCCCAAATTGAAACAAGAATGAAAAAAGCAAAGCAAGCCGGTTTAGTTAAGCGATAATTTCTGATTTCCGATTTTCTGATTTGCTATAGGAATCAGAAAATCGGAAATTGAATATAAATTGTAACGTTTTACAATCCTTGGTAATCTTGTTATTAGCAAAACAGAAGGATGCAAATGCTCAAAAAAATTAATGAATACATGCGAATAAAAGATGCTGCTCAATTACTCGGTGTATCAGAAAACACTCTGAGAAACTGGGAAAAAGAAAAAAAGATATCAGTATATCGCAATCCACTTAATCGTTATCGTCTCTATCACAAAGAAGATTTAGAACAACTGCTAGCCACCATACAAAAATCATAAAAGAAAATTGTTGTCATGAAAGCTATTATACTCGCGCGCGTTTCGCATAAAGATCAAGAAGAAGGACAATCAATTCCTTCTCAAGTGCGTCGGCTTACTGAATATGCCACAAGAAAGAAGCTGCACGTTGAGCAAACATTTCAAATAACTGAATCTTCAACTAAAGATACGCGTAAACAATTTGATCAGATCATTGCTTATGTTAAAAAAGCCAAACAACCTATAGCACTTATTACTGATACGGTTGATCGGTTACAAAGAAGCTTCCGTGAAACTCCCCTATTGGATGAGCTCCGCAAAGAAGGCAAACTGGAACTCCATTTTCTACGCGAAGGTCTTATTGTAAATCAACAATCGAATAGCTCCCAGCTGCTGCAGTGGGACATTGGGGTACTTTTTGCCTCAAGCTATGTGCGTCAGCTGAGTGATAATGTAAAACGCAGCAAAGAACAAAGTGCAAAAAATGGTGAATGGAGCGCTAAGGCCCCCTTTGGTTATAAAAATGTAAGCCTTCCAACCGGCAAGAAAACTATTGAAGTTGATCCGGTGAATGCTCCCTATGTAGTAAAAATGTTTGAAATGTATGCGACCGGTATCAAATCATTTCAAATGATTGCACAAGAAATGAATAAACTTGGCATTAAAAATGCTGAAGGAAATCAAATCTATCCAAGCAGAATAGAAGCTACGCTAAAAAATCCCTTTTATTGTGGCATTATGCGAATTAAGGGAGAATTTCACCCTCACAAATACCCACCACTTATATCTCGAGAGCTATTTAATAGTGCGCAAGATGTTATGGCTGGCCATCATAAATCGCCGGTACAGTATGCGGGTAAACCCATTCTCCTTCGCGGCTTGCTCATCTGCGCCCGGTGCGGGTGCACGGTGTCCGGTGACATCAAAAAACAAAAATATGTTTACTATGCCTGCAGTAATTCAAAAGGCATCTGCACAAAGATATGGATTAGAGAGGAAAAAATTCTTGCTGTCCTGCTGGCATACTTTGAGCGTATTAAATTATCTGATGTTCAAATAAGTGGCATTATTACCTATCTGAAGCAAACCTATGCACATGAACAAGAATTCTTTAAGCATTCTCAAGAAACATTGCGTAAAGAACTGGATCAAGTCCAAGGTCGGCTTTCAAAGCTCGTTGATATGCATCTTGATGGTGCTATCGATGCCGAAACGTATAAGGCCAAAGTAGAAGAATATAAGACAAGACAACGGGAAATCACGTTAGAAATGCAGGCTCATGTAGATACCGATGAAAACTGCTTAATAGACTTAAAAACTGTACTTGATCTTGCAACACAAGCAAAAGAATGGTTTGAAAGTTCGAATTTAGATGAAAAGCAGAGATTATTGAGATTTTTTTATTCGAACTTGAAGCTTGATGGTGAAACTCTGCATGTAGAGCTGAAAGAGCCATTTTCTAGTATGGCAAACTTATCAGATCAACCTGATTGGCTGGGGCGGAAGGATTCGAACCTCCGAATGTCGGTACCAAAAACCGATGCCTTACCACTTGGCGACGCCCCAAAAGTTTTTAGATTTCTTCGTGATCTATATCGTGTTCAAGAACTTTTTTGTACTCGTCGATCACCAATTCTTCAATAGACTTGCGCATATCAGAGTTAAGCGGATGCACTATATCTCTAAAAGTACCATCTTTTCTGCGTCGCGATGGCATTGACACAAAGAAACCTTTGTTGCCTTCAATAATCTTGAGGTCACGCACAATGAAGCTGTTGTCAAAGACGATCGTCGCGTAGGCCTTTAATCTGCCCGTTTCTTTGGCCGGGTATACTTTTACTTCTGTAATTTCCATGACTGCTTTCCTTAGAGCTTTAGTATTACAACCCTCTTAATTTCTGATTAACAGTGACTTTATTGTATAAGATCATCTCTTTTTGTCAATATTTTTAGCCACTTTTTGTTCATTTGGCCTACCTTTTTTCTAGCCAAGCCAATAAAATTGAGTATTCATACTCAATTTTACCCCGATCAGCCTTAATCGCATACAGGGTGAATTCATCTACAATTTCTTCAACGATGCTTATTCTTTTTTTTCTATCGGTTATGGTAGAAATAATCGGTATTAGAACCACCCCTTTGCGAACCCAATTTTTAAAGGCGCCTTCCCCCTCAAAGGTTTTACAAATATCCTTTATTTCAAGAGATTTCACGGTAAATCCAGCCAGATGGGCAAGGATTCTAAATGAGTCCACTGTACGCGGAAACACCTGCTGCTCAAACGGATCGATACGATGTTTTTTCGCAATAGCAGGCCACAATCTACTAAAGTATCTTTGGTATTCGATGGTATAGTTGCCATCCATACTAATTTGCGCGTTCCCCCCTTTTTTGAGTATCTGCGCCATCTGTTTGAGCATCTTTTTTTGATCCGGATAAGAGAACCAATGCAGCATTGAATTACAAAGAACCAAATCTACTTTTTTGTGAAATGAGAGTGCCAAATCTTTCGGATCGGTACAAATATAGGTAAGATTTGGCTGATCACCATATTTCTCGATTGCCTTACTGATAGCAAAATGGTGACTGTCAATGCCAATCACCTCGCATTCGGAATCTTCCCTTGCAACACGCGCCGTAATACTGCCCCACCCGCATCCAACGTCGACTATTGTTCTAGGCACAACAATCTTAACCTGCTGGGCAGCATTAAGGCTTGATTCGTAAAAAGTCCAATGATCCTCTGTCGGCGCCGTTTCCATGGCAATCATTGTGGTGAATGAGAAAAAACTCAAGAGATAGTATTTTATCATAGGTATCCTATCTATTTTAGCTTTTGCGCAACCCTCAGTTTGGCCGAACGAGCAGACGGATTTTGCATAAGTTCTTCATCGGTTGCCACAAGTGCCCGACCGGTAACAATCTCGAGCGTGTGCGCCAATTCTTGATCCTTAAAAAACTGTTTTACCATACGATCTTCTAATGAATGAAAGCTAATGCATGCCAAACGGCCGCCGGTTTTTAACGCGGTAACCGCCGCGGGCAAAAAAGCCTGAATATTTTCAAGCTCATGGTTAACATAAATGCGCAATGCTTGGAAAACTTTGGTTGCCGGATGTATGCCCCTCTTGCCTTTGTTGGGAATCACGGATTCAATAACATCAACGAGCTGGCCCGTGGTAGTAAATGATTTTTTGCTTCGCGCAGCAACGATCGCACGCGCAATCTGCCTACTTTTGGGCTCTTCTCCCAACTGAAAAAAAAGCTGCGCCAATTTTTCCTGGGAAGATCTATTGAGCACATCAGCGGCAGTTACTTGTTGATGCGCTGATGACAATCGCATATCAAGCGGTGTATCACGAAAAAGGGAAATACCCGGAGTTTGTGCAATCTGTATTTGGGACGTGCCAAAATCTGCTAAAATGCCATCAACTTCTTGAATGTCATATTTTTTAAGTAATTTATACAGATTTGAAAAGTTCCCCCACAACAGCGTGAGCCGATCAGCAAATTCTTCTTGCAGGGGATGGCCAAATGTTTCAAGTGCAAGAGCATCCCAATCCATGGCAATCACCTGACATGTCGGCTCTTTTTCCAAAATGGCACGCGTGTGTCCGCCCGAGCCAAAGGTAACATCCAGATAGAGGCCGTGCGGCTTGATTACAAGATTATCAAGAACTTCTTGCACAAGAACTGGTTTATGTGCGGTAACCGGTTTTAATTTTTTTAACGACGAACTATTTTTTACCATATTTTACGTAAACTTCTGTACCAAATTATCAAGCGCTATGCCCCGTGATCCTTTTACCAAAACAACCGATTCATTGGCCAGCTTTTCTTCCAATTTCGCAACCGCTTCTTGCCAGCTTTGCACTATCTCAACGCTCACGGTAACCGGCACAGTTTTATACGTCCACTTGACCATATCACCAACTAAAATCAGATGTTTTAACGATGGCACTTTGCGCAAAAATCTACCCAGTTGCCGATGCCAAAAAGGGGAATTAACGCCCAGTTCCAACATATCACCAAGCACGGCAATTTTTTGACCGTTTGTTTCAATTTTTTGGAATGCCAAAAGCGCTGCCTTCATGCTTTCTGGGTTGGCATTATAACAATCATGAATAATTGTGCCCTTTTTGCGCGCAAGCATTTTCTCTTCAAATCTGCCGGCCACCTGTAATAGTTGCTGGATTCCTTGAATAATACGCGCAACCGGAATATTGAGTAAATATGCGGCGGCCGTTGCTGCCAGAGAATTCATCACGGCACCTTCATGCACGTGCTGCAAAGTAATGGTATATTTTTCACGATAAATTTTTAAAATAAAGCTGATGGAGCTTCCACTAATCTGTATTTTTCTGGCTTGAATTTGGTTAATCGTTTTACAACCGAATTTCACCACCGGATGATTATACCCCACATTTGCCAATAATGGCTGATCACCATTAATTATGCCAATGCTCGCCTCAGTAAAATATTTGAAAATATCCCGTTTTTCTAAGGCGATATCAGCCAATGAACCAAGTCCTTCCATATGCGCATGGCCGATGCCGGTGATAATGGCCGTTGTTGGACGCGCGATTTTGGCAAGTTCTGCCATCTCGCCCCGCTTGCTGATGCCCAGTTCCAAAATAGCCACTTTATGGTTGGCTCTCATTTTAAAAATGTTAATGGCAACACCAATACGAGTATTTTGATTACCCTCAGAAGCAACAAAGGGGATATCATTCAAACGCAAAATATTTTTAAGAATCTCTTTGGTGGAAGTTTTGCCCACCGAACCGGTAATACCAACAACCGGATAGGTAAATTGATCCCGCCATGCGCACGCTAATTTGATAAATGCTTGCAAAGTATCGGGAACAATGATCACTAATATATTTTTTAACTGACGTTGATCAAGTGTTGCAAGTAGTTCTTTTTTATGTACCGCAATAAAAAGGCCACCGGCATTTTTTGCGAGAGCCTGCCCAATGAAGTTATGGCCGTCTACCTGTGCGCCGCTTACGGCAACAAAAATATTACCCGGTTGTAATGTCCGCGTATCCACTGAAAATGAAACATCCTGTGGGAAAGATGCATAAGGAATTTCTGCGTCCGGTAAAACCCCTTTAACAAAATGCTGATCAAAACGCATCGATTTTTTCTCCGTTTTTTGCTTGATGAATTTAATAATTTCTAAAACAGTAACATTGTATTGTAATGCAGAAAAAATGTCTCTTTTTTGCACATTTGTCAAGTAATTTCAGCGTGCTCAGTGTAACCTGTTTTTACTTGACCATCCTATTACTAAATGAGTATACATTAAATTAATTAATTCTTTACTAAGGATATTATGAAAAAAATAACAAAATATATAGTTATTAGCGTTGCTTTACTCTGCGCCTATCCTGTTTTTACTTTCTTAAAAGAAGTTAAATATCTTCTGTATGGTGATAATTCATATGAAATGCAACTTATTCTAGCAGCCCGCACAAATGATATACCAAAAGCAGAAATGCTGCTCAAAAAAGGCGCCAACGTTAATGCAGTCAAAAGCTTTAAAACATCAACCACGCCGCTGGTTGCAGCAATCCAATTTGGCAGAATTGAGATGGTTGATTTTCTTCTAAAACATGGTGCAAAAACATCATTTACCTTCAAAAATTCTAACTACGATAAAGGAATGCGATGGTTACTTAATAAACTTAACTTAGCAATAAGTGAATATGGGCAACCCCATACCTGGTATTTCCTCGATGAAGCTATGTCGATTGCCCTTGGAAGACATGAAATATCCGGTGGCGATGTGCCGCCATGGGGGCAGGTGCAAAAAAATCAACATGAAATTGTACGAGCACTCTTAAACGCCGGCGCTCAAAGTTCTGAATATTACCCACTTCTTGCCGCAGCGATTTTTGCAGGCGATCTTAATTTGGTTAAACAAATGTTGAACGACGCGCAAACAATTACTCAAAAACAATTGCTTAAAAAAATGTTGAGCGGTGTAAGCCCGCAAACATATACGCAAGAACAGTTGTACACAATTTTGCGCGCAATAGCATGGTCGGGCAACAAAGAAATGCTTGATTATCTTTTATCTGCACTTCCGCAGTTAAAAAATCCTGAACAGCGCAATTTATTATTACATTCTATCGTGGAAAGTAATTATCCGGAAATGCTTGAATACGTACTCGCCAAGCCGGGATTTAATGTAAATGCACCCGATGAAAGGGGGATAGCTCCTTTAGATCTTACTGATTGGTCGTTTACTGTTTCTAAAGAAAATAGTCAAAAAATGAAAGAAATTTTATTACACCATGGCGCGCGGCATTCGGCAAAATATTTAGAAAATGCTACCGAATAACTTTGCGCGTCTTTCCGCCATATGATGGCGCAATTAAGCCTTCCGATTCAAGCATATCAATAATGCGCGCCGAGCGATTGTAGCCGATTCTAAAACGGCGTTGCAACAGTGAAATAGAAACTTCATCAATCTCATGCAAGAACTGGCAAATCTGCTCATACATAGCATCTTGTTCAAAATCTACCGTTACGCGATCTTCTTGGCACACCTGCTTGACATCAAGATAATCTGCTGCCCGCTGCGATTTGATATGCCCAATAACTTGATGAATTTCTTTATCAAGAACATAGGCGCCATGCACCCGTTTTAATAGTGCATCATTGGCATCCAGAAAGAGCATGTCCCCTTTGCCCAGCAGTTTATCAGCACCGGCACAATCAAGAATGGTGCGTGAATCAATTTTAGAAGTAACACGGAATGATATTCTGCTCGGGAAGTTAACCTTAATTAACCCGGTAATCACGTCAACCGATGGGCGTTGCGTGGCGGCAATCAAATGGATGCCGGCCGCGCGCGCCATCTGCGTTATGCGAATAATAGCATCTTCAACTTCCTTGCCTGCCGTCATCATAAGATCGGCAAGCTCATCAATCACCACGATAATAAATGGCATACTGTCCAGATTA
Organism: uncultured bacterium; assembly: GCA_963702025.1. GTDB lineage: Bacteria > Babelota > Babeliae > Babelales > Vermiphilaceae > BTUB01. The sequence continues at coordinate 981,065 of OY969699.1, read as the reverse complement.
TTTTTTTGCGCAATCGCTCGATAATCGGCAATATTACGCGCGCCACTTTGCGCCATAATCTCATACCGCGTTTCCATCTGCTTGACCACCCAACGCAACACCGGCGGCGCTAATTTTGGATCGGTAACTATCGGGAACAATAAGTGCGCAATATCCGCATACGGCGCAAATTCAAGCCGTTTAGGGTCAATGATTACCAATCGCAAATCATCAGGAGAAACTTTGCACAGCAAACTAATCAGCATCGCATTGAGCGCCACCGATTTGCCTGATCCGGTTGATCCGGCCATCAATAAATGGGGCATTTTAGAAAGATCAATAATCACGGTGTTGCCAATGGTATCAACACCCAAAATCATCGGCAGTGATGCAGTGGTTTCTTCATACGCATCACTTTTAATTAAGTGGGACAATAGCACGCCACGCCGTTGTTTGTTTGCCACTTCAAATCCCACCACCGATCTGCCCGGAATCGGTGCGATAATGCGAATACTCGTGGCTTGCAAGGCAAGCGAAAGATCATCTTCCAGGGCAACAATTTTACTAATTTTTGTATCAATATGTGGTTGATATTCAAATAAGGTGACCACCGGCCCCCGTTTTATCGCGGTCACTTTACCAAAAACGCCAAACCGTTCCAATTTTTCTTGTAAGGCCCCTGCTCTTTTCTCCAACTCCTGCATCAGCGCATGATCATTATGCTCTTCATCAACGCCAATAAACATATCAAGTTTTGGCAATTCATAAAGTGGAGCGGGAATCTCTTTTTGCGCAAGATCAGCCGCATTGTACTGCGTTTCTTGATAGATCGGCATGGGTGCTTGTGCCGTCTCGGGAGAATTTTTGTCCGGCGTATTTGTTGGTGAAAAACCATGCCATGCTTCTTTATTAAAAAGATCTTGCAGATCAAGATCATCCAGGGTACCACCTTCAAATGAAAACTCTTCTTGTTTTTGCTCCGTGCATTGCCAACCGGCCCGCTCCAGCACTCGTTGCAGATGTCGCATCGCCAGAGAATAGAGATACGAATACCCGGAAACAACCAAGCGCCGCGCCGGATAGACAATACGTGATTTTACCGCTTTACTGCATGCCAGATAATATATTTTTTTCATAACACGCATAAATGATACACGGGAAATGATAAGTATGCAGACAAAAAGCAGAGTATAGAGAAAAATTATGGTGCCAATGGTATCAAATAGTGCTTGGAGGGTATTACAAACAAAACGACCAAAAAAACCACCGGGAATTCCTCTGGCTAGAATAGTGCAGCGATGAAACGCGAAGACAGCAGCTAGAGTATACAACAATGCAACATAAGCGACTACGCGATCCCATTCTTCTTGTATTGTTTTATGGAGCACCAAAAAATATACCCAATAGCAGGAAAAAAAAATGAGGAGCAACGCCGCGGTGCCAAACAAGTAATAACTTAATGATGCGGTATATGCCCCAACCATGCCACACCAATTGCCGATTGCGTGGCCGGAAGAATCAAAATAAAACCAGGAACAATCAGTATGGCGGTAAGAAATAAGTGACACCCCTAAAAAAATAGTTATTGCTACGCTAAAAATTATTTTTATTTCATGGCTAAAGGGCCATGCCTCTTTTTTTGACGCAGCCTGTTTAAAGATACTCAGCATACTCCCCCCTCTTGATTTTAGTCTCTTTTTTTAATCGCTAACCACACGCACAGCGCCAATGGCAGCATCATATACCATCCCCATAGAAAAAAGGTGTTAGCATTAATCATCATGGTAACTGCCATAAAAACCACATAACTAACAACTCCACTCATGATAATAACCAACAGCACCGGCGGATTCAATAGTTGTTTAAGCGCATGCTGTTTGTATAAATCCAGTATGCTTTTTGCACATGCGGCGGCCATAAGCGGCGCATACATTAGCCATGAAAGAAAAAAAGAGTCTATCAGTGAAAAGCCCAGCAAACATCCAACGCTACACGTAAATGCAAGCCGCGAAATGCCGGGCAATAGGGCAGCCGATTGGGCAATTCCCAGAATTATTGCATCATGATACTGCCAGACCCCTATCGAGTGTGTGCTCAAACACCAGGCCGTTAACCAGAGTGCACATGCGGTAACACAAAGGCCAATGTAAATCGGAAACTCTTTTTTTGATTTACGCATTAGCAAGAATGTGATGCCGGTGATGCCATCAGCAATCATAACCCATATTAATGGTTTTACATTCAAAGTGCCTGCATCAAATAACAACTGCAACCACGATCGTCCAAAGTAAGTGGTAACTATTATAAGGGTGGGAAGATGCAAAAAATAATAGAAATCTTTGAGTGTAACAACATTGTACCGTTTTTTAAAAAATTCTTGCAGCAAATAGAGATGAGTTGAGCTACTCACCGGCAGCATTTCTAAAATAATTTGCGCGGCGATCCAAAAATAGATGAAGTTCATAACGTTACCTTATTACCATAATTTTTTTATTCACACATGGTGAGTGCCCGTAGGGCTTATCGAACCATATTCTGAATATCCTTCGATACGGCCCTACGCGCCTACTCAGGATGTGTAATCTTTAATTTTGCATTTCATTTTTTTTCAATAAATATACTGCTAACCGCATCAAGAGTCGATGACCGTTCATCTAATTGACTTCTTAATCGAAATATATGAATATTCAGTACACAACGAAAATTCTATAAAAAAACAAGGAGTTGTACTATGAATAGCCTCGTACGCGTTGTGATCAGCATTCTCATATGCTATTCCAGTTACCTGCATGCCGTATTACCGTATATTAGCATGCGATCGCAGAGTGTTGACGCCGCCCGTGATTTAATGGGATGGACCGACAAAGTAAATCTCTACGACATGGAAAATCTGTATATTACCGGCGCAATAACTCTTGAAGGAACACGCTCATTTGATCCGGATGCCCTTGCCCATTGTTTATTTGGATTTAACACACCATCACCATTTTCATCAAATGAAGTTGCCATCCAAGTTGCGGGCAGCCAAGTGCCCAACCGGAATCAAACGGACTGGCTCGCCGATTATTTTGGCCTTTCACCAACCTATCAAAGTACTCTCTTTTTTAGACCGCGCGTAACCAATTTTATTATGGACTTCAATGTCTATGTGGGCCTGGATGAATGGTTCACCGGCCTTTATTTCAGGGCACATGCGCCACTGGTTATTAGCAATTGGAACTTACATTTTCACGAAGAACCGATATCTGGTTTAGCGCCAGCAGGGTATCCTGCCGGCTATTTTACTCCTTCAGCAATTACGGCGGGCAACCTTCTTGACACCGCATCAGACTTTTTCTCTGCCGGAGATATTCCCGATCTGCCCGACGGTGTTACCTTTGAACCGCTCGCCTTTGCGCGGCTCAATCACCGGAGCCAACAAAAAACAGCGCTGGCAGAAATTCAAATGGCACTCGGATATAATTTTCTTTTATGCCCATGCTACCATCTCGGCCTCAATTTTCGGGTTTACGCGCCAACCGGTAATCGTCCGAATGGCATCTTTACCTTTCAACCTATTGTAGGTAACGGCAAGCACTGGGAAGTGGGAGCCGGCTTCAGCGGACATTACACATTCTGGGAAAGTTGTGATGAAGAAAGCTCCTTTGGCTTTTATTGCGACGGCAACTTTACCCACCTGTGCCGCACCAGCCAAACAAGAACGTTCGATCTTAAAGGTAAACCAAATAGCCGCTACATGTTAGCCGAGCGACTAGGCGCCCCAAACAATCCCCCGAACTTATATGCCAATGTCACGCAAGGAACAGCTGCAGGAAGCACAGTCCCCTCTGCTCAATTTAAAGGTGCTTATGCACCGGTCGCAAATCTGACAACATTGCCCGTCAAAGTGAGCAATGCGGTGCAAGTTGATATCGTTGCTTTATTTAACTATACCGCATGCGGCCTCTCGGTTGATCTGGGCTATAATTTCTGGGCACTATCATGCGAAAAAATTTCCATCAGCGAACAATACGGGCCAACACGATTGGAATCCGGAAATGTGTGGGCATTAAAAGGTGACGCAATGACCTATGGGTTCTCGGCAGCAGATTCGGTACCAATGGGCCCGGCAATTGTTCCTCTTTCAGCAACAGAAAGTTTAGCGACCATTTATGCGGGTACCAATGGCACCATCGGCGGACAAAATACTAATGTGGATAATGCTGAATTTGCCATGTGGTCAAATGCTGATGATTCGAATCAGTTGATGATACAACCGGGCCTTAATGCGGATCCATCTAAAACCAATGCGGCCCACACGCAACAGCTTACCTCGAATGATCCGGTCTTTCTCTCAAATGCCAACATTAATATAAAAGGTGCAGAGTCGCGCGGTTTGTCACACAAAATATTTGCCCATTTAAGTTATACGTGGAATGAATGCGAAGATATTATGCCATACATTGGCGTTGGCGGTAAGGCAGAGTTTGGCCCACGGCGCGGTGAAAGGCAATGCAATAATATAGCCGCATGCCAGTTACTCAATACCGCTCCTCCCGTTCCGTGCGATGACTGCCGTTGCCAGCGGTGCAATCTTTCCGAATGGGGCGTTTGGGTTAAAGGCGGCATCTTCTGGAGTTGATAATGAAGCATTTAACATGGTATTTTGCATTCTTAATAACGGTCCCAGTCACTCTATCTGCCCTTGCGCCATTTATTCAGCCCCGATCACAATCGGAAGACTCCACGCGAGATCTAATAGGCTGGACACCATACATTAATAAATACGATCAAGAATGTTTTTATAATGCGGGTGCAGTAACTGCCGAATATATGCAAACCTTTAAACCGGATCATATACGATTTACTCTTTTTGGGCATGATTTAGTAAATACGGAAGAAGAAAAGCCATTTATCCAAATATCCGGCAGTCAAGTTGGCGACCGTAATGCTACCGATTGGCTAGCAGATTATTTTGGCTTGCCAACTGATTTTCAAAGCACACTTACTTTTGAACCAAAAGTTACTAACACTATTGTTGATCTTTCCTATTACGCCGGCCTTGATCAATGGCAAGATGGTCTTTACTTTAGATTTCACATACCCATTGTTTATACCAGTTGGCAACTCGAGTTTAACGAACAAATAATTGCCGGTGGCGTGAATGGCTATGACGCGGGTTATTTTGCTCCGACAGCAATTCCTCGCAGCCAATTACTGACTAGTTTTACTGATTTTGTTACCTACGAAAGAGTTCCTAATCTTGGTGGCTCCTCTAGCTTTGTTGGCTTGGCAAATGCGCGCATGAGCAAAAGAAAGCGCACCAAACTAGGTATCTCTGATATTCAAGCTGCTTTTGGTTGGAATTTTTTACAAGATGATGACCATCATTTTGGCCTCAACATTCGTGCAGCGGCACCAACAGGCAATCGCCCTGAAGGATTATTTTTATTCGAACCGTTAATCGGGAACGGAAAACACTGGGAATTGGGATTAGGCGTCACCTGCCATTATATGCTCTATGCTGACCCTTGCAAGCCACGCAAAATCGCCTTCTATCTCGATGGTAATCTGACAACACTCTTTGCAGCGCGCCAAAGAAGAACATTTGATTTGATCGGCAAACCATTAAGCCGCTATATGCTGGCTCAAAGAATCGCGCCACCGGTTGAAAATCTCTATATTAGCACCGTGCAAGGAATGGTTTCCAATAATACACCCCCAAACGCTCAATTTCAAAATGAGTATACACCGCTGGCAAATCTTACCACCTTTGATGTGAATGTGAGTATTTCAGCACAAGTGGACATCACGGCTATGCTTGATATCCAATGGTGTAATTGGAACCTAGATTTTGGCTACAATTATTGGGCACGCACCTGTGAAAAAATAAAACCGCACTGCCAGTGCTCAATTCCCTTTGATAGCAATACCACCTTTGCATTAAAAGGTGATGCCCGTATTTACGGTTTTGTGGCCGCGGACGCCGGTTCTTCACCCGTGCCTCCCGGAACTCCGATTCCTCTTTCTGCTACTGAAAGTCAAGCAGACATTCACGCAGGCACCAATAGACCATTTGACACCCCTGTTGATACAGAACAAAATCAAAATCCCGGCATTGACGGCGGCAAAGCCCAATGGGCGATGGTAACCGAAACTGATAATACGAATCAGATCGTGGTGTTTCCTGGCGAAAATGGTGGGGCCCTTACACAACAACGTTCAACCCTTTTGCCGATAGTTATTCAACCGGCTTTAATAGATTTTGAAGCAGCCGAAACAAAAGGACTTTCCAATAGATATTTTGTACATCTTACCTATAACTGGGATAGCTGCGATTGCAGCTGGTCAACATTTGCCGGTGTTGGAGCATTCATTGAGTTTGCTCACCATGTTGGGAATGCAGAATGTGCGAGTGAGGCATTTGATCACTCGTGTCAAACGGTTGCGTTTTCCCAGTGGGGCGTCTGGCTAAAAGCGGGTGCGGCATTTTAAATAGTACGGCTAACAATCCCTTATTCATTTCATCGCCATCATCTGGTATGATACTCAGTACATTTACCATTAATTAAAACAGCATTTTAAATCATTTGAGGATGAGTATGCGTCACGGGAATAGAATAGAATATTTGAGCTTAGTAACCGCATTATTATTTTTCTATACTCTTGGCATATGCGCCATGAATGATGATGATCTTAATCAACCATTGCACGGCAAAACATTTCTTGCCCCGCGATCCGAAGCGGTAAATGCTGCGCGAGAATTGTCCGGCTGGCACCGATTTATTAATCAGCCATGCAAAGAAATGTACGGTGCTTTTAGTCTCGTCCCGGAATATAAACACTCTTTTAGACCTGCTCGCCTTGCCGAATATTATTTTGCTGATGACGAATTGGTAATTACCGGTAGCCAAGTGACAAACCGCGATAATCAAACACAAATCCTTGCCGATTATTTTGGCCTTGCCACCACATTCCAAAGCACGGTGCGCATGGAACCAGAAATTCGCACCGGGCTGGTAGATTTTGAAGGCTATTTTGGCTATGAAGATTACTACATTCGCTTCCATGTGCCATATGTGTGGACAAAATGGGTTTTTAAACTTTTAGAAACAATTGCACCCAATTCCGCGACCGGTTCATATCCGGCCCGTTACATGGCCGCCGCATCTATTCCTGCACCGGCCACATCGTTTACGGATGCTATTGCCGGTGGCATAACCTGGGGCCAAGTAACGCGCGGCTTGGAATTTGGACGCATTGAAGGCCCACAATCAAAATCGGGATTCACTGAAGCGCAAGTTGCTGTCGGCTGGAACTTTGCCAATAATGATTACGGGCATGCGGGTTTTAATATTCGTGGTTCCATTCCGGGCGGCACCCCATCGGAGGCCATCTACCTATTTGAACCAATAATAGGCAATGGCAATCACCCAGAATTAGGAATCGGCTTCACCGGGCACGTGGTCCTCTGGGAAAAAGATGGCGATCAACGCATATCATTTTTTAGTGATGTTAATGTTACTCATATTTTTAATGCGCGCCAACGCCGCTCATTTGATCTCAGAAATCCTATTGACCCGGAAAATATTTTCTATAAAGGTTCTGGCACGCGTTATATTTTGGCAAAGCAATTTGACGGAAACACTAATACTTATACCGGCAACTGCCTGCCTGTCATTGATATTACTACTCTCTATTGTGATACCTCTTTTGCCATTCAAATAGACGCGGTTATTATGGCAAGCTATGAAGATCCTAATCTCACGGCAGATTTAGGATACAACGTCTGGTTCCGCTCTCGAGAAATGATCAGCAATAGAGAAAAAATCCCCTTTAAAACCTATGCGCTCAAAGGTATTCAAAATGTTACCAATCTTGGCCCGTCATTAAGTAATGCAACGCAAAGCACCGCAACTATTTTTGGCAATCAATTTTCACAACAAGCAGTAGTTGCCGATCCCAATCCGCCCGTTTATTTTGAGGATTATCAAATAGATGAAAATTCAGCCGCCACACCGCATAGTTTTACGCATAAAGTTTTTGGCAATATTAGTTATGCATGGATCGATTGCTTTCCGTATGTTGATCCGTTTATTGGCATCGGTGGCGAAGTGGAATTTGAGGGCTTAAATCCACGCCATGAAATTAAAGCAAATAAAAACTCAATTTCCCAATGGGGCGTTTGGATTAAGACAGGGTGCGGCTTCTAGCAAAATATCGCGTTGACTTGATAACAAATGCTATGCTTAAAAAAATTAAGAATCATACAAAGGAGATGATAATGCGAGTTAGTCTACTTTTTGTAACTGCTTCACTAATATCCACACTCTATGGAATGGAGAAACCGGCCGCACCAAAAGATGAAATAATCGTCATCAAAAAAGGCGGTAAACATACATTGAAGTTAAAATCAAATCCTACAACCGGCTATTCCTGGCAGTTAGCTGAACCACTAAAGACTGATATTATTAAAATCAGCGATCCGGTCTATAAAGCATCAGATTCAAAACTAATAGGTGCTGGTGGCGAACAAAAATGGGTGATTAAAGGGCTCAAACCGGGAACCCAACAATTTACGCTTGAATATAAACGACCATGGGAAAATATTAAGCCCGCTGACAAAAGAAAAATAACGGTAGTCGTTGAGTAGACTTCTAAATTAAAGCGAAATCGAGCTAAGAATTGTAAAAGTTAGTCATAAACCCGCTCGTGGTGAGTGCAGCCGCAGGCTGCGTATCGAACCATGCGGGTTTAATAAATATTCATCAGTATATTTTGTGATTTTTTAGGCCGCATGGTTCGATACGCTCGCTATGCTCGCGCTCACCACGGGCGGCCCTTTCAATTTGTATCACTAGTTTTTTTAGCTCGAGTTCGCGTTAAATTATTGAATTCTACTTTGCATCAGCTCTTGAATTTCCGGGCTCACGGCAATTTGATTTTTTTGTACATAGTCAGATAAAACTTTCATAATTGCACTATCACCGGCAGCTACTGCAAAGTGAAAGGGAGTCCCTCCCCCACTATCGGCCAAACTAAGATCAGGATGATATTCTAGAATTGCCTGCATGAGCGGTATATTTTGGTATATTGTTGCCAGTAATATTGGTGTGTATCCATTACCAGCCTGTACATTAATGTTTGCCCCTGCAGCCATTAATAGTTTTAAAATTGTAATGGCTTCAGCCGTGTTCTGCTCATTCCCACCTTTAAAAGCTAGGCCCCACACAAGATAATTCAGCGGTCGCATGTTAAATAATCTATCTGAAGCATTTGCATCAATGCCCTCAGCAAGTAACTTTTTTACTTTTTCTACATTAAGATCCTCCGCAGCTAATCTTAATTCTTTTTCTTTAATAAGGTTTTGAAGCCAATTCTGAAATTCTATACTTTTAATTCCCGGCATATTTGCTAAGCCCTTTGCGATAAAAAGCTCATCAACACTTTTGGGAGATTTATCCTTAAATCGCTCAACTAAGGTTTTTACCAACCAAATCATGTTGCGAGGATCATTAACTAAAGCTTTAAATTCACTGTTCAATCGGGCATAATTGGTAATATTCTTAATCGATTTATAAAAATCGGTAAGATCATCTGGCTTTAAAGAAGGGTCCACCTCAATAAGTTCATACAAAATAAGATTTTTTATGTCCGCAGGCATTGCTCCTAATGATGCCTGTCCTTCATTGGGCAGTTCCATAGCAGGGCAACTATAGAAGACAAAAGCCATTAGTATAAGCGCTATTTTACTGTTTTTCATGGGCAACCCCTTTTAATTATATATATATTCTATTTGAAATATATCACAATAAAAGATCGCAAATCAAGAGAAATTAAAAATCGCGCAAACATGGCAGATTTGGCCAAAAAAGTGCTAAAAAACTTAGAGGAATTAAATCTACTTTGTGCGCCGAGTTTGGATATATTCAACCACCTGATGCACATTATTCATATGTTCAGCATCTTCATCATTAATATGGATCCCAAATTGATCTTCCATTTTCATAATAATTTCTACCAAATCCAAGGAGTCGGCGCCCAAATCGGCAAGCGTTGATTCTTTGGTGATTCTTTTTTTTTCGATACTCAATTTTTGAGCAATGATATCGGCAACTTTTGCAAAGGTATCGTCATAACTAAATTGTGCCATTGCTATTCCACTTTCGTTTTAATTTCTTCAAGATATTGTTGTAATTGTTCAACATCCGCCATTTGAGTAATACTGAATATTTTTTTATCAGGAAATAATGATTCTGCCTGTGTTGCAAGAACGGTACCGGGCCCACACTGCACAATAAGATCACAATCACCCAATTGCTGCATAGTTGTATACCATTCGATTTGTGTATGCACGAGATCCACAATCATTTGCTGGGCCGCATTTGCATCAGCTAAAAGCTTGGCATTCAGTGGATTATAAATGGGGATCTGTAATTCTTTAAAATCAACTTTACTTAAATAAACTTTAAATTGTGCAGCAACCTCGGTAAGCAACGATGAATGAAGGCCAACCTCAACAGGCATTTCACGCACAGCCGCACCTGTTTTTTCAAGATGTTCTTTTAACGTATCCATAATACCGCTCGGACCGGTTACCACATGTTCATCGGCGGCAAAGAATATCGCGATGATTGCCCGGTCATCCCCTTGGCTCACCAGTTTGCATAATTTCTCTAGTTTGGCACGAGGATACTTTTTAACGTTTAAAATTGAAACGGATGGCAAGGTGAGCAATGCTTCGTGGTAAAGTGTGGCATATTTGTTAATAAGATATAACCCGTCAGGAAAACTGATGCAGCCCGCTGCAAAGAGGGCTGCATACGCACCGGTATCATAACCGGCAACAATATTGGGATGCAATCCCTTATCTTTCAACATTACAAAAATAGCGCTACTGAGTAAAAAGATTGCCGGATAAGCATGCTGCATCATGCTCATATCTAAATCTGATGATGAAAAAAGTAATTTTTCAAAGTTAACGGCCAGGCAATTATCTGCCTCTTCAAAATATTCTTGGATGATACGGGATTGATTATGCAAATCTTTACCCATTCCAACATGCTGCACACCGTAACCGGGAAAAAGTAATGCAATCTTCATGGGAGTTACCTCACGCTAGGGATTCACTTGAATCGACCGAATTAAATGTTCAATTCGCTCAATAGATTCATTTTTGCCCAGCACCGGCATAAGTTCAAATACTCCAGGACCGGAAGTTTTGCCAAGCAATGCCATGCGCAACGGTTGCGCAATAGCCACCATCTTAAGATTATGGTTCTTCGTCCATTCTTTAACCGCGGATGAAAGCGCGTCAGCGCTAAACGGCTCGGCAGCTTTTAATAGTGCTATAATTTCGTTCAATTGCTTTACCGAATCCGCATGAATCCACTGGGCTCTATCAGCTGCTTCAAACTGTTGAGGGCGAACATAGAATGCTTTAATATCGGTAACAAGTTCCCGCACCGTTTTGGCGCGTTGCTTGTAAATATTAATCAAAAGAAGAACCGTTTGAGTATTCCACGTTGGCAAATCGGTCAGAATTGTTGGCGCACTATCGGTCTGAATAATGGTGAGCAAATCCTGATCGCTCATGCCACGCATATAAACACCATTGATCCAATCAAGTTTTTGTTGGTCAAAAATAGCACCCTTTTTATGCACATGAGCAAGGTCAAAAAATGCAACCATTTCATCTTTGGTAAAAATTTCTTGATCGCCATGCGACCAGCCCAAACGAACTAGATAATTAAAAAGCGCATCAGGTAAATACCCCATTTGTTTATATTCAAATACGCCGGTTGCTGCATCGCGCTTGCTTAACTTGCTGCCATCACTGCCTAAAATCATGGGCAAATGCGCAAATAGTGGTACGGCAAAATCGCATGATTGATAGAGCAAAATCTGTTTTGGTGTATTGGCAATATGTTCTTCGCCCCGAATAACATGTGATATACGCATATCAGCATCATCAACAACAACCACAAAATTGTACATAGGTGTGCCATCAGACCGCGCAATGATAAAATCATCCAATTGATCAACACTAATACTTATATGCCCACGAATCAGATCATCCCACTCAACGGTGGTTACCGTGTTGGGGATACTAAACCGAATCGCACCGTGACTATTTTTCTTGGTGCGGCAATAGCCATCGTATCTAATAAAGTTTGCGTCGAATCCGGGAGTTTTTGAAAGCCGTTCAATAACCTGCTCTTGGGTGCACTGGCAATAATAAGCTTTGCCCTGCGCAAGCAACTGCTGTGCTATTTCTTGATGACGGGCCAACCGCTGCGATTGAATAATAATCGGTTCATCCCAATCAATATGCATCCAAGAAAATGAGGCGATAATTGAATCGGTATATTCTTGTTTTGAGCGTTCAAGGTCGGTATCTTCTATGCGCAAAAGAAAGATGCCATTATGATGGCGCGCAAAGAGCCAATTAAATATGGCAGAACGTAATCCGCCAATATGCAAATGACCTGTTGGAGATGGTGCAAACCGCACCCGAACTTTTCCCGGTGCATCCATTAGCTTAGTCCGTTAATTTTGTCCTTCGCAAGAGAGGCCCATGGAGAACGCGCCTGTTCATCGGCAATGCCATCGTTTAATGCTATTAGCTGCTTCCATGCTGCAACGGCTTTTTCTTGCTGTCCTTGCTCACGATAATATAGGCCTAAATAAAATTGGGCCTCATCGTTGTACCAATTTTTGCTGTCGGATGCCAGTTGTTCAAGTTCATGGAGCCCTTTTTCTTTGAGTTGTTCATCACTGCTATCAAGCCGCAATAATGCTTGCTTAGTGCGGAACAATGAATAAAGTGGCGATTGAGTATCGATGCCACCAATCATTGCATCTAATTTTTCCAGAGCCGCTTGATTTTGATCCTGCGCAAGCAATGCATCAACTTCCACCGCTAAAAGATAGGGAGCCACTGCGGTGCTGCTATATTTTTCGTACCCTGCTTGGCACATTGCTGCCACATCTGACCACTGCGCTTTATTTTGAAGAGCCTGCTCATACTGAGCTAAGCAATCAAATAAAACGGTGTGTGCCGCTTCTTCTTGTGAGGTTTTATAAAAATGATACCCCCATAAGGATCCGCCAACCGCGCACAAAGCGCCAACGCAAATACCAAGTATTAATAGATTATTTTTGACGTAGGCCATCAAATCATCAAAATTTAGATTAAATGAGCCGCTAAGAATATCTTTCATAAAAATCCCTTATTTTAAAGTCGGACAACTGATATGCAGCATGAACCTAGCATGTTTGGCGCAAAAGATAAAGTGAACTAAAAAAGAGGGATAATAACTATCCCTCAATTTTGAATTTTATTGAAGAAAGATTTTACTCTGATGGTTGTTCTGAAGGGCCTTGAGCGGCTTCAGCGCGTGCTTTAAGTTCTTGCTTAGCTTCATTGCGTTTGAGCGTACGTTCCGCTTTGGTTACTAAAATTTTAACCCCTTTATAATGGCCGCAATTCTTGCAGACCTGATGAGGCAGTTGGGCAGCTTTGCAATTCTTGCATTCAGTTAATGCTTTTGCTTTAATACCTTTATTGGCAAAGCGCGAATCTCTTCTGGCACGGGATCTTTTTCGTTTTGGTACTGGCATACGTTATCCTTGTGTAACTTTAAAAAAGCCTTACTTTATACCAAATATATAGTTTTTTACGGCAAAAATCAAAGTAGAGCTCACTACTTTTGCCATAATCCGGCCATATTTTGGCTTATATACCCTTTCAGCTGCAAATCAAAAAGAATTGGCGTGAGCTGAGCAAGGGGAATATTCGTTTTTTCAATAAGCTCATCGATGGAATTTGGTTGCTTGCACACTTCTAGTATGGCAGCAAACATTGGATCTTGATGCAGTGGCAAGGGCTTAATTATGGGTAATAGCGAGGTTTGTTGATCAGTAGTATCTACGATTTGCTCCTGAATTTCTTGGCCAAATTCTACCAAAATATCCTGAGCGCAGGTTGCTATAGTTGCCCCCTGGGCAATGAGTTCATGGCAGCCAACACTCAAAGGATCGTCAATCGGACCAGGTACGGCAAATACTGTTCTTCCCTGTTGCAAAGAAAATTCTGCAGTAATGCGCGCACCACTTTTAATAGCTGCTTGCACCACCACACATCCTTTGGCAAGCCCGGCAATCACCCGGTTTCGCGCCGGAAAATTGCCCTGAAGAGGTTTCATTAACAACGGGAAAGGGCTAATAACCGCCCCTCCATTAGTGCAAATGGTATTAAATAATTCTTTGTTTTCGGGTGGATAAGGAACTAAAATACCCGACCCCAACACCGCGCAGGTTATACCACCCGCATCAACTGTTGTTTGATGAGCCATTGTATCAATGCCCAAGGCACCGCCACTTATGATCCCCCATTCTTGGCCAACAAGAGGAATCAGCAACCGTTCCACCGCATATTTGCCATAACTATTTGCTTCGCGTGACCCGACAATTGCTATGCTCTGCTCCCCTGGCAAGGTGCCTTTCCAGTAAAGTACAATCGGCGGCAGATGAATCGGACTTAATAGCAGCGGATAATCACTCTCAATAATTGAAACCCAAGAAATCTTATGCTTTTCAAGCAACTCCAGTTCTGTTTCTAAAACTGAGCGATCGGCAAGTCCTTTTACTATTTTTGTTGCAGCAGTTTCAGAAACTCCCGCGATTCTGGTTAATTCATGCGCACTTGCATTATATAATGCAGTCAATTGCTCAACACCAAAATGGCGCACGAGCCGCTGGCCCAAGCCGGGGCCAAGACTCTCAATTAATGAAAGATGAAGTAATACCTGCGATGCGGCGGAATGCATAAAATTCTCGGCGATAATGTTGTATTGTAGGATTACAATTATTGAAATATAATTTAGTAGTTTAATTTGCATTGACAAGTTTGTACAGAATTGCGATAGTAACGATGTCTTTAGTAATGCAAAAGCTATTCATGAGCGGAAAAAAAGCAGGTAATTCCTGCTCAAAGTTTTAAGAAGTCTTTTTGAGTTCTTGTATCTGTTGATACAACTGATCATCACTCAATTCTTTATTCTCCTCAAGCCAATCAATCGCTTTCTTTTTATCGAGCTCATATCTGTTATGATTTTTTGATAGAGGCCATTCATATTTTTTAAAATTCTCAAATTCATTTTTAAGTTCTGGAGAAAAATCAGTATAAGAACTGGGCACTAAAGAATCGCTTTCATTTTTTTTCTTTTGCTGCTGACGGAATCCAAATCGTTGATAAAAGAATTCGATGTCTTTTTTATCGTAACCAAGTAAATAACCTTGAAGAAAGTCATTAGCAGAAAAATCACCTTGATCATAAAGTAACCCTTGCTTTACGAATAATAGTGCATTCCGTTTGCCTTCCGGACGATATAATAGGCCATCTATCTCTTGAATATTTTCTGCTTCTGCCAGTTGTTCAAATACTTTATATTCATTAATCAGCTCACTTTTTACATTTTGTAACGTTTGCCATATAACGCTTCTTGATCCTTGTATTAAACAAACCATATCTAAACGAGCAGTTCCGGCAAAGCTCCCTCTTTTTGAAAGACTTATTGCCGCACCACATTTTTCTCCTGTGGGGTTATAATCTTTGATTAATATTTCTTTTAATGATTTCAGCATTTGCTTATCATACGGAATGGCAGTGAACGCGTCGTCGCTCTTATTTGACTGAATACAGTCTGTTTTTTTACCGGCAATTATAAAGAGACATAATATATTCGTAATTGCAAGCAGTCCTATAGCTATGTTCTTGATTTGCATGCTTACTCCTTTTCAAAATACGAACGGGGATCAACGAATTAAGAAAAGCTTCATTTTAAAATTTAGCTAAAAACCAGCGAATGGATCTTCATCACCATCATCAACGCCGCGCGCATAGATTGTACCTTGCACGGGTGCAGAATTGGTGTCGGCAACCTCGTCCTCTTCTTCAAAAGGTATTTCTTCGGGCGCTGAAGAAATCGGTGCGGTTACATCCTCAAGAGTGTCCATACGATGGCCGGTCCCTTTGGGGCCCGACGTGCCGGGTGCGCCTGATGATGGACCACCAGCCGGTGAACCGCTCGTTGTGTCTTCTTCTTCAAATGCCACTACGGAAGATAATTTTTGGCCCGCGTCGAGACGAATTAAACGTACTCCTTTAGCCTGACGACCCATAGTGCGCACTTCAGAAGATGGCAAACGAATAATTTTACCCGCTTGGTCAATGAGTAATAAATTTGAGCGATCGGTAACATGCGCAAGACCAATAACCTGACCATTGCGTTTATCAGCAGGAATGGTGCGAACACCAAGACCACCGCGATGCGCAACACGAAAATCGGCAATGCTCACCCGTTTGCCGTACCCATTTTCAGTTGCAAATAAGATGTCACCATGATCCGCAAGCACTTCCATGCCAACCACATAATCACCCTTTTTCAAACGAATGCCAATCACACCAGCTGCTTGCCGTCCCATCGAACGGACCTCTTTTTCATTGAATCGGATACCTTGGCCGTGAGCGGTAGCAATAATAACAGAATCATTGCCAGCACTTAATGCGCAGAAGACCAATTCATCGCCTTCGCGCAATGTGGATGCGCGGATACCGGTTGAGCGGATATGGGCAAATTCACTCGCATCGGTACGTTTAATAATACCATTCTTAGTCAGCAGAACTATGAATGTTCCCTCAATTAAATCCCGGGCACAGAGTAATTTAACCACGCGCTCGCCCGGCGTGAGAGGTAACAAGTTAACAATGGCGCGCCCTTTGGCAATGCGTGAACCTTCAGGAACCTCAAATACTTGCATGCTATAAACGCGACCAAGATTAGTAAAGAAGAGCAGATTATCATGTGCTCGCGCAACAAAAAGATCCTCGATCACGTCCTCAGCTTCTTCGAGTGCTGCCATACCCATCTTGCCCTTGCCGCCGCGATGTTGTACGCCATACGTTTCCAGAGGAACTCTCTTTATGTATCCTTTACGCGTTAAAGTAACAACCACCTCTTCATCCGGGATCAAATCAGCCTCGGTGAGAATATCAATGGCACCTTCAATGCGCGACCGCCGTTTATCAGCATATTCCTCTTTGATGGCGACCAACTCTTGGCGCACCTCATTTTTAAGAATCTCTTCATCTTCGATGATGCTTCTATAGTGCGCGATCGTTTTTTTAAGTTCTTCCAATTCTAAATGAATCTTTTCTTGTTCAAGGCCGGTCAAACGCTGCAAGCGCATCTCAAGAATCGCCTTGCCCTGTTCAGCTGAAAGTAAAAATCTTTTGTTTAACTTGGTTACTGCCTCTTCTGCAGCCTTCGATTGCTTGATAAGAGCGACCACTTCATCAATATTGGTCAAGGCAATAATAAAACCATTTAAAAGATGCTCACGCTCTTGCGCCTTACGCAGATCATACACGGTTCGGCGATAAACAACTTCACGTCGGTGATATAAAAATTGTTGCAATAACTGACGCAATGAGAAGACCAGTGGGCTATTATCAAGAAGGCCCAGCATCAAGATAGAAATCGATGTTTGCAGCGGGGTATATTTATAAAGCTGATTAAGAACAACCTGTGGCATTTCGCCCCGCTTGATCTCAATCACTAACCGCATGCCTTTTTTATCAGATTCATCACGAATGTTGCTAATACCTTCGACCACTTTGTCACGCGTTAAATCTGCAATCTGCATGGCCAGGTTTGCCTTATTCACCATGTAGGGCAATTGCGTGATAATAAGAGAAGAACCTTTTTTGGTCTCCTCAACCTCAACCACCGCACGCAAGATGAGGTTGCCGCGCCCGGTTTTATATGCTTTTACAATCCCGGCTCGACCACAAATAATGCCGCCGGTTGGAAAATCGGGAGCGGGAACTTTTTCAAATAATTCTTCATCGGTTATCTGTTCACTGGCAAGCAGTGCCAAACAAGCATCAATTACTTCACCTAAGTTATGCGGAGGAATCGAGGTTGCCATACCCACGGCAATACCGGTGGTGCCATTGACTAATAAATTAGGTAATTTGCTGGGCAAAACGGTTGGTTCAACGGTGGATTCATCAAAGTTTGGTACAAATCGAACGGTTTCTTTATCAAGATCGGCAAGCAATTCCGCCGCGATCTTTGCCATACGAACTTCAGTATAACGCATCGCTGCTGCATTATCCCCATCGACCGAACCCCAGTTACCCTGCCCATCAAGCAAAGGATATCGTTTGGAGAAATCCTGCACCATGCCCACCATGGTGTTATACACTGCCTGGTCACCATGCGGGTGATATTTACCAAGCACGTCACCCACTACGCGCACCGATTTGTGATAAGGCTTGTTGTAATAAAAGCCTTGTTGATACATGGCATACAGCACGCGGCGATGCACCGGTTTTAACCCATCACGAATGTCCGGAATCGCGCGGCTCACCACAACCGACATGGCATAATCAAGAAACGAATCTTTTAACTCCTGTTCAATCAGAACCGGCTTAACTTTTAATTCAGCAATTTTATCATGATTATTTATTTCGGCCATGGGCAACGCCTTTCACACAATTCATTTAATTACTATTTTTGGGGAATTCTGAAGTACTCTTATAGTATATCCTATAGTCAAATTTTCACAAGAAATCGATAGTTTGCGTAAAGAGATTTTTTAAATACTATTTGTTTATTCAGGGCAATGTAAACAGTATTGATTTTTTGCCAAAAAAGCTGCGCAACTAATGCAAATGATTACTTTGGCCAAAGATCTCGTTGACTTGGCAACAAAATAATTCATAGTAATACTATACTTTTTAGCCATAAAAAATTCTTAAAAGGGTTTATCCATGCTCAACTATCGCGCAGTGAGTGCATTAGCACTCAGCTTAATTTCATATACTTTTTGTTCTAATGATGTTAATGACCAACTATTTAAGGGCATTGCAGAATCCAATCTGGTCACCGTAGTTGAAGCAATTAACAATGGGGCCGACCTAAATGCTCCCCAACAATTTGGCAAGCATTATACCCCGGTAATGGCGGCGCTTGACGCCTTGCATGCACAAATACTGGATCAACATACCACCAAGCAATTTGTTTTTCTGGTATCGCTCATTGCCGGCGCATTTGAAACGAGCTTTGCACTTTCTAGATTCAATATTGGCGCTGTTAAAGGTCCAATAACAAAATTAGAGAATGCAAAAAATATTGGCATTAGCCTCGGCACCTTTGCCGGACTCTCCTATCTGAGTAATCTAGCACTGCAATTCTTAGCTAATCGATCATCAGAACTTGCACTCAAAGAAGCATATCTTATTACACATATGATTCTCATGAATCCGGCAACCGACTGCACACTGGCAAGTGATGTCACCGGTGCCAATCCATTGCAAATGATTACTAATTTCCGCACTCAACTTCCTCATTTTTATCCGGGCTATCATCCATTCACCATGTGGCATGTGGCAACCGGAGATTCCAACATTCTCAACAAAATCATGTTGCTCGCCGCATGCTTTGGGTTTGATTACTCGGTACAAATGCTGGACAGCACCATACTCCAAAAGACTCTGGATACTTATTTTGAACCGCTTGCCCAAGAAATCCAAAATCGAATTGCAATGCCGCAAGGTGAGATTTATGATAAGGGCAATGAGTAACAAAAATGGTGGCCCACGAACTCGTTCGTGCTGAGCTTGTCGAAGCATTTAAAAATCTTCCGCTTCAATTTTACAAACACCCGAATATTATCTAGACTGCATTTCAATCATTTCATTCTCAATTTCATACATGAAGGTAATCTCATGAAAAAAATTATGTGCAGTTTACTAATGGCAATACCAACTTTTTGTGTAACCCAAGATTATTGTGGCATGTTAAATGCCATTCTGGAAAGCGATTACCAGGCATTTCTCCGGGCAAAAAATAATGAACAAATTCCTGCTGACAAACAATATAATCTTCTTGATACGGCCGACCGCATGGTGAACTTACGGGAAAGATTAGTAGCAAAACATGCTTTTCAGGCGGCACTATGCACTGAATTATTTTATAGCTTTGCCGCACTGTTTGGTTCTTGTTGTGGACTAGGAATAATCGCAGGTGTAATTGAAGACTGCGCAAGGGGCAAACATTTTACCGATGATGCTGCACTCGGATTTCTGATCGGCTCCGGTGTTATGGTCACTTCAGGTTATTTTGCCATCATCAACCTTATTCGCGCATATAAAAAACCAAAATTGTTGCTTGATGAAGCATTGCGCATTAAAGATGAGCTGTATGTTGCTAATCAAATTATTACGCTGTAGCTAAAAATATCAGACTTTATGTGCAATAAGAGCATCTAAAAAAGATTACCAAAATCCGTTCATGGTGAGTGATTTCGAAGAAATCGTATCGAACCATTCTTTTTCATTTCTTACCCATAATATAAATTATTTCATTAAGTTTGTTGACAACAAGCTTAAAAATTGGAATATTCTTACGAAACAAACAGTACATTTGCAACAAGGAGAAATCATGCAAAGACGTTCCAATCTTCTTTTCGTACTTTCTTGTTTATTTCTCAGCACTCAAATCGCTTTGCCTATGGAGATCCTACATAATGAAGAACATGAAACTGAACTTAACACTGATTTAGTTCAAAAAATAAATCAACTTGAAAATCAGCTGCGGGTACGAAAACTTGAGTTAGATAATATTCGCCATACCCCATTTTTTGAACTACAGCCATACCAAGACGCACTAAATGAAGTAAGTGAAAGAAGTATAGAAATAACACTCAAGACTTTACCAGAAAGGCTCATTGAAGAAATTAATCTCATAAAAGCAAGACCTGACACACAGGGAAATACAATATTGCTAAAAGGCCCTACGGGGAACGGGAAAACTACTCTTGCAAAGGCATTAGCTTATTATTTGAAGCGCCCTTTCGTATTTGTTGTTGGCACTGATCTTTGGAGCGAATATCCTTCTTCTATGCAAACTCGTTTAGATGCATTATTTGATCCATTTCTAAATTCATCTGAAAAAAGAACTTTGATACTTGATGATATTAGTTTTTTTTCAGAGATTATAAATAATCCCAGGGCTGAACACCTCTTTTGGCACCAACTCAAAATGTGTGCTGATAATACTTCTACAGTTATTCTGGCAACCACGAATCAACCGGGAAGAATCCCAGATGCCATTTTTGATCGTTTCGGAGAAGGATTTTTAATCAACTTGCCATCAACTGCCTTACGATTAAACTTATTTGAAGAAAAATTTGTTGCTCTTGAAAAGAAATCTTTAGAAACCCTAACAAAAAAAACTCAAGGATTCTCCTTTCACGAACTAAACAGACTGATTGGCGGGGCCGCAATTAACGCTTTTTGCAAAAATAGAGATCACACTCCTATTACTAAAAATGATGTCGAAGAAGCATTAAATGAATCACTCAATGATCATGCCTGTAAATTAAAACGTGAAAATGCAAAAATTTTTAAAGACTACTTAAAGAAATACGAAGTATATTTTCCATTATTAGGAATGGTCGGCCTCTTTGGACTAAAATTATTATTCTATTTTATTCAACGAAGTATTATTAAACATTCAAATACTCAACTTCTTGAGCTGCAAAAGAAAAATTTTCAAGAATTACGAGAATTAAGAACATCACATAAATAGGAAACCATGAAAAAATTATTTTTTACATTATCCTTAATCACCAATACCTTCGCAACGGATCTTATTGAAAAAGCTATTTTAGAGAGCAACTTGGATGCATTCACTACTGAGCTTGAAAATAGAAAACGAACGTACGCAGTTCCTTTTACCCCTAATGAGCAATTAAAATATTTGGATTTGAGCAAAGAGGTTGCGAGCCGTCGGCGGAATTACTTTGAAATCCCTATGGCAAGCGAATTGTACTCAGAAGAAAAAAATGAATCGATTGTGCCGGGTCTTGAACTTTGCGGTGGAGTTGCAAGCCTATACGCATTAGTATTCACCATTAAAACAATTGAATTGGAAAAAAATAGCGAAAAAATACCATTTTATAACAAAGTTGCTTTAACTCTTGTTATATCCGCTATTTCCTTGATAACTGATGGCATAAGAAGACTAATAAATGAGTACACAGAGCGAAAAAAATCTATAGAAACCAAATATAATAATGCTTTAAAAATTCGCCAAATATTATTCGATAATCTCACTATTGCTTAAAAAATCTACAGGAAATTATGAAAAAACTACTTTTTACCTTATCACTCATTACCTTAAATACTTTCGCAACGGATCTTATTGAAAAAGCTATTTCAGAGAGCAACTTGGATGCATTCACTACTGAACTTGAAAATAGAAAACGAACATACGTGGTCCCTTTTACACCCAATGAGCAATTGAAATATTTGGATTTAAGCAGAGAAATTGTCACGCGACGACGAAATCAGAAAGAATGTCGAGCATTCTCAAATAATGGCGTTGAATTGGAATCAGGTCAAGAGCTTTCTATTGCAGGCCAGCTTCAATTAGGTTTTGGATTATGTGGTGCAACTTTTGTTCCTGCAATGATATTAAATGAGTTAAACAATAATGCTCCCTCATACAAAAATAATATCCTTGGTGCCGCAGCATTCCTGGTATGGACCAGTAGTTGGTGGATGCTTTACAACTCGTATAAAGAAGTAATGGAAAAGAAAAAACTGCGGGAAACAAATTATGAAAACGCTTTAAAAATACGTCAGTTATTATTCGATAATCTCACTATTCCGATAGAAACAATCAGATAATATCCTTGTCCGTTCCGGGGAATTTTAGGTGATAATCGTGGAGCGTTCCGGTGGTATTTGGATGATAATAGACGCGATTGGGATGCTCATAATATATCGCATATTCGTTCCCTTTATATCTGCTATCACCCTGCGCTATCCAAATTAAATCATTCACTTTTGCATGGTAAAGCAACTTTCTGTTCGGAAGCCCTTTTGTATTGGCAAAAATGGTTGCAAGCTTATTGAGCGCTTTTTGGGTATTTTCCTTTCCTTGTGCCGGGTAAATAACAACGCGCGGATTCAGCAATTCCGGTTTGTTATAGTCACCGTCTATCATTACCTTAAATGAATTGATCAAGCCTTGCAGTTCTGCATCATCTTTTAAAGCGCGCAGTAATTTTATGATAATTGGCGTGAGATCACGATCATAGGGCATTAGATTAATAGTGTATTGAGTCGTTAGCTGGTCCAACTGTTTTTTTAAATTTTCTTGTGTTAATTGCAGCTGACCGCCCAGATATCTTGCGATGCTTTTGCTATTTTTCACATTTTCTTGAAGCTCTTGAATATAGGGCCCTTCAATATTTTCCTTTGATTTTTTGGCAGCAGCCAGCTCATGTTCAAAAATCGTCATCTCATCATCGGTTTGCTCTTTGTCACGCATTAATTTTCCGTAGGAATCAAGTAACTGAAGATATTTTCCCAGTGATGCATCCTTATCGCGAATTCCTTTGAGTATGCTTTGATTTGATTGATTTTTATCAAAATGAAAATACCCATTATTTGAATGATAGGGGATCACGTTAAAATGATAGCCCAGCGCCGTCCACCGGAACGGCACATATTCGGCACGGTTACGTCGCGTGCTAAGATTTTTTAATTCTTGCGGCGCCAATTCACCATACTGATAATCTGCAAGGCTCGCAATGGCTGACCACAGTTCGGCGGGCACGAATTCAAATAAGTTTGGGGCATTATTTCGTAGATAATCGGGGGTATGCAAAAGCTCGGCCCCCGTTTTTTTAAAATGTTCATATTCTTTCAGCGCAGCGATTTTATTTTTTTCTAACTGCGTGAGAACTTGTTTTTTCTTTTGCTCTGGCATCTCCATAGCGGTTGTAAGCATTGGAGAGATAATAATGAATAGATAAAAAGAGAATTTCATTTTTTTCCTTTCGTTACACAATTTCTTTTCTCGTTTCGGGGTTAATCAAATGATAATTTTCTATAGTGCCGGTCATATCAGGGCGAAAATAAACCATATTCGGCTGTTCGTAATAGTGACGAAAAAAAGGCTTATCACCGCTATCACCGTGAGCAATCCAGATAAGATCGGAGACGCGTGCATTGGCAAATGGGTGTTGTCCGGATCCTTCAACATTTTTTAACAGAGAATACAGTTTATCAAGAAGCTTTTGGGCATTCTCTTTACCCGAGGCAGGGTAGATAACAATCCGAGAAACAATACGCCCTTGCAAGAGAGTGTTGGGATCCGGGCGCGCTTTAAATGAGTGTATTAACTGAGCCAGCTCCAGATCATTTTTTACACTCTCTAACAATTGAATTATGATTGGCGTCATATCCTCTGCTTTGGGCATCAGATGAATTTTATATTTTTGCACCAATTTCTCGGCCATCTCTTTGCGCGGCGCAGTTTGTTGCTCTCCTTTTTGGTCAAAAACGGCAACATCTTCTATATGATGATGAATGCGATGACCTTTAAAGAATTTTTTTTCACCGGGATCAAGAAAATGGAAATAACTTTGGCAAGTTAAGTAATAGGCAAGAAGACCATAATTTATGCCGATCGCTTGCCACAAGAAAGTACGTAAAGAAATATCCGGATCTTTGGCAATCGCTTTGCTTTTCTTAATATTTTTAAGCCCTTGTAGCTGCTTCTCTATGGCTTTACCAAACTTAAATTCAACATAATCAGCAACATGTTGATACATGCTTTCAGGTATACCAGTAAAAAGCTGCGGGAATTTTTTTTTAATTTCTTTAACTGAAACAGTTCGTTGTGGATGAAATTTTTGAAACGCTATTAAATCACGCCGCGCACGCTTTTCTTCTTTATCACCCATTTCTTCTTTTAGTTGTTTTGATACTTCTTTTTCCTTGAGCAACTTTTTGGCGATATCCTGCTCACCTTTTTTTTCTTGCGGCATTTCCATTCCGCACAATGAAAAGATGACAGTCATACAGAAAAAATATTTCATCATATGCTCTCAAATAATTTCTTTTCCCGTTTCGGGATTAATTAAGTGATAATTTTGCGCTGCGCCAGTGATATCGGCACGATAATAAACCCGTAACGGCGATTCATAGTAACTGATAAACGGTTGTTCCAACTTATAATCGCCATCCCCTTGGGCGATCCATATTAAATCGGTCACTTTTGCATTATAGCGAGGCGCTATATCCAGACCAACCATATTTTTAAATTTAGCATAGATGCTGTTCAGCATTTTTTGCGCATTTTCTTTGCCGCTCGCATAGATTACCACTTTGGCATAAGTTATATCTTTTTGTTGATAGGGATTAATGAGGATTTTGAATGTCTTTAATCTACTCGAAAAGTCTTTATCTTTTTGTATAAGCTCATACAGGCGAATCAACATCACTATCTCATCAAGAACATCAATCGGCATAAGATGAATCTTATAGGTTTTTACTAATTCATTTACCATGTATATAGATTCTTGCTCTAATGCCAGCACTTTTTCATATTCCATTGCTTGTTTGAATTCTCGTTGCACTTTAAGGTATTGGGGTAGTGTTACGCCGCGCGCCCGCTCGCCATTATCAAAAAAGACATACCCGTAGGAATAATAGGAGTGAAATCCTAAAACTTCTCCCAAGGCAATTAACCGCTGCTCTTTCGTTTGCAGAGGATCTTTGTATAAATTAGCCAAGACCGCAGTAATCGATTTATTTTTAGCATAAATTGTTTCAAACTTATTTAAAAATCGCAGCTGAATTTCTGGAGGGATATTTTTAAAAAATTCCGGAAACTGTTTGGATATTTCTTCAATCTTTTGTACCGATTCTTTAGCATGCTCACCTTTTAATGCGTCTTTTATTTCAGCGCTTTTGGCAAGCTCATCCTTTTTTTCTTGTGCTAATTTTTCCAACGCTTGATCAACAAGTTTGTTTACCTGCTTTATGTCTTCCATTAACATCTTTTTTAATTGCCGAGCAACTTCAATAAACGCCTTGTTATCCATATGTAATTCTTTTGCCCATCGCTCTTGTTCGATCGTATCATTGAGGATGCGCTCAACAGTGCTCAGCATGTCTTGCAATTCTTTAAAAGTAAGGCCGTTAAGATAAAGAGGCTTTTGCAGAATAAGTACTTGAAAGTCTGTTTTTTTCGGTTTTTTCCTTTTTTCCAGCTCAGCTTTTACATTATTAGTTATATCAATGATAAACTGGTTAATTGCATTTAACCCTCTGTTATACTGCTTGGCAAATGATGCGGCCGCTGCACTTTCCATTCGTTGTGTATACACGAGTAACTCTTGTAGTGTTAGACTTGATAGATATTCAAAACCTATTGGTTTATAGCTCACATAACTATGCAGAATTTTTTCAAAAATATCATCAAGATGACTTTCCATAACAAATTGCTCGGCCAACTCTTGCATCTCTTGGTATTCATCTTTTTTGGATTTACACGGCGGAGGTTCAAAAGCGTGTATGCAAACAATGGTTAAGACCATCGCTCCTAGAATTTTTTTGATCAACCAGTTCATGATTCATTCCCTTTCTTATTCACTTGATTTTCGATTCAAGCATAGAACAAAATCCATTACAAAAAGCAATACTATCCAAGCACTGACATTTACAAATACCCCATTTCTCGTACACTAAAATAGAAAAAACCTCTTTCCTGCTTTCAATCGAGAAACAAACAATGGATTTAAAAAAAATTAATCTCAAAGATTTTCCCGCACAACAGGTGCGTAATTTTTCAATTATTGCGCATATCGACCATGGCAAATCTACTCTTTCAGATCGATTGCTGGAAAAGACCGGCACCCTTTCTGATCGTATCAAACATGAACAATTTTTAGATAAATTACAGGTTGAAAAAGAGCGAGGTATTACTGTTAAGGCCCAAACTGCCTCAATGTTTTATGAGCACAAAGGGGTAATGTATTTGCTCAATCTGATTGATACCCCCGGGCACGTCGATTTTTCATATGAGGTTTCTCGATCACTGTACGCATGCCAGGGTGCTGCGCTCCTGGTTGATGCCACCCAAGGCGTTGAAGCGCAAACTATGGCAAATTTTTATCTTGCCTTTGACCAGGACCTCACCATTGTTCCCGTTCTTAATAAAGTGGACATGATGAACGCGATGCCCGAACGAGTAATGCGCCAAATGGAGACACTCTTTGATTTTAAGCAGAATGACATTATTCATGCTTCGGGCAAAGCCGGCATTGGCATTACCGATGTGCTTGATGCCATAATAGTGCGGATTCCTGCGCCCGAGGGCAGCAGTGACCAACCGCTCAAGGCATTACTTTTTGATTCATGGTTCGACGATTATCGCGGCGTAATATGCTTGATTGCGCTCAAAGATGGGATGATCAAAAAGGGGGATGTGGTAACTTTGGCGCAATTGGGCAACGAATATGAAGTGCTCGAAGTTGGCCTTATGTATCCCGATCAGCAGCCAATGGATGCACTCTATGCCGGGCAAGTAGGATATGTGATAACCGGTATGAAAACGGTGCGTGAAGCACGGGTAGGCGATACGATTTATCATTCGCGGTTTCCGGTTAAACCATTTCCGGGATTTAAACCGGCAAAGCCGGTAGTATTTGCCGGCATATTTCCCGTTGACGCGAGCGATTTTGAGTTATTGCGTGATGCCATTGAAAAATTAACTCTTAATGATGCCAGTGTCTCGGTTGAAAAAAAGAGTTCTCCGGCACTGGGGCTGGGTTTCCGTTGCGGGTTTTTAGGCCTATTGCATATGGACGTTTTTAAGCAACGCTTGGAACAAGAATATAACATTACCGTTATTGCCACTGCGCCAAGCGTGCTGTATAAAGTAAAATTAGCGCACACGGGGGAAATGATGGATGTAGAAACACCATCCGATTTTCCTGAAGCAAATCGTATCGAAGAGATTTATGAGCCGATTATCAATGCCACCATCATTGTGCCAAAGCAATATTTGGGCAATATGATGACCCTTTGCGATGAAAAACGTGGTGAACAGAAAGAGATGAAATTTCTTGATGAGGATCGCATAATCTTAAAATATAAACTCCCCCTCAATGAAGTTGCTACCGATTTTTATGACAAACTTAAATCACTGAGCTCCGGATACGCCAGTTTTGATTATGAAGAAGCTGGCTATCAACCGGAAAAATTGGTAAAAATGGACATCTTATTAAATGGCAAACCCGTAGATGCTCTTGCATTGATTGTACATGCCGATAAAGCATTTTATATTGGTCGCGAAATTTGTGAAAAATTACGTCAAGTGATTCCGCGCCAACTTTTTGAAGTTGCCATTCAAGCAGCAATCGGGGCCAAAATAATTGCTCGAGAAACAGTATCAGCATTACGAAAAGATGTGACGGCAAAATGTTATGGCGGCGACATTACCCGAAAGCGTAAGCTGCTTGAAAAACAAAAAGAGGGCAAAAAGAAGATGAAACAGGTTGGGACTGTTGAAGTGCCTCAAGAGGCATTCTTGGCTATTTTAAAGAGGTAATTATGAGCCAACACAAACTGCACGATGATTTAAACACATTCGCTGCCACCCCATGGTGCACCGTAGAAGAGCAGCACATGATACGGCATTTTACTGATTTTCTTAATAGTAATCCCGACTCTTTTTCACGCGCCAATAAGGGGCATGTTACCAGCTCAATTTGGATCGTTAATGTACAAAAAACTCATGCCTTACTCACCCATCACAAAAAATTTAATTTGTGGGTGCAGCTTGGTGGCCACAATGATGGGCAAACAGATTGCAAAATGGTGGCGGCTCAAGAGGCACATGAAGAATCTGGCATTACGGGATTAACCTTCTTACATGATGACATTTTTGATATTGATATTCATGCAATTGCAGGAGCATGCACCTACCATTATGATGTGCGGTATTTGCTACAAGCACCTACCGATGCTCAGTATAACGTTAGCGAAGAATCACATGATCTTGCCTGGGTGCCATTTGATAAAATAAGTGATTATACCTTACATTCTTCTGTGCTCCGAATGAATGAAAAATTTAAGAAATTTTTTTTATAAGTAGTAACTCTTGCATGCCACTTTTCTTCTCGTTTACCTTTAACTAAAAGGAGAAAATAATGGCAGTCAAAAAGAAATACTGGAGCAAAAAAGTTGCCCAAACATCGAATGCTATGGATTTGGAGGCAGGAGTTTTTACCCTTTCACCACGCGAAATAGCAAAAAGTTTACAACGATCAGTTATGGCGAGCAATCGCACCAAAGGAACTAAGTTCCAATCCGCAATGTCTATGCTTAATTTCTACATAAATCGCGCGGGAAAAAAATTGGCAGCAAAAGATCGCAAACGATTAGAAGCAGCAAAAATTGAACTGCGCAAAGTATTTAGGAAGATATGACACATCCTGAGTAGCATTCTTTGAATGCGTATCGAAGGATCATGGTTCGATACAATTGCTAAAGCAATCACTCACCATGTGTACACTTATTTTCTATTCAACTTGTTAAGTACCGCAGAGTATAACTCAGTCATTTGATGCCGAAGGAGTAACCCTGCGACAAGCATTCGCCTAAAAGCAATCTCATTCCGATCTTGAGCTATTGCATGCAATGAAGAACAAGTCAAGAATAACCCCGTTGTCACCTTAACTGTTTGCACTAAAGTTAAGCCGGTTACCGTATTATACGTATTGACAACACCATCTTTAGCAGTTTTTATTGCCGGAGAAATTTCTTTATATTTCTTGTGCACTAGCTCTTTAATATTAGAAGCATTCACCGTTAGTAGCGGCTTTTGCTCCTCTTCTTTTTGCTTAACTATTTCTTGTTTTGGAAAAGGTGCAGGCGCATGATTTTGTGGCGGCTTTACCGGTTGAACGGCTGAAATCGAAAGAAAAAAGGGAAAAAGAACAATAATTATATTTTTCATGTTTTACTCATATTAAATAAATGGGACAATTTGTTAACTACTTTTGCTACCGGATGATGCAATAATAATCCAGCAGTTACTGCTTCAAAATAAATATTTGGATGGGTATAAACTCGGCTTGTATTAATTGAAAGAACCAACTCTGCAGTGCCACTATTGTTTATTTCTCTCAGCCGAGGATATATATTCATAGCTTGAAAAAAATCAACATGCTTCAATTTACATAGTATTGAACCAATGCATGCAAGGCCAACAGAAACACTGACTGTTTGAACCACCGGATGTTCAATGATAGTTGAAATAGCAGTTCGTATTTCATTACGAAGTTCCTCCGCTTCTTTCTTTGATTTTTCACTTGGTGTCTCAGCGACACTTTGGATCGCAACGGCAAGCAGTAAAACCAGAATTTTTTTCTTCATAAAGATCTTTCGCGTATGTACAAGCAGCATTTAGAATAATGTTTAAGTTTAGAAATAATAGTAAATAAATCAAGCGATTGCCAGGCTATTTGATCATTCAAATTCATTCGGGTAGGGTAATAAGAAACCATTCGTTTGCATTCCCGGAGATAAAATACCATGGCTGAAAATACTGAAAACAACCCTCTTGAACAGTTATTTGAAGGAAACATCTATTTATTCCATGCATTTGACGTGGGTGACGATATTAATTTAGAAAAAGTAAAAGCAT
The DNA here is from genome assembly GCA_963702025.1 of uncultured bacterium. GTDB lineage: Bacteria > Babelota > Babeliae > Babelales > Vermiphilaceae > BTUB01. The sequence continues at coordinate 950,523 of OY969699.1, read as the reverse complement.
CCGGTTTAGTGGTTCCACAACCATTAACTCTCTCCAAATTCTTTAAAAACTATCATCTTCCTCTTGCGATTGAAATTCCTGAAACAGAAAAAAGCCCAACCTGCGTTAACGCAAAAATTCATAACTTTGGTGCTATCTCACTTCTTTATAAAATTCCTTTTAAAGATACTCTTAAAAATATTCGTCAACAGCTTGATGGGATTGACAATCAGTGGGCCGAGCAAAGTCTTATTGATTCAGAAACAATCTTTAAAAATATTAAGCCATTTATTGCAAAATCTAACTTTTTTCATACCCGTTCCACTTACCTGGTGATCCAAGTTGATCCGCTTCCCAATTTACTTGATATGGTAAAACTCAAAGATACTTATGGCGGGATCATTGCATCCGCATTACGTTTTGAAACTGAAACACTTTCAGAAAACCAAAAGAATGAAATTTTGGCTGACGCGATCGGTTATTTTCGGGGTGATTTAATTGTGGTGGATACCGAAGCAGCATTTATTTACGACGATGAATACCAAGATATTCTCGATTTTTTTGATTTTGCCAACATTCAGCACTTAGAGTTGCGTTATTTTGATCGCACTCTTGAACAACAACTTAATTATATTTACGAGGGCCGCGTTCGCAAGGTGCCATTAAAATCATATTTTCCGTTCATCGGCACACTCTCCAAGGGCCCCGTAGATGATCTTGATAAGTTAAAAGTTGATATTTCAGTTATTGCTGAACGGCTTGAGGGGAGCATTAAACTTGCGGGTGAACCATATTATTCGGAACTCTATTCACTCTTGGTTGAAAAACGAGAACTGAAAAATCTCAAAGAATCGATCGATAAAAAATTGATCATTATTAAAGATGTACTCTCCACGTTGCAACATAAAACGGAAGCGATTCGAGAAGACATGCTCACCGTTTCCATTATTGTACTTATTTGGATTGAGTTGGTAATTGGTATTTTGAGTTATTTTAAATGAAGCATGGTTCGACAGGCTCACCACGAACGGTTAGGGCTGTTTTTGCCAAATTTTACTCAAGGGCGACTTCTTATTTGCAAGCTCCTTGGCGATTGCATTTTGTTGTTCATTTTTTTTTGCAAATTGCTCGCAAAGGTCGGCTAAATAAGCAGCGTCTTCAATCGCATTCGTATAGGCCTGTTCATCGCGCACTGTGCTATCATCTTCCGTTTTACCTTTGATAAGCTGACCCTTTGTTACGGGCTTGGCCCCTAATTCTAACAGCATTTTTATGGCACTTTTCGGGCTCCAATCAAATGATGAGTTTCTATCTTGAACAAGACAAAGGAGTGCAGATGTGCCATGCCGGGTGCAGATATTGGGATCAGCACCATAGGCAACCAATAAAGTGATCCAGGCAATTCTTTGAATATATGAAAGATTTATTTTATCACTTGCCAGTTTATAAATATCGCTATGATCTTTTGGCAATTGTTGCAATGCCTCAATGAGCAAGGGAACACCCTCATCATTGCAATATGAGTTGATAGGAAATCCCGCCTTCAATAACAATTTCACTCGTGAAGTGGAAAATGGGGCAACCGGCAATGGGTTCTTCTGAGCACAGGAAAATTTGATAAAGTTGTATGCGTGATCAGTCATATCTTTTTTTTCAAGTTCTTGCTTCAGCCATACCATGGAGCCACGACTTGCTAGACAAACAGATAAACCGAGTTTCTTGCCAAACGAAGAATGGTCACTCTCCAATGCAGCAAAAAGTGTTTTGGGAATTTGCACACTTCCATAATACTTTTTTCGAATTTTCAAAAATTCTCGTGCGCCGCTCGATTGCCAGCCAGGTATAGTTATAAATTCCTGTGGCCCCTCGCCACATACTTTTAGATTAAAAGGAGTAATAAGCTTCTCCAAAATTAAAGCAATAATATCGGAAGGAAGCAGGTCAAAACAATCAGAAGCATGGTGAGTAGCATTTTGCATGGCAGAAATTGATGAAAAGAAACTTAAACAAATAAGTACTTTTTTCATGCGCTTGAACTTTTTTCTTTATTAACTTTTCAAGAGACTATACACCCTTTTGAAGCTTTAGGTGGGGCCATGCGGCTCTACAAAATCTAATACCTCTTTATAAATTCCTCCTAAGTAACCTTTGCAACTAACCGTCTAGATACTTCAGTTATTTTAAGTGATTCCATTTATTCACATGCGATTCAACTCTTTTTTCCATCTCTCGATCCCTTTTGGCCCGTTCTAAATCAGAACGGAGAGAATGGCATTCCTTGAATGGGTTCCCTGGCTCAGCAAGAACCCTAGCCAAGTCGAATACCGTACGATTGTAATTATTATTTTCATGATCAACGTTGATGCCATAATCAAGTAAAACTTTTAGTTGCTTTCTTTTTAACGCTTCATTTTCTTTAGTAGCAGTACGCACAACTTTGTGCAAAGCATTATCTCCGGATGCATAATTGGAAATAACATTTACATCAATACCCTTTGAAAGCAAAAGCCTTAAGCGCTGAGCCTCTATATCAGTTTCAGCAAGTTCTATTATTAAATTGCGCTTTATCGAATTTTTAAAAGGAGTAATCTGGATTGCGCATCCGACCGGCCATACATCAAGCAACATCCGTATCTGCGCAGGAAAACCATTTTTTATAATATTGTATCCACAATATTTTATTACATCATCTATCCCGATGCTTTTTAAATATTCTTTACTGGCTGGGGTAGGAAGATCCAAGGAAATCTCAGCAGTAAGGGTCTTATATATTTTGGACATTCTTTTTACAAGCTGTTTATGCAACATATCATTTGTAAAATATTTCTTGGCGCTATATAAAAATGGCTTTACCAGAACTGTTGCTTCATGAAGATTTTTTATCAGTGGCACATCATCACATGAAAATAAGCACATTAAAATTTCAAGGATTATATCCGTTGGAATTCTATTTAGATAGCATATTTGTTCGCATTCTCTTTGTTTTTCACTCGATTTCTCCATACCAAATGATAGGGAGACTGTAAAAATTAAAGGAATGAAAACAAACTTTTTCATTTCACCACACTTACCTTTGCCGGTCTGAGTACTTCACCTTTAAACATATACCCTTTTTGCAAAACCTGTGCAATATCACCCGAGGATTTTGTGGCATCCTCCACTTGCATGATCGCTTCATGGAGCATTGGATCAAAATGTTCGCCCATTTTCATCTGGGTGACACCATATTTTTCAAGCAATTTTTGCAATGCTTTGTAAATTAATTCAAATCCGGCCCGTGACTGATCAACAAATTCATTTGATTGGGTTGCCTGCCCGCCGTCCTTCGAGACGCAGCTGCGCTGCTCCTCAGGATGAGCGGAAGGGCGCGTTAACTCCTGAGCTTGCCGAAGGGTTGCCGAGTCGGAAGACCCGGATAAGCGTAGGCTGGGAGCAAATGCGCGATCAAAATCATCAACAATGGTTATCAGATCAGAAAGTAACGATGCTTGGGCCCCCGTTATCCACTGGACCTTCTCTTTTTCTGCCCGTTTTTTATAGTTTTCAAATTCTGCCGCAACCCGTAAAAAACGATCCCGCCATTCATCTCTTTGCGCCTGACATTCTTGCAATTGTTGGGCAAGGTTGGATTCTTGATCTTGGTTTTGTTCTTGCTGATTATTATTTTCTTCGTTCATGGTTCACTCAAATAAATTATGTTTTAAAATAATACAAAAATGGTTCGATACGATTGCTAACGCAATCACTCACCACGATGCTTCGACAAGCTCAGCACGAACGGGGATTCCGATCACCCCGAGCTTGTCGAGGGGCCTGAGTAGCAGTTTACTGCATATCGAAGGGTCTTTATTTGTCTCATACTTTTTTCAGTATAACAATGGAACAGGCCAAGACAAACCCTTTTCTTTTTATCATAAATTTTTTATACATTAAGACATGCCCTACAGCTTAAAAAGGAAAGATTCACATATGAACAGGTCCACGTTTGTCAAAAAAATAAGTCTAATAACTCTTTTGTGCATTTCTCGCGCTGCCATCTCAATTGATAACCCTCACTTCTGGCGAGCCACCAATTTTTTACCGGAATTCTATGAACCCCGGTTGGCAAAACCATGGCTTAGCTCATTTGATGTGGCCCTTGGTTTTGGTTCCACTCACACAGCACGAAACTCAGGGGGCTGCCAAGAAGTCCCCCTCCTTGATATTTATGGGGTTTACAACATGCTCAATCTCGGCATCAACGTTCCGGGAAAAAATTTGACAACCCCACAAGATATTGTGTTAACCCAACTTGAATTGCTCGCGCCCAACGATGGCTTTGCCATGCTCAGTTTTCATGGAAAATTCAAACTTATCGAGGCTAATTTAAGCGTTTCTCAAAACCTGAGTTGCGGTTTTTTTGTGCAGGCACATTTACCAGTACGGCACATAGAAGTCACTGACATACAGGCTGTAGATCTTTCACCCACCGAGTGTAATAGTGGTCCCAATAAAGAAACGCCGGTCTGGCAACATTTTCTGGCGCTATTCCCCAGCATTTTGCAAAAATATGGCCTCTCAATAAATCCGATCAGCTATAACGGAGTGGGCGATTTGAGTATTTTGGCCGGATGGACCAATAACTTTGAAGAAACTCAAGAGATCGATTACTTTGACACCACATTTCGCATCGGCGCACTGTTTCCCACCGGTCATGCCAACAATGAGAGCGAGGTTTTTGATATTGCTAATGGATACGATGGATTTTATGCAGTGCCCATTAGTTTTGCCGCAGCCGTCGGCTGGTATGATTGGTTCACGGTGGGCGCCTTTATTGGCGGTATGCCATTTCTACGAAAACATAAATTACTCCACCTCAAAACGGATTGCTCTCAAAGTGGCTTAATCAAACTTGCCCAGGGTGAATGCCGCATTGATCCGGGAACCATCTGGGAGTCAAATTTTTATATTAAAGGGGATCACGTGCTTTGCGGACTTTCCTTTTTGGTAGGTTATAGTTTTGTAAACAAATATAGAGATACGATTATTCCGTGTAATACCACCATTTTTGATCCCATGCTCGTGAATACCGACCCCGAGTTTTGGGGATGGAAAATGCACACGGTTAATCTATTGCTGGAATATGATTTTGCTACCTACAATCGCTCATGGTTGCCTCATGTTGGCGCTTTTTTTAATGTAATAGTGGGCGGCAAGCGTATATTTAATACCAATATGGTTGGCATTGAAGCAGGCTTTTCTTTTGCCTGCGATTTTTAAAGACAAGGTTCTATTGAAATATTAAAGTTCATTGTGGTTGACTTACAACGTAATTCGTTTTAAGGGGGATCACAATGAAAAGAATATTATTACTCTGTGCGCTGGTAAATTATGCACACGGCACCAGCGTGGTTCAGACTTTTAATCAAACCATACGAGCAACGATACTCGATCGGGCAACCGGAAATTTTTATGTGGGTTTAAACCCGGGCGGTGGCACCAATGCAATCTCTAAAGCAAATCCTCCAACCTTTGGTGAAAATAGCAGCTTTACCGGTATCGCAACCAATGAAACGTTGAACGGTCAAGGTATTGCATCTTTAACCCTTGCCACCACTCTTGGCGATACAAATCCCATTTTGGGTATTGTTACTGATCCGGTAAATCCAGCAGAAGAACCAAAAGTAGTAATTGCGACAAACAATGACGGCTCAAACCTTGCCAGATCACCCATACTTCTTGATGCAAGTGGCGCCGTGAATGTGAATGGTTTGCAAACAAATGGTGTTGTGGGTTTAGCTGCGAGCCTCAATTTTATGTTTGCCGCATTAAGACCCTGCAATGGTTTTTTTGGTTCAGATTGTAACGGCGGCATAGCAAGCATCTCCATCAATCGAAATCCATTATCACTCACACAGGTACCGGCTGTATCGGGCGACAGCGGCATTAAAGCGATAGCACTTGACCCAACCACACCGGAAGTATTAATAAACAATTCACCGACCATAGTGCCCAATCAAGTTGACCTTTTTTGGGATGACCAGTTACAGCGTTTATATATTGGACTTCAAGTGACCAGCGCCGGCATAAGCAGCAGCGGGCAAACCTGCCCGGCCGGCACGGGAACCGGTAGCTGTACCGGCTCACTCTGCCCCACCTGCCCATTCGGATGGTATTGTAATAATGCGCTCCAGCAATGTGTCACGTGTGCATCCGGGGCCTATTTTGATACCCTGAGCCAGACCTGCATAACCTGTCCAATCGGCCAATATTTTAATCCGATTCTTTTACAATGCGTAACCGCTATCTGTTCGAGTGGCTATTTCTGGAACCCGCAACTGGCGGCCTGCGTCACCTGCCCGGCAGGATATTATTTTGACCAAAACGCATTGGCCTGTTTCATATGTACCAATGGCGGCATTTATATTGATGGCAGTGGTTGTAGCCCCTGTCCAGCGGGGCAATTTTTTGTTCCGGATCTGGGCGTCTGCACCGGCCCCCTCATTTGTCCACCGGGGCAAGTATATGTTCCCCAACTTAATGCCTGCATAACATGGCCCACCTGCCAGTTTGGTTACACCTACAGCCCTGTTGATGCGCAGTGCATTCCAATAATAACCGGACCGGCACCCCAACCACCATTGCCGCCCATTATTGTGCCGACCACACCGGTATTTAAATCAGATAACAGACCAATTTCTTCCACTTTTTCATGGGCCGGCCCTGTTGGTGTCCCCGAAACCAGGAGTGCCCAGCCGGAAAATCGTATGCAAACTAGATCAAGTTCATCGGGCGCCAAATCAGTGGTGGTGGCCTCAGTTGATAGCAGTGGCATTATTACCTTTGCCGATATTGCCCCCGATGCAGCATTTATAGACGGCGCCGGTATTCAAAATTATATGGTCGGTGTATTTGATGCAATGCAAGATAGCCTTGCGATCAATAAAGTGCGCGTACTACACGCGAGCACCGGCCCCAGTTATCTGATCATTAATGGCGGCAATGGCACAATAAGCACGATTGGCAATCAGATCTATGCATTACCGTTGGTTGATCTTGACGATCCAACCAACCCGGTACAAGGAACCCTGGCAAATAAAAATGCGCCGTTGGTAAATTACAAATTTGTTGTACCCGCAGCCACCAACACCGATCTTCCACTCAACACCGATCCGGCAGTTATGGTGGGGGATGGACCGCTCGCACTACCGGTACCAAGTTTAATCGGTGACATTGATGTGGTTGGCGATACGGTTTATGTTTCAATAAACGGATCAACAAATGCAGCTACCAATAGCGGCATTTTATATTCACAGGCGCTTTTTGATGAAACAGGTAAAATTATTCGCTGGACCCCATGGACCAAAAAAGCATTCCCCCCCTATACCATTGGCACCCAATTCAATATCACCGGCGTTGCACAATTTGCTGTTGACGCATCACTGGCCAAAATTTGGGCAGTCAATTCAGCTACTAATACTGTGTTGCAAACCGCATGGCAAAATAATTCAGACGATCCCGCATCACTGATTGCGCAGCTCAATCTTGCCATTCGCGGCACCACAACAACCGATTGCCAGTCGGGTTTGACAACCTGTGTAGCAAGGGCCGTGCTTGATCTTGATCAATCCACGCGCGGATTTATCTCAAATCAAAGCCGTTACGCATTATTTTCCGGCAGCGGATCAGTTATCTTTGCGCGGATCAGCCAAGCATTGGGCGCCTCTGTCTCAAGTCCGCAAACGGTAACCACCAATTTCTCACTTGCCAGTAACTTTTTAGTCACCGATCTGCCGAAAAATGCATGCCAAGCAACAGTAATGGAATACGCGCGGCAAGAATCGGGAACTAATACCAACTATTTCTTTGCCGGCACCCAAACAGGGCTTTATGTATTTAGCGACGGCGGTGCAGGATTTGCTGTGAGCACTCTTGGTGCATTAAATGCTCCGCCATTTAGCACCGGCAGTTGGCAATTGGCACCCAATATCACCGGCGAAGTTTTTGATATCAAAACAACAGGAAATGTACTGTATGTTTTGGCAGAAACAGCATTGCAAAGTACTCTCTACCTGATTCCATTCCAGCCAAGTGTTTCATCGATGTTTAATCCGGCAAATATTTTTATACTCGCAGAAACGGGCACCGGAATCTTTGCCAATATCGCGGTATTCAACGCTATTCAAATCATCTCAACAATGCCAGACGGTTCAACAGAACAACTTGTTTTGGCCACCAATAATGGATTGTATCAATCCACAAAAACAACCGGCGTTCAACAAGCAACCAACCAGACAGATGCCGCATGGAGTTTAATCCCAAATACTCTCGCATTTTACACAGACATTGCCGGCGTTGATAATGCATCAATCCCGGTTGCATCACCATCCACTATTTGGCCATTTTACATCGCCGACCAAAACGGGTTGGGTACTTTTAATAGAAGCATTATCCAACAACTTAATGGCAGCCAAAATACCGTGCCATTTGCTTTTGTTCCGCCATTATTTGATAGCACAACCGCCGGTACAGATCCTAATTTTGCAACCTTACCACTCTTCAGTTATTTCTGGTCGGATGGCGCACGCCGTATTTTCACCGTAGATAATATACAATCTTCATGTTTACCTGAACAATTAATGTGTCTTCCTTTTAATGCGGCAGAGTGGGATATCACCAACCCGAATGAAGCACTGCTTAATGATCCAGTTTTTGGCAGTGTTAACGCATTCTATTGGGTTAAGCAAATTGGAGTGAGCGGCATTCTGATGGTAGGAACCGATAAAGGAGTGATCGCCCTTGCGTAAGATTATGTGAAGAAAGCTGTGTCAGGGTTTTTTTGAGTTCCATTTTTAAGCAATTGGTTATCTCATTCAGCGGCTCAGAAAAATTTTGACACTCAGTTTCGGTAATCGTAATTTCAAGATGTTCGATCAATTTCATCAAATACTCCAGCTCCTCATAACTTACGGTCGCATCATTATTATAGGCAAAGATGAGTTGCTCAACATAACTTTCTAAATGGATAAGGCGCCCAACTAAAAGATCAAGTAGATCATTTATTTTTTCATGATTTGCAATTTTATCTTGCAACAAAAGCACATCACTATACGATCGCATACAGGTATCAATGACTAACTTAAAAGAAGATAGGGGAAAGATCCGATGAAAGCGGTTATCTTCACAGGCTGCAAGGCCCTGCGCTATGAATAGCAAAACTAAAAATGCTTTTATTTTCATGGCTCGTTCCCTATGCCTTCATATAAGATAAAAAGAGGTTAATATATTTAAGCGCTGCTTCGTTGATCGGCTCGTTCCATGCGCCAATCACATATAATTTGGTTTGTAATGAATAATCAGAAATAACGGTGCAAAGCATATAATGATTACCAACATTGCAAATAAAATGCGCAGCCTGCCGCTGTTTTGTTTTAACATTATCAATTAGTTGTTTAATTTTTTCCTGCACAATGGCCTTTTGTTTATCTTTTAAGAGCTTTTCTATTTCTGATTTGGACATCGTAAGCGGATGCTCTACATTCACTGCAAGGCGCGGAATCATAATATCATCCCCCAAAAAAAATAATGACAACAAGCGCTCGCCCAAAGGAAATTCTTTAGCAATGTCTTCAATATGGGCACCGTTGAGCGGTTGACTCACACTAATGTGCTTTTTTACAGCCGCACATACATCGAAAAAAAGGTACGTATTATTAAGATTTTTCTTAATGCCATAAACAAAATCTGAGTCTTCGTACACTGCCTTATCAAGAGCAACCGCGTTAAAAATCGCATGATACCCACAACTGAAGGAATCTTTTTGTACCGCCAATGTTTTTATATGATAAACCGGGTTTCCTTGTAAACAGGCAGGCAATTGATGAATCATGCATGATTCTGGAGGCAGAAATTGAGTCAGTTTTTCATACGGTATTATTGGAAAAAAAATAAACAACACTATATATAAAGGCTTCATCATACCTTTACTCCTCAATCAATCTCATATACTAGATTGCAGTTTTTAAATTCTAATTGTCAATAAAAATAAAATATTGCAGTAAGGTTTGCCTGAGTGTTAGGCTTTTTTAACAAAACTTTTTATGTAAAGGAGAAAGATATGTTGAAAGTAATTAAAAATTTCACTTTCATCGCTGTTATGTTTTTAGTGACATGCCACAGCATGGAGATACCCAAACAACAAGATATTGGGTGGGCTGCTTCTGAGGGGAATCTACAAAGAGTTATCGAGATCATAGAACAAGATCCCCGTTCAGTAGACAAAGTAGACAAATTTGGAAAAACCCCCTTGGCATGGGCCGTCTTGCAACAAAACAAGCAAAACAAAGAGAATTACCCTCAGATTATTATGTTCCTACTCAACAACGGAGCCAATATTCATAGTATCGATAAGCAAGGGCTTACTATTTTACATAATGCAGTGCGCGGTGGTGATATAAATATACTTGAATTCCTTCTTAAACAAGGGGCAGTCGATGACATTAATAAAGGAAGTTCAGAAGAAAAAGGAAGAACGCCACTGGCAGAACTAATCCGCGATTCTCAATATTCGCTTATTCACTTGGATATTGAAAAAGAAAACTTTAAAACACCAGCAGAATTAAAAGCCGCATTACCAAAAGCTATAGAACAGTTAAAAGAAAAAGAATCAAAAAAGTCTTCTATTAACTATATTCTTAACGCGGTTAGATTACTCAGAGAGAAGAAGTATGGCGCTCAGACAAATGTTGTTGACAGCCAAGGCAACACACCTGCCTATTACATTAATGAGGCACAAGTAATCCCTGAAGAGGAACGGATCGCCCTATTAACTGCGTTAGGGGTGCACCCGGTTACCCCACGAACACTGAATTTTTCAGAAAAAGATCTTTCTGAAGCTATTAACCGATTAAACACGGTAGATGATTTTCTACAACCATTGGGAATCGGTCAAAAAGTTAAAATGGTTATCTGGACAATTCAAGAAGCAGCACAAAAAGACAAAAATAATGCAACGAAGTTCGCCATTATTCGGGTGGCGATGGCGCTTCTTGCAAAAGTTAAAGAAGAAATGAAAGAAAAAATCAAGGATATTAACTTTTTTAAAGATGTTGAAACAAATCTTGATGGCATACGAACTATTTTACGTGATGTTGCAATTCGATTAAAAAATGAGCTTCCATCAAAAGCTCAAGCCATTCAACCAGTTCCATTAAAAGTGGCACCACCGATACAACCGCAAAAGTCTTGCCCCCAAAAAATTTCCCCGGCTCTCATGCTCTACGAAATAAGAAATGATTCAAATAATCAGATTTCTATAAAATATACTCATGAAAATAATAAAGAAAAAGTAGAAGTTATCAATCCGCATCAAACGGCAAAACTCAATGTCCCGCTAAAAAAAGGTGAACTGATTACTATTTTAAAATCTGGACGCGAACAAATAGGAGTCATTGGAATAGATTTAGAGGGCAAAATAAATATAATCTATCAGCCAAATGGCCGCGAAGGCACTTATAACTGGAATCCGTTTACCATTCGGGTGAATGAAAAAGATGAGATATATATTAATTCTCCAAAACCTTAACCCTCAAGAGCAAAAAAAGCCTCGGTGATGATCACCGAGGCTTTTTTATCAAAAATACGCTTATCTTAAAAAGGCAAATCGTCGGCAAACGGTGGTTCATCGGCAAAATCAATTTCGCCGCCAACTGCCGCTTGCGGTTGCTGAGCCGCTACCGGTACAGTTTTCTTTTTGGCCGGCGCTTGCGCACGGGCCGGTTCAAATTGTGAATCAGCAGGTTTTGCAGCGCGTGCCGCATTCCGCGATTTTATTTGATCAATCTGATTCATCAACTCTTTTTCTACCGGGTTATTGGGATCAAGGCGCTGTTCATCTTGATCGGTAGCTTCAGCGCTTGCTTGATTATTGGATGATAAGAAGACAACACGATCGGCAACAATGCTATGCTTGCTGCGCTTTTGACCGTTTGCATCATCCCACGTATCAAGCTTTAAGCGACCTTCAACCAAGATTGGTCTGCCCTTTTGCAAATATTGACGGCAGCTTTCTGCTTGCGGTCCCCACACATCAATATCGATATAGCAAACTTCTTGGATCATATCACCGCTTTGCTTATTCTTAAATTGACGGTTTGATGCTAATCCTAAACGGCAGACTGCTTGGCCGGAAGTTAATTGTTTATAATCCGGATCGCGGGTTAGGTTTCCTGCCATAATGACACGATTAAATGAACTCATGAATATCCTTTTGCATAAATGATGTTTTTCAAAAACACCCGCAATAAAAAAATTACACTAATAATTAAATACTATATAAAAAAAAACTTTTTTTAAGCCCTACTTTTTCTTTTTACTCGTCCGAACCGAGGATTCAAACTGCTTTAAGAATTCAAGCTCTTCTTTTAATACTTTTTCATATTCTTCACGGGCACGATTATATTTTTCTTTATGCGCAACATAATCCTGCAGTTTAGCCTGATCTTTTGCCGCAAGATTAAATACCCCATTTTTTTCATCGTCAAAATAATCTTCAACCCATAATAAATCTATGGCCTGAATTGCACCGGTATATTGGCTGATTCGCGCAAATTCTTTGCCACCCCAAAGAATTTGTTGGCAACAATCATCTGCACTCATTTTTTGATTAGATGTTTTTTTAGGCTCAACAAAGGATTCTGCCGCCATTAAGCCAAAAAAAAATATCACCAAGATAACATAATTTCTTTGATATACCATTAATCCTCCAAAATGTTTACGTGCGCCATTGCGCAAAACCAATACGCGCATAATCAAGAAAGGCTAGACCCACTAATGTTAAAACAGCGCCCAACATCACATAATATGTTTTAATCGGCAGCCACCCATAAAAGTAGCAGGAAAATAGCCATGCTATAAAAGCAGTCTGCACCACCATAGTTGCTTTGCCTAAAAGAGTGGGAGCAATAGTTAAATGTCCCCTGGCATAATAAATAAACACCGCGCCGCCAATCTGCACCATCTCTTTTAAAAGAACAAGGATCACAAACCAGAGCGGTATGGTAAAAAGCAATGGTTGAATAAATGCCAGAGTAAAAAAAATCGCAAGCACCAGAAACTTATCAACCACCGGATCAAGGGCCGCACCCAAAAAGGTTCGTTCATTGAACCATCGCGCCGTCCAGCCATCCAGCACATCAGTAATTGCAGCGATAATAAAGAGAATAAATGCGCTGTGCCACGCATCAAGTATCATAGCACCAACAATAAAAGGAATCAGAATGAACCGAATTAAGGTGAGCGTTGTTGAGAAGGTTATCTTCTTCTCATGCGCCGGTAATTTTTTAAATAAATGGAATGAGAATTTTTTCATGCACATGCCTTTTGATTCGAAATAGTTAGGTTATTCTAACTTACCATGTAATTGGCTATTGGCAAAGAAAAAATCAGCATATTTTCGTGTATTTTTTTCTTGTTATAGGTTTTAATATACCTAAAGAGATTATTTATTCCCACAAAGGATAACTATGCCAAGAAAATTGAGTCCCCAAGAAATGAAAGAGCTTTTTGATGCTCTCCATTTCATGAACATGAAAGAGCTGCGTGATCTGTGCAAAACGTACAACATTCCTTGGCAAGAAGGCAAAGCCGAACTCATCAAAAAGATCATGCATTTTTTAAAAACCGGCACAGTATTGCCGGCAAAAACTATTCCGGCTATTTCACGCGCGCAAAAATGCATGAATTATCCGCTTGCTGAAAATACTCCGGTTCTCTACGGCGCCTATAAAAATGATCTAAAAACAAGGATTTTCTTCAAAAAACTGATCGGCCCTCATTTCCATTTTACTGCTTTTGGTGTCGATTGGATCAATGCCCGCTGGCATGATGGAAATCCGCCAACCTATAAAGAATTTGCACAGATGTGGCAAAAGGAATATGAGCTCCGAAAAAAAACAAAGGCCCAACCAAAAAAAGAGTGGGCGCTTTTGACTTTCATGCAAGAATATCAGCACCACCATCCTGATGCCTCAAAACAACAAGTTATGGCCGCGTGGAAAAAAGAAAGAGAAATGCAGGTAAAACATGCACGGGAATTGCTAAGCAAGCTTGTTTAATAATTCCTGTAAAATTATTCCAAATTCTCTGGCACGATACCGCGGTTTTGCCAATAATCATTCCCGTAATCAATAGTGAGTTGTTCGCCTTTGGCAATCCGTTTGTTTGCTAGAATAATAACATGCCACAAATTATCCCCGCCATAAATGGTGGTGGGGAAAGTATTTGGTGTAGAGCTATGATTAATAAAACGAGTAAAATTGCCGCAGCGCTTTGCGTCAACAATTAAAGCGGTAACAACCGGGTCAAAACTCGCATCGTAATAATAATGTCCAACGTCCATGCAATATGCGGAATCATCCACAGATTCAATCTGGCTAAACATTTGCTCATGAATAAGTTCGCCGGTATATTCGGCAATCAGACTATCTTTTGCAATATCAGTATCGGCAAATGCCCCGTATCTCACCCTATCATTGATATATTTGAGATACACAGGAGCTTCATGTTTTTGCGCGAGGAGCTGCCCATATTTATGGCGCATAAGGCGATTACATTCGATATATTTAATTTTTGGCTTATCTACCCTACAAATGAGTTCGTTTGTGTACATCACGCCAAGTTTCTCAAAATCCGAGGCATATAATTTTTTTACTGGCTCAAGCTTTTCCATGCCAAAACAGGAAACAGCGTAGAACAACAGAACTAACCAAATCCGAAATATATTCATGTAATTCTCCATTTTAGGCTAAAAATTATTTCTAGTAGAAATTATAGCAAATGCATGCAATTTGTCAATATATCTTTTTTTAGCAAATTGTACCCGCACCAAGACATTCAGCGCCATCATAAAAAACGGCAAATTGACCCGGAGCAATGCCTTGGTCATCCCGATCAAGGGTTACCTGCCACCGGGTATCGGAAATTGGAACCACGGTACAATTATAGATCTGTTTGCCATGTCTTATTTTTACTTGCAAGTCTGTTTTTGCGGGTGGTATTCCCGAGAGCCAATTAACCTGTTCAACGGTAAAACTATTGCGATGTTTATCTGGTGAATAATAGTTGCGTGAAACAAAGACTGTATTTTCATCAGTATTTTTTGCAACCACATACCACGGCCCACCCGCAAGACCGGAACCTTGCCGTTGGCCAATAGTGTGGAACCAAAATCCTTTATGAATGCCTAATTTTTTGCCCGTTTCATATTCCATTAAATCGCCCCGTTTTTCACCGACATGAAATTTAATAAAATCATTGAATTTGAGTTTCCCCAAAAAACAAATGCCTTGGGAATCTTTGCGATCCTTGTTGGGTAAATCATATTGGTGCGCCAATGCGCGAACCTGTTCTTTGTGCAAATGGCCGATGGGGAATAAGGCACGCGCCAATTGCGCTTGGCTCAAATAAGAAAGAAAATAGGTTTGATCTTTAATTGGGTCGGGAGCGCGATAGAGAGTGAACAAATTATTTTTCTCTACTTGAGCGTAATGGCCAGTTGCCACCTTATCAAAACTATCGTCAATATGATTAAAAAACACACCAAACTTAATCCGTTGGTTGCACAAAATGTCTGGATTTGGCGTTCTTCCTGCTTTAATTTCTGCCATTGTATATGCCACCACCTGATCCCAGTATTCTTTTTGCAAAGAAATAATGTTGAGTGGCACATTAGCCTGTTCGCATACTTTGCGCACATAGGCAAGATCTTCTTCCCAAGGGCAATCGCCCAGGTAAGAAAGTTCATCTTCAAGCCAAATTTTAAGATAAAAAGCGGTTACATCATGCCCTTGGTCTTTGAGCAATCGCAATGCAACTGAGCTATCAACTCCGCCTGAAACAAGTACTGCTATTTTCATAAAAAACCCCTGTATACAAAGTATAGCAGGGATTTTTAAAATTCATAATTTCAGTTTGAAACATCAATCTTCGGGTGAACAGCCGGATTGGTGCAAAGCCGGTTGCACATGATTTACGGTGTTCAAAATCCTGTTCAGGGGAGCTTCAGCTTTTATTTCTTGGGCACTGGTATCTTCTTTTGATTCATCTTTTATAGGTTCCTTAGTAATTTCAACATTTCGTTGCGCCAGAAATTGCATAAATTCATTTGAATCACAATTTTTGATGTCCTCGCGAGCTTTTAACAAAAAACCTGCCAAACATTCATGAGGAAGATCATAGTCATAAAGGGTTCGTAAATGACTTATAGATACTGATAGTAATCGTACTTTACCTTCATTTGGTTCCATACCATGAGATGATGGTGAAAATAGTAATGACATTGCAAAAGCAGTAAACACCGCTGCGCGTTTCATAGACATATCCTTAATTGTTATGAGGTTTTATAGATAATTTATGTTAATCAAGACTACAATTTGCTTCCCGATTCAGCTTTTTTAATTTTTGCCAGATATGCATCTTTCAGCTGCTTGCATTCGGGGACAGAATAGTTTTTAGCGCGATCAAATGCCCCATAGTCGGGCTCGGCACCGTATCTAAGTAAGGGATCTATTGCCCAAAAAGTTTTATTGGTAACAGCGTGCCATAAAGGGGTATGTTCCTTATCGTCTTTGCAATTAGCCAATCGGGGATCTTTCTCAAGAATCAGACATAAAATAATGCCTACATTGGGATCGGATTCTTTATTCCGTTTTAAGAGATCAAGGATCTCCTTTGTATCTGATTCTAGTTTTATTTCATGCCCCATGCCAAAGGCGCCCAACTGCATGAAAAGCAGTATGCCCATAACAATAGAAAACACATAATTCATTAGTGATCTCCTTATCTGACAACTTTATAGTTTCTTGCTAGAATGCTTAGTATAATAGCAGAAACATTTAAAAAAAGAGTCATTAATTTATGAATCCCATTAGCCATATACAAACTGCGTTTTCTTCTTATCTTCAAAAAACGTTCGGGATAACGGAGCAAGAAACGCACTTATGTAATTTTATACTGAATGTTGAGCCTAAAAAAGCGGAGTTTGGCGATTTAAATAGTAATGCTGCCATGGTGTTGGCAAAAGTCCTCTCCGAAAAAACAAATGTAGCCGCTCGTGGTGAGCTCGTCGAACCATTCGAGCGCCAGCAACAAGCATGGTTCGACGAGCTCACCATGCACGGACGGGTAAACCCGCGTCAAATTGCGCAAGAAATAATCGATACATTTAAACATCCCTACATTGCAAAAATCGAGATTGCCGGACCTGGATTTTTAAATGCCTATTTTACCCAAAATGCGATTCATGATTTGGCACAAGAACTTGAAAAACAAAAAGAAGCCTTCTTTAAACTCGAAGATGATGCGCCCAAACATCGTTTTGACATTGAGTTTGTCAGCGCAAATCCCACCGGCCCGTTGCATTTGGGGCATGGTCGCGGCGCCATTATTGGTGATGTTTTGGGCAATATCCTCACCTTTATTGGCCACCAGGTGACAAAAGAATTCTATATCAATGATGCGGGCAACCAGATTGCCAAATTGGGCCAGTCGTTTAAAGTGCGATGCCAACAAGCTGCTGGTATTGCTGCTCAATTGCCTGAAGATGGTTATCGTGGCGAATATCTTTTGGATCTTGCGCAAGAGTTGGTGAAAGAAAAAGGCAACTCTGTTATTGATAACCCCGATTCATTCTTTGAACATTATGCAAAAGAATTTTTGCTTGAAAAAATTAAACAAACGCTCGCCAACTACGGAGTTCACTTTGATGTGTGGTTCTCCGAAAAAACATTGCATGAAAGCGGTGCCATTGAACGCGCCGTAAAACTCTTGCAAGAGCATAATTTTATTTATGAGCACGAGCATGCGCTCTGGTTTGCCTCAACTAAATTTGGTGATGATAAAGATCGTGTGGTGCGCAAATCAACCGGTGAGTGGACCTATGTTGCTGCCGATATTGCCTATCTGCTTGATAAAGCAAAACGGGGCTTTGATCATTTGGTAATGGTGTTGGGGCATGATCATCATAGTTATGCAGTTCGTCTTGAGGGAATTCGTCAAGCGCTGGGGCTTTCTCGCATTGATTTAGCAGTAATTCTCTATCAATTAGTAACAATGAAAGCAAGCGGACAATTGGTGCAAATGTCTAAACGGGCCGGCACCATGGTAACCTTGACCGATGTGATTGATGAAGTGGGCACCGATGTGGCACGTTTTTTTTATCTCAATCGCAAAGCAGATGCGCAATTGGAATTTGATCTTGATTTGGCACTCAAAAAAACGGAAGAAAATCCGGTCTTTTATGTGCAATATGCCTACGTGCGCACCGGCAGCATCTTAGAAAAAGCCGCCGAGCACAAAGAGCTTGCAAACATCTCCGGTGCCGATGCAGCTCATCTTGGACGCTCGGAAGCACTCCTGCTTAAAAAAATTACCTCGTTAAAACATTTGTTGGAAATTATTGCCGCAACACGTCAAACGCACCATTTGACCTATTTTACCACAGAGTTGGCAGATATTTTTCACCATTATTATGCGCACAACCGCGTTATTGAAATGAGCAACATCAATCAAAGCCGCGGACGATTATTGCTTATCACTTTACTCCGCCAAACCTTTGCGCTAACCTTTGACCTATTGGGAATCAGTAAACCGATTAAAATGTAAGGATCTACTCATGAAATTATCAGCTTTATTACCCTTATTGTTGAGCATAGTACTCACATCAAATATGTCTGCCATGTATACCACAACCTATGTTCAGCCATATCCGACATATACGCCATATTACCACCCTACTACCACCGTTTACACCACCTATTCTCAACCGTTATTGCCTTATTACAACCCATTTCTCCTCAATCCCTATTGGTACAACTATGAGTATTCTGAAGAAGGCGCTAAAGCAGCCGCGGCAGTACTTTTAGTGAGCGCGGCACTCGTATTGGTTGCTCTCATGACGGGCCCGCATTAAATGGCAGATATGAAGAAAGGAGACTAGGATGAAACAAATAGCAAGCATTATAGTACTTCTAGCCGCATCAAATATTGGTGCCATGCAACAAGCAGCTGAGCAAAACGCAGGAGTACCACCAGCAAAGCTGGATATTTTGAATGAAAAATCTATTCTTTGCCCTATTGACCAAGAAGTGCTCAATAAATGCAAAGATCCCCGTTTTGCCACGCAAATGCAACCAATTATTAAAGAAGCTCAGGAACTCAACACATTATTTTCAAGAGCATTGGAATGGTACTTATATGCAGTTACAACCCAAAATAGCAATAATATTTACCAATATCTTACTGCATGTATGGAACAAACAGCAAAAAAAATTGATCTTTCTGATGCCGCAATACCCCATGACAAAAACGATGCACAAACATCAAATAGTAAATATCGTGCGCAAACTCTTTGCAAAGTGGTTGAGGCACGCCTCACCTTACAAGAGAATTTGGATGCCTTGCGCCTGGCATTATCTTTGGCAAAAAGAGCAGAGTTGAGACCAGAAAAAGAAAAAAATGAACAATTCTTAAAACAATTGGAAAACAACTAAAATCATAATTAAAAGGATTTAGTATGAAAAAAATAGTCAGCATAGCCCTACTCTTGACCGCTTCAACCATAGTCGGCATGAAGAATGAACAAGAAAAATTTAGAGGATTTTTAGGGACAATATTCAATATGGGTTACGGCAGACTTGCGGAATGCATTCGATTACATAATGGAAATACTCCCGATGTCTTAAAAGCACTCGAATCACATTGCGCTCTCTTACAGCAAGATAAAATAGACAAATATCCTCAAAACGACCCATCAACAGAAGATTATATTAATGATATCAACAACCCTTTAGCTGATAGACAAAAGAAAATATCCCATGAGAAAGCTAGACTGACTAGCGTGCTGTTTCTAGACATGGAACTCGCTGGCACAAAACTCATTATCGATCTTGAGAAAATTGTGAGTATGGAAAAACAACTAGAAGAAAAAGAACAGCAACTAGACGCATTAAAAAGAGCGCAAGAAAAAGAAACGACAAAATCGTAATTAAAGATGAAAAGGTTAAAAAGAACCAATTATTCCAATTTTTGTTTTGCACCACCAAATCCGTAGTCTGCAAAAAGAGCTCTTATTTGATCGCGTTTATTTTTAGGCTGCACTGAGCGAATCAGACTGAGTGCATTTACGCCTTGATCATTTTTTAATAAGGGATCGGCACCATTTTGTAAAAGAAATTCAATGCGATCGACGCCAAAAATTTCTACATTTCTAATTGCCAAGGATAATAACGTTTCATTGGCGCCTGATCTTATATTTATATCGGCACCAGCATCAATCAACATTTGGCTAATCGGCTTAAAATCTTGCGCTGAAAAAGCTAAACCCAGAGGAATTTCCTTCAATTCATCGGGCACATTAACATTCACCCCCTTTTGAATCAATTTTTGTATAATTTCTGGCAAATTATTTTGGATTGCAGCATTTAACAGCGATTGGCCAAAAGAAGAATAGTGATTCACATAATAATCAGGGTGTTCATCAATTAATCGTAGTGCGGTAGGAATATCTTTATCATCAATCGCTTCTCTCATGGCTCGTCGCAAATCTAACTTCTGCTGCTCGCTCAGTGTTACTTCTTTCAATTTTTGGAGAGGCATTTCCATGCCTTTAGCTGTCTGCGCACAAACGATAAATATCAACAAATAAATTCTTTTATCTATCATATTAATTTCCTCTGAAATACTTCTTCCATTTCTTTTGCCAATGTAGGGTATGCTTTAACCGCCTTACTTTTAAGAATAGATTGTAATGGTGTTAATCCCTGGGCATTGGTAATGCTAGGATCCGCATCAGCTTCTAAAAGAATTTTGGCCACCTCAGGTGTCCGAGCAAAATGGAGTGCCGTGTTGCCTTCTTTATCCTTTATTGAAACATCTGCACCATTTTTCAACAGCAAGTTAATAATCGGAACATCTTTCCACTGTACCGCATACATGAGAGGAGTAATTCCTACGGCATTTTGTTTATTTACTGCAGCGCCCAGTTTTAATAATCTAGCAACTATATCAAAACGTTGCCAATAAACAACTAACGCAAGTAAAGAATTTCTATAATAATTTGCCGCCGTATATTCATGCGCAAAATAGTCAGGGGCCTCATTAATAAGTAGATTCATTGCAAAAAAATCTTCATCGTCTAATTCTGCAACCATTAATGCATCCATTTCACGTTTTAATCCCTCTTTTTGCTGCTCAGTCATTTCAGGCTTTTGCATGCCATTGAGCATGAGGGGTAAAAATAATAAAAAAAATGCTCTAAACCTCATTCTCTACTCCTTTTGCAGATCAAAATCTCTTCTTCTTATAAGGTAACACAATTGGTTTCTATTTGTAAATAATATCAAAGAATAACTAATGTTGACAAATCTCTTGATTTGGCCCAATTCACGTTGCTATAATTACAATTAGATAATATATAAATATATGATAAAAGGAGAATTCTATGAAGAAAATGTTAGTAACTGCTCTACTTTTAGGGGTTCCACACTTAGCCCAGTCATTAGAAAAGGCCGAGACACCCGATATTAATTATGAGACAAAGGTTCTAGCTGAAACAGTGGCAAAACTAAAGAAGACCAAAGCAGCAACGGAAAATCTTTTAAATCCCAATGGTTCTGAGCTCAAATCACTTATTGGTAATTTGGAAACTAAAATAGAGGATTTGCGTAAAGCCGCAAAAGAACAAAAAGAAAATATCTATTCAGATATCAAAGCGCTCGAGCAAAAAATAGAAGCAAAGCTTGCAGCCTCTAAATCAAAAATTTTAACGGACACGCAAGCTAAAATCCAAGAGGCGAAACTGGCCACTCGAACTCTTTCAGACAAAGTAGCAGCTGAGCTCAACTCTTTCATTAAGAACCTTGAAAGTAAAATTGCAGACTTAAAAACTGCTAGTAGCGAACAAAAAGACAAGCTTTATAGTGACATTCAAGATCTTGAGCAAAAATTAGACACGCAGCTTAAAAGCTCTAAGGCAAAAGTTATCGCAGGCACACAGGCAAAAATAGAACAGGCAAAATCGGTCGGCAAAAATCTTTTGGATAAAGGCGCTTCCGAGTTGAATTCACTCGTTTCAAAGTTAGAAGGCAATGTCGATAACTTAAAAAATGCTATCGATAAACAAAAAGAAAAGCTCTATTACAATGAAATTAAAGCTCTTGAGCAAAAAATCGATGCCCTGTTAAATAAATAAGCAAAATCATGACGTGCAGTATCAATAAAATTATATTCGCATTTATAGTGGCTAGAATACTATTTCTAGCCACTTCTGCATTTGCTGCCTATATAGCAACAACACCACAAACCACCTATGTGGCGACCCCACAAACCACTTTCATTACCGAAACACCTGAAGATATTGAAGAAGCCTATCTCAATTACCCCGAACGGGTGCCAAGAGGTCCTGAAGTGCGAACAATTGCCGGGCTCCAAATCTCACCCGGGTCATTACCGGGAGATTTTGCAAAAAATCGTGAAATTTATAATGATATCCAGATTATCCAAAATAATATGCTTGAACTGATGCAGATGATTATTAACATTCAAGATGATCCGTATATGCTCCAAAAAGCACGACAAAAATTACCCATTATATTACAAATAATCACCAATCTTGGCATTCGCTATAATCTAACATCTGAATTTAACATTTTAAGGGATAGGCTTAAAGCATACCTGGCCGAAGTATATACTTCCATGGAAAATATGCTCAAAGCCGAAAAGTCGCGTAATCCCGACGAATCTGCACAGGTTATCAATTTCTGGGTCTATCGATTCAATCTAGAACAGTATATGGCCGAGATAACCAATAAGCTGAGAACAAAGCTTGTCGGCGTTTGATTCGCATGCAAACTTGCCAAAACCCCTATTTTTGGCACAATAACTCATATATCTAACTCATATTTACACTAAATTCCTTACTATTCATGGGGTAACATGGCAAAAATTGATATAGCCCTGATTCAACAACTGCGCGAAAGAACCGGTCTTGGTATGATGGACTGCAAAAAAGCGCTTGAAGAGTCAAATGGAGACATTGAAAAAGCTATCGAAATATTGCGAAAAAAAGGAGCGGCTGTTGCAGCAAAACGTTCCGATAAAACGACCGCTGAAGGCTTGGTTCATGCCTATATTCATCCAGGCTCACTGATTGGCGTACTTATCGAAGTAAATTGCGAAACCGATTTTGTTGCACGTACCGATGCAATAAAAGAATTTGCGCACAATGTCTGCATGCACATTGCCGCAATGAGGCCACTGTATATTGCACCAGCAGATGTTGATGCCAAATTTGTGGAAGCTGAAAAAGACATTATTAAGGAACAACTTGCTCAATCAGGCAAAACGGGTAAAGTTTTAGAGCAGATTTTAGAAGGTAAGCTTAAAAAGGTTTATTCCGAAGTTTGTTTGCTCGAGCAGGCCTATATTAAAAACGATAAGATGACGATTGGCCAACTGCTCCAAGAATTAATTGCAAAAACGGGTGAAAATATAAAAATTGCAAAGTTTTCTCGTTTCCAAGTTGGTGCATAATGGCAAGAAGAAGAATCTTATTAAAGATCACCGGTGAAGCCTTTTTATCGCGGCAAAATCAGACACTTGACCCAAGTATTATCAATGGCATTATAACCCAAATAAAAGAACTTGGTAAAACCATTCAGTTCGGCATTGTTGTAGGCGGGGGAAATTTTTTTCGCGGTAATGAACATGGCAAAAGAATGGGTATAACCAAACCTATTGGTCATCAAATTGGTATTATCGGGACACTCATGAATGGTCTTATTATCAAAGATTTACTTGAGCAACATGCTATTAAAGCTTCGTTGTTGACCGCACTCACCTGCCCAGAAATTGGCGCACCAACTTCTGACCAAGCAATTCACAATGCATTAAACAGAGACGATACTATCATCTTTGCGGGTGGAACCGGTAATCCATTTTTTAGCACCGATACAACAGCAGTTTTACGTGGCTTACAAATAAATGCAGAAGAAATTTGGAAAGCATCGCACATTGATGGCGTCTATTCATCTGACCCAAAAAAAGATGCTCACGCAAAAAAGCTTGATAAAATTACCTTTGGCTATGCCCTCGAGCACAGACTGGGAATCATGGACGCAACTGCTTTTACCCTTGCGGCTGAAAATCAAAGAAAAATTCGTGTATTTTCAATTTTTGAACCGAATGCGTTGATAACTGCTGCTCAAGATCCACGCTTTGGCAGTGAAATTAGCACATAAGAAAGGATTATTATGGCTGAGATTAAAATAATAGAAAATGACGTTAAAAGTTTCCAGACTCCCATGGAAACTGAAATGCAAAAAGTAATCAAACATTTTGAAACCGAACTGCTGAAAATCAGAACCGGCAGAGCTCATACTTCTTTGGTTGAAGACATTCAAGTAGTTGGCTACACCGGCACTCCTATGAGCATTAATAAAGTGGCGGTTCTTGCTGCTCCCGAATCGCGGTTGATCACCATACAACCATGGGATACTTCCATGATCGATCCCATTGAAAAAGCTATTTTGGCTTCCGACACAGGATTAACGCCGGTTAATGATGGTAAAATTATTCGAATCAATTTACCGGAAATGAGCACGAGCCGTCGCGATGAGTTGGTGAAAATATTGCAAAAGAAGAGCAATGAAGGCAAGGAGCGGCTTCGTGATGTGCGCAAAGAATTTAATAATATTTTGCGCGATGCAAAAAAAGACAAAAAAATATCGGAAAATTTCTTCAATCGTTTAGAAGATGTATTGCAAAAAGTGACCGATAAATTTATTGCCCAACTTGATCAAATGGTGCAGAAAAAAGAAAAAGATGTTCGTTCAGTGTAAGAAGACTCTTGTGAAACTAAACTTTTTTGTTACACTGCAAATACAGTATTGAAATTGCATGGGCTGCTAGCTCAATTGGCAGAGCAACAGACTCTTAATCTGTGGGTTCTTGGTTCGATTCCAAGGCAGCCCACCATACTTCGCTAAAGCTTCGTATGGCAGGCCAGCCTCTTTAAATGATTGACTTAATTATAGTTTTGACATTGATAGAAGCGAAGTATGCCCTTCGAAGCTCATTTATGAGCAAAGTAGGGCTGGCGCGGGCCTGCTCTTCGTAGCTGCTTTAGCAGCGAAGTAGAGCCAGTTCTTTAAAGGATTGACTAAAAAAATAGTTTGATATTATTAGAACTAAGCGTAGGCTGTCCGCCGAAGCTTGCCAAGCCGGAAGGCCTGGACAAGCGAAGGCTGGACTCATTGCATTGTAAATAATTTATTCGCCCTTCGTCCTTCGATACGAAAACTGCGTTTTCTACTCAGGATGAGCGGAAGGACGCGTTTACTCCCGAGCCCCCTGTCGAGGGATTTAGCGTAGACGGGTCTAGAAGGATTGAAATCATATAAAACTACCATGCACGAGTGGCGAAATTGGTAGACGCACTGGACTTAGGATCCAGTTCCCGAAAGGGAGTGGGGGTTCGAGTCCCTTCTCGTGCACCATACTTCGCTAAAGCTTCGTATGGCAGGCCAGCCTCTTTAAATGATTGACTTAATTATAGTTTTGACATTGATAGAAGCGAAGTAGGGCTGGCGCGGCCTGCTCATCGAAGCATAATCATCAATGATTAATCCGAAATATAGTATTCCAAAAAGTCCATCATTTTTTTTAAAGAGTTTGACATTAATACTCAGCGATGTATTTTGACCTTCGATATCTCTTGATCAACTTTCATTTAAATAAAAAATAAAAAGCTCATTTTCGTTGAGCCATAAATACTGATTAATACGACTAAATCGGCTTAAAAACCAGTTATTTAAATGGACATGTTCTTAAAAAAAGGAGAACTGACGTGAAGGAAGTAGAAGTAAATGGTATTGATTGCAGTTTGCATTGCACAATTCTAGAAAATGAACAAAGTTTCTGTGAATTATCCGTAGTAATGCCCGCCTCGCTGATTGATTCTTTTTATAAAGAAGCGATTGAGTCACAAAAAAAATCAACTCTTGCATTTGGATTTCATAAACGGGAAACACCCGCCGCTTATATTGAACAAAATTTTAACATCGGCATTATCGAACATATCAAAGAATTTCTCTATACCTATGTAATCGCCGATTTTCTCGAAACAGAAATACGTAAACAAAAAATTAGAATTGCCGGTAGACCACGCCTCACGGCCGTTGATATTGCCCAGGGACAGGAGGGTGTTTTTACCTTTGAATTATCAATCTTTCCCCAAATTGCCTTTCAAGAATGGAAATATCTCCCCTTCAAAGCTCCCAAACGCAAAAATTATAAAGATCTCGATCGGCAAGTTGAAGCATTTTTGCAAGAAGAACAAAACGCAAAAGAACACTATACCGATTCACAAATCGCCGTCGGTGATTGGATAAATTATCAGGTTACTGTTTTAAATAATGATAACCAACCGATATTAAACGGTTTTAAAGCAACGTTGTGGCTCAAAATCGGCGATGAAGAGCCGGATAAAGCATATCATGAAGTTTTTCTTCACAAGAAAAAAGATGCTCTGTTTGTGAGCTCTCATGAAGTTTTGCAAAACTTTTTTTCTGATAACATAAGCACCAATTATGCATTTGCTATTTCAATTCTGGATATTGTGCCGCAAGCCTATTTTTGTCTTGATCAATTCAAACAACACTTTAGAATTAAAAGCAACAAAGAGATGTATCAGCGACTTATTGAAATTTTCTCTTATCGCAATGATCTTTCTTTACGCCGCA
Source organism: uncultured bacterium (assembly GCA_963702025.1). Classification (GTDB taxonomy): domain Bacteria; phylum Babelota; class Babeliae; order Babelales; family Vermiphilaceae; genus BTUB01. Next base: position 923,770 of record OY969699.1, on the reverse strand, counting down.
GCATTGTGGAAGAATCGCTCAAACTACTTCTTTCAAAACATAAATTTGAAATACCCAATCATTTAATTTTACGGCAAACAAGAGTGGTGCTTGATGCGGTTTCAAATAATCCCGACTATTATGTCTACCGCGTACAAAAAGATTTTAATGATGTGGTGCACGATCTTGCTGAAAAACAGGTCCGTGAAGAAATTTTTCTTGATCAAATGGCCTACCAAGAGGGTTTAGATGTGAATCATAATGATCTTAAAAATTATTTAAATCTCACTAAACGCCCGCGGACTAGAGGTTTTTTCCATTTTGATCCCCTCGTAACAAAGATACAAGGACAAGAATTCCCGGTATCAAATGCTGATTTAAGCCGCGTGTGTCTTCGAGAAAAAACGGTCAACCATATTATTTACCATTTAACTAAAAAATAATTTAATGAATAATAAAACAAATCATCATAAACTAATCATCATTGGTTCAGGGCCAGCAGGACTCACTGCAGCCATCTATGCAGCGCGTGCCAATCTAAACCCTTTAGTAGTCAACGGCAAACATCCGGGTGGACAACTCATGGGAACCAGCTACGTAGAAAATTGGCCGGGCGAAATGCGTATTTTGGGCCCCCAGTTAATGGGAAAAATGCAAGAACACGCCGCTCATTTTGGCACACAATTTTTAGATGAAACAGTGATGCATGTTGCCCTAAACCAAATCCCTTTCTCGCTCAAAACTGATAAAAAGGAACTTTCTGCCGACGCTCTCATCATTGCTACCGGCGCTTCACCTAAACGATTACAGTGCCCAGGCGAGGATCAGTACTGGGGCAAAGGAGTAACCACCTGCGCTGTTTGTGATGGAGCCTTTTACAAGGATAAGAAAGTGATTATTGTGGGGGGTGGCGATACAGCGATGGAAGATGCCTCTTTTATGCTCAACTTCACCAAAGATATCACGATTGTGCACATTTTGGACAAACTCACTGCAAGCCATGCGATGCAAGAAAAAGTGGTTGCAAATCCTGATATCAAGATCATCTATAATAGCACTGTCTCTACCATTGAGGGTGATGGGAACCACGTAACAGGAGTAACGATAACCCATCAAACTAGTAAAAAGTCTGAAAATGTTCCGGTGAGCGCTGTTTTTGTGGCAATTGGCCTTAATCCGAATGTACAGGCTTTCAAGGGGCAGCTTGCGCTTAACAAGTTCGGTTTTATAGAGGTTCATGATGAAACACGCACCTCAGTACCCGGTGTTTTTGTGGCTGGGGATGTGGCCGATTATCGTTATAGGCAGGCTATTACTTCAGCAGGAGCAGGCTGCATGGCAGCTCTCGATGCCGAAAAGTATTTAAAAGGTTTATAAATCCTTTAAAAATTTGAAAAAAGTCTTATTTTGCCCTAAAATAGGGATATAAAATCAAATTTTAAGGAATACATATGTCAGTTACCTTTTTTAGAAAAAGCCGCAAGAAACGCAATAGAAAACATGGTTTTCTTAAAAGAATGGCCTCTCATGACGGTAGAAAAATACTCAAACGTCGTCGTTCACGAGGCAGAAAGCGCCTTGCAGTTCGCGCATAATTCTTATGCCAAAAGTATCGCAAGCAGCTATTAAAAAACTTTTTAACAAAGCCCGGCGCATTGTAAAGCACCCGGGCTTTGATCTTTTAGTTGCCCCGAGCGAGTCTATAATCTCTAATCACCTAATTGTGGTAACCCCTGCGCACATTGGTAACGCGGTTGAGCGTAATAGAATTCGGCGGCGCATTAAGGCATTTTTTCATGAAGAAAAGTTAAATCAAAAACCCCTCGATTATGTTATTTTTGTTAAAAAAGAAGGTATTAATTTATCTCTTTCACAATTAAAAGAAATTATTCTTGGCGCCCTTCATGCTGCATCATTATGAAAATAGTCGCATCAATCGTTTCCACTCTGATTATTGGCATTCGCCCTCTTCTTGGCCCAGCTTGCTGCAAATTTGAACCGAGTTGTACCAAATATGCAATCAAATGTCTTGCCGAACAGCCATTGCATAAAGCCATTTGGGCTATTCTCAAACGCTTACTTTCTTGTAATCCGTTTAATTAAAACTACTCTTCATCGTTTTCCACAGTATTTGGCGCGAGCGCAATAATAAGCACCTGATCCCGTCTCAATTTAAATTCTTCAGCTTCTTCATTGTCATTCAGTTGTATGCTCACCGATTTGTGTTTAACTTTAACATATACGCAGTCATTGATAATCACACTTTTGGACTCGTTTTTTTTGGGCGGGGATTGCAAAATTCGTGCTGTATTTTTGGCATTCAATATTTTTTTTAAGCGTTCATAATCATCGTCATCCAGGTCTGCTCTGATCTTTTTTGCTGCTTTAACAACCAGTGGCCTTAAATGCTGCATCATGCCGATGGCATCTTCTTTAGACAATGGTTTTTGTATCGCATCGCTACTACGTGCAACAAGCAGGATAATTAATCCTATTATTTTTTTCATGGCATCCTCCGCTCTTGTTGGATGCGCATAGTTTAAAATATTTTTTCTTCTTCTGCTATTTTTTTTGTTACATCATAAAATTCTTGCAAACCTAATGATAATTCCGTTGCATCCAATTCAACAGGACAGCCTACAAAGTTAGTTCGTTCTATCACCACTATTTTAGATTCCCCATTCAAGGTTATCTTTTTGGAATTACCCAACGGCCATTCCGTTTTTATTGAAGGAGCATTTCTTTTGAGCATATTTGCAGCAATATTATTAAATCTATTAATTTGCTCTTTTTTCAGGAATGTTTTTAATTTTATTAATTTTTCTGATTCGCTCATACCTGATAAGAAACAAATTGAAAAGATAAAACAGGCGCCGCCAAAAATTTTCTTAGTAGATAACATGGATGCTCCCTCTTTAATTTATTTTTATAAAAGCTCGGTAACCAACTTACTCAACTCGCTCCGCTCACTCACCTGCAAGTATACAGTGCCAAAAACTCTCTGCCCCCGGAACCGCTCGCTGGTCACCACTAATCCGTTGCTAATAAAATCAAGATACGGAGAATCGATTTGATACGGGTCGCCGGCAAGGATAATTTTACTTCCTTCGCCCACGCGGCTCACGAGTGTTTTTACTTCGTGAGGAGTTAGATTTTGCACCTCATCAATCAAAATATATTGATACGGAATCGAGCGACCGCGCATATAGGTTATTGCTTCCAAACTCAGCTTGTCATGTTTAATCAAATCATCCATCGGGCGCAATGAACCTTGCTGCCTAAATTTATCTCGCTTTTCATTCCCCTTTTTATTTTTACGTCGCTCATAACGGTCAGCATCCAATTCTTCAAAATGTTGCCCCACTTGTGAGGAGTGCATAATAAATTCCATATTATCGTAAATTGGCAACATCCAGCTATGTAATTTTTCTTCCACGGTGCCGGGCAAGTATCCAATATCGCGCCCAAGCGGCACCACCGGACGTGAAACTAAAATCTTTTCATATTCATCTTCAATCAGCACTTTGTGCAGCCCTGCGAGCAACGCAAGAAAAGTTTTGCCCGTACCTGCCGGCCCAAAGAGGGTAACAAATTGAATCGAATTATCGAGTAAAAGATCAAGAGCCATTAATTGTTGCGGATTGCGGGCCTTGAGTGGCCACTTGAGAAGTGGCTCATGAACAATTCTAAAATGTCTGCCACCAAGATATCTAAACACCCGATAATTATAGGGATTATGCTGGCTGGTTACCAAGACAAATTCATTAATAGCAAGCTGCTTATCATCAACCAATTTATCCAGAACCGAAGGAAAATCCTTTTTTAATTCAACTGCCGGCACATCAACATTAACCCACCCTTTATAAAATTCATCAATTGAAATCGATTCTTTTAAATAATCTTCTGATACCAAGCCAATAGCATCCGCCTTCACCCGCGCATTAATATCTTTGGTAATAAATCGTACATCATACCCCTCTTGCTTCATAAAAAGAGCGGTCAACAAGATTTTATTATCATTAACATCTATATAAAAGGGAATTTTGGGAATTTTATCTACCGGCAAAAATAGTACTTTTAATCTACCGCCGTTATCAAGAGGAACACCGTCTTTGAGTGAGCCCCGTTCGCGCAATCCATCCAGTAAACGGGTTGCTTCACGTGAATTGCGTCCGCGCTCACTCATTTCCGATTTAAATTGATCAAGCTCCTCAAGCACAATCGAAGGGATACCGACTAAAGAATCTTTGAAATTAAAGAGTGCAGAGGGGTCATGTACAAGGACATTGGTGTCCAGGATAAACAATTTTTCCGCCATACTTCTTCCTTTTTTTACTTCAGCTGCATCCTATCATATCTACGCCGTGCCCCTGCAATATTTGAAAAAAATGACACAATCGGACCTTTGCCCTCCAAATTTTATGATAAAAACTCCATCTTTTTGATAATGTTTTTCTCAAAAAATTTTGTTATGATTTTGATTCGAATGAAAATCATAAATGTGGAAAAAAATGAAAGCACCTAATTATTTTCTCTTATTTTTAATAATGGTCCATTTTTGCTCCGCGCAAGATTCGCAGCGCAACATGATCATCTTACTCGATCAAGAAGGAAAAAACGAACACATCGGCAGTCCGGGCGCCCATTTTCTATCAAGCAAATTCCAATCTGCCCTCCAAGAAAAAGCATCCCCTATTATAATAAATGCCGCACTCTTGAAATTTTTCATTGAAAAAAGAAAAAGCATCGAGCAAATGGCACAAATACCGGATTCAAGAGAAGCAAAAGCTCTCAAAACTTATACGGCTATCAATGATCGTCTTACGGCGCTGTATCGCCAGTTTCGCCAAAAAGGAATAGATCACTTTCAAAGCAAACAGCTCATGCTTGAAAATGTGAATAAAGAATTTTACGCCAAAGAGGCCGTGCTCAAAGCGCAAGAGCAAAACAATGAACCGATAAACTCAGAAATGCAACAAGCATTACGAAGTTATTTAACAAAATTTAATCAAGAAGAGTGGAAAATCTATACAAATCAAAAATCACTGTATTTATTTGTTCCCACAAAATATGCCGAATCACAACAAGAAATTGACCGGCAGCCTGCAGCGCCAGGAAGATTTGCTTTGCCATGCTCCTATGAAAGAATGAATAGAGAGCATCTTGGATTAAAAATCGATACACTTACCAAAGTGGAAAATGTTGAAGATCCTGCACGTCTCTATTTTGATTCACAATTGGATACCCATAATAAATTTACCCAGCAGTTAGAGGATTTTTTTATTACCAAATCAGATGCCGATTATAAACCCTATTTGTGGAGCATAGCCCTCTCTGGCCATGGCGGCACCGGTTACAATGCAGCTACCGACAGTTATGCAAAAGCTATTGTTGCCGATTTATCAATTCCGGAAATTCAACAATTTTTAGCTTTTCTAGAACATAAAATAAAGACTAAAAGTTTCCATGTGTCTACCTGTTATGGAGCCGGCATCCGCTTCAAAATGATATTTGATGATGCGGGTAATCCAACCTATAGTTATCCTATCATTTCCGATTGTTTATCTGATGGGTATAGTTATTGCAAAATAAAGGCGCTCAATGTGCCATCACTTGAAAATAACCGGCTAGCTGCTGAGGATATTGAGGCAGATGACCAAGAAAACTGGCAATTGAAACTTGATTTTGGGTATGAATGGAAAAAATTTTTTAAGAAAATGAGCGCTCATTCATTCGATGGTAATCTCAATTGGCTACCAAAGGCGCTCATGCATATCACTGAAGATTTATTAGCCACTGTTTCGGTGATTCGTCTGGCGAACACAAACACAGTTATTCCTGTTTTGCCTCATTCATGCTCAAAAATAAATGATACATTGATTAAACATGCCCAAGAAGAGGGTAACAATAATCTGGTTATGACCAAACGCTTTGCCATCCTGGTAGAAAGCACTGCAGTACCGATGCCCGTTATTATAGAAAATATGCCCGACACCGGCACCTGCATTATTTCAATTCGCCCCGGAGAAAGTAAGCACTATTTTAAACAGATAGAATGGAAAGAAAAAAGTAACCTTTTAAACGCATTTTGGCCAATCGATGGCGACCGCTTTGACCGACACTTTATCATCGATCAAGTAGACTTTCCGATCGATAGTACGTCGCCCCTCGCAAAAAAATTAGGGTTAACCGATTCGTCAGCATCACTACACAATGTCTATGTCCATACACAAAAAGGAGCCGTTTTGCGTATCTTTTTTCAGACGAAAGACCACAAAACTTATATGGTAGTGATCAATAAAGTGGACTCTTTTGCCAAAAATGTCGATCTAAAAGGGATGCATGAATTGAGCCCAGAAGTAGCCCAAATGCATATGAAACGGTATAATGAACTAAAACAGGAACTTAAGGGGTCTTTACTATGAAATCACTCAATAATGATATTATGGCGCTTCGCCACTCGGCGGCCCACCTTCTTGCACATGCAATTAAGGAACTCTATCCTGATACTATCCTCACCATAGGCCCTGCAACTGAAGAAGGTTTTTTTTATGATACTCTACCAGCACGCAACTTTAAAGAAGAAGATCTCCCTCTTATTGAAGCACGAATGAAAGAAATTGCTGATCGCAATCTTCCGCTCACTCATGAAATGATGAGCAAAGAAGAGGCCCGCAAACTGTATAAAAATAATCCCTTCAAACTTGAACTTATCGATGGTATTCCCGGCGATATGGTTGGCATTGCGCGTCAGGGTGATTTCTATGACCTTTGTAAAGGTGGTCACGTAGATTCAACCGGCATGCTTAAAAATGTGAAACTCACCCAGATTTCAGGATCCTACTGGCGCGCCGATCGCTCAAAACAAGCATTGCAGCGAATCAGCGGCATTGTCTTTTTTACTGCTCAAGATCTTGCCGATTATGAACGCAAAAAAGAAGAAGCAGCCAAATATGATCACCGTAAAATCGGCAAACAACTTGATTTATTCTCATTTCATGATGAAGGTGTTGGGTTCCCCTTCTTTCATCCCAAAGGCAAACTTGTCATAAATTTAATGACAGCCTACATGCGCAGGCTCCAACAAGAAAATAATTATCAAGAAATTAGTACGCCAACAATGCTATCGGCTGAATTATGGAAGCGATCGGGCCATTGGGCACATTACAAAGATAAAATGTATTTTTGCAACATTGATGAACAATCATATGCTCTCAAGCCAATGAACTGCCCCGGATCTATTTTAGTATATTCCACCCGTCCTCGTTCCTACCGAGAACTGCCATTAAAATTGGCTGAATTTGGTCACGTTCATCGTCATGAACTTTCTGGTGTTCTTCATGGCTTAATGCGCGTCCGCGCTTTCACCCAAGATGATGCGCATATTTATTGCATGCCAGATCAGATTGAAAAAGAAGTTGCTACGATTGTTAAGATGACCTATGCAATGCTCAACAAATTTGGTTTTAAAGATATTGATGTGACCATCTCAACTAAACCGGAAGATGCAATGGGATCAGCCGAGTATTGGGATAAAGCAACCAATGCGCTCAAGAATGCTTTAACAAGTTTAAATATTCCGTTTTCAATATCTGAAGGTGAAGGCGCCTTTTATGGGCCAAAAATAGAATTTCGCATCAAAGATTCAATGGGTAGAGAGTGGCAATGCGGCACAGTACAAGTTGATTTCTTTTTTCCACAAAACTTTGACCTTGAATATATTGCCAGCAGCGGACAACGTGAACGTCCGGTTATGATTCACCAAGCAATCTTTGGATCTCTTGAGCGCTTTTTTGCCATTTTACTTGAGCACTATAAGGGCCACCTACCATTCTGGCTCGCACCGGAACAAATCAGAATTCTCACCATCACCGATGCGCAAAAAGAATATGCACAAACTATTGTGCAACAGTTAAAAGCTCAAGATCTGCGCGTAAATATGGATGAAACATCCGATCAAATTTCAGGAAAAATTAAACGCGCGCAAGAAGAGAAAATCCCATGGATGCTTGTTATTGGCCAAAGAGAGGTTGACAACAAAACAATCACTCTGCGACACAATGACGGCAAACAAGAATTTGGTTTAACCCTCGAACAGGTTATTGCAAAAGCAAAAGAATTGAATCAGTAATTTAGTTTTTTCTTTGATTTTTTATTTGTAACTTTGCCCTGCGCGGGGCAGCGTATAAATGTGGGGGGGGGTATTCTTGAAAATACCCCCCACACCCCCCATTCACCAATGTTCCATTGGATTCCTTATGCGATAAACTCGCCGGCTCATCTCCCCCCTGCGGGGTGATCTGCACCGGCTCATACAGGTATCGCAATCAGATATAAACGTTTTATACATTAACTAGACGTAGAGCCCGCAACGATCCCCTCGACTTCGCTCGGGACTAAAGGCAAGCCGGTCGGCGGAGTTTATCCTGAGCTTGTCGAAGGGCGCCCGAGCGGGCTCAGTTATTTTTTCTTGAAAACATTCTGTTTCTAACTTAGAAACTTTTTCATAAATATATAGAAATAGATCGCCACACATTTTTTTAATAATGTCTTTTGCTAGGGGTTTGGGGTCCCCTCGAGCAAAAGCTATTTCCTTAGCGTTTTAATGATAGGGGTTAAATTCCAACCTAGGCGGTACCGAGCTCGAATAGGCGCAGCCTATGAGTGGCGAGAGGCTGCCTTGTCCGCTGTAAGCGGCATGTGCAGCCGTGATGAGCGCCGTCGGGATTACAAAGGGCGAAGCCCTTTGGAGCACGTGGTGCAGGAGGGTTTGCGAAAACCTTCCTGCCGCCGCCCCGCGAAGGGGCAAAGTAAAAATATAATTTCTTATAAAAAAATGCTTCGATCGAGGCGAACGGATTTTGAAATACTATGCAGCTATTCGACTTCTAAAAATAATTTTTGTATGCTCACACTGTTTTATAATCAAAACTTAAAAAAGGAGTTTTAATCCATGTTGTTACGGCGCACAATTATACTCAGTTGTTTGCTAATCCAAACTATTTCACCAATGGGAGGATTCTATTTGTGCACATTAGAGAAAAATAATGATGCTCAGAAAAAAAATGAAACACAAGTTCAACAGATTATTAGCGCAATTGCGCAAAAAAAACCGGTTGGAGCACTGCTCCCATTACTTGATGAAAATCCTGAAATGGTAAATGCCAGCGATAGAAATAAAACCTGTTTACTCAGCCACGCGATTATACACCATAATCATGACGCCTTTAAGGAACTTCTTACAAGAAAAGCCAAAACCAATGTCATGGATATGCTTTTCCATTCCCCATTTAACTATGCCGTATTGGCAGGCAATCTTCCGGCCATACAACGTTTGCTAGAAATAGAAAAACCCAATGCGCAGCCCCAAGAAGCAAATAGATTATTGCAGCAAGCATTTGTATCAGCAATGAAAAACAAAAATACACAAATTATTGAAGTATTATACCCGCAACATATTGAACTAAAGAATTTCGACAACTGGCACATTCACAATATTTTAGAAACATTAACGGACTATCCTGACACTCAAATGCAAACGGCCCTTCTTAACGATCCGAAACTTTCGAATTTAACGGACCACGAAAGAGCTTATTTATTTGAAAGCACAATAGAAAAAAATAATATTAGTTTTATCAAAACGTTAGTAGCCCAAAATATCAAGCCAAACGCTGAAGCACTCGTTATCGCAGCAAATGAAGGGCTTGTTGATATTGCTCGCTTGTTAATTGATGCCGGTGTGAACCCTAATGAACAATTAGGAACCTCTAAACCAATCCATCGTTGTATCATGGGAAAAAAAGACAATCCAGAAGCGATAAAAATTCTTATTAATTTAGGTGCCGATGTTAATGGGGTTGATGATAGTGGCGATACTCCCCTTATGCAAACAGCCCACGCATCAGATCACCATGATGCACCATTGCGAATAGCAACTACATTACTTGCGTGCAAAGCTCTTGTTGATGCGAGAAATAATAATGGAAGGACAGCGTTACACATCGCTTGCATGCGCGGAAATCTTCCCCTAGCCGAACTTTTATTAAAAAATGGTGCGTCTATAAACGCGATGTCAAATGATAACTACAATCCACTCCTCTTGGCGTGCCAGAGCAATAATGATGAATTGGTTAATTTTTTATTAGAAAACGAAGCAGATTATACTATCAATAATGGCACCAGTAAGTCACCACTTTGCCTAGCGGCCAAATTCTCTCAGCAGCCCACCATTATTAAACGTCTGATTCAAGCCGGCGCCGATTTAGAATCGAATAAAAAGATAATGCTTTATAATGCTGTACATCAAAAAGAATATGCTATCGTGACATTTTTATTGGAAAATAACGCAAATGTTAATCAGGAATATAAAGGAAAAACTCTGTTACAGCATGCTTGTGACAATTCTTGTTATGTCGAAGATGTAGAATTAGCTCGATTATTGGTAAAAAACGGCGCGAACGTCGCAGCAAAAAATACTGAAGGAAAAACGGCACTTCATTATGCCGTCGATAATACTGATATCTCAATCTTACAACTTCTTTTGGACCATAAAGCACCGGTAAATGAGCAAGATAATGAAGGTAAAACACCGCTACACCATGCCTTCAACTATGTCAACCCCCACATCGTAGATGCACTTATTAATGCCGGCGCCAATCCTCTTTTAGCGGATAATAGTGGCGATACGCCAATAATGATTGTTCAAAAAAGAGCAGCCGCTGCTGAAAGCTGTGCTAACAAACAACCATGGTTCATGCTCACGGAACGGCTTATTGAATACATCGGGAAAGCAAATAATTGTAAAAAATAAGATACAAATTGCAGGGAGGGCAAGTTTGCTCTCCCTGCAAGGATCATAAAAAATGCACAATTATTTCCGGAAAATAATTACGCTTTTCATTTCCCTGACTATTTCAATCCATTTCATCCAGGCCATGGAAAAACAGCACCAACCAAAGCAAATGATTGCTTGCATAGAATCACTTCCCAAAGATGTGCAATTAGAAATACTAAAGCATGTGGGCACAAATAAAAACCTCAATGATATCCGTAATTATTGCATTGTCTTTGACAAGCGCTGGGGCACCAACTATCACTCAGATATAGATGCACTTATATCATTCTTACCACAATCGATAAAAAAGAATGTTAATGATACTATGTGTCATCTGCTCCCGTTGAATAGTGTTCTTAAATGGGATTGGATCAAAAAAAACTATAAAAATGCTGCAGTGAGCACACAAAGTGAGATTGCTCTCCAGGCAATCACCCGAAAAGCACCGGTTGCTTTTTTAGAACATCTTATTACACAAGAACAAATTTGCGCTAACCTAACCGATGAGAATGAAACATCATTACTCTCTCGAGCCATACTGTATGATAATGACGCTGCGGCACTGTACCTTTTAGAAAATAAATCCGCGTTGCTTTTTTTTAATAAAAAAGATCTATTTTCCCGAACACCACTCGATTATGCAATTTTAAAAAACAATTTACCACTGGTTAAAAAATTGGTTGAAAAAAAAGCAATCAACAAATTTGAATCTTGGTGCCTCGCGTTGAAAAATAATAGTAAAGAAATTGTTGAATATCTCTACCCTAAAGAAATTGATTATAATCACCTTCATAGTCTCATGGAAGGCCTCTCACATTATACCGATCCGGCCGTTTGCAAAAAAATAATAAGTACCGATGCGAGAATTTTTTCCGTTTACCGTTTAGAAAACTTACTGAACTCCGCTATCAAAAATAACAATACTAATCTGATCACGTGGCTCTTAACAGAAAAATCGGCAGAGATTAAAATTACGCAAGATATGTTGTTTAATGCAGTATACAATAATCTCGCTGAGGTTGCGCAAATCCTGGTAAAGGGTGGCGCCGATCCTAATTATGGTATATTTTTTCGGCTTTGGAATAAAGGAGAAGATGATCCTCGTGCCATTAAATTGCTCATCTCTTTAGGTCTCGATGTTAGCAAGGAAGATAAACAATTTGGCATAAAGCCATTATTTGTTGCCGCCAATTATCCATGCCCGCATATCATACAAATATTGCTCGATCACGGAGCCACGGCGAATGAAAAAAATAAACGGGGAGAAACCCCAATATCACCCGCTTTACAATGTGGCGATATTTCTATCATTAAATTACTCATAAGCCATGGTGCTCAAATTCCTCACGATGCTCTGGCCATTTGCGAACAAAGCGAACCGGTTATTGATTTTTTGCTTGAGGCCAAAGCAGACCCGAACGCTCGCAATCCCTGCGGAAGATCACCATTAGATGTTGCAGCATTTAGGGGATCGTCGCACATCATTAAAAAACTCATTAAAGCAGGGGCCGATTTTCAGGCAAGTAAAAATAGCATGCTTTTGGGAGCCGTAACAACCAAAAACAGTAAACTTCTTAAGATGCTCTTAGAAAAAGGAGCTGATGTTACTACGCAACATTGTGGTAAAACATTATTGCACACTTTAGCTGATTTGACCGATACTCAAGGAGAAAACTATCTATGCTGCGCCCGATTGTTACTCGATGCAGGCATTACTGTTAATGCTACCGACATGAAAGGCCAAACTCCATTGCATCACATTGCGGCTCACCGTGTTGATTCTCGCTTACGGATCCCGTTTATGACTCTTCTGATAAAAAAAGGAGCAAATTTTAATGCACAAGACGATGAAGGCAAAACACCATTAATGCATGCCATTACAGCAGAAAATGGTGAAATTGTTCATACGCTTCTTGATGCGGGAGCTAATCCTTGGATAAAAGATAATGATGGATTCAGTGCACTGAGCTCCGCGCAAGAGCAAGCAGCTCAATGCCGTAAATATCAAGATTACACCATAAATTGGCTGCCAATTATAGAAAAAATGATTACGTATAGCGGCAATGATAAAAAGCTCGCCTTCCAAAAATAATTTTTGTATGCTCTGCTTCAATCACGGATAAATACCAAATTAAAAAATGAGCGCAATGATGCACACTATTTGCTTCAAAAGGAGTTTATTTCTCCTTTTGCTGAGTACAACGATTCATGCAATGGAAAAACAGGAAAAAATGCCGATAGCTCCCTGCCTCGAACTTTTACCCCTTGAACTACACCTTAAAATATTGCACCACGTGGGGGAAAATAAAAATCTCAATGATATCCGCAACTATTGCATTGTCTTTGATAAACGCTGGGGCACCAACTATCATTCCGATATTTATAAACTTCTCTCATTCTTACCACAATCAATACAAAAAGATGCTGATCATAAAATCACTCAAGTTCTTGCACTCAAGAGTAAATTAAAATGGAATTGGCTGGAAGATTTGAACAATAGCAATGACGCGAAAAAAATAATAGCAGTAGCCATGCAAGCAATCATCCAAAAAGCTCCCATTAATTTTTTACAGAAACTTATCAATCAGAGAACAATAGATCCTAATTTGTGCGACAAGAATAATACATCTTTGTTGAGCCACGCAATTATGCACCATAATCAAAAGGCAACAGCACTCTTGCTCGAACAACAAGCCTTAACCGATACCTATGACTACTTTAACCGCACGCCATTTATTTATGCAGCTCTTGCGGGCAATGTTCCTGCTGCTCAACGATTAATTGAATACGAAAAGCATGACAATAAAGAAAAAGCCTTGTTGATAGCTCTACACCAAAAAAACAAACCACTGGTTGATCTTATTTATCCGCGTAATATTGATCTTACACAGATAGATTCTTGGAACCTTGGTAATATTGCAAAAAAGATACCCGATTATCCAGATCCCGAATTCCAAAGAATGTTTCTCAAAGATCCTGCTATCGCGGGTAATGCCGAAGTGCATGCCAGATTAATCGATGATGTTATTACAAAACGCAATATTCCCTTTCTTACAATCTTGCTTGCGCATAAGCTTAAACCGACCGGCAAAGCACTTTTAACCGCCGCAATCAAGGGATTTGCTGATATTGCGCAACTTCTGGTTAAGCGTGGCGTTGATCCCGATGAAATTGTGGACAATTATTTTAAATCTAGACCTCTTCATCAATGTTGCAGATGGGATAAGGAAAATGATTATCATGAAGCGGTAAAAATTCTTACTAATCTGGGTGCTGATATCAATGCTGCTGATAGGGATGGCAATACGCCTCTTACCGAAGCGGTACGTGAAAAAAAGTTACAATCAGTAACAACATTACTTGCCAATAAAGCCATTATTGTTGACAAAGCAAACAATGAAGGGAAAACACCTCTCATGATAGCATGCGAACGGTCAAACCTTCCACTCGTTACCCTGTTATTAGAACACGGCGCCTGCGTAAATATGGTTTCAAAAAACAATTACAGCCCACTCATGGTAGCGTGTCTGCATGATAATGAAGAGTTAGTTTCACTCCTATTAAAGAAGAATGCAGATTATGCCATTAATGCCGGCACAGAAGAAGCTCCGCTCTGTTTAACAAACAATCTTGCTATTATTAAATGTCTGATAGAAGCCGGCGCCGATTTATCCACACATAAACACATAATGCTACACACAGCAATAAGCTCCAGAAATAAAGAAATTGTTCAGTATTTATTAGAAAATAATCCGAACCTGAAAGGAGAATATAAAGGGAAAACGCCCTTGCAACATCTTTGTAAAAGTTGGCATTATGAAAGACATGAAAGACCTTTGGAAATAGCGGAATTATTGGTAAAACATGGGGCAATAATAGCAGAAAAAAATAGTCAAGGGAAAACGGCACTGCATTATGCTGCTGAAAGCTTTAATGGCTCACTCGTGCAATTTCTTTTAGACCATAAAGCTAATGTTAATGCCCAAGACCCTACCGGCAAAACACCATTAATGATCGCAGTGCGCTCCGTAAGTGGTGAAAACATAATTGATATTTTAAGCAATGCCGGCGCCGATCCATTGCTCACCGACCATAACGGCAATACCGCCTTAACCATTGCGCAGGCACAAACTGCGATGTGCCATAATCATGATGAACGATATCCATGGTTTTCGTTGACTGAAAAATTGGTTGCCATAACTGGTAGCAGGTATACAAAGTAATTTTGACCTGCGGGCAGCAGAAGAAATTATATTTTTATTTGGCCTCCGCGGCCAGCGATTAACGTGGTGGCGTTCTTGAAAACGCCCCCACACCCCCGTTCACCCAAGGTGCACCTTGGGGATCCCGACGGCGCTCATCACGGCTGCACATGCCGCTTACAGCGGACAAGGCAGCCTCTCGCCACTCATAGGCTACGCCTATTCGAGCTCGGTACCGCCTAGATTGGAATTTAACCCCTACCATTAGAATGCTAAGGAAATAGCTTTTGCTCGAGGGGACCCCAAAACCCCTAGCAAAAGACATTATTAAAAAATGCTTCGACCCAGCCTTCGCTAAAGCTTCGGCGGGTAGGCTGGGCGTTTACTCCTGAGCTTTGCCGAAGGGTCAGCACGAACGGTTTAAAAAATTTAATAAGAAATTCAGACAAGTGCCACTGAGCGATTGGAGCGCCAAGCGCGAGGTCGCGAATTGGCACGAAATGAGGGATCCAAAGGCGCAGCCTTGGTCTGGGGATTCCAAAGGGTGTTCAGATTTAACACCCTTTGGCCTACGCCCGGAGGGCGATTAAATAAATAAATATTCCTGCCATTGCCGCGGACGGCAAATAAAAAACTATCGTAATAAATTCCCCACCTCTGCTACGCTATAAAACAAAAAACCTACGGAGTAAAAAATGATGATTAGACCTCTTGTTCTCACCATTCTCATTACTGCCTCAATGGCAAATCTCACCGCTATGCAACTGCCCCGCATACCATCAGGCGAAGAATTGCAAATTCGCCCAACGCCGGTTATTGATGCGGTGCAAAAAGGAAATGAGACTGAACTTAAAAATTTACTGCTCAAGAATTTTAATGTGAATGAAGAAGACAGCGATAAATACACGCCGTTAATGAGAGCAGTGCAGCGCTATGTGAGCGCAAAAAACGATGCTGCCAAACAAAATTATCTGCACATTATCACGCTCCTCTTAGAAAAAAAAGCAAACATTAATGCACAAAACAGAGATGGCTTCACTGCAATAATGATTGCCGCGCGTGCCAATAATAAAGAGCTTGTGATGCTCTTACTTAAATACAATCCGGATCTGAATCTAAAAAATAATAAGGAACAAATTGCGCAAGAGTTAACCACCAATGTAGATCTTCAACGAGCATTGCGGCCCAAATTAATTTAAAAAAATTTAATGGCCAGCCGGTGGCTCCTCGGCCCCATGCTCCATGAGCATTTTAATAATCAGAGCCCGCACGGCATGGCTTTGGGCGGTATCTTGGGTATTTCTTGCAAGGGCAAGTGCCGTAATGCCATTATTGTCGGCAATGTTCACATTGATATTCGGATTGCTTAAAAGAGTTTCGACCATTTTTAAGTTATCTGTTGTTAATACTGGGATTGAATTGTGAACCGCTTCAATAAGTGCGGTCTGCCCACGAGCATTTTGTAGATTAACGTCAACACCAGGATTATTCAAAAGAATTTTTATCTCATCGATTAAGCGAGCATCAACAGCATATATCAATGGTGTGCTATTATATTTATTTCGGATATTAACATCTACTCCCGGAGCATTGAGCAGTGCCCTAAGAAACGCTATTTTATCAAGATCGTCATCGTTCATTATCGCAAAGAACGGAGAATGCCCCTTATTATTTTTATGATTCACATTAATCCCGGGTGCAGTAAGAACCTTTTCAAAAACTGCAAGGTCATTGGTCCAGATTGCTAGGAGTATTAAACCATTACCGCATTGGTCGGTTACATTAGTATCCACCCCAGGTACCTTGAGCAACAATTCTATCATCGGCACATTCTTTTTATCTATTGCCACAAATAATAAACGTTCATCTCCGCTCAACATTCCAGGTTGCCCATATTCCATGCGGGGGCGATTTACCAATTCAGGTACATATGAAAGAATAAACCCTGCCTTTGCAAGATTATTTTTTTCTACCACTTGAAAGAGTTCACGCAATAAAGCAACGCCCAAATAAGTAATAATAGTTCGTCTGAATGATTGTGCTTTGAGCCATCTACCTGCACCAATAGTTTGTAAGGCAAGAGCTGCATCAATAAGATCGCTTTCTTGAATCTTGTTGCGATTTGCCGCAATATAGTTTTTTGCCAATTCATGAATCAAATAATCGGCTATTTTCTCATCATTTAACAGGGGTTGAAACGCTTTGCTGAGTGACATAAAATTTCTAATATTTTCAGTTGCAGCATTCAGCCGCGCTTCTTTGGTTTTTCCTCGTGCCGTTGTTAAGAAACTGAGAATATGCGTTTGAAGTTCAATCGGCAAGCGTTCGAATGCCGATTTTTCACTTTCTTCAATTGCCTGCACTTTTGCCGGCTTTTCTTCTTCAATTTCTTCAGCGGCCCGTTTCTTAGTTCCTTTTGGCAGCTCCATGGCAACCAAAGGAAAGGCAATGATTAATGATGCGCAAAATACAATTTTAAGACTCTTCATTACTTTGCTCCATGCTCAATAAGCATTTTAATGATGGCATCTCTTTGCCCGGTGTCTTCTTGCGAAGGAACAAGACTCTTGGCCAAATCTAATGCGGTCAGGCCATAATTATTTCTTAAATTAATATTTAAAGATTCCGCGCCACCAAATCCTTGCTTTTTGAGTAAGGCCTTAACTATCTCCGGACTACTATTTAGTATCGCCATGATAAGTGGCGTTCTCCCGGCGTTGTCCTGGATATTCACATCAATACCCGGCACCTGCAACAATCTGGTGACTATAGCGGAATAATTTTGTTCAACGGCCATAAAAAGCGGTGTGTCGCCATCTTCATTGGCTGTATTAACGAGCGCCTGGGTTCCCGGTTCATTAAGAATGCGATCCACCATTGCAAGATGGCCGTTCTGTGCCGCATAATGTAATCCAGTATTACCGCTGCTATTTGCCAATGTAAGAGATTCAATGCGTTTTTCTACCGGAAGAAGATTATAAATTCTATCAAATGCAGCCAGATTACCGCTTGAGGCTGCAAGCGAGAGCAAATTTGAACCGCCGGGAGTCAACGCCATCAAAGGAACAGGCTGTTTATTGGTAGCATACGCACGCAATACAAGATCAATTATATCAGCTTGCCCCTGATTGGCCGCTCTTTGAAGCAAGTTCCATCCCTCGTATTCATCTTCGCGCTTGTTGTCGGTGGCATTTAGTAACGCAGGAATATACCGTAAAATAAATGAAACTCTGTTAAGATCATTGCTATCGGCTGCACTAAAAAGCGAATTCACAATCAATCTACTTGCTGTCATTTTGTAGGTGGATAGCAACCAGTTACCCGCGCCGGCAGTTTGCAAAGCAAGAGCAGCTTTAACTAAATCAGCAGGATTTACTTTTTTTGGGTTCTGCGCTATATAATTTTTTGCCAATTCAGTAATCAAATATTCAGCCACCTTTTCATCATCCAGCAGGGCTTGGAACGTTTTGCTTGTTAGTATAAAATTACGAATATTTTGCGCGGCTGCTTGCAAACGGGCATCTCTGTTAACTCCTTTTGCCGTTGTTAAAAATGAAATAATGTGCGTTTGTATTTCAGGTGGCAAACGTTCAAAGGCCGATTTTTTTTGCCATTCTTTTTCTATTTTTTCTTCTTGCGCAATCCGAGCATATTCTTTTTCTAATGCTTTACCAATTTCTTGCTCTTGCTCACTTTCAATTGCTTGCACTTTTGCTGGTTTTTCTTCTTCAATTTCTTCAGCGGCCCGTTTCTTAGTTCCTTTTGGCAGCTCCATAGCAACCAAAGGCAGCGCAATCAATAATAATGCACAAAATATAATTTTAAGACTCTTCATTCTAAAAACTCCGTTTTTTAAACAATAATTCCCTATTTCACTTCTTTTACCAGCTTTTTTGAAACTTCCTTTCCATACGCTCTTCGAGCGCACGTAATCTTACCTTAAATGGGTTTTCAACTCCTGCTATTTCGGGCATTAAATCAACTGCTTCTTTAAGATATTTAAGAGCTTTGGCATCGTCTTGTGGCACACCCAAACCCTCTTCATACATGGTACCAAGGTAGTAAGCAGCTCTTCCTTTCCAATCAAGGGCCTTATTTAATCTATATGCAAGTTCGAAATAGAATTTTGATTTTTCATAGTCTTTTGCTTTAAAATAGGCCTCTGCTAAAGTATTTCTTGCAGAATCAATACCACTAAAATTGGCCATCAGTATAAAAAATAGTGAGGTTGGCTTCGCTGAGAAAAAATCTTGTTCCGATCCGGCAAATTCAAAATAATCTTTATCGGGATAGCGAATAAAATAAGAAATTTGCTGCATCGGCAAACGATTGGCAGGATTCATCTTTACCCTTAACAACGTGGGAAGCGTTTCTTTTTTAAGCGCAAGCGGGGTTTCTCGTCCGAATAAATAGCGATTAAATGCTGCGGCATCATAGATATGAAATGTTTCTTTACCCTTGGCAATGGTTTTAACCTGAGCAATAATATAGGGAAGACCCAGATCTTGTTTTTCTTTAATTAAATCAATAAAAGGCTCATGCGAAATCGGGTCCTCATTTCCTTGATTCGCGCCAACAACTTCTGTTATGGGCTTTATTTCAATTGCAATCGCATTCAGATTACTTACAACTAAAAAAGACAATATGGTTAAAACTAAAATAGTACGTTTCATAAAAATACTCCGATTTTTAAACAATAATTTAAGCTATTTTAACTCTATCAAATTATATTTCTAATTGTCAATAAATAGTTGGCACGCAATAAGAGAAACGGGAAAAAAAAAGGACTAGAATAAAGGGGAAATCATAGCGCTTCATTTTAATGTGCCCCATGCTGACGTAGCAATTTATTAATAGCATTCCGCACGGTTGGAGAAAATGCGCATGTGGTTGGTAATGGTTGGTATTGCGAATAATAAAATGCGTTACGGCCGAATATATCTTCTATGTTAACATCGATATTCGGCTGATTTAAAAGCATCTTGATCATTTCCACATTAAATTTTTTTACCGCTTGAATAAGTGCCGTTGCCCCACCTGGACCCCGAAAATTAAGCGCTATTCCCGGAATGGCCACCAATCTCTCTACTGCATCAAGATCATCATTTGCAATAGCTACCATAAGGGGATTATTTGACCGTCTATCAGCTTGATTAACAAGAAATCCAATTTCTGGCAGTTGACGAACTCGATCAATCATAGCACTATGGCCTTTTGCTCCCACTGCCATATGCAAAACATTGTACCCTTCCTGATTAAATGATTGAACAATAAAAGTACGATAATTAATAGGAATGTTATTATAAATCAGATCAAAAACTGCCACATTTCCACTAAATGCTGCAAATGATAAAGGAGATGTATGCTGTGGGGTCGGCGCCAAAAATAAATCAAGCCTATTTATTGCTTTATAAGCATCAATTGCAAAATTTACTAATTTGAGATCACCTGAATCTGCTGCAACCTGTAATAATGTCCAGTTCTTATCATTAACGCTCGTTATCAAATTAGGAATGTAACGGATAAGAAAGTTTAACTTTGCCCAATCACTATCTTGCGCAGCCATGAAAAACTTATTAATTATTTGTTTACCGATATCGGTGACAAGAGAATGATCCAATACAAATGCTTTACCATTCAGCCATCTTCCTGCTCCGGCAGTTTGCAAAGCAAGCGCAGCGGTTACCAAATCTTTTGGAGTCACATTTTTTGGATCTGCTGCAACATAATTTTTTGCCAATTCATGAAACAGATAACCTGCAATTTGCTGATCATCCAAGAACAACTGAAATACCTTACTTGTTCTTACTAAGGATCTAATATTCTCTGCTGCTACATGCAAACGAGCTTCTTTAGTTGCACCTCGCGATGTTGTTAAATAGCTGAAAATATGCTGCTTTATCTCATCAGGCAATTGTTCAAATTCAGATTTTTGCTTCCATTCTTCTTCCTGCAATTTTTCAATCTCTTTTTCTTGACATACTTCAAGAGCCGGTACTTTTGTTGGCTTTTCTTGCTCAATTTCTTCACCCGCTCGTTTCTTTATTTGTTTGCCCGGCAGCTCCATAGCAAGCAAAGGGCAGGCAATTATCAATAATGTGGCAAAATAGTATAAAAATTTCATCATATTCCCTTTTTTAAGCCTAGTCTCATCTATACTAAATTCTAACTGATGATAACTCAATTTGTCAATAATATTGCTGCTTTTGTCTTTAAATACAGGGTAAAGCAGGTGGAAAACGAGAATCTAAGAATAATCTTTAAAATTATTGCAATTTGAATTACTTTGTTAGTAAAATAGTAATAGTAAAGGATATTTTAAAAAAAGGTGAATAATATGAAACCACAAAATCAGTTAAAAATTCTTTTAGTTCTCATAGTTGCCCTGCAGGCAACTTTAATAAATAGCATGGAAATGGGACAAACAAAGCCATTTTTAGACACATATATAGCCAACTATGTTGAGCCTGCAAAATCAATTGAAGAGGCATTTGCCCCCATAAATCAATATGCAGTATTTAAAACAATTATCAGTAAAAATCCTGAAATTCTGGCCAACCTGCTTACTGCCATATCAAACAAATTTACCAACGGCAATATCATCATTGCTGCATGGAACGCTGAAAATCAAGGATTAAAAGGAATTTTCAACCTTATCAGCTCACAAATTAATACCAACGAAGCATTAAAAAAACAAGCATCTGAAGCACTCTTGCTGGCAGAATACAGTAATGAGCCAAATGCTCCCGAGTTTGTTAAACAACTTTTTTCACTACTAACAGGAAGTAAGGCCTTAGCCGCCAAACTAAAAGCAAGTCCGGAACTTAAAGCGCAGGCTGAAAATCTTCTTTTGCTGACCATGCAAGAAAGAACACCAACGGCCAAAAATTTAGTGGATGATCTTTTGCAAACTGATGTTGTGGATGTTAATACAAAAGATATCATCACCGGCGACACACCTCTCATGAAAGCGGTCCAAGCTAACAATATTGATATGATATATCGTCTCCTTCCATATGAACCTAACCTTGATGCCCAAAACAATTATGATGAAACGGCATTATTACAAGCGGCAAGAAAAGGGTATTTCCCCCTTGTTAAGCTATTATTAATTCGTGGATCAAATCCAAACATCACAGACTATGCCGGATCAACACCACTGATTACCGCAGCAATTAATGGTTATACCAATATTGTTAAAGATTTGCTTCAATATGGGGCTGATCCAGATAAAGTGGATAGTACTCGACATACTGCAGCCAATTGGGCCGAGCAACAGGGCCACCCAGAAATTGCACGAATCATCAATGAATATGAACCACCGGTCGAGTATATGGAATAAAACAAGTGATGGCTAAAAACCTATTGTATTACGCTGAAATTCCTCGATGCCCCCAGCCAGCCCGAATCCGTTCGTGCTGAGCTCGTCGAAGCATTTATTATCGATGCATAAGTCATCGATGTCTGGTCACGCCAACACGAGGGCAAAGATCAGCAATGGCACATTTTGAACAAAATGGGGATATCGGGACACAAATATTTTGGCCCCAAAGCACGAGCAAATGGTTAAATTCAATCCAATAACGGCTCGGGAGTAATTTTTTAAGTGCCAACTCAGTCTCGTCGGCCGAGGTAGTTTTTACCAGTCCCAAACGATTAGAGATGCGATGAACATGCGTGTCAACACAAATGGCAGGAATATCAAAGGCCACACCCAAAACTAAATTGGCAGTTTTATTTCCCACCCCTTTTATCGAGGTTAATTCCTCAAAGGTGTGCGGCACCGTGCCATTAAAACGATGCAATAAATCAGCGCTTACTTCGTGCAGCAAACGCGCTTTTCTTCGATAAAAACCGGTCGGATAAATAAGTTTTTCTATGGTTGGAAGGGGAAGTTTGAGCATTTCTATAGGATTTCTGGCATGTTCAAAAAGTCGCTGAGAAGCAGGAAAAGAGACTGTATCTTTTGTCCGCAAGCTCAAAAGACAGCTCACAAGAACGAGGTACGGATCTTTTCCATACCTCTTTACAATTTGAAGTGAAGCCGGCTGTTCCATGCCCTTTGTTGCTTTACGCAGAATTTCGATAATGCGAATAGCGCGAGCCTGTTTATCCACCGACACTCCACGAAGCAAAAAGCTTTATTTGTTAAAAGTTAGAATTGTGATAGGATGAAATTATGTACCAGATGGAGGACCATCAGTAAGAACTATCGAGGCAAGTACAAATAAAGCAAGCAATAATCTTGCATCTAAAAGTTTATAAAAATGAAAAACGAATCGACGCATAATGAAACTCCTGATTTATACCTTTAAAAACCATCTTTATTATAACGATTAGCTTTTTTAATGGCAATATTATCCTTATGAATAATATCTTTTCTTTGATCGAACTAGTTTTTGGTAGTTATCCATTTCTGATAAGTATCAATACAATTTCATTATTAATAAAAATCTACATTCTGATTATCCTTTTTGCACAAAAAATACACATTCCATCCCTAAATAAATCTCGCAATTATTTAGTTTTAGTACTAATTGGGGCAGTGTGTGAAGATTTAGCATGGGTCATTTTGGCTACAAAAGAATTTATCATCGTCGATCCTAGTTTTACATTACATTCCACTATTCTTTTTCTTACAAGATTTTCATGGATATTTTATACCATCGAATATCAATCATTAGCTTTATTTTTGGAAAATTTGATAGAGCCGGTTTCCAAAATAAACATTAGACAAAAAATCTTCATTTCTATAACATTTTGCTTTTCACTGCTTTTCTTATATTCCTGCGTTAGAACAACCTTTTCATTAACTCCATCTGCGATTCAATTAATAGGTCAAAGTTATTTCCCATTTTATGCAGTTTTCATTTTAATGCCCGTTACGATATATTATTCTCTAAAAAGTTTAAAACAAAAAAAAGCACCGAAAATTCTTAAAAAACAGTTTTTGGTATTAATTCAATTCTTAATAGTCCCTCGTCTACTTTCAGACTTTATACAATATTACCCCTTCAACATTTTTCATGGGTACTTTACAAGCTGCTACTCTATTATCGGAATATCGACTGCCCTTTTAACAGTAGCATTATATTTTTGTGCAAGAAAAATTATAGGATTTCGTTTTTTAAATTTTAAAAACCATGTGCAAGAACAACACCGGTATAATTTTGTTGAAGGTTTTAAAGATACCCTCGAAGAACTGGGCAAAACAACAAGTATTAAAGAACTGAGCCACATCACACAAGCATTTTTTAAAGAGGCGTTTAACGTTCCCGGTAGCCGCATCTCTTTACATATTCGTGCTGCGAGCACCATTGATGAACAATCAAACAAAATGCTTTTGTCAGAATATGAAATGTATGCCGAAACATTTTTAAGTAACACCGATCCGGCATTAGAAAAATGTATCAATAAAGTAAAAATTTTAATTTATGATGAAATAGATTTTAATAATTTCTATGATCCCAATGCTCCTGATCAAACAATTTTAACATTCATGGACAGCATACATGCCGATATTTTCCTGCCAATTTACAAAAATCATCAGATAATCGGCTATATTATTGTTGAACGGCATGCTCGATTGCATGAATTTTATAGCAAAATTGAGCGGGATGAAATGCTGGTATTTGCAAGCTATTTGGGAAATATTATTAACTTGCTGCAAAACAGAAACTTTGAATCACTTATCTATCAAGAAAAAGAGCTCAAGGAAGAACTTTATAAAAAACATCAAGAAATTCATCAATACAAAGAGAGCATTCATTCATTCTTAAAAAATAATAAGCAAAAAGAGATCGGTATACTCTTTTATAAAAATCGCCATTTTGTTTTTGCTAATCAAGCCGCTAAAGAAATAATCAAAATTAACGTTAATATCAATCAAGGGGCCCCTCTCACAAAAGCGCTCAAAGCTCTCGCGCAACAAGTTGAAGAATACAAAGCCCCGCAAAGTTGTATCACTAAAAATAGTGAAGGCGAACGTATTGTGATCAGCGGTGTTCCCAATTTAGAAAAAAATCACGTCATCATAACCGCCTATTACCCGGATTTTTCCGATATTATCAGCAATCAGATAGACCATTTAAAGGATCCTTCAGCCTGGGATTACTTGTTATATCTGGAAACCACCAGACCCGGACAACTTATTAATCAGCTCATACCCGGCACCGGCCAACATCTTTTACAATTTAAAATCAATCTTTTACAAATGGCACTCAGCAAAAAAGCACTCTTGCTAGAAATGGCCTACGATGATCTAATGCCTACCGTAGAATTACTTCATCATATTAGCATGCGCACCAATCTGCATGTTTTAACATTGCAAGGGCCAAGCAAAAACTATGATATTGCCGTAAAGCTTTTTGGCATGAACCAAATATTCGGCACGGTAAGCGAGTCAAAACCGTTGCTAGAGAAACTTGATGCAAATGGAACACTGTTCATTCAAAATATCGAGTTCATGGATGGCGAAACCCAAGAACATCTTGCTGAATTTATTAAATTCGGATTCTATAAAATGTTTAAGAGTACCCAAAAAATGGCAAGCGCCGCTCGCATTATTTGCTCTACCAATCAGAATTTACAAACATTGGTTCAAGAAGGAAATTTTAGCGCCGCACTCTATAATGAGCTTAAAAAAGCAACACTTAGCATGCCTTCATTGCTCGTATTGCCCGAAACTGAATTAACAGAACTCACGCAGGGGCTCGCGCAACAAGCCATAAAAAATGACGATTTAAAAGCATTTCTTGATTTGAGTCAAAAAGATAAAGCAAAAATCTTGCAACAAAAACCGGCAAGCATCCAGGAGCTCAAAAATCGCGTCCAAACACTGTTGGTACAAAAATCAAAAGATAATAACATTGAACAAGAGATTCAGTTTGATCCTGCATTTGATGTCTCGGATCCCGATCTTATTCAAGCAGCGCGCCTTGGCAAACACGCACTTCGTGACAAGCGCATAATGGTGATGCTGTGGAACAAATTTAAAAATCAAAACAAAATTGCTGCATTTTTAGGCGTAAACCGCTCTTCAGTTAACCGCCGATGCCGTGAATTCAACCTACTCTCCTAATTTGTTAGTTTCTTTTCTTTCTAACCTATGTTAGAATTCATGGCTTGAAAATTGCTCAGCCAATTGGCGGTGGAAAGTCGCCGAGCAAAACAGCTATTACTGCAACTGTCAAAACTATTAATAATCCGTGAAGACGAATCATATTCTTCCCCTTAAGGTTTTTAATATTAAAAAAAATGTATATATTCTATCTACTTAACTTGGGTAGTAGTATAAACATACTTTACAATGAGATCAATAATCATGCTCAGCATGCTTAGCTTTTTAAATTCGCCACAATTTCTTTTTTTAACCATGTTTGTTTCACTCGCGCTTAAAACAATTCTTCTCGTTTTATTGATTCCGCAAGTATTCAGATCACCGAGTACAAAAAAAACCTGCATTTATTTAATCCTCGTTCTTTCCGGATCAATGGCAGGCGAAATTGCATGGACAATTAAGCTTTCTCGGTTACTTTTTTTTCCCTTAATTCCCAACAGTGTATTTCTTTTTTGCGCGCGCATAGCGTGGGCGCTGCTTATACCTCAGTATCAAGCAATCGGTTTATTTTTGGATAGCCTCACAGAAAAAAAGCATACCATAAAACTCTATCAAAAAATGTTATTGGTATTGAGCAGCGTTACATGCTTATCTTTTATCTATCTTGCTTTCTTTGGGCATAACGGTGTGGGAGAAACGTCGCATATCTATACTCTTAATGCTCTTCAGGCATTTAACATCTCTTTTGAAGCAACTCTCATAAGACTGACAATTCAGTACTTTTTGGCACTCCTGGTTCTGCCCAGTCTATATCTATGTTTGAAAAAAATCAGATCGGGTACACTGCCAAAAATATTAAATCATCAACTTTCTATTATCATTAAATATTTGATGATGCCTTATCTTGCTACCGAGCTCTTAATAGCGTTCAACTTCAAGTTTAGTGTAATAAAGCCGTATGCCTATGCTATTGAAGGAATATCGGCACTACTCATTACCTACATCGTTTATTGCTGTATCAATCGCATTATGGGTATGCGGTTTTTAAATTTTACCAGTCATGTGGAAGCAAAGCACCCCTTTAACTTTGTTGACGATTTTAGAATAATCCTTGAACAGTTAAGCTTTGCGACATCGGTGCAGGAATTGGGACAAATCACGAGCACTTTTTTTAAACAAGCATTCGCGATTCCACAAGCTAAAATCTCCTTATTTACGCGCAACAATGCTGATTCTAAAACAACCCACATCGATGCAATAGTTGAAGAATTTTGCTCGTCACATTCATCAGAAATCTGTGATTTTATTAGCCGAAATAAAATACTTATTTACGATGAGATAGCATTTAGTAATTTTTACGATGAAGATGTTAAGCGTTCTGAAATTCTTAATTTCTTGAGCACCATTAACGCTGATATTTTTCTGCCTATCTTTGAAAAAAACCACATAATTGCCTACGTTATCGTTGAATCAAATGCGTTGCCCACTGCATTATATACCGCAACACAGCGGGATCAGATGCTCATTTTTGCGCAATACTTAGGAAACATCTTTCATCTTTTACAACATAGAAATATAGAAAAACTTGTTCTTCAGGAAAAAGAGCTGCAGGAAGAATTATATAAAAAAAATCAGGAGATTGATCAATATAAAGAAAGTATCCGTTCTTTTTTTACCCATGCCAAACATAAAGAGATTGGCATAATTTTTTATAAAAACAGACGCTTTATTTGTGCAAACCATGCGGCCAAAGAGATGATTCAGTTTAATCTCAACACCGAACATGGTCATCCGATTGCCAAAACAATTCGTCAGGTTGCACGGCAAGTGCAAGAATATAAATCGCCTCAATCGCTGCTTGCCAAAGATACTATCGGCAATAGATATTGCATCACGGGCGTGCTGAATCTTGAACAAAATAATGTCATAATAACAGTGAGTCATCCGGATATTGGCGATATTATTACCAAACAAATTTCAGTCCTTAAAGATCCCTCAACCTGGGATTACGTACTCTATTTAGAAACTACCAAACCGGGACAGCTTATTAATCAGCTCATTCCGGGCAATGGGCAAACATTGCTCCATTTCAAAATTAGCCTTTTGCAAACGGCACTCAGCAAAAAGGCAACACTGTTGGAGCTACCCGAGCAAGATTTGATGCCCATGGTGGAACTTTTGCATCATATCAGCATGCGAGAAACACTCTTAACACTCAATCTCACCGAATCTGCTAATACTCTGGAGCTAGCAACTAAACTCTTAGGCATAAATCCTATTTTTGGCACACCGACTCAGCAAAAACCTGTTCTTGAAAAACTTGATGGCACCGGCACACTTTTTATTCAAAACATTGAGAACCTTG
The DNA here is from genome assembly GCA_963702025.1 of uncultured bacterium. Classification (GTDB taxonomy): domain Bacteria; phylum Babelota; class Babeliae; order Babelales; family Vermiphilaceae; genus BTUB01. The sequence continues at coordinate 895,331 of OY969699.1, read as the reverse complement.
CTCTTGATTTGCAGGAATATTTGGCTGAATTTATTAAATTCGGTTATTATCGCGTTTATAAAAGCGAACACAAGATATCCGCCAATGTGCGCATTATTTGTTCAACCGATTGCAGCTTAGAAAAGCTCGTTGAACAAGGCGCCTTCTCTCCTTCCTTATTTAATGAACTCAAAAAATGCGCCGTTTGTATGCCATCACTGGCACAATTGCCCGACACAGAATTGAGCGAATTGGCACAAGGATATTCAGAACAAGCAATTGGCACCAATGATTTTAAAAATTTGCTTGGTTTAACACCAAAAGAATGCGAAAAGCTCATGGAGAATCGCCCACTGAGCCTCCAAGAACTCAAAGTCCGCATTCAACAATTACTGGCACAAAAATCGAAAAAGAATAATATTGAACAAGAAATCCATTTTAATCCTGCCTATGAAATTACTGACCCTGAACTGCTGCAAGCCAGCCGCTTGGGCAAACATGCGTTACGTGACCCAAAAATAATGGTTCTGCTTTGGAACAAATTTAAAAATCAGAACAAAATAGCCACTTTTTTGGGTGTTAACCGCTCCTCAGTAAATAGGCGTTGCAAAGAATACAACTTGGATATGTAAAAAATTTTTTCCGTTCGCCTCTATAGTGCGCCCTTCGACAGAAAGCTCGGGATAAACTCCGCACGGATGGAGCAGCTATTAGCGAGCATTTTCTTTTTCTAAAAGTTCTTCAATTTTTATATCATCTTTAATTTTATAGGTATTTTCACAGTTGATGCATTCGAGGTAAAACTTTTTCTTCGAGGTGGGAAAAACAGGTATAAAGAAAAAAGTGAACCAACTGCGAAAAGAAACTATTTTCATTTCTTGTGGCTGATTGCACGCCATACAATCAAAATGTGCACTCATTTCATCTTTTCGGATTGATCGGGAGCCCCATATTATTATCATGTGTATTACCTCAGCTTATCTAATTATTTCTGCAGAAATAGTGAGATTATCATACAATATCTGCCGTATTTTGAGCGCATTGTCATATTTTGCTTCACGGATCTTTTTCTTTTCTTCTACTTCTTTGCCATAATTTGCCACCATCCATAAAAAAGGGATTTCAGCTATTGCCGCGCCGGCAAGTAACGCAGCTTTTTTTTGGGAAGAATAAGTACTGTTTGGCGCAAACAATTCTATAAACACCGCGAAAGGGATACCCAGTAGCCCGATGGTACCAAAAAAACCTTGCAGATATGCTAAAGGTGAAATCTCTTGATCGTCAGATTTCATAGCGGTATTTTCTAGCGGCAGTTCCAGCTGATCTCTCCGCCGTATAACAACCTCTTTACTTAGATCCAAATATTTTAACTGTTCATTTGGCGTTAAGGGTCTCTGCATTCTTTTTCTGTTTTCAATTTCAGCGGTGAAAGCCTCAAGGTTACTTTCTAAAATCGCCTTTTCAATAAGATCATGCGCAAAGGTGTTGAGGCTGATAAGTGAAAGTGTAAACAATAATTTGCGCATAAGATTCCTTCTGTTTTTGACAAACTTTCTATGGATTATTTATAAGGATTTTTATTTTCATAACGGCTTTAAATTCATTATTTTTCATTAAGCACCCCAACATTTATATCGCCAAGATGGCGAACCTCTATTATATATCTAAGTGGAGGATTAAAAATAAATTTTTCAAAAGCTACACACGTTATATCATCAAAAAATTTTACTACTAAATCTAAATCAGTCTTAATAACAGGTATACCTGCTTCACTCCATTCTATATAGACAGATTTATCAAATTCATTTCTTCCCAAAAGTTTTTCTAATGCTGGTAAAATGCGGGTGCGATCATGACCTATAAAACTTTTTTTATTTATTCTATCCCAATCAATTTTCCCCCATTCGGTAAGCGGGTAAGTATTTTCAAATAATTGCGATATTTTGTTTGAATCTTCTGGATTTAAAATTAGAACATTTTGCTTAAGTTGTTCTACACACTCATCAAACAATGTTTTTTCCATATGGTCCTTAGTTTCCTATTAGTTTATTGAAATAATCCAGTTTCCCATTTTTTTGAAGAATTGCTTTTGCAGCCGAAAGGCTTGCCGGCGTATTCAAGTGTTTTAGTAATGAATTTATAGTTTGAGCATCTCCATTAAAGGGGATAGCTATTGCGATTCCATCTAAACCTTTTGCCACACGAAAATCTGTTATATTAATATGAGGCCCCTTAAGCAGATCATGATCTATTCTTAAAGTAACTTTACCGTTACACCACTGCTGGCCAACAATTTTACCCTTGCATACACCTTGTTTTCCAATTATTGGCATTGCAGAATGGGGATTAACATCTCCTATTATTTCCAAAGCCTTATTTCTAGCTTGCTCATAAGTATCAAACTTTGGTAATATTTGTTCCCTGCGCACCGAGGCTACCGAAGCATCTCTTGCTTCACTAAGTAAAGAATTTTCAGCATTTTGAGCAACTTTTGCGCTAATTCCTTCAGCCGTAACCGCTTCAATTTCTGTTGCGTTAGCCGCATTTGTTATTTTTTGTAAGAATTCGCCCATTTTGGAGCTACTGGCAACTTTTGCAACCTTATTAAGAACCGTAGCTCCTTTGCTGATGAGTACCGTGTCAAGCGCCGTGGTTGTGCCTAGGTGGGCACTTTTTTCAACAATGCCGGTTATTCCCTCCCGTTTGGCAAAATCAATTACCGAGTTAAAGAGTTCACTGCTCTGCTTGTTCATTTCTATAAGAGCCGGGAATGGCGTTTTCATTGGGCTTGCTAAAAGCAGCTCATGCATTTTTCTATTTTGCTCAACCAACTGTTGCCCCACAACGCAGAGATTCCCTAAAGAGGTCACCAATCCTTTAGCAGCGCCAACCGGATCGGATGCAATGTGATAAAGATCTATCGCTTTTTCTTGCACCCCCGAGATGATGCCTCGGCCGGCAGCCAAACCAATTTCCCCGGACAAATTCACTGCCCGTTCGGCAAAATCGATAATTTGCCAACAGAAATTAGAAAGCACCGCCGCTTGTTGAACATCACCCACAACATTATGACTTAGCGCAAGATCATTGGTTTGTAAAACGGTGTCTTTGATGTTGTCCAGCATGAATTTGTCTAATCTTTCGATTGACCGGTTTTTTACCAAATCATATGTTGCGTAAATAATTTTAATCGTGCCGTCATGAATCTTATGCTGTAATTCATTGCCATAGAATTGAGTGTATCTTTCTAATGTCAAATTATTTTCTACCATGAACTGGGTTATTTTATAGTCAATTTCAATTTCTTTACATATTTTAATGCCATACTGTTGCAGATTTTCATTGGTCGTTTTCATCCGAGCAATTTCATTAACAACTCTATCTACTCCCATTTCTTTGAAGAGTTCGGCTTGCTTATCAAAATCGACACTAAGCACATTTTGATTAACACCGTTTACCAATAAGGCCCGCTCAAGATAATCTTGCGCCTGAGGATTTCCTTGCCGCATTGCTTTGTAAGCAGCATCAACTTTTCGAATCGCCTGTATGCCGGTTAATTTGGAAGAAGGCGAGCTTTTACCTGCTAAAATAGCCTCAAGATTGTCGGCAATTATTTTGGTTACCTCTGCATGGATCGCTTTTTGTTGCGGGTCGATTGGCGCCTTGCTATAGTCAGCTAAATTCAATACTGCTCGATTGGCACCCGGTGATAAAAGCGCATTGCCGGTCGCATGAGCCAACGTAAGATATTCTTTTGCCAAGGGATCATTACTAATACCTTGTTTCAAATAGTTAAGAGCGGTTGTTACGAGTGCCTCTTTGGCAGGAGAAGCAATGGTGCATGTTGCAAGGTTGTAAAGTAATGCTCGTTCTTTTTCATGTTTTTGCAATCCGATTTGTTCACCGATTTTTATCGTTGTTCCCGGGTTATTGTAGGTAAACAAATTGCACAACCCGTCAGTATGAACTTTATTATAAAGATCCCTGATTGCCAGCTCGGCATGATCGCTGCTGAGTTGAGAAACTATTAGTTTTCCTAGATCATGACAATTGTTATTTTGGATTTTATCAACCCATGTATAAAGTACAGCTTGTACTTCTTTGCTTAGATTTTCGATTGCAAACTTTTTGACTATATTGTCATAAATGCTATTTCGTTGGACAAGTTGTTGGTTATATGCACAAGCTGTCGGTATATTTTCAAGCCTTTGCGACGGTAATTCATTCTTAAGCTTTTGATAAAAAGGATCATTTTCTCGAACTAAATACTTATCAAATCCCTGGTCAGTGAAATTATTGAAAAAATCTTTAGTGAAAAGTTGTTGAAACTCTTTTGAAACGGTGTTGCTATAGATTGCCTCACGGGCTAATTTTTTTAGTTCAGCATCAATTTGTATGCAACTTTGGCTCGGTCCACCAAAATCAATGTTTAAGCTAGTTTCGTTGGCAGACCCATAGAGCAATACTTGATCCAGATAATCTTGAGCAAGAAGATTGCCTTCCAACATTGCTTTATATGCCGCATCTATTTTTTCGAGTGCTTTAAAGTTGGTTGAGTTCGCGCACAATTCCGAATTATCATTTTCGGATATAACCTCAAGGTTATCGGCAATTATTTTGGTTGCTGCTGTATGAATTATTCTTTGTTGATCATTGGTCGGCACTTGGCTATAATCGGCCAAATTCAAGACCGCTTGGTTACCTTCGGGAGATAAAAGCGCATTGCCGGTAGCATGAGCCAGCGTGAGATATTCTTTTGCTAGAGGATCATTACCAATACCCTGTTTCAAATAATTAAGTGCCGTTGTTACATGAGTTTCTTTAGCAGGAGAATCAATGGAGCATGTTGCCAGATTAAAAAGGAGTGTTCGTTCCTTTTCATACCGTTTTAATCCAATTTGCTCACTCATTCTTATAGTAGTTGCCGGATTATTATAGGTAAGCAGGTTACACAAGCCGTCAGTATGAATTTTATTATAAAGATTTCTTATCGCTGGATCGGCATGATCACAGCTGAGTTGAGAGATTAAGATATTTACAAATTCTTGCGGATCATTTTTTTGCAGGACATCAACTAAATTATAAAGCACAGTTTGTATCTCTTTGCTCGGACTTTCGATGCCCAATTTTTGCATTAGGGTGTCATATATTTCAACACGCTCAGCCAACTTTTGGTTAACCGGATGAGCAGTTGGCATTATATCATTTGGCTTTAATCGAGGCAATTCTTTTAAACTTTGCTGACAAAACGGATCATTTTCACGGATAAGATTTTTATTAAGACGTTGATCGTTAAAATTGTGATTAAAAATTTCAGAATAAAATTTTTGAAATTCTTTTGAGTAGCCCGGGCTATTTTTTGTTTCAAGAGCAAAGCTTTCTATCTTTTGCCAATCTTTTTCTGATGCAAGTTTAGCTAAAGTCAAAAAAGCTTTGCTTTGAGGGTTCTCAGCAATTTTTTGTTGAAATTGGGCATCGTAAGGGGAAGGTGCAATTTCAGTGAATTCCCAGCCCCATGGACCTGCATAGACAATGTCATGTGCAGGTTTATTTTTTAGCTGCTCGCCATACAGATCCCAAAATTTTTGCACATCACAATAACATTGCGAGATAATACCATGGTCCCCATCAATCCAATCGATAGCTTTGCAGCCCATATCCCACAAACTATCGTTATAATCATGGCACCACTTAATTGTTCTTTGTTGGAAATTATCAATAATATCTGCTACTTTTTTTGCGTTGGTTGTAATAGGTTTAAGAAATCCATTAGCAGTGCTTGTTTCTTTTTGCAATTTATTAACTGTTTCTTTAAGGAAATTATTAAACCATGGAACGGAAATGGTCAACTTACTTAAATCTTTGAGCTCCCTTATTGCATTTATAAAATCAACAGATGACTTTATGTTTTTGCAATTACTTTCAAATCTACGAAGGGCATTTATAGCATGATTAATTTCATAACCGATCATCTTTGAGCGAATTTCCATTATTTTTTCAGGATATAAAAAACCCTTGCTCTTATAAGCAGCTAATGATGGCGGCAACCAGCTCATTCGGCCAAAGATAGGTGTCCCAACTCCATGATTCGATGATGAGGTAAGCTTCTGCGGGTCAGAATATCCCGAAAGCGAAAAAGTATTTGTAGCCGATTTTGAGCAATTATCAATTACAATACAACTTGTTCTGTTTGCGGTTAATTCTTTAGGCATATTAAGTGAATTTTGTATGCACTGCAATCCTGTTACAAGGAGATTGCTATTCGCATTTTTAAATGAGTAGTCGCCGCTATAGACAATTTTTGCAATCTCTTTATTAATTATCGCTTGAAAAAAAGCCGCTTGCTTAAAGGTATTAACTTTCTCCATTCCATTTGTTGTTGTGAGAAAGAAAATTAATACTGTGAGAAACCTATGAAGAGCCATATTTTCCTTTTTATTTAAAAAAATAATTAGCAAGTCTATTTGCCATATCCAAAGCTTTATTAATAGCTCCTAACGGCGAAAAAGAAGTAGCAATAGTAGTCACAACATTAACCCCTAATTTTATCTTTTCCCACTTATCCTGCTGAGCAAGCGATTCTTTTTGATGCCGTTCCGTTCTTACTACATCTTCCGCGCGATTCTTTTCTTGTACGGCAGTTGTTTCCTTATAGTGTCTTTCGTTTTGGTCATATGTTCTTTCATAGTGATTCTCATTTTGCATTAATGTTAGTTCTTGCCCCACTTTTTGCAAAGCAAGAGAATCTTGTGCGCTTTTGCTTTGAAGGGCTAAGCATACCGATTGGTATACTTTAGTTAGCGTTCGTTGATCAAGATGACCCAATACTTGTATCAAATGGGATATGGCAAGATTAACAAGCGGAAGATAGTATCTATTAAAATGTTTTCCAATTTCTCATTAAAATTTTTGGCATTTTCTTCTGAACATTTTTGTTTATGCTCCCTTAAGAGTGTCATAAGAACATATTCAATGTCATATTCGGTTATTATTAACTTATTATCATCCTTTTTTCTAAAAATCGCCTTATTTTTTGCTGCAAGGAATAGCTTCTCTAGCTCTCTGAAACTGAAAGAGTCTGTGCGTTCAACTAAAGATTGCAAGTGCCTTTGCTCAAATGTTGCGTAATCCGAAAAATAATTTACAAAAAATCGTGCCCGAACATTATCATCTGGTAGCGGTATATAAAATATGCTTCCGGAAAACCTATCTTTAATCGTAAATGGTATTTGCTTCGTTGAATTGGCCGTAGCAATAATCATTAATTCTGGATTTTGATTACATTCATCGAGCTTTGTCCAGAGATGCTCAACACCACGATCAGTATCATTTTCGTTACCAAACTGCTTAGTGAACGAATTAATTTCATCCAATATTATCGCCACAGATATTTTAGATTTCAATAAAGGATCGAATATTTTATCAATAATTTTTACCGAAGAATTTCTGTATTCATTCCCCAATGAAGAGGCTTTTAAAAATAGATATTCTCTTTTACATTTATATGCGATTACGCGCGCTAAAGAACTTTTTCCGCTACCAGGAGGCCCAATGAGGAGTGCCCGTGTCAATGGGTTTATGCCTTTTTTCCCTTGCGCCATAGCATTTATTGTCTCCAAAAGCTCCTGTGAACAACTATCGAGTGATTCTTTTATGGTAAATGAATCATATAATTGCGCTATTCCTTGCGTAGGAAGCAATTGCAAATCAGGCATGTGAAAATCTTTTTCTTTTCCATCTAACGTTTTAATAAGATCAATAATCTGACTACTAACAGCATTGTTATTGTCGACATTATTTTCATTGCGATAAATAGGTTCAGTCTCTAGAATTTGGAGATTCTTGGTTTCAAGTTTTTCTTTTTCAATCTTGCTATCCATCCCATTAAGTGTAAAACAAGCAGTAATAATGAGTGATGCATAAAATTTTTTGTTCATTGTATCGACCTGGTTAGATATGTTAAAAAACACTTTGGCCAATATCGCAATTTCCATGATGCTTGTCAATGTAAATTAAACTGATAAATTATATTGGATCTAAAAATTTAAGATGCATCACGTTACAGGAGTTTTATGAACAAGATTATATATACGCCACTTTTTTTATTTATTTTTAGTTCGGCACATGCAGGAAAGCCACTGCTGGAAAGCATTAAAGATTTAGTTATCATTAATAAATTTTATTCGCGATACAAACTATACGACCTCATCCTCAAAAAAAATAAATCAACTCAAGAAAATGAAAAAATTATGGCGAATCTTATTTCTAACAATAGCCAATATTTAGACCTTATTGAACAATCAATAGTTAAGCGTGAGCATAATGGTTCTAAAGCAGAAAAACTTTTTGCGCCGGATAAAATACTGCTGGGAATTACAGAACTAACTGCATCAGCAGGTCTCTGTTACGGGTTATATAAATTGGATCAAAAATATTGTGAGCGTATAAAACTCCCAGCTATTCTAATTTCGACCGGTTTAACGTATGCGGGAATAAAAAATATTTATAAAGGACGCTATTACAACAAAAGAATGGAATCTAAATTAAGCAGAGATAAAGCAGTCCGAACATTTCTTCGCGAAATTTCACATCAAATATAGTCGGTACATTATACCCTTATGCGCAATCGACAACACCACGAATGGATTTTTGATAATTTAATTTTACACCTGCTTATTACGCATGAGATCTATTATTCCCTACCAATAAAAAACCTTATAATAAAGCCCTTTTTTCACAAAAAACATCCAAATTCGCATTCTATCTGAAAATATCATTGATTTTAATAAACTATATTTAGTACACTTATATTATGAAATAATTACAAAGAGGTAACCATATGAAAACCATAAGAATAAGTATAATAACCGCATTTTTATTTCTGCCATTACTTGGCATGGAAGTTCCGCAGACCGACACGGAAATTGAGGCCCTAAAGGTACAATATAACCTTACGCCAGACTGCCGCAGGGGTCTTAATAAAGAAACAATTACCCCACCTTATGATCCCAATGCGGAAATTGCCTGCCTTCTGGTCGGCTATAGGGATCACGTTTACACGACAAAAGAATCTCTGGCTACCATAGATCCGGCATTAAAAAAATTATTTAAAGAGAGCAACATCAGCGTATTGGAACCTGACTATAATTCTTTTTTTGGCGGCAAAGGCAATAACGTGTATGCCTATAGGCCTCATGGGGAACGCAATGCCCTGCTGCAAGCAAAATCAAGTCTCGAAGACCATCTTCGCGGAATACAAACTAATGATTTTAGCACCAACTGGTATTTATCGGGGAAACTTTTTGGCTATTCGAATAATGATATCGAATTTTTTTATCAGTTAATGGATTTTTATGAACGGTACAGCACCTTTTTGGGCATTGCTGAGGTTGCATTAAATGAAAAATTAGATCGCAGTGCTTATGTGAACTGGCCGGAAGAAGATAAAAGTGTTTTTAAAGTCTATGAAACACGGGTGTGGCCACGTATCTCTCGCCGATATTATAAAGATAGAAAAAAGGCACTTTGGTGGCTTGAAGAAAATAAGAACTTTAGCAATGAACAACTTAAAGAACAGATCAATGAGCTAAGCAAGGAAATTAATGCATTACCTGAAAGAGAAGCTTTTGTGGAATCTGAAGAAGATGTGTATCCTGAAGGATCATAAGAAGGAGTGAGTGATATATGAATTTAAGATTTGCAATCAGTATCGTATTGATAGTCATGCCAATAATTGCTATGGAAAAACCGTTGCCTAGACAAATACAACCGCGAACAGCAGAAGAATTATGGACGCAGGTTAAACAACGAATTGCGTTACTTAAAGAATTGAAATCTCGTTTTGCTAAAAAAGAACAAATTATACCGCAACTCATGCCAGCAGATATTAATACGCAATCATTAGCTCATTTAGAGACTTATTTTGGTCCGGGAAAAACTACTGAAGAATATGTAAACTTAGCAATTTCAGGAATAATCGGCGCTTTATCAACTCCTAAATATATAGCAACTATAAAATCTAGGGAATCTCAATATAAAACTCTTGCGAAACAAATTTTAGATACAGAAAAAAAAAATTGGAATTATAATGTTTTTTATCATGGCCAAAAAGGCGCACTCACACTAATTCATGATATTATGCATACATTGTATGGATGGATGAAATTAGAGAAACCCAATGAACAGACTAAATTTTTGCGGTTATTTTCAAACAATACTCAAGAATATGAAACGATTGATGCATATTTAAAAAGCGATCTTCAAAAAGATGATCTTTATGAATCTTCGATGAAGCATAATCCCTCAGCAAAGACGGTACAAGATGCTATGACTCTCTGCCAATCTGCCGGAGCCCGACAAGCCTTTGATCATTTAACATCAGTGCGTACCAATTTATTATCCGCAAATCTTTCATTATTTGGAAACATAGAACGAAGACATGAAAACTCTTGGTATTATTTTGTTACCGCAAACAGCCGAAGGGATACCTCCCTAGAATTGGAATTAGAAAAATTTTTTAAATATTTTGATTTTAATACAAAATTTATTAAGGCACTAATCAAAATTCATACTGATTATATATCAGAAATTAGTTATAAACATGTTTACTCTGAAAAAGAAAATGAAACAAAACTGGGAGTGCTTTGTCAAATTTTTATTCATCCCTCCGTTGTAGATAACCTTGTCTATCTAGCTGAACCATGTGGCAGTTTTTTTTCTTTTCACGACGACATAAATCCAAACTCTCGTGAAGATGATGAATTACAAGAACTCTATATTAATAATCCTTCCATTATAGATTACCAAGATTTATCGAAAAAGCTGAAGGAGACGATCAACAAAAAGCGAATTCATTTAGAACAAGCAATATATGACTCTCACCTTGGCAGGCCAAGCGCTCGAAAATATCTTAGTATTTTAAAAGATAACCCTGGCCAAATTCCCTTGACTATTATGGATGAAGTTCAGGCACGAATCTATTTAAAATATTCAATGCTCATGGACCCCGAAATAGTAAAGATTATTACTTATAAAACACCGCATATAAATCCTGAAAAAGCTCTCGCCTCTGAAACGAAATATAAACAAGAACTAAACCAAATTGTTGAAGAGATCATTAAAGATTGGCTTTCTAAAGAAAAAAAGCAAGAAGGTGAAAAAACAAAAGTAGAGCGGCTCTTTGAATTCTTAAAAAATAGATAACGCATTACCATCTTTCTCACAAACATGGATAATTCTATGCTAGCCAATGTGATTTATGTTGATTATTTTGGGTGGTCATTGGCCTGCACGCAACCAAAGCGCTCCCGCAAGAAAAGGCATTTGAAGAAGAAGTCTATTGAATTCTCAGCTTTAGCTAGACGATTCGCATATCTTTTTTGTATGATCTTTTGTAATTCATACCATGAAAGAGAATTATGAAAATTATACAATCGGCACAAGCGCCGGCTGCAATCGGCCCCTACAGCCAAGCAATTGGCATCAACGGCTTCATCTTTTTAAGTGGACAACTTGGACTTGAGCCCGCATCAATGATTCTTGCCCAAACCGTTGATGCACAAACACATCAAATTTTTAAAAATATCCAAGCTATACTTGCCGTTGATAATAAAACATTAAAAAATGTTGTGAAAACTACAATTTTTTTAACTAATATGGATGATTTTAATACGGTAAATATAATTTATGGCGACTATTTTGCTGATCACCGGCCCGCACGCAGTTGCATTGCCGTATCACGATTGCCCAAAAATGCATTGATTGAAATTGAGTGTATTGCATGTTAATGTACCAGCAATTGCAAAATTATAAAAAAGATTTTATCGCGTTTCTCAAAGTGGAAAAAAATCTTTCCGATCATACGCTTCGCGCTTATGAAAGCGATTTAAAACAATTTTTTTTATTCTGGGATTCATTACCGCAACAAGATAAAGATCATTTAGCGCCACGCCAGATTATCGAGCGTTATCTGGTAAATCTGTTTCATAAAAAAATTGATAAGGCGACCATTGCGCGCAAATTTTCTTGTTTTAAAACATTTGAAAAATTTTTGCAATCACAAGGGATCATACTCAAACTTAAATTACAACGTCCGCGACTTGATAAAAAACTACCGGTGTATTTAAGTGTCGATGAAATATTTTTTCTATTAGACACTATCGCTGATGACAAAATGCCAACTAAAAAGCCGTTACGTGATAAAGCAATTTTTGAGCTGCTCTATGCTACGGGCATCCGCTGCTCGGAATTGGTGGGCATTCAATTTAAAGACCTCGATTTACTGAATAAAACAATCCGCATTCGGGGCAAAGGAAGGAAAGAACGGATTGTGTTGTTTGGGCAAAAGGCGCAAGCAAAACTGACGCAATATCTTGAAAAGGAACGGCAAAAACCGGGATCACCCGCCGAACATCTCTTCTTAAATAACCGTGATGAGGCACTCACCGTGAGAAGCGTTCAACGCATTTTTGAAATGTTTCGCTCATTTTTAAAATTCGAACGCCGCATCACCCCCCATAAAATACGCCATTCATTTGCCACCCATTTGCTCAATCAAGGTGTGGATCTGCGCACCATTCAAGAACTCTTAGGCCATAAAACGTTAGCCAGCACGGAAAAATATACTCATGTAAATCTTGAGGATTTATCTAAACTCTGTGACACTATTCATCCGATACACAGCCAATTAAAAAATAAAAGAACCGTATGATTTATCAACCCACTATTCTTGTACCAAAAATAAGGACCGCTTGTTGGGCACTTGTTGTGGGCTTACTCATAATTGTAGGCAGGCTTTTTCAATTACAGATCATGTTGCGATCAGATCTTTATGCAAAGAGCCAAAAAAACTTTTTGCGCGTTGAAACTATCGCACCATTACGCGGCAATATTCTTGATCGCAATAATCAACTCATTGCCACCAACCGCCCCACCACCAATATTTACTGGCAAGGAACTGGCAGCGTAAAATTTACGCAAACTCAATTGCAAACCGTATCATTGATAGAAACCATCATTGGTAAACCATTGCAGAATAACCAAGAATTTTTTGATCAACTACGGCATGCGGAACGACGCTACCAAAAGTTACTACTTGCTGAAGATATTCCTTTTGAACAGCTAAGCCAAATAGTTGAGCGCCTTGCCGATCAGAAAAATATTATTATTAGCACCCATTTTAAACGATATTATCCCTTTAAATCATTCGCAAGCCATCTACTTGGTTATCTGAGCCGCATGGACATGGAGATGTATGGAAAAATGGGACTTGAAAAAATGTGCGAATCAACTTTAAAAGGGGAAAATGGACAAAAAGTTAAGACCATAAACTCGATCGGCAGAAATTTGTCCGAAACTGAGGTTAAAAAGGCCCTGCCCGGGCAAAATATCACTACAACGCTGGATATCTCATTGCAAACGATTGTGGAAAAAGTGTTTCCTGAAGAGTTCACCGGCACATTTATTATTATGGACCCACAGGATGGCGATATTGTAGCGCTTCTTTCTCGGCCAAACTTTGATCCGGCACTCTTTCTTGAGCCTATTCAAGATGATGATTGGCGCACCTTACAAGAAAAACAACCATTCCTCAATCGTGCCTTTAATGCCTGTTACCCCCCGGGCTCAATTTTTAAGTTAGTAACTGTCAGCGCAATGCTGGAAACAAATATTATTCAGCAAGAGAGCTGTTGGAATTGTCGCGGATTTTCTGAATTTAGTGGACGACAATACTGGTGTAACAATAGAAACGGTCATGGTTTACTGAATGTCGAGCAGTCATTGGCACATTCATGTAATATTATGTTTTATGAGACGGCAAAAAAAATTAGTATAGATCTTTTTACCGATTATGCCCATCGGTTTGGTCTGGGACATAAAACGGATATTATTTTTGCCGAAAAAGAAGGTTTGATTCCAAGCTCGGCATGGAAAAAAAGAGTTAAACATGAAAAATGGTGGCCGGGCGAGACATTGTCTGTTGCCATCGGTCAGAGCTATCTACTGGTTACCCCGATACAAATTGCGCGCATGATCTCTTCCATATTTACCGGCTTTCTGGTTACTCCCCGTGTCTTAATGGAAGAAGAAGTAATCAAGCAACCGGTAGGCATAAGCGCTGAAACACGTAAATTCCTGCAACAATCTATGTATAGAGTGGTTAACCAAGGAACGGGACAACGGGTGAAACAAATTAAAGATATTAAAATTTATGCTAAAACAAGTACTGCGCAAACAAGCAGCCTCGACAAACATGATCTAGGAAGAGAATTTTTGGAACACGGCTGGTTTGTAGGATACTTCTCTTATAAAGATCATAAACCGTTAACGATTGTTATTCTTGTTGAGCATGCTGCCACCTCGAGGGTTCCTACTAATGTTGCGGCAAGTTTCTTGCGTGAATACAAAAAAATGGTCGACGTGGCGGGTTAAGAGTTTGTTAGAGCCGCTCATGGTGAGTGCGAGCCCTTCGACTTTGCTCAGGACAGGCTCCGCGAGCGTATCGAACCATTCATCATAAGTTTTGCCGATTTTTTATCACGATTGGTCACCGCAATTTCCAGCGGCGTCTGCCACATAAAATTTACCGCATTGTTGTTCGCCTTATTTTCGAGCAATAATTTGACTGCGTCAGAATTTTGCTTTTGCGCAGCTTTATGAAGCGGAGAATTACCGTGGGAAGATGACTTGCCACCAAGTTGGGCACCCATATCAATGAGCGTCTGGATCAAATCGCAATGATTTCCCTTAGATGCTTCCCGTAACATTGAATTTTTAAATTTGTAAAAATCTGCTCGCCCCCCGGATCCTTTATTTTCCAGGAGTAGATTGATTAATTTTATATCACCAACCAATGCTGCTTTAGATAATGCCCCACACCCGGAATTATTCTCGTCATTAGGCCGGGCTCCATAATCAAGCAACATACCCGCAATGTCATAGTCGCCATTTTCAACAGCATACATTAATGGTGTATTGCCTTGATCTAATGAAGCAACATTAGGATCAGCCCCATACTCTAAGAGTGTTTTAATAAATGCGCTCGTTGTGGCATGACGTTTTGCTACCGCCGCCAATAAGGGTGTTCTCCCTTGCTTGTTTTTTTGCGTAAGACTTTGCCGCGCACCCCCATCGAGTAACTTTTTTAACATTATTTCCTGTGCCACAACATTTTTATTATTTAATAAGCGATGAAGTACCGTATCGTGATTATTATCTTTCCAATTAAGATCAGCTTCAATTAATAAATCATCTAAAATGGTAAGATTATTGGGATCAAGCATTACGGCTAATTTCATCAAAGGAGTGCGACCGGTTTCTTCCTCACAAACATTTGCATTGGCTCCCGATATAAGAGCCAAACGCACTGCATTTTCGTTGCCTAATATAGAGGCTTCAAGCAATACTTGATCAACAGCCTTGATTTTTTTTTCGCGCAGTATTGTTTTTTGTTTATCTGCCACCTGTAATAATTTGGTAAAAAGAGGCAAATCATTATCGGCAGCAGCTGCCAAGCAGGCTGAATACGATTCTGCATTCAACAATGGGTCGGTCTCGTCCTTTATTAACTCGTCAATGATTTTGCTATAAGGCACGCTCTCTTTATTATGCTGGTCACATTTAATTTTCTGATGAACGGCACAACAAAGAGCAAGGCTGCGTGCAGCGGCAAGCGCTGGATGCCCAAAAAAACAACGCTCACGACTATATTTAATAAACCTCTGTGCAATGGCAGTATGTCCATTCATAATTGCGTGGGCAAGAGCACTCCGGTTCTTTAACAACAAATCTGGATTGAGACTCGTCTGCGTTTCATTAAAAATAGATTTATATTTTGCTCTCAGAATATCTTTTACCATTTTTTCTCTACCCAATCGTGCCGCTTTATTAAGTGCAAAATCCAAATGCATTGCAGCCGTTTGATTGTTACCGACTAGACGCTTCTTGAGAAGTGCTCTTAAAATAGTTCGCGAACCACCTTTAACCGCAGCAACAAACGCATTCTTGTAGTTTTCTTCATCCCCCCTGCATGCATTTGCTCCTCGTTTTAAAAGCAATTTTACTATTTCTTTATTTCCGTTTTTAGCCGCATACATAAGAGCGGTATAGCCGTAGATATCCAGCGCATTGACAATAATATTGTTAAGATTGAGCAACGATTGTACAATACCTTGATTTTCACTTTGTACCGCTACCATTAAAGGTGTAACTCCCAGGCGATCAGAAAGATTGGGATCCACGCCCTTTAAGATTAAAAAATCAACCATTTCAGCATCTTGGGCCATAACCGCATACCGCAACAAAGAAAACCGCGATTCAGGATCGCATATGGTAACATGCATCTGTGCAAGCATCTCCTTTATTAAGGTAGAAAGAGTTGCCTGTGATGCTGTGCTGCGCAATCGGCTTTCTAACTGTTTGATTACGTTGCTGTGCATATAACATTTAAAGAGATGTAACATAGTGGACTCTTTTTGGGTAATTGGTAATTCTTTAAATTGCTCTATATTGTTTTGAAGATTAGTGATTAATGATTCATAGCAATCTTCTGAATCAACTACCGTTGCGATACTCAATGAATTAGGCACTTTTATATATTGCTCCTCGTGAGGATGATTTTTCATATAGTCGATTTGAGAATTAATAATCTGTGGATAGGGAAGATCTGCGCTCGTGTGAACTTCTTGTATATATTTTTTAAAAGCATTGATTGTCTTTTTTTGTTCCAGCAAATAGTCTGCGCGATTATCACGCGCATGCAGAACCGTATCCTCAGTTTTTGTAATGGTATTAGGTGCAGGCGTAGCCATATATGGCCACAAAGAAAAAAGAAAATGTGCAGGAAGAAGTTGCGTATAATAAGCTAAGGAATTCTTTTTTTCCTTTTTTTCTTCCGGTGGTTTTTCCATCGCAGTTATGGGAAAGAAACTGATAATTAAAAAATAACGTAAATGTTCTTTTATCCAACGCATAGACGTTCTCCCCCCTTGGCAAACTTAGAATAATTTCTATTTTAGTGTGCAAGATTTATGAGAGAAAACTCTATCACTAGAAAAAAAAGAATTAAAATGGTGGCCGCCCATGAATCTTGGAGTAGGCAACATAATAGGATAACCATGATGAAACCCACGAACTTAATTCGAGCAATGCTCTATGATGCGGTTGGTGATTATTATTCATATCACTAACAACTGCCTCATCCAGATTACTACGGTAAGCCATCTGGGAATTTGATCCTTCGATACGAAATCTTACGATTTCTACTCAGGATGATCGGGGGAGTCCGTTCGTGCTGAGCCCGTCGAAGCATTGTTCGAAACTTAGTGTAAGTAACCTAATTATAATTTTACTCTTTGCATGTGCAACCAAGAGCATGGCATGGGCACCACAAATACCATTTTCCCGGCCCGCCAATAACGATTGCTAAAAGAAAGATTGCAAGGCTCAACGGATATTCAAAGCCACCATTTTGCGCAAAAAAACCATGGTTCCAGTGAACAAACCAAACGGCACCGAGCATAACCGGAATTATTATTAGAGCGCCCAACTCTGTAGCAATTCCTAAAAAGAGCATAATGCCACCAATCAATTCACAAAAGGCGCCCAGATAGGCAAGATACGCTGGTATATTCATAGTCGCTGACCATTGCGCAAAGCCTTCCAAGCCCGGGCCACCAAAAAGCCCGAGAACTTTTTGACACCCGTGAGCAATAAAAATTATACCGAGCATTATGCGAACAATAAAAATCCCAAGCTGTGTGCGATCAGGAATTTGGCAAAGCATTATGGTTCTCCTTTTTTTAGATGAAATATAATTTTAGGTCTTGATCAAAAATTATCGATTGACTTCTACCCAATCACAATCGATTTTGCCTTGTTGGACAACATTTTTTACCCATTCAACAAAATTGCTCTCTTCTTTTGTTAATCTTTTATCTTTAGCATCAGGCAAATGGGCTTCGAGAGTTTTACCATTTTGATCTTTTAAACAGAGGTTTGCCTTTTTGCTAATAAAGAATTTAATCAAGTCCCAATTATTCCAATCGGCTGCCCACATTATTGGTGTTTTGGCTAATTCAGCAGCGGCTCCTTGTGCATTGATATTTGCGCCGTTTTGCACCAGTAAAACAATAATATCGTAAATATTTTTTTTGAATTGGTCTTTATTCTGTTTTGCTTCAGCTTGATTTGCACCATATCCTTTGAGGATTTCCAAAAGAATATTGTTACCCTGTTTGGTGATCAGATTTATATTTGCACCTTTTGAAAGTAATAGTTTTACTATTTCTAGATATCCTTTGCGTGCTGCATAAAAGAGAGCTGAAGCACCGATATCATCAAGAAGATTAACATTAGCATTATTATCGAGTAGCGTCTTTACTATTTTGGCATATCCTAAATTAGCCGCAAGCATGAGCGCAGAAGGGTGTAAAATTTGGTCACTTATTTGATCAACTTTTGTTCCATTTTTAATCAGCTTTTGAATTTCTTGGGCTTTTTGCTCTTCTGTTATCTGTTTATCGTTGATTATACCGATTATTGTTTGTGCCGGTAATTGGAGAGAGTAGAAAGCCAAAAATGCAATCAGGCGCATATATTTTATATTCATAGTTCTCCTTAAATTTTGGTATTGTTAGATTTGTTTCACCATAAAATAAGTTATTCATAAATTGCAAGGCTGATGAACATGGTTCGACAAGCTCACCACGAACGGATTCTCCACGCTCCGTTCGTCCTGAGCTTGTCGAACCATGTTTAATAACTAGCTATTCGCTGTGAATTATTTATCTTTTCTATTAAAAAGAAGCATTCCAACGATGAAAGCGGCCATTAAAACTGCCGTGTAGGTTAACCGTTCAATCATGGCGGCATGAAAGTCAGGGTTATTACTCAAAATATACCAACTGTAGATGCTGAATAAAATGGCCATAATGAGCCCGATAATCGCGAGAACAACTTTTTTAGTATTCTTTCTGTGCAGTTGAACCACGAGTAATGAAACAAATGGCAGCAAGAAAGATAAGAACACGCTCAAAATAGTAAGTCCACCCACTAACGCTAAACTTGGAATAAGTGTAGCGATTGAAAAGACTAAAATTCCTTGTAAAACCAATGCTGCCCATGGGCGATGTAAGGCATTGGTCCAAGTTAAAAATGAGCATCCTTTAAGGAGTTTCTCTTGCGCCATTGATTGTAAAAGAATTGCATTTGAATTGATCATAGCAATCAAGCTGGCAAGAAAAATAAGAACCGATGCCGTTGGAATCAGAATCTTGAGCAATGATTTAAGATACGGAATCGGCAAATTAATAAAATCTGCAAATGCGGGTGCATTGAGTTTTGCAAGATTTTCAGCGCCCATAAGGTTGAGTAGTCCAAAATGGAAGAGCATATATAAAAGGCCCGTTCCTAAAAAACCAATTAAAATCGCGCGCGGAGCATTCTTCTCGCTATCTTTAATCAAATGACTTATGCCAACACATGCCTCAAAACCAAAGTAGCCGAAAATTGGCAATGCCAATGAGGCCGGCAACAATGATAGTTCTGTGCTTGTTATACAAAAACTTGGGTTAAAAATAAACGGCAGAAGCACGATTAAAATCAAGAGCGGTAAAATTTTTACTATGGTTAAGGAATTCAGGAAATTCCCTACCACTTTAAGGCTCAATAGGTTAAACGCGATAACAGCGGCAATAAGGAGCCCATTAAAAATAACAGCATTACTCGTAATAACATTGTGCCCTATGGTGGTGAGAACAATGTTGCGCAAGGCTAATGTTTCAACGGTTGCTGCAAAGGTGTAACCCACAATGTAGAGCCAACCGCTTACAAAACCGGCTGTTTTATTGAGCCCCTCTTTGGCATAGAGGTAAAAGCCTCCGGCTCCCGGAAAAAGTTTACTTAATTCTATAGTACAAAGCACAATGGGTAAGAACAACAGTGCCACTAACGGCCATGCTAAAAAACTGGCATTGCCTGAAATGGCAGCTGACGCACCAGGTCCGATGAGAACTCCTGATCCGATCATTATATTCATATTGAGCAAGATAGCGGTCGAAAGCGATATTTTTTGTTCTTTCATTGATACGTACTTTATAAGAAAAATGTTTATGAGGTACAACTATAAAGAGCTGTATAAAAATGTTGGGTATTGCATCTATACGTTGAAGATTGGAGAATCGTGAGATTTTTATTTTCTTATGAGCTCTTTCCCTACTATACTCTAAATCGTAAAAATTGGCCAGGAGAAAAATGAAAAGAAATTGTACCTTATTTTTGTCTTCATTTCTCAGCTTTTCGATCTATTTTTACCCCATGGAGTTGCTTAAAAAAGAAGAATGGTCACTAAAAATGCCTATTTTGTACTCCGAAGAGGTAGTGCAATCCCTTAAAAAAGATTATGAAAAAAAGTTGAAAGAATCTGAAGAGATGGTGCAATCCCTTAAAAAAGACTACGAAAAAAAGCTGAAAGAATCTGAAGAACAACTTAATACTTCATATCTTTATCAGGATCTTCAGGCAGATCTTATTTTGCTGACTAATACCCATTTTATGAGACAAATAATTGATCTGACAAATTTAAAGGACAGCGTGGGGCAATTTATAAAAACCTCTGAGGATGTGATCACCTATGTGGAAGAAAAAGATGACCAATCAGATATCATTCTCAAGCAAAAAATAGAAAAAATGAAAACCGCTATTGCATATATTAGGCCAACAGTTAGCAAGTAATGTGAGCTCGAACTAAGAATTTAAAAAAAGATACTCCAGCAGAAGAAACTATGTTAAGCCGCTCGTGGTGAGTAACGAGCGAAGCGAGTGTATCGAATCCATGCGGCCGTTAAAATTAATGTATTTTTCAATTTATTTTTTTATGGTTCGATACGCAGCCTGCGGCTGCACTCACCACGAGCGGTTTTTCTCAATTTGTTCTTTAGTTTTTTAGCTCGAATTAGCATTAAGTAAAAAAAATGATTAACACAGAAATGAGTAATACATAGATTGCCGCGGTATCTATCACTCCTTGGGCAAAAATGCTCGTATTTGCCAGCAAGGAATATGCGTTGGGATTAATGCCAATCTGTTTGCACGCGGCTGCTGCAGTTCTTCCGGAACTAATGCCGGGCCCAAAATTACCAAGTCCGGCTGCTATACCCGCCGCTAAAAGAGGCAACCCTACGGTGCCGGTTAACAGTGTTATGGGGTAAAACAACAGGATAAGAGCGGTTACCATAGCAAAAATAATAGGCGATTCAATAATTGCTTGCGAGATAAAGGTAAATGGCAATATGCGGCCCGCGGCATTACGATTGCTGGCGATGCTTTGCAAGGATGTTCGGGCAAAATGAGCCAATCCAATTGTTGGGCCAATGGAACCAATTCCTATGGCAAACCCGGCGCCAATGAGCCGTAGCCCGTCAGCAAGAGTTATTGCCGTTGCTGCTTGTGATCTAATGCCCAAAGCAACAATAAAGGCAAGAATAAGAGGTGTTTGAATTACTGAAAGCATGATGAGAGTGAGATTAAAGATCCATGGTGCAATAAACGGTTGGCGGGCCGTTGCCAAGCAGGCTTCTTGTGCGGGCCATGATGAAAAAAAGCTTACGGTGAATCCCGTGGATGCCAGTGCAAAAATAATCCCAATTTTTGCTATGTCGCTGTAAGAACCATCGAGTGGTGTTGTAGTATCTAGAAACAGTAACACAGCAACAAAAACGCATAAAATTGCTGCCGTCTCGATAAGTGCGGAGCAGAGCAATGAAATTTTAGTAACCGCATCCCGGGATTGCGGCTGCATGTCAATTGCTTTAAAAGCTGCTCGGTTGGTTAATCCTTGGCTAATACCAACTCCGATGGCGCTTATAGTAATAATGAGGGTGGAGACCAGGTAATTCATAGTTTGTATGATCATGTCATTTCTCCGATCTGATCATCATGAGCTAAGGCAATTGCCAGGTAGGTAACCGTTAGCATAGTGAATACAAATGCTTGGAGGCACCCCTCAAAGATAATAAAAAAACTTACCATCAGTATATTCAAACCGCTCAGAAGACCAAAGATTTGAAACCATGGTGAGCCGGCTAATAATGCTTGATAGATATGCATAATGGTAGCGCTTCCAAAAATATTACCGAATAAGCGGAATGACATAGAAATAATAGTTGATATTTTGCCTATAACGTGAAGCGGGAACATGAAGAAAAAGGGAGTAAAATATTCTTTAAGATACCCAAAAAAACCATGGGCTTTGATTGCGTATATTTGAATATAAAAAAAGGCTATCAAACCTAATGCAAAGGTGGTGTTCAATTCTTTGGTTGGCTCTTCTACCCATGGCAGGATCGCAATGCAATTGCACAGAATAATGAATGTAAACAGTGCAACTACAAAAACAGAATGGTTATACGAAAAATAGCCCAATGATTGAGAAACCAGATCAATAAATGAACGAACATAGCTGAGCACGATGTAGCGGCCGGTGCTGAGTCGGCGGCGTAAGAAAAATCGAGCAAGAATAATTAAGATGAATAATGCACCGAGGGTGATCCAGGTATTAATAACAGTGGATTTATCTATTGCAAAAAAAGGATGGGAAATGCCAAACTGCCGCAGTGGCTGCCATTGTTTACCACCAAGAAGTTCTATGTCTTTCATTGAACGGTACCTTATTCATGAGAACTGTCGTCCAAAACGTTGTCAAGAATGAGAGTACCAGGATTATGGGATGAATGGAAGGCAGTAATAATAAGTAGCCGCCAACGCACAAAAGCAGCGCAAATCTAAGGAAACTAAAAAAAATATGGCTTAAAAGTGAGGGGACCCCTCGTCTTGTTTGCAAGAAGAGGAGTCCATAAATATATCCGACAAGAGTGCCGGCGATGAGCGATAACACTATCGTTGTTATTGTCATAGTTTGCAGTTCTAGTCCGTTCGGGTCGATGGAGTGCGAAGCACGAATGGAGACCTCTCCACTCGCCCTCTTCGAGGGCTCTATCGAGGCGAACGGGTTTTACGTTGTTAGAGTTTTTTAATACCCTTAAAATGCCAATAATCAGAAACAATAGCGGATGAACCGGTCACAATAACCAGGCCATTTCTTTCATCGACCGTTTTTTGTGCCGCTTCAAAAGCTTCTTTAAAGCTCTTTGCTGAACGTGCTTTTATTTTCATGCTTTTAATATCATTGGTTGCTTGTTCAACATCCCAAGAAGATCCCTCATTTTGACCCGGAATTTCTGAAACAGGGCACACGATAACTTGACCCGATGTCTTTTTAAAGAAGTAACGGAGCAATTTCAGGAACTCTGAAAGATCGAGTTCTTGATTGTTGCAGCCAAGTACTAAAGTTATGCCTTTGAGAGGTTTTTGGTAATGGAGCAAGCGGATACCCAATAAGAGGTTCTTAAATGCATCCAGATTGCTTGCGTTATCAAGGAGCACGCTCGGTTTTTCTTTATCAAGAAGTTGGAAACGAGCAGGGAGTGAATTGGTGGTTTCTTTCCAGAATTGTTCAACTGTTTTCTTAGGATTTTCAGCGCGACGTTTTACTTCATGGAGAGTTGGCCTGCCGCGAGGACCTTTTTGTTTGCTGAGTAATGTGTTGGCAACTACTGCATCACTATTGGTAAAGCCATTCACAAACGTATGGGATATACGTTCAGCGAGCGCTGCGCAGCGTCCATGTAATTGTTCAAAGGGATAGGGTAACGCAGAAAGTTTACGGATTGGCATTGACCAAATACCGCCTTTTTCTTTAACCAATTCTTGCATTACTTGAAGATTTAATTTGCTTTGATCGGCTGAAACAACATAGGTATTTGCTTTTACAATGCCTAAAATATCAACGATCGCTTCTTTTATTGCTGCTTCATCAGGAGTGATCACACGAGTAATTGCAACGATTTTTGGGTTACAAATATTTGTTGCGTTACTGGTGCCGCCTTCGCTTACTTCAAGCAATGCGATATCGACATTATTATTTTTAAAATAGATAAGTGCCATCATGGTGAGAACTTCAAAGGAATTTGGAGTGATTCCTAAGGATTCAGCCGTATTGATGACATCATTACCGATTTCGGTAAAGGTTTTGTTGGCAATAGTTTCATTGTTAATTGAAAGGCGCTCGTTGTAGGTGAGGATATGAGGAGCATAGAAAGAACCTACTTTTAGACCTTCTTCCCGCAATAATTGCGCAGTAAAGTTAATGGTA
The DNA here is from genome assembly GCA_963702025.1 of uncultured bacterium. Taxonomy (GTDB): domain Bacteria; phylum Babelota; class Babeliae; order Babelales; family Vermiphilaceae; genus BTUB01. The sequence goes on along the minus strand of OY969699.1, from coordinate 871,144 downwards.
AGACTTTTACCATTTGTACCGGCAACAAGCACGGTAGTTGTTTTTTGAGAGGGGTTGCCCAGAGCTTGATCGAGCTTTTTCATTACTGAAAGATTCTTGTCCTGCTTATTGGTTTGCCAATGAGCATCAAGAAACTCGATAACCTCATTATAGCTGCGCTGTTTTGAAAGCGCTGCTGTCTCTTTGGACCCCAGCTGTTTGTTTGTATTCGTTTTCATATTATTCTCCATGGTTAGAATACAGAGTTTTTGCTTTTACTCACTCAGCAATTTTTAATCTTATTTTAAGTGTAAATCTTTAAACAAAAATGTCAAACAATAAATTTTCATCCAAATGATGTAGGTTTATTTACAAAAGAAAAAAAGGAGACCGCAGGCTCTTTTAAAAGGCGTTAAAATAGCCATGCAAAACATTGTTTTAAAGAGTCTTTTGCAGGTTCAAAATGCGTTTTTTATAGGGCAGATTTATCATTTGGTAGATTTCCATATTGTAATAAAAAAATTGCATTCAAAATTCTAAATGAATTTTTTATGCCATAAAATATTGCCAATTGTACAATTCTTAATGAAAGATGTTTTGGTCCAAATGCAGATAACTTTTTCTATATGAAATCTTTATCTGTCAAGCCATTGGATGATTTCAGCTGAAAGCACGATCAATGCAAAGCCGGTAGCCAGCAGGCCTACGCCGCTTGATATGTCACTAAAAATATAGGAGCTTTTCTCTGATCGTTTAACCAACTGATGGGTGCCACCAAGGCCAAGGATAAGCCCCAAATAGGTTAGCCCTTGGGCGCGCATTTCTTTTGATGATGCCACTACTGGCGCTTGCATCGTGAGTATGCTGCTTATGATAATGGCATATGCGGCTGTTTTTTGTATCGTCATAGAATTCCTTTCTTTTAGTGCCTATCTTTTCATACATGCTTGACTTTGGTCAAGGCTTTTCTCGTAAGATAGAGCTAATCAACCATAAAAAGCTATTTAAGAGGGTAAAACGATGGTTAAAAAATCCGGCTTTTCGTTAATAGAGCTAATGATCGTAGTGGCCATTATAGCATTTCTTGCAATGATAGCAGTCCCTAGTTACACCAAATATTTGGCAAAAGCCAAGCGGGCCGAAGCATATATGCAACTGAGTTCGCTCTATGCAGCGCAAAAAGCATACTGGGCCGAGCATGGCAAATATTCCACGCAACTGAGTGGCGTTGGTGGTATCGGCTGGCAACCCGAAGGATATGCGGGCGGCGGTGCGGGTGAGAAATTCTATTACACCTATGGCTTTGGTGGATCCGAAGGGCAAAATCATTTTACCGGTAAGTTGGGAACTTCCAGCAGCCATTTAGGCAGTGGTTATGCGAATGAAAAAGGATTTCTGGCAATCGCGGTGGCAGATATTGATGGTGATGGCGAGCCGGATGTTTTATCGGTTGATCAGAACAACAACATTACCGTGGTGCAAGATGATTTGGCATAAAAAATGCTTAAAAATTTAGAGCTCCGCCCATCACTGCAAGATGATAGGTTGTTATTGGTGGGGCGTAAAACTTTGCAAAATTCCTAAGATAGCCACAAGAGATATATCTACAACAGGTCTCCCTGTTGAACCATATTTAAATGCTAAGTACCATGCCGTAAAATATGCAGCCATATACTTCGCTGTTATTGTATTAAAGAAGATAGGCTTTTTACCCAGATATTTTTCAAGAAGTTTTGTTTCCATAAGAACCAACAAGGAAGTAAATGATGCAAAAAGGAAATATTTGCGATTATTGATATTAAAGGGGTTATGTTGATATGTCCATGTTTTGTATTTGGTTTTGTAGGTGCGCTATTGCTCTTTCTATTTGTGAAAAGTCCGGAGCGGCAGGAGTTTGACACAATGGGCAATTAACACTCTGATTTGTATTTTGTCTTGAAAGGAGCCACGCATTGATGCATGTTCTATGAAATATATGCGGCACGCCATTTGGATTGCAACGCAATGTGCGTAATGCATTTCCATCAGCTAAATTTGCCATGCAAATCGGGCATGTTTGAGCATTCGCAATTTCTGCTTGAGAAGCGTTTGTTCCATGCAGGTAGTTTGTTACTCTTTCCATGCCCTTAAGATCCGCTGTTGGCATAATAAGCGCGCAGGCACTCATGCAGAAGATTAATTGATTGATATAGTTCATAAAACCTCACATTTTTTGGATATAATTTTTTCCATCTACTCTAATAATACCAAATAGAAATAAATTTGCAACTGCTTAATTCAATGAAGATAGAAAGCACGTACGGCGATTTTGCCAAAAGTTTTCTATTTGAAAACATTGCAGGGAAAAAGAGGATTTTTTACAAATTAAGAAAGTTAACAAAGAAGTGATGAAAGAGCACAAAGAGCATCCCGCCAAAAGCCAAAAATGGCCCAAAAGGCACTTTAACGCTGTTTGTTTGCCCCGACATGATCATGGTGGCAATACCAAAAATTGAGCCCAACGTTGAGGCCAGAAAGAGGGTTATCCAACAACCCCAGGGACCAAGAAATGCACCAATAAAAGAGAGTAACTCCAGATCACCTTGCCCCATGCCATCTTTTTGGCGGATCCATACAAAGAGTTTGGCAATAGTAAATAAAATCGCATAACCAAGAACGCTGCCATAAAAGCTTTGCTTTACTGGGATTGGCAAATAGCCCAATGCTGCCAAGAGCCAACCTGCCGGGACCAAAAACAGAGTGACATACCGAGAGATGAGCATCTGTTCAAAATCTGTCCTGATGGTGACAATCAAAGCTGAGAAAAAAAGAAAATAGGCAAACCAATACTCTGATGAGGTGCAATATATAAGTGCGAGCATCACTGCTGCCGTGAGAAGTTCAATAAAGGGATATAAGAGCGATATGCGTTGTGAGCACCAGCGGCATTTGCCGCCAAGCACCAAGAAAGAAATAATAGGAATATTATCATACCAGGCAATGGTGCGCCGGCAATGAGGGCAATAAGAACGAGGAACAATAATACTTTGTCCCCGTAAAAGCCGATAGCCAACAACGTTTAAAAAAGAGCCCCAGGCAAGAAACAGGGGAATCATCATGAGGTTGATGAGTCATCTCCTTTGATTTTTTCTAAGAGATTCTCAATGCGTTGCTGTTTTTCAAACTGGTCATCAAATTTAAATATGAGTTCAGGGGTGTAGCGCGCTGCAATAGTTTTTGCCAAAGCGCGCCGCAGCGATGATTTATAAAGCAAAATAAAGGGAAGTTTTTCTTTAAATTCAGCTAACCCATTCGCACAATAAAAGAAGATATTGCAGATGCTTTTATCATCAGAGAGCTTAACGCGATTCACTGCAATCCCTTGCAAGCGAGGATCGTCAAGCGCAGTTTGGGTAAAAAGCTCCGAAATTGCCCGATAGAGTTGGGTCTCTTTTTGTGATTTTTTAATGGATGATACGCTGCTCATGGAAAAACTACTGAGGACGATTAGTGATCATACGAAGCAGATTTTGCTTGATGGCACGAACCAGACGTTTACGACGTTTTTGCGTTGGGGATTCAAAGTAGACAGTACGTTTCATATCACGTACCACGCCTTCGCGTTCGATCTTTTTCTTAAGTTGTTTGAGGGCGCGTTCAACATTTGAACTGACATAGACTGAAATATTCGATTTACGTGACATATATGTTCGCAGGCCTTTCTTGATTGGGGGTTATTAAAAAAGTCATTACTCTTTGTATTTTAAGCAAAATTATTAATACTGTCCAGCAGCAATAGCAGTCTAAGGTTTTAGTGAGCACCATTATTATTTCCACAGAGCTTGACCCTGGATGCCATCTTGTGGCACCATATTGTAAAGCTAGTGGGGAACTTAAGATGAAAAGTAAGCATCGTAAAATCTTGGCTCAGATTTTTAAAACTCCCGTTCAATCAAATATCAAATGGGACGATATAGAAGAAGTTATTTGTACATTTAGGGGCAGATGTCTCTGAAGCTCGCGGATCTCGGGTGCGAATTGAATTAAATGGCGAAGAATCTGTTTTCCATCGGCCACATCCAAGAAAAGAGACTGACAAAGGAGCTGTTGTATCAGTACGTAAGTTCCTAATAAATGCAGGGATAGATCATGATGAAATATAAAGGTTACTATGGCGTTGTTACGTATGATGAAGAGGCTAAAATTCTTCATGGTGAAGTCATTGGGTTACGGGCGGTAATTACCTTTCAGGCTAATAATGCCAAAGACATTGAGAAAGAATTCCACACATCAGTTGATGTATATTTGGAATGGTGCAAAGAGCGGGGTGTAAAACCGGAAAAGGAATTTTCAGGTAACATTCGCATCAGACTTGATAAAAAAACGCATTCGGAACTTGCACAAGAAGCTGCATTGCATGGAATAAGCTTAAATAAATTGGTTTTAGACAGAATTATGAACAAGAAATAAAGAATCGTATTAAGAATTACTTTACACAATCATTGTAACACAAAATTCCACTGGTTGTTTTCAAATTGAAAATAATTTATACAGTTGAGAAAATCGGGTTATTTGGTACAATAAAAATTGTGAAATTACTTACACATCCTGAGTAGCCCGAAAGGGCGTATCGAAGGATATCAGAATATGGTTCGATACACTGCGCTTCGCGCAGCACTCACTATGTGTGATCATAAGGTAGATTTTTAAATTTACACGTAGTTTAATTTTTAATCCTAATAAATGAAGGTTATATCATGAAAATATCACGAGTTGTTGTAGCGCTGACACTGCTAGCCTTTGCATTTAACACCAATGGTGGCCCAGCAAAAAAAATTAAATTTGGCAAAGCGCCGGTAGAAACGAACCAAAAGAAGCTGCCTATTATTTTTCACAAAGATTACGACATTTCATTAATGGGATTGGAAAAGCTGCATCCTTTTGATTCCTGCAAATATGGCAAAGTGCATGACTATTTAATTTCGCATGCAGGATTAACTAAAAATAGTTTTTATACGCCTGATCTAACTAGTGATCAAGAATTATTAAAAGTTCACACGCAACGCTATTTGGATTCACTATCCGATTCTTCAACCATTGCGCAAATTACGGAAATTGGCTTTTTGTCCTCGGTGCCCAATTTTTTGCTCCGCTCCTATTTATTGCATGCCATGAAATTAGGAACCGGTGGCACGGTGCTTGGGGCACAGCTTGCACTTAAAGATGGTTGGGCAATAAACCTTTCAGGCGGTTATCACCATGCCAAACGCGATTCGGGCGGTGGTTTTTGTGTTTATGCCGACATCCCACTGGCTGCAGTAAAAATTCTTGAGCAACATCCTGATCATACGATTATGATTGTTGATTTGGATGCGCATCAAGGTAACGGGCATGAATCGTGCCTTAAAGATGAACCGCGCGTTGCTATTTATGATATCTATAACAAAGATATCTATCCGCGTGATATTGAAGCGCGTAAGCGAATTAATTTTAATCATCCGGTATACACGGGAATTGAGGATGATGCCTATCTTGAATTACTCTCATCAACTTTGCCCGCAGCACTAGATCAGGTTCGGCCGAATCTTATTATTTACAATGCGGGAACTGATGTTTTTGAAGAAGATCAGTTGGGCCTTATGCGTATTTCTGAGAATGGCATTATCAAACGCGATGAGCTAGTGTTCCAGTATGCGCGTGAAAGAAATATTCCGATTGTTATGGTGCTTTCTGGTGGTTATACCAAAAAGAGTGCCGGCATTATAGGAAAATCGGTGCACAATATTTTAAAAAATTCTGTGCACAATTCTTAGTGCGAACTTGAGCTAAAAAACTAATGATACAAATTGAAAAGGCCGCTCGTGGTGAGTGCGAGCATAGCGAGCGTATCGAACCATGCGGCCTAAAAAATCACAAAAGATACTGATGAATATTTATTAAACCCGCATGGTTCGATACGCAGCCTGCGGCTGCACTCACCACGAGCGGGTTTATGATTAACTTTTACAATTCTTAGCTCGAATTGGCGCTAAAATATCATGTTCAACGTAAACATAGCCGTGGTGCTATTATACGCATTGCGTACATGGAACATCTGTTGCCATAAGAACCCAAGACTAAAATTGGGTGATATATCATAATTAAATCCAAAATTGCCCAGTTGCACCCGGAATGCTGTGTTAGGACATTTGGTAACATCAAACGCTGGATCATTCACAACCAGCTCGATATGATCTTTGCGGTGATGCACATAGACCCATTGGAAATAAAATGATAATCGATCCAAGAAGTGGTAGGCGGCTAACTTGCCTGCCACATAGGCAGTGTCGCCCGGCTTTAGGCATACATCAGCGGCAAAGGGATAGATGCCACTTTGCAACGAGTTGGTTGGCAATCGATAATTGGTAAAATCTTTTTTTAGAAAGTGAGAATACCCAATCTCCGCGCCGATTTCTACCGTTTCGACAAAGTCAAAATTCATACCCGCATTTAGATTGATGCTGTTGCTGCCGTTGTTGCCAAAGGGAAGACTAAAAATTTCTGAATATTCTTTTGCGTGGCCCGTTGCTGCGCCACCACCGATACGAATAAATGGTATTACCAATAATCGTGCCCAGCTTAAATCGCGATTAAAATTGACCACATGCGCATGTCGCCAATAGAGAGAGAAATAAAGATCCTCAAATCCCCATTTGGTAAAGTTGCACAAATTCATGCCAAGCTCTCGGGCAAGCGGAATGAGCGGATCAAAAAGATCACAGTCAATGAGCTTAGCGTCAATTGTTTCTCCAGTGCATGGAGTTGCTTGCGTGATTTCAAAAAGATTGGTTAAATTAATAAAGCACGGGTTAAGCACCTGGCTAATTTCTACAATGCCGCCTTCAAATTGCAAACCAAAATCACCACAAATAATTGCCTCCACGTTCCAGCGAATACCTTTTTTGCGGTATTTGAGAGGTACTGAAACATAGCCAAAGGTTGGATAACAATTATTGAAATCTCTTCCGTTATTTTGATAAATTTGAATCATTTGGGTGGTTACATCGCCCGGGGGTATGCCGGGGAAAATATCAGTGAGTGCTTTCATTAACAGTGGCGGAAAGTTGGCGCCTTGCGGTAATCTGCCTGCCAACAGTCCCAATAAGTTCCAGCGGCCATCAATATCGCCAATGGGTATTGAGTTGATACAGAGATTACAGTTAGGCGTGGGAGGAACTATGCTACAATAAACTTGATTGCATCCCAGGGTAGCATTGGCGACGGGATTTTGTATGTTTGGCACACCTAGGGTGCCAATCGATGTATAATGCCCGGCCAACGTTTTAGCGGTATCCGCATTTTGACCGAAGGGCGAAAGGGCGATCATAACCCGTTCAGGCGACCCTTTTTCATCTGCCATGCCAAAGAGCAGTTGTTTTTCTCGCTCTTCTAAGAAGTAATGGGGTTGGACAGCACTAAAAACTTTAAATGGATCATTGCGGGTATTGGTTGGCCATTGAGCATACAGCGTATTGGAGCATATACCGGCAAGGATATTAAGTATAATGATGACCACGTGTTGCTTTTTTACTACCGACATTTCTCTATCCTTTTAATTTTGATATCATTATGTTGATAGGTATAGCACCTTTGCGCAGAACTCGTCAAATCCCAAAAATGAGCTTTATATGAATTATTGTCCTTACTATCATTCGTATGTTGATAAAACATTTTGTTGGTATGTGGTTGCCATTTTAAAAAGTTATGAACATCTCGCCTTTGACCGCACCCTTGATTCGCATACAAATCTTTTTGAATTTTATGTGACGCCGGCACGAGAACAGGAATTTTTGGATTTGATGCGCTATTTTGAAAAAAATCACTTGGTGAGTAATATAAAAAAATTACCCAATCGATTAATGGATCCGATGCAACAGCTCTAGTTTAATAAGTTATGAATTTCATCACATGTCTGGGTGTGCCTAATGGCTGTTATAATACGATCACGTATCTTTAACATGCATTCGTGATAGAGAGGAATATTGGGTAAGATTGCATGCACTTCTTCGAGGCTATAGGTGTGAGAAGTTGCATTACGAGAATTTGACATTTGGATAAGTATTTTCCCTTCTTGTTCAGAGCAAATTCTTATTTTAACACCGTAGCGAAAAACTTTTTTGGGACTTTTTATTTCTTCAGTTTCTATGTTGTGTGTTTTTTCTAAATATTGTTTTAAAAATTTCCAAAATCCTTCATAGCAATATTCGAACCTTTGAATAACTGAATCTTGACTTGCCAAGATAAATTCTTCAATTTTTAAATCTTTTGCTTTTTGTAATGTGATAAGCGAAGAATCTAAGGTTTTTAATGCTTTATTGAGAGAATGGAGTGATATTTTTAATTTTTCCATACAATACCATGTTTCAAAATTATCTGCTTGAATTCTTCGGGTATGCGTTGCATATCAACGACATCCACCATTAATGGTATTGTTAAGTTTTCCATTGTAGTTCGTATACGCGACATTTCATGCAACGGGATAGGTTCGCCGATATCAATTGCAATATCAATATCGGAACCCTCTTTTGCTTTTCCATGGGCACGTGATCCAAACAGAATTATTTTTGCATCGGGATAATGGTATTCCACTGCATGAATAACTTCTTTTTTGTCATCAGGATTTATTTGGGGTGACATAAGGGTCCTTATAATAGTTTTCGGATAAATTCTCCTGTCAATAGTTCGGACAGTTTTTTGAAAGTGACTTGAAAGTTTAGGCCGCATATCCATAATTAGTGGGAGTCAATCAAACTTCCTCAAAAAAGGGAAATGCGGCAATGAAAATTATACAGGAAATTTTGGAAAAAATGACAAAAATTTCGAAACCTCAAAAAAAGTTTGTAAATGACCTGATGAGCACGATACTTTCGATGGCTGGTCGCGTAAATTTTGCCAACATGGCTAGATATGCTGATATGAGCGAAAAAACTTTTTCTCGAAACTTTGCTAAATGCTTTGATTATCTTCAATTCAACCTCATTGCGGTGAAAAGAATAATCATTCAAGAAAAGCGACTGATCTTGGCATTTGATCCATTTTTCATAGAAAAATCAGGCAAAAAAACTTACGGTAGAGAATCATTCTGGAATGGTTCACAAAGCAAATCTGAAAAAGGATTAGAGGCAAGCGGGCTAGCATTAATCGATGTTGACGAAAATATTGGATATCCGCTTTCTGTTCAGCAAACACCACCAAAAGATGAAATTGTTCAAATAATTGGCAAATCTGATGCAACTCGAATCAATTTTTATATTCATAGCCTTCAAGGGCAGCTTCCCAAAATCAAAGAAAAATTTGATATAAAGTTTTTAGTTTGTGATGCTTATTTTGCAAAAGAACAATTTGTATCGGCGATGAGATCTGATAATTATCATGTAATAAGTCGATTGCGATCTGATGCTAATTTACGATATTTAGTTTTTGAGCAAAATAGAGGTCGCGGAAGGCCAAGAAAGTACGGAAAGAAAGTTGATGTAAAAGATCTCAGCAATTTTAATTTTTCAGATAAAATTGATGAACACATTTCATTGTATTTTGCTGATTATTACAGCATAAGTCTTAAGCGAACGGTTCGAGTTGTATGTGTTAAAAACAAAGAATCTATTTGTCTTCTTTTTTCAACAGATTTTTCGTTAAGCGCGCGTGATATTTATGACTTTTACAAGGCACGTTTTCAAATTGAGTTTGTTTTTCGTGATGCGAAACAATTTACAGGACTTACCGAATCTCAAGCGCGCAGCAAAGAAAAGCTCAATCATCACTTTAATGCCTCTTTTTCCGCTCTTACAATAGCCAAGGTTCAGGAGGTTGAAGCCAAGAAAAGCTTGCCGGAAAAAGTTCCTTTTTCCATGGCAAGTCATAAGCGCAAAAACTACAATGAAATGCTCACAAAACAGATTATTTCAAAGTTAGGATTGGACCCGAATTTAATAAAATTCGATCCAGGGTTAAAAAGTGCAATTAAATTCGGGATGATTAGATGTTAAAACTGTCCGGAGTATTGCTCCTGTAATATTAAATAATATATAATAAATGATATCATTTTGATATAGAACTTTTCCATTTCACTCATCCTGAACATGAATGGGGATTGGCGAGTTTTTCCCGAGTTTAGCAAAAGGGCCAGCATGAACTGGAGGTTAATAAATAAAGAATACCAATGAATAACAAAAAAATTTCCGTATCTACCCGTTTCCATTCCTGGGCCGAAAATGATTTTTCTCTCTCGCTTGATTTAAATGAACTGATTATCCAACATCCGGCAGCCACTTTTTTTGTGCGCGTGAAGGGCGATACAATGCTCGATGAAGGGATTTGGTCCAACGATATTTTGGTGGTTGATCGCTCACTTTCTCTTTCTAATCATACAATTATTATTGCCCGTTTGGATGGCCAATTGTTGGTGCGGCGTGTACAGATTGCGCCCGATGCGTTAATCTTATTGGGAGATGGAAAGAATAATGAACCCTTAACCATTACTGCTGATAGAGATTTTGAGGTGTGGGGTGTCGTCACCTATATTATCCGGCAAACCTAAACGAATATTGCTGGTTGATTGCAATAATTTTTTTGTTTCGTGTGAACGCGTATTTGATCCAACATTGATTGGCAAGCCGGTTGTGGTGCTTTCCAGTAACGATGGCTGTGTTATCGCGCGTTCTAATGAAGCCAAGGCATTAGAAATTCCCATGGGCGCACCGGCCTTTCAATATGAGCCGTTTTTTAAAAAACATAAGGTGCATGTTTTTTCATCCAATTTTTCACTCTACGGCGATATGTCTTCCCGCGTCATGCAAACGCTTGCTCAAGAGGCTGCTGATATTGAAGTCTATTCGGTTGATGAAGCATTTTTACATATTGTTGATTATGGTCACGAGCAAGATCCCGATTATTTCGCCGCGCGCTCTCAATTATTAATTCGTAAAGTTAAACAGTATACGGGTATTCCTATTTCTATTGGCATTGCACCAACCAAAACACTTGCTAAAGTTGCCAATAAAATTGCAAAGAAAAATCCGACATTGGGTGGTTATTTTGACATCACCGATCGTGCTGACGTTGATGAACTGCTTGAAAAAGTTCCTGTCGGCGATATTTGGGGCGTTGGTCGCCGTTATGAAAAAATGTTAATTGCCCATAAGATAACCACGGCAAAGGCCCTTAAATATGCCCCTGACGCGTGGGCACGCAAAAAGATGACCATTAATGGGTTACGAATGGTGCACGAATTGCGCGGCATTCCCTGTTTTGCCATCGATCAAGAAATTGAGCCGAATAAAAGCTTTGTGGTCTCCCGCTCATTTGGCAAACCGATAACAAATATCACTCATTTAAAGCAAGCGGCATCGGTGCATGCAACCAGCGGTGCGCGCAAATTACGCAAACAAAAACTTGTAGCCTCGCATGTATCTGCTTTTGTATTGGTTAGAAGTTACGATGATCCTCAGCGCTATTATAAAAGTGCCAGCATACAATTGCCGCAAGCCACATCATATACGCCCGCAATAATTAGTGCCGTTAAAGCATGCATTGATATTGTATTTAAAAAGGGCCTTATCTATAAAAAAGTGGGCATTATGCTCAATGATATTACTGATGCGGACAATCTGCAGCTCACTATGAGCCAGATGGATAAGGATATTAGCAAACAAGCTCGCATGATGACCACCATGGATCATATTACTACCAAATGGGGCAATGAAACGGTGACCTTTGCCGCAACGGGCGTTGATCATCCCTGGAAAACGAAAGTTGAGAAAAGATCGGCTCGTTTTACCACGAGTTGGCAGGAATTGTTGACGATTGAGATATGAGTTTCACCGTTCATTTGCAAATGATAGCCCTTTGGTTTTTATTTTTAAGGTAGTAAGTCCTTTTCTAGGAAATTTTTTGATTTTTTTTTCTTCTTCTTCAATGAGAATAATTACGCGTATGTTTTTCTTAAGGTTCTTAAGATATTTTTTAGGAATTTGAATGATGCCATCTTTGGTATCAGAGGTGAATTCTATTGCGCGCATTGTGCCCTTTCATTTAATGCTAATTCAAGCTTAGCTATTTACTTTTATTGATACAAATGAGACCAATGCCATTAAGAATTTTTATATTTGCCTGCGGCGGCAGGAATATTATTATTAATCGCCCTCCGGGCGGTGGCCAAAGGGTGTTAAATCTGAACACCCTTTGGAATCCCCAGACCAAGGCTGCGCCTTAGGATCCCTCATTTCGTGCCAATTCGCGACCTCGCGCTGCGCGCTCCAATCACTCAGTGGCACTTGTCTGAATTTACTTATTAAAGTTTTTAAACCGTTCGGGCTGAGCGTGTCGAAGCATTCTTAAAACTTCTGAGTTAGCGCGTCTACGTTAAAGAGAAAAAATAACAGAGCCCGCTCGGGCGCTTTCGCGCCCGGCAAGCATCGTTGCGGGCTCTCTACGTATAGTTAATGTATAAAACGTTAGATCTGATTGCGATATATGTATGAACCGACGCAGCTCCCGAAGGGAGATGTGTTGGTGAGTTTATCGCACAGGGATTCCCAAGGCCCTCCTTGGGCGAATGGAGGTCTGGAGGTGTTTTCGAGAACACCTCCAGGTTTATCGCTCGCCGCGCAGGGGCTATAAAATGCTTAAGTTAATAATATTAATTTTTTCGAGAGCAACACCTCCAGGTTAATGGATTTGTAACCTGAAACACTCCTAAAAAGTTACAAATAGAAAATATTGACTATTAACTAATTCCTGATAGTATTAAAAAGTAGTTATTTCTCAAAAAACGAATTTTACCCTTTTGGGGAGTTGATGAATAGATTAAATAAAATGTCTTTGGCGATGAGCTTGTTGGGAACTTTGGCAACTATAGGTGCTATGGAACTGCCTGAGGCAAAAACTGCAATTTCAAAAACACAAGATATGAAAGAAGCAGTATTAATAGCAGTTGGACCGAAGATTATAGAAGGGGAGCTGCGTATTTGTCTTCAAGACAGTATTATTTATGAATGTGGCAAATGCCGATGGGATGAGAAAAATTTAACCTCTAATTATTCGTTGTTATACCAGCCGCATGATCCAGTTGTACCTATAACAAAATGTATTGTTGGAACGGACAATGGAATTCCCCGGTATTTGCCTTATTCTTTGCTCGCAGATAAAAAACAAAATGATATTGTTCGATTCTTTAATGATAAGGAGAACTGTTGTTTTGAATTGGTTTGCAGTGGTAATAATAATTGGCATAATTGGCAATCATTTGAAGAATGCTTAAAAATTAAAAAACAAGAATTTTTAAATAGAGCAAAATTAGGCGCTTGGTGCCAAGGGGAGTTGTTGTTAAAATTAAAGATTTTAGCACAAGAAGGTACATCAATAAGCCACGGTCCATATGGATTTGGTAAAGTCCCCAGTTCACTCAAAGATGCATGCATTAAATATATTTTCTTAAATAAAGACAAATTAACTGCAGAGCAGCGAGCACAAATAAAATTATTGCCGGAAGAGCTTAGAGAACAGATTGAACCATTGGCAAAAGATGAACAAAAAACATAAATATAATAAAATAATTTTGAGGCTTTATGAATAAATTAAATACTACGTTACTTGCACTTGGCTTATCGGTATCTTTTAGCAGCACTTTTGCTATGGAAAAACCTGAGCTTAATAATGGTGCCACTTCAGAAAAAAAGGAAAATCAAACTCTCATCGATCCAGTAGTGAAAGGGGAGTTGTATCTTGATGATTGCATCGAATATCAATGTGGTTTGTGTGAAACTGATGAAAAAAACAGTTCCCGATATCATGTGTCTTTTAAGCAGAATGATGATCCTCTTGTTAGCTTAGAATTTAGATTGAGTCACGATTTAAATGGATTTTTTCAAGTCAAATTACCTTATTCATTACTTGCAAACAAAAAAGAGAATGATCTTATTAGGCTTTTTGATAGCAAAACTAATAGTGTATTAGAGTTAGTATGTAAGGCGAGCAGTTTTATGATCCCATCTCCTTCCACCTTCGATGACCAACCATTAACAAACCCTATTTTTGAGGTGAGATTGGAGACGATGAAACAACATTTTTTACGATTTGCATATCCCCGGTTCACCTGCGAAAAAGCCTTGGAAAAATTAAAAATTGTGGCAAAAAGAGAATCTGCTAAAGAGGCTATTGTAGATACAAATCCTTTTGTTTTTGCGCACGGTATATATGGATTTGGTAAAGTTCCCAATTCGCTCAAAGATACGTGCATTAAATATATTTTCTTTAATAAACATAAATTAAGTGCGGCACAATGTGAACAAATAAAATTGTTGCCGGAAGAATTACGAGAACAGGTTGAACCATCGACAAAAGATGAACAAAAACCATAAATATAATAAAATAATTTGGAGGTTATCATGAAAAAAGTAATAAAAAAAATAGCACTTGCATCTTTTTTGATTTCATACTGCTCAATGTCATATCCCATGGAAATACCCAGCGTTGAGCTTACTGAACAGCAAGAGGAAGCATTGAAATGTTGCGACTTTATAAAACATTGCAAGCCGCAGGCTGCTGCTGGTGAAAGAATCAGTTTTAAAGCGAATTCTTTCATGACAGCAAAAAATATTGAAGAGCTCATTAAAGTGATTCAAGATGTTAAATATTTGGATACTTACGCTTTTCTTCGAATCGTAGATAATACTCAGTGCATCGAGTTATTTCGATTGGCAAACTTCTTGTGCGCGCCAGAATGCATTTTAGTAGCGCTTGCCGAACGCATTTGCCCCGTTGTGCAAGAGAGAATAAAAGAATTAGAGAAAGAATTAACAAATACTGACAGTGAAAAAAAACAAACAGCAGAGCAATTAGCTGATTTATTAAACTTGCAAGATACCACTGCAAATACATTGCCCTCGGTGAAAGGTTCACTTAAGATAACTGCCAAGCAATTGCAATATCAGTGTGGCGAATGTTTTTTTGATTTAAAGCAGCGCCATGATCTTTTGTTACCGTGCAATCCGGCAGATCCTTTAGTGCAAGTAGTTGTGCGCAGTCCTGAATCGGATGACTGGATGACCCTTCATCACCCCAAAGTGGGGTATTTCCCACTATTTTTGCCCTATTGCCTACTTGCTGATAAAAAAGAAAATGATATGGTGAGAATTTTTAATTTGCAGAAGCAGAGTATAATAGAACTTACGTGTCAACAAGCGAGCTTTGACGAAGCGCATACGAGTGAAACATTTGAAAATGCGCTTGAAAGACTAAAACAAGAATTTTTAAAAAATCCGCAAAGATATTCTTCAGATTGCGAGAAAAAATTACAGGCTTTGAAGGTTATGGCATTTGATAAAGAATCTCTGCTCTATGTCCATGGCCCCTACGGCTTTGGTAAAGTTCCCGGTTCACTCAAAGATACATGCATTAAATATATTCTGTTTAATAAAGACAAATTAACCGCAGAGCAGCGAGCACAAATAAAATTGTTGCCGGAAGAATTACGAGAACAGATTGAACCATCGACAAAAGATGAACAAAAACCATAAATATAATAAAATAATTTGGAGGTTATCATGAAAAAAGTAATAAAAAAAATAGCACTTGCATCTTTTTTGATTTCATACTGCTCAATGTCATATCCAATGGAAATACCGAGCGTTGAGCTTACCGAACAACAAGAGGAAGCATTGAAATGTTGCGACTTTATAAAGCATTGCAAGCCACAGGCTGCTGCCGGTGAAAGAATCAGTTTTAAGCCGAATGCTTTTATGACAGCATCAAATATTGCTGAGCTAATTAAGGTCATCAATGATATAAAATATCTGGATCAAATAAAAAATGAGGCTCTTTTTACTCAATTATTTGAATTGGCAGACTTTTTGCAAGCGCCGGAAAATATCAGTGAAGCTCTGGCCAATCGCGCATACCCATCGGTTCAAAAAAATGTAACGGCATTAGAAAAAGAGATTGAAGCAATAAAAGAACAGAATCAAAAGATTGAGCAATTGCAGAGATTAAGTGATTTACGCTTATTAAAAGATACGATTGCAATTAATTTGCCCTATTATCTGGATTTTACTCAATTTATGGCTGATGTAAAAGGAAAAGAAAACTGGCTCGAAATTTTTAAGAAGAATTTTCTCGGTGATTCGGTTATAAACAACTATAACTATAATATTTTCTTTTTGTCCAGGATTTCTAAAGCATTGAAAATTACAAAAAAAATTAGATCGTTAGAGGGAATAGAGGTTCTTAAGGAGTTTGGACAATCTTTACCTCTTGATCAGATTGAACAAATAAACATTTTTGATGAGCCTATCAAAACATTTAGTGTGAAAGCACTAAAAAAAGTTTTTCCCCATTCGAAATCAATTTATTTAAGTAAAAATGGTATTGAGTCAGTTTCAAATAAAGAAATTGATGAAGATATTGAGCGTATATCTCTACCTAATAATCCTCTTGCTTCTGTTTGTCTTGATAATCCGGCACAATATAAAAAACTTTTGCTGAATGCTGCCCATACTCCTTTAAATCCCCAAAATATCATCTTCAAACAAACCTCTTTGGCAAAAATGTTATTTTGGCTCAAATCATTTGCGGCAAAAAGTAATATAGTCGCATTTAAGGGTATCAAGAAGGAACGACTTTTGCTTTGTCTCTTTGGAGCCTGTGCAGGTATGTGTGCAGTGACTATCAAAGAATACTTTGGGAACAAATCTTATGCAGCCACAGTTAAATTTTTGAAAAATAACTTTGAATATTTAATTCGTCTAGGATTAATAACTGGATATCTTACTGAGCGAATTTTTGCATTTTTGGAAAAAGAAATAAAAACAAATTTGGAAAATGCTGCCAATCAAAATCCCTACCATGTTCGCGTACTTACACCGAGTAATGGTGGAAGCGATAATATTAAAACAGATTTTCCAACTAAATATAGTTATAAGTTGTGGTAATAAAAGAAGATTGTCATGAAGAAAATAGTATTTGTATTCTTGTTTGCCGCATATTTTCCAGCAATAGTGCCAATGCTGCCAAATATTCCTGATGTGGATACACAGCCTCCTGTTGAATATTTGCAAGAAAATGCGGACATGGAAGCGACTGCATATCCAACCATTAAAGGAGAGTTGAGCATAGTGGATGACTATTTGCTTTATCAATGTGGTACCAGAGAGGACGTTATGTGTAGTTTATGTGACATGAAAAATTCTTGTGATCTGCTATTAACTTTTGATCGTTCAGATCCATTTGTAAGGGTGAGAGCCAAAAGTACAGATCCAAAAAAAGCAGGTCCTTTTTTCAACTATGTTCCATTACTTTTACCGTATTCGGTAGTTAAAGATAAAAAAGAAGATTCCATTGTTAAACTTTTTCATACCAAGCATAAATGTAATCTAGAATTGGTTTGCAAACAATTGGGGAATAATGCTAATAATACTACCTTTGAAGATACTTTGGCGTTACTGGTAGAGAAATTTTTAAAAGTTCCGTATTGTTCTCCGCGCTGTAACTATCAGTTATATAGATTAGGAATGTTGGCAATGGTTGGTGGCAAAGTGGCTCATGGCCCGAATGGATTTCAAAGGGTTCCTTCACTTAAAAAACTCTGTATTAAATATATTATTTTTAATGAAGATAAACTTAGTGCTGAACAAATAAAATTACTGCCAGAAGAGCTTAGACAAGAGATTGTGGCCTAATCCAATTTGTGTCTTAAGTTCGGACAATTTCATTTTAACAATTCCTAAAGGCTCTTAACCAAACAACATCATCTGAATTATTTTCAAGCAGATGGAATTCAACTTGACGTAGTGCTTTCCGAAGTTTGGATCGAGAATATGAATAAATCATATTAAGCAATAAATGCAAACCGCTGAACTTAAGCCTTTCGCGCTTCGTGAGCACTTGTAATCGCAGCATTTCGCCTATCAAAATCAATAGATTGTAGGCAATTAATCCAATGAGGAGCATTTTAAGGAGATTGCCTAAAGTTTTATTCATGATTTTTGTAAAGCCCAATTTATCTTTTATATCTTTGAAACTTTCCTCTATTTTCATGCGTTTTTTATAGTATTTTAAACCTTCACTTGGCTGACAATCTGTAATTATATACATTGGCTCAGGCATATTGCTTTGCCATTCAGCAGCAATATTTACTTTGATTTTCCCTTTATAATAAACCCCTTTCCAATTTTTCTTTGAGCCGCGAGTAATAGAAATGTTAATCCTGCTGCCTTTTTTGTCAGTAATAATAATTTGGTTTTTTCCAGCACTTATTTTTAAGCGTATTGAATAATGAATTTGATGTTTATGAAAGAACTTGATCATCTCCTCATTGCAAAGTTCACGATCAATGACAATTATCTTACTCTGAAGCAAAGGAATTAATGGGCGTAAAGCTTCTTGAATAAGCTTCCACTTTCCAGTTGCGCTCTCAGCAATGATTGAAGAAGATATTACATCAGCAAATATTATTTTAGATCTTCCTTTGAATGGTACACTCAGTGCCAATATGCTGTAGCCAAGTGTTTCTCCATCTTTTAAATATCCAATATAAGCAGTGCGTTTAGCATTTTTTCGAGTCATCTCAGTAAAATCGAGCAATAGGATATCACTCGCTTGGTCCTGAAATGACAAAAGAGCTTCTGAAAGCTGAGAAACTTCTAATTTATTTAGAGATCTTGTGATGTTTTTATAGTTAGATTCATACTTGCCGGGTGATGCAGCAGAAATGCTGGAAATTCTAAGCTTTTTTGCTTGTTGGAACCCCCAAATCATCGATCCGATGAAGTCGGCAACATGAATGTTAAATACTTTTAGCGAATTAATCATTTTTATGATATCTTTTTTGGCAATCATGATTCTCCTGTTTTTGGTGTTTCTTTGTTTTTTTTAAAAATACACCAGAACAGGAGTCTCTTCTATTTATGTCCGAACTTCAGATTTGTGTCCCAAGTTTTTAGCTCGAGTTCGCGTTATTATAATAATTTCTCAATTCGGGCTCGTGCTTCTTGAGCCCCCAGCATTGCAATCAATTCATGAATTGCCGGACCATGTTCTTTGCCAATCAATGCCATACGCAAAAACCAGAATAGTTGGCTGAGGGGAATATTTTGTTTTTTTGCTTCTTGTTTGAGTGTAGCAACAAATTCTTCCGGCTTGGCAATCTGATCAAGATGATTTTTTACTATGGTTGCAACGGCAATATGTTCCGGCGTGAGAATTGATTTATCAATAACCGGTGCATGGAAAATAAATGATAATGCGGTGCTGATATCAGCAAGTGTCTGCAAATCAGTTTTAATGGCTTGAATAAGTGTTATCAATGTATCGCGGCTTAGTTTCTCGGCCTGCGGGTAGGATTTGACCAAGAAAGGTAAGCACCGTTCCATTAAATCTTGTGGCGAAAGTTTTGCTATCCATTTATGGTTGAGCCAGCGTAATTTTTCCACATCATAGCGGACATGGCCGGTTGAATGTATATGATCAAAATTTAATTTTTGTGCCAACTCATTCAAATTCATAATTTCTTGTTCAAAAACACCGCCGCCGATTATTGCCAGATAATTATCAATTGCCTCATGCAAGTAACCCGCATCCATTAAATCGGTTAATGAAAAGCCAAAGTCACGCTTGGATAATTTTTTACCTTCGGCATTGCACAAAATGGGCAAGTGCCAAAAGGTTGGAATCGGTGCATTAAAAATTTCATAGAGTGCCGCTTGGTTGGCAGTGTTGGTCAGATGATCCTCACCACGGATCACATGAGTAATTTTCATCACCAAGTCATCAACAAAATTGGCAAAAATAAAGGTAACAGAACCATCAGCCCGGGTAATGGGAAAATCGGAGAAATTTTTAAATTCAAAGGTGATGGTGCCATGTGCCAAATCATGAATACTAATTGATCCGGATTGATCAAGTTGGACACGGAGGATAAATGGTTTTTTCTCTTTGAGCAGTTGCTCAATTTCCTCGGGTGTAAGTTTGAGGCAGGTGCGATCATAGCGTGGCGGGAGCTTAAGCGCTAATTGCCGTTGACGCCTTTTTTCCAGCTCTTCCGGAGTGCAGAAACAACGATATACTAATTTTTTATCTTCCAATTTTTTAATATATTCTTGGTAAATTTCAGTGCGTTGCGTTTGAAAGTAGGGGGCATATGGGCCACCTTTGATGGGCCCTTCTTGATAATCAAGACCGAGCCACGTTAAATCAGCAATAATTTTGGTGGCTTGCGGATCATAGTTGCGCTGGGTATCAGTATCTTCTATACGAATGATAAAAGTGCCTTTTTTTTGTTGGGCAAAAAGATAGTTCATTAAGGCGGTGCGCACGTTGCCCAAGTGCATGAGGCCGGTGGGCGATGGGGCAAAGCGAACGCGAATTGGGGTATTTATATTCATGGTATCCGTAAAGTTTAAAGACATCCTTAATTCTACTTTTGATTTAATTTTTCGTCTACTAAGGCCGCTTTTCTTTTAATAAATAAGTTTTTTTGACAGGAAAGAGGCTATTTTGCTAGCATCGATCAAAAAAGAAGGAGTTAGGAGTATGAAGAAATGTCTCAAAATTTCAATTATGGGTGCAAGCCAGGATTCTTTTGTGCACGAGATCCAAAAAAAGGGGGCAAAGCTTAATATTGAAGGAACCATTCAATATATTGCTACCCAAAGCGAGGTGAAGATAATCGCTTGTGGCACCAAAGAAGATGTTGATAAGTTTGTGGATCTAATTCATAAAGAAGCGGCGCTTCTGGGTGCTCAGGCACCAAATATCGAGCCTTTTGTAAAGGTAAAAGATTATCGTGGCGCACTGCGTATTATTGAATAGCCGAACTCTTTGTTAAGAGCTCTTCCAAGCGTTTAACAATAAACTTGGCAATATCATTTTGGTAATGGCGAGTATGCAGATGATCAAGTTTTTGGTGATAGACCTGGTCTGCATAATGAATTTCTTTGTTGCATACGCGTCGTTTTTCCATGAGCTCTGCATGTTGTAGTAACGTGATATACCCAAAGATTCCCGCAAGTGCACCATATAAATAACTCAAATTTGTTCCATCTCGTAAAATAAGAACAGTAAGAAGGCCGGTAAGTCCGCTGCTTAAAAACAGTTTTTGACATGAACTGGTATAATCTTTTTCAAAGGTAGCTTTAGCAATCTCTATTTGTTGATTTGCTTCATCTTCCACTTGTTGGCGGATTTCTTCGTAAGTAGGTAAAGCGGGGGAATTAGTAACAAAAGTTGCTAAAAACAGCAGGGAGTATTTTAAGTTCATAATGGTCCTTTACGCGTTAAATTTGAATTAATTTGAATCAAGTTAACAAATTAACAAGAAAATGCTAGATTTTTACGCTGTTTTTTTGATTTATTTGAAAAAACGATTAATTTAAAAATATCGTTATTCAATCACCGTTATTTGGGGATATTAATGGACCATCATAACCACGATCATGACCACGACCATTACCATGATCATAAGCATACCTTGAAAAGTGAGCTCTTTCATCATCTGCCCTATGCAATTTTTTCTGTTGCCTTTTCATTGATAATTTTAAGTTTTGTTACGCTCGCGTTAATAAATATTGATAAGCAGATAGCCCACAAGGGTGCGCTCATGCTTTTTCACAGCTTTCACTTTATGCATATTGTGTTTGCTGCTACGGGCACCATTATAACTTTTCGCCGGTTTTGCAAAGATCTTTTTCCTGCTTTACTTGTTGGTATTTGGTCGCCGGTTCTTTTTTGTACCTTATCCGACTCGATATTGCCCTATTTGGGAGGACGCGCCTTGGGCGTTAACATGAGTTTTCATCTGTGCTTTTTTACTGAGCTTTCCAATGTGCTGCCATTTCTCTTTGTAGGTATTCTCAATGGATTTGTGATGAGCAAGCATCGTGATGAAAATCAAAAAGTGTATTCTATCTTTTCTCACTTTATTCATATTTTTGTGAGCTCCCTTGCTTCCACGTTTTACTTAGTGTCGCATGGGTTTATAGACTGGTACGCCAGTATTGGATTTGTTTTTCTCTTTATTATCATGGCTGTGGTGATCCCCTGCACATTATCGGATGTGGTGGTCCCTATAGCATACGCAAGGATGGCGCGAAAAAATGAGAAGCATTAGATTAGAAAATATTACCAAGCGTTTTAATGGCGAAGTTATCCTTGAGAATCTAAATTTAACAATTCCGGGTGGAAAGATTTTTGCCTTATTGGGGCCCAGTGGTAGTGGTAAAACTACCATTTTGCGGCTTATTGCCGGTTTTGAAGAGGTTGATGAGGGCAGAATAATTTTGGGCGATAAAGATATTACTCACGTTCCGATCAATGAGCGGCATATCAATACGGTGTTTCAAAGCTATGCTTTGTTTCCCCATTTAAATGTGTACGATAACATAGCCTTTAGCCAAAGGATCCGCAAAGTACCCGAAGAGGTTGTTCAACAAAAAGTTGCCAAAATAGTTAAAACAGTACATTTGGAAAAACATTTATATAAATCGATTCAACAATTATCTGGCGGGCAGCAGCAGCGCGTAGCATTGGCGCGAGCCATCATTAATGAGCCGGAAGTTTTGCTCCTTGATGAACCATTGGCTGCGCTTGATCTTAAATCACGTGAGCGGATTTTGCTTGAACTTATTGATTTGCAAAGTAGTTTAAATACCACTTTTGTGTATGTGACCCATGATCAATTTGAAGCATTAACGGTGGCTGATACCATGGCGATTATGAATCCTGACGGGCAAATTGAGCAAATTGGAACACCAAAAGAAATTTATGAATTTCCCATTTCCTCGTTTGTGGCGCAATTTGTTGGCTCAACCAATATTTTTAAAGGTATTTTGCGCATTACTGATGATAAACAATGGTTGGAAGTTGAGGGAGTTGGTGCGTGCGAACTGGTTATCCCAAAACAAAAAGAATGGGCAAAAGAGGGTGCTCATGCTCTTATGAGTGTGCGGCCCGAAAAAATAGATATCAGTAAGAGTCCGCTTGAGGGCTTTTCAAATTCATTGCAGGGCGTTGTTGCCTCTATTGTGTATCATGGCAGGTCAACGCAATACAACGTGCGTTTAGCTAATAATCAAGTGATTCAGGTTTTTGAGCAAAATGAGGAGCATTTTCCTAAAGAAATTATTGATTATGATGATACGGTATATCTGTATTGGCAAAAAGAAAACGTAGTCTTATTGGAAAAATAACGATGAGTAGCATTAAAAAAATAGTTGCAAAAGAATCTTCGTTTTTTTGGGCGGTACCCGCCGTTACATGGCAAGTGCTTTTTTTTTATATCCCGGTTGCCCTTATTTTCTTAATCAGTTTTTTTCGGGTGGGAGTATCTGGTGGATTTCCCACCGCAACGCTTGAAAACTATATTTATTTTTTAAGTCCGAGCTTTTTTTTAGTGATTCTAAGGTCACTGCTTTTGGGCCTGGTTAATGGCATTTTGTGTCTATTGTGCGCCTATCCGGTGGCATATTGTTTGGCGATAAAAATTAATAGATTCAAAAATCTTTTTTTATTTTTTTTAATTTTGCCATTTTGGACCAGTTTAATGGTGCAGGTCTATTCATGGTTTTTTGTTTTAGAGCATAATGGATTACTGAATACAATACTTTTAAAACTTGGCATGATTCAGCAGCCTCTCCATTTGCTCAATAATACGTTCGCCATTTATCTGGTAATGGTCTACTGTTATTTGCCATTCATGATTATGCCATTGTATAGTGCCCTTGAAAAAATTGATCGCCGCGTGTTTGAAGCAGCGGCAGATTTGGGGGCAACACAGTGGCAAACATTTATCCGCGTTACCGTTCCACTTTCAATGGCGGGCATTAGAACCGGTTTCTTTCTGGTTTTTGTGCCTTCCTTTGGTGAGTTGGTAGTTCCTATTCTCTTGGGCGGGGGCAAGCAGCTTTTTGTTGGTCCTTTAATTATGCAATACTTTTTATCTGCTCGAAATCCTGCGTTGGGTGCAGCATTTACCTGTATTAGCAGTATTATATTATTGGCAGCAGTTGGCTTATTGTATCTCTTTTTTAAAAAATGTATGGGTAATCCAACTGCAAAAGGAAAAATGTAAATGGTACGATCACGAAGTGCATTTCTTACCTATTTGTTACCGGTATTGGCGATATGTGTTTATTTATTTTTGTATATACCGATCATTATTTTAGTAATTTTCTCATTTAATAGTTCCGATTTGCCGTTTGCCTGGGAAGGATTTTCTTTAAAATGGTATCATGCGCTCTGGGCATCGAATGATATTTGGCACGCATTAAAAAATTCTTTGATTGTTGCTTTTTCATCGGTAGTTTTAAGTATTACCTTGGGTTTGCTGTACGTTTTTTATAGCTGGAAAAATTTTTTGCATCGTTTTTTTATTGGTTTTTATGCAAGCTTGGCAACACCCGAAATTGTTATTGCTGTCGGATTGCTCAGTTTATTTGCGTTTTTTTCCGTACCGCTTGGCTTAACAACATTAATAGCAGGGCATACGCTGATTGGCCTTGGCTATGTTGTTCCTATATTGCAATCGCGGTTTGATGAACTTGATAAAAAATATATGGAAGCATCGCTTGATTTGGGAGCTACCGAAGGGCAGTCGCTGCGTTTTATCATGATCCCCTTATTATTGCCGGCTATTTTAGCATCATCTCTTTTGGTATTTGTTCTTTCGCTGGATGATTTTCTTATTTCATTTTTTTGTACTGGTGGTTCCACGCAAACCCTTCCGATTTATATTTTTGTAGCCATTCGTTCCGGTGCAACGCCGATCGTGAATGCGTTATCAACTATTTTATTGGTGGTGAGTAGCGCGCTGGTTCTTATTTTTTCATCCTTAAAAATTAAAAAAGCGGATTTATTACAATGAATGTATCAATAGCCAAAATAGTGATTCGATCCATAATTTGTTTGTTTTGGACCGCAATAATTTGCATGATACTCATGCTGCCGACTATCGGGAACCATTTTTTTCAAGAAAAAAGTTTAACAGTTTTCACTTGGCCCCTTTTGCTCGATCCAATCTATCTGAAAAAATTTGAACAACAAACGGGAATAAAATTATACATAACCTATTTTGAAAATGGTTCGGCACTATTGAGTAAGTTGGCAGCAACCAAAGGGGCCGGTTACGATATTATTTTGCCTGATGACCATTCATTGCAGATGTTGATTAAGCAGGGATTACTCAAGAATATCGACAAGCAAAAGATCCCATTCTTTGAACGCTTAAATCCGCAATTGCGCGCAACGTACGCTGATCCTGAAAATAAATATTCAGTGCCCTATTATTGGGGAATATATGGCGTTGGGTATGATGCACTCGATCAGCCAAACGAGATTAAAAATAGTTGGTCGTTGTTGTTCCCGCCAGTTGAAAAAAATGTACGCGTTTGTATGACCGATGATCCGCGTGAAGCAATAATGATAGCCGCTCAGTATCTTTTTGGATCCATAGATGCCTTAAAGGATGCGCATGCACGTGAGCAGGTAAAGCAGTTATTGATTGAGCAAAAAAAGAGCGTTGATGTCTATTCATTGGCGCGATCCGATAATTTATTACAAAGTAAGAGTTGTAATTTTGGGGTAATTATTAGTCCGGAATTATGGCGGTTGAGCAGGGAACACCCTAATTTTGGCATGATTATTCCTCAAGAAGGAACTTTTTTAATTATTGATTCTCTTGCTATACCCAAAACAACAACCAAAGATGATTTGATCTATGAG
This sequence comes from uncultured bacterium, assembly GCA_963702025.1. Taxonomy (GTDB): domain Bacteria; phylum Babelota; class Babeliae; order Babelales; family Vermiphilaceae; genus BTUB01. The sequence continues at coordinate 845,440 of OY969699.1, read as the reverse complement.
TTTATTAATTATTTGTATAGACCTGAAGTGATTATGCATCACACCGATATGTTTGGTTTTTGTTCGCCACTTTCCGATGTATCAGTAACAGGTCAAGAAAAATTCTGTCCTGCAGTGCCTTGGCAAAAGCTTGATTTTTTTAGGGACGTTATTTCTGATCAAGAATTAAATGAGCTCTGGATTGATGTTTTGGCGTCATAACCTATTTATTAAACCTTATGTGCAATAAGCTGCGTAAAAAATGAATTCGCCAGAAACCGCTCGTGGTGAGTGATTGCGAAGCAATCGTATCGAACCATAATTTGAAAAATTTAAATCATAATAACCCTTCGATACACCGCTCTGCGAGCGGCACTCAGGGCGAGCGCGCTAAGCATACCTTTTTTATTAAAATAATTACGCATAAGGTCTATTGACTTTTGCGTGAATTTCTTTGTAACAATAGGTATAGTTTTTAAATCTTAGTTACAAGGAGATAACAATATGAAAATGATTCGTTTCGGGATAATTTGTTTAGGATTAATGATGGCCATCATTGGTTCTGCCACAGTGCCTGAAAGCCGACTTACCAAAAAAGAAAAAGACGAGCTTGAGCACATTAGTTCAGATCCAATTCTGTCTATCAAAAAATCAATTGGCGTATTAAATCAAATTGCGGAACAAATTCAAAATTTTGTTCTGAGTTTGACCGTTAATGAGGGGCAACATTCAAAGGAGTGCTGTGACAAAATCCTTGCACGTATTGATCAGTTTGAACTCTTGATCGCCCAGATATTACAAGAATTGGTGAACCATCTTGAACAAGAACACCACGAATCCCAGCAGTGTTGTCATAAAACGTTAAAACGTCTTGATGAAATTGAATCATTGTTAAAACAATTGCTTAATCAAGTAAAGAATCTTCGCGTAGTAGTAGGAAATCTTACTGATGAATCGGTTGGCGAACAGGAATTTAATACTGTCCAGGATATAGATGATGCCCAATTGTCAGTTATTTCTTGGCTCAAGACGATTTATCGTGAACAGTTGTGTTGCAAATTTAACTCGTAAATTTTGAATTGAAAGAAGCCTTTGAAAACTTTCAAAGGCTTCTTGTTAAGGTTTTTGAATGAGCCAGAACGAGCTGTTTTAAGAATTAGTCTTATTCTTCTATTAAGTGTTTCGCGACATTTCTTTTGATGATATCTCTAAAACCCCTAAAATAACTCTTTGTTTCATTGAGTGAATCATTGAATTTTTTTAGGTTACTTTGATTTTTCGCTTTTAACTCTTCTAATCCCTTGCTCCATTTTGTTTTTACCTCAGTTTGCGCAGCTTCAACCTTATCCTGTATTGCTTTTGCGGATTCTTGTAATTTTTGTAAGTTTGAATTTATCTCAGTATCCAACTGCTTTAGAAGGGCATTAGCTTTCGCCTCATCATCCGTTTCAACAGCGTTTGCTATTGCATTAATTTTAGCTTTTGTAGTTTCTCGTGTTTGTTCAATATCACCTTGCAATTTTGCTTGTGCATTCCTGAAGATATCTTCTTGCTGTTGAACCCAAGTTTTCATTTTAGTTATCGTTGCATTTGCTTGCTCTTGTGTTGAGGTTTTTATTGCTTCACCAAGATTATCAAAATCACTACGTAGTTTCTCTGCAGCTAATTTAACATCCGCCGTTGTTGAATATAATCCCGATGTTAATGAACAGCCTAAAAGCACTAGCATGCTATATTTAAGAGATTTCATAGTTTTCTCCTTTTCTATAAAATAGTATTACCTATAGAGTAACCATTACTCTATTCTAATTGTAATTATAACAATGTAGAAGGCTATAAATCAATAGTTTTTAAAAAAATAGTATCGCTATTAATTTTGAACCTGTAAAAGGAGGGACAGATCGGTTTTTGGGCCCTTGCTCAAAGGGTAACGATGGATTTATTGTTCTGTTGAAACTCAAGCACATTAAGGGCCTATTTGGTAATAGTTTGTTTTTTCAGTATTATAATGAATAAAGCATTCAATTTTAATTGAGAACTATTCATGAATACGGAAAAAAACAAATTTTACGTTACCACCCCTATTTACTATGTAACAGCAAAACCGCATCTTGGTCATCTTTATTCCACCGTTATTGCAGATGTTTTGGCGCGCTGGCACAAACTCAAAAACAATAAAGTCTGTTTCTTGACCGGAACTGATGAATTTGGGCAGAAAATAGCGCAAGCAGCTGAAAAAGCAGGAAAAGAGCCCCAAACATTTGTTGATAGTTTTATCGATGCCTATAAAACCGTTTGGCGCGATTATGAAATAGACTATACCATCTTCATGCGTACAACTAATAAATTTCATGTTAAAGCAGTTCAAGAATGGATTCTTAGTCTTATGGCCAAAGGTGATATTTATAAATCATTTTATCAGGGATGGTATTGTATTCCTGACGAGACATTTGTTACTGAACATGAACTTTCAAAAGAAGCCCCCAATTGCCCATCATGCGGGCGTCAAACGGTGTGGTTGTCTGAAGAGGCTTATTTCTTTAAGCTATCAGCCTATCAGGATCAGTTACTTGAATTTTATGAGAAAAACCCTGATTTTATAGTTCCTCGCGAGCGATCTCACGAAATAATTAATTTTGTAAAATCCGGATTAAAAGATCTGAGTATTTCCCGAACAACTGTTAAATGGGGCGTTCCATTTCCTAATGATGCACATCATGTTACCTATGTGTGGGCCGATGCGCTTAACAACTATATCACTGCAATAGGTTGGGGCCAAAAAGAGAAAGAGAAAGAATTTAATTTTTGGTGGCCGGCTGATGTTCAGGTGATGGGCAAAGATATTGTGCGATTTCATGCGGTGTATTGGCCAGCATTTTTGATGGCAAGCGGCCTTGCATTGCCAAAGCATTTGTTGGTGCATGGTTGGTTCAAAGTTGGTACCCAAAAAATGTCTAAATCTCTGGGCAATGTCATTGACCCGGTTGAACTTTATACTGCCTATGGTGCTGATCCAGTTCGCTATTATTTAATGCGCCAAATGGCGATAACCCATGATGGTGAGTTTACCATTGAAGATCTTGAGCAAAAAATTTCTTCAGATCTGGCCGATGATTTGGGTAATTTGTTAAATCGCATGGTAACATTGGCCCAAAAATATAATCTTGCCCAACTCGTGCCACCGCAAAAATGGTCAAAGGTTTCGCAAGAACTCTATGAAGAAAGTTTGATAACAAATAATGAATTTCAAGCTCATATGGATGAGTTTATGTTCCATATGGCTTTGGCACGGCTATGGAAGTTTATAAATGAAACTAATGCGTATTTCCATTCGCAAGAGCCGTGGAAAGTGGCACAAAAAGATCCTGAACAATTTAAAGAGATTTTATCCGCAACTGCGCATTCTTTGCGGATTATAGCACTCCTCTTATGGCCAATAATGCCAAAAAAAATGGAAGAATTACTTGCTAGCCTTGGTGTTGAGCTTAATCTTAGCGTAAATAATATTGATCCTTTGGCACATGAAACATGGAATAAGACTTTTATGTTAAAGAAAATTGAAAATCTTTTTGTAAAACCGTTGGAAAACCCTTCACAAGATATACAACCGGTTCAAGCGGTCCTGCCTGATGAAAATATAGCCATTGAGCAGTTTGCTCAGATTCATTTGACAATTGGCACAATAGAACAATGCGAAATAATTGAGCAATCTGACAAATTATATAAGTTGCAAGTTAATTTTGGGCCAATTGGCAAACGCCAAGTCCTTTCTGGAATCCGCAAACATTTTACACCCGAAGATCTCATTGGTAAGCAGGCAGTATTTGTTACCAACTTAAAGCCGCGCACAATGATGGGACTTGAATCGCAAGGAATGTTGTTAACCGCTGAAACCGAAGAGAAAAAACTTGTGATAATACAACCGGGAAACAAAGTTCCCAACGGAACACGGTTAAAATAGCGCAGTTATATATTGCGTAGAAAATGCAAATTCTCATTTTCAGTTTTTAATTCTGCTGCCTCTTTGAGCAATTGCTGATTTTGTACCGTTAACTCACTGATTCTCGCAAATAGTGTTTTTGCAACTGCTTTGCATAGCTCATTACTTGCGGTAAGATCTTTGTTTTCCGTTTCGACTATCTCTAATTTTTTTAGCAGTTCATTGTTTTGTTTTTCTAATTCACCTAGTTGTGTTTCGTGCTTTGCCACCAAACTATTCACTTCTATTAAAAAACCAGTATCGTCAATAGCTGCTAATTGAAGTGCTAAAGCATCGAGTATCTTATTAAATTTCGAGTGGAACTCTTCTGCCTTGCTGGTTTGGGGTTGCGAGTGCTGAGCAGGCTTGCTGGATGCTGGTTGCAGTTGTTCCTTTATACCATGAATTGTCTGGCTTATTGAAAGCTGATTTATCTTTTCTTCCATGGTCAATGTGTTGCTAATAAAAAAACAGACGATAAAGGCTAATCTTTTCATAGGACTCCTTTTAAAATCGATACTATTAAAGACGCTATAGTTTTTGATATACCTCATCTAGATAGAAAGATAAAGGAATGGTACACTATCAGGGTTGGCAAAAAGAAAAAATGTCTCTAACTAGGATTTTTTATTATGACTTTCTTTTCTAAATCACAAAAAAAGCAATCCGGATTTTTAGCTGAGGTGAAACAAATAGCATTTGTTTTGCTCGTGGTATTTCTTATAAGAACTTTTATATTTGGCTTATATCAAGTGCCTACCGGTTCGATGGAAACAACAATGCTTGTAGGGGAACGATTTTTTGCGGATAAATTCACGTATCTTTTTAGTAAACCGCAACGGGGCCATGTGATTTCACTCAATAGTCCATTATTTAAATATTCGGATAATACCTTCAAAAGATTATTTGAAGAATATGTGTGGGGTCCGCAAAATTTAACCAAACGTATTATTGGTGTGCCGGGAGATCTTGTTGAAGGCAAGATAGAAGAGGGTAAGCCGGTTATCTATATTAACGGTCAAAAGTTGGATGAACCATACTTAAATAAGTATCCGCTCATTACCGTATGGCGCAAAGACCCAAAATTATTAGCAAAAAGTGCACAAAGCGAAGCGCTTTCATTAATATCGCAAAACAAGTTAACGCCGCAGCAATTTGAAGAATATTTTAATGGTTCAATAGCGCGCAATATTGTAAGAAAATCATATGATCCGGCCGTTTCATATCAGGATCAGCCATTCTATCGTATTCAAGAATCACTAATAGCGCGTGATGCAAATGGCAATCCGGATCTTGCCTATCCGGGTACCATCACCGAAGAATCAAAGCTTGGCGCCAATCAAGCGCCCGAGGATAAAAACTACTGGGACCGCTCAGATGTTTTTAGAGTGAAGCTTGGTGATAATCAATACTGGTTGATGGGTGACAATAGATTAAACAGTGCCGATAGCCGTGTGTTTGGACCTATTGATGGCCGATTAATTCATGGCAGAATTCTATTTAGAATACTTTCAATTGATAGCGATGATGATTGGATTATTATTGACCTTCTCAAGCATCCGATCGATTTTTGGACACGTATACGTTGGAGCCGTTTCTTCCAATGGATTTATTAATCTTAGAACAAAGGTAGGTGCAGCAATAGAAGCCATTGCAGATTACAATATTTGTGGTACAGTATTATCAACTTTAAAAATTGAGTTAAGAAATGATATTAAATAGTAAGCAATTCCTATTAGCAGTTTTTTCGTTACTCTCGTTGCCTTTTCTTCCCGCCTGTTGGCCCTTTGGGAAAAAGTCAGAACAAAAGCCAAAGTTTTACTTGGTAAACGTTCTTGATAAAAGTGCGTTTGATGATTGTAATATTGAGGGTTCGATTAACGTGCCATTTGAGGATGTTGAAAAATTTGCACAAGGTCTTGATAAGGATGCTGAAGTGGTCTTCTACTGCGCCAATTACATGTGCACCGCAAGCGGCGCATCTGCGGAAAAACTGAAGCAAATGGGCTTTGAAAAAGTATGGGCTTATGAAGGCGGCACCGCAGAGTGGCGTCAGCTTGGTTTAGCGGAAGAAGGCAAAGGTAAATTCCCGGTACGCGGTGTATGCCAAGCAGGGTATTTAAATGCGCCAAATGAGAAACATGAAGCGCCTTCATCCGTACCGACTCTTTCAGCCGAAGAATTACGTGAAAAATTGAAAATAAATGGTATATTAGCTCAGTAGACTCTTGAAAAAAAGCGGCGGCATAGCCAAGTGGTAAGGCATGGGTCTGCAAAACCTTGATCCCCGGTTCGAGTCCGGGTGCCGCCTCCATACTTCGCCAAGGCTTCGTATGGTAGGCCAGCTTCTTTAAAGGATTGACTTAATTATAATTTTGACATCCATAGCACTAAGCGAAGTAGGGCTGCATGGCCTGCTCTTTGTCCTTCCGGCTCGGCAAACCCCCTCGACTTCGCTCGGGAGTAAACGCGTTCTTCCGGTCATCCTGAGGAGCAGCGGAAGCTGCGTCTCGAAGGACGCCTGGCTGTCGCCAGTTAAGGAATAAATTTTTTGACTTTGAAATATATTAGTGTGCCGGGATGGCGGAATTGGTAGACGCAAAGGACTTAAAATCCTTCGGGTTTTGCCCGTGCCGGTTCGAGTCCGGCTCTCGGCACCAGGCTACGCTTATCCGGGCCTTCCGGCTCGGCAACCCCTCGACTTCGCTCGGGAGTAAGCGCGTCCTTCCGGTCATCCTGAGGAGCAGCGCAAGCTGCGTCTCGAAGGACACCTGGCTAGCGCCAGTTAAGGTATAATTTCATTAAAAAGCGGAGTTTATCCTGACCCTTCGGCAAGCTCAGGAGTAAACGTGTCCGCCTGTGCTGAGGACAGGCGAAGCATCGAAGGGCCTGGCTGCGCAGCTTAATAAGGTAGAACAAAAAATTTTACTAGAAAAATGCGGAGGCTGTCCGTCCCTTCGACTAAGCTCAGGATAAACTCCGCTTGCCAAAAGCCGGCCTGCTCTTCATAGCTGCTTAGGCAGCGAAGTAGGGCTTTAGTCTTCGAAGGTTAAAGCGGCAAATGGCTATGGCGCAATGCGAGAGTAAACTCTGGAGCAAAAAATTTTTTTACCTCTATTAAGTTAAAAAAACTTGACATTTTTTTTTCTCTTAATAATGTACAAACTAGTATTAGTTTTTGTTGGCAAAAATTGTAAGAAACAAAAAATTAAAAATATAAGGAACTTTTCATGAACAAAGCAAAATTAGTTGAAAGCATGGCTAAAATGACCAAAATGTCAAAATCTCACTGTAAAGAAGCTTTAGAAGCTTTTATTTCATCAGTGAGCGGTGCTTTAAAACAAAATAAAGATGTCGTTTTAACCGGTTTTGGTACATTCACCGTTATGAAAAGAAAAAGCAGAGTGGGCGTAAATCCTGCAACTGGTAAGAAAATGCAAATTCCTGCTAAACGAGTTCCTAAATTCCGCGCAGGAAAAGCATTAAAATCGGTTGTTAAGTAAACAATCTATTTTAGAATATTCCAAAAAGGCACCAAGAAATTGGTGCCTTTTTTATTCTCTGTCGCCAAAAGTAGCAAGTCATTCTAAGTTTGGTGAATAGCGGGAGAGAATACCCGCCGAAGTTTACCGAGCCTGAAGGCCCGGATAAACGTAGGCCGGGCAACGAGTTTTGCTTCATTATTGCACCCGCGTAGGAGAGATCAGTATACTCGAACCGTGCAATTCTTTCATCATGGTATTGGTATGGGCATTCGTGAGAGTATTTTGAGAATAATAAAAAGGATAAAAGGAGAGTGCAATGGTAGGAGCGAACAATGTCGAAACAGGGTGGTTCGATAAATTAAAAAATTCATTGCAATTCGATCAATTAGCGGAAAAGTTGAACATATCCAGCCATAAGTTATTAGATATGGCGCTGTTTTTTGGCATCGGGTTTTTTATCGGATTCTTATGGAAACGATATGCAAACTATGTGATTGCGAGCATTTTTTTTATTGCATTACTGATTCTTCTGAATCAACTTGAAATAATTACGGTAACTATTAACTGGGTAAAGATCCAAGATTGTTGCGGCATTCGCCCGGTTGCTTCGGACCCTGATGTGATAAGCATGCTCTGGCAATGGGCAAAAGAAAATCTACTTATTATCTTCAGTTTTATTATCGGTTTTTGCTTTGGTGCCAAGGTTAGCTAAAAAAGGGATGAGCTATGGAAAAGAGAGAGTCATTTGCTCAAGCAATTAGTGCCATTTTAGTTCAGCATAAAGTGATTAGTGAAGCAGAAGCACGTGCATTGCAACGTTCATTTAAAAATTCGGCAAAAGAAAATTTTGATGATTTTTTACTTTCAGAAGGCTTAGTTGATGAAGAGGATCTCTTAAAGGCATTGGGAGAACATTATCAAGTGCCGGCCGTTGATGTCACCGGATATTTTTTTGACACTTTGTTACTCCGTAATTTTCCTAAAGATTTTCTACTCAGAAACAGAATTATTCCGTTAGAAATGGAAGATGATATACTCGTTATTGTTGCCAGTGAGCCGGATAATCCCGATCTATTACCGGCCTTGGGTGCCTACACCTCAGAGGATATTCGGTTCAATGTTGGATTGAGCATCGATATTACTGATGCGGTCAAAGAATATTATGATAAATCACCAACGGATCTGCTGGATGAACAAGACTATACGGAAGAACAGTTGGAAGAAAAAGAACGCTATCATGAACTAATTCATGAAGATGAAGAGTTTCCTACCGTCGAAGAAGATTTGGGTGAGGAAGAATAATGCAGATCGAACAAGATTTTCCAATTATTGGCATGGTTGATACGGTTCTTTCTCAGGCGGTCACCCAAGCGGCATCCGACATTCATTTTGAACCGACACCGGATCATTTACGCGTTCGACTTCGTATTGATGGTGTTTTATATGATCACCAGACTCTCAATACCGCGGTTATGCAACAATTTCTTACTCGTCTTAAAGTACTTGCCAATATTAATATTACCGAAAAACGGGTGCCGCAAGATGGCAAATTTCGCATTATATGTGGTGAGCGTGAGATTGATTTGCGGGTTTCAACGTTTCCCACCATGTACGGTGAAAAAATTGTGGTGCGCATTCTTGATCGCGCCATGTACACTCTATCTCTTGAAAATCTTGGGTTCCAAGAGGAAATGAAAGAACAGATTGCTGCGCTTATTGCCAAACCAAGTGGCTTCTTTCTCGTTTCCGGGCCCACCGGTTCTGGTAAAACAACCACGTTGTATGCCGCGTTAAATGCGGTTAACAAATCAGATAAAAATATTATCACTCTTGAGGATCCGGTAGAATATTGTGTGGCGAATGTTACCCAATCCCAAATTCACCCGGAAGCAGGTTTTACCTTTGAAAAGGGTATTCGCTCATTGTTGCGCCAGGATCCGGATATTATTATGGTCGGCGAGATTCGTGATAAACTCACGGCCGGCACGGCAATTGAAGCGGCATTAACCGGACATTTGGTCTTCAGCACCGTGCACACCAATGATGCGCCCAGCGTGGTGATGCGATTAATGGATATGGGCATTGAACCATTTTTAATTAACGCGGCACTCACCGGGGTTCTGGCCCAACGTCTTGCGCGCAGAATTTGCGTTCAATGTAAATTTGAACGGCCCGTTACCGATCAAGAACGGGAGCTGTTAAAAAGATTTGATAGCTCATTAACATCTGTCTTTGAAGGCAAAGGATGCCAACAGTGCCTTGGTCTTGGCATTAAAGGAAGAGTCGGCGTATTCCAACTTCTTGGCATGACGAGCTCGCTACGCTCGTTAATTGTGCGGTATCCCTCGTTTGACGATATATATTCACAGGCATGTGCTGACGGCATGAAAACCTTAATCGATGATGGCCTTACTAAAGTTGAACAGGGCATTATTAGTTTGTCTGAACTTGCGCGAATAATTGCATAAGCACGAAGGGAATTTATTGATTCCCTAAAAAGAGCCTTTGAACAAGATCCTTCTGAGAATATAATAATACAAGTTACCAATCTTTCATTGAAGGATCGTGAAGAGCTATTTACAAAGCTATTTAATGAACTGACAATAAAAGATTTGGAAAGAACAATTATTATAGATGCAAAAAATTCATCACAGAGTAAAAAATCTTCTGAATTGATTGAATCTTTTTTAAAGAGAAACCTATGTCCGTAATGATTGATTGTGATAGAAAAATGATTTTGAAACTCTCAAACCTATTATTTGGAGTTCTTCATGAAGCAATTCTTTCTATAATTGAAAAAGAGAATATAAGGCTGACTTCACAATTAGAGCCATTACTAAAGGAAACTGATCAAAATACATATGGTCCTGGTGGCGTTTATGCAGATATAGCTGAATATTTGAAATCTAGGCGTGAAGCGTTTCTTTTTGCAGATTTAGTTAAAAAAGCCATTGAGCTAAAGCATGACTATTTTAATCGTTATGAGGGATGCATTGCACATTTAAATGATTTTCACACGGAAATAGTTAAATACGGGCAAGAGTTAAAGAATTGAAGCGTTTTATTCCATTACTAACTATACCTAAAAGGCATTATATGATGATCAAAATAAATTCTTTAATTATTGCACTAATCGCATGCTTGTTTTTTGCTGCATCGTTAAATGCAGTTCCTAAAAGTCAAGAAGCTCTATTCAAGGAATATAAATCTAAGAAGGTTTTGCTTAAAGAGGAATTGACAAAGCTAAAATGGAAATCTTGGAAAAACTTAATGGCACAATGGTTAGTTTTCGGAATCGAAGTCTTTACGATAGATATTGCTGCTCCGAGTATTGCTGATAAAACACATAAAATTAGAAGTTCTATAACTTTAGCTGCGCTTTTTTTCGGAATTAAATGTTGGTTTGATGTCGAAAGAGACTTAATTGAAAAAGAAAGCATCTTAGCGCAGGAGATAAAAAAAATGGAAGAAGAGCTTAAGCAAATTGCTTAAAAAGTTCTTAAGATAACGCAGCGCTTTTTGCTTCCAACAGACAGAGAGTTTTTCTTGATTTTCTCGATTTTAGTTTTTTGTTCTCCTGATGCGCTAATCGCGCCTCTATTAATGCTACAATTTCAGCCTGCCCCATTTTATCTGCCAATTGTAAGGGTGTCATTGGGGTGCGGTTAATAGTGATTGTTCCTTTATCAACTGCTGCCTTTTTTTCAATAAGGATTTTGGCAATTTCTTGTTGCTCGTAAAGTATTGCTTTGAGTAATGGGGTGAGTCCGCTTGAAGATGAATCATCTACATCTGCCCCATGCGTTATAAGGTTAGCAACAATATTTTCTAAACGCTGCTTTTTATAAGTGTCGTCTTTTGTATCAGTAATTGCTGCCAATAATAGTGTTTCCCTCTCATCTTCTGTATGTTCTTTCTCGCCATTTGTTTTGCCAATAAAATGGGTATTTAAATAAGGTGGCTCATTCTTTAGTAGCTGCTCTAATCGTTGTGCGTCGGCAGAAAGTACTGCTGCACGAAGACCGGGCAAAAGACGACTTGCGCAATTGGTGAGGTCAAAATCTACTCTCTTAAGAGGAGCATTTTTTTCCATCCCGAGTATGGCCAGCGGCGCCAAAATCAGCAGTTGGGCATAGTTCTTCATAGATCTCTCCTAGATTTTATGTAAAAGGCTTTTATACTACAAATAAAGCACTTTTTTGTCTTTTGAGTCAGGAATTATAAAAAATGAAACCTTATATTTTTGTTTTTCTTCTTTTTATTGGTATACCTCTAGTTGGCATGGCCAGTCAACCTTCATTGGCATCTCTTTCAAAACTCTTGGCCATTTTTACCAAGGAGCAAACAGATGGCTCTCAAAAAGCAGCTCCTGAAACTATTAAGAGCTTGAAATTAGAGCGTAAAGCAGCAAAACAAAAAAATGATGCTCAGGCAACGCAAGATCTCACCGAAAGAATCATTGATTTGCAAGTGCCTTTTTTTCAGCGTTATTATATTGCTACTGCGATTTCGGCACTGGTGGTATCATTTGTGGCGGGGTACAAATTCGGTGTATATAATGAACAAAGAAGGTTGCCATGGGAGATCAATTGATTAAAATCTCAAGCCTTTCAGTCTCTATCGATCAACAAAAGATTCTTCATTCATTGGATCTGGCGATTGCACCCGGATCGCTCCATGTTTTGATGGGGCCCAATGGCTCGGGAAAGAGCACCTTTGCCTATGCGCTGATGGGTCATCCCAATTATCAGATTGATGCGGGGCAAATAACTTTTAATGGTGAGGACCTTAATGATCTTGCTCCTGACAAACGAGCCCAGAAGGGTCTTTTTTTGGCATTTCAGCATCCCTTTGAAATTCCGGGAGTAACGGTTTTTAATTTTATTAAACAATCTTGTTATGCGCTCACCAATCAGCCACTTCCGGTGCAGGAGTTCCAAAAAACATTGGATGAAAAAATGGGTTTATTGGGTATTGATAAATCATTTGCTCAACGTGCGCTCAACTGTGGTTTTTCGGGCGGCGAGAAAAAGCGTTTGGAACTACTTCAACTTTTAATGCTCAAACCAAAAGTTGCAATTCTTGACGAGATTGATTCGGGGCTCGATGTTGATGGAATAAAGATTGTTGCCCAGGCACTCACAGTGGCGCGGCAGGAAGATCCCGACATGAGCATTATTATCATCACCCATTATCCACGTCTTCTTTGCTATCTAGAACCGGATGCTGTCCACGTGATGCAAAAAGGAACACTCATCAAAACCGGCACCAAAGAACTGGCGCAGCTCATCGAGCAACGGGGGTATGATGGAATCTGCTTATAATCAAAATGAGCCTTTTTTTAAAGTAGAAAAAGGGTTGCACCGCACCATCGTGGAACAAATTTCAGAGCAAAAAAATGAGCCGGGTTGGATGACCGATTTTCGGCTTCGGGCACTGGATACTTTTGAACGCTTGCCTCTACCAAACTGGGGAGCGGATCTAAGTGCTTTGGACATGGCAGATATTTATTATTATTTACGCCCACTGGAGGATCAACATAACTCATGGGATACGGTGCCGGATTCGATCAAAAAAACCTTTGAAAAACTGGGTATTCCTCAAGCCGAACAAAAATTTCTCGCGGGTGTTGGAGCGCAATTTGAATCGGAAGTAATTTATAAACGGTTACAAAAAAGGTGGGCGGATGCGGGGGTTATTTTTACCGATATGAGTACCGCGCTCAAAAATAATCCCGAACTCGTACAAAAATATTTTGCGACCATTATTCCGGCCCACGACAATAAATTTGCGGCGCTCAATTCTGCCGTTTGGAGTGGTGGTAGTTTTGTTTATGTGCCGCAGGGTGTTCAGATTGAGATGCCTTTGCAGGCATATTTTCGCATCAACGCGGCAAGCATGGGCCAGTTTGAGCGCACGTTGATTATTGCTGAACCGGGCAGTTTTGTGCATTACGTTGAAGGCTGCAGCGCGCCGCTCTACCGTAAAAGTTCATTACATAGCGCCGTTGTTGAGTTGATTGCCCACGATAATGCGCATATTCGATATACCACCATTCAGAACTGGTCGAATAATGTCTACAATTTGGTAACCAAACGGGGCATGGCGCACGAGGGTGCCACCATTGAATGGATCGATGGTAATTTTGGTAGTAAAGTGACCATGAAATATCCCTGCGTTATTTTAAAAGGGGCCCGCTCAAAAGCACAAATTATTTCCATTGCCGTAGCCGGTAAGGGGCAACATCAAGATGCGGGGGGAAAAGTAATTCATCTGGGCGCTGATACTCGGTCCCATATTATTTCAAAATCGATCTGTAAAAATGGCGGCCGCTCCAGTTATCGGGGGCTGTTAAAAATTGGCAAAAATGCACACAATGCCCAATCGCGGGTGCAGTGCGATGCGCTTATTTTAGACGAGCATTCTCGCTCTGATACCTATCCCACGGTTGTGGTTGATAATCAGACTGCCGACATGGGGCACGAGGCAACGGTGAGCAAAATCAGTGAAGAGCAGATATTTTATTTAATGAGCAGGGGCTTAAATGAGGTGATGGCCCGCGCATTGATTGTGAACGGATTTATTGATGCGTTTGTTAAAGAATTACCGATGGAGTATGCGGTCGAAATAAATCGGCTCATAGCCCATGAAATGGAAGGATCCATCGGATGATTATTGAACATATCGCGTCGCCACTTACGCAAAAAAATGAATGGATTCTGGAGGCTAACTCATCGCGCGCATTTATATGCCAGATAGAGTGCGCCGATAATCAGAATTACCACGCAGATTTTTATTTTAGACTCTTAGAGAATAGCACACTATATTTTTTTCCGATCATAACCGGTGGCAGTGCCGTCACCGTATCAATTACCATCATTCTCGAGGATAATGCCACCGCGATAATTCGGGGGGCATATGCCTTGGAAAATGAGCAGCGGTATACTATCAATACGCGCCAAGAACATCGAGGAAAAAATGGCCGCAGTTCATTAGTGATTAATGGGACGGCCAACGATGCGGCAACTGTTACGTATCAAGGTATCATTGAAGTAAAGAAAGTGGCGCATGATACCAATGCCAGCCAGGAAAATAAAACAATAATCTGCAGTGATCGTGCTCATGCAATATCCATTCCGGCATTAGAGATCGATACTAATCGGGTGCAGTGTGCTCATGGCAGCGCTGTCGGTCCGTTGAACAAAGAACATATTTATTATGCCCAAACACGGGGCATTCCTGAAAGTCAGGCAAAAAAACTATTCTTGGCAGGATTTTTTTATCAAACGTTCCAAGACTATCTTGATGCAGATTGTGTCAATAATATGGTTAAAAGACTTGTTGCCAAATCTGAATCCAAGGAGAACCAATGAATAATCATCGCAATGATTTTCCCATGCTGCGTCAAAAAGTTAATGGCAAACTCTTAATCTATTTTGACAATGCGGCCACGAGCCAAAAACCTCAAGCGGTTATTGATGCAGTCTCTGCTTATTATCATGATTACTGTGCCACCACTCATAGATCAATGTATGATTTTGGCGAGCAGGCAACTGCTGCCTATGAAAATGCCAGAAAAAAGGTTGCGGCCTTCCTTAATGCTGAACCGGAAGAGATCATTTTTACCCAAGGCACCACGCATGGGATAAATTTTGTTGCCGGTTCATGGGGAGCCAACACAATACAAAAGGGTGACAATATCGTAATAACGCAGTTGGAACATCACTCAAATATGATTCCCTGGCAACAATTGGCACAAAAAAATAATGCTGAGCTGCGGTATATTCCGGTAATGGCTGATGGAATTTTGGATCTGAATACCTTATCAAACATTATTACCGATAGAACAAAACTGGTTGGCGCGGTTCACGTATCAAATGCATTGGGCACTCATAATGATGTTGCCACCATTATTGCTGCGGCACGGGCTGTTGGCGCGCGTGTGCTTATTGACGCGGCTCAATCAGCGCCGCATCAAAAAATAGATGTAAAAAAAATGGATTGCGATTTTTTGGCTTTTTCGGGCCATAAAGTTCTTGGGCCGACCGGTATTGGTATTTTATATATAAAAAAAGAGTTGCATGACCAGGTGCCGCCCTATCAGTTTGGCGGTGGCATGGTGTATGAAGCGGACTATTTTAAAGCATCCTGGCAAAAGTCGCCGCAGAAATTTGAAGCCGGAACGCCGCCCATTGCGCAAGCGATTGGGTTAGGGACAGCAATAGATTATATGCAAAAAAATGTGCCGTTTGATGAACTTGCTCGTCATGAAGCGCTATTGTGCGCGCAATTAATTGAAGGTCTGGCAGAACATACAAAGATTCGCATTTATGGACCGGTTGAGCAGCTTAAAAAAAGCGGGCACTTGGTAAGTTTTACTGTTGACGGAATGCATGCGCATGATGTTGCTGTCCACTTAAGCAATTATGGCATTGCCGTGCGTGCGGGCAACCACTGTGCACAACCATTGGCCAAAAAAATGCGAGTATCTTCCTGGGTACGCGCGAGCTTTCATGTCTATAATACTCAAGAAGAAGTTGAGAAATTTTTAGAAGCCATTACACTGCTAAGAGTTAATTAATTGAAAAACCTATTGTAGAAAGGAAACTTTTGTGAAGAATAATAACTATATTGTGATAGGAATAGGAACATTATTTATTGCTCCCACAATGTTTGGTGAGTTTAATCCGCACCTTAATGCGCATCTGTTTAACCATAAGGGTCAATTTGAGCCCTCAGTAAAAATTGAAGTAGTGAAAGGTGATCATGCAATTAATAAAGCTGCAACTGCCATTTTAATCCTTTCAAATGAAGAGAAAATTGAGAAAGCTGTTGATGATATTGTTCCCAATAAGAAATTAATTTCTTTGCCTGGTGGCTATGAAATTACCAGCAATGATGTAATTGCAAAATCTGCCGTAATTGCGCTTGCATTACAAGAAGCAAAAAATAAAAATAGTAATGGAAAAATCACAACGGACCAAATAACAGGTGTTGCAAAAGACCAGTTGTATGAGTTTGCGCGAGCACAAGTTGTAGCAGCAGCGCGCACAAAAATAATTGATCCCGTTTTGCATAAAGTTGTGCATGCAGTGCAGATTCCTCATGCAGTAAAACATCATAAGTATTTTGCTTTGGTTTCTTATGTTGCTGATAGAAGCGTAACCTATGCACTAGTAAAGGGATATGATTGGACTTTTGATACTGCATTGAAGCTCGTTAAAAAATAAATGAAATCAGCAGGGATAATTAAAACATATGAAACATCGTGCGTTACTCACCATCTTAATCATATCAAATAGTCTCTTGTGCAATAATGAAATTCCTGAATCTACTCAGCGTCGCATTGCGGCGCTGAGTGACCAAAAAAAAGAACAAAAAAGCGAAGATAATAAAGAGATCGACCTAATAAAGTATGTCGCTGCATTATATGTTCAGTTAGGGATATATGAACACGTAAATAAGCGACTTGTTAAATATTTATTTGAAAAATCTGGCGTTGCTGCTGATGCTAAAAATTATGAGAAGCTTGCGGCTACTGTGTCACTTAATTTAGCTACGTATATAGGTATTAATAAATATATTGAGCCACGATTGCCCATGCAATTTCTCGCACAGCGTTGCGTTATAAAAACAGCTGGAGAAGTGCTTAGTAATCAAGTGTTACTACTAGGTACTGCGGCATTAAAACCTGAAATTTTGGCTTTGAAAGATAAATCATATCGCCAATTATTAATAGATAGGCAATTTACTGCCTTTGTGGGCTACGGCGTAATAGATTATGCGTGCAGTGTAATTTCAGCCAAGTTCAGTTAGTTAGCAGGTAATGAAGCCTACCATCATTTTTCTTATTACTGTTACTGGATTTTCACAATCTGTTCTTTCTTTTTCTGTACCGATCAAACAAAAATCTGTTAAACGATTTATCTCATGCATTCCCATAGTGCAGCAACTAACGATGGCGCAGTTGCTTATAACCCTCTTTTTCCCTTGGGACGATGCGGCAAAATTGTTGCTCGGCTATGGAGTCGATTATGCGGTGCCCCTCTCAGGTAATACTTTTGTTGATGCTTATGCGCGGCATTATGGCATAGAATATGGCACGCAAGCGGTCTGGGCCGGCGCCTATTATGGTGTTGATGCAATTCCCGCGCAATTAGTCCGGTATGCGGTTCTTGATTGCATTGCGCATCAAGTGATTCGGTTATTGCCTGAGTGGTATCCGCCAATTATTAATGATGGTGGAATGTCAGCTGGATTTGCATTTAGTGTTGCCAAAAATCAATTTATCAAACGATGCATTGGTTGTCTTTTAGATTATCTAGTAAATATCTACTGCAGTGAGGAGGGGCAGGAAGAGTTTTGTGAGCAATAACTCCTTGTTTTTCTTGCTGTTCACCTATTATGCTAAAAATACCTAGAAATCAGGTGATGATCCCAAAGTAGCATTTTCAAAGACAGGAATAGAATGAAGATCTCTTTAAAAAAAATTGTTATTCTCTGCGCACTGGTGATAGCCTTTATTTCGCTCTTTTACTATTTTCGCCTTAATGAGTATTTCGAGTTAAAACAGTTGCAAGAACACAATAAAATTTTGAGCAGTTTTGTGCAACGGCATTATTTTTTTTCGGTGTTGGTCTACATATCATTGTTTACCATGGCACTCGCCTGTGCTTTGCCGGTGGTTATGCCCTTTGCATTGCTGGGTGGTTTTTTATACGGCATATTTTTTGGTGTAATCTATGCGGGTATAAGCTGTTTGCTCGGTTCAATTATTTCATTTCTGGCACTCAGATATGTTTTTGGAAGTTTTGTTAAAGACTGGCATAGCGCCCAGGTTGACAAGTTTCTGGCTCGGATACAAAAATATGGGCCCGGCTATTTATTGGTGCTCCATTTTCTTTCGGTGATACCATTATTTTTAATTAATTTGGTTGCGGCGATGGCAAATATTCCCTTCAAGACGGTGTTGTGGGTTACCATTGTAGGTACTTTTCCATTGAACTTTTTATGTGCGTTGGCCGGACGGCAATTAAGTTTAATGCGGTCATATAAGGATATTTTTTCGCCGACCATTATTACGTTATTGGCCATTCTTGCACTCATTTCACTAGCCCCATTTTTTATTGAGAAAATAAAAGGACTATTTCGTGTACAGTAGTAAACTTTTTAAAAAGCGCATAGTTATAGTAGTATTGTTATTTATTTTTATCATCCTTTTTTGGATGAGC
Source organism: uncultured bacterium (assembly GCA_963702025.1). Taxonomy (GTDB): domain Bacteria; phylum Babelota; class Babeliae; order Babelales; family Vermiphilaceae; genus BTUB01. Next base: position 826,766 of record OY969699.1, on the reverse strand, counting down.
GGCGCCTATAAGTTGCTTTCGTTTGATGCTATAAAACGTAATTCTGCCTGGCTCAAAGAGCAGGCACAATTGAATACAGGCAAAACTATCCTCTGCTATATCGGGGGATATATTGGGCTTGTTGTCTGCAGTTTGCCGGGCGTTTCTCTGGTAAATATTATGGGTGGTTTTTTGTTCGGCTTATTTTTGGGTATCGTGTGTATTGTGGTGGCGGCTACCATTGGTGCAACTATTTTTTTTCTAATGATTCGGTATGTAATAGGTGACCTAATACAAAAGAAATATGCGCAAAAGTTACATCACTTTAATCAAAAGATCGATAAAAATGGATGGATTTATTTGCTACTATTGCGGTGTATTCCGCTTGTTCCATTTTTCTTGGTTAACATCTTGGCCGCAATGACCACCATTAAACTTTCGACGTTTATATGGACAACGGCTTTGGGCGTACTGCCATCAGCAATTGTTTTTGCCTATATCGGCACACAGTTTATGAACATTACTGGGCCTAGCGACATTTTTTCATTCTCAATGGTACTTGCATTTACTGGACTTTTAGCCCTGATTTTAACCCCGGTTATCCTGAGCAGATATTGGAAAATAGTCTGATCGCAGCCATTTGTTGAGTTTTTTGCAGACTTCTTGAAAACCATAGGTTTTGAAGAGCAGACCGGATTTTTTTTCATACAAGCATCCATGAATGCCAAACTCCTGTGCCGCTGTAATATTTTCTGGGCGGTCATCAATATAAAACGTTCTGACGGGGTCTAAATTGTAGCGTTGCAGCAAATATGCAAAGATTGCCGGATCTGGTTTTAACATGCCCACATCGCCCGAGATTATAATACCATCAAACAAATTAAAGAAATCTGCATAACGTTCTTGCATAATGGTGAATGATGCCGGATCCCAATTTGAAAGAATGTAGAGTTTATGGCCCGCTTGCTTGCAATGGCGTATAAAGGCTACACCATCAGGCACTAAATAGCGTGTGCTTACAAATATTTCTTTAGAAAAAATCATATGTGCCAAGGCACGAACCAATGACTCTTCGGCCCAGTTATCAAACTGCCCCGGCGTTGTGTCAACCAGTTCAAGAATTTCTTTGCCGGAAATAGATCCTTTGAGCCAGTCATTCATGAGTTGTGGTAAAACATGATTGTGGCCATCTTTTACCATCGGCTCTTGGGGGTTGCGGGGTTTTATTGCATCAAGAAGATCAAAAAGTTTTTTATGGCAATTAAGCGGATTTTTAAGGGTTGCTGCATAATAGGCCATAGCAAAAGGGCCGATATTCCAAAAACTGCGCGCCATTCGTGTTTCAACCAGTACATCCCCTAAATCACAAATAATGTTAACCGCAGGGCTTTGTTGCGGGGTTGCGAGGGTGCAAAGCACCAGAAGCAAAGAGATTGGTTTACTAAACACAGTATTCATAATTTGTTTTTATACTCCATTTCAATTAAGAGTTTCTTTTACCCTAGTGTAAACATTTTTTGTAAAAAATCGCAACATATGAATTAATTTTTATGCAAAATATAATAATAAGCGAAGCTTTATGCTGATTTATCATTTCAATTTGAATATAAAGAGAGTTATTGTTTGTTGCTTGTGAGATTTGACATAAATAATAGGTCTTTTATAATACGTTATACTTTTTGTTCAGAAAAAGTTACAAAAAAAACTGATAGTAATGCGAGTTAGAAAATAATTATCACAACACCTTTTTACTTCAGGGTTTATTATGAATAAATCTTTCTTGTTATCCTCAGCTGTTTTGTCAATCGCTTTACTTTCAAGCAATGGTAACACCATGGCTATGGAAGCAAATACTCCGCCGGTAGTTACGCCATCCAATCCGCCGGTAGTGCCGCCAGCGCCAAAAGGATCTGTAGTGGTGATACAATCTACACCGGTAGCGCCTTCAAACCAATCGGCGGTGCCAAACCACGATGGTTGCCCAAATCATTGCCCAAAAGACGTTTTGCCAATCCAAAAAGATGGCTATTTTAAATCTATTAAAACTTCTATTGCAACAAAATATAATAATCTTTCCGGTGCGGTGGCTGATTTATCAGTTGTTAAGTATCTTAAAGACAAAAAAAATGGTGGCTGGTCCAAATTAACAACCACAGAAAAAACCGTTGGTGTTCTGGCCGCGGCAGCAACTCTTGCATTGGCTACGTATGTTACGTATAAAATATATAAAGCAGTAACTGCTAAAAAAGAACAAAAAAAGAGCGTTCGATATAATCGTAATAACTAAAAGGAAAAGTAAATGAATTTATTCGTAAAAAATACACTTCTAGGGCTCCTTCTTGGTGCATTGACTGTTGGTCTTCATGCGATGGAAACGCTTGAAGAAATTCGAGAAGGTGTCGAAAAAGAAGTGATTGCACTTCAGAATGCAGCGCAGAATGTTGAAAGCGAAGTTAAAACAAAAGTGAAAGCTGCCGGGACTGATCTGCAGAATCTTGAAAACAAGTTTGAAAATAAGGTCGATCAAGCCAAAGAAGATATAGAAAACTTGCTTGGCTCTTCTTCAACTCGTAAAGAGCAAGTAAGTCAAACTCCTACATCAGAAAGTAATAATAATTCCGGAACCAGTATTTCTCAAATATTAAATAACTCTGCTGGTAGTTCTGGAGAACATAAGAAGCGTAAGCATCACCACCATCGATCACTGCTCTGCAAATCATGGGATTATGCGAAAGCAAAAGGGCATGATCTTCATGCCTGGATACAGACGAACCCGCGCAAGTCTTTGATTATTGCCTTGGAAGCAGTGGATTTAACTCAAGCCGGTTGGAAAACTTACCGCGACAATAGTTTTTGGAAAAAAGATGCAACTCTTAAGAGTCGGGCAGCGCTGTTTGCTAACAATATGTATCAAGTAAAACTTGCCTATGCAATTGGCAACGCTGCATCAAGCCTATTGGCTCGAAGCAAATAAACGATTGCATGATATCGTTGCGAAAACTATATTTTAGGGGCATATTCTGTGCATACGCATTGAATATGCCCCTCTTTTCTATGACACCAAAAGAGCAGATTAAAGAAACGCTTGATAAGAAAAAGTATCAAAGGATAAAGCATTCTTATATTTTATCCATGAGTAAAGAACAGCTTGAGAGTTATATTAAACAATCACGATGGACCCGTTTTAGCTGTAATGAATTGGAAGCAATTGGATGGCATCGGAAATATATTCGAGCACAAATTGATACTGAAAAAGCAGACTTTTTGGGTAATATCAGCCCAAGAACGATTCTATCATGGTCACCTGGGTTAGTTACCACCTTTGTACAGAGCAGAGACCCTAAAACAATTACTCAAGAGCAGTGGGACGCTATCGGGCAGGTTTTAGATTCTTGAATAATGCAAATTCGAGCTAAGAATTGTAAAAGTTAATCATAAACCCCGCTCGTGGTGAGTAACGAGCATAGCGAGTGTATCGAATCCATGCGGGTCTTATAAATATTCATCTTTAAAGGCCGCATGGTTCGATACGAAATCTTACGATTTCTACTCACCACGAGCGGCCTTACCCATAGTTTCTTTTGCCAGAGAGTGCCTTTTTTTAAATTCTTAGGTTGAATTCATGTTAAATAAAAGTCTTGACGATAATGGCCAATCTATTACGCTAAAAAAGAGCCTCTTATAACGGAAAACTCATGGAAATCTTGTACAAAGAAGAATTATTGGATCATTATCGCTTCCCCCGCTATAAGGGGGCATTGAGCCACCCTACTGTGATATCAGCAATGCACAATCCTTCCTGTGGTGATCAGGTCTCCTTCCAGGCTATCATTACTCAAAATTGCATTAACCAAATAGCATTTGATGGGGCTGGCTGCATTATAAGCCAAGCCACTGCTTCTATGATGTGCGAACTCATTAAAGATAAGCCCATTTCTTTTATTATGGCACTTACTGCCGATGATGTGCGCCGCTTAATTGGCATTCAATTGGGCCTCAATCGGTTAAAATGTGCCCTTCTTTTTTTGCATGCGGTCCAACAAGGGTTATACGACTATAAACCGGTAGAATAATATGCTCAATAGAGTAGCATTAATGGAGCAATTGCAATCCATTTCTGAAGGCTTGTTTCTGGATATTTCGCCTGAATTTCGCATTGCGCAAGAATCGTGGCAGCGGATCATTGATGATCCAACATTTCTTTATAAAATACGTCAAATTTCAACGCCGTGGTTGGTTCCTGATTGGTATGAGGATCTTAAGAGGGTGATAAAAGTTTTTCCAATTTCCGGGCCTTATACGGTGCTGGGTGTTGATGGTTCCCAGATTTATCCGGATCGGCATCAAGGAACCCCTTGTTTTTTAATAAATATCGGTTCGGTGCTGCTACGGTATGGACAAGGGTCTACGAGCAAGGCAGTTGTTTTTGATTCACGTCCGTATACGTTTACCGGTGAACAAGAGGATGATCTTGCCAACGGTCAGGATATGGTAAATTGTTCACGGCAAGAATACGAATTTAAAACGGGGCTGGAAAAAAGCAGCGAAGTTACCAGTCAAAATCCGGAAATTCCCTTTGCATTTTTGTTTGATGGGTCACTCATTTTTTGGCACTTGGAATCAAAAGAATTACGTTTAAAAGAGATTTTCTTAAACAAATACTTAAGCTTGCTTAATGCATTGTCGCAATCTAAGATACTCTGTGCCGGATATATTAGTATGCCCAAGAGCAAAGAATTGGTTAATCTCATTCGGGTTGAGCTGTGCAAATTCAAAATCGAAGGCTGCAAAGAATTAGAGGCGGTGCAACATTTGGTTGATACCAATGTGGCCGGATTTTTTTTGCAATCAGGGACCCGCTCAATTGTCTTTAAAAGTAATGCGCAAATTGGTGCCTGTTATCCGCCGCATTTGGTTCCCCATTTTTTTTACATGGATGTGGGGACTGAAATTGCCCGTATAGAAATTCCTGCCTGGATCGCTAAGGATGAGATTCACCTGAATATGGTGGCGCAGATCATTTTGGATCAAGCAATTAAAGGGCGCGGCTATCCGGTGGCACTGGCTGAAGCGCATGAGCAGGCAGTGGTCAAAGGGCCAGACAGGGAATTCTTTTACCATTTGATTACCAAATTGGGTCTTGAGCGCAAAAGACACCTCTCTTTTTCTCAAAAAAGCATGAAAAAAAGGGGAATGAGCGTTTGAAAGCCATATCCTCCTTTTTAAACTATTTGACCGGTATTAAATCCATAAAGGTTTTCTCAAGAAGCTTCAAATTTTAATTTGTGATAATAATTAATGATACCCATTTCTTTAAATCCTAATTTGTTGCCAATTCTGACAGTAATCGGCATGGCTATCATATAAGCAGCGGTACATTTTTGTTTTTTGAGATCCTTTAATATGGTAGCAATAAGTTTTGTTGCAAAGCCCTGATTACGCATATCCCCTTGTGTAGATAAGCTATAAAGAGCTGCCCAGGTATCAAGTATAATGTATGAACAACAACTAGCTAATGTATTATCACACAGCAGTTGGTATTGATCCGCATCATCAATCTTGTTCTTACTAATTGATATGGTATTTGGCGATTGAACATTCATTATTTTGTCTAAGGTTTCTTCCGTAACATTTTGCAAGCAACATTCCATTGCAGTTAAAGGATACGGATCGAATCCATGCTTTTGAAGTAACCTTTCAAGGTTTTCTGGTTTGCTCAAAGGTGTCACCCACCAGACCATTGGTTTCTTTTTTTTGCACAAATCAGTAATAACTGATTCAGTATTATCGTCAGATAAAAAATTAGTATGTGTTACACAATTAGAGAGGTGCTGCTCAGTGTTTGAAAAAAAATAATGTATTTCATCAGTTTCTTTAGATTCTTGAGCTTTCTTTTTTAGGCCGTGTTCAGTGAAAAAAACAAGGCGCTCTATTGTTTGTTTTTGCGTATTAAGGTCCATTGCGATTAAAGAACAATTAAAGCTGCTTAACAGTGGAAATAGAAAGGCAAATACTATCATCATTTCTCCTTTTTTATCAATAAGGCTTAGCCCAAAAATTTCTTAAAAAAGCCGGCAATTCCTGAGTTTCCTTGGGTGTCGGTGCCAATCTCTTTTGAATAGTCAGTGAGAGAATCTTTTGCCTTTTCTGATAATTTTTTAGGAATATCACAATTGGTGATAATAACTAAGTTACCCCTTCCGGATCCGCGGAGCTTAGGGAATCCTTTGCCGGCAACCATAATGCGTTCACCAACCGGACAGCCCTTGCTGATTTTTATTGTTTCTTTTGTGCCATCAATATTGGTAATCTCAACCTGGCTGCCAAAAACAAGCTGCGGATAGGTAAGCAAAACGGTGCAGGTTAAATCATCATCAGCTCGTTTAAAATGGACATCGGGTGTAACATGGACACGCAAAAAGAGATCGCCGGATGAGCCACCATACACACCAGCATCACCTTTGCCGGCAATGCGTAATTCGGCGCCGTCAAAAATGCCGGCAGGAATTGTAACGCTGAATTTATCATAAACTTGCTTGCGCGATTGGCCATTACACGTTGGGCAGGGAGATGGAATGGTAAACCCTTGACCGCCACAGGTTGAACAGGTCTGGGAATACATAAAAAATCCCTGGCTAAAGTGAATCTGCCCGCTTCCTTTACAGGTGGCGCATGCTTGCGGTTTGGTGCCGGGCTTTGTTCCTTTTCCTTTGCAGGTATCGCATACTTCAAAATGGTAGTAACCCACTTCTTGTTTTGAGCCCGTATAGGATTCTTTAAAGCTAATGGTGATATCTTTATGCAGATCATGGCCCCGTCGAGGCTCAGGACCTGTTGCTTTTTTGCGGCTGGGGCGATGCTGTTCGCCAAAAATGTCCCCAAAGATATCTCCGAAATTGGCAAAAATATCGTCCATATTCATGCCTTGAGGACCATGCCCTCCTCCGGCGCCCATACCCATGCCTGCATGGCCAAATTGATCATAGGTTTTTCTCTTTTTTTCATCCGAAAGAACTTCATAGGCTTCAGCCGCTTCTTTAAACTTTTCTTCAGCTTCTTTATTGTCTGGGTTTCTATCAGGATGATATTTCAGGGCCAATTTGCGGTAGGCAGCTTTTATTTCGTCGGTAGTGGCGGTGCGGGGAATGCCCAGCACGTCATAAAAATCTTTTTTGCTCATATTTTTGACTTCTTAATAGAAAATATTGTTGATGTGTTTGGATTATCACAAGTATAGCATAAAAAAATAAGCAAAAGTATGAATTTCGCGCGTTCAGTTTACCTTTGAAGGAGTTTTACTCATTTGCAAAATTTACAGGTTGGTAATTCATACAACGCCTGTAATTCTTGTTTTGATGGTGCGGTTAATGCAAATGATTCTTGGCCGAGGGTAGCTTTTTTACTATTGTATGGTAAACCAAGTGTTTATAGAAGGAATGCACCACCGCTTCGTAATTTTTTTTATCTTCAGTGTCACCCATCATACAACAGGGATGTAATGTCTTCATTAAATGAATTTTTTTAACGAATAACTATCTATTGGGATCTCTAATTTAAAAAAAATGTCAATATGATAAATTTTAAAAATTCAAATTGTATTTTTATTCTTTGATTAATCGCTTTCAAAGGAAGGATGTTCAATAAAAGAGGAGGGCATAAGTGCCCTCCTCTTGCAATCTAAAACGGATTTTATTTTTTTGGTTGCACCCTTTTAACTGGCATTCCTGGGCGGGGTTTATTTTGGTTAGCCGGGTTGTTGTTTGGTTTATTACAACCACAGCGTTCATCTGCCTGCAAGCTGCAACCTGCTACAAGAGCAACTGCTAATAAAAGTTTAACTATTTTCATAACATCTCCTTACCTTGAGAATTATAACGATTTTGATTCAGCTTAAGATTATTTTTTTTTAGATGCAAGAGTATGATAAATAACTTCTTCAATTGAATTTATTCACGGTAAAAACCCATATTGTACGGTTGGCTCACATTCCAGTTAACCAATACATGATAGAGTAGCTTATACGGTTCTTCGGTGATATATGATGGTACGGGTGGAAAGGAGCTGCTGGCATGTTCAAATAATGTTTTTATGTAATTATCCACAAATGGATTCCCCGAAGATTGCAGGATCTGTAATGATTCCATTGCCCCATTTTTTTTGAGAGCAAAGTAGACCTTCATCGTTGCATGAATTGGCTCAGCAGTGAGACATTTCTCTTTATTGATATTATGGGAGTTTTGCAAGCACCATTGTATTTTGGCCAAATAGCGCTCATGTTTTAACTGCTGGGCGGTCGGCCGTTTATTGGGATCACCACCAATTGTTTTTATCAAATCAGTTCCCTCATTGGTTAATTGTTCCAAGTAGCCCCGCGTTATGCTGGCAATCGCTCTTTGTGCCTTTGCTTTTTTTATTTGCGCTGCTTTTTTGTGTGCTGCTGCCGGTCCCTCTTTGGTGACCACAATCGTAGAGGGGCCCGGGATTATTTCTTCCCCCTTAATGCCTTCAACCATTCTGGAAGTATCTGCTTCATTCGCAGTCTGCGTCGGCTGATCTTCAAAAACTGCTGAATCATCAAAAGAAATGTCTTGGGGTGCAGCATCTTGTTCAGGGCCAATTTCTTCATACGGCATTTCCATGGAGGCTGCCAAGGTGCTGGCGCGCGGTTTGAGGGCAGCCCATTCGGTATCTTCTTGAGTATTATTGTGCTGATCATCGGGTGCGGTTTCAGAAGATGCATTGGGTTGGTTGTAAAAAATGGTCTCAGGTATATGGGGAATGTCTGCCGTATCAAAGGACATCAAAAAATTATGTGATGCGGGGGCCTCATACAAAATTAAAAAAAAGATGAGTGCCAGTAAATGTACGAGTAAAGAGACGCTAATAATTAGTGCGCGGATACGGCGGCGGCTTTGCTCCATGCGGTTCCCTTTTTCTGGCAATATTCTCTCAAAACAAGTTTAGGGTATTTGCCGGGGCTTTACTAGATTTGATTTATCCTGCCCGGCCGTGCATACTTTTAAGTATGAAGATACTCACACGATCATTTTATCACCGCGATACGGTTTTAGTTGCGCAGGAATTGCTGGGCAAAATCATTGTTCGCGTGATTGATGAAACTACTATTTTAAAAGCAATTATTGTTGAAACGGAAGCATATACCGGTATTCACGATGCGGCCAGCCATGCTTATGGGGGCAAGCGAAATCGCAATGCGCCACTTTTTGGGCAAGTTGGGCATGCCTACGTCTATTTTACCTATGGCATGTATTATTGTGTAAATTTTGTTGCACGTTCAGTAGATAGTGTTGCGGGCGGGGTGTTAATTCGTGCGGTGCAACCACTTGAAGGCATTGAATATATGGAGAAGAAGCGCAATAAACATACGGTGAACGGACTGACCAACGGTCCGGGTAAACTTACCCAGGCGTTGGCGATTAATGGCGATTTAAATGGTCTTGACGTGACCAAGCGGGGACCATTATATGTCCTTGACGCGCCTGAGATTCCTCAAAAAGATATTGTTGTAACTACTCGCGTGGGAATTTCCAAGGCATCACATGAAAAATTACGGTTTTATATTAAAGATAATGCCTTTGTCTCTAAGAAATAGATTTTTCTATCTTTGCTTAGCCTCTAATAAGATTTGCATTACGCGCGTATGTTCTTTGCATTTTGCATAATCGAACGCGTCACAACACAGATTATCGTAGGCGTCTAACGTTGCACCCGCTTCGATTAACTTTTTCAAAGCGTCTTGATTGTTGGCAAATGCTGCCATCATTACGGCATTTTGTTGTCTTATATTTATTTGATTAATATCAACTTTGGCTTTGATTAACAATTCTACAATAGCGTTATGCCCAAAAATAGTTGCTGCCATTAAGGGGGAAATGAATTGGCCATCATCAATCTGGTCAACAGCATTATCTTTTATGATCGAAGACACTGCGGTAATATTCGGTTTTTCTTTGAGTATTTCGGCCATTAAACGGTATTGTGGTTTTTCTTTTTGCTCTTCGTCCTGGGGCATGAGATAGGCTATATATTTTTTGTATGTTTCTCGAATAGTCGTAATTTTCGTTTGGTCCTCTTCAGCGATGCAATTATAAGTTATGAAAGTGAAAATTAAAAATAATTGTTTGATCATATAACCTCCTGGTTTTAAATCGGTAAAAATAATTGGCGAATTATTATCACATTCATTCTACATGATTTGATACAGCGCTGTAAATGGTAAGCCTATAATTGAAATTTTTTGATAAAAGGCTTTCTTATGATCGTATAAGAATAATTGATGCAGAATTACTATTTTTATTAATGGTCCATTTACCATAAAAAATATGTTGACCATCTCCGGGTTTTTCTAAAAATCTGATTATTTCATCAAGCAAGCCTTGTGACGGGGTAAATGGCACCCGGTGTGCCACCAGCCAATTAATTAAAACGCGATGGCGAATAACGGGATGTAATGCAAGTAATTTGTCAACGGCAAGTGAGCCTGATTCATTGCAAATAGTGCGTACTGTTTGTTGCGCCAATTCTTGCAAAAATTCTTCTGTTTGTGCCAAGTGTGCATGAGTAGCGTTGAAATTGTGGTCAAAACGGGCATCGACCTGCTGCAACCCGGGAATCGCGGTGTTGCGGATTCGGTTGCGTAGATACGAATCGGATTGGTTACTCCCATCGAGAAGATAAGTAATCTTGTTTTCATGAAGATAGGCAAGAATTACAGCTTTTTTTGTTTCCAGTAATGGGCGAATGTACAAGCCTTCTTGTGCCTTCATGCCGACAAGACCGGATAAAGATGCGCCCCGCATCATCCTGATAAAAAAAGTTTCCATCTGATCATCGGCGTGATGCGCCAGAGTAATTGCGGTGGCATTATGTTCTTTTGCCACAGATTCAAAAAATGCACGGCGTGCTTTTCTGCCAATTTCTTCTTGTGAACCATTAAATTTTAACGAAAGCTGTAAATCGGTGATGGTTTTGCCAATGAAGGGAATGTTATAGTTGCTCGCGAGCTCTTTGCAAAATTGTGCATCGTTGGCAGATTCAGGGCGCCAGCCGTGATCAAGATGCGCAGCAATGAGTGTTAATTTTTTTTCTTCACGAAGGCTTGCCAAGAAGTGTAATAAAAAAACGGAGTCCGGGCCACCCGAGAGACCAATAATGAGACGGGCCCCATCATTAATGAGGCCCTTTTTTTCAATGTAAGTAGCGATGTTTGCTTTTAGTTTTTTATGATGCATTACACGTCGAGATTTTTAGCAAAATGTCCAAATTCTTCAATATAGTTTCTACGGCCGCCCACATCATCGCCCATCAATGTGGTGAACCATGAATCGGCCTCCAAGGCATCCTCAATAGTAACCTTAAGTAATTGGCGGCTTTGCGGATCCATAGATGTTTCACCCAACTGATCAGGATTCATTTCGCCAAGACCTTTATAGCGCTGAACGTTCATGTATGGCTTGCTGATTTGCTTTATCGCATCAAGGAGAGCAGGAATGCCTTTGCTGCTGATTGAGCGTTCTTTTTCAACCACTTGGAGCTTAAATTCATGGAACTGCACTTTTGCTAAAATCTGTAATTGATTTATGAGGTTTTCAAGCTCGCTGCTGGTGAAAAAATTAATGCCAACGCGCCACTCTTTATTGAGCAATTTAAAGACAATAAAGCCAGTGTTTGCCGCCACTTGGTCTGCAGGAATCTCCGGTAACGGTCCGGTATCATGCGTAATAAAATGGTTGCGCATATGACTGTTAAGAATTTTGATAAGTTTATCAATGCCATCGGCAGGTTTCCATGGATCTTGTTGCATAATCAAGGCAAGTTCGTGTGCATGATCATAGGTCATCTTAAAGTTGGCGCCCGCCTTTTGAAGTAAATCATCATACACATTAAGCGCTTCAAGAAGTGCATGCCACTCTATTTGTGTGAGCTCCTTATTGTTCACATAGAGCATGGTTTGTTCTTGTGCCCAATCAAATAAGAACTGCTTAAAGGATTTATCATCCTTAAGATATTGTTCTTTTTTACCGATTTTTGCTTTATAGAGCGGTGGTTGCGCGATGTATAAATACCCTTTTTCAATCAGCGGTTGCATATACCGGAAGAAGAAGGTGAGTAACAACGTACGAATGTGCGAACCGTCAACGTCAGCATCGGTCATCAAAATAATTTTATGATATCGCGCTTTATTTGCATCAAATTCTTCTTTGCCTATGCCGCATCCAATAGCTGCGATTAAGGCTTTGATTTCTTCATTGGAAAGAATTTTATCAAGGCGTGCTTTTTCAACATTTAAAATTTTACCGCGTAAGGGCAATATTGCTTGGATATTTCTATCGCGTGCACCCTTAGCTGAGCCGCCTGCAGAATCTCCCTCTACGATGAACAGTTCGGTTTCGGCAGGGTTTTCATTGGAACAGTCTGCGAGTTTACCGGGTAAAATAACTGATTCAAGTACTGTTTTGCGGCGTGTTAAATCGCGCGCTTTTTTAGCCGCTTCTCGTGCACGGCGGGCGATTTCAGCTTTTTGTAATACTTTTCGTGCAATCGCAGGGTTTTCTTCAAAGAATGTTTCTAAATAGGAGAATGTTAATGAATCAACGATTCCTTTGATTTCATTATTGCCTAATTTAGTTTTTGTTTGTCCTTCAAACTGTGGTTCGGGAACTTTTAAGCTGATAACGCACACCAAGCCTTCGCGTACATCTTCACTGGAAAATCCGCCTTCATCCTTTTTTACAATATTGAGTTCCACCGCTTTTTTGTTGCAGATTTTGGTGAGCGCTGATTTAAACCCGGTAACATGGGTGCCGCCCTCGGTGGTGTTGATGTTGTTAACAAAGGAGAAGAGTTGTTCACCATACCCATCATTGTATTGCATGGCAACTTCTAAAACATTCACATTATCATCTTCTCTAAAGTGAATCACTTCAGGAAAAAGGGGCTCTTTTTTTGCATTAATGGTTTGAACAAATGAAACAATGCCACCTTCAAAATAAAATTCATGGCTCTTATTATTAGCTTCATCAGCAATGGTAATTTTTAAGCCTTTATTGAGGAAGGCCAACTCGCGCATACGTGCTGACAGTGTATCAAAGCTAAATGTGGTAGTTTCTTGGAAAATTTCCGGATCCGGCCAAAAACGCATCAAAGTGCCACGTTTTTCGGTGTCACCGATAACTTTTAAGCGCCCTTGCGGAATACCTTTTTCAAAAACTTGAAAGTGGATCTTGCCATCTTGAAAGATTGTCATTTCAAGACGTTTTGAAAGGGCGTTTACTACTGAGATACCAACCCCGTGTAATCCGCCGGAATATTTATAGGTTTCTTTGTCGAATTTTCCGCCCGCATGCAATTTGGTGAGCACCACCTCGGCAGCAGATACCCCCTCAGTGGGGTGAATGTCGGTCGGAATACCTCGACCATTGTCTTCAACAGAACATGAGCCATCTTGATTAAGAGCGATTTTGATTGTGTCACAATGGCCGGCAAGTGCCTCATCCACTGAGTTGTCAACCACTTCATAGACCAAGTGGTGAAGTCCAGCAACACCGGTTGAGCCAATATACATAGCAGGGCGTTTGCGAACTGCCTCTAGTCCTTCTAAAACTTTAATAGAGGTAGCTTTGTAATCTCTATTCGACGCATTATTGGTCATACCGAATCTCCTGGTAGATAGATATTTTTTCTTACCATATGGCGAGCGCGAGCCCTGTGTAAATAGTTCGTAAAAATGGTATACTAAAGAGTGCAAATTACATTTTTATTTACTATTTATTGTAACAAAAATTAATATTTTTTTCTAACTTTAACTACAACAGACTATCTGATGAAAACTATTACCCCTTCCGCTGATCATACCCAGTATATGCGTAAAGCAATCGAGCAGGCCCAAAAAGCAGTAGCTCATGATGAAGTTCCTGTGGGGGCCGTCATAGTTGATGCAAAAGGGGATATTATTTCTTGTGCCAATAATGCCGTGGTGCGTCAAAAGAGCCAAACTGCTCATGCCGAATTGCGTGCTCTTGCAAAAGCGGGAAAAAAAATGGGAGACTGGCGACTTGAAGGATGTTCGTTGTATGTAACGCTTGAACCATGCGCCATGTGCATGAACGCGATAATTCTTTCTCGGTTGGACACGGTGATTTTTGGAGCCGCTTCCCCGTTATTTGGTTCAAGTAAAATTGAAAAAGAGCAGCCAGAAAGGCTATACAAAAAAGATTCTCTTGCTATTATTAGCGGAGTTCTTGAAAAAGATTCCATTTTGCTCTTGCAGCAATTTTTTAAACAAAAAAGGAAAAAAAATGAGTGAAGCAAAGAACCAAAAAAAATTCGAACACGTTAAAAAAGATCTTCTGGCACGTAAATTAGAGCTTGAACAAGAGCTTGCCAATTCTAAAAAGTTCTCTGATGATGAAGTGCAAGATCCGGGCGACCAAGCAATGACCTCCACCATGGAAAGCCTTAGATCTTCATTACAAGACACTTGGATCGGGGAATTGAATCGCATTGCAAAAGCCTTAAAAATGATCGATGAAGGCACCTATGGCATTTGCGTTGATTGTGAACTGCCAATCTCTGAAAAACGCCTAAAATTATACCCGGATGCTACGCGTTGTTTGGCGTGCCAAGAAGCATTTGAAGAGGGTAAAGGGATTGAAGAATAGGCAATAATGACACTATAACACTCGTGCGTTAAAAAAATGCAATTTGAATAATTGCTAATCGATTTCTTTGGCATCAGTCAAATTCTTTCAATAACATGCTCGCTTATTCCGCTTTTCTAAAAATATGGTATTATTGGTACCATTCGTGCTGATCCTGAAGTATCCTTCGAGACGCACCTTCGGTGCTCCTCAGGACGAACGGGTAAACTCATGCCGATGTAGCTCAGTGGTAGAGCAACTGATTCGTAATCAGTAGGTCGTCGGTTCAAGTCCGATCATCGGCTCCAACCTTCGCTCTTTCGAGCTACGGTTGGCTGTCGCCAGCATGTTAAGGATTGATATTAATACAACTTGATAGCAAAAAGCGAAGGTTGCGCGCCCCTTCGACTCACTACGTTTGCTCAGGATAAACTCCGCTTGCCAAAAGCCGGCCGCGTCATCCGAAGCTTTAGCGAAGGATGAAAGGCCCGGACAAGCGTAGACGGTTTGACATTTTTGCGATCCTCGATATTCTAGAAATGATGTATATTTCAGCAAAAAAATAAGGTTATTAGGTTCATTCATTATGATCAAAGCAAAAACCACTACTGCTACAAAAACTCCAAAAACTAAAGTTCGTTCAGTAGCACCTTTGGCTCACGGCGTGGGTCGTCGTAAGTCCTCTGTTGCTCGTGTATGGCTTCGTGCCGGAAAAGGGGCAATTGTAGTTAATGGTAAAGATTTTAAAGACTATTTTGACACAGAAGTAACTCGTCTTAGAGCATCAACCCCATTTCGCGTGCTTCCGGCTGAAGCTCTGTTCGATGTTGAAGTGAATGTAATTGGCGGTGGCGTGTGCTCACAAGCTGATGCAATTAAACTTGGCATTTCGCGTGCGATGTTGGCAGTTGATAGTCGCTTAAGACCCGCACTTCGTCAACATGATCTTTTGACAGTTGATTCGCGTTTGAAGGAACGTAAAAAATACGGACGCAAAGCAGCTCGTAGAAGATTCCAGTTTGTAAAACGTTAATACACGCTTACCTCTCCAAAAAAAGGGAGATCCTGTGTGTGGAATTGTTGGCTATATAGGTAAAAACTATAGCAAAACATTTGTGATGGATGGGTTGAGCAGGCTCGAATATCGTGGCTATGATTCGGCCGGTTTTGCCTGCTTGAATCCTGTCGATAGTCGATTCTTATATCAAAAGTCTCCCGGTCGCCTCTCAAATTTAATCCATGAACTTGATTTACATCCCATTGATGGTCATGTTGGCATGGGCCACACGCGGTGGTCAACGCACGGCACATCATCACAAGAAAACGCCCATCCTCAATTTGATTGTCAAAAAACAATCGCCATTGTTCATAATGGCATCATAGAAAATCATCATGAAATTCGCGCAAGGCTCGAAGAAGCCGGTCACATTTTTCATTCGCAAACAGATACAGAACCCATTGCGCATCTTTTAGAAATACTCATAGCTTCTCACAGCACATTAAAAGGTGCCATCGTTGATCTTCTTGCGCGCATTGAAGGTGCATTTGCCTGTGCGATTCTTTTGCAGGATTATGATGATCAAATGCTTTTAGTGCGCAAACGGTCACCCTTGTGCATTGGCGTTGGCGATAATGAGATGTTTATTGCATCCGATCCGCTCGCTTTTGCCGGAAAAACAGACAAAATACTTTTTTTACCCGATGAAAGTTTTGCATTGGTTAAAAAAGATATGATCGAATTGTATGATTTTTGGGGCAAACCCTTACCGCTGCCTGTGCAAGAAATAAAGATCGATTGGTCAGAATCAGAAAAAAAGGGATACGAGCATCATATGCTCAAAGAGATTTATGATCAAAAAAATGCAATCTACAACAGTGTTATCTTTTTGCGTTCAATCAGTACGATGATTTGGGATCATGTGGGACTTTCAAAGGAGCAAGCAAAGAATTTGGAAAAGATAATATTAATTGGTTGTGGCACGTCATGGCATGCTGCAAGAATTGCGCAATTTTTCTTTGAACAAATCTGTCTAATTCCTACGCGAGTACATTTGGCTTCCGAATTTCGGTACATGTCTTTTTTCCCTGAAAGAAATAGTGCCTATATTTTTATTTCACAGTCGGGTGAAACGGCAGATACACTCGAAGCATTGCGCATGATCAATGGAATGCATTTGCCAACAATTGCGCTTACCAATGTTCCTTCAAGCACTATGGTGCGCGAAGCGGATGGTTTTTTACTCACGCAAGCGGGCCAAGAAATAGCCGTCGCCTCCACCAAGGCATTTTCAACACAGATCACTGCATTATATTGGCTTGCCCACCGTCTGGCATTAGAAAAGGGAATTATTACCCGGGCGCAACTGGAAACGGCCGAAGAAGATCTCTTGGTGGTTGCGGAAGTTCTTGAAAACAGTATTGAAAACTATAAGCGTGACATTATTCAACGGTTAGCAAAATTTTATGCCCAATTTAAAAAAGCGATCTTTTTGGGAAGACATATCAGTTATCCCTTTGCCCTCGAGGCAGCGCTGAAATTAAAAGAAATTTCCTATATTTTTGCCCAATGTTATCCGGCAGGCGAATTAAAGCATGGGCCTTTGGCATTGATTGATTCGCAGACGCCGGTATTCATCTTTTCTCATGAAGATCCTCTTATTTATCAAAAATTAGTATCGAATGCACAAGAAATTAAAGCCCGTCAGGGGCATCTGGTGGTTTTTGCTTTAGAAGGGCAACACGAGATTATGGCGCTTGCCGATCAAGTGTTTGTTATGCCACGCATTAAGCCGTTATTGGTACCGCTTGCAATGACCGGTCTTATGCAATTTTTTGTGTATCAGATAGCAAAAGAGTTAAATAGACCCATTGATAAGCCGCGAAATCTGGCAAAATCGGTTACGGTTGAATAAACAAAAAAATCTATACTAGACTTCTTTTGACACTATGTTGTTTTTACCACTCGCACCCTTCGACCCGTCTTGACCAAGTCCCTCGACAGGGCTCGGGAGTAACCGCGTTCTTCCGCTCATCCTGAGTAGAAAACGCAGTTTTCGTATCGAAGGACGCCGGGCGCAGCAAGCGAGGGAGTAAACGCTCGGCCTGTCCGCCGAAGCCGGGGCGTAGGCCGGATCGAACCATTCGAGCAAGTTTCAAAAAGAGATCTAATGAAGCAAAAAATTTTAGTAATTTGTCCTACCAAGAGAGATAGGTGTGAATTATCATCACCACATATAATTGGTGATGTAGTAGTAGAATTTCATGATTATGATGAAACATCATTTGAGCGCATTCTCGCCAGAAACTATGATGGACAATTTGAAAAAAGTAATCCCGCACTTATTATTAACGAATTATTAGAATTTTGTGATACGCATGCAATAACGGGTGTTCTTTCTTCCGACGATTACCCCGGAAGCATTTATGCCAGTATTATTGCCTACAATAAAAAGTTCATTGCACCTTCATCTGCTCCAATATTAGAATGCCAGCATAAATATTATGCACGCTGTTTACAGGCCCAATTGGTTCCTGAAGCTACACCCGGATTTGAACTTATTAATCCCAATTCATTTGATCCAAAAACATTTTCTTTGCAATTTCCTGTTTTTGTAAAACCAGTAAAAGCATATTTTTCTTTTTTAGCCAATAAGATTGAATCTTTACCGGAGCTTACGAATTTTGTAACAAAAACGGGCAGTATGTCTGATCGGTTTTTATATCAGTTTAATTGGTTTCTTCAGCATTATTCTTCCATAGATATGAGCGGGGACTATTTTATTGCCGAGGGATTCTTGCACGGCCAGCAAGTGAACGTTGAAGGGTTTGTGCAAGATAATGTGTGCCATACTATTGGTATTACTGATTCAATTATGTTCCCCGGAACCATAAGCTTTTCTCGCTTTGAATATCCATCCGTATTGCCTGAAAATGTGCAGCAAAGAATGGCAGATATTGCTGCGCGTTTTTTAACGGGCATCAATTTTAATAATTCATTGTTTAATATAGAAATGATGTATAATCCGGTAACCGATGAGATTCATATTATAGAAGTTAACCCGCGATTTTCTTCACAATTTGCCGATCTTTATGAAAAAGTTGAAGGCTTTAACGCTTACCGTGTTGCACTCGACGTTGCAACAGGAAAACAACCCGTGCTGCCGCGGGCAAAGGGTAACTATGCGATGGCGGCAAGCTGTGTTTTGCGTCTTTTTGAAAATAAAAAAGTAGTAAAAGTGCCCAGCTCAGCTGATATAGAAAAAGTAAAAGAAGCGATACCTGATATTCGAATATACGTATATACCAGCGAAGGTGAACTACTTTCCGATCAGTTGCAAGATGGCAAGAGTTATCGGTATGGCCTCATGAATATCGGTGGCCGTGACCGACAAGAAATTATTGAAAAATTTGAGCTTGCAAAAAGAATGTTGCCGTTTGAGTTTCAAGACACATAATTATTTATCCAATTCTTGCACATCTTCTTCAAAATAAGCATGAAAGCATGCTGGTAGATCCTTATAATTGACCGAAGCTACACGATTTTGAAATTCAGCGCCGCAGTAGGTGTTCCAGAAGAGAACTGTTTTATTTTCACTTTTCTTTGATCTAATATCTGCCAAGAGCGCTGCGAAAGCTTTGCAGGTATACGTGCCATCAATCGTTATTGCTTCAGTTTTCTTTAAAAGCTCACGAGCTGCAATTCCTTCTTGGGTAAAGACAGCGTATTCTGGTCCGGTGAAATTAAGGTTTATTTCGATGTCTTCCGGTTTCAGTTCAAGGATTGGGAATGTGCCATTGGTAACTTTATTGAGTAATTCATTGGTTGCCTTAAAGAGTTTGGTGATAGTAGTTTTAAATTCTTGCGGCTCTTCTTCCGGTTCAACGGCAATTGCCATAACTTTTATTGGTAAATTGAGAGTTTTAAATCCTAATGTTAAGCCAACGGTGGTTGCACAACTGCCGCAGGGAACATAAACATAATCAGGCATTGGTATCAAGCCGGCATCAATTTGCTCTTTGAGTTCGCACGCAGCGTTCACAAAGCCTACCGCGCCTAATGGTGTTGATCCGCCGGTTGGGATATAATACGGTTGCAATTTTCTATTTACCAGATCAAGCCACGTGCTAATGGCAGACACTTTTCTCACATCATTATTAGGGGCATAGTGAAGTTCGGTGCCATTGGCAAGATGAAGGAGTAAGTTTTTTCGCACAACCTGAGAATTTGCTTGCGGTTTCAACATGCAGACTGGCTTTAAGCCTAAATTGCGCGCATGTTCGCTGGTTGCAACTGCATGGTTGGATCCTGCGCAGCCAAATGTTACGATACTTTTTGCTTGATGGCTTAATGCACGGGCAAGTTCAAATTCTAATTTGCGGGGCTTGTTGCCGCCATATAATTGGCCCCCGGTCATATCATCTCTTTTAATAAAAATAGTGGTGCCCAATTCTTTGCTGAGATTTTCTAGTTTTTGTACCGGTGTTGGCAGCTTGCACAATGAAATATGAGGAATTCTGAGTGCCGGAAATTGCTTGGCAAGTGGCAGTGCTGCGCAATTATCTTCAAGTTTCTTTTTCAGTGCCGGATCTTCTTGCGCGATTGCTTTATTAAGTTGTTCTATCCATTCGGGGTTATGTTTCATTTCAATGTTATTTCCGAATAATGTTTTTACTTTTGACGGTTCATCGGCGTAGAAATGGGTAGCAAATCCAAGTGTGAGACAAAAAAGGGCAAGAAAACGATTCATAACCATTCCTTTACAAAAATATTTTCAATTTCATTTTTGTTAAAGGATAATGTTTATTGCAAAAAGAGCAATTGGCATCATTTCTCATTTTTGTTCGTTTTAACTTCCACCAAGTTTAACTTCTTATTAGAAACAAATATACCGTTAATAAAATCGAGTGCGCCTTGTCTGCTTTGTAAATCAACCGAACAATGTTTTTGTCCCATGGCAAGAAGATTCATCAATGTAATAGCTTCGCGGAACTGATTATCAGCAAGGAGCACTTGTTTTGCCCGTTCGGTCCAACTTTTTATTGTATCCTTTGATCCCTTGGCAGATTCTTCCTTCTTTTCCTGCTCAGTTTTTTCTTTTATTTGGATGTGATTAGGCAATGCTTGCTCACGGCCATAAAATTTGGTGAGCCACTGGTGTTGGTCGCTGGGTGGCAAGCAACGTTCAATTTCAAAATCCGGCGTGATTCCTTCTGCTTGCACGGAAGTATCATTAGGAAGAAAGTATAATGAGGTGGTAATTTTGATGGCGCAATTGTTGCTGATCGGTATCACTTCCTGCACCGAACTCTTGCCAAACGTTCTGGTGCCGACCAAAAATACCATCTGATTATTATTTTTCTTTTGTTTGCTTCGATTGGCCTCAGCCTGAATCGGAGCCTCCGCTCGCCCTGCGCGGGCCGATGGGTTTTCTTTAACTTCTTTGCTGGCATGAATTTTTAATGCGCCTGCCAAAATCTCTGCCGCCGAGGCAGTGTAGTTATTAATCAGAATAAAAAGAGGAATGTTGCTCGCGATGGGATTTCTGGTGGTGCGATATTCTTCGGTTACTGCGCCATGTTTATCTTTTGTGGTAACCACCAAGCTGCCTTTATCTAAAAATAATCCGGCAATATCAACGGCTGAAGTTAATAAGCCGCCGGTGTTATTCCGCAAATCAAGAATGAGCCCTTTAAATTTTTTTTGATGCGCTTTGGCGAGCAATTGCTCAAGTTGCGTTGCGGATGTTTCGGTGAACATATTGAGCGATAAATAATAGATATCTTGATCCTCTAAATAAAAGCAGAGTGAATTCTGTTCCTTAATCACGTCACGCGTAATGTCAAATGAGAGAATTTCCGGTTGATTTTCTCGCATTACTTTTACGTGCACTTTTGTGTTACGTTCTCCTTTGAGCATATCGGTTGCTTCTTCGGTGGGCATTCCTTCAAGCGCCTTGCCTTCAACTTCAACTATTTTATCAAAGGGTTTCATACCCGCTTTATCGGCCGGGCCATCAGGAATAGTGTCGATAACTATTAATTGTTTATCTTTTGAATTACGCGTGTTATCAATCACAATTCCGATACCAAAAAATTCTCCACTGGTTGCTTGGAGCATACTTTTATAAGTTTTAGGATCAAGCAGATCTGAGTGTGGATCAACTGAACTTAAAAAGGTGCGGATGGCATTGATCCAACATTGTTGGCCGTCGCCTATTTTATAATGTTTTTGGTTGGTTAATTGTACTGTTTCGGCAAAGGTGCGAGACCAGGAATAGACCGTTTCATCAAAATTGTCCGGCACTTTTTCTTTCTCTTTTTCTTTTGGGTAGATGTTTATACATAAGCAGATAATGAGAAGTAATATTTTATTCATGAGATTCTCCTTTGTTACTGCACACCACTACCGAAGGTAAATGCAAACAATTGCACATCTTTTGGCACTTGAAGGGTGAGTAGATGGTTGCCGTTATTTTTTTTAAGATCAATCAGATCATACATGCGTGATTCTTTAACTGTCAGTGTATTGGTGTTTGTTACATCTTTGCCGGAAAATTCTGCGGGTAATGGATTGCCATCCAAAAAGAGAATAATTGATTTGCTCTCTGGCGATGCCATAACCAGATAAACACGATTTGCCGTGAAATTAATACTCAATGTTGCCGAATCACTGTTTGATTGTATAAATTCAGGTGCCACGTACCATTGGCCGGTCAGACCAACTTGATCATGCATGAGGGCGCTGCTGTAAGAATAATCGCTAATTTGGTTGGGTTTTAGGCTATTAATATAACTGCGTCCGCGTGATGCTCCTAAATAGGTTTCAGGCGTTTGGCGTGCACGGACCACTTCTTCTTTTATCTGTGCAACCGGCTCTAATCCTAAGAGTTTTCGTATCTCGTTTTCAGTTTCGGTATAGTTGCCTTCACCAAAGTGTATCTCTTTGACTATGCCGTTTTGATCAACAAGATAATGGGCGGGCCAATAGCTATTGTGATAATTCTGCCATGTTTTATATTCATTATCTAATGCAACGGGATACTCGATACCAAAGCGTTTCACTGCGGCTATAACATTTGCCCGATCTTTTTCAAATTCGAATTCTGGCGTGTGAACACCGATGATAGTAAAACCTTTATCATGATAATCGGCATACCATTTTTTTAAATAAGGAAGAGTGCGCACACAATTGATGCAGCTATAGGTCCAAAAATCTACTAAAAATGCCGTACCGCGCAATGTGGCAGGTGAAAGCGGTGGTGAATTGACCCACTCTTGTATGCCAACAAAATCGGGGGCAGCGCCACCCAGACGCGGTGCGGCGGATAACAAAGGAATCCCGGTTGCTTGTTGTTTAAATTTTTCAATTTCGTTGCGTATTGTTGGATTATTTTCAATAGAAAGCGAAGGGAAATAGTTGAGCGTAAATTGCTGCAACGCAACATCGGCATGAAATAAGATTGCCAATGCGCCGGCAATCATTATGATACCAAAAAGAGTTCTAATGAGTGGAGTGTAAGCACCCAGACTCATAGTTGAGCTGATAATTTTATTGCTGCCATACATTATTAAAAACATTGGTAAGGCAGTGCCCGCGCTATAGGCAAGCGTGATGAGCACGGTGCCCAACGTTATGGAGCTGGTTGCCACTAACGTAACAATCGTAGCCAAAATTGGTCCGGCGCATGGTGCCCAAATCAAACCAAGTGCACTGCCGACCATAAAGCCACTCCAAAATCCACCGCCCAACCGTGCCGATTGTGATTCTATTTGTGTGCCAAGGTTGGCAATGCCGCCGGTTAGTTGAGAAAAGAAAAGTTCCAAGCGCGGAAATATCAAAGTGAGCCCAAAGAGTATTAATAGCCCAATGGCGCAATAGCGTAATGCATTTGCTGAAATACCGGTCGCGTGAACTAGTGCAGTGAGTGATAAAGTAAAGAAAGTGAAACTGATTATTAACCCACAAATAATCCCCAATGGCCGATATCTTCCTTCACCAATACTCACGGCAAGCAAAATAGGCAGTACGGGCAAGATGCAAGGCGAAAGAACGGTGATGATTCCTGATAAAAATGCAAATATAAGCAAAATGACCATTATCTCTCCTTGTATCTTAATTTCTACAACACTAAACTTTTTTGTTTGATTTTTTCTATGATTTTGTAGAAAACTATCTGTAGATAGAAATGAGGATAGAAAAATGGTATTTCATAAACGGTATGTTGTGCGCATTCTTTTTGCCGGAGAATTGATTCTTTTTCTGGGTTTTTATTTTTTTGGCACCAATGGTATCATGGACATGCTGCACATGAAAAGTGATATTACTGCTCTTGAAAAAGAAGTTGTGCTTCTCACCGGCGAGGTTGACCGATTGCGTTCGCATATTGCATTACAAAAGAGTCATCCCTTTTTTAAAGAAAAAATTGCGCGGGAACAATTGCAGATGGCCCGCGCTGATGAAGAAATTTATTTAGTTTAATCCTTCGATATGAAAACCTTCGGTTTCTACTCCCAGCCTTCGCATAAAGCTTCGGCGGGCACGGCAGGATGAGCGGAAAAATCCGTTCGTGGTGAGTGATTGCGGAGCAATCGTATCGAACCATATTTGAGGAGATTCTTATGTTTGTTTTACCACCATTACCCTACGCCTATGATGCGCTTGAACCATACATCGATGCGCGTACCATGGAAATTCATTACACCAAGCACCACCAAGCCTACATTGATAATCTAAATGCGGCATTAAAAGATTTGCCTGAATGGCAAAAAAAGTCTTTGCTGGAAATTATCCAATCAATAGATAAACTCCCTAAAGAAATACAAACGACGGTAAAAAATAATGCGGGCGGGGATTTTAATCATTCATTCTTTTGGCCGCTCATGAAAAAAAATGGTGGTGGCAGTCCCAAGGGGGAGCTTGCCAAAGCTATCGATAAAAAATTTGGCTCATTTGAAAAATTCCAAGAAGAGTTTAATGCTGCTGCAAAGAAAGTGTTTGGCAGCGGTTGGGCCTGGTTGGTGCTGGACAAAAATGGTCAGTTATGTGTAATTTCTACACCAAATCAAGATCCGGTTATGCTACAAGGATATAAGCCGGTGCTTGGTCTTGATGTTTGGGAACATGCTTATTATTTAAAATACCAAAATAAACGGCCCGATTATATTACTGCCTGGTGGCATGTGGTTAACTGGGATCAGGCGGAACAGAATTATTTAAATCCACTAAAATAACTACTCAAATTCAATATTTTTTTTAGCGGATTTAATCTTAGCATTGAGTTGTTGGGTAATGGCGCTACTGGTGACACTAATTTTGTCATTAACAACTTGGGTCATTCCAACTTTTTCATAGGTAAAGTCTTTTATCTGCTCATGTGCTATGAGATAGTATCTTGCTTCATCTATTTTATAAGGGTACAAATGATAGCCATTTTTGTCAGTAAGACGTTTGAGAACTCGCTCACCTAAAGATGTGTTTTCTTGAAGTATCTGTGCAATGCACTGAAGGCGAAAGGAGCGGGTGCTCATTTGGGTTAGGTTTTCAAGCATAGCATCTAGAAAAGAGGCATAACAATTATCTTGTTTTATTTTTTTTAGCTCAGAACAAATTTTTTCGCATAATTCTAATAGTTCTAAACGATGAATTTTATCAAGGTTAGGGTTTTCCACTTGGCTTCGAATGATAAGATCAGAAAAAAGTATATGTTGCAGCTCATCAGGTTTTGAAGATATATATTTTACCCAGTTTGACAGGGTCAATTTACTGGTGCGCAGTAAGTTATTAATCGTCTGAGCACATATGGTCTTAAGCGATGGAGGTTCAGTCACGGGAGCAAATGCAACAGTTTTTGACTTTTTAGGAGAAATTACATGAACAAAAAATTGGCGTTTTTTGGGAGCATTTGGCGCAAGAGGAGCATTCGTTTCAGCAGGAGATTCCATAGGAACTAATTCCACGGTGTCAGCTTCTTCCTGAACCTCTTCAATAAGATCTTCTTCCTGATTTCCTGCTTTATGCTCCATGCTTTGCAGGTTTAAAGTTACAAATAGAAAAGTTGATAAGATAAAATATCTAAACATAATAACACTCCATATTTAATAATTTCATATAGCAATTATTAGTATAGATGGCTGATTGCTTTTGTCAAGTAGGCATAGCCGGGAGCGTAGACCTACCAATAGAAAAAAAGGGTAAAATCTCTATACTAAGAAATTGTTGAGACACTATATCTGATTTAAGGACTTGCTATGCAGTTTAAAATAAATCCACGAATTTTTAAGGAATACCCTGGTGCTCGTATTGGTATTGTTATTGCAAAAGATACTAATAATACTAAGGAAACCAGAGAAATCGTTGATTTACTACAGCAACAGCAACAAAAAGTTGTTACCAACTTAACTCATGATACCTTAAACCAACATCCCTCTATCACAACATGGCGCGAAGCATATAAAAAATTTGGGGCCAAGCCAAAAGAACATTTATCTTCTATTGAAAATCTCCTTAGTAGGGTTATTAAAAGAGCGCCGTTTAGATCAATAAATTCCCTGGTTGATATTTATAATATTATTTCACTTAAATATATGTTGCCTGCAGGTGGCGAAGACCTGGATACCATAAAAGGTGATATCGAACTTACTTTTGCTGGCAAAAATGAAAATCCTACGATTTTATTGGGTGAAAAAGAGGCTAAAACTCCCAACGAGGGCGAAGTCTTTTATAAAGATGAGAATGGCGCCATTTGCCGCCGATGGAATTGGAAAGAAGCTGATCGCACAAAAATTACTCCACAAACCCGTAATGCTTTTCTTGTATTAGAAATATTACCACCCGTTGATCAAAAATTTTTAGAAGCTGCCACCAATGAGCTAGCATCACTTATTCAAAAGTATTGTGGCGGCACGGTCACCGTTGCATTTCTTGATGAGCAAAATCCAACTATTACTCTTAAAAAAGATAACCATTTTGTAGAACAAAATCCCTTTAAAAAAATTGAATTGGCTGAGTCTCCTTATAAAATTACAACTGCTAAAGTGGAAGCCATACCTGAAGTCACGCAAAGTGATGATAGCCCTGAGCACCATGTTCGGTTAGAAAAACTTAAAGCAATGGAAGCTGCAGGCATCAGCCCATGGCCACCCACAAAAGAGGTGGATGGGACCGCCCAACAGGTTCATGCTGAATTCTCGGATACCCAGTCAAAAGAATATACGGTTGCCGGTCGCATTCGGGTGATTCGCCATTTTGGCAAAGCATCATTTGTGGTGATTCAAGATGCAACAAGCCAACTTCAACTGTATCTCAGAGAGGATGAGCTGGGCGTTGTATACGAACAATTTAAAAAGTTTATCGATGTTGGTGATATTGTTTGGGCAAAAGGCAGTTCATTCAAAACAAAGACCGGTGAAATTAGTCTTAAAGTTACTGAATTTCAATTACTGAGCAAATGTCTTTTCCCATTGCCTGAAAAATTTCATGGTTTGCAGGATATAGAAACTATTTATCGGCAGCGATATCTGGATTTGATTACGAATGCGCAAAGTCGACAACGGTTTATCAAGCGCTCGCAACTGATTCGTTTAGTGCGAGGTTATCTTGATGGCCATCAGTTTATGGAAGTGGAAACGCCAATGCTGCATCCCATTCCCGGTGGTGCCGCGGCGCGTCCATTTATAACACACCATAATGCCTTGGGTAGTGATTTTTATTTGCGGATCGCACCCGAACTCTATTTAAAACGATTGGTTGTGGGCGGCTTTGAGCGCGTGTATGAGATAAACCGTAATTTTAGAAATGAGGGAATTTCAACGCGCCATAATCCAGAATTTACTATGCTTGAAATGTATATGGCATATCATGAATATCACTTTATCATGGGATTTGTGGAAGATATGTTCCGCGCTGTTGCCACAAAAGTATGTGGCACTTTACAAGTTCCCTTTGGTGATTTTACCATCGATTTTGAAAAACCGTTTAAACGTACCACTATCAAAGATGCGGTATTGGAATACGGCCATTACGCTGATGCCGATGTGGCACCCGCAGTTATTGATATACGCTTAAAAGAAAATAACATCACCATGGCAAATAAAAATGCTTCATGGGGTGAAAAAATCTATGCGTTATTTGAAAAAATTGTTGAGCATCGGTTGATACAACCAACATTTGTTACTGAATTTCCTATTGAAGTTTCACCACTTGCAAAACGGGATGCAAAAGATCCACGTTTTGCCGCGCGGTTTGAAATGTTTATTGCAGGCATGGAAATTGCCAATGGCTTTAATGAGCTTAATGATCCCTTTGATCAAGCCTCACGGTTTAAGCAGCAAGTTGATGCTCGGGCGGGCGGTGATGCGGAAGCGCATCATTATGATGCTGAATATGTTCATGCGCTTGAATATGGATTGCCGCCAACGGTGGGCGTCGGGGTTGGTATTGATCGGCTTGCGATGCTGTTGACCAATACTACTTCGATTAAAGATGTCATTCTATTTCCGACGTTGAAAAAACGAGAATAATTCTTTTTATGATGAGTGAAAAAAAGAATTAACCGCCCGCCTGATTTCCGGACCTCCTATCGCATGTGCAATAGCATAGAGCGGATATGAACGGATGTTTTCATACAGTGAATAGTTTTGTGTTGAGAATCTGATGCCAAAGGGCGATTTGGCGTGAGTTTCAAGAAACATATGGAGACTTTTAAGCGTTTTTCCTGAGCCAGCTTTTACTTCTATTGGTATGATTAGCTCACCTTCTTGTATAAGATAATCAACTTCTGCTTGGCTTGTACGCGCTTCGCGGTGCCAGTAATAGAGATGATCTTGTTTAAACGGGTCGCCACAGGCAAGTAATTCTTGTCCCACCAATGATTCAAGGAGCGAACCTTTATTGCTAAATTCAGTCAAAGGATTTAAAAACCAGCCGGCCAGATCTAGCCCGAGTGCTGCTTGGCTCAATGCAACATCAAGAAATACAATTTTATAATCTTGTAGATCCATTTGGGCACCAATGGGTATGCCTTGGCCCGCTGAATGAAAAACTTTATGTGCAATGCCGGCGGTAACAAGAAGATCCAGAGCCGGCGCAAGTTCACGTTTGCGATATTCACCTTCAATCAGACTGTATTTGAATTTTTTTCCCAGTTGAAGCGGGATCTGCTCAAAAAGTAATTCAACATATTTAATTTGCAGTTTTTTTGCATATTTACCAAAATCTTGGCGATATGTATCAAGTATTGCATGGTGAATTCTTGAGCATTGACGAGGATCTTTTGTTTCTTGCCATACCTGAACGGCCTGGGGCATGCCGCCGATGGCAATATATTCTCCCAAGAGCCCAAGCAATTTTTTATGGATAATGACACTCATCTCTTTTTCAAGTACGTGAGAAACTGTTTCTTCTACCAGTAATTCTCCTTGAGAGGCCGCTAAAAATTCTATGAATGACATTGGATACATATATAATGATTCAACTCGGCCAACGGGAATACCGACTTTCTCAATTGCAAAATCAAGCAGTGAGCCTGCGGCTATCACATGAAGATTTGGCATTATCTCATAAAAATAGCGTAGCGCAATGATTGCGCGGGGTACTGTTTGGATCTCATCAATAAACAGTAGGGTGACACCCGGTGTAATTTTTTTGTCGACTATTAAAGATATATCAAACAGAATTCTTTCAGGCTCGAGATCTTTTTCAAAAATAAGTTCAGCATTTGGTATTTTTTCTAAATTGATTTCAACAAAATCGGGATACGATTTTCCCAATTCTCGAACCACATGGGTCTTGCCGACTTGGCGAGCGCCGCGAAGCAAGAGCGGTTTTCTATACTTATCAAGTTTCCATTGGTTAAGATAATAGCCTATAGTTCGCTTCATAAGAACCTTTTGGTCAAAAATCAAGCAATATTTATTAAGATTTGGTCAATAATCAGATATAAAATTACAACATTTTGGTCAAAAAGCAAACATGATATTTGAATTGCCTGGATTTTCAAGCAAAATTTGCTTAAAGATGGGTGGATTTTCAAACATTTTAACCTGAAAAAGGTAGTTTGTTGCTTACGGAGTTTTTAACACCTTTTCCAGTTCTTGGTGCAGATCATTAGGTAAGATTTTTTTAGCCTGTTCAAGAGTCATCTTCTTTTCTTGTATCTGCTTTGCAACAGATTGTAATGATAATTCTCTTCTTGAGTAAAGTAGATAAAAATTCTCGAGACGTGCTTCGAAAAATGGTTCGATACATTTCGCTACGCGAAACACTCACCACGAACGGACGTGAAGGCACTTCCAATCATCGCCAAAGCAAAGTCTCTTCGCTCTCAATTCAAGGAGCTTGACTTTATCCCATCCCGTTTTTTACTGTATGATTTGAAGCAAAATTTTTGTAGAAAGGAAAAGGGTCATGGATGCAAAAAAAATAGTACTCTCGCTCGCGCTCTTAAATTTTGCGAACTTGTATGCACCGGTTACGCTCAAAGAAGAACCGGCGGTGCAAAAAATGGCGCCGGAAGTCGGCGATCGCATCACCGTTCATAACCAAACGCCGCGTGATTTGTATGTTGGCATCTATTACCTTCGCATGAAGTTGCCGTGGGAGAACGAGTATCAAACGGCAAAGCTTGCCTCACCGGTACAATTTGTGGAAAGCCAAGCATCGGGCATTGTACAACGTCCGGCACGCAAAGTGGGGTATGATCGCGAACTTGTGTTTCTGGAAGACAAAAATCTTTTTAAACCGGAATTGCCCTATTTTGACGTAAAAGAAAAATTTAATTCTAAAAATGTGGGCGATCTGCAAGGTGATGTTTTTTATATTGGTGAAAAAGAAGGAATACTGCTGGGGTATACCACGGTTGAGTGGAACGTTAATAAAGCGCTTCTTGATAAAGCCCAAGAACTGGTGTTTAAGCAATTGCCGGCAATTAATGAAAACCCATATAGAGGCCAGCCGGCGCAGGTGAGAGTGGGCAATGATTTGCCCGAAGCTGAAAAAACCTATGTGGCACGGCGATTACCGCGCGTTAAACAAGCGCAAGAAAAATTGATCGGCACCTCATTGACTCAACCGGTAAAAATTGCACTTGTAATGAGCGGCGGTGGCACTCGTGCAATGCTTTATACGCTCGGCGTTTTGCGTGCGCTTGAACAATCGGGTGTTTTAAATGCCATAATTTATGTAGCAACACTTTCGGGTTCAACCTGGGGAATAGGCTCTTGGTACTCATCAGGAGTGCCATTGCCGGTGTTTTGTGATTGGATAGTAGACAAATTATCCAACGGGGTAAAAAATGTGTCTTCTGATGATGCGGCATTGATAGGACAAATGCTCATCACCAAATACCTTTTTGAGCAACCCCTTGGCCCGGTGGATCTCTATGGCGCATTACTCGCCAACACTTTTTTTGGCAAACAGGGCGCAATGAAGCAGCGCCAGCATCTCTCTGAGCAAGCAAGAATTATAGAAAGCGGACATTTGCCGATGCCAATTTATACAGCGGTGAGAGCTGAAAGTCTTGCGGTTGAAAATATGTGGTATGAATTTACGCCGTATGAAGTGGGTGGTTCATGGCTTGGCATGTATGTGCCGGCACGCGCATTTGGCGCTAAATTCCGCAATGGTAATTTGGTGCGTACCGACACGCCGGAATTAAGTCTTGGGAACTTAATGGGAATCTGGGGTTTTGCCCTAGGAGCCAGCATTACGCGTATGCTCCAAGAAATAGATCTTGAGAAAAAAATGCCACTCCAATTTGCAAAAAACATTGTAATGGAAATTGATGAGCAAATTGGCGCCTATCGCCCCTTTGAAGCAAAGGTGCTTAATTTCAGCCGTGACATGCCAAATAGTCCGGTTAAAGATGCGCCATTTTTAAGTTTAACCGATGCGGGTGTTTCATTCTCTAATTTACCCTACCAGCCGGTGAGTGGCCAGCGGCCGGGCAGAGATATGGACATACTCATTTGCGTTGATGCGTCAGATAATTTATTAAGCATTGATCCAACCAATCCAAAAAGTCTGCGTGTTTCGAGCCTTAAAATTATTGAAGATTATGCACGTTCCCATAAATTACCATTTCCTAAAATTACCTATGATCAGGTAATGAAAAAAGCGGTGAGTATTTTTAAAGATGCAAAAAATGTAAAGGCACCGGTGGTTATTTATATGCCGCGAATTGCTGATCAAAAGGCACTCAAAGAACTAGAAATGAAACGCGCTGATTTAAAATCTAAAATACAACAATTTGCCAGTTTTGATATAGATGTCTGCTTTAGACTAGGTGTGTGTGCCAGTGAAAACTTTACCTACCCATCGGATCAAGCCAAAAATGTTATGCTCATGGGCGAGCTTAATAGTTACAGTGCGATCGATACGATTATTGAAAATATAAAATGGGTTGGCCAAAGAAAGGATAACTCCATACCAAAAGGATGAATAAAAAAATGAAGAGAACGAACTTTCTGTTACTCGTAAGTTTCGTCTTATTTATCCGAATTTATTCTGACACTATCAGTGTGTATAATCAAACGCCGCGCGATTTGCATGTTGCGCTTTATGATCAGCGGATGTGGATCCCCTTTATTGATCAATCAGCAAATCGTGTAACGGCGATTTATTCTATCGAATCACATCAAGAATTAGAGATTGAACGGCCACAAATATGGTGGGGGCATTCACTGATATTGTTGTTTGTTGAAGATGTATCACTTCTTGCGCAAACTGTGTCTAAGGCAATGGTTGATGCCTATCATGGGCTGGCCGTTGATAATAATCAAGGTGCGCTCTTTTATATTGCGGTGGAAGATGATGATGTTTATGGTTATACCGCATCCGAATGGGACACCAATCAAGGGCCTCTACAGAAGGCTGAAGAGCTGCTTTTTGATAGGTTGCCGGCAATCAAAAATAATCCGTATAAAGATTCTTTTGCCTTTGTGCGCACCGGTAATGGCTTAGTGCCGACCGAATATGATCAGAGTACGCGGCGTCTTGCCTACATTTGCCAGGCATTAACAAAATACGGATTTAATACTTCATCACAAAAAATTCCACGCGTTGCTATTGCCTGTAGTGGTGGCGGATACAGGGCAATGCTCTATACCACCGGCGCTTTAAAAGCGTTCATTAAACACGGAACATTTGATCTTGTTTCGTATTTAGTTGGGCTATCAGGGTCAACGTGGGCAATCGCATCATGGATATCGAGCGGCATGTCTATTGATCTTTTTCATGACTGGCTCATTAACCATATCTATTCTCACATGGATGGTCTTTCTGTTGATGATGCTGCACTCATAGAAGAGGTGGTACTAACCAAATATTGTTCGGGGCAGCCGGTTGGCTTTGTTGATTTATATGGGGCCTGTATTGCTAATAATCTGTTTGGTCTTTTTGCAAAGAACAAAAATAGTGTGCATCTTTCTGAACAGGTTGCGGCTATTGGCGATGGCTCATTGCCGTTGCCTATTTATACCGCGGTGAGCGGTGAAGAAAATCAAACCGAAACTATTTGGTATGAATTTACGCCGTATGAAATTGGCGCCTCACGTTTTGCTGCCTATGTGCCAACGTGGGCCTTTGGTAGAAAATTTAAAAATGGGCTTTCGGTTAGCAATGCGCCAGAACAATCTATGGGCACATTCTTGGGAACCTTTGGATTGGCAATTGGTGCTACCATTAAGCAGATATTCCAAGATGAAAATCTTATGAATGCCACGCAATCAGCATTAGTGCATACGATTCTTGCCAGGATTCTACAAAAGTATGGTAATGATCGTCTGGTCACCGCTGAATATTTAAATTGCATTTATCAAATGGCCGGCATTCCTCGTGACGCATTGCCGGTGTTGCGGCTTGTTGATGCGGGTACCGATTTTAATTTGCCGTACCCACCTATTAGCGGGCAGCGGCCGGATCGGCACGCCGATATTATTATTTTTATTGATGCCTCTGCCGGCACTATTGGTGCTGAATTACGCAATGTTGAAAATTATGCTCGTGCAAACAATTTACCGTTCCCCGTAATTGATTATACCGATATTGATAAACATGCGGTGAGTGTTTTTAGTGACGATGATCCACAAGTGCCGACGGTAATTTATGTGCCGATAATCGTTGATCATGCCTTATTGGAAGTATACAAAAATGATCCGGCATATGCTGCGCTCTATTCGATTCTAAAAGATTTTGATAGTGAGGCATGCATTAATTCCGGTCCGTGCGATACCTTTAATTTTTCATATACGCCGCAGCAAGCACGATGCGTGACGGCACTGGGCGAATTTAATGCCGGTATGGCCTGCAGTGCTTTATTAACGTCATTCAATCAATATCTCTCATAAGAAGGGGAACTCTATGAAGTATATTTTAGCGATACTATGCATATTGAGCTTTATCTCATGTGCCGCTATGCAAAATGGCAAGGAGGTAATGGAAAAAAATAGAGATAAAATTGTAGCTTTTAAAGAAAGCGATAAATTAACACAAATTCCTCTGGATGATAACAATAAATCTAGTGCCTCGCCAAAAGATATTAATGCTCAAGAAGAGGCCACAACGCAACCGGATCCTAATTCATGCGCAACTCGTTGCGCTAATAGTCAATGTTGTATGGATTGCGCTTGTCTTGAGCTTGAATGTTTATCATGTTGTTCGATATCATAATGAATTAACTTCTTTTTTTGTATAATTACGGTATCTTTAGCTCTGATAATAAAAAATTAGTTACCATAGCTCAGCTAGGATCCGCATGGCCATCATAAGAGGGGCAAAATATCTTTGGAAAATGCCTCACGGGGACCCTCATGCAATCTGGTCAATTGCTGCATCTTATAATATTTCGTATCCGATTGCGCAACTGCTTTTTTCTCGTGGCTATACCACCAAAGAGCAGATCGATTCTTTTTTATTTAGCTCATTTGAAAAAGATGTTGCTCATCCGGCGCAGATGAAAGATGCGCAAAAAGCGGTGGACCGCATTTTAAAAGCGATTGCCGATAAAGAAAAAATATTAATTTTTGGGGATTATGATGTCGACGGTATCACTTCGTCGGCGTTAATGATGATCTGTTTATTGCCGCTCGGGGCGGATGTTAATTTTTTCTTGCCCCATCGGTTGCGAGATGGCTATGGCATCTCAACAAAGGTTGTGGAGCGGGCCGCGCAAAATAAGTATACGCTTATTGTTACCGTTGATAACGGAATCACCGCGTTTGAACCGGCGCTCAAAGCAAAAGAGCTGGGCATTGATTTGATTATCACCGATCACCATAAACCACATGATCATGTGCCGGATTCCTATGCGATTGTGAACCCCAATCAGATTGATTGTGCCTATCCATTTAAATCATTGGCCGGTGTTGGCGTTGGGTTTAAATTGCTTTCACTCTTGTATGAACAAAAGGGCTTGCAGTTGCCGGCAAAAGCATATGAACTATTGTTGCTGGGGACCATTGCCGATGTGGTGCCACTGTTGGGCGAGAATAGATTTTGGGTGCGGCATGGGCTGAACTATGTAAATAAAATTGAAAGCCTTTCACTCAAAGCCCTCAAGCAAAATGGCAAAGTTACCAAACCAATTATCTCGGCGACCGACATTGGGTTTTCTATCGCGCCGCAAATTAATGCCTTAGGAAGATTAGAGGATCCGCGTCAGGGAGTAAAATTTTTAATTGGTGCTGATGCGGCAATCGTAAAAGAAGTTGCGGCAGTGCTTTTTGAATTAAACCAAGCGCGCAAAGATATTGAACGCACCATTGTTGCGAGCATAGAAACAGAAATCGCCACTAAAAAAATTAATCTTGATGAAGATCAGATTATTATTGCCGCAAGCGCTGATTGGACGCCCGGCGTTATTGGGTTGGTTGCTTCACGATTTGTTGGCGGCTATGGCAAGCCAACCTTGCTTTTCCATTTAACCAAAGATGGTAAAGCAAAAGGATCATGCCGCTCGATCCCTGAATTTAACATGTTCCAAGCATTGACCGCTTGCGCCGATCTGATTGATCAATTTGGCGGACATCCGATGGCTGCCGGATTAAGTTTGCCGGCAAAAAATTTACCGATCCTTAAAGCGCGCTTGCAAGAACTTTTATTGCAACAGGTTTCACGCGAAGAATTGCGCCCTAAAATAACGCTGGATGCAGAGGTAACAATGCCGGATCTTACCAAAAAGTTTATTGATGATCTTGCGCATATTGAACCGTTTGGCAATCAAAACAGCCATCCAAGTTTTTATGTAAAAGATGCGGTGATAGTGCAAAAACCGATGATGCTCAAAGATGCACATGTAAAATGTTCAGTCTTTGCCGATGGGGTGATTAAACCGGTTATCTTTTTTAATCGGCCGGAACTTTTCCAGACACTCAATGATCTTGGTCAAGATTCTTTTGATCTGGCGGTACAGGTGAATGAAAATCATTGGAACGGCAGAGTATCAATAGAATTACAGGGAATTGATATTGCGCTGAAATAAAAGAGATATCGGAGTAGTTTTTTCTGGGCAGTTAAGTATTCTTAATAAAAAATTGGTAGAACCCCGACAAACAAAGCGAGCTCTTTATCATGAGTGATAAAACACAATTACTTAAACGGATTGTAATTAATCCTCACGTTATGTTAGGAAAGCCAACTATTACTGGAACACGTCTTACCGTGCAGTTTATTTTAGGACTTCTAGCGCAGGGTATGACCGTAGATGAAATAACGGCTGAGTATAAAGGCCTCACACAAGACGATATCCGTGCCTGTCTTTTTTTTGCAACTGAAGCTTTAGAAAGTACTTCATTTGCTCCTCTTGTAGAGTCGAGCTTGGTCGGATAATTTTATTGTAGTAACTGAAAAAACAGTGCGTATCATTACTATTCAGCACTGATATAAAAAATTGAGCTGGTTTTCCGAGCAAGTGAATAAAACTGAAATGTGTCGAGTTTCGATTGAATTGAAGGACATTGATATTGCAGTGAAATAAGGAAGGGAAAGAGGTTTTATATCTTTCCCTTTAGTTAATCACTTAGAGTTTTGCTTTGAGGTTTCCTATTTGTTTTTTTCTTGCAGCCTCTTTTTCTCTGAGGTAGAAAGACTCGATCTGGTGAAATTCTTTTGCGTCCATAGAATAGAAACACGGCTGAGCATAATATTCAGGTATGCTTAGTTTGAGTCGTTCAGATTTATTCTTCTCATAAAAGACTCTGTAGGAGCAATTTCCTTCTGGGGAGAAACTGCGGTGGACCCAGGCTCTTCCGTTCGGGTAAAAAGCATGATTGTTGTATCCTATGCAATAAACATAGGTTACAGTGCCATTTTTATCTATAGTTTTATGTCTTGATATTCCTGATATTTTGTCCTCCGATGTCATGGCATTTGCTGTCAGCGCGGCCATTGCGAGTGCGGCGGCGGTTATTAATTTAAATTGGTTATTCATAAAATCTCCATAGTAGGGTGTGTTGTGTCTATTGAATTACAGGGAATCGATATTGCGCTGAAAGTGTAGCTTTGAGTACTATTTTGAATAAAGTATAAAGAATTGGAAATTATTAAATTTTTAGCGGCAATGATATATTCAATCGCTTTAATTGCTTATAATTTTCAACGACCAGCGATTTTGAACCCTTAAGCACTTCTAATAAATTTTGTGCTATTTGATGGCGATCACATAAAGTGCTGGGACTGCTGGTGATTTCACTATTACAAGAACAATACTCTGAATAGCCAAAACGGCTTGCTAGTAAACAAAGGCCTGATAAGCCGATTCCGGCAACACCAAGACCAATTTTAGCAGCTGCGACACTATTTTGCTTAAGTACTTGGGCAAGCTCGCTACCAAAACATTGTTGGGCGGGAAGGATACAGAAAACGATAAAAATTATCTTTTTGGAATTACTTTTAAGCATGATAACCTCATTAAATGAATAATCTATATAAACAGATTAGGGATTTTTGTAAAAAAATCCAGTATTAATCGGCAAAAAGAGCACTTTTTGGATGAGTAATTCTTTGTCTTTTTTGCCAGTAAGTAATCAAAGAAAAATAGCATTGTAAGATTCTTTTGACTTAGTGATACAGATGAGAGAAAATTATTGAAATATAGAGTTGAGGATGTTGCAGTTGAGCAGTCGGTTACTTGAGGATCATGGTTACAAAAAAGAAGATTCGAATGACTCTGCAATTGATTCTGTTTTAAAAAAATGTTAATCGAAATACGTAAAAAATAATAGGTTATATGATTATCACCATTGATGGACCAACGGCTAGTGGAAAAACAACGGCAGCGCGCACACTTGCCCAGCGGCTCGGTTATTATTATCTTTCTTCCGGTCTTCTGTTTCGAGGATTGGCATATGTTTTAGAAAACGAATTCCATTACCGAGAAGAAAATATGCGTAATCCCCGCAAAGCGGATATTGATGCTGCGGTGGCGCATGATCGGTTTATGTATCGCTACGATGCGATCCATAATGAGCAATTATTTTTTGATACCAAAAATATCACCCCATTCTTACGTGATAAAAAAATTACCGATTATTCTTCAATTCTGGCAACCAATAATGATGTGCGGCAGGCATTGGTCACCTTGCAACATTATCTTGCCAATAGCCATGATCTGGTTGCGGAAGGCCGGGATACCGGATCGGTAGTGTTTCCGCACGCACAAGTAAAGTTTTTTCTTACAGCATCACTCGAAGTGCGTGCTGCTCGTTGGCAAAAAGATCAGGAAGCCAAGGGTAAAAATATTACTCTTGATCAAGCGCGAGCCGCCGTTGAGGCACGGGATCAACGTGATTGCAACCGTGCCATTGCACCTCTGTGTGTTCCGGGAGGAGCAATAGTAATTGACGATTCTTTGTTAAGTAAAGAAGAGGTGCTGGCACTTATGATGAAGGCAATTCATCGTCTTCTTCAATAACGATTATTGAATCATCATCTTCATCCATGAGTTCTTGCTGTATATCTTCAGGTTCAGGAACATTTATTACTTCCGGTGTTTGGACTGGAACTTCTATATAGCTTCTGCTCATTTGGGGCTCATGAAATACCGTTGAATCGGTGCAGGTGCCACACGGATCACATTTTTTTAAACATTTGCTCCAACAGCAGGCAGGCAGCAATGGTAGAATACTCAAGCAAAGAACAATTTTGATATAGTTAAAAATCATCTATTTCTCCGGTAAAAACATTTTTACTTATTCTAAAAGGAGAAGGGTGTTTTGTGCAAGAAATTAGAAAAAATGAGATTGTGTATTTTTATATCTTTCAGCTGCTCTATGTAACAGAATAAAGAAAGTAATCATATGCGCATACCAGATCGCATACCACATATTAGAAACATGATGATAATCGAAGTACCACATATAAAAAAATGTTGCATGATATATCACCAGCATCCCCGATCTAAAAATATTCTTAAAAAAAGCAGGATTGGGAAAATCTTCAAGAAACTCTACCTCAAATAGAGGAGTATATTTTTCTGGAGATGAGAAAATATAAAAGCACATCAACATGCACGCAATACTTACCGTGGCAGCTACAACAATATTTAGGGGGCTAACAAGTCTCATGTACAAAGGAAAGTTAAAATTCAATACTGTTTGAACAATGCACAGAAATATGAGTGCCGGGAGCTCTCGTTTGCAAAGGGGCCAATGTTCCTTAAATATATTCATGTTTTTATTTTGCATGTTTCATGTTCCTTCATTGGGTGGTTCTGACAAGCCTGGAATAGTATAACTTTAGGTTGAAAGACTTACAAATGATTATTTTACCCCCCCCATTGTTATCTTAAAGGCTTAAAAACACCAAAAAAAGCCTTATTTGACAATATTTCTCCGCTTGCTATAATTACAAATAGAATAGAATATAAATGAAAAATGGAGGTAATTTAAATGATAATTAATGGAATTTTTGATAAGAAGATCTTACTGGTAGTAGCAGGTTTAGGGGTATTAGTATCCTATCCTTTTGCTCATCAGCTGTTTTTAGGTCAAAAACAGCCAAAATTGGCTCTTTTTGACAGCATTGAAACTGAGGATTCTGTAACCAGTTATGTTCAGGAAATCAACGCTCAGGGGTCAAATTTGGCACAAGAACTCAAAGAACAGCTAGATATTGAGTTTGATATCATCCTTGAAAGGCTCAAGCAGGCCTTTCCTCTTACTCCTCAGGCCTGGAATGAGGCCCTTGCGGAATTTAATAGGCTCAAAACGAGCGATAAGTTGTTTTTAGACAGGCCCAAAGCAGCTAAGCAGGGTGCAAAGGAAGATGTTCCTGCACTTCAAAAGTCGCGCGAATTATTGGCATCCTATAATATCAATCCTGAAGTAATTAATTTTGAAGTTATTAATGATCCTAATAATGCAAGTTATGCCTTTGCCGGTCAATGTGTTTTTAATGGTAAGGTAGAGCACTATTTACGATTAAATCTGGCGCAATTGCCAAATCAGACCCCTGCCATCCAAGAAGCGCTTTTGCGACATGAAATTATGCATTTATGCAATTATGACCCGTTGATCTGTGATATTATTGAGAAGCTGTTAGCTGAACATGGAATATCAGCAAAAGAATTTTGGTCAAATGATGCCTTTAGGGCATTGAATAAACATATGGAATATCGGGCAGATTTAATGGCATCCATCCATGATATTGCGACTGCCAGAGCGTTGATGGAAGGGTTCCAAGAGCATATGAAGCGGTATGATGATGCTGTTGAAAGTAAGACGCACCCGAGTTGCAAACAGCGTTATGCGGCAGTGGATAATCTTGTGCAGTATATGAAAGCAGAGAAAAATCTTATAACTTCTTAAATAAAATAAATATATTTTTTAATAGAGTGAAGAGACTTAAGCGCTTAAGTCTCTTCGCTATTTAATGTAAACGTGTATCAACTAGTGCGTAAAAGCAATTAGCCGATGCGGTTACCGTCTTCATCAAAGGTACCTAAGTATTTAGGGCAACCTTTGAGACATTGAACATGTTCCTTTTCTTCCAATGTGCAAGGAATATATTCTTTGCGCACAAAGTATTTAACGGAACCGGGATTACCACAACTTTCTTTGATAATCCGTTGGTATTCAACTTCCTCGGTTGGGATCTTAACTGTTGGGCAAGTTGAGCAGGTTCTCACACAACTTTGCTCATAGGTTTTCTCACAACGAGATTTGTTGCAACATCTACCAAATGCAGATGCTGAACCAACAACAACGAATAATGCAACTACAGCAACAAGCTGAGCTATTTTGAAGGTCTTCATGCCTTCTCCTTTAGTTAAAGGGTTAATAAGAAATACTTACTACTAACATCATAGCTAAAAAAGTGGCGGACTTTCAAGGTTTTTTGTATTCTAATTGAATTAAATGCTAAAAAATGCTTTAGATAAAGGCTTTTTTTGATTCTACATGATTGCTTTTTATTTGAAATTGTGGGGATTTTTGAGCAGAAAAGCCTTTAAATACAACATTAATTCTTAAAGTGATGCTGCTTTTCTTACCTTATAAAGAGAGAGGGGCCCTCAAGAAACCTTGAGAGCCCCTTTATTATGAATTAGATGTGTAGCTTAGATGCCATTATTCTTGCCATCGATGCATTGGCCGTTTTCATCAAAGGTACCTAAGTATTTAGGACAACCTTTGAGCGTTTGAACATGTTCTTTATCTTCCATTGAGCAAGGAACATATTCTTTACGCACGAAGTATTTAACTGAACCGGGATTACCACAGCTTTCCTTGATAATCTTTTGATATTCAACTTCTTCAGTAGGGATTTTAACTACTGGGCAAGTTGAACAGGTTCTTTGACAGCTTTCTGGTTTGCAGCAATTCTTAGCG
This sequence comes from uncultured bacterium, assembly GCA_963702025.1. GTDB lineage: Bacteria > Babelota > Babeliae > Babelales > Vermiphilaceae > BTUB01. The sequence continues at coordinate 785,310 of OY969699.1, read as the reverse complement.
AAAGCTGAACCAACAACGAATAATGCAACTACAGCTAACAGCTGAGCTATTTTGAAGGTCTTCATGCCTTCTCCTTTAAGTAAAGGGTTAATAATAATACTAATATCAATATATGAAATAATTTAATTAATATTCAACATTATTAAATACAAATAGAAAAAAAGGCGTAGATAAAATCTTTTTTCAAATTTTTTTTAATCGAAAATTAATGTTGTGCGGTTAATTTTGATAAGATTTTTAAAGTTTTACATTACTAAGTGGACTGAAAAATATGGCTTAATGCATTAATCATGAGAGTTTGGGGTGATTAGCGAGCCCGTTCGGTTTTCCAAGCGCATTAAAAATAGAAAGGGCCAGAATCCGGAACCGAACTCTGGCCCTTGGTGATTTATCGAATATGCTAATTTACTTTATCATCATGGTGTCATTAGCTACTGCGGCTGCATCATTGGCGGTGTTGTTATTAACAATAGCCGCTCTTCTTGTACGTGTTCTTTTTGCTCGTGGTGCTGCTTGTTGGTTATTAGTGGATTGATTACAATTACGAGCTGCAATTTCGTCAAGTGGGGCGCCGGTATCTTCATCAAAGGTACCTAAATATTTAGGGCAGCCACGCAGGCATTGAACGCGCTCTTTATCTTCCATCGAGCAAGGAACATACTCTTTGGTAACAAAGTATTTAACCGAACCGGGATTGCCACAACTTTCTTTGACAATCTTTTGATATTCAACTTCTTCACCGGGGATTTTAACTGCCGGGCATGTTGAACAGGTTCTTTCACATTGTTTAGGTTCGCAGCAATTCGTAGCAAGTGCCGACCCAACTACGAATAATGTAGCTACAGCTAACAGCTGAGCTATTCTGAAGGTTTTCATACCTTCTCCTTTAATAATAAGATTTGGAAACATTACTAATACCAAAGTAAAATAACTGATCTTTGGATTGCAATGGTTTATTCAAATAGTATTAAATAAATGGAAATAAAGGCGTAGTAAAGGTTTTTTTATCGTGGAGAGGGCCAAGGATATCCTAAATTATGCTAAAGGGGTAGTAAGTGTTACGTAATCCGTTCGTCAGGAGTAAACGCCCAGCCTGTCCGCCGTAGCTTTAGCGAAGGCTGGGTCGAAGCATGTTTAAATGCATGATGTTGGAGGTGAAACCAACTTGTTATGTAGAAAAAATTTTATAAATATAAAAATGCTTCGACAGGCTCAGCACGAACGGAGGGTTAACAATAAGGGTTCAAGTCGCTTTTCTGGATACGAGCAAAATTAAAGTTTAAAAGCAGAAAGATATCTTTGCAGATAGGTGGTCGTAAGACTGTTATTTCTTTTTTGAAGATTTTTTTACCACGGGTTTTTCAACTTTGCCTTTTAATAGCGGTGATTTGGCAAATGCTGCGGCCAAAACATCATCCATGGTATTCGCATAGACCAGATTTAAATCTTTCAGATCGATCTCTTTGCATATTTCCTGAATTTCATCAGCATTTTCTTGCGGTACAATAACCTTTTTCATGTCATGCTGTTTTGCGGCTAAAAGCTTTTCTTTTAATCCGCCCACGGCAAGCACGCGTCCTTGTAGGGTTATTTCACCGGTCATTGCAATGTCGGGCAAAATAGGGGTTTTGGTAAGCGCGGAAACGAGTGAGGTGCATAGGCCAATACCTGCAGACGGTCCATCTTTGGGGGTCGCTCCTTCAGGTATATGAATATGAATATCTTTGCTTGAATAAAAGGATTCTTTAAGCCCTAATTGGCGAGCGCGAGAACGGATATAGCTCAGTGCTGCTTGGGCAGATTCTTGCATCACATCGCCTAATTGGCCCGTGAGTGTCAAGCCACCTTTTCCGGGTAATATACTTGTTTCAATTTCCATCACGTCGCCACCCATTTCTGTCCAGGCAAGACCGGTAACAAGGCCAATTTTATCTTTATGCAGCGTTAAACTGGTCTTTTTATATCGTGGATTGCCCAGCCATTCTTTAATCAATGGCTCAGTGACTGTTATTGAAGTAACAGATTTATCTTTTAACAGAAGCTGAATTGCTTTGCGCATGAGCTTTGCAATAGTTCGTTCAAGCTGTCGGACGCCGGCCTCTTTAGTATATTGGCTGATTATCATTTGCAGCAGTTCATTGTTTAAATGGAACTGTTGTGCATTGAGGCCGTATTCTTCCAGGTTCTTTGGGATAAGAAATTGGCTGGCAATGGCAATTTTTTCAGGCTCAGTATACCCGGATAATGCAATTACTTCCATGCGGTCAAAAAGCGGATACGGGATGCCATCCAGCGTGTTTGCGGTTGTTATAAACATAACTTTTGAAAGATCGTATTCCATATCTAAGAAGTGGTCCACAAATGTTTTATTTTGTTCCGGGTCAAGCACTTCAAGAAGTGCGGATGCAGGATCACCATGCAAATCGCGGCTCATTTTATCAATCTCATCCAGAAGAATTACCGGGTTAATTGTTTTTGCCTTTTTCATGGCCTGAATAATTTTGCCGGGTAATGCACCGATATAGGTTCTGCGGTGTCCTCGGATTTCTGCTTCATCTTTGATGCCGCCCAATGAAATGCGCACAAATTCACGATTTAAACTGTCGGCAATGGAAGAAGCCAGAGAAGTCTTTCCAACTCCCGGCGGACCCACTAAGCAGATAATGGGAGCACGGCTCATATTTTTAGAGAATTTCTTTGCTGCTAAAAACTCAATGATCCGCTCTTTAGCTTTGATCAATCCGGCATGCCGTTTATTAAGGATCTTCTCCGCTTGTGGCAAACTAATAGTATCTTTGCTCATTTTTTGCCATGGCAATGAGATTATCCAATCAACGTAATTTCTGCTTACCACTGCTTCAGATGAAAGCGGTGGCATTTGTTCCAGCCTCTTGAGCTCTTTATCAATTTTTTCTTGGGCTTCAGCGGAGAGCCCGAGCGTTTTTGCCTTGGTGCGAATTGCCGCAATTTCTACCGCCTGATCTTCTCTGCCCAGCTCTTTTTGAATCGCTTTAATCTGTTCTGTTAAATAGTATTCTTTTTGGCTTTTTTCCACCTGTGTTTGAATCCGCCCTCGAATTCGTTGCTCAGTTTCAAGGATCTCTATCTCTTTATTAATTAAGGAACAGAGCGAAAACATGCGTTGTTTTAAATCAGGCGTTTCTAATAATGCCTGGCGATCTTCAAAAGATACATTTTTAATTTGAACGGCAATAGTATCAGTAATATGATCCATTTCATCGGCAGTTTTAACATTGGCGGTCAAATCTGCAGGAATTTTATCATTGAGCTTTGCATATTCGGTATACAACGTTTTCAGTTGGCGCCATAATGCCTCAAGTTCAGTGGTCATCTCATTGCTGGTAGTAGGTAGATCATGACATTCCACGGTCATAAATCCGAGGCTCGTGTCAGTTTTAGTCATTTTTGCTCGGCAAATTCCTTCAGCAAGTAATTTTAAAGAACCATTGGGCATTCTCATTACTTGTAAGATTGCTGAACGAGTACCTTTTTCAAAGACATCATGTTCAGTAGGGGCTTCTACCTTAGAATTTTTTTGGGCAGTAATAAAGAGAGATTGGTTATTTTTTAATGCAAATTCAACCGCTTCAATCGAGCTTTGGCGACCCACAATAATGGGAATAATACTTTTGGGAAGAATGACAACATTTTTGAGCGGAAGAAGAGCAAGTTGCATGCTCTTTTCTTCACGAACCGTTTCTACTATATTTTCCATCTTTTATACCTTTTAGAGTTTGCTCAATAGTTTGCAAAATAGGCAATAGAGATTGCTTTTTGAGCAAAGAAATTTACTTTTCTCAGAGTATATCACAAAACAAAAAGAGTGTCTTTAGAATGAGCGGCAGTAGAGTCCAATTGTGAAATGCATAATCTGCTTTAAAAGGTTATTTATCACACATGGTGAGTAGCCTGAAGGGCGTATCCGGCCTTCGTAGCCTCCTTCGTATAAGCAAAATATGCTATGCATAGGACTACGGCGGAGTAGGCTCGAACCATATTCTGATATCCTTCGATACGAAATCTTCGATTTCTACTCAGGATGTGTAAATCTAATTTCACAATTCAACAGAGGTAGAAAGTTCTGTGCAACGAGATTCGAGTTTCGAAAATTTAAATTTGCAAATTGAAAATAGCAGATAATGAAATAGTTGTCCCTGCTTCTTTTTCGTATGACAGGGATTATCGAATTATTTATTTGTTTTTACAAATTATTAATCTTTTGTTATATCTAGTAATGTTGTTCGTCGTCGTATTATTGTTATTTCTTCGTGTTAAAGGGTTACCCATTATGCAAGCGAAAGCTTCCAATCCCATTACTTCTTTTTTAAAAGCATGGTTTGGCGATTTTCAAAAAGAAGAGCTTAAAAAATTTCTAAAACTCGGCGGCATTTTTGCCTTAGTCATAGGAGTCTATTGGACTTTGCGGCCGCTCAAAGATTCTCTTTTTAGCTCAATTGTCGGTGTTACTAACCAGCCGCGCGCTAAAATAGTTTCTCTTATTATTCTGTTCCCCTTGGTTATACTGTACAGCAAGCTCGTTGATAAATTCTCTCGCGAGCGCCTGTTTTATGTAATAGGGACCGCATACATTGTAGGGGTTGTTATCTTTGGTCTCCTTTTTTATAACCCAACAATTGGCCTCGCTAATACTGCTGTTGATTCAAGCCGTATTCTTGGTTGGTTGTGGTATGTTTTTGTTGAAAGCTATGGCTCCATCGTTGTTGCCCTTTTTTGGGCCTTTGCAGCTGATCTGGTAAGTCCTAATTCGGCAAAAAAAGGATTTCCTTTGGTGGTTATGTTGGGTCAGCTTGGCGCCATTATCGGGCCTAAGTTCTTGACGCCATTGGGTGAAAAAGTATTTGGGACGGACGTTCCAACGGTATTTATTTGCGGTCTTTTAATTGGACTCATGATGCTCGGGGTGTATCTTTTTATGAGAACAACGCCAAAGAGTGAAATGGGTGGCTATCATAGCCGTGAAAAAGGTGCTGCAAAAGAGGTTGAGCCAGGATTTTTAGAAGGCTTGGTACTCTTGGTTAAGCAACCATACTTGCTAGGTATCTTTGCCATCATTGGTATTTATGAAATTATTGTTACTATTATCGACTACAACTTTAAGTTTTTAGTTATGAGTCAATATACAGGAACTGCGGCAACCAAATATTTGGGTGATTATGCAGTGATGGTAAACGTGGTCTCATTCTTGTGTTTGTTGTTCGGTATTAGTAATATCCAACGCCGTTTGGGTATTAAAGTGTCGCTCGTATTGATGCCATTTATCGTGTTGGCGATGGTTCTTAGCTTTAAAGCATATCCGGTGGTGCACGTTCTATTCTGGATCATGGTAATTGCAAAAGCATTTAACTATGCCTTAAATAGCCCAGCACAAAAAACATTATACGTGCCAACCAGCCATGACGTGAAATATAAATCACAGGCTTGGATTGAAACATTCGGTTCTCGCGGATCAAAAGCTACCGGATCAGGCATTAATATGCTTCAAGGTAGTTTTACACAGAGGTTAGGACTTGCAGAAGGTATGACCGCCTTTATTGCATTCTCCTCATATTTATCATTTGGATTGATTGCAGCGTGGCTTATTGTGGCTCTCTACCTTGGTAAGACCTATGAAAAAGCAGTTGAACAAGACAAATTGGTTTGTTAGGACTGCCTCAATGGTAAGATAATTAAAAGAGCCCTTTTCAATATGAAGAGGGCTCTTTGCTTAAAGAGGGGATGTGGACAAGAAGCGTTGGTTAAAAAATGAAAGAGCTGTCTGGTTGCGGTTAAAGCCGTCTGGAAGGGGAAATTTACATGGGGTTAAGGGTTGCTAATCTCTTTAAATCATTGTTTAACGTTGAGCCACATGAGCGTTTAAAACTTTTGCTGTTGTCAGTAACGTTCTTTTTTGTAATCGCCTCTTACACCATAATTAAAGAGTTAAAAGATTCGATCTTTGTTGCCGTGGTGGGTAAGGGTTATGTTCCCTATGCCAAGTTTTTATCTATGGCCTTACTGGTACCAGCGATTTTATTCTATTCTTTATTAGTAGATAGGCTGCGCCGTTATCAACTGTTGTACGTATACAGTATTTTTTACGGGGTGATGGGACTCGTTTTTGCTGTTTTAATCAATCACCCTACCATCGGATTACCAAATACTGATGCGAGTCTTTATCGGCTTTTTGGTTGGTTTTTTTATGTTTTTGTTGAGGGTTATTCGCCCTTCATGGTGAGTGTCTTCTGGGCATTTGCCAACTCGGTAACAGATCCAACTGAAGCAAAGAAAAATTATGGACTGATGGTTTCGGGTTCAAAACTTGGCGGCATGGTGAGCGCTGGTCTTGCATGGATGATTTTGAGTCACTCCAATCCGCTTGCGCAGTATGTTAATTCAGATATTGCCCGCCACCAATTACTGCTTTCTTTTTCAGCAATTATGGTGCTGGCGGTTCCCATATTTATTCGTTTGCTCATAAAAAATGTTTCCGGACGTTATTTACATGGGTATGAAGCCGCATATCGCATAGAAAAAGAGCGGCGCAAAGCGGGTGAAGAAAAGACTGGTCTTTTTGCCGGACTCTCTATGTTTATTAAATACCCTTATATTTTGGGTATTTTCTGCATGGTTTTTTTCTATGAAATGATTAACACCGTTTTAAGCTATCAACGTATAGGAATTGCCCAAGCGAATTCTACTTCTATGGCGGAATTCAGTGCATATTTCTTTAAAATTATATTCTTTACCCATATGATTGGTTTTCTTATATCGCTCTTAGGCACCAAAACCCTATTGCGCAAGCTGGGTGAGCGGACATGCCTAATCTTAATTCCTGTGTGCACCGGGTTGCTCCTTCTTATGTTTATGCTTGGTTATGCTAATCTTATTGCAGTATTTATGGTAATGAGAGCAATTAATTATGGATTTAGTTATCCAGTGCGAGAGAGTTTATATATACCAACAGTCAAAGAGATAAAGTTTAAATCAAAATCGTGGATAGATGCTTTTGGCACCAAATTTGCAAAAACCGGGGGCTCGAGTTTTAATGTTTTTGCCGAGTATTTAGGGTCAAATCTTGTCTTTCTTGCCTATTCCTTCTTTTTTGCCGGTATTATCGGCATATGGTTTGTAGCCGCCCTCCTTTTAGGTAAGCGATTTGAAAAAGCATTGGCAAGTAATGAAGTAATCGGGGCCCAAAAGGAATAATTGAGCGTATTTTTTATTGCTTTCCCCCTTTAATTTGATAGAATTAAGCCTAATAATAACATAAACAGAGAGCGCTTTTATGAAGGGTGGTTACTGGTTTTTATCATGCCAGACCAAAAGCGTTCTATTATAACCCTCTAAGGATACTATTATGGCAGATCAACAAAGATCTTTTTTCGAAGCATTAGTTAAATCAGGAATACATTGGGGACACCAAAAATCACGGCGTAACCCTAAAATGGACCCCTATATATGGGGCAGTAAGAATAACGTTAGTCTGATTGATATTTCAAAAACAGCCCACCAGCTAGAAAAAGCAGCTCATTTTTTAGAGTCGGTAGCTGCTGAAGGTAAGCTTATTTTGTGGGTTGGTACCAAAAAAGCGGCACAAGATATAGTGCATTCAGTTGCAACTGGCGTTAATATGCCTTATGTTACCCATCGTTGGATAGGCGGCACGCTGAGCAACTATTCGCAAGTGACCAAATCACGAACAAAGCTGTTACACTATGAAGATGTATTGGCGCGATCTGAGAAGTTTCCATTTTACACCAAAAAAGAGTTGAACGTTATTCAAAAAGCGGTTGAACGCCTTAAGAAAAACGTTGGCGGCATTCGCTCCTTGACATGGCCAGTTGGTGCCATTGTTCTAGTTGATATTCTCAAAGAGCGTTCTGCGCTTAAAGAAGCCGCGCGTATGGGAGTTCCAGTGGTTGCACTTGTTGATACAAATGCTGATCCATCATTAGTTGATTACGTTATTCCAGGCAATGATGATGCACCTCGCGCTATCAAATTAGTGGTTGATTATCTTGGTGAAGCGGTACGTAAAGGTGTTGCCGTAGCGGAAACGAAACAGATTGAAAGACGTGAAGAAGCGGCTGCTAATAAAGAACAGGTAGATTTAACCTTTATTGAAGTCGGCGAAGAGGATGAGGCAACCAAGCGACGTGCGCGCCGTGGTGGTGAGTCATCAGCGCCCGCAGCTCCTCGTGTTGGTGGACCGCGTAAAAGATTCGATGATGATATGGGCAAAAATCGTGGCCCTCGACGTCCAATAAATAAGACAAAGAAGCCTGAATAATTAAAATTGGAGAGATGTCTGAGTGGTCGAAAGAGCACGATTGGAAATCGTGTATGTCTTGAAAAAGGCATCGAGGGTTCGAATCCCTCTCTCTCCACCATACTTCGCCAAGGCTTCGTATGGCAGGCCAGTTTCTTTAACGGAATGATTTAATTAAACCTTTGACATCAATAGCACTATGCGAAGTATGCCCTTCGTAGCTGCTTAGGCAGCGAAGTAGAGCCAGTTAAGGATAATTCCTTAATGCCCAAAGTCCGGTGTCCTTCAAGACGCACCTTACGTTGCTCCTCAGGATGAGCGGAAGGATGCGTTTACTCCCGAGCAATGTCGAGGGATGAAAGCGAAGACGGATGGCACGGCCAGTTACTAAGGAAGAACAAAAAAGATTGAAAGAAACATGCGAAGACTGCCGATTTTCGATTAGTGAAGTAGTAACATTAAAAAGCAATATGAACAGTTTTCTTAGAAACTGAACAAATATGGGAAGCAAAATAAAGATAGGTTGTAGAATCTGTCAGATCCGAAAGGAAGCAGCAGGGATAACCGATCTTGTAGTTTGCTTCCCAGTTTTAAATTAAAAAGCGGATTTTAAAATAATAAATTGATTAAACTTCATCACAATACCGGCACGGTGCCATCATGAATACCCAGAATCTAAATCTTGCACGCAAATGGCGATCAAAAAACTTTGATCAGATTGTTGGTCAGGAACTATCGATCAGGATGCTTAAAAATAGCTTATATCTTGATCAGTATTTCCCGGTCTATCTTTTTTCCGGGCAAAAAGGATGTGGTAAAACCAGTACTGCACGCGTTTTTGCCGCAGCAATTAATTGCGACCGTTTAATTGATTTTCAAAAAGATCATAAATCACATGCGGTTCCGTGTCTCATATGCATTTCATGCCGGGCAATCGCAGCGGGAAAACATCCAGATTTTATAGAAATCGATGCTGCATCACACACCGGTGTTGATAACGTACGTCAAATAATAGATTCTGCCGGTTTGTTGCCGTTAATGGCGCGGAAAAAAATTTATTTAATTGATGAAGCGCATATGTTGAGCAAGGCAGCATTTAATGCATTTTTAAAATTAATGGAAGAACCACCGGCAACGGTTATCTTTATTTTAGCAACCACTGATACGCAAAAAATTATTGAAACTGTTCGCTCGCGATGTTTTGCTGTCTATTTTAGACCGGTTGAACAAAAAGAGTTGTTAGCACATTTGATAGCTATTTGTGATGCTGAATCAATAGCCTATGATGAACAAGCGCTTTCTCTTATTATTAAAGAGACCAATGGATCGGTGCGGGATGCGCTTAATCTTCTTGAACAAGTTCGTTTTTCTGATTCCTCTGTTTCAAAAGAGGCAGTGTATAACGTTTTGGGTCAGCTGGATGAAGAACGATTATTGCGATTATTTGAAACGGTTTTGCATAAATCTGGCGCCGATTTTTTACGATTATCGCAAGAAATTGAGCTTGAAAAATTTTCTGCTGAGTTCATATGGAAGCAGCTGACTGAATTAGTCAGAGCATGTATATGGATAAAAAATGGCATCGTGCCGCGCAATTTTTCTGCCTATACTTCACAGTTGCAGTTTTTAACGCAAAGTGTATCACTGGGCACTATTAATGGTATTCTAGAACTTTTTTATCGCAATGAGGCGGTATTTCGTAAAACAGCGGCCCAACATACTTTTTTAGAAATTCTTTTGCTGCGCATTTGCAAAAAAAATGAAAGCAATAGCAATTCAAGCATGCCGGCGGCTATGGTATCTTCTTCTCCGGCGGACGAGGGGCAAGAGTTGGAAGCGCTTGATGAAAGTGGCGATGATGAATCTGATGGTGATTCTCAAGAAACGCCGGTTTATGAAGATGAGAATACGGCACTCTGGGCTACTTTGGTATTAAAAATTGAGTTATTGCATGATCCCTTGCTCACTTCAATTTTTAAACAGGGGGTTGTGGATTCGTATGATCCGCAATCAGAAATTATACGCATTGCATTTCCTAAGCAATTAACTTTCTTTAGTGATCTCATTCAATCAACTAAGCCGCAATGGCAACCGTTATTAGAACAAATATGGGGAAAAAAAGTTGAGATCGAACCCCTTTTTACGCGCGATTCTCTTCCGAGCGAAAAACAGACACCGGTGATGCCCAAGTCGGCGGCACCCGTTACTACGGTGCAAAAAACTGCAATCGCACCTGAGCCCAAAAAAGTTTTTTCTAAATCAAACTCTTATCGATCTCAGACATACACAATGCCAATGAACAATGAGCCGCGATTAGATGTTTCAAATGCACATACATGGCCCCAAGCGGCATTATTATTAAAATATTTTCCCGGCACTATTACCCAGCTAAGAGATGAAAGTTTATGAAGTTGCCTCGCGTTGTTATTGTTGGAAGAATGAACGTTGGTAAATCAACCTTATTTAATCGATTATCAGTTAATGCTAAAAGCATGACTTTTGATTATGAAGGTGTTACTCGCGATTTTATTAGTGATATTGTTTCTTGGAAAGACCTGAGTTTTGAACTTATTGATACCGGTGGTATTAGTTTAAAAAAATCACAAGATGTTATTCAAGAGCAAGTGCGCCAACGAGCGGTGCACATGATGGAAGGCGCCGATCTTTTGCTTATTGTTTGCGATGGCACAGTGGGCGTTACCAATGAAGATCGTGAAGTGGTGCAGGCTTGCCGAAAGCTGGGAAAAAAAATAATTTTGGTGGTCAATAAAGTTGATAATAAGGCAACACAAGAACATGAATTTGAATTCCAACGTCTGGGTTTAAAATCGATACTTTTTATTTCTGCGCTTCATGGATCAGCGGCAGGCGATTTGCTCGATGAGATAGTTGCTGCATTGCCGCCACAAACAACGCCGATTGAACCAAAAGAAACATCATGCAAGATTGTAATTTTGGGTAAACCGAATGTTGGCAAATCCTCATTGATGAATCTTTTGGCGCAACAAGAGCGGGCGATTGTGAGCCCTATAGCCGGAACAACCAGAGAAGCAGTGGCTCAACCAATTACCTTTTATCAGCAAGATTTATTGGTTACTGATACGCCCGGCGTCCGGCGTAAACGGTCCATTGATGAAAAACTTGAATCGATGATGGTTAAAAGTGCTTTTCGTGCCGTTGATGAAGCGAATGTGGTATTGCTTTTAATAGATTCATCCAGCCATGCAATTGCCGATCAAGAATTAAAATTAGCATTCTATGTGTTTGAACATTTTAAGTCGCTCATTATTCTTTTTAATAAAGATGATTTATCCGATCAAGATATTAAAAAAGATATGGATTTTAGTTTAAGTGTGTATGATTATTTCTTAAAAAAAATTCCACAATTACATATTTCCTGCAAAACGGGTAAGAATGTTGGTAAAGTATTGCCACTCGTTAAACAAGTGTATGAACGGGCATCGCAAACCTTGAGCGATGATGAGTTAACCTTTCTTTTCAAAGAAGCGTTACGCTACAAGCCATTATATCATCAGCAAATGGTGATTCATGTCAAACGTGCGCGCCAAATTGCAAGCAATCCCATTACGATTGTTTTGATCACCGAAACTCCTGACTGGTTTGGACCAACGCAGTTGGGATTCTTTGATAATGTGTTGCGGTCAAAATATGATCTTCAGGGTGTTCCCATTAAATTCTTGACTCGAAGGCCCTCTTAATAGTTAATTTTCTCTTGCCATGATTTTACATATTTTTTCTGGCTTTCTAAAAGCCATTTTGTTAAGAGGTCAAGTATGGGCTTGATTTCTTTATTGCCTTCTTCAACAAGCCTTTGTGCATAAGCTAAAAGTGTTTCACCAAGATCATTTTTTTGTTTGAGACTAGCGCCATGCTCAAGTAACAAGGCAACGATCTCGGGTTTTCCCTGTATAATGGCTAAATGTAACAGTGGCTGCTGGCCCTTGCCAATAAAGTTCGGATTTGCTCCCGCATTGAGCAGTATTTTTACCATCTCAACACTACGTGCATTAATTGCACGTGATAATGGCGTGGTTCCGGCAATGTTTACATTTACATCAGAACCTTGACTAACAAGAAATTGTACCAAATTTACATTTCCTGATGGTATCGCTGCAGCAAGTGCGGTAACTTTTAATGGCCCGGTTGTATGAACCGTAACTTTCCCTTGAGCGAGAAGTGATCGTACTTTTGCAAGGTCGCCAGCTCTTGCAGCAGATATCAAACCAGTAGCTTCAGGAGATATTGTTGGCGGGTAATCCCTTATGATCTTTTGGGGTGCAAATGCTGAACCAACAACGAATAATGCGCTTGCCGTAATAGGCAGAGTTATTTTTGAATGGATAGTATTTCAATTTTTGAATCAACAAGATTTTCGCCTTTAAGAGTAAGTTGGATTACCCAAGAGTCTTTCCCCTTTGTTGGATCGAATCGAATGATCTCTTGTTGGGGAGCTTTATTATATGGACTCGAAAAATAATAAAGCCAATATACTTGTCGAAAAGAAAGTATCGCACCAAAAGTACCATTTTGGCCATCTCTACTAGCTTTCAATAGCAAGAGATTAGTCTTGTCTTTATTTTTTACTAATAATGATGTTGTTCTTACATAATCAGGAAAACCGGTTAATCGTGCCGGTATAATAGGAATTGGTGTCTCAATGAATATTTCACTTCTTGGCGGTATTGTTGCATAAGAATCGCCACCCAAAGTTTCTATGAAGTATGGACTATGTGTTTTATTATTAACACGTAACCACATTGTGCCTGCTTCTTGGGTATCAGCAGACAAAAATTGGAATTCTCTGGGCTTAAAGTCCTTAACTGTTGTCCTTGTAGTTTTTATCCTTTCCCCTTCAACATTTTCTATAGTTGTTTCCATTGCGAGAGAATTTAGAGAAAATAAAAGAATGAGAGTTGAGAATCTAACTAGATTTTGTAACGCAGTATATGTGATTTTTCTATTACTATTCATAAGAATGCTCCTCAAATAATAAAATACTCATAGAATTAATTACTAATATAAATTTAGTAGATATTGTATTAAAAAAGCAATAGTATGGAGTAATCTATAGCTAAACTTGCTATACTTGACCTGTTAAAAAGGTCCGTTAATTCAAAAAAAGAGGCTAGAATGCAGTTTTTATCGCTTTGCTTGGGCAGTTTTCTCCTTGCAAATCAACACGCTCCTATAAATCCTGAGCCGATGAGTATTAATCCTTTTATTGCCGGAATAACTGAGGAAAAAGATGTTTGTGAGATTAAAAATTTTGATTTACTTTATATAAAACATGCACCCGATCTTTTAGACAGCTTGGGAGATAAGGTAAAAGAATTTTATCAAAAAAATCCACAAGACCCACGCTCAAAAGTATATTCTCGTTATTTTAAAGCGGTAGTAGCTCGTCTTGCTTTTATACAAGATGATATTGATGATACTGGTACTGAGCTAGCATGGGCAACGGAAATGGTACCCGCAACGAGTGCGGAATTAGTCTTTATTGTCAATGAACCGGTACAACAATTGGTGCTTAGTAAAATGCATAATAAAGTACTCCGGCATAATCTTATGAAAAAATTTGAATCGATTAATGCGAGTATTGCAAAGAGCTAGCACAGAATTCCCTTGTGGGCCGAATTCATGTACAATTTGGGAAGATAGTACAAATATTAGGAGATTCCATGAATATTCAAATTACGTTTAAGAATTGTGATTCCTCTGCGGTAATGGAGAAATATATTAATGAACAGCTTGCAAAAATTACTCATTTTTTACAGCACGAACGCTCTCCGATTTATCTAGAAATTTTTATAAAGCCCGGCCACACCCATGCGCATCATGAAGTTGATTTTGTATTGAAATCACCCAATTATGCTTTGGATGTCCATAAAGAGGGTACTGAGATTTATCAGGTGCTCGATGATGTGATTGACGGTATGTATTTACAACTGAGAAAAATGAAAGATAAGCGTGTTGAAGATCGTAAAATGGTCGGCAGGCATGAAGATTTTAAAAAACAACGATAAAAAAGCGGGAAAAAGCTCTTTGAAAGAAGAAGAATTAGCTAAACAAACTGCACAAAAAAAGAACTGGTGTGCTATTCAGTAGTGGGCTTATATTTCTTTTTATTAATTAACTGCTGCGTATAGATTATTTTTGAACCCTTATCTCCACCGTAAGTATGCTCACCGACAATTATATGCACCTTTTTGTTTTTAGAAGTTTTATTTTGACCGTAGGGGTATCCCACGATTATGTGGGATTTTTTATTTGGCGGCTGTGCCAGCGTGTTGTATGCGTTAATAAGACATGTGCGCAAATTGACGGAGTTGATATGACTGAGTGCTTTGAGAAATTCCTCGGAGTTCCGTTCTAAAAGACTTAGTTCTGCTTTTTCACGCCAGTCAATTTGATAGTTCATAATCTCTTCGTGAATACTGATTGGCTTATTGGGTACCGCATTAACATTGTGATTTGTTTTGATGAAGTATGCTAATTGTTGTTTTGTTAATTTTTTTTCTTCTGTAATTTCCATATTTTGGCAAGAGGTGGCAGAAAGTAAAATACTGCCGACGATCGCTGTGATTATTTTCATAGCTGTCCTATGCAAAAAATTATTGTTACATTAAGCATCGTTGTACAAAATAATTTGTCCAAAGATTATATGGATCAAGTATAGACCTTAGTTGGTTAAATTTTGCAATAGTTTGCATGCCATAAAGTTTTTCAATTTTGGATTTATCTAAATAATGAAACTTTCCCCAGTGTGGGCGTCCGTGATACGGCTCCATGAGAGCTTCAAAATCTTTAAAAAATTGCTCATAATTATCAAAATAATTCATAATATTAATAGTAATATACGCTGTTTTTCTACCAAAACATGGATTGAGGAAAGAACTTTGTGTTGATGGACCAAATCGGCAGGTTACCATGCTAATAAGCTCTGTGCCCAAGGGATCATATCGAGTATATAATTCATTCACTTTTTGAAAGGCGTTAGGAAATTCCTCAAATGGTATGGCGATTTCTTCTTCAATGTACCATTGTACGCCCAATGGTGTTTTGATGGGTGATAAACTGATGTGTGCGTATTCCACATGTTCGCTCATCTGCAATCCCGATAATCCAAGCTCCAGGCATGCTGATGACACTGTTTTATAGCGCGATAACATAGTGATTGCTGCATAATTAAGGAATTTGTGAAATAGAAGATCGTTGAGTATATAGTTGGTGTAGTAGGTGTTTACCGGCTCAGTTGTGCGATCCCAGGTAAAAACAAGTGCGTCCGGGCCATGTGGTTTATACATGAACATAAAAAAGTCATGGGCATCATATAAATGGCTATACTGCTCTACTGTTTGATTTAAATCGTGGAGTTTACGGCTATGCTTTACGTTGTATAACGGTTCACACTGAATAGTCACCGTGTACACAAACCCTAAAGCTCCTAATGCAACACGAGTATAAGGGAGCCACTCACTATGAATAGTGTCAGAAATTTCATAAAGATTGCCGTTATTATCAATAATCTCCATGCCGATAATATAATCAGAAAGGCTATATGCTTTGCCGGTTCCATGTGTTGCGGTAGCAATAGCCCCGGCAATACTCTGTTCGGTAATAAAACCTTGATTGCCAAGAGTGAGGCCGTTTTTTGCCAGCTCTTTAATGAGCGCTTTTAATTTTATTCCCGCCTGAACCTTTATTCTGTATTTTTGTGTGTCGATCCAGATAACTTTATTAAGCGAATCAGTATTGATTAAATAACCGGATGTGCATACTAAATCACTCCAGGAATGGCCTGATCCTATTGCTTTAAGTGGTATTTTGTTTTTGGCAGCATCCCGAATGATTTCTTGCACATCTTCCAGCGTTTTAGGGTACACTATTTTTTCGGGTGAGCAGTGTTGGGTGTTTCCCCAATTGGTCCATTCAACTGAAAAGCTCAAATGACCCATTAGCAATAATGCAAAACTCAGGAGCCATAAAACCATTGTTTAACCTTTGCTGGTTGCAACGGATTCAAGCTCGTTAATAAATTGTTCAAATGGTTTGTCATACAGTTCCGGTCCCCATTGTTTAATAATGGTCTGCGTTTCAGGGTTAATTAATAAGATCGTGGGGAAACCAAGGACATTAAATTGTTTCATAACGGACGCATTTTGGGTAGCAGAACCATCAATCTTTATCGGTATCGCAATGGCGGTCAATGCATTTTTTACGCGATCATCGGCAAATATGCTTTTTTCAATTGCTTTGCATATTGAGCAAAATGGTGCGCTGATATCAAGAAATATCTTTTTACCAGAACTTTGTGCTTCTTTAAGGGCATCTTGATAATTCGATTTCCAGAATGTTTCTTTTTGTTCTTGGGTATTTTGCCCCTCTAAATATGATTTGGCAGCAATAAATCCAGCGGCGATGAGTAAGAGCAAACCAAGCGCCATACTTATGAGCCGCAGTGTGCGGGAATGAGTTTTAATACCATAGAAAATATAATAAATGCCGATTGCGGCTATAAAGAGCGGGATTAATATCATTTTGGCAAATGAGGGCAAAATCGGATCAAGGAAATAAAAACACATGCCCATCATAAAAAAGCCGAATATTTTTTTTACTTCCACCATCCACATTCCCGCTTGCGGGAGTAATGAAAGTGAACTTGAAAATGTTCCGATAATCAAGAGAGGAATGCCAAGACCTATACCGAACGAAAAGAGAAGAAGAAAGCCGATCAGTTTGCTTCCCAACGTGGTAACTAAACATAACAAACATACAAGTCCCGGAGAAAGGCATGGCGATGCCACGATGCCGCTCACGGCGCCAAATGCAAAGGCAGAAATAAAAGATCCACCCGTAACTTGATGATCACGCGGTTGTAAGAAGCGGGGAATATATAAATCGAACACACCGATCATAGCAAGGGATAGATAGAATAATAAGGCAACCAACGGTAGTATAAATGCCGGTTGATACATTAAATTGCCCATTGCTTGGCCGGCAAAAGCGGCAAGTAACCCAAGAATTGCAAATGTTGTTGCAATGCCGACGGTGTAACTGAGTGCGAGTAAAAAACTGATAAAAATTGATTTGGTTGCTTGTGATTGTAAAATGCCGGCGGTGATGGGAATCATGGGATAAATGCAGGGGGTAAGGCTCATTAAAAGGCCGAGCAAAAAAACTAGTAGCATGCGTACGGTGAGCGAATTATTAGCGGTAATGGTATTGGTGAGCCACGAGAACCATGATCCATCGGTGGCGGATTCTTTGCCCGAATCTGTGGTATCACTTTTGGCAGAGGGTGTTTCTTTTTGCTCGGATTCTGATTTTGGATATTGTCCTAATGAAAGCCGTGCATTTTTTGTTTCGAAATAGTCTTTATCGAGTGGGATAACTTCTTCCACTAACTGTTTGTGTGATTTTGGAAAATATGACACAAAAAGTTTGGCATTTTTCAATTGAGAAAAATCATCACTGCGTATCTGCAGGATCATGTGTACCGGCTTATCAAAAACGGTTTTATAGGTTTTTAAATCCGCATCGAATTGTCTGATTGATGGTGTTTCAATATCTATAGAAAAGAGATCAATGGCGGGATTATCAATGCCAACATCAAGATATTCACTGTAAAAAACATCATTGGGAGCAATGGGTATGGTAATGTCAATAATTCTGGTGGTTTCATCCACCGGTTGTATAGATATGGTGGTTGCATCGGTAATAGAAGTACTCAACATAGTTGCAATTAATAGAATCTTATAACTGATTGCGCGCATACGAGCCCTTATTGCTTTTATAAAACGGATTGATTTTTGTCTTAATGCAGATACAATGAGTATATCCTTTCCATTTTTTTTGAGTAGCAAATTTTTGTGGGGCTGTAGCTTCCTACTTCGCTAAAGCTTCGTAGGACAGGCAGCATTCGTGTGCTTGCTCTTTGTAGCTGCGAAGCATGGACTTAATCCAGTTTTATGTTGATTTTTGAAACAGTAACGTTAAAATTGAGAGCATACTTCTCTTTTTAAATTCAGAATAATTTTGTGGGGCTGTAGCTCAGTTGGTAGAGCGCATGGATGGCATTCATGAGGCCACCGGTTCGACCCCGGTCAGCTCCACCAGTCTTCGCTTATCCGGGCCTTCCGGCTCGGCAACCCCTCGACTTTGCTCGGGAGTAAACGCGTCCTTCCGCTCATCCTGAGTAGAAAACGCAGTTTTCGTATCGAAGGACGCCTGGCTATCGCCAGTTCTGGATATTTCCGTAAAAATTGCGGAGTTTATCCTGTCCCTTCGGCAAGCTCAGGAGTAAACGCCCAGCCTGCCCGCCATAGCTCGAAGAGCGACGGCTGGGTCGAAGGGCCGCTTAATAAGATAGAACATAAAACTTGCAAGCACGTTGCGAAGGTTGCTACGCTTTTAATTCCAACAATTTAATATCACTGCGCACGGAACTGAGTTTTATTTGTGCTTCGCCGGTTCCTAGTGTGCCGTCGATGTGCTGTTGTAACCGTTTCCAGGTGTATTTGTTGAGCTGTGTGGTTTGCGGTTTGAGTGTAATAAAATGATCGGAGAATATGGTGCCATGCTTTGTTGATGCTTGAACATCAGCATTAACATCCGATGGCAAGTGCACAGAAATGGAGCCACTCACTGAAGTTAGTTTTATCATGCTGGTTGAAGGGACCTCTTTGGCAAAGAGTTGCACATTGCCGTAGGTGGAATTAGCAAAAACAGTGCTTTGCGCGTCATGAATAACAATATTGCCTTGATTAGTTTGTGCTTTAACTTGATCCTGGGGTTTATAGATAGTGATGGTTCCTTTATTTTGAGTGACAGCATCGATGGAACTGAGAGGGTTAACAATTTCTATTGGTCCTTTTTGTGTGCAAGCATAAACTTGTTTGTGTGGTTCTTTAATAAAAATTGATCCCTCAATAGTGCAGATATCTAAGGCCACTGTTTTAGGGGCAATAATTTCCAAATCAACCGAACCGTCGATACTTTCATCATAAGCAATCTCAATGATCATTTCTTGGGCGACAATTTTTTGAGTAATCTTAAATTGTCCCAATTGTTCTTCTTCCAGAGCTTTCTTTATTCCCTTTAAAAGAATGGCACTTTGGGTTGCGTCCGTTTTAAGGGTAATATTGCCATTTTTATTTTTTACCGTTAATTTTGTGACTTTTTTTGCCGGATATTCTTCATAGACGATTTCTTGTGGTATTTTATTAGGCATTACATAACTGTATATTTTTTTGAATGAAAAGGCAGACATTGTGCCGTGAGTTGCAAGAATGGTACAAATAAGAAGATGTTTAAGAAAATTGTTCATAAAAATTCCTTTTTTTTAGATGTGGTATATGAAGTTTACAAAAATAAATGCAAAAGTTGAAAGTCATTTTAAGAAAATTTTTAAACAAAATCCGATTATTGCAAAAATTGTTACCAAAATTGATCAAGCGGGCGGCAGAGCATTGCTAGTTGGTGGGGCGGTTCGCGATCTTTTGATGAATGTTCCCATAAAAGATATTGATATCGAGGTCCATGGTTTATCGCTAGAGCAGTTGCAAAAAATCCTCGCATCGTTTGGTCCGGTGAGCCTTGTGGGTAAATCCTTTGGGGTATTGCGTCTTCATGGGCTCGATCCGGCCTACGCTCAAAAAGGGCTTCGGCGGACAAGTGCGGATTGGTCTATGCCGCGCAAAGATAGCAGCGGAAGACACCCGAAAGTTATTATCGATCCAAATATGACTTTTGCTGACGCTTTCAAACGGCGCGACCTTACCATTAATGCGATGGGAATTGATTTGCTTACCAAAGAATTAATTGATCCATGGCACGGGTATTCTGATTTAAAAAAAGGGATTCTGCGCGCGCCCGATGCGCATCTTTTCACCCAGGATCCCTTACGGCTTTTCCGGGTAATGCAATTTCTTGGCCGTTTTGGAATGAAGCCGAGTGCCCAATTAAATACCATTTGTCGCACGATGAGTTTAAAAGATATTTCCGTTGAGCGGATTGAAGGTGAATTTGATAAATTACTGCTCAGATCAGTGCGGCCATCATTGGGTATTCGCTGGCTGCGTAAGATTGGTCGTCTCAAAGAAATACTCCCTGAGCTTGCTGATACTATTGGCGTTAAACAAAATCCTTCTTGGCATCCTGAAGGGGATGTGTTTGAACATACCATGCAAGCGCTTGATGCGGCCGCTCAGCTAAAATATGTTGATTCTGCTCAAAAATTAACCGCTCTTTATGCAATTTTGTGCCATGATCTTGGCAAGGTAAATACCACCAAAAAAGTTAAGGGCGAGATTGTGAGCTATGGACATGAAGAAACGGGTGTGCCACTCGCTAAAAAAATGCTTAAACGCATTACGCGACGCAAAGATTTAATAGATGCAGTAGCTAAGTTGGTGCGCTATCATATGGCGCCCGGACAGTTTATTGCAAATGGTGCAAAGCAACCGGCATATAGACGGCTTGCTAATAAACTAGCACCAGATATTACCATTGAATTGTTAGCAAAAGTTGCGCTTGCTGATAAACGTGGCCGAAACGGGCGTGGGCAGGAACCGCTCACTAAAAACATACCCGATATCACTGCCTTCTTAAGAAATGCCAAGACTGCGCAGGTTGTTTATAAACCCGTGGAACCATTGCTGCTTGGCCGTGATCTCATGGGTATTGTTAAACCGGGACCGGAAATGGGTAAATTACTTAAAAAAGCATACGAGATACAAATTGATGAAGGCATCAAAGATAAACAAGAATTGCTCAAGCGTGTTTTAAAGTAAGTAACACGAATTAGAGCTAAGAAACTGGAGTCACAAATTGAAAAAGGCCGCTCGTGGTGAGTGCGAGCATAGCGAGCGTATCGAACCATGCGGCCTAATATTAAAAGAGCTGAACTCTTTAAAATTGTCAGCGAAAAGAAATTTTATTAAACCCGCATGGTTCGATACGCAGCCTGCGGCTGCACTCACCACGAGCGGGTTTTATGATAACTTTTACAAATTCTTAGCTCAAATTAACGTTAAGTAATGTTAATCAAGAAAATTATATCGCTTGTGTGCAAATAAAATAATTTTATAAATCAGATAGGGCGGAAATATAATACACAAAATTGCTTTGAGTTGAACTGGCATTTTATATTCTCCAATTTTTTTGTTCATCTTTGGTATTGCTTCATAATACATTAAAATTGTCGCAGATAGCAATGTAAAAAAAATTCTTAATAAAATACCATTTAAATAAAAAGTCTGCTCTGATACACTTTATGTAAACAAAAAATTGCTTTAAAAAGGGATTTACTATGTCATTATTTACGGGAAATGCTTTATGGCAATTGATAGCGCAATCAGATGCGATTTCAAAAGCGGTATTATTAATTCTTTTAGTGCTTTCTATTACTTCCTGGGCAGTCTTCTTTTATAAATTAATTATGATCCGGAAGAAAAAAAAGAACTAGATGCTGCGCTTAATCAATTAGGAAACGTGCAAAGTTTTGATGATCTTCTAGCGCTTGGGTATCGCTTGAACACTACTGCCGGTGGTTATTTTATCAATCGCAATCTTATGTTTTTAAAATCATTATTAGAAACAGCTAAATTACAAGGAAGAATCGGGTTAACTGCCGACGAACGTGAACTATTACGAGAAAATTCATATCAAGTGATCGATGATTTAGTTGCGCAAGAAGAGAGCAATATGCCTTTTCTTTCAGCAACGGCAGCAGTTTCTCCCTTGCTTGGGTTATTCGGGACTGTGTGGGGCTTAGTCCATGCTTTTATTAGTATAAGCCAAAAACAATCGGCCGACATTGCAACGGTAGCGCCCGGTATTGCCGAAGCATTAATAACCACCTTGGCGGGTTTAATGGTTGCCATACCGGCACTGGTTATGTTTGTTTATTTAAATACTCTGTTACGATCGGTTGAACAACGATGCGCGGCATTAGCCGATAAATTTTATGCAATTGCCCATCGCCTGATTCATCAATAAGGAGACTTGTATGTCACGAATGTATCGGCGACATAAACGTCGCTCTGCAGTAATGATACCAGAAATTACTCTCACGCCGCTTATCGATACAGCATTGACGCTATTGGTAATTTTTATGGTCACTTCCCCTCTTCTTAACAATGCAATCAAAATTGATTTGCCAAAAGGAAAGTTGCAGGAGGCGCAAGGGTTGCAAGAAGATCTAGTAATTCATATTGATAAGCAGCACAATTACTTTTTAAACGGTGCACAATTGAGTCATGATCAGATGATGAGCCAGTTAAAAAAGAAAATGGTGGGTCAAAAAAATAAAACGGTTTTTGTAAAAGGTGATGGGGATGTGGCCTATAAAGAAATCATCGGTCTTGTTGAAGAGGTAAAACTGGTAGGGGGCGTTGATCGTGTTGCACTGGCTACGGCTAAAGCTGCTTAAAGATCTGCCATTGGGGAGAAAAATTCTTGCTATCTCGGGCCTCTTCCATCTGTTTGGATTATTTTCCCTTTTATTTATCTATAAAGGTTCAACGGTGTATTCGGTTATAGTTACCAGCACAATGATTGATACCGATGTGCCGGTTGTCTTTATGCCGCTGTATAAATCAATCAAGCAACAACCAGTGAGCAATAAAAAAAATACTAGCTCATCGAGTGGTGGTGTCCAGACCGTCGCAAAATCGGATGAATCGGTAAAAGAAGCCGGTATTCGCCATGAAAAAAAAGGAACCACTATTGGTGTGGTACCCCCTAAAAAAACAAAGAAAAATGCAAAAGCAAAAAAAGAACAAAAAGTTAAAAAAGCCGCAACTTCTTCCACGAAAAAACAAAGCGCCGTAAAGCAAAAACCAGAACCGGTAAAACAACAACCAAAAATAATTGAGCCCACGGTAAAAGAAGACCCAATAAAACCAAACCCCTCCCCAAGCCAACAATCTGAACCGGTCGTACCGCCCGTCGCTCAGAATGCTCTTGATGCAGCTGGCCAGGAAGTGGTATATGTTGGTCGGGAAGAGATGGAAGCTTTGCAATTACAGGAATACATTCAACAAGAAATGGCGCAGCATTGGAGCCCGCCGCCCGGCATGCCTAAAGAGAGCGCCTGTACTATAAAGATCAGCATTGGATTTGATGGCTCGATAACCGATTTGGATGTGGAACAATCTTCGGGAGTATTAGTATTTGATAGTGCCGCTCGCAAAGCAGCTTCGCATTTAACGCCGCCTCAGTGGGCGTATGGCAAAACATTACGCATAACGTTTAAACCATGATGGAAATACTATGTTCGATGATATACGCAGCTGGTTCGTTGTTTTAATTTTTTTCTTGTCGCCATTATTAGCGGATGACCAACTGCAGCTCAGCATACCCGTTATTGCTCAACAGCAAGAAAAAATAGCAATTTTTTTAGGCGTTCAGGGAAAAACGGATGCTGATTGTATATGCGGCGATTTGATTAAAAAGGCGCTTGAATTTACCGGTCAATGTGCAGTGACCATGGAAATAGTGCCAGATATTCTGACTGTTCCAGAATTAGTTGAACTGAATAAAAAAGGTTTTTTATATGCGATTTTTATTGAAAATTGTCCGCAGCATATGCACTGGCGACTATGCGATATAAGCTGGCCAAAGCGTATCACCAATAAAGGAAAACGGATTGCAAAACGGGGAGATGCCCCGCGTGGCTGGGCATATGCAGTAGCTGATTCATTGTACGAAACGTTGCATAACCAACCCGGATTTTTTTCAACCAAAATCGCATACGTGAAAGAAATTCCACAAAAAAATGGACGCCATTTTACTGCCATTTGCATGGCCGATTATGATGGCAGTAATGAAGAAGTGCTTGTTGACACGGCGACTATTAACGTCTCTCCCCGCTGGAATAATGATCCTAAAAGGCCATTGGTTTTCTATTCTGAAAATACCAATACCAACATGCGTATGCTTGCCGTTGATATGCATAAAAAAAGAATTGTTGCTTCAAATTTTGATGGTCTTAATATGTTGCCGACATTTTCTTCTGATGGCAGATCAGTCATTTATTGTGCGACGCGAGGATCAGGCAACTGTCAACTGTATCAATGGTCAAACAAAAAATTAAAACGGTTAACTCACAATGAAGGCAATAATTTTGCGCCGGTTTTTGCTGATGCTGAGATTCTTTATTTTAGCTCTGATTTTGAAACGGGAAAACCATTAATATATTCCTATAATTTAGCAACAAACCAGATTGAACGGATTACTCCTGATGGATTTTGTGTTTCACCGACTTATTGTCCGGTAAAAAAACAGCTCGGCTATGCTAAAATGGTTAGTGGCGTTATGCAACTTTGTGCATATGATGTTGCCAGCAAAACGCATCGGCAATTATCACATGATACAGCGCAAAAAGAAGAATGCGTCTGGTCGCCATGCGGCACTTATTTATTATGTTCCGTTGATGCCGGTAAAACAAGCCGCATTGCGCTTTTTAATACCATAACAGGTGATTATCGCTATCTCACCGGTCAACATGATAACTGCACCTCCCCAAGCTGGTCGGGTATGTTTGATGAATTTCCGGTCATTGTGTGATTCATGCCCCCGTACTTGTCTTTCTTGGTTGCCAATGGTAGAGTGTGCGGGAGTTTTTTTATTGCTATTTTTTAAGGAGAATAGAATGCGGTTAATCTTCAATTTTTTAATAGGCATTCTTTGGGTTATTCCGTTTTTTGGTATGGAGCAAGTAAAAGCCAAAGATATTCTTATTAAAAAAGTCGGATGGAAAAAGCCGCATGAAGTTGCCGAGTTAATAAAAGATAAAAACAATAAAGTAGTTCTTGCTTCCTGTTATTCACCGGATGGTAAAATGGTGGCAGCTACAGAAGGGAATTATATAGAAATATGGAATACTGCTGCACCGTATCAAAGTGAATGCAAGATTAAAATGGTAAGCTCCTGTATTGGCGCAACCTATAATTATGATGGAACGATTATTGCCGGATTTTTTGATGGGGTAAATTTATTCAATGTTGAAACTGGTCAAAATACTCAGAGATTTGAAGGCAACTATTGTTGGGCAGAATACAATCCGAAGAATAATAATGAAATTGCTGGCGTGGCAAATCCAGCATTTACTAATTCGAATATTATTTGGGACACCATTTCCGGCCAAAAAATTACCGAATTTCCAAGTGACGAAGGTATTTCGGGGGGCCATTATCATCCGAGTGGTAAATCGTTCGCAGTGTTTAATGAGAAATGCATTAAAATATGGGATTTTGCCGCTGGTAAGTATCAAATAATTATAAACCCTTCAGATCCTATTAATCTTGGTGGATGGGGAAGCAACCCTGTTGCCTTTAATCATGCCGGCACACAAATTGCTGCCGGCACCACAAAAAATCGCATTTACCTTTACGATCCAGCTACGGGAAAAAATACCGTGGTGATGAATGCCTTTGGTCAATGGTTGAGTAAGTATGATTGTAGCGGGAAAGCAGGATTTGAATCTGATTGGCTCAGCTATAGTCCTGATGATAAAACATTATTAATGGCCATTGAGGCAGAGGACAGTAGTAGCATTGGCTTTGCTGATCCGAACAATAAAAATGAGCCGCATTCTGTTTTGGCATTTTCCGGTGGTGCAATTCCGTTGATCTATTCATTGCAGTTTAATAAAGATGCTACGCAAATTCAGGCGCTCAGTGGCAATGAAGAATTAACATTGTGGGATATTCCTCAGGGTGATTTTAAAAAAGCGGCACTGATTAAGACACTTGTGCAATCGGCAAATAAGGAAAAAGAAGATGATCCTAATCGATGGGGTGTATCTAAAGAGGAATTAGAAGAACTTAATAGAAAATTCATAGAAGAAAATTTTAACGAATCTCTTCGAGCTTCATCTGTGCAATCGGCTGATCAAACTAAAAGCGGTTGCGTAGTATTGTAAAGGATCAATATGAAACCTATTTTTTTTCTACTGTGCTTCTTAAGTGTATCTTCTTGGGCCATGACGCGTGGAGATGTGGTAAAGATTGTACATGAAATTAAAGAGCGAAAAACTAATGAGATTACTGAAATGGTAACCAATTACTATGCGGGTAATTTTAAAGAACGGCAGCTATTTCATGATATTCTTCTTGATGAATATGTGCCACTTTTTGCATATCTTTTGGAAAAGAAAAAACTCGATCCCAATTACCGCTGGAAAAATACGGAGCGCTATGATGAAGCGCGCTTATTGCACGCATGTGTATGTAATGATAAATATAAACAAACGGAATTACTCTTGCGCTATGGCGCAGACGTTAACGTAACTGCAAATCCCGGGACCCCTGATTTCTTTGGACATAGTTATTATCCAATCTTTTATGCAATTGGAGAACAAGACTGTAAAATGGTGGAACTGCTGGGCAAGTATAATGCCGATTTTAATTTGCTCTTGGCTTATCGCAGGCCTCTTGTCTATGCGGTGTACCTTTATAGTCTGGAGTTAGAAAGTGAAGCAAAAGCTAAATTCCGGAACGATTCAAAGTGGTTAGCCGAGGTCAAGGATAGAAAAAAAAATTCATTTAACATTATCCGTTTGCTCACTCAACATGGGGCAGATCCTGATGCTCGCAGCAGTGAACTGGACGGCAAAAAAACAAGTTTTGAATTAGCCAAAGAAAAAGGTGCGGAGGAAGTGGTGCAGTTGTTTGAAACTATGCAACAAAAAGATGATATGAAATAAGAATATAAAGGATTTTTATGAGAGTTTTCTTGTTACTGTTCACAAGCTTTTTGATAAATGGCATGAATGCCATGCAAACCGAAATAGATACAGCCTATTTGTTAGGGCGCACGGAACAGATAAATTCAAAGTCGTTAGCTCAAAATCCATACGGTATTACCATCATTAAAGCACTTTGCACGCAAAAAAAATATGTTTCCATATTGCAAGAGGTATTGCAAAAAAAATTGCTTGATCCTGACACCTCATGGACTGAAGGGGGAACAACGGCAGATTCAGTGTTGTATCTACTAACAACTGCATTACATAGTAAAGCCTATGAGAATGCATCGGTGTTAATCGAAGGTGGTGCAAATCCCAATAATGCGGGTGTTGTAGCAGCGGGCTGTGCCGCACATTGGCCGCCATTGGCTATTGCGGCTCACGATGGTAATGTGGCAATGGTTGATAGCTTACTGAAACATAAAGCTGAACCAAATAGATCTCGCATTCTTAACCCACTCAGCTGCGCTATTGCACGATGTACTTTGTCTGACGAACAGGAAAAGGAACCATATTATCAGATAATACAACGATTGCTCGATGCAAAAGCTGATCTTAAACTGATAACCGATTTTTCTATGCCTGCCGATCCAAAGTTGCAGCAAATGCTTGAAAGTAAAATGAAGCCTTAAGAATATTAATTTTTCAATGTGAGTTTTTGAATTTTATACGAGCGCTCAAGATAGTTGTGAGTACGTTGCAAAGTCAGGAATTTATAATGAATATCCAAGAGTAGGGAACATGATATGAATGAAATGAACAAAATAATGCTTATCATTTTTATGGGAATGCCATTCTTAACAATCGCGATGGATAAGAGTGATCCTCTCAAGGCAGCGTTTGAAAAAGTTGCAAAAGTAAAAAATGAAAAGTACAACCAAAAATTACAAGCACGTTTTGAAAAAATTACAAAAGCTGTTGGTTTAGCAGAATCTACTCATGATGGCCGCTGTTTAGCAAAGCTTTATAAAGATGAAAAATACGCAGAAGTTCTGGAATGTTTTCTAAAAGATGAAACATTAAACCCCAATTTTACCTGGCAAGAAAATCGATCTCGCATGATGTGTCCCATTACCTATACCTTTAATCTATTAGCGGCGGCGCTGCAATCCAAAGCAATAAAAAATGCAAAAGTTTTAGTGAAAATGGGTGCGGAGGTAGATACCGTTACCAGTAGTTTTGATTTATCAAGTAATCGCCGCATTCGACCACTTGAAGAAGCGGTGCGGCTTAATAATCCGGATCTTGTAGCAACCATGTTAGATGAAAAAAAAGTAATTTTGGATAATGAAAATGTGTCAGCAGATGATTTTCCCCTTTCAATAGCTCTATCCACCTTTTGCAATGCTGCTGATGAACAGATTAAGAAAAATGCGCGCACCATTATAACAACTCTGATAAAAAAGGGCTTTTGCGCGTATGAAAAAGCAACCGAGTTTAGTTTTAGGCCAAGCTATTATCAAGGAATCATTGCATGTGGTGATGAAAGCTATTACTTTACTAGTCCTTTAGAAATAGTCCGATGTTTTCCAGACCACTTTGATGTAGAACTCATGGACCTGTTAGATTCAAAGCGTGAACTTCCTCAAGAAGTGAGAGCAAAGGCTCAGCGAAAGAATACATGAATTGCTATCGACAACTTTTATTCTTTTTCCTATACTGTTAACAATTCCCAAATTTGCCCAAATCAATACAGTATTGCTACCAATGGGCAAATTTATTCTAATAGAATTATTTTGGTTCCACATATTAAAAATTAGGTAGACGATGTCGAACAATACAAAAAATCCAAAAAAGAATCAGTTTCAAGGTGGCCCTAAAAACCTGATCATTGGCGCCAGTTTTATGGTTGCCTGTGTTATTTTACTTGCATGGTTAACTGATTATACCCGCCAAACAGTAGTAATTCCATATTCAAGCTTTTTAACCAAAGTTGAGCAAAATCAGGTGCAGGCAGTACAAATTAATGGCCAAGAGGTTCATGGTAAATTTAAAGATGGCGGCCGGTTTGAAACAATTGTTGCTGAAAATAACAAGGACTGGGATCTTTTAAAAGAGCATAACGTTGAATTCACTGTCATAAATTCAGGTAACCAGTTTAATGTTTGGTACCTGAGCCTGTTGCTTATCGCCTTGGGCGGCCTTTTATTGGTTGGCTGGTTCATTTATCGCCAAGCTAAAAATCTAGGTGGTGGCAATGGCGGTAGTGGCCCCGGAAATATATTTTCTATGGGTAAAAGCCGGGCCAAAATGTTTATGCCTTCGACCATTAAAGAGAACTTTAACTCAGTGGCAGGTGCTGCTGAAGCAAAAGAAGAGCTTAAGGATCTGGTTGATTTTCTTAAGAGTCCTGAAAAATTCCGCAAATTAGGGGCAAAAATCACACGCGGCGTATTGCTGGTAGGTGAGCCGGGAAATGGTAAAACATTGCTTGCAAAAGCAGTAGCAGGGGAAGCAAATTGCCCATTCTTTAGTATAAGTGGTTCCGATTTTATAGAAGTTTTTGTGGGTGTTGGTGCCTCTCGGGTTCGGGATCTATTTGCGCAAGCGCGTAAACATGCGCCAAGCATTATTTTTATAGATGAAATTGATGCCGTCGGTCGTCATCGTGGCCATGGCCAGGGTGGCGGGCATGATGAACGTGAACAAACATTGAACCAACTTCTTACTGAGATGGATGGATTTCAAACGAGCGGTGGAGGATCTGTTATAGTTCTTGCCGCAACCAATCGCCCTGATGTTTTGGATAAAGCATTGTTGCGTCCGGGGCGTTTTGATAGACGCGTTGAAGTGCCATTCCCTGATCTTACCAGCAGGGAACAGATTTTACGCTTACATGCTAAAAATGTAAAAATTGATGAAACGGTTGATCTTTCTAAAGTTGCCCGCGGAACGCCCGGTTTTTCTGGTGCTGATCTTGCCAATATTATTAATGAAGCGGCTATAATTGCTTCAAAAAATAACCAAGAATCAGTCACTGTAAAAGATTTTGAAGAAGCGCGCGACAAGATAATTGTGGGTAAAGAGATTAAAACTATCCTCATGTCGGATGAAGAAAAGAAATTGACTGCGTTTCATGAAGCAGGGCATGCCTTGGTGTTGCTCAATCTTCCTGAAGACACTGAGCCGCTTCACAAAATTACCATTATCCCGCGGGGTAGAGCATTAGGGGTAACCTGGTGGCTCCCTGAGCGTGATAAGTATCAAGAAACCAAACGAGAAATCCTTGCCTCTATTCGGGTTGCAATGGGTGGACGTGTGGCTGAAGACCTTGTTTTTGAAGATAAGAATGTAACTACCGGCTGCTACAGTGATTTTATCAAAGCAACTGAGCTGGCACGTAAAATGGTCTGCTATTTTGGTATGTCAGAAAAAGTGGGTCCGGTAATTTATGGTCAGAACCAATATGGTGGCTTTAATTACTCAGAAGGTACTGCCCAAAAGATAGATGAAGAAGTTCGTGCAATTTTGGATACCTGTTATAATGATGCGAAGAAGATTTTGCTTGAAAATAGGCAAAAGTTGGATCGTCTGGCGCAGGCGCTTCTTGAAAAAGAGACGCTCTATGCAGAAGAAGTGTATGAGTTATTGGGAATTACGCCAAGAACAATGCATAGCTTTAGCTAAAATCGCATGTATACATTGAAAAAAATCGCTATTATTGTAGATTATTAATAAATAATATCTTTTGATACCCCGGCCTTCGTTAAAACTTTGGTGGGCTACTTAGAGCGATCCCTCGACAAGCTCGGGACGAACGGAAACCCTCCGCTCATGCTGAACACGTTGATCCGTTCGTGGTGAGTAATTGCGAAGCAATTGTATCGAACCATCCTAGTAAAAAAAGTTAAAAAGCTGTTAGAAAGGACTTAAACACAATGGCAAGAATATGTGCAGTATGCGGAAAAGCCCCGCACGTAGCAAACCTGGTAAGCCACGCCAATAACAAAGTTAAGCGGTGGGTGTATCCAAACGTACAGAAGATGCGTTTTACACATACCGGAGATATTTCGGGTAAAGTGTGCAATGCAAAAGTGTGCACCAAATGCTTGAAGGCTGGAAAAATTAAGAAAGTTGTTTAATTCATAAGGATACTTGGAAATGGCAAACACCAAATCGGCAAAGAAACAAGCTCGCCAAAATGAGATCAAAAGAGCGCGTAATTTAGCGCGTCGCACTTCTATTAAAACAGCAGTAAAAAAAGTTCTAACATCTATTGAAAAAAGTGAATCGTTAGAAGCAATCCAAAAATTGCTCAAAGATGCTGAATCAAAATTATCGCGCGCTAAAGGAAAAGGCGTTATTCATGCCAACACCGCGCAGCGTAAAATTGGCCGTTTAGCCAAAAAAGTTGCGGCACTGCAAAAAGAACAGGCGCCGGCAAAAAAGAAATAACAATTTCTTTGAAGTTTTAACAGAATAAAAAAAGCACTGAATTTCTCAGTGCTTTTTTTATGATCAAAATCTAATGAGTTATTTAATTATCGGAGCAGGTGGACGCAAGGTTTTTTTGCGGGCTTCATTGATCTGGCGAGCAACATCGGATACAGCAGTGCTTTCTTCGGCTGCTTTGAATGCTTTTTTTAATGTATCTCTATTCTCAATAATTGTTTGTCTTATTGCATTTGTCACATTAAATATATCTTCGTTTTCCATAAATCTATAGAACTCGCGCAATTCACTGTGAGCTTTTATTTCCTCGCTTTTTGAATTGTATTCAGCTCCTAATTTTTCTTCTGGAAATTGCTGCCATCCACTCTCTATGTGAATAATTGCATTATAAAGTTCTTTCAATTGCTTGGCGGCATGTTGTAATGAGTATTTATATGCTGTAGAAGAATCGGAATATTTGCGATAGAGTACCGTGCCGTCTTGGTTAGCCTCGATGGTACCCTGCATAAATGCACGTAACAAAGAGGTAACTTTGACATAAGTTTCTGCTGTTATTTGTGTTGAATCTGATTCAATAATAGTTTTTGGTGGTTCTTCCATGCAAAATGCTGAAGCGGCAATGGTTGCGCCGGCTATTAAAACGAGTCTTGCTTTTTTCATTGGCATATCCTTAATGTTAAAATGATTGAAATAGGTGTATTCTGAGAGATAGTTTTTTTACACCATAAGTATGCTTAAATCCAGAATAATTTAAAGAGGAATGTATGAAAAAAATGTATCTGCTAAGTTTATTGTTTGTAATGCCAAATTTGATTAATGCTGGTCATTGTGCTGCCGTGTATCAAGAACATGAAATGGAGGCCGAAGATCTTGAGGCAAAATATCTGCGCTCAGTAATACCCGGCATGCTTATTGGTGGTACTCTTGGCACCATAAGTGCTTTCTTTGATCACATTGTACCGGATTTATGGCCAATTACTTGGATTTGCGCAGCTTTTTTTATGGACTTTTTTAGAAGAATCGTTACAATTCGTTTTACAAAACCTCTATTTCATCGTTAGGAAAATTCATGAAACGATTACTCTACGGTCTTTTTTTAATACTTTCATTTACCCTCTACGCTCCCCATACTATTGTTGAGCACCATAAAATCACCGCACTGTTACATTATTTGCACGAGCTGGATTTTCATAAACATACGGTGATTATTTTTGATATCGATAACACGCTAGCCGCGCCCCGAGATTATTGCATTGGCAGTGATGAGTGGGTTACGCATGAGATCAACAAACTAATGCTGCGGGGAATGGACGCACATACCGCATGGCATACTATTAAGCCGCTGTATATCGAGATTCAAAACAACATTGAATTAGCGCTCATTGAGCAAGAAGCAATTGAACTTATTGACTTTCTCCAAGAAAATGGGTTTAGCGTTATTGCCGTAACGGCCCGATCTTTAGAAATTAGTGATCGCACCCTTGAACAACTTAAGGCTATCGGCATCGATTTCTCACGATCAGGAATCTGGCACGAAGAATTTACGAGTACTGGCGATATCCTATATCGCTATAAAAATGGCACTGTTTTCTGCCATGGCAATGATAAAGGCACTGTATTACATAACGTTTTAAATCATCTCTCATTTGTTCCGCGCAAAATAATTGCAGTGGATGATAAAGAAATACATTTGCACTCGATACAACAAATTTTACACCCTGACGTGTCTTTTGTTGGTATTCGGTATGCCCGGCTTGATACAAAAGTTGCGGCGTTTAATCCGATGCGCGCAGAAATTGAGTTACGAAAATTGAATATACGTATTAAATAGAAGATATTTTTATGCAAAAGTGTTTCAATATTTTAATCGCCATCATGCTCATTGCACCTATTCTCAACAGCATGGAAAAATGTTTACAACTCCAAAGAACCAATAAACGAAAAGCCCGCTACACACTCGAGGAATTATTCACCTTCCAACATCTCAGGGCTCTCCAAGAATATAAAACATCCGGCCGGTATCAGGGACCATTTCTGGTGAAGTCACCAAAGAATCTTCCAATAGAAACTGATTCTGCCCTTAAAGTTAAATTTGCGATTGGTGAAACAACACCCCAAGAAACGGAACAATTAAAACAAGGGGTTGCTGAGTTGGGCCCACTATTAGCGTTAAAAAAGGCATGCAATCAACCGCTCACACTTTCTGAAGAATTAGAAGTTGAAAAGTGGAAAGCGCAACTTGCTGCCAAATACCCCGAAAAAAAAGGTTCTTGAGATGGCATAAAACCATCAATTTAAAAAATATTTACCCCAGGCAATGCATTCATTATTTGCTCTTTATTAGCATCGGTGAGTTGATTATTAGAAAGCGATAAATATTGCAGATTATTAAGCCCATTGAAGAGCGTACCAGGCAATTCCGTCAGTTGGTTATTAGAAAGCGATAAATATCGCAAATTATTAAGACCATTGAAGAGCATGGCAGACAATTCACTCAGCTGATTGCTATAAAGCCATAAAACTTGCAGATTATTAAGGCCATTGAAGAGCGTAGCAGACAATTCCGTCAGTTGGTTGTTAGAAAGATTTAATACTCGCAGATTATTAAGCCCATTAAAAAGCGTAGCAGGCAATTGCGTCAGCTGATTGCTATAAAGCCATAAAACTTGCAGATTATTAAGGCCATTGAAGAGCGTAGCAGACAATTCCGTCAGTTGGTTGTTATGAAGGTATAAATATTGCAGATTATTAAGCCCATTAAAAAGCGTAGCAGGCAATTGCGTCAGCTGATTGCTATAAAGCCATAAAACTTGCAGATTATTAAGGCCAGGAATATCTCGTAATCCATCAGTATCATTGAGCCGCAAGCCACTTAGATCTAATTTGGTTTCAGTTTTACGTTTTTTGATAACATCAGGCAAATATTCAAGATAATCACGGATTGAAAAACTAATCTTCACAATCGGTTTTTTATCAACTCCTTCAAGATCCTTCTGCGTAATCAAATAATAGATTTTTGCTATTTGCTTGGCAGTATCATCAGAAAGCTGATTTGATTGAATAAGTTTTATTACCTGCTCAATAATGGTAGGCCTATTGATCATTTTCATAGCAATTAATCTGATTCCGGGAGCATAGTCAAGAAAATTGCATGCATTTAATACGGAAATAAACCGTTCATCGGCAATGGTAATTTCTTTGCTTATTGCTTCTAAAAATGCCTTTCCTTTCAACTGGCTATGGCGATCAGCCGAGTGCATAATCTGCCCAATAATTTCCAACGTTGCAGTATCAATTATTCTTAACGGAATACTTTTTGTCTGTGCTTCTTGAAACGCTCCTGCTTCTTGCGCAGCGTTTAAAATAGTCGCCAGAGTAGCGGCTTGCAATGCACTTTCTCTTGGTACAAATACTGATTTATCTTGCGCGCTTACCAATTCGATCATGGATGATACTAGTTCTTGCTGCGCATTTCTTAGATATTGCACCGGCTGCATGCCGGTTGCATGCATTGCGGAAATCAAACCGGTTATTAATAGTACTGATTTATGTAATTTCATAATTCCTCACATTTTTAATCTAAATTTAAAAAAGTTATCCTAGGCAATGCATTCCTTAGCTGTTCTTTGTTTTCATCGGTCAGTTGGTTATTAAAAAGAGTTAATACTCGCAGATTATTAAACCCATTGAAGATCATGGCAGACAATTCCGTCAGTTGGTTGTTAGAAAGCGATAAATATCGCAAATTATTAAGACCATTGAAGAGCATGGCAGACAATTCTGTCAGTTGGTTGTTATCAAGATATAGCAATTGAAGATTATTAAGCCCATTGAAGAGCGTAGCAGGCAATTTCGACAGTTGGTTACTCATAAGATATAGTTCTTGCAGATTATTAAGCCCATTGAAGAGCGTAGCAGGCAACTGCGTAAGTTGATTGTTATCAAGATGTAGTACTCGCAGATTATTAAGGCCATTGAAAAGCGTAGCAGGCAATTCCGTCAGTTGGTTGTTATGAAGGTATAAATATTGCAGATTATTAAGCCCATTAAAAAGCGTAGCAGGCAATTGCGTCAGCTGATTGCTATAAAGCAATAAATATTGCAGATTATTAATGTCAGGAATATCTCGTAATCCATCAGTATCATTGAGCCGCAAGCCACTTAGATCTAATTCAGTCTCAGTTTTACGTTTTTTGATAACATCAGGCAAATATTCAAGATAATCACGGATTGAAAAACCAATTGTAACAATCGGTTTTTTATCAACTCCTTCAAGATCCTTCTGCGTAATCAAATAATAGATTTTTGCTATTTGCTTGGCAGTATCATCAGAAAGTTGATTCGTTTGAATGCTCTTTATTACATGATTAATAATCGCTGGCTTGTTGATCATTTCCATAGCAATTAATCTGATTCCCGGAGCATAATCAAGAAAATTGCATGCATTCAATACCGGAATAATCTGGTCATCGTTAATGGTAATTTCTTTGCTTATTGCATCTAAAAATGCTTTCCCCTTCAACTCATGATGGCAATCAGCTGAGCGCATAATTTGCGCAACAATATTAAGCGTTGCATTATCAATTGCTCTCAATGTGATACTTTTTGCCTGAGTTTCTTGGAATGTTCCTGCTTCTTGCGGGGGGTTTAAAATAGTCGCCAGAGTGGCGGCTTGCAATGCACTTTCCCTCGGTACGAATACGGATGTCTTTTCTGAGCTTACCAACTGAATGAGTATTTCTTGCTGCGCATTTCTTAGATATTGCACCGGCTGCATGCCACTTGCATGCATTGCGGAAATCAAACCGGTTATTAATAGTACTGATTTATGTAATTTCATAATTCCTCCAATTTTATACATTTATATTTTTTTTGAGTGTATGTGCTAAATGCTTCCTTTTTTAAATCTTGCATTCCTTTGACTAAAGAATTTTCCAATAGAGTCACCGGTTTGGCTATCTGCACCTTGCGATGTTCTTCCATAAGGGGTCCAGCCTGCACTATCTTCTAGATTTATGTTAGCACCATAATCTAATAAAACCTGCATAACCTTATGTGGTGTTGTGTAATCGGCAGATCGCGCAATTCTAGCAAGAGGCGTCATTTTAACACCACTGCCATCATCATGCATTGCATTGGGATTAGCGCCACGCTTGAGAAGATCAAGCATTTTTTCATAATCAAAATTTCCACTTGCTTGCCATAATAAGATATCAAGTTCTTTGAGAGAATCTTTATATTTTGAATACTGGCCACCATGTTTTTTGAGTAATTTCTCCAGCGCATACTGGCACTTATAATGTGCTTTATCCAACGGCGTTTCGCCCTTATAGTTCAGCGAATTAACCTGAGCCCCGTATCGCAGTAAAAGATCAGCATTTTCTGTACAACCATAATAAGCAGCCTCGTGCAATGGGGTATTGCCATCGCCATCTTTTTGATGTATTTGCACTGGATTCGACTCAATTATTTTTTGTACTTTATTTTTTAATGAGCTATTTGCTGCAGCAGTATGCAGTTCAGTTTTAGATGTATTTTCCATTGGAAATACAGGCAAGAAAACCAATCCGGCCAGAATAAATGTACTGTGCTTTTTCATATAAACCTCCATATGATATTTAGCATTATTATAATTTCATGATAGCAAATATTATCTATTTGTCAAATAATAATTCGACCCAGCCTTCGCTAAACCCCTCGACTAGCGCTCGGGAGTAAACGCGTCCTTCCGGCTCATCCTGAGGAGCAGCGAAGCTGCATCTCGAAGGGTCACCATGAACGAGCGCTTGAACCTGAAAGATATCGTAATTTAAGGACAGCTATTCCTTGATATAGCCACATTTTTTATCAGAGCAAAACAGGGTAACTCTCCCCTCTTTATCAGTCTTCTTAACTAAGAAAGGCAGTTTACATTGAGGGCATGGGATTTCTTCAATATCCCCAAAAACGGCAAATTTACACTTTGGATAGTTATTGCAGCCCCAGAAGGTGCCCCCTCGCCATTTTCTTTGAACCACCTCGCCCCCATCAAATGGGCAGGGAAAGCCAGCTTTTACATGATGGATATACTTACACTCAGGGTAGCCCGAACAGGCCACAAAGGGGCCAAATTTGCCCACTAAACGTCGTAAAGCCTTGCCACACTGAGGACATTTTTCTGCGAGCATCTCAGGTTCGGCTGCTTTTACAAGCTCTATTTGCCCCTGCTCATTACGCTTAAAATTAGTGGTAAAACTGCATTTTGGGTAGCCTAAACAGCCCAAGAATTCCCCTGCTTTACCAAAGCGAATGGCAAGTTTATTCTTCTTGCATTCAGGGCACGTAATTTCAGTTGGCTCAGCAACTCGTTTGCCATCTTGCCCTTTAAAGGTTTGCACATCTTGGCTGAAGGGTTCATAAAAACCACGTAACAGAGTATCGCGTTCCAATTCACCCTGCGCAACTTTATCAAGATGTTCTTCCATATGAGCAGTAAATTTAATGTCCATGATTTTTGGCAGATTTTCCACGAGCATTTTGGTAACGGTCATACCCAATTCGGTAGGGTTAAAGCGCTTTTTGGTATCAACAGTGGTATATTGCCGTGCGCGAATCGTATTCATAATGGCGGCATAAGTACTTGGTCGGCCAATGCCCTCTTTTTCTAAATCCTTCACCAATGATGCCTCGGTAAAGCGCGGCGGCGGCTGAGTAAAATGCTGCTTTGGATTTATTTTTTGCAAAGCTAAATCATCATCTTTTTTGATACTTTTTGGTAAAACAACCTTGCCTTCTTTTTCATCTTCATCTTCAGCAACGTTATAAACTTTCAAAAAGCCATCAAAGATCAGTGTTGAACCGGTTACCTTAAAGATAAATTGGCCACCTTTAATAACAACTTGACGCTGCGCATAGAGAGCGGGCTTCATTTGTGAAGCAACAAATCGTTTCCAAATAAGTTCATAAAGATTTGCTAAATCTTTTGGTAAAAATTTACGTGCTTTTTCGGGAGTAATAGTTACATCGATAGGGCGCACCGCTTCGTGAGCATCTTGCGTGGCGCCTTCTTTTGCCTTTGATTTTGCATACTGATTGGCAGTTGCCGGCAAATATTCTTTATCAAAATTTTTGCTAATAAATTCGCGCGCTTGCTTAAGGGCCGTATCGGATAAGCGCAATGAATCGGTACGCATATAGGTGATTAACGCAACCGGGGTTGATGCATCTTCCAGTGGCACACCTTCATATAATTGCTGTGCCAATTGCATCGTTTTTTTAACCGAATTGCCTAACTGATTAAAGGCTGCTTGTTGCAATGTACTCGTCATAAAAGGAGGCAACGGATTTCTGGTGCGCTCTTTATCAGTTATTGATTCGATGGCATATTCAGCCTTTTTTATCTTGGCAACAATATCATCAGCATCTTTTTTATTGGTAATTTCTGCTTTCTCTTTACCAATCAGCGTAAGTGCCGCTTCGATGGTGCCATCTTTATGTTTAAAAAGACCGGTAATTGACCAATATTCTTCCGGTTTAAAGGCACGAATTGCTTCTTCGCGATCACAAATCAATCGCAACGCAACCGATTGCACGCGCCCGGCTGAAAGGCCGGGAGCAATTTTAACCCATAAAATAGGTGAAACTTCATAACCCACCCATCGATCGAGTACACGCCGCGCTTGTTGCGCAGCAACTTTGTCCATATCAACATCGCCCGGGTGTTCGATTGCTTCTTGAATAGCGGACTTAGTAATTTCATTAAACGTAATGCGATGAATTTTTGCTTTTTTGGCAACTTTCTTTATCTCTTGTTCCACGTGCCAGGCAATAATTTCACCTTCACGATCAGGATCGGGAGCCAAGTAAATTTCATCAGACGCAGAGGCTGCTTTGCATAATTCTGCAATCGTTTTATCTTTATTTTCAATAGGAACATATTCAATATTTATAGAGCCATTAATAGTAACACCAGTCTTTTTGGTAGGCAGATCTTTGACATGCCCCATGGTGGACATGATCTTAAAATCTTTTCCCAAAAATTTACTGATTGTTTTAATCTTGGCTGGCGACTCTACAATTAACAGCTTTTTCATACCTTTTTTCTCAACTTTAGTATGTATCTCATATTAGGAAAACAAAATACATATTGCTATAAGAACTACCATTTTTCATCTTATTATCTCTTTTATAGTAATCAAATTATTTACTAAATGTCAAATAATCCTGGGAGCTCTCTTGTAAGAGAGCTCAGTTTGTGCTAGTTTTGCACACAATGAATAGAGTGCTTACGCACTAGACCTTAAGCGAATTAACTAAGGAACAAGCATGCCCGCTCTTTTTCAATCATGGAAAGAATCATTATCGGTATTTGCGCCAAAAAATGCAAAATTATTTTTTTTAGTAACTATAAAGAGAATCTTGGAATCATACAAGTTTATCCTACTCCATGTGGGGTGGCTCATTCTGCTCACCATCGCAGCAGAGCTCTGGTATAATCGCTATAGTATGGTACACGGACACAGCTATTTTTTACTCATTCCCCTGCTTGGGTGGTTTTTTGTTTTTTTTCTTATGTATTTAATAATTCGCCCCTCAATCAAACGTAAAAGTTTTCATTATTATAAAGATTACAAAAAACATTTTCTTTCATTTATCGTGTTGAGCCTTCTATTTTTTATTTTTGCAGTAATTTTTGGCTATTCAATAGTAACAGCAAGCAAATGGTTAGTCCTTCACCTATTCAAGGATCAAGCTCTTCCCCAAGCAATAATAGTTGCCTATCTTATATTGATGCGTACAGCAACGGCAATTTTTCTATTTTCCCTTCCCTTTGCCAATATACCCTTGTATGTTGCTCCACTTTTAACATTCTGGATACTGTTTATGCTCGATAATAATGGCGGCATAAAAGCTTTGTGGCAATCGATTGTGCGTGGTTGTAAAATGGTGTGGTACAATTATCCCTTTTGTTTTATTATGTTCGGCCTTTTTTGTATCTTCTGGTATGGCATAGATATGATAATTATCTGGTTATTTGGTGCGCCATGTTTTTTCTATCTACCATTCATATATAATCTATTGTTGCCCATACCAATAAGTATATTCACCAATTTTTATACCAAACGAATTCATGAGCAATTTGGCCTCTATTATCCAGAAACAATAAAGGAATAAGGCATGGTTAAAACAGGTACCATTATTTTTACATTGTTCACGCGATTGTTACTTATAATTTTACTTATTTTCATGGCAGTGCCTTTGGCTATTTGTCTCTTGATGCCGCAGCGTTATTTGGTTAACAATCCGCTTTTTAAAACGTTATCACAGATTTTTTATTGGTTCTGTCTTAAATTTTCCCTCTTGCCCATTCACTTTAAAGGTATGAGCCACATTCCCAAAGAGCCGTGCATTATTGTTGCCAATCATCAATCATCATTTGATATCCCATTAATTGGTAACGCGCTTAAAAATAAAACTCACGTTTGGTTGGCGTGGGCGGAATTAACCAAGTCACCGTTACTTGCCTTTCTTCTTCCCCGCAATTCCGTTTTGGTGGACACCACGAGCCCCATAAAAGCTATGCGCACCTTAATCGAAGCAATTAATCTGGTAAAATCAAAACCATGGGATCTGATTATATTTCCCGAAGGAGCGCGCCACACCGATGGTAAAGTGCATGAATTTTTTGGTGGTTTTTCTTT
The DNA here is from genome assembly GCA_963702025.1 of uncultured bacterium. Taxonomy (GTDB): domain Bacteria; phylum Babelota; class Babeliae; order Babelales; family Vermiphilaceae; genus BTUB01. The sequence goes on along the minus strand of OY969699.1, from coordinate 744,176 downwards.
AATTGCAAAAAAAATTGACCGGTCGGTGGTACCGATTAAAATAATTGGTGTGAATAAAGTGTATCCGCCAAAAACATTTTGGATCCACTTTCATCCTATAACCGTAATAATTGGTAGCCCGATGCACATTGAGCCCCAAGAAACGGAAGAGGAATTTAAAGATAGGGTTTATGCATGGTTTTTGCATCCTAATGAGGACTAAATGGATTATTTTCTGCGTTTTGCCAATAGCCAGATTTTTTACTGGATCATTCCCGCTGCTCTTATCATTATTGCCGCACGCTATTGGCTCAAGCGATCACCTTTTTATCAGTTTCCGCTCGTCGCGGCGCTGGTAAAGCGTAAGAGCACCTATGCACCCACGCATAAAAAAATATTTGCCGGATTACGGCTATTGGTGCTGGCCATTCTTATTTTCTTGATAGCAAAACCACAGCTTGTTGACACCAAATCGAATGTTATTTTTGAAGGAATTGATATCATGCTGGTGCTTGATATTTCCGGCAGCATGCAATTTCAAGATTATGATGATGATAAACGGTCACGCATAGAAGTTGCCAAAGATGAGGCGCTTCACTTTGTTAACAAGCGCACCAATGATGCGATTGGTTTGGTAATTTTTGCAAAGGATGCCGTGTCACGCATCCCGCTCACCCTCGATAAAAAAATTATCAATAATCTTATTAGCAGCTTATACATTGGTATTTTGGAGCCGGAAGGCACCGTGTTATCAACGGCCATAATCACGGCCGCCAATCGATTAAAAAAATCGGATGCAAAAAGTAAAATCATGATCGTATTGACCGACGGTGCGCCAAGTGAAACGGATGTGGATCCGGCTCTGGCCATTGAACTGGCACAAAAACTCGGCATTAAGATTTACACGGTCGGCATCGGCAGTGATGATGACCAATTCATTATGCACCCTGCCTACGGCATGATTCCAAAACCGCGAATTAATAAAGCGCTTTTAACTAAAATTGCACAAGAAACGGGCGGAAAGTTTTTTCTCGCGCGCAACTCAAAAGACATGCGCACAATTTACGCAACCATCGATGCATTAGAAAAAAACTCACACGAGACACCAATTTTTAACAAATATTTTGATATTTTTATTCCCTTTGTGTGGGGACTCATTATTCTATTATCTGTTGAGCTGATAACCTCTGCTACCATTTGGTTTGGAATATAGCTATGGATTGGAACGGCATTACCTGGATGGCACCGGGCAATACAATTTTTTTTATTCTCTTTGCGGCGGCAATGCTCCTGCTTGTCTACCGCTGGACGCGATTTTGCGCGCTCATAAAACAGCTTGGTAAACCGGTGGGCAATAAACGCTTTTTATATAACGTTTCATTGCTCCGCATTACCATAAAAAATATTCTGTGGAGCCTCGGGTTTTTGCTTTTGTTTATCGTGTTGTTGCGCCCTTGCTGGAATAAAAAAGAGCAGGCAGTAATTCAAGAGGGCCGTGATGTTTTTATCGCGCTTGATATTTCTCGCAGTATGCTCGCGCAAGATGTTACCCCCAACCGACTCACTTTTGCTAAAGAAAAGATTAAATCACTCGTGCGCGCATTGGAATCAGAACGGCTCGGGCTTATTCTTTTTTCCGGGTCAAGTTTTATCCAATGCCCCTTAACTAAAGATATTTCAGCATTTTTACTCTATCTTAATCAGATTGACACCGACACCGTTGGCTCAGGAAAAACCGCACTTGAACAGGCAATTTCTCATGCTTTGCGCGCCTTTGAAGAAAGCGGCACCAAAAAAAATAAGTTGTTAATAATTTTAACGGACGGTGAAGATTTTTCGCATGATCTGGCATCGCTCAAAGATAAGGCCCGCCAAGAAGGGCTCACTATTTTCACCATCGGGATCGGCACCGCGCAAGGTGCACCAATACCAATATTCGACACACAGGGCAAACAAACGGGCCATTTGCGTGATAAAAATGGAACGGTGATCATTTCATCACTCAATGATCAAACACTCCAAGCACTCGCTGCTGATCTAGGCGGCATCTATATTCATGCCACACCAAATGCAGATGATTTGCGGGCATTGGTTCGCCTTGTAGAAATGCGCGAAAAAGAACAGATTGAAGAGCGATCCATGACACAATTGGAAGAACAATATCCGATTTTTTTGTTTGTTAGTTTTATCCTTTTTGCTCTTGAGTGGTTATTATGATGCTTTTAATCTCCGCAGGTTTAACTTCTCGAAGTTTGCTTCGAAACATGGTTCGATACGCTCACTTTGTTCGCACTCACCACGAACGGACTCCGAGCCCGCTCGTCCTGAGTAGAAATCGAAGATTTCGTATCGAAGGATATTTAATACTCTTCTGTTTTTTCTCGCTTAATCTTTACGGCGCATTCGAATATGATCGCGCTATCATTAAAGGCAAAAATAATGATTGGAACAGCTCAAAAGAGCTGATGAAAAAAGTGCTCGTTGATAATCCTGAATCCCCCACTATTTTGTATGATGCAGGCGTGAGTTCATTTAAAGCTGGTGAATATGATCAAGCTCTTTCTTATTTTACTAAAGCGGCGCAAAGCAACACCGATCGCATTCTGCAAGAACAATCGTTATTTAATGCCGGCAACAGCTATGTAAAATTAAAAAAACTGCCTGAGGCGCTTGCCGCGTATGATAAGGTGCTCGATCTTAATCCAAGCAATGAACGTGCCGCGCACAATAAAGAAATAGTAAAAAAAATGATGGAACAAGAAAAGCAACAACAGCAAAAGAATGATGAGAATAATCAGGATAAAAAAGACCAAGAAAAAGATCAAAATCAAGAAGAAAATAAAGACAAAAAATCTTCCGAGCAACAAAAAAAAGAAAATGAGCAGCAAGAGCAAGAGAAAAATAAAAAAGAAAAAGAACAAAACCAAGAGCAAAAAAATAATCAACAATCGGACCAACAAAAACAAGAAAATAAAAAACAGCAGCAGCAAGAACAAAATCAACAAAAGGATGCTGCCGATAAATCGGACAAAAAAGAGCAGAATTCACAAAAGGAATCTCAACAACAACAGCAAAAAAAGGATGAACAAGCCGCTCAAAATCAAGCGGAAAAACAAAGTGGTGCCGATCAAAAAGAGGGCCAACAAAAGTCGGCAGCAGAAAAAAAATTATCCGCGTCCCTGGCACGAATTTTAGAGCAGCATGAAAAAAAAGATGCGGCATTAAATAAAAAAATGATACAAGTGATGGTTAATCAAGAAGGAGGAGCGGGCAATGATGAACACGCTTATTAGCCGATACATAATTGGATTGCTATTTCTAACACCCGTATGCATAGCCAACCCTGCGCAAATAACACTCAAGACAACTTCCACCGATGGCCAACCATTACAAGAGGCGGGCGCAGGTCAACCATTTCTGCTGCATGTTTCACTGACCAATGTACGTAATACTGCCCAGTATCCGGTGGTTAAAGTTGATGGGGATACCCAGATCCAGCAAAGCGGATTCCAGATGAATATGGTCAACGGCGCCACATCACTCACTTACCATTACCGCGTTCGCATTGATACTCCGGGCGCTCATGCCCTCGGGCCGGCGCAAATAATTGAACCAAGCGGCACCGTTGAATCGCAACCGTTAACCATCACCGTCAGTGATAACCAAAAAGTACACCAGACCTCTAAACAAACCAATGGCAATAAAAGTTTTGCTCGCCTCACCTGTGACACCCAACAATTGTTTGTCGGCCAAAAAACGCATTGCACCCTTACTTTCTACACCGATGATCCGTATGTAACATTGCAAGAGCTGCTTGACCCCGAAAACTGCGGCGCGCAATTTGAATGCAGCAAAAAAGAAGGACCGGTCACCGGATCAAAAATGATTAATGGCACAGAACATCGCTATGCCCAATGGGAGTGGGATATTTGCCCCAAAAAAGCAGGCGTTCAAGTAATTCCGGCATATGCCCTTGATTACACAACGCAGACCAAGACCGCTTTTTTTTCCTTCTTTTCGCGCAGTGAAACCAAACGAGCTTATTCAAACACCGTGAGCCTTGAGGTTGAGCCAATACCCGTTGATAGTAATCTCCCAAACCCATTTATTGGCACCATTCACGAATTAACCGGAAAATTGGAACCAAATCATGCCAAAGTTGGCAATGGTATAACGCTCACCCTTACGCTCACCGGTCAAGGAAATTTTGATCGCCTCTCCTCATTTGCCCTCAGCGCCATGCCGGAAAATTTGAAAGTGTACGAATCAAAAAGATACCAAGAATCTGCGCCCAATGGCGCAACACGGTATGTTATTGAATATATTATTCAAGCGTTGCAACCCGGATCATTTACTATTCCGGCACAAAAAATTACCTATTTTGACATTTCTCAACGGGCGTATAAAACAGTGCAATCATTCCCTTTGGCGCTGCAAATATTTGCCAACCCCAAACAAGTGCGCGGTCCGGTAGCACCGCAAATACCGAGCACTCAGGAAAAACAAATAAATACTGTTATTCGCCCGCTCCATGAAGAAGGCCCATGGTCGCCACAACAGCCATTAATAGTGCCATGGCACATTTTTTGGGCGCTTACGATACTTTTATGCATTCTCTTTTTTGCAGAAATTCTGTTCATAAGCCGGCATTATTTTTTGAGCGGCTTGAAACTATTTGTTAAAAAAAGAAACAGCAGTCTTTATCAGCAGTTACGGCAGATAGAAAAAACGGAAGAGTATCACCAATTATATCCTTTATTTATGGAGATTCTGGCAACAAAATTGGGCAGATCATTCTCGGCGGAAACAATTGAACAGCTTTTACAGCAAAAAGGTTTTAAGGAGAGCATGCTCGAAGAATGGCGAATTTTTTTTGAGCAACTAACAATGGCACGGTTTGCGCATGCCGATTCGGGTCACCGGTCGTGGCAACCATTGGTAAATCAGGCAATACAATGGCTTGATATTTTTGAACATATAAATTACCATCGCAAGATATAGAGATATCCTTCGATACGAAATCTTCGATTTCTACTCAGGACGAGCGGTGTTGGATTCCGTTCGTGGTGAGTACTGCGCGAAGCGCAGTGTATCGAACCATGTTTGAAGCTTCGAGGAATTAATCCTGCAGGAAATAGACAATGAAGAAATATTTATTACTGTGCATGGTTTTCTGCGCGATATCCGCGCACACCGCGCAAGAACTTTTTTTAACTGCAAATGAACAGTATCGGGGCGGCGATTTTGACACCGCCCTTGCCACCTATCAAAAGATTTCTCCCAAGAGCGCAGCAGTTTGGTATAACATGGGTAACTGTGCCTTTCAAAAAAATGATCCGTCTTATGCGATGCTCTACTGGCACCGCGCATTAAAAAATGGCAACCGCGCAATTGTGAATGACAGCATTTATAATTGTAGCCAGATACACAAAACAACGGATGGGATTGCGGAACATTTGCTTTCAATTTTTAAAGCACCGCGAATCATTCTTTTTGCCCAGATTTTATTTTTTTGTCTAATTGGTGTACTTTTATTTCTTGTCCGTAAAATGATGCGCAAAAAACAACGTTATCAATTGATATGTTTGAACACGCTCGTAATTCTTGTCGGCTTTTTAAACTATGCATTGTATGCATCATCATTAACCAAAAAAGCACTGGCCATGCAAGAAGATGTAACGGTATATGCAGGGCCGGGCACTGAGTACCATGCGATGGGCACTATCCCGTGCGCCCAGAAAGTAACGGTTAAAGTGCAGAACCAAACATGGTCAAAGATCACCGGGGGATCATATACCGGATGGGTGCCCAATACGGCCATAGAAATAATTTAGAAAAAACTGCGGAGTAAAACCATTAAGTATCGAATGAAACATTTAGGCAAAATAATAATTGGAAGCATGGCGATCGGCTTACTGGGCTTAAGCACGCTTCTTATTGTTGAGTACCGATTCTTTCATGATCAGGCACAAAAAATGCTTGAACTCAAAGAAGAATATAGGACCTATACCTTGGCGGTAAAGAAAATCTTAAATGAATATAACGCCATGAAAGAACAGGCCGAGGGGTCATCAGATTCCGAAGCTCCTGAACCGGTGGAAGAAAAAGATTCATTTATTTTAGTTAACCGCGAGCCGAGTTATCTTAAACAATCAACCATCAGTCACGCGCGCAAAGAAAATCTTGAATTTCTCTTAAAAGCGGTCGACCTTAATGAATGGGCCGATTATTCGGATCAAATTAAGCACAAAACTAGCTTCACCGGTAAAAAAAGAAGAAAACGCGCACGAGCAATCCGCACCAATAATGTGCAGAGTTTTCCTAAATTTTATAATGATGGCATTATCACCGCGGCCAAAGATATTAATTTTGTGTGGCCCATTAAACGTTCTGACTTTTGGTTAAGTTCATTTTTTGGTCCGCGACGCAAACCGGATCGCTCCTGGGGCTTCCATTATGGTATCGACATGGCAGCCTGTAAAGGTACACCGGTAGTAAGCGCCGGTGACGGCATCGTTATCGAGGCTCATTTTCATTCAGGGTATGGCAATACCATTTTGATATCCCATAGCAATAAATACAAAACACGGTATGCGCACCTTGATAAAATGCACGTTTCAGTCGGCCAGAAAGTGGAGCAAGGCCAATTAATCGGCAAAGTGGGCGCCACCGGCGCCGTCCGTAAGAAAAAAGGAAGAGATGCATCACATTTGCATTTTGAAGTCTACGCACATGGTAAACAGATCAATCCACTCTCATTTTTCATGTAAAAAGGCACAATTATGAAAAATACAGCACTTTTAGTCGCATGCACCGCACTGTTACTTATCCACCAAACAGATGCGATAAAAGGCACCGTTTCGGTTAACGTTGAATTATGCAGCAAAGACAATCTTATGCCCAGCGAATGGTATGAGTATTTTTATTCGCAATTACCAACAAGAGCTGATAAAAGGGAAATTAGCCACATGCTGGATGATCTTGGAACATATGCGATGCAATCTCTTATAGTTATTGAACAACAAGAAAAAGAGTTGCTCACCGGCGGCGATCTTTATACTATCGCAAATACTATCTTTCAGGCAACTCAATTTCAAGCAAGTGCGCTTGATCAAAATAATGCACCTCTTATGGCAACACTATTTGCCCTGCTCAAAACAGTGATGGTAATCCCTGAAGGGTTCAAGGAAATGCGAATGGAAACTGTGGATGCCTATATCACTGCAATGCCAATCATTAAGCAAATGCTCAGCACAATGGGCTTGCGGGTAAAGATTTGCAAAAGGCTCATCTTTCCTCGTTAAAAATATCCCGTCATTGGAATCACGGGTTCGGCGATGGGCAATCTTTGCCATATGCTCTTATCCCTCATTTCCAATCGACAAACAGATAAAAGTTTATTAATACTGTAATAATTCTTGAATCTTTATATATAGAAGGGGAGCTTATGGAAATATCTAGATATATTTATGCTACATTAGCTATCATCATGTCAATTAATGCAATGCATATAGCCAACCCCTGTAAAAATCCTACCCGAAATTATCAGATCGAAATCCAAAAAATGACACGTTTCCCCCTGCAAAACAAATATGACATTGTAGTATGGAGCGTTGAAAATAAAGGTTGTCCGTGGATAAGATATGGCAGCAACAGCATGCCATGTAGCACCATCAGCTTTGATGAGAAAAATGAAACTATGCTCTTAAAACATACACTCAATGAGTTCAACGCAAAATTGTTTTATCTGTTTGCGGTTAAATATGGCTCACTACTCACCAGCTTTACCCAAGAAATGGATGATGCTCATCCACAATTTTGTGATGAGGGCACACTGCTTGAGTATGAACAAGGCAAAAAAAAGTGTTCATTCAATATACAAGAAAAACTACTGAGACTCGAAAGCGCTTCATGGCGCCTTGATAAAAATACATAAAAATTATGATAATTGCTTTATTTACCACAATCATCGCTTTTCTTTTTTCTCTCTTTGCAACGCTCGTGATCAGCTATGTTGCCTTGGCAACGCCCATTGGTCCATGGATGGAGATGACACTTGTTTTAATGGGCACTATTATTATTAAACTTGTTGCTTATAATCTTGCCATCAAAACACAAATGCGTTCCATCGCCCTCGCAACGGCGGCTGGTGGCATTGGCGGTGCAGTTGCCATGGCCTGTGCATTTTCATTCCCGACTCTTTATTTTTTGGATCAAACACTTTTTAATTCCTGGATGGCCACCCCTTTTATTTTTTGCTCCCTACTGGCAGCTCTTGTTTTTGCTGCCGGCAGCTTTGGTTTTCTTATTGCCGGATATCTTGAAAAAAAATTACTAGCCGATAGCACCATGGTATTTCCTATCGGCCAGATGGTTTATAATATGATCGCCGTGCAAAATCAATTAAAAAAGGCATACCAGTTAGCACTGGGCGCTGCGCTCGCGCTCGGGTATGGAATACTACAAACATTTACCGCCTTGCTTCCGGCTCGGCTCACCCTCTTGCCGGCGCTCTCGTGGAACATATTTTCCCTGCCGCTGGTGACCACCCGCACCGATATGATTCCGATGTTTTGGGCCATTGGCTTTACCACCGGCCATGTGATCGCACTGCCCTTGTTGGTCGCAGTTATTGCTCGGCTTGCGATGATTGATCCGGTGCATACTCTTTTTTTTAGTTATCTTTCCCATTCGGATTACGTTTTGGCTTTTGGCGCGGGCATGGCTATTCAAGGTGCGATGCTGAGTTTGATTGATATTCCTAAGGGATTGAGGAAGATATTTAAAAATTTTTCTGTTCAAAATATCCTTCGATACCCAGCCGTCGCTAAAAGCTATGGCGGGCAAGCGCATCAAAGAATTGTCGAAGGGTCTCGAACCATAATCCCCCTCCTTATCCCGATCGCCTTTTTAATCTATTTCTCCTTTTCCGTCCTCGCGCAATGTTACCTCCTTGCCGCCACTGCATTGTGCAGTTACCAGCTTCTGGTTATAGCGGGCAAATTAGGCATCGCACCGCTTGGTAGATTTGCCACCTTTGTGATGATCCCGGGGCTTTTGCTCTTCCGGTTTAATGCGATTCAAGTTACCATTCTGGCAACATTTGTGGAGCTGGCAGGTGTGATTGCCGTTGACATGATGTTTGGCCAAAAAGTTGCGCAACTGGCAAATATCAACCATCGCACCATGCGCACGTATCAATGGATCGGCCTTGCGGCGAGCGCAATAAGCGTCGGTGCCATTTTTTGGCTCTTAATAACCCATTTTGGCCTGGGCAGCCCGGAACTTATTGCATCGCGCGCGCAAAGCCGTGCCGTTTTGGTAAATGCATTCCATTTTGATTATATCGTAATGATTCTTGGCTTTATCTTTAGCTATTGTTTAAAATATATTGGCGTGAATCCCACACTGGTCTTTGGCGGCTTATTAATGGGGCTCGATACATCGCTCATGCTTATTGCCGGCGGCTTATCAACCTATTTGGTAAAAGAAAAAGAAGAGCAGTACCCATTTTGGTCGGGGGTTTATGCAACCAATTCATTATGGATATTTATTAAAATGTTGTTTTAATTCTTATAGATGGAACATATATGAAAAAAATCATTTTTCTTTTCGCATTAGTAACACCATTGTATTTTCATCCCATGGAAGAAGATGAACATGAAATGACAATCGGGCAAGCGTTAACTGTGCATAACTATTTAACACCGGCCCTTAAGGCCTATTTAAAAAGAAAACGAATAGATGTACTCTATGAATTCTTAATCGGACCAACAGAAAAAAAGATAAAAACCCTTGCAGTAGAATTCAAAAATGCTGCCACGGAATGCAACAAAAGATTACTTGAAATTATTCCTCAAATTGCCGATGAACTTGAAGGAGTTGATCGGAAACAAATCATATGATGAGCATACAATCGGATCCCAAAGATCTCTTTTATATGGTCTGCTATTTAAAATGGCACGAAAATGAAGATAAACAATATGAAATCATGAATCTTTTTCTTACCAAGGGCAAACAGATTAATGAATTGGATCAAACGGGAAAAACGGTTTTATATAAATTAGAAGATCTAAGACTCTACGACTATTTTGCCAAAGAAAAAAACAAAAAGATAATTGCCTGGTTAAAAAGCCATGGCGCTTTGAGCATTCATCGTGAAGAAAAATCATCAAAAGACGAGTAAAGGATAACCAGAAAGAAACATCTATGAAAATAATAGTAGTATTTACAATCCTCCTTTTTTCCTCGGCTGTGGGCATGGAACAACAATCCGAAGAAACAAAGCCTTATCGGCCCAATCAAAAATTAGTGGAATCATTTTTCGACGCTGCTGCAAGTAATAATCTTCAATTGGCTAAGCAGTGCTTATCCGAAGATTACAACATTCTTAATGAACAGAATGCACAAGAAGAGACTGCACTCTATATCGCCTGTAAATTAGAAAATTTGGATACCGCTGAATTTCTTGCCGCTCAAAAAAATATCGATCCGAATATATTAAGTCATAATGGGTCAAAATTCACTCCCTTACATTTTGTTTGTAATTACAAAGTAAAAAACCAGACACCGTTAGCAAGAATAAACACTATGATTGCCTTATTGCTCGCTGCCAAAGCAGATCCCAATGCAAAAACAGAACTTCACTCAACACCACTCCAATTGCTAACGTATAGACTACAAAGCCCGGAAGCCATAGAGCTTCTTATTATGGCAGGAGCATGTGACAAAATGAGCAATTTTTTTTTTGATGATCCAGCTTGCGTGAGGGCATTATTAAAACTACCTACTATCAGTAGGAAGGATATAAAGGATGCCATAGAATACCATTACAAATGGGATCACAATATCTTGGCCGCCAGTTATGCAAAAAACTGTAAAGAGCTTAGTACTTTGGCGGGCGAGATAGGAAATAGAATTGCTTTAGAATGTTCTATTCCTGAAACTGAAATGGGAAAACAAATACCAGAAGAAACATTAAAAAGAAAGCTCAAAAATATTAATGACGAAATATATTACATTAATAATCGCCCAAGCATGTTTGATAACAACTTACAGGCTATGAAATGTTATATAATCCGATTACAGCATAATCAAGAGATTAGCCATATTCTGCGAACTTATTATTGCGCACGGCTAAAATTCGAAGCATTAAAAAAAACAATTAATAGATCCGTTGATACGGAATCACCTCTCAAATATTTGCCCAAAGAAATCATGCAATTGCTTCCTTACTATGCCGCACAAGAAGAATCGAAATATTTTACTTTGTAGTTTTTCAAGCTAAGAAAAGTGCGGTAAGATAAAGAGAAAGATCAAAATATTGTGTTGATGCGCAAGCATTGAGTGAAACTGCAAAAATAGAGATATAAAAATCATATGAAAAAATTATTGTTATGTGCCGCGATTCTCATTTTTAATGCAACCGGCATGGAAAAGCCAAAAAAATATCAACCGGATCCGGAACTTCTAGTAAAATATGTAACGGCCGCACAAAAAAATAATGTAGAAATAGTTAAAAAATGCCTAGAAGAAGACATCAATTTGCTCAATGCACCTGATGAGAATGGGGAAACGGCACTCTTTCTTGCCTGCTATTGGGGCAGTATCGATGCTGCTGAATATTTGGCGCAACAAATAAATATTGATCCCAATACTGTAAGCGTCACCGCACCATCACAAAGAACACCATTACATTTTGCATGTTCCAACACACCAAATGAAAAAAATATAATACCCGCTCGAAAGATTAATTTAATTTCACTTTTATTGCGGGCCGGTGCCGATCCCAATGCAAAAAATTATTACGGACATACGCCTCTGCATGAATTAGTAGAATCTCTTTCACCAGAAGCAATCGAACTTTTAATTGATAACGGCGCTCGGACAAAAAGCCCGTACTATCACAAACCGCTGCTTGCGTGGCATCAAGTTTGTGCCAATAGCGATGCTATTCGAGCATTACTCAGATCAGCAGACATCACCCAGGAAGAGGTACAAGTGGCTCTCGCGCACAATCGCGAAAACCGGATGGTAAGAATAGTAACAATTAACGATATAATCAATGGACAGCTGCATAACAATACAATCTCTAGTTATATTGAGAGACTCCTTGAGAAACTGTTACTTATTGCAAAAACACCGCCCGAAAAACTCATCTCAAATGCAAGCATATTTTTCTACTACAAAACACTTGATGATATAAAAATCTATTATAAGAAAAATTTGCTAGCGTTGGATGGTATTTGTAATCTTTTTCATACCATAGATGACCTCAAGCAAATAGAAGCACTTCAAGAAGCGCACCGTACACTTTTTTCTTATTATCGCACCCGCCGTTTATTAAGCACCATCAAACAAGGCAATAAACTTTCACGATTACCGCCGGAAATCTTACACACGTTGCCCTATTATGCCGCGCAAAAAAAATCAAAATATTTTTTGATGCAAGAACTTGCACCAAAATAAAGATGGTATTAAGCTACTCCTCAATCAGCTAAAGGAGAAAAAATGAAATCGATAGCCATCACATTACTTTTTTGTAGCTCACTCGTTGCAATGGAAACAGAAGATAATCTCTTAAAAATTGAACTTGAGCCGTTACTACATGAAATTGTCCCCGAAAGTCGCTCAAGTGATACTTCTGATTCATCATTACTGGAGTATGATTATGCCGGACTACTTCCTCATCACGGTACTGAATCTCACGCAAAAAGTGATGAAGCAAAAGCAGTTGACTTTTATCTGAAAAACAAAGCAAATGATGCGCAATTTGGTGATATGGAAAAGATTTGGCATCATGCGGGTCCCTGTTCTGAAAAAAACAATGGTCCTCGATCAGGAATCAGTACGCCATCAACCCGATCCCATTCACCCATTTCAACACAATTACGCATTGTTGAAGAAAAACCACACCTCGATAAAAATAGATTCGCATTGGAACTTTTTGACAAAATCATCACAGAAAGTGAAGGGTGCAACTCCGAGAATCAAAAACCTTTTTGCCTCAAAACGCAAGCCGAGTATGAAGTCTCACGGCTTAAAGGAAAAGTTGTTGCGCTTGAGCATGAATTTAATATGATGACTGCAGATGATTCTGATCCGGTAGATGCAGCAGATTACAAAAAATTATGGGAAACCATAAAAGATTGCAAACAATCTCTTTTTCGCGTGGCACTCATGGAAGAAGATTGTGCGGTGATTGAAGAATGCATACAATGCCCGGCCATCATTAATAAAACTCTGCTTAAAGAAACTATTCAACGATATATGCAGCGTTATTTTGAGCGTTGGGCCCAAAAGCTGTACCCCAGCGAATCTGAAATTATTAGATTAATTTTACCCTATTGCGGCGCGCAAGATATGCAGTCATTATTTTTTGAGGCATTGGCAGGAAATTATTCTGAAATTTTGGCTATCCTGGCAAATAATGAAAGCATTGAATCAAAAGATATTGAAGAAGCGCTTCGTACCAGTATTCGCAGAGGAGAATTTACCACTACAAAAATATTATTAAAAGCAGCAAAAAAACATGATGATATTGATGTAAACAAAAATGACTTACTTTATAATTCCTGTGACCGCTATGATGGCGACGACCAAGAGAAAGAAATTATCCTACGGTTGCTCGCACTCGGCGCCGACATTAACAAAATTTCATCTGATGGGAGCACTCTCCTACTAACCGCGCTCAAGCTTAACGCCCCATCGGCCTTTATTTCATTTCTGATTGATAATGGTGCCTCGGTATTCAATGGCACCCAAATAGAAAATCCCCTCAGCTATTGCGTGAAACGGAATGAAGATAGATTATTCGATCTTTTTAATGCGTTGCCGCTTGAACATGAAGAATTTTTACCCGCAACCGGCGTCATTCTCAATAAACTCACCAAATGGCACAAAAAAGCAGTCGAGATGCAAAACCGCGAAGAAAAAAATACAGCAGATTGGATTTCTCATGCAACAAAAAAATTCGGGAATTATGCATCAATGTTCGAAACGGTGGGTTCAATTATGAATGAGAAAATAAAAAGGAAAGGGGTAAATAATACTCATTACATTACATAAATAAGCATAAAACTTTATTGCACGCGGCAATAATCATCATCTTTTGGTTTGGCTTTGGCTAACGGATAATCATCATAGCGCTGAAGATCAAGAACCTTTTTCACTAATGAATGTTTGTTGTTATTTTTTTAATGCCGTAATTAATTTTTGCACATCAAGCCTCTTGAGGCATTTGCTCATAATGCCTATCCGAATCATTTGATCCGGCATGCGCAAACAGTTGAGCGGTGAATTGCGGTCTAATTCTTCAAGCAATTCCTGCACGCTTGCCAGTTGGGGAATAAATAATTCTTTTATCTGGCCATCGCTACATCCTAAAATTAATTTGGATTGCTTTGCCCATATACAATAGGAATAACCCACCTTAAGGTTTAGTAATTCTTTATTTTCTTTTAAATCCCAAATGCGTACCATTTTATCTTCACCGCATGAGGCTAAATACCGCTCATTAAGGAAGGTGAGACAAAATATACTTTTGCCTTCTTTGTGATGAAAGGTATGTGTTATCTTTTTGGGCTCGGCCAGACTGCGAATATAAATAGTGCCGTTCGCGCAACCGGTAGCAATTTTACCCTGGTGATGTGCCAAAGCATAAATGTGGCAGCCCCAATAATGGGGCGCCGGAATTACTTGATCTATTCTATTATTTTTCCATAAATGAATTTTTTCGCCATCAGCAGTGATATATTCTGAATAATTAAGAACTATCAACTCCGAATCACAATTCATTCGAGGATCATTAATTTCTTGTATGCTTAAGCCGGATGATATATCCCAAATAAATATTTTATGCTGTTCACCCAGGGTTCTGCACAGCGTATGGATCTTATTTTTATAGCCCGGAATCTTTGATTTTTGTTGGCTCGTTTTCCAATCAAAAATGTGCAATTTTCCATCATCAGCCCAAACACCGATATGCTGAGCATCAAGTTGAATAATTTTTGCAACACAGGTCCGCTCCGGAGTAAAAAATCTACTTATTTCATTACCAAAACGGTCCCGAACGGCAATCATCCCATATTTATAGCCGGCTACTATGGTACCATTATCAAGCATAGCGAGAGCAGTAGGATAATAATTTTCTCCAAACGCGGGCATATAGCTCCATATAGTTTTGACTCTATTTTCCTTGAAATAAATATCATCTTTCAAAACATGCTCAAAATTTATATTTGATTGCTCCAAAAGTTTGGCAAGTTCAATCGGCTTATACCGTAAAAGAAGAAACTGAATATTTGCCTTAAAAGTTGCGCTTAATTTCCCTAAAACACCAAAATAATCTGATATGTCCTTTCCCAAATTTTTTAGACCAATAGAATCAAATAATTGCAAAGCCGGCATATAATTTTTTAGATTGAGCGGCAATTGCTGTAATAATTTCAACTGATCATCAAGAGAGATAGTTTTTTTGAATTGCGCAAGCTGCTCTTGATCCAATAAAATTTCATTGAGGATATACGAACCTAAACAACGTTGAATACTCTCCGGCAACTGCCATTCTTGCGCCGCATCTAATACCTCAAACAGATTAGTGGTATCTGCTGATGCTATACAGGCGATTAACGCTTTTTCCAATGTTTTTTCATCTTGAATACACGTTACGTGGTACATCATGCCGAGCAATAATTCAAGCTCCGGCGCAGTGAGAGGTATAAAAGCCTTCTTTTCTTGCGCCTCTTTTAAACCACCGGTGAACATTGCTTTGAGCGGTTCTGAAAGGTTCAGCAATTTTTCATTAATCACCATTTCATGCATGTCAGCGCTGATAAGTTTATAGATCTGCTGCTGCGCAGAAATCTGCTTTACCATCTCCATGCCGTTAAGCAATGAAAGTGAGAAAAGTGATGCAACAATAAGTGAATAGTTAAATTTCATAATAATCTCCAAATTATTCTTCTTCGCTTTGATTCATATTCTTTTGCAGCAAGGCGCTCACTGCGCGCTGATACCACGGCGTCGCGTAATATTCTTGCGGCCGATAATTGAGTAACAATTTTCTCATTGCCGGCTTTGCCGATTCTTCATTCAAGAGACTATTCTTCCAATGTAAACGTTCTTCACATTTTTTATATAGTCCTTTTGCCAAAAGTTGCTCTAAAAGTTTTTCATTATCAGTGCTCATTAAATAGCGCAAGAATGTATACATATGATAAACTTCACTGGAAATAGTATCTGTTTTTGGCATGAGCAGATTAATGATATCCATATTAAAATCATGCTTTTGCAATGCAATATCTAACGCAGTATCATCTTTAACTTTTGCATTCGCGTCTGCACCGAAATTAATTAATAGTTGAACAGCAGTTAAATTATTGCGACCAACTGCCAGATGTAAGGGTGTTTGCTGATGATCAGCATCAGTTGCTTTTGTATCGCACCCCAATTTAAGTAAAAATAACAGTAGATCATTTTGGTCTTCCAACACAGCACGATGTAATGCAGAGCGTGTATGATAATAGCCAAAATTTGATTGAATATTAATATTGGCGCCGGCCCCTTTTAATATTTGCATGACATCCCATTTTTTTTCTTTAACCGCTTTAACAAAAAGATTTTCGTCTTTTTCCGCATTATCATCTAAATGAGGATTATTTTTTGCTAATAATGAAAGTAATGGTATATCATTTTTTTCTATAGCGGCCATCAAAACTTTTGGAGTTTTTTTTGCGCCGCGTTTAATAAGTAAATCTATGAATTGTCGTTTTTTTTCTTTAACCGCGAACGTTAATCCGGATCCCCGCCAAGAATTGTCTGTCTGAGCTTCAGAATTAATACCATTCTCAAGCAAAAACTCTGCCAACTCCAATTCATCATGGTTAATCGCATAATCCAACGCACTTCCTGAATAGTCTTGAACATTAATATTGGCACCGGCCTCTATTAAAAGGGAGATAATCTCATAATTCTTTGACCGTTGTTCGATGGCAACCCAAAATGCAGTACTGGTACTGCCATGTTCCCGTTTTAATTCTAAATTCGGTTTATAGGAAAGTAATAATGTAACCAGATTATAATTATCAAGCCGAATGGCCGCATTGAGTGGCGTATTTCCATGATCGTCTATACAATCAACTACCGCATAATGAGCAAGAAGGATTTTTATGACTGGTAAATTATTTCTATAACTAGATAAAATCAACGGCGTTTCATTTTTCGCATTAGCTGTATTAACGAGGTTGCTCTCTTGACTAAGGATAAACTGTATAATATTTTCTTGCGCTTTATTTTGATCCTTAGAAAGTTTTCTAATCAAAAGAGTCAAAAGAGTATCTTGCCTTTCATCTTTTGTTGCTACATCAATCCGTGCGCCACGATTCATTAAAAAATAGATTGCATTATAATTTTGCGCCTTTGCCGCATGGAGCATGGCAGGTCCAAAATCATCAGCAGCATTAACATCAAGATCAGGATTGATTGAACAAAGATCATTAAAAAGATCTTCATTTAATTGATCTTTTCTTACCGCTTCAATAAGAATATCTTGCGCAAGTTGGCGGCTCAGCGGTTCATCATGCGGCTCGATGGTAAGAGCATATTCTTTTAAATCTTTGGGCAGTTTTGATTTTTTTATGTGAGCAGGCTTATAGGCTTGCGCTATTGCATGAGCCGTTAAAAATTTGAGCGAGGGGATTTTATTGGTATTTGGTGCTGAATCTTGAGGCATAAGTTTTTCCATGGGATAAAGATTTGCGCATATGCTCATGCCTAAGACGAGTACTGAATAATTGAACAATTTCATATAAACCTCCAAAATTAATAAGCAAGATACTGCTTAATGGTTTTAACAAATGTTTTTGCTGAATCAGGATAATAATCAAAATAAAGGTATGGCTCAATCATTTCGAGCTCCATAACAAAAAGCTTATTGTCTCTTTTGATTGCATCAACCCGGGCATAGAGAATCTTTTCAAATGGTGCGGCTTGCAAAATTCTTTGCGCTTCTTGAACCATCCAAGGTTCGGGCTTTACTGGCAGCAAACGGCCGCCATGAAAAAACTGCACACGAAAATCCCCCTGTTTTGGTTTGCTCAACATTGCATGAGAAAATTTTTTATCAAAGAAGATAAACGACCATTCTCCTTCATCAATTATTTCTTGAGCAAAGGGTTGAATAAGAAAAAGCTCATTGGGAGAGAAATGGGCGGAAAAATCGAATTCTTGAGCATCGTTTAGTTTAATAAAAAAAGTTTTATACGCAGCAGCTGAAATTACAGGCTTAACAACACATGCTTGCCAGTTATTTTCTTTCATTATTTCTGCAAGGTTTTTTATCTGCGATGAATTACCAAAAATTGTTTCAATAACATTAATGCCTCGTTCTTTTAAATCGCTCAAATATGTTTTTTTGCTATTCCAACGTACAGTGTCTAACGGATTGTAAAGCGGAATGCCAAGCTTTTCAATATATTGAAGAGTATTAATAAATTGCTCATATTTGCCGTCAAAATAATCGCATGCCGAACGAATAATTACGGCATCGTATTGATGCCAATCTGCGCCGGGCGTATCCCAAATAACCTCTTGGTATATCAGACCCTCACGCGTAAAGAGCGATTCCAGGTATTGCTTATCAATACATAGTTCTGCCGACCTTTTAAATGTTAATACTGCTATTTTTTTGCTAGCTTGAGTAGGCGCGTTTTGAGAACTTTTTCCCATAAAAACATCAGATTTTTGCATGCTCCACGCAGTTACCACACAAAGAGCGGCAAGAGCACCCGAAATGATTTCTAAATTCATATAACCTCCAAATTGACAGCTCTTTTCACCTTCACATATTTCATAATAGCAATTTTTCATTATTTAGCAAGCAAATCTTATATGTTTTCTATTTGTAACATTTTTAGGTGATTATAGGTTAAACTAAGCCATTATTTGGCTATGAGCCTCCCCTTTACTTTTCCTTAACAATTGCTATTATAAATATTGAATTGTGGGATTATTATTAGCTTTTAAGCTATTTTTGTCCCCTCTTTGAGAACAGTTTATTGGTTAAAAATACAAAAATAGAGGTTATTATGAAGTTTATTTGGAAAAAAACACAGTATCTGTTACCCCTTCTTGCCCTAGCAGTATTACCCGCGCAAGCGATGGAAAAAAGCAATCAATTGGCACTCCAAACTGCGAAAAAGCAGGAATATCTTTCATTAATTAGCAATGATGGGCACCGCTTTTGGATCTCACCCGAAGCAGTTACTCAGTGCTCACAATCACAGGAACTGCATCAGGAATTGGCCGGCAATAAATTCATCAGAACAAATCTTAATGAAGTCACCTTGCGCCTGCTTAAAGATCTTATTGATGCTCAACATCAAAGGAATGATTTAGCTACCATAATAGAAAACCATAAAGAAAAAATATCAGTTGCTGATTCTGTAGCTCTTATGCGCGAATCAACCAAATTACAGCTACCGGTAATCACCAAAGCTGTTGCACAGCATATCTATAAAACACGGCCGGAATTTTCATTAGAAGAGTTTGAAAAGCTTGGAAAAATCGATCTGAGTTACGCACAATTATGCGCGCTGCAAACAAATGATCGGACGTTTATTCTTCCCGAAGAGGTTGCGTGTGCATGCCCATACTTTACCCTCATGCTTAATTCTTCATTTAAAGAATCACGGGAACGCATCGTGCGCCTACCGGCAATATATCCAACCACGACGGTACAATTCCTAAAACATGTTATTGAATGTATGTACCGCAATCAGATAAAAAACAACCAGGATATTGCAAAAGTTAAACCAACTTTGGCACAAATGGCCGGAGATTTTAAAGATCTTTGCGTTGAAACAATCGCCCTTGCCGATCTTTGGCAGATGCCGGAAGTTGCCCATATTTTTACTCAAGTTCTCTTGCAAAAAAAACCGGAAGCCATAGCCCTCATTTCCGATCACTTTCATAAATATATACCTCCCTTTAATGCTGCTGATGCGGATCGCTTAAAAGAACATGCGCTCTTATATTTGGAATGGATCGCTGATGCTCAAAAAAATAATTTCTTTGAAAAAAGCCAAGAAGAATTGGCACAAAAGCTCATCGATTTTATTGCTGAAAATATCGATGAATATATTGCAACCGCTAACGCTCTTTCAGTTTTTAAAGAGCCCAAAATGCAGGATATGTTAGTGATGTTAAATTCTCAGTTATTGGCCAAAAATAAGATCAAAGAAGATGCGCCGATCATATTTCAACCATATATGAATCCTATAGCCCTCATGGCGCTTTATAAAATTAATAACACTAAATTTGCAGTTTATGCCGCAAATGAAAATCCAAAGATTTATGATAGCACCGGCAAACATCTGGCCACATTGCGGCTGGGGTTGCGCGAAAGATTAGAAAGCATGGCGGTATACCCTAAAAAAAGGCATATTTTCACTGCATCATACTGCAACGGTTTCTGGGAACCGGATAACAATGTATATCTTAAACAGTGGGACGATTCGGGTAACTGCATTAAAACTAAAACATACTCAGTAGGAAGACCAAAAATTCAGATTCAAACACTGGATAAAAACCAAGTGCTGCTCTCTTTAGATAATAAGCGCATGATCTGGGATGTTGAGCGTAATGAGTTGCGAGAAGCTGATTTTACCGCGAGCAGAGTTGCTTGTTTGGGCAATAGCCTTGTTGCCACCTGCACACAGGATGACCCGAATAGTTATACATTGGGCCTTCTCAATGTTGCCGATAACACAAAAACTATTTTAAAGAAGGCGCCGGAAAAATGCTTGAATCTTTATAAGCTAGATGATAATCATATGCTCTTTCAATCAATACAAGGGCCCTTTGAAATATGGAACATCACAACACGCATTTGCGAAAATATGCTTGATTCTGCTGAAATTTCTAAAGGATCCATAATTTCTAAAATCGATGATAAGTATTTTTTGTTGCTCGAGGATCAATGCGCGCTCTTATATGATGATAAAAAAAATAAGCAAATAAAAAATTTAACCGCGCGTGAAAACATTTGGTATAACTTGGCCCAAACCCAGTATGGCCGCAAAGAACGCACTCTCAACGCACTTGCTCTCGATGCGAGCCACGTGGTTATGGCCTCAGATTGCGTAAAAGCGCACAAGATTGTTATTAAGCAATTCAATGAACTCTTGCCAATTGAAGAAATAATCCAAAAAAGAAACGAGCAGATAACATATGAACAATCTTCTTGCGGAATAATGTAAGGGTAACAAGTATTATTATGAAATATGGTACATTTGGATTATTAACAATTCTCATTTCCTCCGCATTGGGCGCCATGGAAACGGGCCCCCATCTTTCATTGCTGAGCAATGATGGGTGCCGCTTTTGGATCAATCGGGCAACTGTTTGCGAACTTGCACCATTGCAAAACATCATCAATAATCTGCCGGAAAATAAATTTCTCACCACTCAGTTGAACGAGAGCACCACGCGGCTCTTAAAAGATCTTATTGATACCTGGCATGAGTACCGCGAAAAAACTTCCGGCACCATCCTGCTCGAACTAAAAAGAGTACTAGCAAAACACTGTGAAATCCACCAAACTTTAATAAGCGATATAACAACGCTCATCGCCGAGGCTCACCGATTGGGATTAGCACCCATAACTCGCACAGTTGCATGGCACTTGTATGCAACCAAATCAGAGTATACAAAAAAAGAATTTGCTGATCTGGGCATCACTAATCTGGCCGATGCCACCTTATACGCAATCACCACGGCGGATAATAAAGTCTTTATTCTACCTGAAGACATCACCTCTGCCTCTCCTTACTTGCAAACCTGGTGCAATTCGTCATACAAGGAATCAAGAAATAGAATGTTAGAGCTTCCGGCCGACTATTCTTCCGAGACTATTGCTCTTATGCTGGATCTCATAAAATTGATTCACGAACATAAAATAGTAAAAAATAAACCATTTGCGCACATCAGACCGCTCATTGAAGTGCATTTGCAAAAACAAAAAGAGATATCAACCCACGCAATTCTTGTTGCCGATCAATGGCTCATGCCGGAATTGGCCCATACGCTCACTCAATTCATACTCGCCGATACCGGTTTAGAATCTTTTAAAATCATTAAAGAATTGCCTGCAACCTGTCTCACCTATGTTCCACCATTCATGCATGATAATAAAGCATGGCTACAAGGACGGGCAGTGCCCTATTTACAACATGTTGCAGACGCGGCGCACCAAAATCTCATCGAAGATGAAGAAAAAATCGCCGCCACGAGCATTGCAATGATTGCCAAGGATTTTGATAATTATGTAACAAAGATTGGCAGCAGCATGCAAGAACTGTTCAAGAAACCGAATATGCAAAAAATCGCTCAACTCTTAAAAAAAGAATTAATAAAAACGAATGCAGTTCACGATAGCTGCATAGCAAAAAATCTTGATTCTTATGCTATTAAATCATTAGTAAAGCTTGCCAATAACCGTCTTTTGGTAACTACCGATGCGCAAACAAGCGTTTTTATCCTCGACACGGCAACTGGCAATACACACTGCGCTATCGGCGGCTTTTTTGAAAATATTTACGCTGCAAACCGCTGGGATGATAACCACATAATCACCGCAGCGTACAAAAAAATGGATCATCTTGGCCGATTCTTAGCCGTAAATAACATATACGGTTCTACCATTGATAAATGGGTCGCCTATATAACATTAAAATTATGGAATATAAGCACCAATACGCCGCAATGCGCCTCGGAAACTAAAATGCACATTACTGCTAGCCAGATCCCTAAAATAAAACATCTTGAAAAGCTTGATGATACCAAAGCGATAGTTCAATTAGACCACGATAAGCTTTACCTTTGGACCGTTGGCACCGAAAATACCCAAGAAATTGATCTTGTAGCAATTCTGCGATCACGCAAGGCAAAGAAATGCCTGGTAATTGATCCTCGCCAGATAGCCATTTTATATAAAGAAATATGGGATCCTGCTAATCATATGTTCAATGAAAAACTCTGCATACTCGATCCACTGTCAAAAAAAATCACCCCTCTACCCGAACATACCGGCAATAACGGAATGAAATCATTAGCAACTCTTTTAAGGTTTGACGATGATCATTTGGTTACCTGCGCGCATGAAAACTGGTATTCTTCCCAGCGCGGGCAATGCCATGACCCGGTAACCAAAATAATACATATAACGACTGGCAAAGAAAAAATTCTTTCCATGCAAGAAGGCAATTCCAGACTTGGGATAAAAAAGGAACCCTTTTCTACTCTCAAAATCAATGACCAGCAATTTCTCACTACCGGTGTTAATACCCAAGTCTTCGACGCGCTGACCGATACCGCGCAAGGGTATATCAATAAACAACCGGGGTGGAACCCAGCCTTATGCGCCGCTTTATTGGGCAATGGCCGCGTTGCTCTGGGCACAAGAAACGGCACGGTGAATATTGTTACAGCCAATATTTTATTATCACTACCGGAAATTATAGCTTTGCGGAAACAACAATTAGAAGGAAACAATTAGAAAAATTATTTTTATAAATTATAAGAAATGTACTATTTAAATCATTAACCAAATGGAGATTTTTATGGAAACTCAACAAGTATTCAAATTTTTAACAATCTGCTCACTGTTATCCTTTGCTATTCCCCTTATTGGCATGGATACCAATCGCCAAGAAACAGTGCATAACCCTACTTTTTTAATTAATAATCCGGTAAAAGCGCTTGAAATTGCCCACAAAGTTCGCGCTGAATTTGCTAAAGAATGCAAATGGCTGGAAGAGCAAGATGTTAACAAATTAAGCCCGCAGGAAATGTATCAGGCTATTCAAGTAATAATTGCAAAATATGAACAACAATGTCCTTTCTTTTTATTAGGAGAATGTTCAGCAGATTTTTGCCTTTTAACACGCACAGATAATCCCGGTTTTAGAAGAATCTTTGAAGAAATAGTAAGTGATGCATTGCTCAAAAAATTACAAACTCAGCCAAAGGTTGAATATACTTCATTTGGATCGGGCGGAATGCTACAAGATTTACTTATTGCAACCCGAACCTTAGCGCAAAAACCGGATGCACATCTAATAATTAATCTGATAGATATAAACTTTACACCGTATGTTGCATCACGTGATCTCTTAAAAGATACCCGTGAAATAAGCCCCACTTATACTATTTGCTTAAATCCAATAATTGATCAGATTATCGACTTGACACACAAAGAATGGGGCGGAGATCCTCAGACGCCTGCACATGAATTAGTAACACAAATCAGTGGTGAAATTTTTTATCAAGAAGCTCGAATTAAGCAATTTGTTACTTGTCTTAAAAAGATGTTTCCGGATGCAAAGATCACTTTACTGGTCCATAACACTCAAGCCGAATACCTTAGCTATAGAAAAAAGAATAACTTATCATATCCGGATGTTATTGCCACCGCCGATATTCAAGATGAAATAAGTCTTTTAAGAAGAAGCATAGGGCAGTATCGCACCCTTATCTCTGAAACAGTTACCAATAATCCTTCATCTAAAAATTTCTTTCTCAAATATTCTCCACAAAATCAGCTTGTTGATATTCTTTCAATTACGCCTAAAATATCATGGCCGCAACAATCTTATAAAGATGCACAAGGCAATGAATTTGTTGTTGAATCGGCAGTTCGCATTGATCTCAAAGATGAAGCTGCCAAAGCTATTGCGCGCGCAATCCAACTTGCCAAGCAGGTAATTGGCTCATAAGAGATTAAATATGTTGATAATGGAGGTTTTATGAGTTCATCTGCATGGGTAAAACGCACTAAAATTAATCCCGATTTATATAACAACAATAAGATAGTAATCAAAACCCGGTCAGCCGACTGGATAGGCACTCATGAGCCGGTTATTATTCTTTTTAGTATCCATTCGCTTTTTCATGAAGGATTGATTGGATCTCTTCAAGTAAGTACGCTCGTTTCTAATATTAAAGCAAATGTAAATGGGAACGTTACTATTTTGTTTACCGAGAAAGCACACATAAATGCACTCAGCCTCAATTATGGTGGCGATAGAGACAAAGCGTACACCCAGTGCATCAAGGATGCTCAACTATTAAAAAGTAGATTTGCAACCGATTTTCAAGGTTGTGCGGTTGTTTCTTGGGAAGAATTTATTAGCCAAGATCCAGATTATCAGAGCTATCATGATATGGTTATGGATATCTATAAAACTGATACTCATTTCCAAGAACTGCTGTATCAAGATGCACTTAAGAGCTATACCCCGGAACGAGCGCAAGCAGTACCTAACAAAGATATATTTATCACCAAAACCATTAAAGATTTACTAGAACTAATTATTTATCTATTTGTGGCATCCAAAAAAGGGTACCGTTTTGAGTTTTATCCGGGCAAACCAAATGCGTCATCCGAATACATTAATCACAAATTTCTACCCGCTGAAAAACAGATAAAGCAGATACCCGTAGGGTTTCGCTTAGAATAATAAATGGAGGTGTATTATGAGTTTGTATGCTTGGGTTAAGCGCATTAAAATCAACCCAAATTTGTATGGTAAAAGTAAAATAAGAATGAAGACGCATTCAGCAGATTGGTTGAATGCGCAAGAGCCGGTCATCATTCTTTTTAGCATCCATTCACTGTTTCATGAAGGATCGCTCGGCGCCCTTAAAGTTAATACTTTAGTCAGGAACATTAAAGAAAACGTTGCGGGAAAGGTTACCATTTTATTTACCGAGAAAACGCACATCAATGCGCTCAGCCTCAATTATGATGGCGACGCGCAAAAAGCATACGCGCAATGCACTCAGGATGCGCAACTATTAAAAAAAAGATTTGCATCAGATTTCCAGGGATGTGAGGTTGTTTCATGGGAGGAATTTATTAGCCAGAATCCCGATTATCAGACCTATCGAAACACCATTATGAACATTTATAAAACTGACGAACAATTTCAAAAACTGTTGTATCAGGATGCTCTCGGTAATTATTCGCCCGAACGTGCGCAAGAAATGCCGGATAAAGAACAATTTATAGCAAAAACTATCCAAGATTTATTAGAACAGAGTATCTATGTATTTGTAGCATCAAAAGAAGGATACCGTTTTGAATTTTATCCGGGCAAACCCAACCCGTCATCTGAGTATTTAAACCATCATTTTTTACCAGATGGAAAACAAATTGAGAGGGTGCCGGTTGAAATCTGCTTAGAAAAATGAAGCGCTCGACATCTTGAAGAAAGGGATGAATGAAGCTTTGCAAAAAACATTTTATCTTATCCCTCTGTATTTTTTTTACCAGTTTAGGCATGGAAAAGCTAACCATCAAAACTGATACACACAAAAAAGCATTTAAAGAACTGCCCAGCTTAAAAGAATTAGCCGCCTGCACATTCGCTGACACTTTCGATCCTAATAACACCAAACATTCTCTTGATCAATTGCACCTATTGCGCAAAAAAGCACGATTGTTACCCCAAGAATTACAAGAACATGTCAAAACAACAATCGTCAAAGAAAAAGCGGAAATATTTGAACAGATCAATAATGCAAAGCCACTACGACTATCCGACAAAGAGATATACTGCGACAGCAATTTTAAAATTAGCCCTAATTCCGAATATCTTTGTTATATCACACAAAAAAGACTCCCCAATAATGAACCCCAATGGCCGGTTGATACTTTAGCGCTTATCCATCTGCCAAGCGGCAAAGAAAACCGCATAGTACATCCACAAATAAGTTGCGGCGATACTGAAATCGGACATATCTGCACCTATTTTACCTTCTCTGATGACAGCAGCCACATCTTTTTTCATGATATACTCACCAAATCTAATTTATTTACGTATGATATTGCAAAAAAAGAGATCGCCGGCTGCAATAAAATTCCCCAGAAAATCGAAAACTATGTAGTAACCAATAATAAAAAGCGGCTGATTAACTCGCCATTTGTAAAGCCGATATTGGATCCAACACAAAACTATTATATTTCCCATCAGCCCGCTGAGAATACCATCACAATCAACACCATTGAGGGCACACCACTCTTCACCTTGCCCCATGTTACCTCAAATACCGGCGGAACAGAAAAAACACTTGCTCAATTCAGCCCATCCGGGCAGCAAATCGCCACGGTTCAAGATAAAACTATAGCATTGTGGAATTTTACAACACGTCAACTTTTCCATTCCTTGCATTATCATGATAAAGTGGAACAATTTTCTTTCGCCGATGAAAATACTCTCTTGGTAGGAATTTCTAAAAAAAATAGAGTAATTAATCTTCTGCGTAATCGTATTAACTCGCGCACTTGGTCCTTAATAGCCTACAATATTGGTAAATTCAATCATGAAACACAACTGAGTGCCGATTCGCTACTCTATGCAGGCCCACATAATTCAGAAAACTGCTTAGTGCATTGTCTTAAACAAACGTGTCTTAAAACATATCCGGCAGAACCGGCATGGGTTTATCACACAATAATTCCCGATGGATCTGCTATCATTATAAAAGGATTTTATCTGCTTGATACGCGTTATTATCCCTACCTCTATTATACGCATCGCGCAATCACTAATCATGCATCGCTTGACCAACTTCTGGCACTTTTTATCGCAGAACGCCAAAAAAAGAATGGTATGAAGGTTGATAGTGAACTCATAAATACTATGGGTAATTCAGAAAGTCGCCGTTTGCAAGAAATTGCGCGACAACGATATGCAGTGTGTAAAATGTCTTTTTTGCAGAAATTGTTTTCTTAAATACTAATTTTCATGCAACACATTTGTAGAAATTATATTTTTACTTTGGCCACCGCCGGCCGTGCCCGCCATAGCTCGGAGAGCGACGGCTGGGAGGGCGATCAATAAATATATTTCTTGCCGCTGGCCGCTCTTCGACAAGCTCAGGATAAACTCCAGCCAAATAAAATAAAATTCCTATTGCATCTGCCACACAGAATATTTCTCATCCTTCTAGCAATAAGAAGAAAAAGTCATTATCCTTTTCAAGAAATTAAATAAATCTAACCTATTCTTAACTATAAAGGTTCATATGAATAATCATGCTTTACTCGCAGTGTTGTTATCATTCTCCGTTCCTCTCATGGCTATGGAAGGAACCACTCAGAATCCCGAAAACAACAATAATAAACAAATAACAACTTATCAATACATTGATCAAAACCAATCCCTTCTCTCGCTCCTTGAATCATTCATTTTAGGTGAAGGGCGCATAAAAGCAGTAAATGCACAAACCATCTCTTTTCCCCACCTATCCAAACCAAATGCATTATTTATTCAAAGTTGTAAACAAGCGCTAGAACTCATTGAAAAAACAAGCAAAGAAAAAGTTGATTCGTTTGAAAGTGGTGATCTTGTCGGCAAAATACTACGCGCAAAACGGCTCCATGGCAGCGACACAAAAACAGCAATAAAACAAGTTGTCGAAAACATGTCCTCTGACGAAAAATTAATTTTACAAATACATAGAGTCGGACTTTTCGAACAATTGTTTACTATTCCCGATGAAGAAAATCTAAAAAAAATGCTTGAAACAATAGCTGTGGAGAGCGACAAAGATATAAAGCAACAACTGGAGCATGATCAGTCTGATGAATCTTTGGATTACATAGATAAGCGGCGCGAACTTAAAAAAATAATGCCCACTTATCTTAGTTCACGCTACTCTCTTATTCGAGCGTTAAAAAATGAAGACGAAAAAGCTATAAATAGTGCATCAGCACAAATGATCAGCTGTGATCAACTACCACCATTGCAAAAAGCGCTTTATGCAGAGTTATCTGAAGAAGCAATTGAAAAAAAAGAAGCTGATCATGCAGCCGGAAAAAATTCCTGCAAAACAATGTAATAAAACTAAATTATTTTTTTTAAGTAAAATTATCGGGGCTTCATCGGCAAGATGAGGCTCCGATTCATCATATTCCCCTTTAGTTTAATCAACGTCAAGCAACATGCCGATAACTGTGACGCCTGCGGGCCCGTTGCCAACGCCTGCCCATTCTGCATCATAATTATGCTCGAGTACTCTATTTTGAAGCCTTCGCATTATAAAGAGCCGTAACATAGTTACCACATCCTGATAATTATTTTGTCGCGCCAACTGTAAAGCAGTACGACCTTGCGAATCGGTACAATTATAATTAACACCTTCATCCAATAATCTTCTTACCGCTTCAACATTGCCAATAGCCGCTTCGGCAAGAAATCGTGGTTCAAGTGCCTTTTTTCGGGCAGCTTCTTGCTGAGCGGCCGCCTCTTTTTGCGCCTGAATCATTGCAAGATCCATGCCACCGTGTTTCTTAAGAAATGCAACAATTTCCGCGTGTCCATTGCGCGCGGCAGCCATTAAAGCAGTTTCATATGTTGCCGGCCATGGAAGACTATTTTTACATTCTGCATTGATAGTGGCGCCATGCACAACCAATAATTTTACACAGGCAAGATGCCCTTTATCTGCTGCTTCCCAGAGTGGCGTAATATCGTTACGGTAATATTTAATAGTATTAACGTCGGTAATTTTGGTAAGCAAATAGGCAAGAGCCTCATCGTTGCCATTACTTGCAGCGGTATAGGCAAGTTCATTCACCATCTGGCAGCATCCCTCGTGTGACAACATTCCCAAGAACAGCTCAACGCGGGCAGCATCTTTTGCAATAACGGCTCGCAAGGGCAACAAATCTCTTTTTGC
This sequence comes from uncultured bacterium, assembly GCA_963702025.1. GTDB lineage: Bacteria > Babelota > Babeliae > Babelales > Vermiphilaceae > BTUB01. Next base: position 714,455 of record OY969699.1, on the reverse strand, counting down.
ACGAAGCTTTGTTTCTTCCGTAAAATCAATAAGATCCCTTAGTTCTTCCGGTAATTTCGACCATCTGCCATACTCAATAAAAATGTCATTTTTATCAAGAGCTAAAAGGCAGCATGCCTTAAGGCTCAGAGGGTGAATGGGATTAATGTTGATTTGATGGCCATAACTACTGTAAAACGTTGACTTAAGGTTACTTTTACCGGCTAAATTAGCTTCAAGATCGATATTGAGGGCCCTATCAAGCTGCTGCGATTGAGGTGGCCTTGATAAGAGTTTGGGGTTGGTTAAATCCATGGCTTTTATGCCATTAAAGGCAAAAATGAGTGGTAATAGTGCTAATTTCTTCATAAAAAGTCTTTTTGTCCAATTTTAGGTTTTTTGTGTTTTATCTTAAATATTAATTTAATAATAGCAATTATTTACTGAAAGTCAATTGGATATATAGCAAACTTCTTTAAATAACAAACAGATATGCTAAGATTTCTTCAAACTTAAGGAGAAAGTATGGCACTTGGCATAGATTTAAGAAAACGAGTAATAGCTGCAGTAGATGATGGAATGCGTATAACTGATGTGGCTAAATTATTCAAAGTTGGGCGAAACGCAATTTATAACTGGCTTAAGTTGCGCCAAGAAGTGAATAGCCTTGCGCCAAAATCCGGCTATCAGAATGGACACAGTCATAAAATTACTGATTGGGAAAAATTTAAAGAATTTGCAAAAGAAAACCAACATTTTACTTCATTAAAAATGGCGATTGAGTGGGAAAAAATTACAAATGTTTGCATATCGGATATCACGATACAACGAGCACTTAAAAAAATTGGTTACACATCAAAAAAAAACTTTTGGTTACATCGAAGCGAATGCAGATAAACGCAAACAATTTTTAGAAGAAATAGAAAATATCGATCCTGCGCTCATTGTCTATTCTGATGAAACGGGAATCGACGATAATGAAGTGCCAAATGCTGGCTGGGCGCCAGAGGGCGAGCGATGCCACGCAATAAAAAAAGCTGAGAGAATAACGCGCTATAATATCACCGCTGCGCTGAATTTAAATTTATTATTTGCGCCATTTTTATTTGAAGGATATTCAACTGCTGATACTTATGAAACTTACGTGGAACAAGTTTTAGCTCCTGCATTAAAGCCTGGAATGGTTGTTGTAATCGATAATGCCAGCTTCCACAAATCTAAAAAAGTAGTTGAACTCATTGAAGCAGTTGGTTGTAGAATCATTTTTTTACCACCATATTCTCCAGATTTTAACCCAATAGAACATCGATGGGCTACTGTCAAAAATGCGATTCGAAAGGCCGCAGAGGGAATAAAAGATTTTTATGAGGCCGCAGTCAAAACATTGGGAGAAATGTGTGAGGCCTAGTGAAGCTCGCTAGAGATAGATAAAAACCCCCAAAAACACCTTAAAAAAGCTAACTCCCCAATTTGATTCTTTCCAGTTGCTTTTTTACAATTTCTACCTATAATTAAGGTTTATTGACTACACCTCAATTCGAGGAATTGTATTATGAAAACCACCACCGCTCGAGCGTAAGCTCGCTCTTCATTTCCCAACCTCTATTTCGGCTCCTTGAGCCAAATTATTATTTTATTTTTTCATTGTTTGTTTTTCCGGAGTCATGTATGGCTGATCTTTTATTGCGCATTCTTAACATTAAAAAAACCTATACTTCCAAAGAAAAATCCATCGAGGCCCTCAAAGGGGTGAGTCTTGATATTTATCGAGGCGAAGTGTTTGGGCTTTTGGGCGCCAATGGCGCGGGTAAAACAACCCTCTCCTCAATTGTGGCAACCCTGCATCCGCCAACATCGGGCGACATTCTAATGAACGGCACCTCAATTTACCAAGATCTCATAGGCTTTCGGCAAAACATCGGATTTTGTCCCCAAAAGCCAAACTTTGCTTCCGCATTAACGGTACGCGAACATTTGGTATTTGCCGGCAGATTTTTCTTAATGGATGCAAAAACAATTAATACACGCGTTGATGAACTGTTGCACCGTTTTGAATTGCAAAACTATGCCGATAAATCACCCGCAATTCTTTCGGGCGGCTATAAGCAGCGGCTTTTAATTGCGCGATCATTGGTGCATAAACCGTTGCTGCTTATTCTCGATGAGCCAACGGTGGCGCTCGATCCTCATATTCGTCGGCAATTATGGGATCTTATTCGTCAACTCAAAGCTGACGGGGTTACTGTCTTGCTTACCACCCATTATATTGATGAAGCGGAAGTGTTATCCGATCGGGTTTGCGTGCTTGATAAGGGTAGCATCCGGTTGATTGATACGCCGGCAAACTTGATGTCTTCCTATAGCAAAGCAAATCTTGAAGCAGTCTTTTTACAACTGATGAATGAAGGGACTGATGAAATGCAATCTCCTATCAATAAGGAATTATAATGAATACCGCCTCACTTTTTACCTCATTACGCGTTGCTGCGTGGCTGTTATGGTGCGATATACAACTGATTTTAAAAGATTGGTGGAACAATACACTCAATTCTATCTTTTGGCCGGTAGTACTTATTTTGGCAAACGGCTATGTATTGCCAAAAATGGGCATGCCGGCAGATTATGGCGCCTTTGTGGCGATCAGCATGCTTATTATTATGGCATCTTTTACTGCCTGGGGTGCCGCGAATGTTTTGGCTGCCGATTTTGAAACCACACGATCCATTAACTATGAACTTACTTTGCCGCTGCCCTATTGGATGATCTATGTAAAACTCATTCTTGCCTTTGCCTTTAAAGCGGCGCTTTTTAGCCTTATGTCGTTACTCGTTGGTAAACTTATTCTTCTTGATGCTTTTAGTTTTGCCAATTTTAATCCTCTTACGTTTACCATTATCTATTGCATAGCCTGCATTTTCTTTGGCGCTTTTGCCGTCTGGGCAGCATCACTTGCCGGTGCGGTAGATAAATTTATGAATTTAGAATTGCGCATCACGGGCCCGCTCTTTTTTATTTGCGGTTATAGTTTTTCTTGGGCAGTGCTTTATGGCATTTCACCAATCATGGGTATGCTAATGCTCTTTACCCCCTGGATCTATGCCTATGAAGGAGTGCGGGTGACTATTCTGGGGCCGGCCGGTTATCTTAATTATTGGCTTTGCGTGCTCGCTCTTATTGTATTCATCGCATTATTTATTGCACATGGACTCTGGTTATTTAGAAAACGGCTCGATTGTATATAATTAACCTTATGCATAAGTAAGAAGTATGTAAAAATGAAATCATTAAAATCTGTTAGTAAGGAAAATTTATGAAAATAGCCCAATTATTACTCTTAGGATCTTTGGTATTCCAGAGTTCACATCCCATGCATCGACCGGCAACTATTTGCCATCCTTGCACACCATTTGCCGCAAAAGACATTGCTATCGCCAGAAGTAAGTTATTTTACGCAAGTTTGGATCCACGAGATCTTCGCGTTCCTCGCATATTTCTTCAAACTCATCAACACATTGCCTCATTGTCTGAATGGCACGAGGAACATTGGAAAGAATTCGGGCAATTTGAAAAAGTTCTTGAAAATTCGTTAAAAAAATCATTTAAAGCTGATTTAGTGAACGTTGCCTGTCTTATGAACCTCGCCGGCCAGGAAGGAACCCATACTCATTGGCATTTTATACCCCGCATGCCAAAGCCAATGACTATCATCGATAACACCACTAAAGAGGAACATATTTTTGAAGATCCTTGCTATGGCAAACCGTATGACATGAATGTAAAAAATTATCGGTCTGCAAGTCCTGCCATGATGCGCACAATTATTACAACGATCCAGAAAAATCTCGATATAACAAACGTATCAATGGGCCAATTGAAAAATCATAACCATTTAAAAAATATTATTTTTGATCTTGGTGGTGTGTTATTAGAAGGTGATGTAAAAGGATTTGTTGAAGAAATAAGAAAAGTTGATTCGGCAATACCGGCAAATTTTGCAACGATTGCTCAAGCAAAAGCTTGGATTGATTGGCAAAAAGGCAAATCATCACAAGAAAAAACTGTTAATGAATTAAGCACCACGTTTAAAAAAGCACATATTGAAAAACTCTTTGAACGCTACTTATCACCGCAAAGGCCTTTCGATGAAAAAATGATTGGACACATTAAAATGTTAAAAACAGAAGGGTTTGATGTTTATCTTTTATCTAACCTTTCTCGAGAATCCTACGATATGTATATTGCGTCACATTCGGAATTGTTTGCCATGTTTGATGGCATTATGTGTTCATTTCAAGTTGATTCGGTAAAACCGGATCCTTTAATTTATGAAAAATTATTAGCCCACCATTCATTGAACCCAAAAGAATCACTCTTTATTGATGATTCTCGGGCAAACGTTTCTGCGGCTCAAGAACTTGGATTCAAAGGAATTGTGTACAACAAAAATAATTTTACTTCTGAATTAGCAGCGGCAATCCAATAGATGAAAGCATAAAAATATTGTAGAGGTAAGTTCGGAAAAGAATAGCGCAGCAGAAATTGCAGGCAAATAAGAGATTTAATACATTCATGAAAAACATTGTTACCAAAATATGGTTATTTATACTCTTTTTCCCTCCCAGTTTAGGAGATCCGGTGATTATTTTTGATTTAGGCGGCGTTGTATTTAAAGAGCCTGAACATTTTGTGTTTGATAATCTTCCCTTAGAAATACAGGCTCAATTTCCCACTGATTTCAAATCTCCTCGAATTTTTTTACGCGCCTTTGATTTTGCCAATCAAGTAGGCAATCAGGATTTTAAAATGCCATGGCTCTTTGGCGCCATTTCGGGTACCGAAATTGCCCAGCATATTCTTGATCATATCGATAACCCTATTCAAGCAGCTTTCTTTACCAGTGAGCACGAACGCTTACTTATAAAACACGGGGCACTCATGATGTTCGATCCTGAACAACTCACTGCCTGGACACTACTTTATCAAGAAGCACTCGCATTTATCAAACAATGCACAGCAAATGGCATCCGCATACTCATTCTTTCTAACTGGGATCCGCTATCATTCGCCTTAATCAAGCAAAAATATCCGGAATTATTATTTTCACATTTTGCTGAATCGGATATTTTTATCCCCGCAACGGCCGGATATGCCAAACCTGATAAAAGAATTTATCAGTTAATTCTTGATACTCTTAAAGTGAACCCGGAAGAATGTTACTTTATTGATGATAGTAAAAAGAATGTGGATGCGGCGGCAGAATGCGGGATTAAGGTTATTCTACATAGCAATTGGCCCGAAACGATCAAAAAAGTTACTATAGGCTAGAGAAGAAAAAGGGATTATAGTATGAATTTTGTTAAACAAAAAAATATATCGCTGGCATTTCTATGCTTCAGCTCTCTGACTTTCACAATGGAAAAAAATGATGAAAAAAATGTCGATTTTTATTCGATTATTTTACCCGGTCAAAATGGGCTTGGTGGTGGTTCATTTATAGATTATCATATTGTTAACGCCAGCAGTTATTCTTGTTATAAAGTATTAGAAGATCCGAACCTTATTGATTTAGGTCAAACAAACTGCATCAAACATTTTCAAGAACAATTTGATAACGATCCGGCATTTAAAGATAAAAATAACCGACCACCCACAATAATTTGTGGCATTTCACAGGGTTCGGCCACTATAGTAAATTGGCTTGCACAAAAATCTCATGAAGAACAGGAAAAAATTGCCCGTTGTGTGGTGCTCGAGGCAGTTTTAGGTTCAGGCAACAGCGCAATTGCACACACTGCTAAATCCGAAGTTCCTATTACTTCAAGTTCTCTATTTCCAACATTTATATTGCCGTGGGCAGCCAAATTAAAATTTTTTCCTAGTTATAGCCCATGGGGAATAAGCGCTTTTGAATCAGCCAAAAAATTATCACCAAACATTCCCATCATTATTATGCACAGCGTCAACGATTTTCAACTTTCAATTCACGATGCGCGCAGATTGTATTGTGAATTACGGAAAAACAAAAACAACAATGTCTATCTGTTTGAAGTTGAAAATACGGAGGCACATATCGATGTTATCTGGACAGAGCCACGAGAAGAACGATTAAGAAAAATAGCTGCGCTTCAAGCAATTTATAAAAAACATGGATTGCCCTATGTTGATATAAAACAAGAATGCCCTTTCTCGATAGAAGAATTTCAACCATCAATTAAAGATGTAAAGAACAGAAAATAGCATGTTGATCCTTTTATTTGTACTCGCACAAATTATTATTATTCTTTTTAATGCCGTGCATGATTTTATAACTATTGCCCCCTTTACTGATGTCCAAGCATTACGCAAACGGCATTCACTGAAGCTTTTGGTAACTTCCGCCATTATCCATACGCTTATAGATCTCTGGGGATTATTTCTCACCCTTTTTTATTATCCGGGGCCGTATCCGTTGTGGGTAAAGATAAATCTTATAGCAATTTATACCTTATTAACCATCGGCATTATCCATGATTGGTGGATTCCTTATTTGTTTGGCAGCACAGAAAAACACAAAGAAGAATATAGCGTCTATAAAAATACCCATCATTTTCTACCCGCACGGGGAGATAATGTGGTGCCCAATACCATTCATGTTCTGTTTCATCTGCTTGCCTGGTTTTGTTGCGCAGTATCATGGTATTTATTATTTGATGTATAAATATAAAAGTGGAAATAACTTAAAACATAATAAGAGAATTTATGAAACTGGTAGAAAAAGAAATTACATTAGAAGAGCTCAAGCAAATGTCCACAAAAATGTTTGAAAATTTAGTAAAAGCTGTTGTTGATATTGAAAAGCAAATAATGGTAGTTGATGCGGTTATGCACGTTGATGAAGAAGCTTGGTTACTTGAAAATGAATCAAAACAAGAAAATCTATGGGGCATAAATCTTTACCCAGAACAGTGGGGAAGCCCAGAGTTTATCATATTTGACTCCATGATAAACCCTGCGACCGAGCCAAGGAAATAGAACGCGCAGTGTTGAGAATCAAAAAATTCGGGAACAAATTATAAAAATTGTAAATCAGTTGGTGAAAGCATGATAATCCATACAGGCTTAATACCAGAGCGATGGTTCAAATTTTCTATTTTTGAACAATTAGCAAATGTCGGCATGGATATTGAACGCACAATCCAGTGGCGAGATACAAATCCTGAGTATAGCAAAAAAGCATTTGAACGAGCTCTTGAATTAATTGACCTTACCATTGCTGATCCTAAAAATAGAAAACGCCTCAAGGAAATCTGTCGCGCTCGCTATATGCTCGTTGATTATTTTATGTACAATAATGAACATCATTCTACTGATGAACAATGGCAATCATATTTTTACCAATTTAACTATGCCGCTGCCATTGCTAAGGGAAGATAAAAGGAAGTTTCTCATGAAAAAATATACTATCGTGCAAGCACTTTTAGTGTGTGTATCTCTTTTTTTTCCCTTCAATCTCAAATCCGGCTATCTCGATTCTTCCCATGAGCGATGCGATGTTGCGGTAAATTACCCATTTCAGGTTGAGACTTATTTAAGCGATCCGCAGAAAGGATGGAAAGCGGAAAGTTATGCACCGCTTGATCTGGTAAAATATGAAATTGCTCCTTTTTGTGAGAGTTACCGGCAAAGATGGACTTTTAGAGCCCCTGCCCCCGGGCCGTATAGTATTGTCTTTAAGCGTGACAAGCGTGAAATGATCAACGAGCAGATTATTCAAGTTCGAGCATGCAAGTATAAACCAACGTTCACACACAATATTACATTTCAGTCATAACATTTATAAAAGGAAGCAGCCAATGGAATTAAAACTTCTGGCAATCACTATCCTTCTTCAAGGATTCATATGCTAGCGAAAAAAATCTGCTATGTGTTTATAGTCTGTCTGCTGGTGCTGATATTCTTCTCCATAAGAAAATCATCAAATCAGCAAACATTTCAGCAAATAAATTCATTTCAAGAAGCTTTTCCTGCACTATCCCCATGCAATAACAGATTAATTTTTTTTGATATCGATGACACCCTTATCAGCACGATTGACACTATGGGCCATTCTCCATTGCCATTATGGTTCATGATAAGAGCAATTGCCAGGCATCCCCAGCTGCTCTTTAAAAAAAATATAGAACGTTATTACAGTATCATGTGGCAACAAACTAAATGGTTCGTTATTGAACCGGATATTGTACCAATTCTTGCTGAACTTCAATCACAAGATTGTATCATATTGGGCCTTACCTCAATGGAGACCGGCACATTTGGAGTCATCGAAAACTTTCCGGCATGGCGCTCAGAAGTACTCACTCAGCTGGGTATCGAATTCAGCCGTAAATTTCCTAATTCCATTTTTAGCACATTGCCACGGTATAGAAATAACTACCCTGAATTATACAATGGCATTCTCTGTTGCAATCAACAATCAAAAGGGGCGGTGGTTGCCGCATTTCTTGATCAGTTTAAATTACAACCAAACATGATTATTTTCTTCGATGATTCTGTGAATAATCTCACTTCAGTTGCCAATGCATGCAAAGAAAGAAATATTCTTTTCAAAGGGTTTCAATATCGTGGGGCAGAAAAATTTACTCAAAAATGGGATATGCAAAAAGCTCTTTTGCAGCTTGATTATTTGATAGAACATAAAGCATGGCTGGCTGATAAAATTGCAAGCACAGCAATCAATTAGGTTGGATTATTTGATGAATAAAACAAAATTTATTGCCACTATTCTTCTTTTGTTCTCAGGATTTTACGCATTCTGTTCCCATTGGCACCGCAATAATGGAACTCATTCGCAACAAAAAGTAATCATTATCGGCGCAACTTCCGGCATTGGAGAAGCACTTGCAAAAGAGATGGCAAAAAGAGGCGCCATTGTTGGATTAACCGGCAGACGCGAACATCTTTTGCACACAATTGCCAAAGAGATTCCATCACCAACTTATGTACAACAAATGGATATTGCCAAAACGCAAGAAGCGCAAACGCAACTCAAAGAGCTGATCAAAGAAATGGGCGGCGTGGATATCATCGTAATCAATGCCGCGGTGGGCAATTGCGATTTGGCATGGGAAAAACAAAAAGAGATTATTGATATCAACGTTTTAGGTTTCACCGCCATGGCCAGCGTTGCCAGCGATTATTTTATAGAAAAAGGCAGCGGCCATTTAGTTGGTATATCAAGCATCATCGCATTGCGCGGTTCAAGTGCAGCGCCAACCTATAGTGCGTCAAAAGCATACGTTTCGACATTCTTACATGGATTGCGTGGCAGATTTGTGAAATTAAATAAGCCAATTTATGTTACCACCATTGAACCCGGTCTGGTTTATACGGCAATGCGGGGCGCCTGTGACCCGAGCCAAGAACCTTCAGATTTTTGGCGCGCAACACCACAAGAGGCAGCGAGGCAGATTGCCGATGCAATTGAACAAAAAAGGGAGCATGCGTATGTCACCAAACGCTGGCGTTTAATTGCTTGGTTTATTAAAAGTATTCCTGACTTTTTGTTTTACAAACTTTTTTAGAGATCCTATGCATACCTAAATCATAATCTTATTTTTACTTATATGCACAAATAAGCACTAGCCTTTAGTTGCCTCGTTGATTACACTTATACCTAATTTTAATTTCTTTTTAATTTTATGATTAAAGGAACAACCGTGAAACTTCTTTATGTATCTATTTTGGGTATGACATGTGCACTTTCTTTTGCTATGGACCCCATACCGGCAAAGCATATACAATTATTGATGGCAGCGAAAAATAAGGACTATGAAATCATAGAAAGTTTATTAAAAAATGGGGTTAATCCAGATATTACCGAATCATTTCGCTGGACGCCCTTACATAATGCTGCCAACGCTGGCGATCTCAAAATGGTTGAACTCCTCATCAAATATAAGGCACATGTGAATGCGCGGACAACCTATAATAGAACCCCGCTTCATTTTGCGGCAAACAATGGACACGAACACATTGTAGAAGAATTGATACGCAACAAAGCAGATATTAACGCAGTCGCCGATGATGGTAGTTTCCCTCTCCATGAGGCAGCTGCAAGCGGTAGTCAACGCACAATATCATTACTCATTCATGCCGGGGCAAAAGTTAATGCGCCCTGTTGTTCAGAAAATGGATTAACTCCTTTACATTATGCCGCCATGAAATGCAGGCCAGAAGCAATACCGTTGCTTCTTTCTTTTGGTGCACAGATTAATGCACAAACAATTATTACCGAGGAAACACCATTGCATTTGGCAACAGACAACACTCTTCATAAAGAGAATGCTTTAGAGACGGTCCAAGCACTCATCAAGGGTGGGGCTCTCATTAACATGCGCGATGCCAAAGGAAGAATTCCTCTGCATTGTGCAATTGTTCATCACTTAGCAGATGTAGTAGAAGAGCTGATTGCCCACAAGGCTCATGTAGAAGCACTCACTGATAAAGGTGAAAGTCCGTTGCAACTTGCACAAGACACCGGTGATAAAAAAATGATTGCAACAATTGAACGCGCATTAGCAAAACCATAAGGAAAACATCAAATGAAATTTAAACTCCTGGCAATCACCATCATTCTTTGTGCTTCAAATAGCACCCTGCTCAATGGTATGGCAAATCCGGCGCAAAAAAGAGTCTTACTCTTAAAACAAATTGGCTTTGGCACACTCGGCACTGCAGCAGCAGCCAGCACCCTCACCTTCGGCGCCTTTACCACCACTCTTGGGCCGGTATTTGATGGGCTAGAATGGTGGTCCTCCGGCGGCCAAAAACCGCAGTCCGCATTCGACACCTTCACCGGCACTTCTGCCTTCTTTACCGGTTCATCATTCCTATTGAGTATGTACTCATTTGGTAAAGTCTGGCGACTTCAAAAACGCAAGGGGTTATTAAAATAATGACCAACAAACCAAGTAAAATAAGAGTCCTCAACAAATTGGGCCGTGATAATATCCATGAAAACCTTGCCGCCAAAGGTGGCAAAGCAATCACGCACATTTTATCCGATGATGAATATAAAGTTGCGCTCTATAATAAGCTTCAGGAAGAGGTGAAAGAATTCTTAGAAAATCCCATTCCTGAGGAGCTCGCCGATATTCAAGAAGTGATTAATGCGCTTGCGCCCATCATTACCGGATCGATGGAAGAATTAGAAAAAGTGCGTGCGGAGAAATTCAAAGTACGCGGTGGGTATCATAAGAAAATTTTTATTGAAGAAATACATGATAAATGAAATTAAATATAAGGAACACAATGAATAAAATAATTTTATCACTATTGAGTATAGTTTTTTTGCATGGGTCGTGCTTTTCAATGGAAAGCAAAAGGCCTACATCATATGAAGAATATGTTGCGAAAGCTCATTATTTAAAAGCAGTTGCAGAACGCTACCATAAGTTTTTAACTCAATTCGGCCAAGAGGAAACTGGCGATTTGCTGCCCACCATGAAGGCGCTTTTTGCACCCGACATTAAGAAATTCGTAAATGACTGTCATAATCTTGAGGGAAGAATCCCAGTGGCAACAACAATAAAAGAACTCTACGACCAGATTAGTTCAGCAAAAAACGATGTGGGGATCTGGTCTGTTATTGAAGAAGATATACCAATTGCCAGCGTCGAAGAAAATATGGTTATCGCGCATTTTCAGATACCAACACAAAAGAAAGGCACTATTGTGGTAATGAAAAAGCTGATTTGTAATGACAATGGCCTCATTAATGAAATTAATGAAGTATTCAACTTTAAAAATGAAACAGACAAAAATAACTCTATAAAAATGGGTGACCGCTAAATTTCTCTTTCCATTCTTGAATGTATCGCTTTTGGCTTACACCATCAGCAAAATTTAAAAAAATCCTCTTTTTCCAAAAATACTATTGCTTATTTGAAAATATTTCATATAAAATAGTTGTAAGCAGTATAAATATTTTTTAATGGAGAAATGATGAAAAATCTTATAAAGACAATAATAATAACCACCTCATTATGCCATATGATGAACGTGCATTTTGCTATGGAACCGGCCAAAAGAGGCAAAAAGCACGCCAATGAAAACCAGTTTCATGAATTATTTACCGCTATATTGATAGATGATGCTGATAAAGTACAACTATATATTAATGCAGGCCTTGATCTTGACCAGTTAAGCACAAAATCAGACGATTCTCCTTTGATTTTTGCTGTCCATTTAAATAGGCCAAACATTGTAAAAAAACTCATAGCAGCCGGTGCGAATATAAACCTTAAAAATCCGCAGACCGAGCAGACCGCTTTGATGGCGGCAGCTATGTATTATTTGCCTGAAATAATACAAATATTACTTGATGCCGGAGCAGATCCCACTATCACCAATAAGTATGGCAAAACAGCTTTGGATATTGCATCTTTTCCATTTTATAAATACTATCCCTATATTGATGATGCTACCGCTCAAAAAAATCGACTTAAAATAATTGAAATTTTAACAGAGCATACTCTCAAGAAAAAGCTTGTATAGCGTTCATAATTGCAATCCTTTATAATATTGATAATTCTCAAAAATCGTAGATTATAAAGAAAAAAATGAACACGAAAATTACAATTCTACTTGTATTAATAAGCTTTCTTTCCAGCGCTCAAGCAATGGTGCCCAATGCCGCACAAGAGTTAGAACAACTAGAATCACGCCTTAAAAAAATGCTGGAAGAAGTTCATGCTATATCCAACGACCCCGCAAATCTCAAGATAAAAGTAGAGGCCGATTGCAAAATCGACATGATAAATTTTCTTTTAGACCAACAGATACCATTTGCTAAAAAACAGTTATTAGCAAGCCAAAACAATGAAAAAAAATGAATATTATTAGGGAACTCTTATGAAAACAGTACAACTACTATCAGCTCTCTCGCTTGCCACACTTATATCTTTGTATGGCCAAGCCGATAGTGATAAGCCAACATTAGAGCAACTGCTCAATGCAAACAAAGTAAAAATTTCTTTTGAATGTTATCGGGATGAGCAGGATTTTGATAAAGACTCGTGGCAAAAAATTGTGGTGGCCACCAGTGATCTTGTTAACACTTGTGCGGCAAGCCCTTTGAACGATTCAATTTTCCAAGAAGTGTACAACACGATAGACCTCATTAGAAATGAACGCATAACTAATCCTTGCCCGGCCATTCATGGTCTTCTTTCAGTATCAGTCGGTGACCCTTCAGAAAAAATAAGTTACCCTGAGCATCACAAAAATCTTGTCTGGCTAGGCTGCATCACCACCGGCTACGACCCAGAAAAGGATACCATTCAAGAAATGACGCTCATTATCACCGATGCCCAATTAAACATGATTGCACAAAGCCAAATATTTGCATTAAATCAAGAATCTTTTACCGATCAGATTGAATCTCAAATCCTTGATTTTGTTAAACAATACACATCAGAAAAGCCGGCACTCTTGGGCGCTGATCGCATCATGAGATGTCGCGCTATGTTAAAAAAATGCATGCCAAATCTTGAAGAATATTTTTCCACCGTTACCATAAACTGCTTTTCAATGCGCGAATTCTGCATGTTCTGGCAGCTTGATGTTTACCATCGCAACGAAATACATTCATCGCTACAAGCAGCATATGAAGCGGTTGCTGAAGCACAATTTTATAAAGAAAAATACTTTCAACCAGCACAATAGAAACATTAAACTCTTAAGGAATTTTTATGAACAAAAAAATTACACTTTTATCAATAAGTCTTATAACCGCAACCGGTTTTGCAATGCAACAAGGGCAACATCTAAAAGCGTGGGTGCTCGCTGCCAATTCAATTCATGTGAGCACTCCATTAAAACTGATCAATGATCATCTTCCTATTACTAATAATTCCACCGTTTTAGATGTTAAAACACATATCAAGGATATGGAAGGAATTCCGGTGGCCCAACAATCTCTTTTTCCCTTGTATTACACTTATGAAATTATAATACCTTCCGAGAAAAGAGGAGAAAATTTACCCGACAACGTAACTATCAAACAAATTATGAATCTCTATGATACAGAGCGATTCTTACTAGCAATAAATCTTCCCCGGGTTCACGAGTCTAAAGGGTAAAAACAATGAATCAGCTTCTCAAAAAAATAAGCATCTTGTTAGCGTTAACACCAATTATTAGTTGTGCTTGTGAGCCATCCAAAGAAGCGGCTGAACAAACTCAAAACTCAAATAAGCATACTGCTGCTTGGGTCAAAGAACATATCAGGAATGAGCAACTCACAAATGAACATCTCATTTTACCGGCACCAACAACCTATACATTTTCTGGCGGCAGATTGGGAAAGCCAAGGCTAATCTCTGAAAAAGAAGAAATTCCCATCAGTGAAGATGGTGAAATTTTATGGCCAACCAAGCAGATGTATGCTGAAATAGAAGCACAGCAAATAGTTGAGGATCATTTGTCCGCGCTTCACGCGCCAGAAAAGGTTCATTTTAACACACGCATTGAAAAACCTGAGGCGGATGAACATGATCTTTATGCACAGTTGCATGAAGTGCTCAATACGGTGCGCCATAAAGAAATAGTTGAACTTCTACAATCAGCCCAAAATGCATTAATAGATACTAATAACGAAGATGCCATTTTATGAAAAAAATTAATGAAAAGGAAACAAAGTTGAACAAAAAAATATATCTTTTATACTCACTTACCATCACCACCGTTATTGTAACGCAAATCCACGCCGCTGACGTGCCAAGCGTCGAACAACTACTTAACAGCGATACGGTAGAAATATCATTCAAATGCCACCGCGATTTAGATAAACGCAAAGTAGACATGGAAAAATGGCTCAAAATCGCCACTGCCGTTGATACACTCATCAAAGAATGCTATACGTATCCGGAAGGTAAAGAGTGGGATGAGCTCTATAATAAAGTATTCGATACTGTCCTTTTTGTTCATAACGAGCATTCCAATCCTGCCGGAATGCATGTGGACCTCCTGGTAACCGGACAAACGTTAAAAGAACTCAAAATAATTATCCATGATAATCACGAATATACGCTCACCAATGATCTTGATGATAGCCAGATTGATCAGGTTCTCGATCTTTGTCACCAAACCTGGTGGGCAAAAGAACGGACACGCCAAGAATTGGACACGATATTGCGCCATTCATTGTATTTCGCGCTCATTGATAGCAATAATCAAAAAGTTATCGGCTTTATTCGGGCCGTTTCCGATTTTGTTCGCAATGCCGGCATCTATGATGTTATAGTGGATGAAGCATATCAAGGCAAAGGATTGGGAAAACTATTGGTAAAATTGTTAATTAATCATCCAAAACTCCAAAAAGTTCCTTACATCGAATTGCAGTGCCTTGATGATAAAGTATCATTTTATCAAGAACTTGGTTTTGACAAAAATTTTGGCAATTTAGTGCCGATGGTGCTTAATAAGAAAAATAAATAGGCAAACTATTTTTAGGAATTCTGTTATGAATTTTATTCGCAAAAAAAATCTATTATTAATTTTAATTAATTGTATCGCTTTTAATTCTTGCCATGCAATGTCGCAAGCGGCTAAAGCAAAAGATTTTGTCTATCTTGCGGAAGTGGATCCAACAATTCTTGTTTCATTACGTTATATCAGTAACGAAAACTTTTTGGGCACACCGGTGGATGGCTATAAAAAACCAGCCGTAATTTTGACTAAGCAAGCGGCCCAGGCCTTAAAAAAAGTGCAAGAAGATGTTAAAAAAGATGGCTATTCTTTGGTTATTTATGATGCCTATCGCCCACAACAAGCGGTTGATCATTTTGTCCGTTGGAGCGAAAATGCCAACGACCAATTAAAAAAAGAATATTACTTCCCCCGTGTTGATAAAGCCAAGGTTTTTGAGTTAGGATATGTCGGCAAACGATCAGGGCACAGCAGAGGAAGCACCGTGGATCTTACGCTCATCGAATACGGCAAAGCACTGCATGCGGTCCACGCACTAAAACGGACCTTGCTCGATGGTTTTAAAATACAATTTCTTGATGATGGCACCGTGGATATGGGATCATCATTCGATTTATTTGATCCTGCATCACATTTTGAGAATAATCTTATTGAAGAAACGTTTAAAAAGCGCCGCGCCTATTTAAAAGATGTTATGGAAAAACATGGATTTAAAAATTACGCGAATGAATGGTGGCACTTTACGTTGAAAAATGAACCATATCCGGCTGATCAGGATAGTAGCTATTTTAATTTTACCATTGAGTAAATGAGAGGGAAGCAATGCATATTTTTTGTTATCGGCCTATATAAACGGAAAAATTTATGAAAAAATTATTCTTGAGCATATCAATTTTGTTATCGGGGCAATTACAGGCGATGACTCTTGCAGACATTGAGGGTAAGGGCTCATCGGCAAAATATTACGATAACGAATCCGAGAAACTCTTAAAAGATGCCTGCGTTCATTGTAGAAAAATTCGTGGCGATAACGCCTTTATCACCCATGCTGAAGATTATAATTATCTCAGTCATGTTGCTGAGGTGGCAGATGTGCAAACGTTAACCACTTTGTTAAAGAATGGGGAAAAAGCGGATACAATTACACCGTCGGGCGCAACTGCGATATCCATCGCGCTTAAACGGGCGCATCATTTAATTTGGGATGAATATGAATGCCCAATTGCCAAATATACCGAGTGCATAAAACTCTTAATCGACCACGGATGCCCGGTTGATACGCACGAACAAGATCATTATCTTCCGGGAATAACACCATTAATACATGCCGCGTCTGCAGGATTACCCGGCATAGTAGCATTGCTTCTTAAGGCAGGAGCAGATCCGGCATATTGTGTAAAAGGACCACTCATTATACCGCAAGAGGGGCTTTCTACGCGCCATTTTGCCTCAATGCCACCCGAAGAATGTGCAGATATGGGCGACCATTTTGTGAAAAATATGCCACAATGTTTAAAACTTATCGATGATGCATTGAAGGAAAAAAATAAAAAGGATCATTAATGAAAAAACTCTTTATAATTCTCGCCCTCTGCGCACCACAAAAATCAGCCGCGATGCTCCGCCGCCCAACTGTGCATTATGCTCCGCTCATTGTACGTGCATCATTGAAAACTATTCGCCCGTATTCGTCTGCGCCCCGCCCACCTGGGCCGTTGCAAAAATGCCAAGAAGAGGAAGATAGGGCGTTTAATGCATGGCATACTTTAGCTAAAGCCGAGAAATTTTGGAAAGAAGTTATGGGAGATTGCGCCAGAAATGGCTGTTCAAACGAATGTAAAAACATTGATTCTATTCTTAGAAGTTGCAAGGATATCCATGAATCCTGCCAGAGGATAGAGCAGCAGGCATATAGAAACTATGCTCAGTGCAGCAAGGAAACACGAAGAGTAAAAGAATACATGAAAAGATAAAACCATTATTTTGGTACAAAAATGCGATTAAAAAAATATTATGTGTTGATACTTGTTACACCGCTTTGTGCAATGGAAAAAGATCAAAAGCCACAGCTTTCTCAACTGGAAAAAAAATTCATCCGTGCAGCAATTGATGGCGATAGTGAAATTATTCAACACTGTATTGATGAAAAGGTAGCAATAAATACAGCCGACGAGCACGGCGAAACAGCGCTTTATAATGCAGTGTATCATCAGCGCTGGCAAGCTGCCTCCTTACTTTTGAATCAGCCTAAAATTGGTGTTGATATCAAAACAAAAACGGGCTTTAAGGAACCTACTTTGCTCCATCGGCTATGCTTAAGAATTAGTAAAAATAATGATGCTGACACTAAAGAAGCAGAATCAGCTCGATTAGCTATTTTAAAAAGGGTACTCGAACTGAAAGCGGATACGAATATGCCCGATGGATATGGGGATACTCCCTTGATAAACGCAATGCGGCAACAAGTCCCCGTTGACATAATAGATTGCCTTATCGATGCAAATGCAAAAATGATTTGGACCAAAGATAAAGTAAGCCCGTTAACACTCGGCGTCACCAAAAACATTTATTACATCCCATCTTTATTGGCATCGCCACATATTGCTCTTGCGGATATTAAGCAAGCGCTCATTTATTGTGCGCGTACTAAGTATGATACATATAAATATGCCACGAGCGCAAAACTCATTAAAAAATATTTTGATATCATGTATACCTTTGGGTACATTGGGCCAAAAAATCCGGAATGGCGCGCATCACAACAAGGGCCATTTAGCAGAATTCCGTTGCCGATTGCCAAACAAATTGCATTTGAAATAGTAGCATATGATGCTGCGTGGCAGCTTTCTCCGTGTTCGATTCTTTAACGGGAATCAGGACATTAAAATAGAATTACCGTAAGACTTTTATTGAAAAATAAAATTACTTATGCTGAGATAAAATTGAATAAAGATTCAAAATAAAAGTAGATAAAAAAGAGATTGCGATGAGTCCATCGAGAAAAAACATTTCAAAAGCTGAAATTCAAAATGTCTCAAATCATGGAATTTGGGTTTTAGTTAATAATCAGGAATTCTTTATGCCTTTCGAAGAATTTCCATGGTTCTTAAAAGCCACAATTAAAGAAATCTATAATCTAAAATTATTACATGGCCATCATCTTCATTGGCCCGATTTGGATATTGACATTGATATTGAGGCTCTTAAGCATCCTGAATTATATCCTTTAAAGTACGCATAGTGCTTGAATGAATACATTAAAACTTTTTGGATTATTATTATTCGGTGGATCACTCTCCAGTTATGGATCAGAATTTTCACTAAAAATACATCCGGCTTGCATAAATAAGGCAATGCAAACTGCTTTAGAAGCTGTTTATCTTAATGCATTTAAAACCGTGTATGCCCATGACTTGTGCCCCAGTTTAGAAGATAAAATCAAAAAGATATTCGCAGAATATATGCAAAAACTAGAAAAATGCCGCGACATGACGCTGGTCACGGCTCATCAAGAATCTGATATTGTAGGATGGGCACTCTTTCTCAAAGATGGCACAAGCGCCGTTTTAGAAATTTTGTGTATTGATCCCCGAGTGTGGCGCCAAGGAATTGGCAAAAAACTTGTGTTTTCAATAATTGATTACTTCCCCGAAATTTCCCATATTGCATTGGTTACTCGGAGCATTAATCCCATTTCGCCCCACTTTTATGAAGCACTCGGTTTTAAAAAAACTAATTTTAGTCTGGCAGAATATGCCGATTATGATTCTGATGAGTTGCTAGGCTACGAGTGGTTTGCAAATGATTTATGAAATAATAAGAAAAGTTCCGGCTCTTCAAATTGAGGCGTATGACCTGTATGCCCAAAACAGAAAGTTGGATCTTTAAATCTTTGGCGAATACGGTTCCAGGAACATTCTGGGGCAACAATAAAATCATAGCGTCCAAGACTGCTAACGCCAAATCTTGAGAATAACAGTGGATAGCATTTTATAAAATGGTTCGCATCCTAATCCAGCTTTTTTTGCAAGATTTGCAACACCGCCTTGCGCTTCAGACAAATTTTTTAACGCTACTATAAGACGCTTTTGTGCTTCTTTTTCGTCACAATTTTTACATTCTTCTAAAACAGCCCAAAAATATGCCTCGGCTTCTTTATCATTTTTAATTTCTTAATTACCTTAATGGTCGAAAGTCAACGATACCTCATGCCCTCTATGGTCGAAATTCATAGCTGTCTTTAGGTGTTTCAGGTTAAAAAAGCAACAACCTTATGCATAATTAGTACCTAAATCTAGAATTTTATACAAAAAAGAATAATATAAGCTAAATCATAGACATGCCACAAAATAAGGAGCAAAAAAATGAATTTTAAAACATTAACAATTCTTGTCTTGGCCTCAAACGTAACATGCGCCGTTAACGGCATGGAAGAACTCCCGGCTTTGCCAAAACTGAATCAAGAAGCAATTAGAAATGATAAACTTCAATTAGTATGCGGTCTCGATGTTGTCAATGGTTATTATGGCATTAAAAAATTTGATATAGGCTCTCCTCAAGAAATAGATCTTTTTTTGCAAAAGTTTAAAGGATCTTGGCAAGGAGCAGTGGTCGCTCCTCTTGGCTATACATTTGAATCGTATATGAAGCAAGCAGGCATTGATGCTGAATGGATGGAAAGCGAAGAAAAGTTCAAAACTATTAAATCGATCACCGTATCAGAATTTGTAACATTAGTGTGGAAACGTTTTGATGAAAAATTAGCAAAATACACTGATAAAAATTAATCTTTACGAACAAAAATTCAGAAGTTCCTTGTAATTTGGAAGTCGGACCTCCAAATTACAAGGAACTTTTCTTGAAATTAATTGTGGTTCTGCGAGAGCCATCGCAAAAATTTTGCATCAAAAAATGTGAGGCAGTTACAATCTAACTTTGCAATCCCTTTTGCGCTTTCACATCATACGCCATAAAAATCCAGTATGCCGGATTGAAATCGTGCCCCGGCTCTTTTATCGGATTGGCATCAATCTGAAATCCCCACGAGCGATATGCAGCCAGCGCCTTACTATTGGTTACGCGGGTGCACAAGAAAATACGCTCAACTTCCGGAATAATCTTAAAAATTGAACCCATGAGCACTTTTCCCAAGCCTCTATTTTGCGCCGGAGGGATCACGCCCATTGCGGTGACTTTGCATACACCGTGCGGATATGTTGGACGGACAAAAAAGGTAATAAATCCCAGCAAAGTATCAGATTCCTGATCATGTACTGTGACAAAAATATAAATATCCTCGCCACCAAATTTAGCCCAGTCAGTTTTGGTATACAGCTGATTGATAAGCGAGTAAATGCTGTTTTTCACTGCTTGCCAATCAATAGAAACGGTATCTTGAAACAAGGGAGCAATTGATTGATAGAGCCGCTCACTGCCTGCAGCTTCCGGATGTGCCTGCAAAAAATCAAATTCGACCGATGTAAATGCCTGCGATGCAAGATCGGCAATCTGATTCATGGCCGGCACAAAGTGGGCCGATTGGGTAGTGAGAATATGCCAGCGCGCAACAAGCGCATTATTGTGCTTATCTTTGGCATTGAATGAGCCAGAGCTCTGCTCGCTAGCTTTTTCTTGTAATGAGGTTATCCAGTTTGATGAGGGAGTTTGATTAATCATTTTTTTATTTCTTTCATTATGAAGTTCTTTATGCGCATAGGTATAAAAGAGTGCCAAACCTATGCAAAGGCACGTTATTATGCGCGGAGCATAAATCATATATATCCTGATTTAATGGAATAAATATTGATGAGACCCTTCGATACGAAATCTTACGATTTCTACTCCCAGCCGTCGCTCGAGCTATGGCGGGCACGCAGGGCGAGCGGGTGTTGGTCCGTTCGTGCTGAGCCAGTCGAAGTATCGCTGATTAGCAGATAAAAGTGATAAAATGCACTAAAAAAGAGATAAGAACTTTCATAAAAACGCCTCCGGATGCTATCCAAATAAGGGAGACTAGAAATATAGGGTAACATGATAATGATAGTGAAAAAATGACTATAAATCAATGACTTGGGATGTAGCAACATTATTTAAATTCACCATGGGTGCTTTTTGGGCTGCTCGTTATATTGCTTATACAGTAAATAATAAAGTCTTCGTGCTTCACTCTCACTCAAAAAGGTGCGCTGCTCACACTTGGGAAGATCCTTGGCATTTTTATAGGCAACTATTGCACCTCTATCGGACCCACTGATCATCATAAAGGTACTCAGGCTATTTTTATATTGATCCGTTCCAAATAATATATGCTCAACCCCATTTTTTTTCTGCGTGTATCTTTCACTCACATCACTCACCGTGATCGGCTCTATTGGCTTATCCGGTTCGGATAAACATGAAATCTGTGGGTACCGTTTGGCCGCAAGCGCTTTGAACTTATCAAGCGCGTGCAGAGCAATGCCCGTGAATGGCTTTCCCGTGCGATAACTATTTTCTAAGCTGAGCATTGCCATTTTTTCAAGAGGTGAAATAGCATCCCAATCAATGGGGTGCAGTTGCCAAAGGCATGCTTTATCTCCGGTGATGGTGAGTAATCGGTTTTCCGGCATAAAACAACTTCCTTTTGTTGCCGGGCCACCATGAGTCAATGCGGCAATTAATGCACCATTTTTAGCATTGCGCAATTCCATGCCGTGATATCCTTTGTGAATAAACAAATATTTTCCTGCCGGATCGCAGACAAATGAATCAGCAATCCTTTGCGTTCCAGCAAGTGGAATGATGGTGCCGGTATCAAGATGCTGAATCGTAGTATCCGGGGAGTTTTTAATCACCGTATCGCACAGCGCATTTACTGTTTCTTTATGCGATCGGCTCGGGTCCACATAAAGGCATCTTCCTGTTTTTAAATCCCAAATCTCTTGAGATTTGTATCTGCCTCCCCCTTGCGCCAATAGTCTTCCATTAGAACTCAAACGTAATCGATGCGGTTCACACTGTAATTGCACCGATGCTGCATTTGTGGTCGGCAATAGGCTCCATACTTTAACTTCCTTGGTGGCAGAATTTGCCGTTGCAATATATCTATTATCTTCATTAAAACAAGCAATATCACCCGGTAAACAGATAGGAGCTGCTTGCTCAAGCGCTGGTTGCCACACCAATAGTTCTCTTTTTGTGTCGTCTGCCAAACGAGTAATGGCAAATACGCAATGAGGGCTAAAGAGTACCGGTTTTCCCCATTTATATGGTTCACTGTCGGGCAATGATCGCAGGAATTTTCCCGTTCGCGCATTGTATAATTGTATTCCCTTCATTAGCGTGTCCATTGCCAAAAACTTATCGTCATCACTTATGGTAAAATGTCTAAAAAGATTTTTCCCGATTCGTAAATAGAGTGCAATTTCAGGAATTAGTTCAAGCGATAGAAGATGCAAATAATTCTGCTGATCTTTATGCAGTACTTCAAGCCCTTTTTTAACAACTTCCGTTGTCGCCTCTTCTTTCACCGTGGTCAATTTGTTTTCGTCATCTCTACGAAGGAGCGCTATGCAGTCGGGTAAACCGAAAGTATATAATTGCTTGCCTTCGGGTAAACCCCACGCGGTTATTTTATGATAATAATATGAACCCTCTAATGCGAATATAATCTTTCCGGCAGGGCCCAGTTTAGAATTCAAATTGAATGATTCTCTCGGAAAATTTTCAAGATTCACCACTGATCCATCATGCGTGCAAAACAAATTATCATCATCCAATAAAAACTTACCATCGCTACTTATATGCGGATGGCGGTCAATCCCGATGCTATTTTTAATGGCAAATTCCCGAATGCATTCCGGCACCGGTTCTATATGTGATAATGTTCGCTCATGCAGTTCGCCAATCTTTTTTTTCATTATCGGCACAATCTGCTCAGGAGAGGCCACTCCTCCTAATACTGCAAGTAATTCTTTTTGCTCATGATCAAGCAATAAAGAAATAGTTTTATGGGATCCTAAACATTCAGGATCTTGTGCTGCAAGCGCGAATAATTCTTTATCACGCTGTTCCATGGCATAGATAGATAGCACCATACAAAGACTCAATAAAAGTTTTTTCATTTTTTTCCCAAAAGATGATAAACAAAAAAAATTTGATACTACACGCTAAAAAAATAATGCAAAACTGATAAACTTTTTTAAAGAATACGGCATACTGCAGCGCCTTTTTAGAATTAAAAAATTATACAAAAAAAAATCATTCTTGAAAATAGAAATCTTTTACACCAAAGGAATCACCATGAAAAAAAATACTCTAATTATACTCTTGATAACATCGCCGCTTGTTAGCATGGAAATGCCAACTCCTTCTCGCGGCGATTTGCGATATTACGATCTTCTGGGCGCGCATTGCGCAAAAACGCTCAATGAAATAACCCCCAAAATAGCCGAAGGTCTTGCAGAACTTGAACAATGTGATGTTGGTCCAAAACATCGCAAATCTCTTGCAGAAAGCCTCATCAAACACGCACATCTTGCATCTCTATGTACTACTCATCTGCGTACCGTGCCACGTAATGGTAGATTCAGCCCGGATGGGAGCAAGTTATTAATTCATCATAATAATGCGCTTCATATCTATGATGCACAATCCGGAAAGCAACTTAACACTTTGCAAAGTCCAATCAATTCCAAAGGTTTGTGGGGAAACAAAGCAAAATGGAGCCCATGTGGCAACTATATATCTGCTCTAAATACCGATACTATTTATGGTAAAAACATTTGGGATAGCAAAACAGGAAAACATCTTTACAATCTAAACTGTAATGCATCAGCTAAAATTAAATGTACCGCCGATGATAAGAATTGGATTATCAAAGAACATAAAAAGCCCTGGGTAATTTGTGATACAAAAAGTGGAAAGCTACGCAAAGTATTAGGAACAGCGAGTGATCAGGCTGTAATACCGGTGCAAGACCCGACAGGAAAATGGATAATTACTAACGAGTTCACACAAAATTTGAAAAGTATCTTTAGTATCTTTTATGATGCACAGACATTACAAGAAGAAAAATGTCTACCAGGTTCAGTGTCTTGCTTTAGCTCGGATGGGAGCCTTATTGTATTAGAAAGTAACCCCACGCTTCACTTATATAACCGATCATTTGCCTATCTCAGAACTTTAGAGCCGCAATATTTATTTTTTCATACTGCCTTTAATAGTGATAAGACAAAATTAGTTTGTTATGAAATGGATGGAGAAACGGTATTTAACCTAAAAGATGGTGCCCCGGCAGGAACTTATATCCATAAAATTTTAACGGATAAGAAAAATAGTTTTACGAGCAAAGATCTCTCCACAATCATCATACTGGACTATGATGAAAAAAAAGATTCAACAGATATAGTTATTGAGGCCGAGCTCGGAAAAAAATCACTCACCGTATCCGGCGATATGAGAAATCTCTATTATACGTATGACAATGAACATTATATGTTAGGAAAGAAAGATGCCATAAAGCATATACTCAACATAAAAACAGGCACAACAATTCCCATCAATAATTCTCTTCCCTTTAAAAAATTTAAACGAACCATAAGTAAGCTCGTTTCTTCTGATGGCAAATTTCTAACCAAAAGTGATGATCCGAACGACAAATCTATTCAGGTGCGACAAATAATCACTCCCGAAAAAATACCGTTAATAACGCTCTTTACTGCTATTGCTGAGAAAAATAAAGAGAAATGAATGTGGGGGCGTTCTTGAAAATGCCCCCCACGCCCCCGTTCACCCAAGGGGAAGTTATAAATTTGTCCTGCGGGCAGCAGCAGAAACTATATTTTTACCTTTGGCCGGAGTTTATCCTGAGCTTGTCGAAGGGCGGCCAGCGGCAGGAAGGTTTTCGCAAACCCTCCTGCATCTCGTGCGCCAGGGCTTCGCCCTTGGATCCCTATGCGATAAACTCACCGGCTCATCTCCCTACGGGAGCTGCACCGGCTCATACATATATCGCAACCAGATTTATTTTATCTATTTTTTTAATAATGTTCTTTTGCCAGGGGTTGGGGCCCCTCGAGCAAAAGCTATTTCCTTAGCATTCTAATGGTAGGGGTTAAATTCCAACCCAGGCGGTACCGAGCTCGAATAGGCGAAGCCTATGAGTGGCGAGAGGCTGACTTGTCCGCTGAAAGCGGCATGTGCAGCCGTGATGAGCGCCGTCGGGATCCCCAAGGTACACCTTGGGTGAACGGGGGTGTGGGGGTGGTTTCACCACTACCCCCACATTCAACGCAAAAAACTCTACAAGTACCTTGAACCTGCAACATTTCTAATAGAAAACATGATTTTCAAATATTCTCTAATTTTTCATGCATTTTTGACAAATACATAATTAATGCTATCCTTACTAAAGAATAGTTGTAATTTTTTGGAGGTTATATGAAATCGATTTTTAACTACTTTTTAGGCTCATTACTAGCATTCTTAGCGGCAAGCAATTCTTTCCCCATGGAAATGCCACCTGCCAATAATCAAGAAGAGATAGTGCTTGATGAATCAGGAAACAATCTGCTTGCTGCAGCTCAAGAGATTCCTTCACTTGCTCAAAAATCTGTCGACGTGCTTATCAAAAATATCAATTATTACTTACTCACCAATCCCGAAATACTTACAAAAATTCCTAAAGATCTCCATTCTTTGCTCAAAAAGAAACTTATTGCGACCGACGTTTTTAGCGGTTTACTAAGGGTGATCCCTTGCAAAAGTGGCGTATGCTCCTTAACCGTTCTTGATAAAGAAAAAGGACTTGTTGCGGCAGGGCTGCATAATGGATCAATCGTGATTGTTGATTTGAATAAAGCAACAATTGTAAAAGAATTTGCATTATTAAGCGACAATCCAATTACAGCTATAAAAAAATTATCAGATCAGGAAGCAATAGCAACTGATGGTTGTTTTCTATTCATTGTTAACGTCCAAACAAGCGAAACTAAGAAAATCTACATACAGAATCGCCACGACACAAAACTGATATGCGCTATCAATGAGAATCTTGTCGCCTGCACAAATTATCATTCTAAAATAATAGATATTTATAACGTTCAGACTAGTGAACTTGTAAATATCATACCTTCAGATCCTGTACTTAAACTTGTGTGCCACATACCAAATCAGTTATGCGTTGTCACGCAAGAAACTATCGATAATCAGATTGAAGAAAAAGTAACCGTGATCGATTTTTCTGATCACCCCATGAATCCGGTTGAGCTCACCCAAGAGCCAGATAGCCAATCAAGCCTGAATGAAGCAAAAATAATTGATAATCTTTTGAAAATGGATCCAACAATTCTTATGTCAGGATTGGATGGTTATGGCAAAAAACTTACCTATCTTTCAGATGCTACCAATAATCCGATTGATATATCAGTGAACAATGGAAACCTCCAAATAATGCTTGATGATGTACTACGAACACTCGAATTTAATACAACAGTCATAGAAAAATACGATGACCATTTTATCCTCAGTGGACAAAGTTTTGGTGCAAATACAATGGGCTTTATTAACCTTCATGATGTTTTAGAAACATATTCTCTGGAAGATTTAATAGCCGCCTTACATGCACGGATTCAAAAAGAAATCAGATCAAATAAAAAACTCCCCATCAGTTCCGCACATGCAGCAGAAATTGCTGATATAGTATCGTTGCTCCCCTACGTACAATCTGAAAAATCTCAACCCAATACAAAAGTCCGCATTATAAAAAAACAGCTTGAACAACGGCTTGTCAATAAATCACCGCAGGAACAAAAAACATACCTCTTTTCACTCTTGGCGCATGCGCAACAAGCAGAGTATAAAGAGTTGGCGCAGTATATTTCTGTTATTCTTGCTAATTTGATCGATCCTTTATGCCCGGAAGAGTGGGAAGAATTGCCTATCGATCTGCAGGAATTGGCATGTATTGCTCTCACTACTACCGACAACAAAATTATCATTTTACCGGAAGCAATAGCGTTCCAATCACCGGTATTAAAAGCAATGTTTACCGGCTCATTTAAAGAAGCACACGAAAAAATTGCGCCGGTTGATTTTGATGCAGAGACCGTGCAGGTAATTAAAAAGCTGCTCTATTTTATGTATGAAAACCCTGAACAGATAAAAGTGTTTAAAAACATGTTTCAAACTGCTTTAGAGAAACAAAAATCTACCCATTTAACTGATGCTCTTAAGGCTTTTTTTGATAGCGTTAAAACAATTCCCCATGATGCGCTGATGCTTGCCCATGCATGGGATATCCCAAACCAAGAGATGCTCGGCATGTATATGTTTGATCAGGCCCGCAAAGAACCGGGCATGCTCAAAGCATTGTTTGAAAGTTTACCAACAGATTGCTATAGCATGTTTATGCCCAAACTAATTGAAACACCACATGCTGAAATAATTACCATACAGTTGCAAGAGCTTACTGAATATATTGCTAAACAAAGAAAGGGCGATACTCTTGTTGGAACTATTCTTGCAAATTTACCCAACTTAGAAAAATACCTGGAAATCTATGCCAAATTTATCAGTGACAATCTCATCCAAATAGTCAAACTGCACCCTCATTTTAGCGCATTCATCGATCAAGAAAGCATGAAATTAATCCACAAGCCACTGCGAGAGCATTTAGAAAAAATTATTGTAAAAAATACTACAATGCAAATTGATTATGATCATGCCTTTACCATCTTGAGCCATGGTGATGAGCTATTGATAGTTGATGGTTATAAAAATATCATTATCTTTGTCAATCCGAAAACAAAAGAAACACGAAAGCTTACTCTCGATTGCAAGCAACCAACCATGACTGCTTTGGTTATTAAGAATCAATTTGTCGCTATCCATGATGATGATATGGTCCGCGTTTATAATCTTGCATCCGGGAAATGTATCCAAGAAGATTATCATGCCAATGCACAACAATTATTGCCATTTGACGATGATCGTTTTATCTCTTTGAGCACTACTGAAATAAAAATCTGGAACAATAAAACCGATAGTTATCGCTGCATTCCATTAGAAAGCAGCGTTAAAAGTAGTAAAGCAGCGCTCCTCAATGAGACAACGCTGGTAGCAACCGACAATGATAAGTATGTTGCGTTATGGGATCTGCGCACTGGCAAGAAAATTAAGAGATTACCACTACAAGGAGCCTATGGTGTTGCAGTATTGAACGATCGCTTTATCATTGCTGCAAACGATTATCCCTATAATAATATTTTAGCGGCTGATATTAAAATTTTTGATACTAAAACCGATTCGGAGTGCTATTCTAAATCAACTAGAAATAGTTTTAGCGTCGATAGCGATATGCTAATTTTAGAAGGTTTCGAGCTGGGGCCAACAAAATCGGTTTGCATAAACGCTCAAGCAGGATCATTGCACAAGACACATTTTACTATGGATGATCGAGCGGAAATCCGCTTTTTTATCAAAAAAGTAGGCGACCGCTATTACACCGGCACTCTTGCTGATGCCCCTCTTGGACAAATAAACATTTCTTTATTTCCGCATCTTTTAAGCGTGAGCGAGTTAATAAATGATATATGCGCTGAAAATGAGAAAAAATAAAAATTTTAACCTAAAACATTTTCTGCAATTAGCAGCTCTTTTAACCGCTCGGCCTGAATATCAGGATCGCCAAATTGGTGCGTAAAATGAATCAATTTTATGTTGTATTTTTTGCAATGAGCGATTGTTGCCGCATCTACATATTTCTTAGACACTGCAAACGATTCAGCAAAGCCGGGATTGGCATCCCAATCGCGACCCCGGGCCTGTAAAAATTGTTTCCAATCTTGCAGGCTACTATCAAAGAGGACCACGCAATCCGCATCCGGTAGATTATCTTCATCCAACTCATACATTTGCCTTAAAAGCGGCAAATAAGGATCATTGGCCGGCACAAGCCATTCCATGCCGGGCTTATCAATATAATAGCCAACCGTTTTTAAAAAATAGGTATCAATACACACTGTCTTACCTGCATTACGCAGTTTATTTGCATCAACGTATAAGGGTATCCAGAATTGCCGCATGGCCAGCATCGCGGTAGATGCATAATATTCATACCACTTGCGCACCACCAGCGGCCACTCAGATTCTTCCGGCTCGGCTAAACATTCGGCATTAATTTTTTTTGAAAGTAATCGAGCCATTGTTGATTTACCGCTACATGAATGACCAGAGAAAACAATTATTTTGCCCGCGTTTGCACTGAGCGGGCGGCACGCAATAAGGATTAGTGGTATTAAAATTTTTTTAAGGCGATTTTTTGTCATCGCAGACTCCGTGAATAACTTTAAGCATTTTTAACCATGTGGGGGTAGTGGTGAAACCACCCCCACGCCCCCGTTCACCAATGTTCCATTGGATTCCCCGTGCGGTAAACTCACCGGCTCATCTCCCTACGGGAGCTGCACCGGTTCATACATATACCGCAATCAGATTTAACGTTTTATCCATTATTGTTCGTAGAGCCCGCAACGATCCCCTCGACTTCGCTCGGGACTAAAGGCAAGCCGGGCGCAAAAGCGCCCGAGCGGGCTCAGTTATTTTTTCTCATAAACATTTTGTTTCTAACTTAGTAACCTACAAACATATAAGTAAATTCAGACAAGTGCCACTGAGCGATTGGAGCGCAAAGCGCGAGGTCGCGAATTGGCACGAAATGAGGGATCCAAAGGCGCAGCCTTGGTCTGGGGATTCCAAAGGGTGTTCAGATTTAACACCCTTTGGCCACCGCCCGGAGGGCGATTAATAAATATTCCTGCCGCCATCTCGAAGAGAATAAAACTTTACTTATGAATCGCAACAATTATTTAGGAAATTGAAAAATCAATTTCATCCCATTTTTTTGTTGCACCGCATTAACACTCTTCTCAATCTCTTTAAACAATGCAGCCTGTTGCTCAGCAACCTGAATCTGCAATTCTTTGCACTTGCGTTCCTGCCCATCGGTACGTCCAGGTATCTTAAAAGCCTTATTTTATTTTGTTTAGCTCCGCAGCTCGTTTATTCACAAGCTCACGAATCTCTTGAGATGCACTATGTCCGGTAAGTTTCTCAACTATTGCACGACCAAAATAGGGGTTACTTTCATTGGCTGTCTCTACAGCACTTTTACCTTTAAACGGCACTCGAGGATCAACTCCCTTTTCTAGGAATAATTTAACTAGCTGAATCAACCCGCTATTTATAGCCGTATTCAATGCTGAGGCTCCATCTTCGGTGCCAACAACTTCACATCCATTATTAACCAAAAGAGTAATACATTGCATATAGTTATTGATAATAGAATTTGCCTCATCCGCCGTGGTGCCTGTATTAAATTTGCACCATAGTTTATTTGATAAACGATGCATGGCACAAGAAACTGCCGTGCAGTGCGAATAATTTCCATCTGAAAGTGGGGCGCCATGTTTGAGTAAAATTGCCAGATTCTGGTGATTTCCTGAGCTGAGAGGATATGCAATCAACGTTTCTCCAGCACTAGGCTTTTTAACATCCGAACCCTTCTTAATCAGCCATTCAATAAATGAAGAGTTTCTATCTTGATGCAGAGCATGGCCCAATAATGAGATTCCATTTTCATCAATTGAGTCAACATTATCCATGCACGTCTGCGAATCTTCTTTAAATATTTTTTCAAGTTCATCAAGTTTATCACTAAATTTTTTATTGCTGAAATACATACCCAAAAGGGGGCCTTGGCAATTCACTAAGACAAGTGCGCTTAAAAACAAATATCTCATGATTTCTCCTTATATATTTTTATTCTATTTCTTAATCACTCTTTTTACACCGAGAACTTCCTAATGGTGAATTTTACTGCAATAAATCGCCAACCGCATTTCCATTATCATCACGAAGTCGCAAATCAACACCCCGAGATAACAATAAATTCATTATTTCCTTAAAATCATACGGATTTTCTTTCTTATGGAAATAGCATAAATAATGCATCGGAGTTTTCCCGGTTACCGTTTGTGCATTCACATCAGCAGCATTTGCAATTAAAATTGTTATGCATCTTTTATTTAAATACATGATCGCCTCGTGCAAGGGCGTCTCACCCAAATGATTTCGCGCATTTACTTGAGCGCCATATTGCAACAATAGCTGCGCGCAGGCAAAATTTTCATCATGAAAAATTGCATAATGTAAAAAAGAATCATTGCTCGGGGAATGCACTTTATTCAGCTTAATCAATTTTGTATTGAGCAACTGTGTGACCTTGGTTTGGTCGGCCTTCTCTTTCATAAGTTCCATAAGAAGCTCATTATTCAATTTGTCTTTATCATCTTGCATAGCGGTAATACTTGAGATGGCCATTACAAGAAAAAATAAATTTTGCGTTATTCGCATGGTAATCCTTTTGATGTTTATGAACGGGAGAAATTATAAATTATTCCATATCAGACAAAACGATCTTTCGATTGGCATCGATCGTTATTGATAAATTTTTACCTTTGCTCAATTTTTTTGTACCAAGCGACTTGATGTCGGCAATTATCATGCCATTGACTCTTGGTCTACCATCCACAACCGTTTTATCCAAAACTTCAATCTTATATGATCCATCTGGATCTGGCACCATAGTAATCTGAAGTTCGGACATAAATAGAAGAGACTCCTGTTCTGGTGTATTTTTAAAAAAAACAAAGAAACACCAAAAACAGGAGAATCATGATTGCCAAAAAAGATATCATAAAAATGATTAATTCGCTAAAAGTATTTAACATTCATGTTGCCGACTTCATCGGATCGATGATTTGGGGGTTCCAACAAGCAAAAAAGCTTAGAATTTCCAGCATTTCTGCTGCATCACCCGGCAAGTATGAATCTAACTATAAAAACATCACAAGATCTCTAAATAAATTAGAAGTTTCTCAGCTTTCAGAAGCTCTTTTGTCATTTCAGGACCAAGCGAGTGATATCCTATTGCTCGATTTTACTGAGATGACTCGAAAAAATGCTAAACGCACTGCTTATATTGGATATTTAAAAGATGGAGAAACACTTGGCTACAGCATATTGGCACTGAGTGTACCATTCAAAGGAAGATCTAAAATAATATTTGCTGATGTAATATCTTCTTCAATCATTGCTGAGAGCGCAACTGGAAAGTGGAAGCTTATTCAAGAAGCTTTACGCCCATTAATTCCTTTGCTTCAGAGTAAGATAATTGTCATTGATCGTGAACTTTGCAATGAGGAGATGATCAAGTTCTTTCATAAACATCAAATTCATTATTCAATACGCTTAAAAATAAGTGCTGGAAAAAACCAAATTATTATTACTGACAAAAAAGGCAGCAGGATTAACATTTCTATTACTCGCGGCTCAAAGAAAAATTGGAAAGGGGTTTATTATAAAGGGAAAATCAAAGTAAATATTGCTGCTGAATGGCAAAGCAATATGCCTGAGCCAATGTATATAATTACAGATTGTCAGCCAAGTGAAGGTTTAAAATACTATAAAAAACGCATGAAAATAGAGGAAAGTTTCAAAGATATAAAAGATAAATTGGGCTTTACAAAAATCATGAATAAAACTTTAGGCAATCTCCTTAAAATGCTCCTCATTGGATTAATTGCCTACAATCTATTGATTTTGATAGGCGAAATGCTGCGATTACAAGTGCTCACGAAGCGCGAAAGGCTTAAGTTCAGCGGTTTGCATTTATTGCTTAATATGATTTATTCATATTCTCGATCCAAACTTCGGAAAGCACTACGTCAAGTTGAATTCCATCTGCTTGAAAATAATTCAGATGATGTTGTTTGGTTAAGAGCCTTTAGGAATTGTTAAAATGAAATTGTCCGAACTTAAGAGTAATCTCATAATGCCCATCTTTTCCGTTAAAAATGCCGCATGTTGAAGCTAAATTCATATTTGCTACATCTACCAAAACATTTCTATAACAAGGAAATGGTCGTTGAATTACAGCATTCTTATCGGGAAACAATTCTCCGCCTTCTGGATTCAAGCCATTAATTTTATTATAATTTGATGCTTCATCAACATGATATTTAGCCATTTCTGCGCTCTTATTGGTAATAGTAATGCTAATATCTTTTTCCATTGCACAAATAAAGGGCAAATAAAAGAATATGCCCAGAATCATTAATTTTGTATCCATAAAGTTTTCCTTTGTTATGGTTCGATACTATTGCTTCGCAATCACTCACCACGAGCGGTTTCTGGCGAATTCATTTTTTATGCAGCTTATTACGCATAAGTTCAATCATTCTTTGCAAGATGTGCTTTAATCCGTGCAAGATCAACTTCCGGCATCATCGCCAAATCAAACTTTGCGAGTAATTTATTCCACTGGTAGTTAAGCCATGACACATTTCTTTTTCCCCAACCAACCTGCTTTTCACGCGCAGATATTAAGCCTTCGGCCCCAATTTTATCAACAGAATCAAGCTCATGTTTTAAATAGGTTTGTATTCTATTTCGTTCATTCATTCCATAGGCAATGCCATTAATCGCGGCACATCCGCCAATAATTGCTGCAGCCTTTGAAAAAATGACATCTTTTACCAGCGGCCATGCACGTTGCGCGTGTTCCAGCAACTGATTGCGATAGAGCGCGAGCAACGCCAGACCGGAAATACCAATGCTCACGTTTTTGAGCATGTTCAATTTCTTATCTTGGGGCCATTCCAATTCCGGATAATAATTATCGGCAATTTCTGCTAAGCGAATAGCAATATAGGATGCTTGCTCTTTCTGGGTTAAATAGATAAAGAAATTGGGCCGTAAGATCACAATGTTTTTGCCCACTTTTTGCACAAAAACATTTATCCGGCGCCACGGCTTAGAAATAGCGGTATAAAAATGAATCTCTTTTTCATCGAGGCCATATTTTTGTATCGCATCTTTATATGCCTGCGGCAATTCTCCCTCTAATGGCATCACCTCATCATACTCATCATGAAGAATCACTTCGTGTGCTTTCATGGTGCGATATTTTTCGGTAGCGTCAACCGGTTTTTGATCTTGGTCATCGGCAATGATTGATGCAGTGGTTATGATAAGTGCGCTGAGCAAAAGATTACGTTTCATTCTCTTTTCCTTTCAATTTTTTTAAAAAATTTTGTATCTAGCTTATCAGTATACTGATCTCTCTTTTGCTGCACAATCTTTAAGTGACGTAATTTCTAATAGCAATCACAACTTAAAATATGCTACCTTGGGGGAAAATAATAAAAGGAGCTATTCATGCCAACAACTAATCATCATTTTAAATCATTGCGATTAATAATGAAAATTGTTCCCTTTATGTGGACGGGCGGTTGGCAGATGCGCATCCGCGTTATCGCATCGCTCCTTTTTACCGCCATTATGATTTTGCTGAACATTTCTTTGCCGCTTTATTTTAGAAGTATCGTTAACACACTTTCAGCATGCGTGCCACAACCGATGCCACTTATTTCCTACATTTTAATTGGCTACGGTCTGTTATGGATGATCAGCCAGATTATTTTGCAAGTCCGGGCAATTGTGCTGTATCGATCCCTTGAGCGGAGCATGCGGCTCTTAGCGCTCCGTATTTTTGATCATTTAATGACATTATCAATTCGATTTCATCTTGATCGTAAAACCGGGGCAATAACCACGGCAATTGAGCGGGCCGAAGATGGCATGGACCATATTTTCTGGGGCATATTTTTGTTTATGATCAATACCGTTATTGAAATGGTTTTGGTAATTATTTTGCTCACCTATTTATACGGCTTTTTATATAGCGGCGCACTCCTTTTGGTGATGATCTGCTATTTGGGATTCACCGGTTTTGGGTTACAAAAATCGATTGCGGTGCAAGAAGAGTATAATGATAAACGGCAAGAAGCAGGTGCACGCTTGGTGGATACGCTCTTGAATGTTGAAACGGTAAAATATTTTGGCAATGAACGGTATGAACACAAAGAGTGCGATGAGATCTTGCAAGAACAGGAAGATGCGGGCGTTATCAAATATAAATATGATAGTTGGTTGCAAATTGGCCAAAATATTATTGTCGGTGTTGGCCTTATCTTTTTAACTTGGATGGCGGGCAACGCGGTGATGAAAGGCACGATGAAAGTGGGTGATTTTATTTTAATCAACGGCTATCTTTTGCAATTTATTTATCCGCTTAATCATTTTGGGTATATTATCCGTTCAGTGCGCAAAGGGCTCAATGATGTGGCTTCCGCCATGAATTTACTCACCTTAAAACCGGAGATTAAGGATGCGCCCAACGCCGAGGCATTACACATTGAACACGCAGAAATTGTTTTTGACCAGGTGCAATTTAACTACGATAAACGACGACCAATTTTAAAAGGCATCTCATTCACCGTGCCTGCGGGCAAACGGGTGGCCATTGTTGGCGCAACCGGATCGGGAAAATCTACCATCGCGCGGTTGCTCTATCGCTTTTACGATGTCACGGGCGGCCGCATTCTGATCAACGGCCACGATATTCGCACCATCAAGCAAACTGATTTGCACAAGGCGATCGGTATCGTACCGCAAGATGCGGTGCTTTTTAACAATACGCTCTATTATAATATCGCCTATGGCAATCCGCATGCCTCACAGCAAGAGGTGGAGCATGCACTACGCATGGCACATTTAGAGGGGTTCATTAAACGGTTACCTGATGGCTACCACACGGAAGTGGGCGAACGAGGACTCAAAGTGTCGGGCGGCGAAAAACAGCGGATCGCTATTGCGCGCGTGCTTCTTAAAAAACCGGCCATTTACATTTTTGATGAAGCAACTTCTGCACTCGATACTCACACCGAGCGTGAAATTCAAAATAATCTTGAAGAGATTTCCGTGGGCGCAACCACCGTTACCATCGCCCATCGATTATCCACGGTAATTAATGCGGACACTATTATTGTTCTTGATCATGGCCTTATTGCCGAGCAAGGCACGCATACTGAATTGTTGGCAAAAAATGGGTTGTATGCGCAGTTGTGGCAACAGCAAATGCAGGAATCATAATCTATGTGGTGGTAGTGGTGAAAACAGAAAAATCCGTTCGTGGTGAGTGCTGCGCGCAGCGCAGTGTATCGAACCATGCTCCTTGTGGTACGATTTCTGTATGCACAAATGCCATAAGAAAGTTATACTATACACATAGTAAAACGTCATAATTACCGAATACTCAAATAATAATACGCAGGGGACACCATGAAATATTCTCTATTTTTTTTTCTTTTCTTTCATCCCATTTGCTCAATGCAAAAAATTGCCGCGCCGACAATGCCGCAAGCTAACGGGATCCCATCGCTGCAACAACTGTGCGTTAAGCTGTTGGCAAAATACTACGCAGACATTGATGAAATTACTCCTGAAGTTGCAGAGCTTATTGCATTATTTGAGAATGAATTATCACACTGTCGTGGTGATTTAGTAGATGAACTCATTAATCAATCACACATTCCGGTTGAAACAAACGCCATTCCTTTGTGCACCGTTCCGGCAAATGGCAAATTCAGCCCTGATGGCAGCAAGTTGTTAATACCTTATCAAAAATCATTACACATTCATGATGCTCAGACCGGGGCATTTATTCATAGCCTCACAAATCCATCCCACTCAAAAGCATTATGGCTCGAAAAAGCGATATGGAGCCCAAAAGGCGGCTATATATTTTGCCAAGAAACCCCTTCATTTCAATATTATAAACATGTCTGGCAGTCAAATACGGGTGAATTTCTCTATTCAATTCTGTTTGAGTCCGCTGATCATTTCAAGTGTAGCGCTGATAAAAACTTAATTTTTAAGAAATATAATAATAATTGGCAAATTTATGATATGCAGACCGGCAATATTCGCGGTTCCCTTGGAGCACCATCTTCTCAACTTAAATTATGGGCCCAAGATCCATTGGGCGAGTGGATCATTATCAATAGTGATTCTAAACAATGGCAAAGCGTATTCCACGATGCGCAGAAACTAGAAGAGCTCAAGACAATTCCAGGATATGTGCAATGCTTTAATCAAGATGGCAGTTTAATGATTGTGGTGAATGATGAAAATCGGACATTTGATTTCTATGATCGATCTTTCACTCTTATCCATAAAATCAATCAGAAATTATTATACTCTCGGTATATAATTGTGAATGCAGAAAAAACAAAAGTACTCTTTGGTGATTGTGAAAAAGAAATACTAAACAATCTCTCAGATGGATCGGCAATTGACTCGTATAAACATGATATACTTGGTAAAACGACAAATACTTTTTCTACCAAAGATCTTGATAAGACAATAACATTCGCCTA
Source organism: uncultured bacterium (assembly GCA_963702025.1). Taxonomy (GTDB): domain Bacteria; phylum Babelota; class Babeliae; order Babelales; family Vermiphilaceae; genus BTUB01. The sequence goes on along the minus strand of OY969699.1, from coordinate 676,689 downwards.
TGACACGCAAAAACAGAGCACGAGCATCTCTATTGATGAGAATGGAATTTCTTCAGAACCTTTTTTTGTTCAAGGCGGCATGGGAATGCTATATTATACGCATGATAATGATCACTACGTTTTGGAGGATCACAGTAACAATGCGCGCCATATCATTAATATCGCAACAAAAACTGCAATACCATTCTACTATCCGAGTCGACATGAATCATTTCACCGAAGAATCAGCCCATTCATCTCAGTCGACAACAAATTCTTAATAAAAAACCCTGACAAGTCAATTCAACTATGCAAGATCATTCCTGACATCAAAAAAGTAAAGCTTTCAGAACTTTTAGCGGCGATTGCTCAGAAAAATAAAATCTGAAATTCTCATCGTTATTGACATTTGCACCTCGCATTATTTTATGCGTCCTATGCAAATATAACACGCATACCAAAATTTTATTTAAACAAGATGCATAAGAAAAGAATTATATTATTAAAGCCAATCATTGAGAACCATTCGTAAATAAATTATTATTGGTAACAACAACATAATGAGAAAATCATTATCCGTTCGTCTCGAGCAATTCGGGAATGCGAACAAGATACTTCTCAAGCCTACTCCGCCGAAGTACAATTTCATAAGCTGTTGTGCTTAAGCGAAGAAGACTACGAAGGCCGGGTTCGGCCTTAAGGTCTCACTCGAAGCGAACGGGCATACTTATATAAAATAATTCAATCAGCGGGGAGATTATGGACCTAGTGATCCAACAAAAAAAGTCAGCACTTCAACAGCAAGCGGGCATGCATGACGGCCTGCTCAATGCCATCGGCAACACGCCACTTATCAGAATTCCTTTTGATTGTCCGGGAAATATTTATGCAAAATTAGAATATTTAAACCCGAGTGGATCAATGAAGGATCGTTCAGCATTATTTATGATTGAAGAAGCAGAACGCACCGGCGCACTCAAGCCAGGGGGCACTATTATTGAAGCATCATCGGGCAATCAAGGTGCGGCAACGGCAATGATTGGGGCAATAAAAGGATATACGGTTATTGTCACTGTCTCAGAAAAAATTAGCCAAGAAAAATTTCAAACCATTAAGGCATACGGCGCTCAAGTGATCATGTGTCCGGCAACCTCATTTATTGAAGATCCGCAAAGTTATCACAGCCAAGCAGTTGCCATTTTGCAAAAAACACCCAACGCCGTTATGCTCAATCAATATTTTAACGTGCAAAACGCCCAAGCGCATTACCGCTCATTAGCACCTGAAGTATGGAACCAAACAAAGGGGCTGGTTACGCATTATTTTGCCGCAGCGGGCACGGGCGGCACCATTAGTGGTGTGGGCAAATATTTAAAAGAGAAAAATCAGGCTATTAAAGTGCACGCAATAGATTCTGATACATCGTGGCGCTCAACAAATGGCAATCCAAAACCGTATAAAGTGGAAGGAATGGGCATCGATTTTGAAACACCGGTACTCAACAAAGCGGTCATAGATGATTATATTCCCGTATCGGATGATAATGCGCTGGCGATGCTTAAAATAATGGCGTCAAAATATGGGCTGCTTATCGGGCCAAGTAGCGGCGCGGTTGCTTATGCTGCCTATGAATATGCCAAACAACATTTTACGCATGATGATCTGGGCTTGATTATTTTTGGCGATTCAGGACGCGCCTATTTGACAAAGAATTTTTATTAATTCTTTAGATAGTGCTCGAGCAATTCAATAGAAAGAGGTGCCGGTTTAATGCCATACCCAACGGCCGGCGCGGCAATATCCTGCGAAACCGATGCGGCTCGTTCCAATGGATGATTGCCCATTTTTATCGGTTCCCAGCCATCAATTCTTTGCAATAATGCATATTCTTCGGCAATGTGTGTGCCGCCGGCAAAGGCAACAATCATATCTTTATCGGGCACTTTTATAACACCGTCAACTAATTTGAAACCAATTAAAATACCATCAAAGGTCAATAAATTTTTTACAATATCAAGCCGTTGCATTGGCAAAGAGAACGCACTCAAATAATCAGCTATACTTTTACTCTGATATCGCCAGAGATCCATTTTTTTCATGGTATCAGCAATTTCTTGAAATTTTTGGGACAAAAGATTTTTAAATATAGGATTATCATTACTCTGCATCAATTCAGAATAGGTCTGTTCAATTTCTTGCATCAAATGAGAAATCATCATCCGCTTTGTTGAAGGAAAAATAAAAGGATCGGCTGCAATATTATTAATTACCGGCCCCAGCGCCACCACACGGCAGTAGCGATATTCAACATTTTGCACCGGCACGGCGTGTTCTTTGCAAAAAGATGCAAGGCCGGCCAAAATGCCAACACTCGAATTGATATAAAATGAACCACAACCCAGACGGCCCTCATCATTGGGGGAACTTAAATCCTCCACTTGAACATGAAAGCTATCCCGTGCGCGTTGCGGCAATAATTCTTCTATTTTTCTTCGTTGGGCAAAATTAGCTTTGTTCGTTTTATCATGAAAATCACAAAAACCTACCCAATAACGATATCGCTGACGCTCCGGGTTCCATTTGCGCAGCGTATACACATCTTTGTCTTTATATAAATAGCCATACCCTGGCATTGCTACGAGTAGATAAAATAAGGCTCCTACTACTTTCTTCATCTCCCCCTCTTGATCTTCTTACTATCATTTTATTGCAAATTGCAATTTTTAAGCAAGGGTAGTCTTATTAACCTACTAAAAAAAGGGGATTTTAGGGAGTTTTATCACTAAAGTCGAATTGTGAAATTCATAATCTGCTTGAAAAGGTTACTTATCACAGATGGTGAGTAGCCCCCTTCGTCAAACTCATGTGTAAAATCCCATAATTTGACACGCGAAGATTATTCACCTGTTTTAATGAAAATAAGCAAAAATAGCTGTTTTGTAGCCAATATAAACATTGACAAACTGAATTATTAATATAGAATAAAGAGTAAGTAAACAATATTTCTAAATGGAGAAATTATGAAAATGAACCAAATATACCCCATTGCTCTGCTTCTTTGCTTTTCTTTCACTTTACAAGGGATGGAAAAACCAACAGAAAATAACAATGCTTTCGCACCAAAAATAGCCGAAAACACCAAAAAAAGAAAGGTAGAAACGGTTAAAACCACCTGTAAAATATGCTCAAAAATCATATGCGTGGGCAAACCTGAAACGAGCCATTATAATGAACATTTATGCAAGCCATATCAATGTTCTGCATGCCACCAGCTGTTTAACACACAGAATGGATGTGCCTATCACATTGCTCTTTATGAAACCGAGCTTAATCACAGCACGGCGCAAGTATTCTTGCGTGATACTACGCAAGCATGGAATATGCTCAACAACTTGCCAAAGGAATCAAAAAAACCTGCAAAACCTGCGACGCGGCCAGCTCCTACACAGGAAGAAGGCTTCCTTGAAATTCCCACACCTACCGATGAAGAAATCGCCTTCTATGGGTTAGCATCACCAACAAGACTTGTAAGTGGCATTGCGCAAGAAAAATGTTCCATTTGCCATGGTTGGATCGCAGCAAGCTATATAAAAACTCATGAAAGTTTGCATAAAAAATAATCAAATCTTATAACTCTCGATAACAGTATACTCGCTCCCGGGCAAAGACTTATACAATGAAAGAGTCGAAACGGTAAATGTCTCTTTTAACTGCGCACGCCCGCCAATAGGTGCAGGCAATTGCTCAAGAAGCCGTTGTGTTTCATAATCACTTTTCAAGGTAGCAGGAATACGACCAATGGTAACATGCAGATCAAATTTTTCATGTTTACCTTCAATGCTAATGCCATACTCTTTAAATATTTTCAATATTGTTGTTAACAATTCATTCACAAGAGCATTATCAACCAGCTTTAATGCAACAGCATTCTTGCCCATTACGGCAACACCCGGATAAATCATAAATCCGGCAATGCCATTGGTTAATCCTCTTTTATGCTGATTAATAAATTCTTGTGTAGCCCTTTTAAGAGCAATTTTTACTTGTCCCGTTTGTTCATCACTCAAGGAGCCTAAAAATACGATAGTTGCATGTAATGTTGTAACGGGACGAAAGCCGGGCACGGCTTGACTGAGAAGCAATTGAGAGTTTGCAAATTGGATCGGTTGATTGATATCATTTACTTGTGGCATATCGAGCGCAATAAATAACCTATTTTCATTCAATGTATTCTGCATACAGCAACTCCAAATTGAGTAATTCTAAATATACGTACTAAGCTTAACATTACTCTTTATCAAATTTCGATTGGTTAAAAATAATGGCTCGGGCGGATTATCCAATGCAAACCAGCGCCATTCCTGGCATTTATGCGGTTCTAAAATCATGGGGTGACCAGCAACATAGTCTGCCAACATAACTATGGTGATGTAATGTTTATTCTCTTGATAAAAAATATCTTCCGTTATGGGCCCACGGCGAATATTGGTGATAATCAAGCCGGTTTCTTCTGCCACTTCTCGGCGTGCACACTCAATTAAGGATTCACCAAATTCAAGATGCCCACCGGGAAATGCCCAATCCCCCTCTCCATGGCTATTAAGACGCTTGCCCATCAACATTTGATTATCTTTTACAATGCAAACACCAACACCAACTTTTGGACGTTCATTCATGACCAGAACCTACTTTATGATTTTTTTTCTCAGACATCATTTTATCAAGATAATCACAGGCCCACAAATTAGCGCATTTTAATTTGCAGAACAATGAGTTATCCTTGGTGTTTAATATGATGGCTCCTGCCAGCACTGAACTTTTGTCGGATGGATCTTTAATAATGGTAAAATTATCAGTTATGACAAAATTTTCATTTTTAATGCATTGCAAATCTTTTTCAGACAACCCATACAAATTACTTTTTTTATAAGCGGTCATTCGATGAATAGCATATTTGCCATTCCATCTATAAATAACAATCGGCATAAGCTGAACTAGCTGAAAAGGAAATTCCAAAAGCGGCGCTTGTGTTGTAGCACCACAATGCTCAAGTAACTCTTGGTCACTCAACTCCATGGCATTACTATTCATTCCAACTAAAAAAAACGCCACAACGATACTAATGTAAACCATAGTTACCGTTTACAAGCTAAAGGAACTAAAACCAGCTTTACACTAGCAACCGCTGACCCACTTTAGCAATAGTCGGCATATTTCATTATTTACTTGTATCATCCAGATTTGATAAACTTAGTTTTACTAACCTTTGGAGTATCCAATGATTGACGCAAAGATGATAGAAGAGATAAAAAAACGGCTTATTGAGACATTTAACCCAGTTGAGATATATATCTTTGGATCTTATGCGCGTGGCACCGCGGATGAGGAAAGTGATCTTGATCTGCTTATCATTGTAGATAAATGTGACCCTAAAAATCTGTTTAAAGCTATGTCTGAAGGCCATAGAGCATTGTTAGGCTTAGATATTTCAAAAGATATTCTAGTCTTAGGTAAAGCAGAATTTGATATTGCTTCGGAAGATAAAACCCGAGTTTTTTACTCTATAAAACGCAAAGGCAAAAAAATCTATGCTCGAGCATGAAACATGGCTCCTATGGGCTGAAAATGATCTTAGAATTGCATCAATTCTTATCAACCATCCTGAAGTTACAGCCTCCGGAGTTTTCTATCACTGCCAACAATGCATTGAAAAAGCCTTAAAAGCATATTTATCGTTTAAAAAACAAGCAAAACCAAAAACTCATGATTTAATAAAACTAATGAGACTCTGCACTCAGTTTGATGAAGAATTTTTCACATTAAACTCAATCTCTTTAGATCTTGATCCCCATATAACCTACAGCCGCTATCCTGATTCAACATATATTATGCCCGACCTCACAACCGCAAAAATCACTTTACAACAAACTAAAGAAGCATTTGATTTTATAAAAAGTAAAATGCAGTAGTTTGTCGAAAATTGGTTCAGAATAACTAAAACCAGCTTTACACTAGCAACCGCTGGCCCACTTTAGCAATAGTCAGTTTTTTATTTTTTTGATCAAGTTGCCGAGCGTGCCAGGCATTTTGCAATCGATCGATAGGTCCTTGGAATGTATCCAGGCCAAATTGAAATGTGCCCCAGTGCATGGGAATAAAATGATCCGCCTTCAAATCGGCAAATGCCTGTACCGCCTGATGGGTATCCAGATGGGATTTGCGCATCCATGGATGGGGCGTTTCGGGAGCTATGGGCATCAATGCAGCGCCAATGTTAGGAAACTGCGCGCCAATATAAGAAAAATGTTTGCTATACGCAGTATCACCGGCAAAATAGATTGTCTTTGAGGATACGGGAGATTCGATCATCCAGCTTCCCCACAGTGATTTATTGCGATCAAAAATCCCTTGCGCTGACCAGTGATGGGCAGGCAAAAAGGTGCAGGTAGTCTTCGTTTCCCCATGAATGTAGGTATCACCCCAATGATGTTCAACAGCAACAAAGCCCTTTTTTTCCAGCCAGACTTTGTCGCCTGAGGGTACTAAAAGAGTCATCTGAGGATTATTTTTTTTAAGCTCGCCAAGGGTTGCCAAATCACAATGATCACGATGATTATGGGAAAGTAACACTAAATCAATGCCGGGAAGTTGATGAATTGGAATACCTGGGGGTAAAATACGAGGAAAAAATGCGGAAGCTGGCCCAAATATAGGGTCAGTGAGTATATTAACCCCATTAACTTGAATTAAAAAGGTCGCATGCCCAATCCAGGTGATAGCCGGCTCTATACTCTTTGGGAGTGGCTCATGAGCAACAATCCAATCGGCCTTATTTTCAGGTAGTCTTTTTTTTCTGTTATACAGCGAACTAAGAAAAGTCGGCATTGTTTGAAATAAAAAACTTTCCGGTTTCTCTGTAGAACTATTATAAAAACGGTTCTTTTTTATAAATGGAAAAAGACGATTTGTATTTTTAGTATTCATTTAAAAAATTTTACCCCCATCCAGACAGAACGTCACGGATAGGGGAAATGGAGGTTATCGAGATTTAATGTGTTAATTACTTAACTGATTATTACTTTAACCGAGCTTTGATTAAAAATCAAATTATTTCTTTCTCAACTCTTTCTTGTCAACTTTGCCTGTCCCGGTCATGGGCAAATTATGCGTCACAAAGATGAATTTACGGGGAACTTTATAGGCAGCCAGATTGCGCTCACAAAGCTCCCGAACCTTTTGCTCAGCCTCTTGTTCAGCATGCCTAAGTTGCACATAGGCAACTGCTATCTCGCCTACCGATTCATCAACCTCCCCAATAACTGCCGCGCGCACCACATTGGGATACATAAGGATCACATTCTCAATTTCTTGCGGGTAAATTTTAAACCCCTTATTAGCAATAACATCTTTTAATCGCCCGGTTATTACCAGTTTTCCCTGAGGACCAATATAGCCAAGGTCTCCTGTATCCAGCCAGCCATTGATAATTGTTTGCGCAGTTTTTTCCGGCTCATTATAATATCCCAACATAACATTGTCGCCGGCAACCCAAATTTCGCCTATTAATCCATCTGGCAAAACACCCCCCTTCTCATCACGAATTTGAACAGTCACCCCAATTAAGGGTTTTCCAACATTTTCTGTTGGCTCTGTGGTGTCATCAAGATCGGCAGTAAGCACTGGCGATGTTTCAGTTAACCCATAGCCGGCAGCAATTTTGCGACCATAAATCATTTCAAATGTTCCCCGAATTTTATCAGGCATTGCATCGCCACCACTGGCAAAATAGTTAACTGACGCAAGATCAGCATTTTTCATAAGGCACATAAGACCAAACAATGCCGGCACACCCAAAAAAATCGTCGGCCCATGCATCAGCCCTTCAAGGATATAGCGGCGCTCAATGCGTGGCACAATAATCACCGCACAGCCCATTAAGAGAGTTCCCCAGACGCAGGTACTTTGGGCGAAGCTATGAAAAAAAGGCAACACCCCAAAAACGCGCTCATCTTCAACAAATCCCAAGCGAGAAAGATATTGAATGCAATTGATTAATGCATTTTTGGAACTCAGCATCACCCCTTTTGGCAAGCCTGTGGTACCTGAGGTATACAATAATAGAGCCATTTCATTCGGTTGTAACAATGCGGGGACCGGCTGCAAGACCGCTATGTCAATTGGACTAGCCAAATCCATATCCTGTTCAGTAAGAAGAGGAACTTTTATATCAATATGTTCCTCTTCCATTTTTTTAAGTAATATTGTTGAAGCAACTAAAAAGGCCGGCTGTGAATCGGCAACAATATGAGTCAGCTCGCGTTCTTTTAAATAAATATTTAATGGCGCAACCACCGCTCCGGTTTGAGCAATGCCATAATAACCAATATAAAATTCAATAGAATTTTCAAAAAAGAGTAAAACGCGATCACGAGGCTTCACTCCATTTTCTTTTAACTTGCGCGTAAATAAACTTGCGCGATAAAAAAGCTCTTGATAGGTAACTTTTTGATCATGGTATATCAGCGCCACCCGATCCGGATATTTTTTAGCAGCAAAGGCAAGCAGCTGCCCCAAATTCATAAGAGCGCCATCTTCATTGGTTATAAATGAACGTAACTGATTATAAAATTGTTGCTCGTGCGCAGAAATAGAGACCATTCTCATTCCTTTCTTAGAAAATACTACTTACGCATTTCCAAAGCACTTGCATGCATCAGCTTCGCTAGTGTTTTAAGCGTAGGATTTTTACCTTTCAAACTATGATACAATGTGGAACGGGAAAGGCTCACCTGCTGGGCAGATTGCATTTTATTAATTGTTTCTAAATATGTACTAATAATTTCTATAACACCTTCTGGGTCATTGTTCTTTAAACATTCAATAATTGCTCTTCCTAAAAAATTTTCATTTAATAATTCACGAGTTGGACTAAATGCAACAACTTCAGCGTTTTTCTTAATTTTAAGTTTCGATTTTTTTTTGGATTTTTCAGTTTCTTCTTCAAACCATTCCTGGTATTCTTTAGTTTTAGATATTTTATACATTATTACCTCATTGATTATTAACGATTGTGCCATATATTGGACACCAAAGCAATAATACAGGATTTTTCATGCCTCAATTAAAAAAAGGTATTTTAATCGCTATCGAGGGAATCGATGGATCGGGCAAAAGCACCCTCGCCAAAAATCTCTATGACCAACTGAACAAGCAGCAATATCCGGTGCTGCTCACCAAAGAGCCCGGCGCCACCCCGCTCGGGCAATATTTACGCATCTTGGTGCAAGAAAAAAGAGTGCCCATAACTGCAAAAGCAGAATTTTTACTCTTTGCTGCTGATCGCGCGCAACATTTTGCCGATGTTATACTGCCAAACTTGCAACAAAATAAAATAATTATTTCTGATCGCATGGCCGATTCATCAATAGTATATCAAGGGTATGGGCGCGGCCTTGACACTGCTAAAATTACCATGATCAATGAATGGGTAATGCAAAATAGTAGGCCCGACATCACAATCTATGTACATGTTTCTGCCGAAATTGCAACCGAACGCATCTTACAGCGCAACGTGGAACTCACCTCATTTGAAAAAGAAAAACAGGAATTTATCCAAAAGCTGATGCACGGTTTTGATACACTGTATAAAGATCGTAAAGATGTTATTATTGTTGATGGCACTCAATCGCCTGAAAAAGTAACTGAACAGGCTCTACAGGAAATTGTATCAAAACTCCAAAGCACCAATTGATCCCATGAACACGGCACAATCAACTTCTTATCAAACAGCACGCTTATCTAAAGATCATCCGGCCTATTTGTGCATCGGCGATGAACAAAAGACACTCGAGCATGCAATCTATTTGCTGCAAAAGAATTTTTGCTTGTCCGCCGTCCTTCGGCAAGCTCAGGATGAGCGGAAAACTAATCCGCTCGTGGTGAGTGATTGCGAAGCAATCGTATCGAACCATGCCCAACCCTGCTCCGTATGCACCAACTGCCGCAAAGTTCGCGAACAATGCCACGAATCAATTATTTGGTTGTGCCCGGAAAAGCAGTATGTGGTTGATGATCTAAAGGTTATTTTTTCAACAATTTCCTACGCGCTCGAACCAAATCAGCACTTTTACTTTGTGCTGCAAAAAGCTGATTTACTTTCGCCCGCCTGCGCCAACGCTTTGCTCAAATCATTAGAAGAACCGCCTGAAGGATACCATTTTCTTCTTCTTGCCCAACGTGCCGAATTTATTTTGCCCACGATACTATCGCGGTGTCTTATTGAGAACCTTGGCAGCAGCACCCAACCGCTTTCGCATCCACTACTCTCATTTTTTACCACCACCGCATTCCAAGATCCTCTGGCATTTAGCAAAGAATTAGATGCATCCACTGTTAATGAATGGGAAACACTCACGCTTGTTGATCAACTTATTATTTATTGGGCCGATGAGTATAAAAAAAATATCCGTGATAACAATAAAACAAAAGCGCAGCTGGCAGAACAGGTAATTGCACACTTAAAGAACGCACTCACTCAACCACCAATGCCCGGCAGCAGCAAGATATTTTGGAAAAATCTATTTTTGCAGATTAAAGAAGGTAATTATTGAATTATGACAAACTCTTTTTCTTCGGTTATCTGTTCTTTAATTTCTCTCCGGGCTGCTTCGCAAATAGTGTCCGCAAGCTCTTTTGATTTTCTTTCCAATATTGTAAGCGCTTCTTTATCTTTATCATTCCGCTCTAAACGATCCCATGCAGCGATGAGTTCTTTATTTAACTGCTCTATTTTTTGCCCATAAGATGGATATCTTTGTATTAACGTTGCAGCAAAATTGCGATTCGCCCAATAACCAAAGAGTGGGCTACTCATAAGGCACAAGATTACTATAATATAATTTAACTTCATTAATTTTCCCTTTTTTAACAACAAAATTTAATTCTATTTTTATATTAGCAATTTTTAAAAGGGTAAATCAATACTCAATATAAAAAATAGTTTTTACCGCTTTTGCACCCTTCAATAACCCTTTGGGGCAAACGGACTCACCATCTTACCTCCCGAATTTTTTCAGGAATTAGAGTGATAAAAGGCGCTCGCCAAAACGGCAAAAACCAGGAAACCTCCTGATTTTATAGCCTTTTTTCAAGAAACACCCCTTTCCTTTCAAAAACCTTGCAAACACGCCTTTATTGTGTTAAAATTACAATTAGAAATATATTTAATTATTTATAATTTAGAGACCTCAAAAGGAGTATTGATTATGAAGAAAAATTTACTATTACTTGCCTTAGCCCTCATAGGCATCACTTGCTTGAGTAGTGGGATGGAACTTCCTGAGCTTCCCCGACTGAGAGTAAAACCTTCAATTGAAAATATAGATGATGAAATCACCAGAATTCAAAACTCACTGGGGCAGATTTATCAAAATCCAAATATTAGTGAGCAAGAGCGAGAAGCCACTGTTGGATCATTGCTTTCTTTGTGGGAAAATTTAGAACAAGAAAAGAAGGAAATAATCGCTGCGCAAGAACAAGCGGAAATAGAAAAGGCAATCAAAGCTTCATTAGCACAACAGCCGATGGCAGCGCGACCATTGCCAACATTACCTCAACCAAAACCTAAAGCTCCACCCGTTCCAGCACGCGAAGAACCTATCAAAAAGACACCACCAGCTGTTCCGCCACGAGAACAGGTAAAAGTGACACCAGTTCGATTAGTACCAGTAATAAAACCTGCACCTGCACAACCAAAGGCTCCAGTGCAAGAACCTGTTAAACCGCCAGTTCCGCCAGCACCACCGGCTCCTCCTGCTCCAAAAGGTATTGCATCCGTGGTTCTTCCGGTAATCTTAGGAGAATCGGTTCAACAAGAAAGAATTAAAGAAATTACAGAACTTTTAGCAAGAAAAGGAGTTGAATGGCCAGCGCAAATACCTTCAAAAGAACAAGCGGAAATAATAGAACAATTGAAACAAATTGATGCCGAACGGCAACCGTTAGCTGAGAAAGAAAGAGAACTTGGTGAGGGTAAAAAAGAAGCTGCACAACGAGAAGAAATAAAACTTGCATTACGAGGCTTACGCATGAAAGAAAACACCTTACTTGAAAGCCTCAAAAAACTACTACTGCCAATAGTTGCCGCAAAAGTATCTCCGTTGGGGACAATTACTCCAGAAGAGTTACAAAAAAGGATTGCAGAAAGAGAAGCAAAAACAACTCCAGAAGAGCTACAAAAAAGGATTGCAGAAATAGAAGCAAAAGCAAAAACTGAAAAAGCTCCTCAAGTAGCGCTTAAGCCTTCAAGAGAGCAAGCTTGGCAAGAGATGAATTATGATGATCTATATAAAGAAAAACAACGCCTCCTTATTCAACTGCAGAAAGGAAAATCAGAACAACTTGACTTTGATATTAAGTTTATAAACAACTTATTAAAGGAAAAAATAAAACAAAGTGTTCTGTGGGAATAAGATCTCATTTTTAAAATAATAAAACCTCAGCTTTAAAAAGCTGGGGTTTTTTTTATTCTATGTAAAAATAATTCTTACCGCTTTTACGCCCTTCAATAACCCGCTGCGCAAAGGGGCTCATCTCTTCGGGCAATTGATCCATGGAGAACCAGGCAACTTCACTGCATTCATTGGGTTCATTATTTTTCGGTTCGCCCTGCCATTTGGTGGTAATAAAATAAAAGCCGAGCGTTTGCTTATTCAGATGTAAAATATAGAGCAATTTTACATCAGCAGGATCAACATCCACATCCAGCTCTTCTTTTGCCTCGCGCGTTACGGCATGAATAAGTGATTCATTTTCTTCCAAGCCGCCACCGGGAATATGCCAAAACCCGTCCATCCAGCCGGTGTTGAGGCGTTTTGATAACAGAACGTTATTATCTTTTTCTAATACCAAACAGACGTATATGCGATATATAGCAGCGCTCATAATGCCCCCTTCGAAAAAATACCATTAATCTCAATTCTTAACTTAATTATCCACCCTTTACTACTGCCAACGGCACCAGTCGCGCAACTTTACGCGCAAGACCAGCGTTGGCAATAACGTTTACCACCATGTCAACATCTTTATAAGCGCGCGGCGCTTCTTCGGCCAGTCCAACATTCGAATCACACCGAACAATAATGCCCGCGCTTTCAAGCTCTTTGCGCAGCACATTCCCTTGAATTAATTTTTTTGCCTTCATGCGTGACATAGTTCTTCCCGCACCGTGGCACGATGAGCCAAATGCCTGCTCCAAAGAGCTATCGGTGCCCACTAAAACATATGAAGCGGTTCCCATGGTGCCCGGAATCAGCACCGGTTGACCAACATTTTTATAAGCGGCCGGCACTTCCGGTCTGCTTGACCCAAATGAACGGGTTGCGCCCTTGCGATGCACCAGCAAATCCATCGGCTTTCCATTCACCATATGCTTTTCACGTTTGCCAATGTTATGAGAAACATCATATACCGTGCGTAAAGCAGCCGTTGGGCCCAGTTGATTTATCCATGCTTCACGCACCCAATGGCCAATCAAATGGCGATTTGCCCATGCAAAATTTGCCGCTGCAATCATAGCCGCAAAATAATCTTGCCCATGTGGGGAACTAAATGGCGCGCAGACCAATTCACGATCAGGCAACTGATATCCCCATTTGGGTAACTCTTTCATCAAAATACGCACATAATCGGTGCATGTTTGATGCCCAAGACCACGCGATCCACAGTGAATCATCACCGTCACTTGATCCTTTGATAAGCCAAATGCTTGGGCCACTTTTTCATCATAAATTTCTTCTACCGCTTGCACCTCAAGAAAATGATTTCCCGAGCCAAGTGTCCCCAATTGATCGTGTCCTCTTGTTTTTGCTTCTTTTGAAATAAGATCCGGATTGGCACCGGGCATATTGCCATTTTCTTCGCAATGTTCAAGATCAGATTCGGTGCCATATCCCATGCGCACCATGGCCTGGGCCCCCTGCGCCAAAATAGTATCGAGCTCTTTGGTATGCAATGATAATTTGCCACCGCGCCCAACGCCTGATGGAATTACATGGAATAGTGCCGTTGCAATATTTTCTAAATATGGTTTTATCTCATCTCTTTTGATATTTGCCGCCAAAAGACGAACGCCACAATTAATATCATAGCCGATGCCGCCCGGCGAAATCACACCGCCATCCGCTATCGATGTTGCGGCAACCCCGCCAATGGGGAAACCGTATCCTTGATGAATATCAGGCATCGCAAGCGCATACTTTTGAATGCCGGGCAATGATGCAACATTCACTAATTGTTCCAATGATCGATCTTCTTTTATATCCTCAAACATCGCTTCGGTCATATAGATGCGCGCGGGAACGCGCATGTCGGATCTGAAATTTTGCGGAATTTCGAAGAGATTGTCATTAATTTTTATAAGATCTTCCCATTGAGGCAAGCGAACTTCTGCCATTAGTTTCCTTACTAATTTTCTGCCTAATCAAACATCAAAAACAATATCAGTTTGCCAGAGCCCATCTTTTTGTATAATGCCCAAATCATGATACGTGACCGCTTTCACTTCAGATTCTTGTAGCCCGGTAATAGCAACTCCCTTTAAACATCCTAGCACTCGCATGTCATCAAAAGTTATTAAAGTAACATCTAAATATGCTTCATGATGAATAGCGCCCAAATAGAGCGCATTTGAAAGAAAATCGACTAATAAAGAATCCAAGTCAGGCGAATCAACACCAAAATCGCGCACTATGGGTAACTGATCACACACCATTCGCTCATTTTCATAATGGCAGGAGGAGCTTATTGGACGCATTGCTTGGAACATGCCGCACAATGCATTTTTAAAGAGTTCTTGTTTTGTTGTACCGTACACATGAATTTTAAGATCAGCAGTATGGGAAATTATTTCAAAGTCCATAATTATGACGCTCCGGAACCCTTATAAAATGTAGTGTATAAAAATTTCATTAATTCGGTTGCCATAAAACACCCAACAGAAAGCATAACAATTAATAGTATGTCAGCTCCCGTTGGTTTTACAAAATGCAGCCAATCCTGTCCAAATGAGGTGAAGGGAATTACAAGCGCAAGAAGAACAACACACGCTAACGAAGCGACCAGAGTTTTTGACGGGCGCTTGGCTTTATAAAACGGCAATGTTGAACGGGTTGAAAGAGTAAACATTGTCTCAGTAAGTATGCAACTGATAAACCAATTCGTTTGCAAAACGGCCGGCGAGCGATGATAAAAAAGAGCAAATACAATAAAATCAAATGTTGAAATCACCAGCCCCAAAATGGTTGCCATAATTATGATCGCTTTAAAATCATATTTTTGTGGTGACCTAACTTCTTGCATACTCATTGAATCAGTAGAAAGCGCAATAAGGGGAACATCGGTTAACAAATTAAGCACCAAAAGTTGTGAGGGCAACATAGGTAAAAAGTCTATGAGCAGTGAGGCAACTGCCAGGGCATAAAAATGACCAAATCCTGCCGCAAGTGTGATTTTAATATATTTCAGTGTGTTGGCAAAAATGATACGTCCTTCTTCAATGCCATTAATGATAACGCTCAAGCTTTGCTTGAATAAAATTATGTCGGCAGCATTGCGTGCAATATCAGCCGCGTCATCTACGGCCAAAGCAACATGAGCAATTTTTAATGCCGGCGCATCATTGATACCGTCACCCATATAACCGACTTTATAGTTTTTTTGCAGTAATTGTATAATTTCATATTTTTGTTCAGGGCTCACGCGCGCAAACACTATGCCATTTTCTACTAATGTTTCCTTTTCTTCTTGATTTTGTTGGGCAAAATAATCGCCGGTTATTACTTGTGATGAATTTTGTAAAAGCCCAACCTTTTTACCAATAGCCGCGCATACTTCCGGGCTATCACCACTCAAAATTTTAATCTGAATACCAAGCTTTCCCGCTTTCACTATTGCGCCGCGCGAAGTTGGTTTTAATGGATCCTCAAACGCAATGAGCCCAACAAGATTGAATCCCTGTTCTTCTGTTTTCAAATCAATCGTCTGTGTATCAACTTGCGGTGTCTCTTTTGTGGCAACGGCAATAACCCGATTACCATTTTCTCCTTGATTTCCTATCCATTGCTCAATCGATGCTTTTTGATCAGCATCAAGGCCATCACAAATACCCAGAACATCTTGGGCAGAGCCGCGCACGGCAAGAACATGTTGGTGACAGTGCTTTAACAAAACCAAACTTCTTCGGCGATTTGAATCAAAAGGAATTTCAGCCACTTTTTCATACTGCCCTACCAGTTCTTGCTCTTGTGCAGAAAGCGCCTGCCAAATTACCGAGTCAAAACCTTTTGCGACCGAAAGATTTCGCTCGGTCATGCCCGCACTCAGTGCCGCCCAAAGCAAAACTTCCCGTTCAGGTCCATATACTGAAGCTATTTGCAACTTATTTTCAGTAAGCGTGCCAGTTTTATCGGTGCACAATATCTCGATGCTTCCTAAATCTTCAATGGCAGAAAGCCGCTTAACCACCACCTCATGCTGCGCAAGCCGTAGCGCACCGCGGGTGAATCCAAAAGTAGTTACCACCGGCAATGCCTCGGGTACAATAGTAATTCCTAAAGCAATAGAAAAAATTGCCAGATTTATAATTTCAAACCTATCAAATGCAAATAAAAGGTGTATGCCAAATACCAATGCCACAATTAAAAAAATAAGAAGACAAATAAAATTACTGAACCGGTTAATCTTTTCAGAAAAGCCGCTTACTTTTTGTATCTGCGCGGTTAAAGAATTTATTTGGCCCAACGCACCATGAACACCGGTAGCAATCACAATGCCTATACCCTTTCCTCGCGCAACGGCGGTACCGGAAAATCCGATATTATGCGCCGCAAAAATATTTTCCGGTACTTTGGGTAAAGTTTCAGCACTCTTAGGAATTTCTATTGATTCACCCGTTAACAGTGATTCATCCACACTCAGATGTTCAGTTTGTGCAAAGCGCACATCGGCGGGAATAACGTCACCGGGATATAATAAGAGAATATCGCCCGGTACAAGTTGCGAACTGGGAATTTCTTCTTGTTTGCCTGCGCGTAAAACAAAAACCTTTGCCACTAAATATTTCTTCAGAAGTACCAACGATTTATCGGCTTTATATTCCTGATAAAATCCAACAGCAGTGTTCAGCAGAATGCATGCGCAAATAATTACTCCGTTGCTAAAATCTTGCAATGCAAAAGTTGCCGCCGCGATAATAAGCAATAGATAAACAAACGGAGAAGTGAATTGTGCAATCAAAATAGAAAACCAAGAGGCGCGCTGAACACCCAGTTCATTCAACCCATAGCTTTTGCACCGATCTCTTGCCTCACTCTCTGACAACCCACTGGTAAGCGAGGTCCGTAATTTCTCAACTACCTGTTCAACTGTTAAAGTACAATAGATATACGATTCATTGTTTTGGATCTGCATGCGCGCCTTTTTTATTATTACTCAGTAATGGTAAAAAAAAGGATGGCACAAGGTAAAGATTATTATTTTTTAATGGCACTCTTGTATAAACCAACACGTTCCTTCACCGGCAATAAATGATGTATATAATCTTTTGCCCAATTAGGAAGATTTACCAATATCTCCCTTATTGAATCGGTGATTTCCATAGGAGATTTGTTTTCTGCCGCATCCAAGAAATAGAGTAAACAGGCAAGCTGAGAGATGGTAAGATCTTTTACCTGCTTGATTCTTTGCGGATCATGTGTTTTCCAGGTTATAAAATTACAACCGTAATCTGTTGCGCAAATATGATGATCATCCACGAACACTGCTTTATGTATTCCTTCATTGCAATCATTGGTTAAAATTTGCACACACTGCTTGAGGGGAAGGTTCCATATTTTTATCTGCTTCCCTGAAGTAGCAGCAAGCAAATTTCCGTTGGCATTAAAAGAAAGAGCTTTTACTTCTTCCTCATTATTCAGACGATATGTTTCTTTTGATCGGGGGTTCCATACTATAATTGAGCCACGTCCATCGATACTTCCGGTATAACCGGCCGCGATTGTGCCATCAATCGGATCACAGGCGATTGCCTTTACTTCAGAGTGCAAATCTATCGTTTCGGGAGCATATTCACCGTCGATCACCGGTTTAGTCAAATCAAAATGAGCGATTTGGCCATTGCCAAATCCAACAGCCAGTTGTTTGCCATTGGGATTAACCTGTATGGCGCTAACGTTTGATAGCATATACTGAGTTCCCCGATGACCGGCATATATCGTGGTCTTGGCTTGCGTGGTTAACTGCGTTTGTTTTTGCGTCAGGAAATTAAAGAGATTTACCGTTGATTTATCAGCCGTTACCAACCAGTTATCCGCATGGGAATAATGTTCAAGTTGTTTAATATCGTCAGCATGCTGCCATTTTTTTAGGAGTTTTCCTGACAGATCCCAGATATGAATATCATAGTTGTTATCAAAGGAAAAAAACTTGGTATCGTTATCCAAAAAGCCAAGTTTTAAAAAAAGTATATTCGAACCGGCTGTTTTACGGATACCATCATATTTAGTTTCTTGAAATGGGCCAAAGTTCCATATACCAATAGTTCTATTATCATTACCGGTAAGAAGAGCCGTTCCTTTTTTATTGAATGCGACCGCACGCACATAATTGCGTGGATTTGTATTTACCAATCGCCCATAAAAGGCCCCGGTGGCAAGGTTCCAAAAATATACCGCACCATCTGCTCCTCTTGCTGCCACATGCCCCGTCTTGCCATTCATCTCTACATTATTAAGAGGAACCGATTCTGCTTTAAAAAGTGGCCTATTTTGAGCAAAAAATAATCTCTGCAGAAGTTTATTTTTTTTTGTGCTTTCATCTGCTACATTGTATTGCAATGTCTGGGGAAGCGTATGATATTCGGAATCTTTGGATTTGAGCATGTCCTTTATTAGTCGACTATCAGTAAAACGCCCGGCAATTTCTTGAATACAAGATTGATTGAGAATTGGCGCATCAGCATAATCTGCCATAATGGCCAGAGTAACCAGTTTATTATTATCCGCACATTCCTTAAGTTTTGCCGATAATTCTTCTTTTTCTGCTTCATTATTCTTAATTTTGTTGACAAGGTCCAGAAAGGGGATCGCAAGATCAAAGGAATCAGCAGATATTGAAGGGGGCAAATATGCCTGATTTACATCTTTAACCTGGTGAGCAAGGGTTTTGGCCTGAAAAACAATGTCTTGTTCCAGTTCCCAGCTCTTTTGATCAGAAATAACCGTTATTTTGGGCTTTTCTTTGGGTTTTTCGGGCATTTCCATCCCATAGTTCAAGATACTTGCAAAGCCAAAAAACAGTAAAAAATAGTTAGAGTTCATATTTTTATCCTTTCTTAAAATAGGTAATTTACCTTAATTTTATCAATTTTATACATTCTATTGTTTTTCAGATTATCATAATTTATAATATAAATAAAGAGGAAATTTAGCTGTTTTAATATTTTCTATTTGTAAATAAGGAGAAAAACATGAAAATATTTAACAAATGCCCGATAGCCCTAGCTTTAATAAGTACTGCAGCATCTTTTGGGATGACCCCAGGAGGTGAGGAATATTCCCCGGCTTATTTTATAAATAAAACCAAAAACCCTATAGACATTTACGCAAAAGACGTAAGTAAATATTTTGATAAAAACTACACCAAAAAGGTATCTCTAAAACCCGGTCAGGTATCACAAGAATTATACTTTACCAAACTTCCGAATAATTTGAGTCAAAAAGATATGGAGGCGCTTGAAAAAACCCTTTCATATAAAGAATCAAATTATGGCAGCAAAGCATTTAAAATCGGCTTTGGGCACCCTAACAAACCAGGACAGGAAATAGACATTCACCGCCTTGTTGAATTCTTCGCATCTAAAAAATGTCCCAAACCAAATAAAATCGTTGTTGAAATTCTAGAAATACCAGGAAAAGTCTATGGTTCTACGCTTACCTATGATGTAAAGTGTGAAAAAGAAATAAAAGAAGCAGGTTCATTTGCTATCCCCGCATGGCAGAATTTTAATGAATAAAGAGATCCAAATATGAAAATGTCTTATAATTATCTACTAATTTTAGCATTAACGGCTACCACATCTTGGGGAATCGGACCTGTTTATTTTGTAAATAATACCGGCCAACCAATTGAAATACAGACAAAAGAATATAAAGACCATTCTTTTATCACTAAAGGTAATCAGCTTTATAGCAAAAAAGTTGAGCTGGCAAATGGTTTAATATCAGACACGATAAATTTTGATTTATTGCCTGGTACAGAAAAAGAGATAATGGAAATGGGACAAAATTACAAAACAAGTAATAGCGCCTATGAGATTACCTATAGTTATAAAGGCGCAACATATGGCACTGCAACATATAAAATTAGTCTTGGAGAAGTAACCTTAGACTATTTTAAATGCAAACAAAAACCGATTTTAATTCAATTTTATACCGAAAAATATTTAAAGGGCTATTTAGGCTCATCAGTTAATTATCGAGTTACTTGCTATGATGAGTCATTAGGGATCAAGCCTAAAACGGTAGCATGGATCCTCTATCACGAGTAAAGAATTCTTTTGATTCAAAAGCCGGTTAATAGCCGGCTTATTTTTGCCCTAAAGCAGATTGATGGCTCAACGTAAAAAAAGCCTTATTGAATCAGGTTTTCTTATCGCCTACGAATAAAGCAAAGTAAAAATCTCTCTTAGTATTGACAAGTAGAAATTATAACAGCTATTATTATAATTGACTATTAGAAATATGGCACAAGAGAGTAGTATGAAGAAGCATATATCGTTGTTATTTTTTATAGCTATTAGTGCCTTAGGGGCACCATTGCTGACAAATTCAGCATCTCCCCTGGCAACAGCCCAAGTAACCCCGGGAAAAACATTCCTTGTTAAACCTCTCGGGAATGGAGCCAATCCAGCAAAACAACTCTCCCCAAATCCATTCAAAGTTAAAACAAGAGAATGGGGACCAGAATTTAAATCTTTAGAAAATCTTTTTGGGTGCGCTACCCAAGATAGAAAAGAATTGAATGATTTGCGACAAAGGAATATAGAACGCTATCTGGCGATCCGCGATACACAAAACCCAAAGTTCGCTGATTTGGCCCGCGATATAACTGAAGAAACTATCGATTACATCAAAAAAAGAGTTACTCAAACAATAACAGAACTCGGTCCGCCACCAACTGATTTTAGTATTATCACTATGGGATCGATGGCCCGGCAAGAAAGCGGTTTTTATACCGACCTTGAAATTGGCGTTCTGGTTAAGGAAAAAAATGTTGAAGTAATTAAATATTTTCAGAAATTTGCTCAAAAGCTTTCCGATCGATTCTTTTTGCTGGGCGAACATCCAGATGTTGGGGGCAAAGGATTGCGCATGGATGAAGCAGATAATTCACCCGCACACTTAAAATTTTTCGCGCGGTATGCCTGTGAAGAACAAGCAAAATCATTGCTTAAAAGCGCATTAGAAAAGCGAGATTTTGATAAAATACCTTTTGAAGGGAGCCGTATTTTTATAGCAACTCCTGCAGAATTTGCCCAGCATGTTAATCCCGATTTTTTAACCGAACAAGAAAAAGTTCCTGCTAATATTGAAGATGCAATGGTGCAAGAAGAGTTTGCAAAAGCCTTAAAAAATCCAGCAAATAGGGGCCGGGATGAATCTGAGATTGCCAACGAAACAAAAGAACAAGTACATATTTTGTTAAAGCCCCTCAACCCACGCGAGAAACAAATTTCCGGGTCGGTGGAATCGCTAGTCAGAAACATTCGCTATCTGTATGGTGATGAGCGTCTATTTGACGAGTATTTAAAATTGCGAGAAGTGTATTTACAGGGAGAACCGAAAAACAAAAATCCATTTTACACCACCCGCCGCCAAGAAATTGCATTCCTCGAGATGAAAAAAGATCTTATAAAACATATGAACAAACCGGAATCGCCTATTGTAACCGGTAAATTAGGCAAAGAAGTTGATATCAAACGAGAGTTATATCGGTTCCCCGAACAAATTCTTACCAATCTTGGTTTTTGGAATGATCTTGGCGTTCAAAATACCACAAAAATAGCGCAAGAATTAGCCCGCAAAGGCCTCATGAGCAAACAACTGAGCGATCAATTGGTTGATACTATGAATTATCTTATTGGTCTTCGTTTTAAGAAACAAGAAGTATGCAGAAAACAAACTCATGCATTACCCGTAACACTTGAAGAATATAATGAACAAAAAGAAGAGCTTGAATTAGAATTACAAAAACTTAAAAAGCAGCGTGAATTTATGGTGCAATCTAATTCTCCTGCAGCTGACATAGAAAAAGTTGATAAAGATATTTCAAAAATACAAAGCTCACTTCTTGAGCTCAAAAAACTCAAACCGCTTGAAGAGACATCAATTTTAAGCCCGCAAGAAATTGCCACATTAAACACTAAATATCTGCCGATTCTAAAAAAACTTTTCGAAGCAGCAAAAGAATTTATTTTAGGTAATAAAAATGCCTTTTTAGAAACGGGAACCCAAATACAAACTTCCGCAACAGCACCGGTTATCATAAAACCAGCAGTCCCTACGGCTGCAAAACCTGCCGCAATAACCATAAAACCTGCTCCTACTAAAATTGAAATACCGGCCACTCCAGTTCTGCCCGGCCCAATCTCTCACACTGCATTGGATCAAATGTTTAAAAATGGACAAACGGATGCCATACTTGCCGCATTGGAAAAAGGTGACATTAATCCCCGATTGCTCTATTTCATGGCGTTGAGCAACAAAAAACCTGAAATTGCAAAAGCGGCCATACAAAAGATGCTCAAAAAATAAAGGACTTTTTTACAAAAAAACACTAACAAATTTTTTTTTAAAGCACATACTTATCTATTACTATGGCAATACCGGTAAAAAATATTTTAGATACTTTACTCAGTCAACAAAACAATTGGCAGCTGCAATTGCTTAATAACTGGCAACAGATTATGGGCACCATGCAAACAAAAGTGCAGCTACTTAAAATCTACGAAGATACACTCGTAATCGGTGTACTTGATAGTTGCTGGATACAAGAATTGTATCTTCTTTCGCCATTATTGCTCAAAAAGATTAATGAAAAGTTAGATTCACCGCGCATCAAACATTTACGTTTCAAGTCGGCCGCTCCACCGGAAAAAAAGATACAAAAAAATAGCCTGAAACGAGCATGTTTGCTCAAAAATATTCAACTGAGCCTGCAGGAAAAACAGGCGCTCGCATCGATAAAAGATGAACAGCTTGCGGCGGTGTTGCAAGACTATTTAATGCGTATTTATCGAGAACGATAAGCTAAATTACGAAGTTACACATCCTGAGTAAAAAATCGAAGATTTTTGTATCGAAGGATATTCGAATATGGTTCGAGCCTACTCCGCCGTAGTCCTATGCATAGCATATTTTGCTTATACGAAGGGGGCTACGAAGGCCGGATACGGCCCTTCGGGCCACTCACCATGTATAAATATATTATCTTCGGCTAACTTTGAATAATTCTGGATCTTTAGCATCCAAAAAAACTATTCTAAAATTAATCCCTAATTTTTTTGGAGTAGCTATGAAAAAATTATTATTGTTGTTGCTATCTTTTTACGGCATACAAGCGAATGAATCGATACAAAATCTTCACCGTTATTTTCTTGCCAATTATTATCACTTTGGTGACCAACTTGCCAAAGCGGCCGAATGGTATAAAAAAATTAGTCCCGAATCTGATTATAAATATGTCTATTTAGGCTATATCCCCTTTCTGGCTGCAAATAAATCATATCATGAAATTGTGAACCTTATTCCTCAGCTCGATGAATTCTTTAAAGCAAATCGCGAAATTCAGATGGCTTTCGCCGTGGCGCTCGAAAATGTTGGTAGAAAAAATGATGCGCGCAGCCGGCTTGTGCTCTTAGCCGAACAATATAAAACCGATCAAGAACTTACCTTCAAAGTAACTCAAATGTACATGGAGCGGGCAGAATTAGAAAATGCACTGGCGACACTGCGCAGTTTTCTCAATAATGCTCCCCGCAGACCGAATAATTATATTTTTCATTTTATGGCGGCACAAATTTACCTGCAACTCAATAAGCGTCCAGAAGCGCTGGCTGCTATTCAAAAATCGATCGAAGCATATCCAAAATTTGATAAAAGCTGGCTTTTTTACGCCATTTTGCAAGAACAAGCAGGCAAATTATCCGAAGCATTGCAAAGCTATACCACCTTTTTAGAAATCACACCCGAAACGAATGCGGAAATTGAACGACATGTAACCACGCTCGCATTCCGTCAAAAACTGCTGCAACAAAAAACATTTATCAAAGAAGACAGTACTGAATCTCGCATGAGCACCATAGAAGAGCTAGTTCAAAAAAAAGAGTTTGACCGTGCTCTCCAATTACTAGGCGATTGGATAATCAGCGATAAAAATCCAGAATTATGGCTCAAAATAGTGCATCTCATTTGCTTTGTTGGCACGCCATATAAAAAGGCACTCGATATGTTGCATATCATAGAAAAACAAAAAGGTTCCAGCCCACTGCTTGCACTTTATCAAGCGGACTTAGCCTTACGCAATAATGATTCGATACTGAGTCTTGAACTTTTAAAAAAGGCAGATAAAGTGATTAGCAACCCGTTGCTCAAAGCAAAAATAAAATTTCAGATCGGTATATTGTATTATGAACAAGAAGAGTGGAAACTTACTCAAACAATATTGGAGCAAGCACATAAACTTGATCCGGATTATCCACCGCTTAATAATTTGTTAGCCTATTATTATGCGTCAAAAAAGAATAATCTTGCCAAGGCAAAGGAGCATATTGCGCAATCCCTTAAACAGGATAGCGAAAATCCTCATTTTTTAGACACACAAGCATTTATTTATTACCAAGAAGAAAAATATGATGAGGCACTCAAAATTTTGCAAAAAATTGCCCAATCGTGTCCAACCGATTACACTATTTTGCACCACCTAGGAAAATGTTATGCCAAAAAAGGGGATATGCAAGCAGCCGTTAAATCTATCCAAGCTTCAATTTATGTTGCAAAAAATGATCATGAAAAACAAAAAGCCGAACTATTACTTTCCCAATGGACCACTAAAAAATAATAACCTGAGAAAATTGTTATGAATAAGCAAACTATTGCTTTTGTAGCTGGCCGATCGGGCGGGCATATTATCCCTGCCCTCACCCTCGCTCAATCCTATAAAGCAGCAGATCCGAATCTTCAAATTCTGTTTTTTACCACGCACTATCCGCTGGATGCTGCCATCATTAAAAAGCACGGAACATTTATCACCAGACATATTCCGTTAAAGCTGGGCAATGTGCCATTTTTTAATATCTTCAAAATATTCTTTTTTCTCATTTTTTTTACGCGCGCCTTCTTTAAGAGTCTTTCGGCGCTGCGGGCAAATAGGCCTGAAAAAATGATTGGCATGGGCGGATATATATCAATACCCGTCTGCTTAGCCGCGCGCGTTTTGCATATTCCCATTCATTTATACGATCTTGATGCAAAACCGGGTAAGGCAACACGATTTTTGGCAAAATACGCACAAAAAATCAACATCTGTTTTGAACAAGCTAAAGAGTTTCTGCCCGCGGCAAAATGTGAACTTGTTCCCTACCCTATTCGCTTTGAACCGCAAGTAGCTTTGATAAAACCTGAAGCAGCATTATTGCAATTACGGCTGTCCCCGAGCAAAAAAACCATTTTTATTAATGGCGGGTCGCAAGGATCAGTATTTATTAACAATTGCGTTAAAGACTGGCTCAATTTAAATCCGCATATTTATTCTTTGATACAAATCATTCATCAGACGGGTACCGCGGATCCCACCAACTGGCAATCGCTGTATAACGATTTAGAAATCCCTGCGCATGTATTTAGTTATAAAGAAGATTTATCATTGTGCTATGCGGCCGCCGATGTGGTAATTTGCCGGGCCGGCGCAGGCACTCTATTCGAATCGCTCTTTTTTAAAAAGCCATGCATTATTATTCCGCTCGAAGCCTCTTCCACTTCGCATCAAAAAGATAATGCCCGTGCAATAAGCCAAAAATACCCTGAGCTTATGACAATGGCCACTGAGCACGAGATAAAATCGGACAACATGATATTGTTCCGTTTGTTAAATCGTTATATTTATCCGCAGAATGTACTCAATAAAGGATTGGCCAGTTCGCTGAACTTGCGGTAATAGAAAAATGGTTCGATACGCTCACTACGTTCGCACTCACCACGAGCGGACTCTCACCCGTTCGTCCTGAGTAGAAATCGTAGATTTCGTATCGAAGGATCAGTCGCATCGCTAATGCAGTAATAACTTATTGAGAAAAGCCGATACACTTTTGACATGCTTGCGCGCAGGCATTAAACCGCTCAATACATTTTAAGCATTCTTTGATGCACTTAACATCTTCCGCACGGCATGCAGGGATAGATTCGGTACACTGTTTACTGCAGTCTTGGCACGCCTTTATGCAATCATGACATGCTTTTTTACATGCTTGGCTATCACATACTTGAAGATGCCGTTTACATTCTTCGATGCATTCTTGGCAAGCGGCTTGAATTTGAGTGCAGATTCTAACACATTTGCCACAATTAGCAGCACATTCTTTGGTGAGACTAATGCTGCACATATCGATAAGCTTCTGACAAATATCGATCCCTTGTTCACAAAGATCTATGCAACGGCGACAGGCTTGCACTTGGCTGGGCGTCATATGATTTTTCATAAAATTCCCCCTTAGATAACTTTTTATTTTTACCTTAGCCAAAAATGGCAAACAATTGCTAGAAAATTATTTAAAGGAAGTTAGATTGTGAAATTCAATATTTTTGAAATGGTTAAACCTGGTTCGATACACTCGCTTCGCTCGTTACTCACCACGAACGGACCTATCTATCCCCGTTCGTCCTGAGTAGCAGTTTACTGCGTATCGAAGGATCTTTTGTATATTTATTTTATGACTTTACCGGTTTTTTACCATCTTTTGCAAAAAACAATTTTTTGATACACCGTTTATTAATGCAAGCACGTTCTAACCGTTCGAGCAAAATTTTTTGTTCCCCCAAACCTTCGTTGATTTGCATTTCTACCTGAGCCACGATTTTTATTGCCTCGGCTATACCTAATAACCGCCGGCGCGCACTCATTCTGCGAGCTCGATCCATTTCATTAAATTGTGGGTTTTTGCTAGAAATAGCTTTGACAGTAGCTATCTCGCTTTCAATTGCCGAATATATTCCATACCTGCGTACATAAAATTCAAGCTTTTCTATGGCAGCATCACTTTTCTCAACGAATTGTTCATACTCTTGAGACGGTTGCATTACATGCATGGTAAAAATAGTTGGTACTATGAGTACCCAATAACGAAGTTGTATCATGAGAAATCCTATTTTGTTATCCCGTTACCAAAATGATATTCGATATAATTTTTATTGATGCATGCACGTTCCAAATGCATTGGCAGAGAATGAACATCATTAGAATCCCAAGCAAATTCCGCTCCATGAACCGCAATTTCAGCACTAATTGCAGATTTAACTCTATCTATAGTAGCCTCAGCAATTCCTAACACCCGACATCTTTGATGAGCGATTGATTCCCGGCGATAGATATCGTTTGTTAAGGCACCTCTGGATGCGATCTCTTTAATTTTACCAATAGCTCCTTCAATAAATGAAGATCCTGATCGTTGGCGCACTAGGACCGCAAGCCTTTCAAATTCTTTACTGAATTCAGCCTCAATTTTCTCTTTTTCCTCATTGCTGGGAGATTGCATGCCTTTTACTTGATAACCTGTGACCAAAAGACTCAATAAAATAACCCTATTATATCGTGAAAGATACATCTTTTTCTCCTAAAATTATCAGCGAAATCCTAAATAATGCCTTTTAGTGTAAACAAGCAACCCTTTTGGGTCAAATTTTCTATTTGTAACAATTCGACGGGCGCGTCGCGTTTATTGACAAACAGGCTTATTGTGGTATCATAAAACTATACTTAAATTGAATCATAGATGGAGGTTATACCTATGAAATTATCAAATAAAATGCTGCTTGTAGCACTCTTACCACTCGTTTTTGCAAGTAAATCACACCCTAATCCCTGGTGGAAACCAACCTTAAAAAAGGCTGCTGCTCTTTCTGCAGTGGCTACCCTTGGTTACCTGGGCTATAAAACCTATAGCAAACTTCTTTAAATAACAAACAGATATGCTAAGATTTCTTCAAACTTAAGGAGAAAGTATGGCACTTGGCATAGATTTAAGAAAACGAGTAATAGCTGCAGTAGATGATGGAATGCGTATAACTGATGTGGCTAAATTATTCAAAGTTGGGCGAAACGCAATTTATAACTGGCTTAAGTTGCGCCAAGAAGTGAATAGCCTTGCGCCAAAATCCGGCTATCAGAATGGACACAGTCATAAAATTACTGATTGGGAAAAATTTAAAGAATTTGCAAAAGAAAACCAACATTTTACTTCATTAAAAATGGCGATTGAGTGGGAAAAAATTACAAATGTTTGCATATCGGATATCACGATACAACGAGCACTTAAAAAAATTGGTTACACATCAAAAAAAAACTTTTGGTTACATCGAAGCGAATGCAGATAAACGCAAACAATTTTTAGAAGAAATAGAAAATATCGATCCTGCGCTCATTGTCTATTCTGATGAAACGGGAATCGACGATAATGAAGTGCCAAATGCTGGCTGGGCGCCAGAGGGCGAGCGATGCCATGCAATAAAAAAAGCTGAGAGAATAACGCGCTATAATATCACCGCTGCGCTGAATTTAAATTTATTATTTGCGCCATTTTTATTTGAAGGATATTCAACTGCTGATACTTATGAAACTTACGTGGAACAAGTTTTAGCTCCTGCATTAAAGCCTGGAATGGTTGTTGTAATCGATAATGCCAGCTTCCACAAATCTAAAAAAGTAGTTGAACTCATTGAAGCAGTTGGTTGTAGAATCATTTTTTTACCACCATATTCTCCAGATTTTAACCCAATAGAACATCGATGGGCTACTGTCAAAAATGCGATTCGAAAGGCCGCAGAGGGAATAAAAGATTTTTATGAGGCCGCAGTCAAAACATTGGGAGAAATGTGTGAGGCCTAGTGAAGCTCGCTATATCAAACCTATGGCGTTGAAGGCATCAAGTCTGCCGCCGGCACCGGTTGGGATGGCTGCAAAAACTGGCTCTATGGCAAAGTCCATGGCACTTGTGAGCAAAAATTTCAAATGCAAAAAGAGCAGTTAGGAGATCAGCTTATAAGAAACGAAGGAACTATTATTCTCTTAACAAATCAGCTTGCCAATGCTCAATATGAAAATGAACTCATGCGAAAAGAAAGTGAAAACCGTTCAAAACTAACTTCTATTCAATTCAAGACTCAGGCTGACACTATCTCAATGCTTCAAAGCAATTTGGCTAAGGCAAACAAAGAAAATGAAGAATTGAAGAAACAAATTGCTCAGCTTTCTCAAGAACCTGAAGCTCCACAAAATCGATTGCAAGCAGAACCAAGAATGCAGTTAGCACTTGTTCAAGAAGAAAATAATAATGCTATCAGCGAACCAAGCTCGCTCAATGGCAGTGTTATTGAATTAAATCAAGAAGAGAAAGAACTCATACAAACCAAAGTTGAGCTCAAGGAACTAGAAAACGCTTTTGATAATGGCTTAAGAACATTAGGTGATATTGATGCACTGATGAACAATAACTCAGATTTCTGCAAAGCAAGGGAATCAATGAGAGGCGCTCATCAAACAGTTGTTAAATTTAATAATGATTATTCACCCAAAAATGCGCCAGCTTTTTTACAACAAATGAAAGAACAAAAAAAAGCAATTGGAGAACAACTGCAACCGTTACGAGAAGAAGTAAAAAAAGCGGTAAATAATTCTAAGACCTATGCCCAACAAGCAGTCACTAAACATCAATATGGCAGTTTAGAAAGCAGTCAGCTTCCGGAAGTGAGCAACTTTGATTCAATCGTTTTAAACTTTTTAAATAGCTAATCTAAAACCTCTACTTATTTCAAGGCAGTCGGCAACGGCTGCCTTTTTTTATGCAAATATTTCGATGCCATCCGGATCATTACGATCAGTTAATTGACCCGTCCACTGATTAATAAAGATAGTTCGCAAAGAAGAATCGTAGACAAATTTTTTACCGGTCGGCGGCAGAGATTTATGCAATCCCAACCAAATAGGAAAGGCGGTATGAATGGGATAGACATCACCCATTGAGCGGTTGTCATCACAACCAACATAAACTGCCGTGGTCAATTCCGGCGTAGCACCCGCAAACCAACAGGTGCGGCAATCATTGGTGGTGCCCGTTTTGCATATCACGTCATCACTCACCAGCTCTTCATTATATGCCTTGCGCCACCGCTTGATGCCAAGTTCAAGTACTTTGGTAACTTTACCGGTAATTATCCCGGGTATCAGCCGTTCTTGCACAGTATTTGATTTGTAGAGTTTAGCGCCCCAGCTATCTTTGACCCAAGAGATTACCTGCGGCTCTACATATATTCCGCGGTTTGCAAAAATATTAAACATTCCTATTACCTCTTTTAATGATGCGTCAACGCAGCCCAGGGCCAATGAGGGATAAGGATAAACAGGCTCAGAAATGTGACACGCTTTGGCTAATGCGGCAACCGGTTGTGCGCCCGTTTTGAGTAATGTTTTAATCGAAATAATATTATTTGATCGCAGCAGCGCATAAGCTAATGACATTTGCCCTTCAAATCTATTATTATAATTGTTCGGTTGCCACAAGGCATTGTGTTGCGCGATGGTAATCGGCTCATCAATTTCGGTGCTTGCAAAACTAATGCCTTGCGCCGCGGCAATAGCATAAAGTAATGGTTTAAATACGGAGCCCATTTGCCGCTTAGTATGCCACGCACGGTTAAATTTTGATTGATTAAAATCGAAACCGCCCACCAGTGCTTTTACTTTCCCCGTTGCACTTTCCATGGTGATCAACGCGCCGTCAACCTGCGGATTAATCTCTTTTTTAAGTTCCAGCATCTGTTTATTAAAAGCTTTTTGGGCCTGCTCTTGCATGGCACGATTAACGGTTGTTTGAATAACAAGACCGCCCTTATACAATTGTTCTTTGCCCAGCTCATCTTCCAGTTGCATGCGAATGAGTTCTTTTAAGTGTGGTGCAAATGATGTGGTTTCAATTTCTTTTACCTGAACGCTCACCGCAATCGCCTGCTCATATTCTTCACTAGTGATAAAACCCAACCTTTTCATGGATCCAAGAATAATATTACGCCGCCGTTGCGCCGATAACGGATATAAAATGGGAGTGTAATTGCCCGGTGAGCGAATCACCGCTGCCAAGGTGGCTGATTCATCGATAGTTAATTCCTGCGCGTGCTTGCCCCAAAAGCGCTGACTCGCTGCTTCAACACCATAAATACCATGACCAAAATAAACGTGATTTAAATAGGTCTGTAAAATCTGCTCTTTAGTGAATTGCCGTTCGGCAAGCACCGCGTAAATTTGTTCTTTAATTTTTCTGGTAAAGGTCTTATTTGAATCGAAAAATAAGAGTTTGATCAGCTGCTGCGTAATCGTGCTGGCTCCCTGCACTTTTTTTATATGGATAATATTGGTAATAAGCGATCGAATGATCCCCTTCCACGAAATTCCCGCATGTGAAAAAAATTGCCAATCTTCAGCAGCAATAAATGCATTACGCAAAGGGAGAGGCATTTTTTCCAGCAGTATCGGTTCACGCCAATCCAATTGAAATCTTCCCCACTCATGCCCTTCGTCATCCAGAAGAATGGACGGCTTGCCGGGATTATAATGGGCAAGCGGCTCAAAATCAACCGAGTGATGAGAAAAAATATAGCAAACGGCGCCACAGCCAAATGCTCCCAGAACAAATAAAATAAAAAAAGAAATCTGTATTAATCGCGGCATAGTATAATGGGTAATTTTTTAGATATTTTGA
Source organism: uncultured bacterium (assembly GCA_963702025.1). GTDB lineage: Bacteria > Babelota > Babeliae > Babelales > Vermiphilaceae > BTUB01. Next base: position 644,633 of record OY969699.1, on the reverse strand, counting down.
GAAATTTTTTTCATTACAAGATAAAAGGTCTCAATGCGCTTGCTAATTTCTTCTGCTACGCTTTCATTATAAGCGTGGGAAGTCATATTACGATCATCTACCATCATTAGAAGATTATTTGTTTCACTCTGTGATAATCCTGAAATGATTGCATATTCACGAATCACTGTCTTGGGAGTGGCACTTATAATGCCGTATTTTACTTCCAAAATCTCTTTTAAATATTTCCAAAATGTATCAACACTATATTCAAAACGTTGAATTTCAGAATCGCGCAGTATTTTATAGTCGCTCTTATTATCAACCTCTTTTATTCGGATAATTACCTCATCGAGTGTCTTTAATGCATTAAGAAGCATCGTTCTCCGTTGAACTAACTTTTCCATGATTGTCTATCTTTTACTATGGCAGCTCGCATCTCTGGTGATACCGCATTGATATCAACAATATCAATTTTATAGGGAATATTTGTTGCTTCCATAATCGATTTTAATTCCCCGATTTTTTCAAAAGGAATTTTTTGAGTCTCTTCAACGGCAAGGTCTATATCTGAAAATGGTTTATGTGTTTTACGTGCCCGCGAACCAAAAAGGTATATTTTTGCATTCGGTAATAATGCAGAAAGAAGTGCAATAATTTTAGCTTTATATTCTTCTTCAATATCGTGAGTCATAGCGTCCATAATTACCAGTTATCTGAGTTACTTGAATCATATGTATGCTCATTATACACTGTCAACGATCATAAAAAAAGAATAACAAAAAGTATCTTATTAAAAAAACAATGACAAAACATATTTCCCCTATTTTCTTCTATATCTTGGCAGCAACCTTTTTCTTGTTGGATTTGGCAGCTTTTTCATTCTTTGAACGCACCCTTTTGTATAGTCTTTTATGTTTTTATATCCTCAGCCTTTCAGGAATTGTAACTATTCCGCGTATTCTTTTTGCCAACTTTTTGCTGTCCCTTGCCTCTCTTATTCAAAATGGGCACTTTGGGATCTGCCTACTCTACCTGATCCCGGCAACAGCCATAGGGATTTCCATAAAACATATGCTGTATGGTTCATACTGGCAATATTACCTGCTCTTGGCTGCTTGTCTTTTAGCGCAGGTATTCCTGGTAGAATATTGGATTCTAGGCCTCTCTTGGAGCATTTCCTATACAATTTCAATTCTATTTGTTAATATACTAGTGATATGGATAATGAGTTTGAAATCGTACAACTAAGGCAAATGGACAATCGCTGCTTTGCAGAGGAAAGTCCGGACTCCCAACGAATAAAGAGCCTGGCAAGAGATATGATCAAGCCAGGGCAATTTGGCAACAGATTGACGGAGAGCGCCACAGAAAATAACCGCCCTAAATTCCTAGCTTAGGGTAAGGGTGAAAAAGTGCGGTAAGAGCGCACAATGCAAGGTAGTAATGCCATGCATGGGCAAGCCCCTCTTGGAGCAAGACAAAATAGGCACGTTCGATCATTCGTTTCGGTTAAAACGTGCGGGTATGTCGCTTAGATAAATGATTGTCAGATGCGTAAGCATCTACAGAATCCGGCTTATAATTTGCCTTAGTCTTACTTATCCAATCCCTTTCAAAAGGAACTTATGCTTTCGCGCATTTCACCATATCTCTGGGTAACACCGTTTATCAGCTTTCTTCTTGGTTATGCGGCTATCAATTTTTTCCATCACAATAAAAAAATAGCAACACCCACTATTATAGGCAAAACAGTTGATAAGGCACTGATTACCCTTAATGAACAAAATCTCACTGCACGCATTATTGATAAACGTGACGATGCTGATCTGCCCGAAGGTACTATTTTAGCTCAAGTACCGGTTCCCGGAACGATTATTAAAACAAATCAAACAATCTATATCACTATTTCACAAAAAAAATGTGGCAGCGTTACGCCAAATCTACGGGGAAAATCACAGTATGAGGCACAGGCGCTCGTTGAACAACAAATGCAAAAATTACTTACATACAGTATCCCTGCTGATGCGCCGGATAATAGTTGCATTGCACAGTTTCCCCAACCGGGAACTTTATGTTCTGAAAAACCGATCATTGTCTATGTGGCCCGCGCCAACACCAAACCGGTTCTTATGCCAAGCTTTATTGGAAAATCTCTTGATGAAATAGTAGCGTTCTTGTCATTGCACGATATTGTGCCGACCATCGTACACACGCGACACTATGAAAATGACGCAAACCATCAATGTACACAATGCATGGTTGTTGATCAACGCCCGCTGCCCGGAACACTGGTTACTTTGGGCTCGGATAAACCATTGCCGGTTCAACTTCAAGTTGAGTAGTCTATAAAAATTATTTTTACAATTTTGGCAATTCTACCACTACGCGTGTTAAAAGCTCTTTTAAATCCTCAACTTGAGTTGCAAGTTCTTGGCCCTCATTATCTCTTAAAATATTGCAGAAAGTCTTAATAAGAGCAGCCGGCTTGGTAAAATTTGTCTCTACGGGTATTTTGATTGGCTCTTCTGCTTTAATCAATGCGCTAAATGTATCGGAACTAATACTTTCCAAAGGCCGTGAAATTTGTACAAATGCTGCTTTTCCAGCGGCAATTTCTGCAATCTGTTTATCTTCATTAAGCTGATTTTTTTGGTACAAAATTATTTCATGCGGAGTCAAATTTTCACATTGCATGGTAAAGGTTCCTGCTTCCATTGATCTTAAGAAACCCAGAGCGTATGATCTTAAAGTGGCATCAGTTTTTTCCTCGATAGTAGAATTTGGAAATACATATAAAATCCTATCATGGCGGGAATAATGCTCGGCCTTAATTTGATTCAAAAGGGCATGACCAAGCTCTCCCCGCATCGCAGAGAGCGCTAACATCTGCATGCAAAGAATACCGGCAACTACTATTTTTGTTTTGATTTGTCTCATAGCTTTTTCCTTTTAAAAACTATTGGGGCAGTTTTATCATTATCTTTTGATATAAATCACGAAACTCATAATGCCGTAAAGACATATTGCTGGTTCCTAGTGTGCTCAAAATACTTTTCAACATTGCCCCGGTTGGCTGGGTAAACATTGTCTCAACAGGAACTTTAACTGGTTTTTCTGATTTAATAAGCGCGGTGAATAAACCTGATGAAAATTGTGTCTTTTCAAAATCAATTTTAATAGAAGAATCTGTTTTACTATGTGCAGAAACTTCAGCAACTACTTTTTCGGGCGCGTTCTCGGAATCTTTTTGATACACAACAACATCATACGGTGTTTGATTGTCCCATTGCACTTTAAATTCGCCCCTGTGCATCTCAAATGCTATATCCGGCTTTGTATCATTTGAATTATTATTTATATTTATTTCAATTTCTGGATATTTTGCCTGAATTCTGTACCACCAGTCCATGGCTGAAAGCGATAGAGTTTGCGTAAGAAGAATTCCTATCATAATTTTATGTGCTATCTGTTTCATAGCGTCCCTTTTGAAATAGTAATAAAAAAATAGTTGGAGAAAGTATAAACAAATAGAAATGATTGTAAAGTTGAGAAAGTCCAAAAATTATGCACCAAAATTGCGCGACACATGCACAAAAGAGTCGTATGCTTCTTGCAGATGCTCGGTGGTAATGTCGGGCCACATGCAATCGAGCACATAAATTTCACTATATGCTGCTTGATAGAGCAAGAAGTTACTTAATCGTGAAAAACCACCGGTGCGAATAATAAGATCGGGATCAGGCAAATCGTGCGTCCATAAATAACTGCTTATAAGTTCGGGAGTAATTGCATCTGCCGTAAGTTTTCCATTTTTCAGATCAAGCGCTATATTTTTTGTTGCATTGGCTATTTCTTGGCGGCCACCGTAGCAAAAGAGAAAGGTAACATGGAGCGTATCTAAATCTTCTGTTTCTTTTTCTACTTTATCAAGCAATGGGCAAAGCTCTTGCGGGAAAAGACTCCGATCCCCTCTAAAGCGTAATCGGATGCCATGCTTCCTAAATTCACTCACCCCTTTTTGCGCCTCTTGCACCATAAGGCTAAATAAATAACTATTTTCTTCATAGGAACGCTTAAAGTTTTCTAAAGAAAAGGTGTACAAAGAAAGATATTTAATTTTCTTTTCCACGCAAAATTGAACCACTCTGCGTACCGCTTCTACCCCTTCGCGATGGCCATACCATGGTTTTAATCCATTTTTTTTTGCCCACCGGCGATTGCCATCCATAATACAGGCAAGATGCTGCACCGGCTTTTCGCCTTCATGAACCGCACTCGCTTCGGGAATATCAATATTGGTTTTGAGCATTGTATCAGTTTTTCCGGACCAGTCATTTTTTACAATGGTCGTACATAAAATCAGAAAAAAGGGGATACCAATAATGCCGAAGACAATACGAGTTTTCATATGCATTATACCTTACGCGCCGATCCAAGAATTTTTTGGTTATCATGTACAGTCAGCAAGTTCATAAGCCGACAAAGAATATGATACGCTACCATCATGCCAATAACAAATAATGCCCGTTCAACAATGACTACTGGAATAAGCATGAGCCATTTATCTGCACTCATAGGAACCGTGTACAACCAAATTACCGAGCCAACAGCATGGGCAGTGAAGGTGCTTCCCATTGATCGAGCAAATAGATTTTCTTTCATAAAAGAGGTCGCCACAACGGGGATCAGCCAAAATAGACAATACAATGCAGCACCACTTCCGGTAGGATGGACAAGAAACAATGCCATACAAATCAAGGGAATGCTTGCCTTAAGCCATCGTGAAGAAGTTGCCCAATATAAAGATGCAAAAAGACCGGGTATATGATAGGCAAGAAAATGAAAAGGAATCTGTGATGAAAGCATCAAAGTAATCGCTACTTTAGCCCCAAAAAAAGCAAAACAGCCAGCAATACCGGCAAAGGCACCCGCAAGGGGAGTGATTGTCTGCGCCAATGAAAAGAATGCAAACTGGGAGCCCACAATAAAGCTGACTTTTGCAAAAGCACATATTTTTATAATAAGGTTAAAAAGAATTGCATTATGCATTGGACGTAATAAATTCTTTTTGGTCATCGTAACCACCGTGAAAATTAATGAATAAATCTGTTATTTTCTGAATTGTGAGAGTAATCTCATGGTATAAGGTTACTCATAATAATGGATTTCGCAACCAAAGTTAGAGGGAGTCAAAAGGGAATTTATGAAATACAAGGCTATAATTTTTGATATGGATGGCACTATTATTGATACCAACCATGTCTGGCACCAAGCACGCAAACAAATCATTATTAATAGGGGCTATCAACTAACTCTGGAAGATGAAGCCTACCTCGATCAGCAATTGGCTGGCCTGGATACTTTAAAAAGCTGCCAAATTATTAAAGATTTAATTCAAACAGATGACAGCATAGAAATATTGATGAAAGAAAAAACGGCACTAGCGTGCCAGCTCTATGAAAGGGGCATTCGTTTTATTGATGGCTTTACCGAATTTCATGCAAAGGCACGCGCCATTCCCCTCAAAATGGGAGTCGCCACCAATGCCAACCTGCAAACAGTTATCGTTACTGACAAAAATCTTAACCTCACCCATTACTTTGAACATCATGTGTATACGATCAATCACGTAAACAATATAGGAAAACCAAATCCAGCAATCTATTTATATGCTGCAAAACAGCTTCAAGTTGACCCAAAGGAATGCATCGCTATTGAAGATTCGGCGCATGGCATTCTTGCCGCTCAATCGGCGGGCATGCTTTGTATTGGCATCAATAGTGGTGGAAAGCCCGAGCAAATACAAAAAGCGGATATCAAGGTGAATGGTTATCATGAGATAATTCTTGATGAACTTCTTTATAGTTATGAAACTAATGCCACACATCCTGAGTAGAAATCGGAGATTTCGTATCGAAGGATACTGAAATGGTTCGATATGCCCTTCGGGCTACTCACCATGTGTAAATCAATAAATATTCAAGCAGTTTTGTATTTCGCAATTATAATATTTATCTTGATTTATATTTATATTTTATTACTTTGATTATCACTCAATACAATTAAATGAAGCGCACAACGGCTTAAAAGCCGTTGTATCGCGCTGAAATTCTTCGAAGCAAAAAACCCTACTTCGCTAAAGCTTCGAAGGGCTACTTGCAATTCATCCACAGTTTAAAAACTGTGGTTTCCTTGCGAAGTAGAATGGAAACAGTTTTAAAATCCTTAAAAGGCGTTTTAATTATAATATGCTTGCAAAACAGCCCCCCAGCTTGTATACGATGCTCAGTACCATTGTGTTTAAATTGCGAAGGATAAAAGTATGAGCATGCCCTTGTATGTTTCATCGCTTGTTGTTGCATGGGTGGTAGCAAATGGCGTTAACAGCTTTTTGCGCAAAAAAGCATCCGCTGCTGTCTTCGTTAAAAAAAGTTTTACGTTTGCCAGTATAGTGTTTGCACTTATTGCGTTGGAATTAGGTGGCAGCATGATGCTTGGCACTTGTGAAGAGGCTTATACAACAGGAATATATGGCCTTTTATACGTTGTGGGCATTAGCATCGGCTTTATTTTACTCGGATTGGGTTTTGCAAAAAAAATAAAAGCCATGAACGTTGAAAGTACCATTGATTTATTTGAAATACGCTATAAATCCCCATTAATTCGCGTATGCGCCTCGCTGCTATCAATTTTGACCACGTGGGGTTTATTGTTGGGTCAAATTATAGCCGGCAAGTCCCTAATTCATGCCTTAGGGATTACCAATGAAATTTTCTTTGTGTTTCTGAGTATATGCGCTATTTTGTACGCCGTACTGGGCGGTCTACGCACAGCCGGTATAACCTATAGCGTCCAACTTGTTTACACTGTTATTGTCTTTGGTGGCATTTTTGGATTTTGTCTTTTCAAGGAGCCTCCCTCTTTTTTTACCCAATTGTTAAATAATCCCTTTGCTTTTCCCAAAACCGATCTTTCTTTCTCAACTGTTTTTAATCTCTTGGTAATGCCAGCACTCTATTATTTAACCGACCAAGAATTTGCTCGTCCCTTATTTAATGTTTCTAATCGATATACCGCCGCTGCGTGTGCCGCAGGCGCGAGCGCTTTTATGCTCATTTTTTCACTGGTGCCCATCTATTTTGGCATTAAAGCAAAAGCCCTTAACTTGGCGGTTCCCGATTCAATTAGTCCGCTAATTCCTGTGCTACGAATACTTACCAATGAACTGGTGGTATTTTTGGCAGTACTGGGGATGGCGGCAGCCTTAATTGCCATGATCGATTATTATTTATGGTCGGTTAGCTTGAGCATCACCCAAGAGCTTGGGTTAAGTTATAGTCTGTTCAAAAATAATTCAACCATCGATAAAATCATGCTTGTTTTTGTGGGATTAGTAGCAACATTTGGCAGTTATTGCACAACATCCAATGCTATGCAAGTCTTACTGTATAGCTACGAGTTATACGATAGTTGCCTGATTGTTCCGTTACTCATGAGCTATTTCCAGACAGATTTAAAAAAAGGATCGGCAATCGGGGCTATTTTACTGGGACTTACTGGCTTTATTCTCGTTCACACCATATCGCTTCCTGTTTCGGGGCAAATTGCTTCATTTGCACTTTCGGGCATTGGTTTTTATATTGGTGGCATAGCCGAAACGGCATTCAAAAAATTCGTTGTATTTAAACCCTCAAAGTCCGCACACTGCGGAAATGTCTAATAAGCGGATTTATTCCGGGGCAATAAATCACATTTTCCCAACACCCAACAAATAGCTTCATCAAGATCGTCGGTGACATAAAAAAATTCCAGTTCATCTGCTACTATTGTGCCATGCCCCAATGCTTCTTTGGTTATCCATTCAACCAACGGAGCCCAAAATTCTTTGCCGATAAGCACCACCGGCACCCGTTTTAATTTTTTTGTTTGAATTAGTGTTAAAACCCCAGCCATTTCATCAAGTGTCCCAAATCCCCCAGGAAATATAACAAATCCTGTAGAAAACTCGGTAAGCAACCATTTTCTTGAAAAAAAATAATCCAGTTCAAAGAATTCTTGCATACATTCGGGTTTATCTTCAAGCCCTTTTACCCCGATACCAATACTTTTGCCTGCATTCTTTCCTTGGGGAAGATCACACCCGGCTGCTTGCATAATTCCTGTACCGCCGCCGGTTAATACGCTAACACCCATCTGTATAAATTTAGTGCTGATCTCATGCGCTTTTTTTGCATAAGGAGTATCAAGCTTTAAGCGAGAGCTGCCAAAAATAGTAATAATATGCCCTTTAAGCTTAGAAATACGCCATCCACCATAGAGCATCTGTAACGTAGTATGAAAAAGATGAAAAAATAGAATCAAAAACCGTCGCACCCGCGAAAAAAACATCATATAAATCTCCTTTTTTATCAGAATAGCCTTGCAAGGGGGCCGAATGTAAATAATTTCGGAATACACAAAAACAATACTATACATGCAATTCTTATTTAAAATACAAGGTTTTTAATATAATAATATTTTTCAGTTTGAAATTTATATACAAATATGCTAGAATTTAAGAAGGAAAATAAATGTACCATCTCATTTATAAAGAGCATGGTATACTAGAAAAGTACGTTAAAGGGCTAAGATAAAGGGCTGTATCGTGAAAACATCACGAATTCGATTATCCATATTTTTCATCTTTGCAGCTCTGCCTTTTTCTACGCAAGCCACACAAGTATGGATGAATGTCTATATTCATGGCATTATCAGTATAAAACCTCATATTACCGTTACCAATTTTATAAGATTTTTAACTGACAACGTAAAAGAATCAATCTATGCTGAAACAGTCTTAGGCATGCGCGATGATCCTTTCTTTTATCAAAATCAAACTATGCAAGGCCGCGGTCTCATTCCTATTCAACTCAATCCTTTACAAAAACCTGGTGCTTCTGCCAGCCTCATGGCAAACGTTTATGAACAAATAAATCAACTAAAAGACACTCAGGCAACACAAAATTTGTATTATACCTATGGCTGGTCGGGATTACTTAGTAGATCTGAGCGATATTGTGACGCCAAACAATGCTTGCTTGATATCGAAAAAGAAGTGTTACGCCTCAGAAGCCTTGGGATAAATCCCAAAGTGCGCCTTATAGGGTATAGTCATGGCGGCACAATTGTTCTTAAAATGGCAATGGCAAAACGAAATGAACAGCTCAATCCACAATTTACGATTAATGAAGCAATTCTAATCGGTACGCCAATCCAATTTGATACCGATTACCTTATCGATGATCCTCTCTTTGAAAAAGTATATAATATTTTTTCTCGCGGCGACCGCGTACAAAAATTGGACTTTTTCTCCTGTGGCGAATTTTTCTCGGAACAAATCTTCAAACCTCACTGTGGATTTGAGAAATTGCCCGATAAATTAACACAAGTGGAAATACGGGTAATACGAAAACGAGGCGAGAAATGCACAACAGTGTGCGTGGCCAATAATCAAGAACCTTTGCTTTATGACGGAAAGCGATGTTCCCGGTTAATCAGAAATGTGTCACCCGGACACATGGAACTCTGGTTTTTTGGTTGGACGCCGCGCCATTATCGCGCAACCTTCCCTTTATATCCGCTGCCAATTGTCGGCTTTCTACCTTATATTTTAAGTTCGGTTAACTCGTTGGCACACAGTGATCCAAAAACACCCTTTGTTGTTACTATTGACGCCCAGCGCAATTCAATGATCATAAAAAATAATTTTTTATGTCCGGAAGCCTATCAATTCCCCTTCATCGGGTTAAACAATCTTGCATCTTTGCAAAAACAGGCGCTTGATTATCAACCCATCCAGGCAACTTATAATCAAGAAGAATATCATAAACATATTACGCGAGCCTATGATCAGGCAGTGGCTATCATCAAAGAAAAGAAATGCAGCAAAAAGCTTGATGAATCCATTGTTTGCGCAAAAAAGTAGTTATATACTAATATACGTTCAATAATATTTATATCACTAACATCACGGATATGATAATGATCTCCCTACGATATGCAACAATAATTCTTTTTTGTTCTCTAGTAGTCACCGCACACGGCATGAAACGAGCTTCCTTCATTGAACGTGAATCAAAAAAAGTTAGATTCTGCCAATTTGTGATAGACGGCATAAATAATAGTATCGATAAAGCACGTAACCAAGAATCAAGTGACATACTAAATAGCCTTCCACACCTGTTACAACCTTATCTTTTAAATAATACTCTACAAAATTGTGAGAAATTCTTGATTGAAAGAATTACAAAACTAGAATATGAATTAGAAGACTGCGACACCGATCTCTACTTGCGCCCCAAAAAAAGCCAAACAGTTGAACAGATTGCTCATAAAGAAATAGCGCCGCTGGTAAGAAAACTAGAAGTCACTAAACAGTTATTGTCTGCTCGAGCAAATCTAGGTTTAGTGCAAATTGCTACACTTCAAAAACAAATTGATACTGTTCCCATTAGTGTGAAAACCCTCGATTTAACGCCGGCAGAAAATAATGCCCCAAATAAGCGGCAAAAACGAACCAACAAATAATCTTGTTTTTATAAAATAAGTGGAATAATCTAACGGCAATCTCTCTCGTAATAAAAGGAATACCGGTGAGCAAAATAGTTTTTTATTCAATCTTGTGCACAGTTCAAATGAATAGTCTCCTGACCATGAACAAAGCTCAAGCTCCTGACGCCCTTAAACTGCTCGAACCGCCAATGCCTGCCAAAATTATATTCCGCGAACCGCCTGAGACAGCGTTAAAACCGGTAACATGCCCTATTGATCTTTCTGATCGCACGCTCACTAAAGAACAAATTGAAAAATTAAAGCAACTTGCTCATCACGCATACCGTTGTGACAATTTATTTAATGCTGCAATTCAAGAATGTATTTTTATGGATGATCTTCCAAAGAGAGGCATTCCTTTATATGCAGGATTGTCGTGTGCGCAAGTAGCTAAAAAATTTTTAAAGGAAGCACAAAATAATGTCGCTACAATTGAGAATGATATTGCACAGCGTAACAATCGCATAGCCAATACTGAATTACAAGAAACACGCGATGAAGAAGAATTAACCATAATTAATCTCCTCAATGTGCTACGCAATACAAGCCAAGAGGTTATCACATTGCAAATGGCGCTCTATTTAGAAACACAATCAGAATTACATACCACACACAATGAACTTGAAAAAAAATTTAAGGAGCGTCACATTCAGAAAAACTCTGATGAAGCGAGTAATAGTAAGCCATAGAACTAAAAAACAATTTTTTCATTTTAAAAAAAAGGATCCATGCATGAACAAAATAATAGCCTGTTCAACTTTATGTGCATTATCCATAAGTGCACTCCCTGCTATGGAATTACCACATCTTATTTCCGTTAAGGATGGAAAGTGCCAAACAAGTCCAGTGATATGCCCTATTGAACCTACTCTTTTTAATGGTCCAAACCGCGAACTCACTCCAGAGCGCACAGAAAAATTAAAACAATTGGTCCAAGAAGCACACAAGAATAATATGGTGTTCGAAGAAGCTATTAGAGTATTTTTTATAAACACCGATTTTTCAAAAGCACCCTGGGTCACATCCACCCAAGAAGAAAAAATACTCAAATCAGTATTAGATAAAAATAAAGAGAGAGTTGCTGATGCTGAGCAAGAAATTAACGATTATGAAACACTTATTGCTAATGAAAAAATACCTTTAGAAGAGCGTTCATACGCAGAAACGGATGAACTATTATTATGCCTTCAAGCATGCTACAGCAGAAATAAAGAGATTATTAATCAAGAGATGGCACTCCACTTAACAAAACAGGCCCATTTACAGACACGGATTACCCAAATACAAAAAAATCTTTCCGCGAAACTTACTGAAGCAGCACCACTCAATAAATCGCTTGATATGGATGACTTAAAAATAGTTGCATATCATCTGGGTATTCCCGAAGCTAATTTAGAAAATAAGTAATAGATCTCTTCTGAAACTAGATTTTTTTACCACTCGCACCCTTCGACAAGCTCAGGGCGAGCGGTAGAGAAGTTATTTTGTCCGCTCGTGGTGAGCTTGTCGAACCATTCGAGCGAGTTTCAGAAGAAGTCTAATATTTAATCGATACTATTTTTCACGAAAATCCCCGTTTTAAACGGGGATTTTTTTCTTCAAGTGACTCTTGCTTATCGTTACTTTCTTGATTCCTATTTTCTTGGCACTTTGGCCTCCAGCCTTTCTTTTTTAAAACCACCGGAATAACACCTTGCCAATGTTGGATAAGAAAATAAACATTAAAATGGTTTGGTGATGATCCCACGCTAAATCCAATAACATGATCCGGATTTAAAGGAACATTCAATTCTCTCAACGTTTTATTAATGATTCGAGTTGATTTGTGATTGCCATTTTTACTTTGCTTCACTTTCTTGTTCAAAAGTTCAGCAAATACATGCATGCCGGATGCAGCGTTGGATAAACAAAGTGAAACTATAAGGAAAGATACAAAAAACTTCATGAGTATTTTACCTTTTCACTAATTTCCAAAGTTCAAGAAAATCTTGCATACTTATCTGTTGCGCACGCAGTGCCAAAGTTTCTGCCGAAATTTTGGTTAAATCATAATGAGTGGACATCAAGTTGTTTCGCAACGTGCGCCGTGGTTGGGCAAAACAATGCTTGATAAATTCCCAAAACTTTGGCTCATCAGGAATCGTAGAAACATCTTTTTTTGGTTTGAAATAGAGTAATCGTGAATAGACTTTAGGTGGTGGCAAGAATGCGCCTGGCGGTACTTTTTGCAACAATTTCCACTCAAAATAATAGTTAAAAAATAATGAAGGATAGCCATAACCCCTACCGGATGTTTTCATTATTTTTTGCGCAACCTCTTCTTGCATCATCACCACACCCTCTTTTAAGAGGTGTCTATTTTTTTGCAACAAATGCAAAATGGGGAACGTAATTTGATAGGGTAAATTAGATAAGAGTGTCCACGGCTTATACGGCTCAAATCGGGAAAAATCAACATCAAGAATATTATCTTCAAAGATCGTCATCCGTTTGTCCGGGATGCTGTTTTTAACAAAACCTGCCCATTGTGGATCGATTTCAAAAACCCAAAAACGGGCAAGCGGATGCTTTACAATTTCTTGCGTTAAAAATCCATCACCGCAACCGATCTCAAAAACACTGCTATTTGCAGATAAACTCACATTATCAAGCATATGCTCAACAACTTGTTGGTCGCGTAAAAAATGTTGCCCATATCTTTTTTTGATGGGAATACCGTGAGACTGCGCCATAGTTATTTCATCAATGCTTCTCTAAAAACATCTAATTCCTCAAGCACTTTGCCCACCCCTTTTACCACGCAAAAGAGCGGATCTTCGGCTACCGATACCGGTAAACCAGTCACCCGTGAGAGCAAGCGATCAATGCCACGCAACAACGAACCGCCACCGGCAAGCTTGATGCCCTTATCCACCAAGTCGGATGAAAGTTCAGGAGGTGTATTTTCCAATGCAACGCGCACCACATCAACAATACTCGCGATTGTTTCCAATAATGCCTCATTCACTTCTTGGCTGGTCAGCGTAATAGTTTTAGGCACACCACTTACCAAATCGCGGCCTTTAACTTCAACAGTACGCAACTCAACCAGTGCATCAAGCAGTGCTGCACCAATTTCTATTTTAATACGCTCTGCCGTACGTTCGCCAATTAAGAGATTATATTTACGCTTTACATATTGCACAATTGCACGATCCATTTCATCGCCGCCAACGCGCACCGAGCGGCAAAATACCACTGATTTGAGTGATATCACCGCAACCTCAGTGGTTCCCCCGCCAATATCAACGATCATACTGCCGCATGGTTCCTGGACTGGCAATCCCGCGCCAATTGCTGCGGCCATCGGTTCAATTATAGTGTGAACCTCGCCGCGCGCTCCCGCTTGTTTTGCCGAATCTTTCACCGCACGTTCTTCAACTTGGGTGATGCCGGATGGCACACCGATAATCATGCGAGGACGAACCAGAGTGCGCCGATCATTGTGTACCGCGCGAATAAAATAGCGCAACATGCTTTCAGTTAATTCAAAATTTGCAATTACCCCATCCCGTATCGGCCGTGAAGCAACGATACTCTCGGGAGTTTTTCCGAGCATCTCTTTGGCGCTTTTGCCGGCGGCTAGAACTTGAGTGGTGCCCGCTCTTACTGCTACTACCGATGGTTCATTAAGCACAATTCCTCTACCGGGAACATAGACCACCGTGTTAGCGGTGCCTAAATCTATGGCGAGGTCGTTGGAAAAGATGCTGAAAATTCTTTTGGCCGGAAGAAATTTCATAACGGGTTTCCTTATTTTTTTTTAAAAATTAAATTCCAAACCTAAAACTACTTTATATGAATGCACCGATTTATGTGCCACTAATAAAGTATATGGTATATCCCAAGCTACACGAACAATAGGATTATAGCCACGAATAGGTGCAACTTTGTCAAAATCATAAAAAGCACTCAGTGTTACATATTCTGATGCCCATGATGAAAGTTTTTCAACTTGCTCAAGATTAGCTTTTACTGTTTGATCCACGCGAAGATCAGTCCAATGATCTTGATTGTGATTCACGAGCGTATATTGCAAACGAACACCCAGCCCTTCACGGATACCTTCCCATTGAGCATACATCGAAAAAATTTCAGATAAGCCGGGATTTACTCGGGCTGGACCCACCAAAACACCAAATACCTGTGGCTCGCTGGGAGAAGGATACGCTTGGCCCGGCAGCAAAGGACGCGCGACCGGCATTCGTTCAATTCTTGTGCGTGCAAATCGTTTACTCAAACGCAACAACACGCCAATTTTCCAATCTTCCTTTACCTCAAGTTCCGCATCGCCGCTTGCATACACTCCCCAGTGCCCATTGCCACCAAATGGAATAGAAGCAGGGTGAAAAATATTACGAGTAACTCCAGTAGGAATAAGCACTCCCAAACGCCCGGCATATTCAAGCGATCGCAATTTATAAGAATATTCACAGCGATTTGCCCATCGTAGGTATGCCTCAATATCACCCATACCACCCTGCTGCACATGATTGCATGAAAGTCCCAAATCGGCAAACATGCCGCGCAACACGCGCCCTAGCTCCTCAACTTCACCGGGAGAAAATGGTGGTGTTTCTGATGACGTTTTGGGAGGATTAAAGAAAAAATCGAGGTACGAATTGGATCGCATAGCCAATGTTAAAACACCAGCAGAAAAACCGCATCCCAGATATTGGCGATAGGAAAACGCAAAACCCTGTGTTTGCAATTTTCCTCTGATGGTCCAGGGTAATTCTCCGGCCAAGAGGCCCGGATCAAGAGGGTCTGGCTTTCCATCCAATACAAAAGAGTATGCCAGCTGCGCTTGGTCAAGTGGCCCGGCAAGTTCGATAATGCCAATTTCTCGCTCACGATCATCTATGGCTCTACTGGCTGTTGTTACAAAAAAGTCACCGGTCAGATGAGATTCTCGACCGGGAACGGAAATATAAGGATATTGCATGAGGGGAAGGTAGCGATTATCGTATACCATTCCTGATGCTGCAACACCAACCATGAGTAAGAGAATGATACTGTGAGATATTTTTAGATTTCTTAACATTGTTGATGCGCGCATCCTATGCTTAATTCTAAGTTTTTGTTAGCGTGCCAGTTGTAGGATACCCCCAGCCTACGCTTTTTCTACCAAAATTTTATTTAATATCAATCCTAAATGTACTGGCCGTGCCAACCGTAGCTCGTAAGAGCGAAGGTTGGAGGAGAGAGTGGGATTCGAACCCACGATCCCATTTTCATGGAATAGCCGCTTTCGAGGCGGCCGCTTTCGACCACTCAGCCATCTCTCCAAAAACATTCATATACGTATTATTTACACTGTTTGTGTTCTATATAGTGTATAAGTCATTCATTTTTTTGCAAAATCTATATTCATTTTCATCGCAACCAAATCAACATCCGGCAGGGGTCCATTCGTGGTGAGTGATTGCCCCTCGACTCACTGCGCTCGCTCAGGACGAGCTCCGCAATTGCTTGCCCGCCATAGCTCGAAGAGCGACGGCTGGGTATCGAACCATGAGCAAGATAGACTTCGCCTCGATATGTG
This sequence comes from uncultured bacterium, assembly GCA_963702025.1. GTDB lineage: Bacteria > Babelota > Babeliae > Babelales > Vermiphilaceae > BTUB01. The sequence goes on along the minus strand of OY969699.1, from coordinate 628,477 downwards.
ATAGAATTTTTCTGCCCCCCTTCACCATCTTCTGAGAAATTCCTTTTAATAACCAAGGAGAGAGATTTATGTTTTCCAATAGAGTACAAGCTATTGTGCTTGCAGCCGGAAAATCGACCCGGTTTAATACCGGACGTACTAAACTATTAGAAAAAATTTGTGGCCAAGAAATGATTTTATACACCACCCGCGTATTAGAACAATTGAGCGTTCCTATTACCGTGGTTGTCGGTTATCAAAAAGATGCAATTCAACAAACTATTTCACAACGTCATCACAACACCAATAGCATCAAATTTGTGGTACAAGAAGAACAATGTGGCACGGGTCATGCCTTAATGTGCACCAAACTCATTTGGGAACGTGATCATATTTTGATTCTCAATGGCGATGTGCCACTGGTTACCACAGATATCATTCATGGTTTGTTTGAAACACATACTGCAAAAAATGCTGACATTAGTTTTGTTACTGCCCATAACGCCGATCCGGCCTGCGGCAGCTACGGCCGTGTGGTTAAAAATGATAGCTCTATTAAAATTGTTGAAGCACGGGATTTTGACGGTGATGCAAATGAACATTGTTGCATCAATGCCGGCATCTATTTAATCCGCAAACAGTTTTTGCAAGAATGCATCGATAGCGTTTCCATGCACGCAGCTGCAAAAGAATTTTTTATTACCGATCTGGTGAAAATTGCCAGCGATAAATCAAAAACCATCGCCATGTTTTCTGCACCCTTTGATCGCGTTCGTGGCATTAATACATTGCAAGAATTATGGGTCGCCGAACAGATAAAACGAGCAGAACTGATTAAATATTGGATGGAAAGAGGCGTACATTTTTCTGTTGCGCAAAATGTGCATCTTGATTTGGATGTAATTATCGGCAGCGGCACTTATATTGGCTGTGGCGCGCATATTTTAACCGGTACGGTAATCGGCAAAAATAGCAAAATTCATGAATTTGCATCACTCGAAAACAGCCGGCTTGGGGATGAGTGTGAAATTTTGCCCCATTCGATTATTAAAGATTCAACGATTGGTTCTAATTCAAGTGTTGGCCCATTTGCTCATGTTAAAGAGAATTCACACATTGGCCAAAATGTGACACTCGGCAACTTTGTTGAGGTTAAAAAAAGCACCATTGGTGACGGCACCAAAGCAAAACATTTGGCTTATCTGGGTGATGCACGTATTGGCGCAAATGTTAACATCGGCGCCGGCACAATCACGTGCAATTATAGCGGATCGGGAAAACATCAAACTGTTATTCATGATAATGCGTTTATCGGGAGCAATAACACGCTCATAGCACCCGTTACTATTGAACAAAATGCCTATACGGCAGCAGGATCAGTAATTAGTGAAAATGTGCCCGCTAATGCTTTGGCAATCGCCCGTGCACGCCAAGTGAATAAAGAAGGATACGCCAACCAATTGCGTGATATTAAAACAGCTGAAGCGGCACGACATGCCAACTCCACCTTGCATTCATTTATCGGTGCATTAAAATCCAAACCGAGCGAGACATCAGAGCCAACATAATGATAAAATTTATACATACCGCCGACATTCACTTTGGCATGGAAAATTATGGCCGCATTGATCCAAAGACCGGCATCCATAGCCGGTTGCTCGATTTTCAAAAAGCATTCAATTTTTGTATTGATCATGCAATCGGCCACAACGTAGATTTTTTTCTTTTTTCAGGCGATGCCTATAAAACGGCGCATCCAAGTCCAACGCAGCAGAAATTATTGTTCAATTGCTTGATGCGCTTGTTTCAGGCAAAAATTCCGGTGGTAATTGTGGTTGGCAACCATGATAATCCGCTCAGTTTTGGCAAAGCAAACAGCCTTGATATCTTCCAAGATCTACCGCTTGACGGTTTTTATGTCATCGCAAAACCAACCATACTGCCACTCGTTACAAAAAATGGGCCGATTAATATTGTTGGTATTCCCTGGCCAACCAGAAACACCATATCAATTTCTAATCAACATCTGTATAAAACCGGCATAGAAATTACCACGCATATTTCAAAAGCTGTTGCTGCCGTTATTGCTGATGCTGCCAAAAAATTGGATCCAAAAATTCCCGCAGTGCTCGCGGGGCATTTAACCGTGAGCAGCGGTATTTTTTCCGGTTCAGAAAAGCGGGCAATTTATGGCAATGATCCTACATTTTTACCGTCACAACTAGCAATTGAGCCATTTGACTATGTGGCCCTGGGCCACTTGCACCGCTATCAAGATTTAAACCCCAATGGCTATCCATCCATTATTTATTCGGGATCTATTGAGCGGGTGGATTTTGGCGAACGCAAAGAAGATAAAGGATTTTGTTTAGTAACTATTGAACAAAAAGGCACCACCATGCACCAGTTTATTAAAGTCCCAATGCGGCCATTTATTCAAATTGAGGTGCATTTGCAGCCCGGCCTTGATCAAACGCAACAGATTCTTGCTGAACTTGAACAATATGATATTACCGATGCGGTGGTAAAAATTGTCTATCACGTGCCGCAAGGCAAAAAAGATACCGTTGACATTAAAGCACTCGAACGCGCATGCCTCAAGGCAATGTATCTGGTTGCCATTATCCCGATTCGCAAACCTGAATCGCGCGACCGCCGTTCGGCACTCAAAGTTGATATGGATCTGCCAACATTGCTGGGCACCTATTTTTTATCAAAACCGGAATATAAAGATAAAAAAGATCAGCTGATTGAAAAAGCGCTCGGATTATATGAAGAATCACAAAAGGAAACATCGAGTGATTCTTAAATATTCTTCATCCAATAGTACAGTTCATGTTCCTGATCTCTGGCTTGGCCAGCTACTTGCCGAGTAACCCAGTTAAATTTTATACTTAAGGGTGATTTGATATATCCTGCTTTTTTAAATGCAGTTTCGAGAGAATAATAATTGGCCGGCTTAAGGGGATGTTTGTCATGACTTTCATCAACGAAACAGCCTTTGGTGAATCCTATTTTTTTTGCATATCCCTCTATCAACGCAGAGAGCTTCAGGGCCAATGCATTGCCACGATGTTCAGGCACCACAATTCCTTCAGTGATATAATAATATTCTTCCGGTTTTAAATCGGCTTTTAGAAAAACATCGCACGAACCTTTAAAATGAGTATCAAAATCTTTAAACGATGTGCCACTTACAAAGCCAACCGGTTGTTTATCATGATAGGCAACGGCCATTGCCGTGTGAGGTAGTTTGGCAAACCATTCTAAATAATTCATTTCTTCGGTAAGATTACCTTCATAAAGGTATGGATACTCTCGAAAGAGCTCAATGCGTTGTTGCGCAACAAATGGCAATATTGATTCTAAATCCTTACCGGTGAGCAGTTCAAGGTTGTAATTATCAGATTGTTTCATGGCACATAATGGTATACTAAAAAAAAGACAGAGAAGAAATTTGCTATTCATTACTATTCTCCTTAAGGACTTATATGAAAAAAAACATTCTACTTTTTCTTTGTATATTCCCTATCATTGCAGAAAATAATGCCCCAAGCAAACTTGAATATCTCAAATCAAAACTGCCGCCAAAGCGTGCACTATTTACCGGCATTTGTGGCATCGCTCTTATTGCCGTAGGAATTAAAACGATAAAAGAAAGGAATATTAACTCGCAACATTTTGACGTACTAGCAAATGCAGTTAAAGGTTCAACGTTAGCTGATGAATATCAACAAATTGCGTCTTCTTTACGATCATCAGCTATTTTGTATGGATCATTCAATATTGCCGCCGGATTGGTTGTTATATATGATGCCTGGCAACACATGAAGAATTCAAAAAACTGCCCGCATATTTCTGCGGGCAATCTCTTTTTTCGTTAATAATTTCTGATGCGTAATTTACTGAGCATTAAGATTAGAAATGTAAGCAGTAAATTTACCGCCGCCGGAACATTTTACTTTATCAGGATCGAAGGTTTCTTTTGCATAGATGTTACACTCTTCAGTACAAACAATTGAACCTTGAAAGTCAAATTTATCGCAGGTTATAGTTATCTTTTTTCCCTCAATAACCCCGGAACCGCTTATAGTTTCTGTGTTAATGTTTATCGTGCTAGCCTTAATAGTCCCATCATTGATATAAAATTTGGTATTTATTTGAAATGTATTACCAACCATAGAGATTTGGCATGATAAGCCAACAAGAAGCAATAACAATGATAGTGAATTCTTGTGCATAGCAAAATTCCTTTAAAAAGATGTTTGCTTAGTAGTTATATTTCTGGATAAATTGAAAGTTTAGTTTATTGTAATTCATTTTAAATAAGATTGATAGCTAAAATATCGATAAAAAATAACATCAAAAAAAATTGGGCACACAACATTAAGCCCTTTAAATCAAATTTTAACAAAATTTTTTTTCTCATAATTAACACACCAAAGGAAGCATTTGACTCATCCAATCTAACATGATAATTTTATTTGTAATTTTGTTGAAGTGTTTACTTCTATTCAAGAATTAATTTTATAAAAAAAATTTAAAAACAATAAAAGAGACTCTATGATACCAAAAAAATATGCACTAATTATTGCTACATTCTCTATTTGCTCTCTCACTGCCATGGATAAGAATCTAGAACAAAAAGATCCATGGGAAACAAAAGTTACCGAACTGACTAAAGCTGATAAAGAAACGCAAGAAAAAACTCGATCAACCCTGGTTGCAGAAAATAAGCTTCTTTTATTCAAACTCGGTCATAGACTTGATCATGATGATCTGGTGCAAGCAGCAAAGCCATTACCTTTAACACAAAGAATTGTGTCCAAAGATAACTCTACGGTTGTTACATTGCCCGAAGCGGCACACCACATTGCCTTGAATCACGATGGCACGGCAGTGGCAATCGCTTATGGAAATAAATTAAAAGTACTACAAAAGAAACAAGGATGGGGTGATGATGTATATGAAAATACCTATCCCCTTCCACTTAATGGAATAGCTTTTAGCGGCAATGACATGCTTGTATGTGCCCACAATAAAGGTTTCTATCAATTAGCGTTAAAGACCAAAGATTTAACCCTGTTACCTCGCGATACAGCAGCATTACTCTCAACCATCTCACCCAATGGCAAGTGGCGATTCACTGAGGAGACAAATGGTGATAAAATTTCATGCGTCTTAGTTGATCTCACTAAGAAGTTTGAATTCCCTCTTAATTTATCCCCGGCTGTTACTCAGATCAAAAGATTTGCAGCCGATGCAGCGGGAGAAAATTTTATTTTTGCATCCGATTCAAAAATAGTCATTATGTACCTTAAGGTTCAAGATAACACTTATAAAACAAAGGCCATTGAAATTAATCCTGATCTTCAAAATATTGCCGATATAGATATTTCTCCCGATGGTAATCATAGATTCTTGGCTAGCGATGGCACTATGACCTATCTTATAAAAACAAGCGATGATACAATTTCTGTAAGATTTCGAAATGAAGCGCCATTCTCTATAAATGCAGCAAGAATAAGCCCATGGAATAACAATAATCTTATTTTAGGAACCAATATAGGTATAGTTTTATTCGATCGTACAAAAAACTCATGTTTTAAATTATTTTCACCGGCAAATAAATCTGTTCAATCCGTTGCCATAAGCAGTGATGGCAATACTATTGCAGCAGGAACTGAAAATGGTGCTTATATAATTAATATTAAAAAAACTGAACATTCAATTAGCGCCTTAGAGCTTCTTCTTATTAAACGGTTAGAAGATGAACCCTCCGAAAAAGTTTTTTCATCACCAACATTTGTAAATATTTTTAAAAATTTTTCAAACCCTACCATCAAGCAAAACCTGGTTAAAACCTTTTCTATTGATTATAAGAAATTGGGCTATGAAGAATGCCCCATTTGCAATGACAATTTTGCGAATATCCAGACACATTGCAAACACAACTTTTGCTCCGATTGCCTTGATCGTATAAAGGAAGTAAAGCAGCCATGCCCCTTGTGCAGAAGTAAAATAGAGAATGCTTAAGAGTAGACAAAAAATTGCTGGGATCATTAGATTTTTAACAAAAAAACTTAATTATTAAAACACAAGGCCTAAAGGCCATAGATTTCTGAAGTATAAGCAGGTTAGCAAGTAAGAGTTCGGTTGAGGAATTTATCTAACACAAACACAATTCAAAATAATGCCCACAGAAAATAATCCGCGGGCTTTATTCTTATTTCTTGCTATGCGTTTAATTACATAGGTCTGATATGGTTATTATCGGGGAATTCTGGGTGATAGCGCGGTGCTCTTGGTTTTACAGTGATCTTTATTTCTTTAATAATAGTTTCATAATACACGTCACAGATTCCAGCATCACGAGTTTTATTACCTAAAACTATTTTAAAAGTCCCTAATTCTTGAGGAACTATGGTCCATACCTTAGCATCATTTTCTACCCTTAAGCCATTAATCTCAAGACCCTCAGAAAATTTATTTATCCACCAATGGAATGGCCAGGTTCCTTTTGAAGCGCAAATTTCAAATGGCTCATCTATTTCTACACATATGCACGCTTTTTCAAGATGCGTTACATCTATTTTTTTATAAGGATCACCAAAAGCTGGCAATGCAATTAATGAAAGTGAAAGCAATAATAATTTATTCATAGTAAATCCCTTTTGAGGTTAAATTATGATTAAAAACTAGATTTTATTTAATTGAGAGCACATATAGTCCGTTAAGGCTAATGCAAAATGATGCGCAGTACCTTTTTCTTTCAGATTGGTCTCTTTATGGATATTGTGACCAACTACGATAATAATTAATTCTCAGGGGTTCATAATCGGGAGTCTTTGGCTTTACCACAACTTTGATGCTTCTATCCTCTATATAATTTTCATCAAGAAAACCTTCAGCATCATGAACATTTTCATTTCGACTTATAACTACTTTAAATGTTCCAACATTTTGAGGAATAATCGTCCAAACACGAGCATCATTTTCTTCTCTTGAGCTTAAAATCTTAAAATTTTCTGGAATCTCATAAATCTCCCAATGAAATGGGGAATTTCCTTGTGATCCGCAAATTTCAAAAACTTCATTCTCTTCAACAGTCAACTCGGTTTGTGCAGTATATGTTAAATCTATTTTTTTATAAGGATCGCCAAATGCTGGCAATGCAATCAGTGAGAGTGAAAGTAATAATAATTTAGTCATAGTAAACCCCTTGAGGTTAAATTAAGATTAAAAACTAGATTTTATTTAATTGAGAGCACATATAGTCCGTTAAGGCTAATGCAAAATGATGCGCAGTATCTTTTTCTTTCAGATTGGTATCTTTGTACCGCAATGCATTATATGATTCTACAAAACAAGCCAATATTTTTGCTTCAATTAAGGTAACTTTTGGATAACCCCAGAGCCATAAATCTTTAGCTTGGTTAAAAATAGCTTCCGCTTGCTTAAGAATGTAGTCACCATCTGCACTTTGCAACATGCGATGAAACTCTTTGGAATCTTGTTCAACGTATGAGTGAGCAAAATGGGCCAACACCTTAAAAGTAATATCTTCACCGCGCCATATAATGCACCGCCATGATTTATACAATTCGCGCTTAATATAAAATTCTTTTATGAGCGGGTAATGATCATTAATTAATTGCTGGTATATCTGGCCCTCATAATGCCGCTCAAGCAATGCAGATAATTCTTCGTCATTCGAAGGTATATCACTATTAACCGCAATGGCCATCAATGGCACCAATAGAAAAATAACTGAATATTTTAATGATTTCATAAGTCTCCATTAGATATATTTGATTCTATTTTGGCACAACAAAATCATGATATGTGCGAACAGGAGGATAATTAGGCACGTCTGGTTTCGTTTGAACGTTATACTTTGTTTTTAAATATTCAAAGGCGTAGCTCATTACATTACGATGAAAATCTTTATATTTTTGTATTACGGGCAATGCAGGATCAAAACGAGCCATTAATGGCGTATATGAGGAAATAATAGCTATTAATGGAGTATTTGGACTTGTTGAAATATCCATATCCATCTCTTGTAGCCAACACTCACTCTCTTCTATATCGGAATCACTCGTGAGGTATAAATCCCAAAATGCCGAAATATCAAGCTTGTCCTCGCTATCCATTTTAAATGCAAAATGCATAAGAAACGCACTGTTAAATGCTAAAAATGAATTTAAAGTATGAAGACTTAATGAATTTAAGGTATCAAGAACTTTAGCCATTATTGATTCTTCGCACTCTTCATCATTCATATAAAGATCAACGAGCTTAGTAAAAAGACAGGCTTCTTGTTTGCTCAGCTCATCAGGAAACAATAACAACTTTGAAAGAGATTCTTTCGGCACCTGAGCCACTTCATTGCTAGTGATAAATCGCTTATTATTTTTCAAATAGAGAACCGTGGAGTTATCATTTGCTAACGCTGAAAAAGAAATAAGCAGTGATAAAAGTAATGTTTTTTTCATGGTGATCCTTTATTGGTATGTAGAAGATAAATCCTCAGAGTAGTGATTAGTTTATTGATATTTGTTCATGCGCCAGTTTCTTATAAAGAAAGTCAGCTAAATCTTTTTCAAATGCAATTCTTTCGTCATCAGACAATGATGAAAGAGAAAACAATATTCTAAATTGGTGATAATTCATAGCTCCTATAAAGCCTGCATCATAGAGAGCAAATAATTCTTCTTCGCTGCATTCTGCTGTTTGCCGAGCATTCCATTGTGGATACTGTTGCGCAAGTTCAGTGATAAATTTTAAACAGATTTGCAGGTAATGAATTTCTTGCTCATCAAGAAGAGCAAGCTCAACATCCTTCTCTAAGAGTAAGTCTAGTGTTTCAAGCATTTGCTTAAAGGCTGAAATTTTTGATTCGAATGTTGTTTTATGCTCTTGGTAATAGTTGTCTAAGAGAGCCGGCAGCTCTTGATGCGTAGAGAGAGCAACCTGCATCGAAGCAGTGGTTAACGGCACCAATAGAAAAATAAATAAGTATCGTAATAATTTCATAAATTCCTCCAAATACGAAATATTGTTTTACTTGTTTTGAACAACTACAACTTGATTTGGCTTAAACGCATTGACCAATGCTGCAGTAGCTAATTGGTGTTGTGCATACGCTTGTTGTTGCTGGGCATATGCCATTTGCCGTTGTGTCTCGATAGTTGCTTTCTGCATTGTTTCTTGTAACAACTTCGGATCATTTTTCATCGCAATGAGCCATTCTCTTACTTTAGCTTCGTAATTGGCCAGACGATCTAAACATGCATGTGCCACCGAAACGAGTAATGGAATACCCGATTTAGTTACTTTAATCAAACTATCTTTCAGCGATATCAGCGAGTCATATACGCGATTTAATCTATCGTATGCAGCAGCCGTTGAATATTTTTCTCTGAATGACAAATTTTTTACTTCAGCAAGATCGGAACTTTCTACTACCAATTTAAGCTCGGTATTTTCAAGACCTGTAACTGCTCGCTCTAAAATTTTTTCATACGTACAAAAATAACTTATGCCAGCAGCGGCTGCGGCACCAAATCCGGCTGGAATAAGCACGGAACTCCAGGAAAATGATTTTATTTTGCCCCACAAAGTTGTTGGTTTTTGGTAATCATAATAGTATGGTTTATCTGAAGCAAGATAACCGATCAAACCGCCTGCAGTGCCACCAAGGGCAGCCATAATGGCAATGAATTTTTTTGATTCGGGTGATAAGGGGTACGCATTAATGATATTTACCGGCAGAATTAAAGAAATGCCGAGGGCGATCGTTGCAAAAATAGTAGAAAATTTAAGCCGTTTGGGCATGTTGCCTCCAAATTAGAATAACGGGATGATGTACATCTTTTACCATAAACTAAAAAAGAAGAATGGTCAAAAGGCCCACTTTTAAAGACAATTCCAATATCATATTTCTTTTTGAATTATTCTATTTCGCTAATACGATTACGATCCTTCGACAAGCTCAGGATGAACAGGGGAACGGCTTAAAAGCTATTATTTTCATCAAAAGTGCTTAAGATACCGAAACAAGAATTGAAAGCCCTGTGGACGGTTTCTCACTGCAAATTCCCAAAAAAAGTTGCACAAGATTACTTCAGTAAAATGTGGATTAAATGTATAAAGACCGCCAACTCCGGTGGCAAACACGCGTTCACGGCTGCTCGGAACAGTGACGCCATTCAATGTATCATTGTGAATCTGTTTCAAAAAATAGCCATTGATACCTACAAATAGCTTTTCCGTTAACTCATAGGCAAAGGCATAATTACCATAAAAAGCATCGCCTGCCCTTATGTGGGTATGATGATTCTTGCCTACCCACAGATAATGAAGTTCCCATGAAGCAGAAAATCTGCCGAGATAGAGCGTTGCATCCCAATACGGGGTGAACCAATATGCACCGTTGCCCGGATTGATAGTGTCTGCCCTACCCCGAAATTTACCCGTCGGTAAAGAAACAGAGAATTCTAGCCGGTTCACATACCATGGTTCGCCATCGCTCCGAAAAAATGGGCGCGATTGCACAAAAACACCAACAAACAAATCTCCCAATCCGCCACCGCTGTCTTTTATCCCAAGCTTATTTGGTTGAATGTGAGAATAAAACACTACGGGCTGAGTAATATCAAAACCAAGGTTGCCCAACCCCAAAAAATCCTTTTGAGAATAGTAGATAAGTTCAAAGGCTGGTCCCCAAGCCGTGTAGCGTGGCGAGGGAATGCCACCAAGCCGCTTTCCCTCATTATTTAAAAATCTATGCGTGGTATAAAAAAAATTATAAAACTCAAAATACCAACCGGGAATTTGCCGCAATGGTCCACCATCTAAGAAGCTTGACGAACCAAGCCCTACAAAAGGAATATTGTAGCCGTGATTTGCGCAAGGAGAAAGCATGAGCAGGGTCGCAAAATAAATTGAGATCTCCGTTCGCTTTCTTTTGTCTTTCTCAACTCGCAAAACCGTGCGCCCAAAACAAACCGCTAAAAATTTTCGAAGAAACTTTAAAATTATTTTCATGAATTTCTTATTCGCAAGCATTTTTTATCAATGACCTATTTTTAGTACGCTAAAAAATATACCACTCATCGAGAATAATAAAAAAGATTATTGATAAATGAAAATCGCTTTGCGTAATTTTTGAGCGATTTTAAATTATTAAAAGTGTCTCAGGTAGCGCAAGAGAAATCTGAAACCCTGTGGACGGTTTTTGACAGCCATTTCCCAATAAAAGTTAACCAGTAGAACTTCTGCAAAACGGCGCTTAAAAGTATATAGTCCGCCAAACCCTGTGGCAAAAACTCGCTCGCGACTATCAGGAATAATAATATTATTGAGTTTGTTATCTTTAATCTGTTGCAAGAAATACCCGTTAATGCCTAAAAATAGATGCTCAGTCATTTGATATGCCAGGGCATAATTGCCATAAATCGCATCGCCGGCCTTTAAGTTAATGCGATGGTTATAGGCTACCCACAGATAATGAATCTCCCATGATGCCGAAAAGCGATCAAGATAAAGCGTTGCTGCCCAATAGGGATTCATAAAGAATACACCATTACCTGGATTGATCGTAAACCTTGGTAGCTGATTCTTGCCGGATGGAATAGAGATAGAAAATTCAAGCCGTTGCACATAGAGTGGTTTATCACCCCGAAAAATCGGCAGTCCTTGCGCAAACACCCCAACAAGCAAATCACCAAATCCACTGCCACTGCTTTTTATGCCTAACTGATTCGGTTGAACTCGTGAATAAAATGCTACTGGCAGCGCAATATCAAAACCAAGATTTCCTAAACCAAGAAAATCTTTTTTAGAAAGATAAATAAGCTGGTAAGCAGTTAACCAACCCGTATACCGTGGTGAAGGAACACCACCCAGCGGCTCCCCTTCATCATTTAAAAACCGATGTGTAGTATAGACTTGATTAAAAAATTGAAAATACCAACCGGGAATTTGCCGCAATGGACCGCCGTCTAAGAAGCTTGATGAGCCAAGAGCTACAAATGGAAGCCCGTAGCCGTGATCGGCATGAGGAAAGAGCAAGAGCACAGATGCAAAAAAAATGAACTTCTTTTCATGTCCACTACTTACAGGCATTTTTATCAAATGCAGCAATCTGCTTTTCAAGATCCTTTTTGAGTTCCTCAAGCATTTTAATGCATTCACTATCATTTGCCTTTTTTGCATCCGCAAGTGCGTGCTTTTCAATGAACCAGCAGAGTGCGCTCAGATCATATAATACTTTTACTTTGTTATATTTTGCGTTATCCATCATACAAATTCCCCTTCAAATAACTTTCCGTTCATGGTGAGTGATGCCAAAGGCATCGTATCGAACCATCCTTCGACCAGCTCAGGATGAGTGAGTGCCAAATTCCCCTTCAAAAACAACATCTTGCAACGGTTTACGATCAGACGGTTTTTCCCGCTCACGCAGTTTTTCCGGTAAGCCTTCTTTATTACCTAACTTGCCAATTGCAAACATCGCCTCAACCTTATAATCATCAGGAATTTTAAGAACCGTTTTTGCTTTGCTATAATCAAACCCTTCCATACCATGGCACACAATATCCATACTGGCAGCTTGCAGGGCCATATTTTGTGCAGCAGCACCAGTATCAAAAGTATGGGTGACACTCGGACTACCATCATAATCAAACGTTTTTTTAGAAATTACTACAACCAAAACGCGCGCCTGTTGTGCCCATATTTTATTACCGGGCTCTAAAAGATCGAGAAATTTTTTCCAAGATTCAGAACCGTTACGTGAATAGATAAAGCGCCACGGTTGATTATTGAAAGAATTTTGCGCCCAGCGAGCGGCATCAAGGATTGTCATCAACTGAGCATCGGAAATTGGTTCTTGTGAAAATGCGCGCGCCGACCAGCGATTGAGAATGAGCGGCTCAACAGGATATGCCGTTTTTCGATTCGTTTTTAACATGCTTTGCCTTACTTTCAACTAATTTTTTTAGTACGGTAAAAAATATACCACTCATCAAGACTAATAAAAAAGATTATCGAATAAAAAGAAAATCAGGCGATGCTTTTTTTTATTATTTCTGCATAATGGCGTGCACCAGAGCGAACAGTTATTTTTTTTGTGACGAAATCGACATGACACAGTCCAAATTTTTTCAGATAACCCAGATCCCATTCAAAATTATCCATCAATGACCAGTAAAAATAACCGCGCACATCATACCCTTGGTTGAGAGCTCGCTGAACTTCAGCGATATACTCTTTTATAAATTTCTCCCGCCGATCATCTTTCTCATCAGGTATTCCATTTTCAGTAATGTAAATGGGCACATTGAGTTCGGATAATTCCACAATGGCATCATATAGACCTTGAGGATAAATTGCATAGGGCATGTCGGTCATAATTTCCCCTGGATAACAGGAGGGAACAAAAGGATTTTTTATACTCATTTGCGCTTTTACCAGCACACGAGAATAATAATTCAAACCAACAAAATCGATTAATGGCTGCTCTTCTATCGCAGCAAATTCATAATTCATCAAAAAAGGAATTTTAATTTTGAATACACCCGTTTTAAAAAAATTAAGTATTGCGGCATTCAAAATATGATTAAACATAAAACCCGGTATACGCTCTACTAAATTCCAAGAGGTATAGGGATAAAACATAAGATATTGGTGCACCATCCCAATACGTGCTTGTACACCATAAGCCATATTTTTCAGAATTTTGTATGTGTTGGTATGGGCTTCCAAAAGATTTCTAATAACTTTAACCGCTAAAAATGGATTATTTTTGCCCGGAGGAAAAACACCGCGTAAATATCCCTGGAACATATAAATATTCGGTTCATTTATAGTTGTCCAGAAATGTACTTTGTGTGCCAACTTTTCAAACACTTTTTGTGAGAAACGCACAAAGTAGGGAATATTTTCTTCTTTTTCAAAACCACCTTTTTTGGTAAACCACCGCGGATCGGTAAAATGATGCAAGGTAATCATTGGGGTAATACCAGCATTAATTAATGCATCACAAAAATCACTATAATAATTAAGTTCTTTTGCGCAAAAGACTCCCTCTTGTGGCTCAACATTGCTCCATTCAACAGAAAATCTAAATGCATTGGTGCCTAACTCTTTCATTACAGCAATATATTCATGATACCGGCTTTTAAAATCACAGGCACTACCAGAAAATTGGCCACCGGCACCCTGCGGGCCATCACTGATATGTTGTAAGATTTCCCAATCGGCCCAGTTACTGTGAGGACACCCTACGGCTCCCGATACCTGATATTCACTGATTGCTGTTCCCCATAAAAATTCGAGTGAATTATTGCGCACGGCTCTTTCTGTCATTGGTATCCCCCTTATTATAATGACAACCAGCACCATTGGCGTTCCGACACGATTATATTTCTAAAACGTGTCTAAAAAACATATAGCATTCATCGAATATAATAAGAAAGAGATCTCCGAAAGAGGTGTACCAGATAATCTTTTTTTAAGAAAATTAAAAAAAATAAAAGAAGTTCCTATCGCATCATTATGGCAAAAATCAGAAGTAAAATATTTACTATATATAACGTGGTACACAAAATGCAGAGCGATTTAACTTTAAAAATAAGAAAATAAGCTAGAACAGCTGAGCAAATGCATCCAGCTATGGTTGCAATTAACAGTAAATGGCTGGCACTAAATAGTGCTAAAATCCCTACCACTAGATAGTACCCCATACCGGTTAATGCATTAGAAAAATAGAAGATATTGGCATATTTACTTTTCATTGCCTTAGTACATGAAATACGATCATCAATATCACAGACCGGTTTATAGGTGGGCTCATTTTTAACTTTTTGCTCGAGCAAATACATATATAATGAAATTCCGAAACCGATTCCTGCCAATACAACACAATATGTCATCATCTTGAGTACCTTTCTCAAATAAACAAAAAAATGTATTTAATAGAATAGTTACACATCCTGAGTAGAAATCGAAAGATTTCGTATCGAAGGATATTTGAACATGGTTCGATACGGCCCTCCGGGCCACTCACCATGAGTCAATTCTGCTTTACTTTTTCTTTTTGGTGGTTCGTGGTGATTCTTCTAAGGTGATTATAAATATCGGCATATTTTCTTTTTCAAGGCCCTTTTTTGTTGCTTTGCGCGCATGCCGGTTATGTTTTTTGGACATTCGTCCTTTTCTTTTATTAATACTTGCACGGCGAGGCATACTCTTCTCCTTTTTTAGTGCGCAGTCTTTTTATCAATCAAATCAACTAATTGCTGTGCCGCATCGGCTATATCATCATAATTGTATTCATGAGCCTTTTTTTTGATATGCAGTAAATCGGAGCGATGGATCAGTGAAAAATCACCCATAGGAAAATCATAGCGCTCCCGTTTGTTTTCGGGCCGATCGGCATAAGCACCTAAATACCAATGGCCAAAATCTTCCCACGAATGAGTCTTTAAATATTCTTCCTCTTGACCAGTTGTAGGAAGAGCATGTTTTTGATCTGCCCGGCCATGCTTATCAGAAAATTTATGTTCATGAATCATTTTTTTGGCAAATTCGAATGCCTTTTTATTGAGTGTAATTCTCATACCATTAAACTTTCAGCAATTACTGGTTAATACTCTTTTAATCACAATACTATTGATATCTAGGGCCAAACACTGACCCTAGATATCAATTAATCTACCAAAACATAGAGCGTTAAATTAACGTCTACGTTTTGCTGATTTACCACGTTTTTTTGTGGAAGCAAATTGGCCAAGCTTATTACGCTTTTGGCTGAATTTGCGGCGGCCTCTTTTAGCGGCTACCTTTTTACGTGTCGTTCTTTTCTTCATACTAATCTCCTTAGTTAAGGACGGAACGAAAGGTTAAACATATACCTACTAATTCCACCATAACAAAATTACTAATTGAAAATCAATATTTTCAAAAAGAAATATCACGGCGCGGGCAAAAACCGTTGATTTCACGGCTTTTTACGGCACTTTAAGTTGCTCAAAAACGGTAGAAATTTAAGGCTGAGTAAGCCGTTATATGCCCTATTGATATTTTGAAAGGTCAAAATAGATAATTGAGGCGTTATCCAATAGTTCTTTTTGAAAACTGGACATCAGCTCGGAATATTTAGGCTTACGCAAAATTGTTGCAATTTCGCCGTAACGCTCATCAAGAGATTTAAGACGCTCTTCTTTTTTATTCATTAGACGAAACAGTTCAAAACCGGTCGAAACTTTAACGGGCTCACTTATCTGGCCCACGGCAAGTTGCGTGATAAATTGTTTGTCTTGCGCAAGCTGATCCTCTTTAATCCAAAACGGATCTTCCCATGAAAGAGAATCATTGCGATCGCCTGATTTGGCAAGAAGCTCAAGGGCTTTTAACTGCTCATCCGGCGTTTTGGTTTGGGCAAATGGCACAAAAACATATTGGACATAATAGGAGGCCAACTCAACTTCAGGGTGATCATTATAGTAGGCAATAACTTGGGATTCAGGAACAATAAGATTTGCCGTAACTTTGAAATTTATCAATGAATTAACTGCATTTAGCTGGGCAAAAGCCATCCTGCCTTCTTGCGGAGTGAACCCTATCGTCATCAAAAGATCATCAAACTCAGCTGGTGTTTTCTTATTTGATTCTGCCAACATCTGCACTTGTTTATCAATTTCTTCGGGGCTTGGCCATAAACGCCATTTTTTGGCTTCTTGGGCAAACGCTAAATCGGCAATCTTTTTTTCCAAATTCGGCCGAGAACCATCCAGTTCCATACGCAGCAATTCCGTATGAGTAATCAAATCAACGTTGCCTTCCGACCCACGAAACACCACTTCAATCCCATCCAAAAAAATGAGCTTTTTAGGCTTAACATCTTGCGGTCCAGTAGCAATGAGCAAAAAGGGAAAAAAAAGGAAAAAAGCGGCTGATTTAATGGTATTCATGATAATTCCTAGTAATGAATAAGGGGAACCTCATGGTTCCCCTTTAAGTATAACAAAATTATTAGTGTAAATACTAGGCAGCACGTGCTGTTGGTTTTGCGTGGGCTTCTTGCGCCGGCGCTTCAGGCATTACCATTTCTAATTGTTCTTCACCAATCTCTTCTTGCCCAGCTTTACCGTCTTTTTTGGCAAAATACTCTTCATCAATCACCACATCGTAATCTTTTTTGAGCTTTTCAACTGCTTTTTCAAGCTCTTCTTCTTGTTTTTTAGCCGTCAAGCGTTGCTCTATTGAACCCTTCAGCTCATCAAAGCTACGATATTTTGCCTCTTCTTTAGGGCCGGCATAGACAACAAAGTAGCTGTTATCATTTACTTTTACCAGTTCAAGAGTTGGAAGTTTTTTAAACGTAACCACTTTATCACGCAACACCGGATCGATACCAATGCTGTTTGCATTAACCACTTTGAAATCACGGAACTTATCGGCGAGTTTTTCATCTTTTGCCACTTGCTCCATCTGGGCACCCTTACCTTTTGCTTTTTCTAAGAATGCTTTTGCATCAGCTTCTGTGCTAAATGAAACTGCCGTGACCGGAACGCCGCCGCGAGAAACTGCCGCTTCCGGTATATTTTCTTTATTTTGATCAAAGAATGCTCTCATTTCTGATTCGGTAACTTTTGGTTGATGTTGCATTTGATAGAAACGCATATCAAGCATTTGCGTCATTTGCTCAAGTTGTTTTTTGTATTCTTCAGTATCTCTAATGCCTTTTTCTATAACATAGCGAGTCATTAATTTTTGACTTACTAAACCTTCAAGGAACTTTCTTTCTAAACCTTCCATCTGAGCAAGCATGTCACCATACGGATGTGTTTCAATAAGATTTTTAAATTGTTTTTGAAACTCAGGGACTGTAATTAATGTTTTGCCCCCTGCCGATGCAAGCGCTTTTTCACCGGAGCCGGCCTCTTGATCTGCCATGATGGTTGTTTGTTGATTAGTAATTCCAAGTTTATCTTTTAACCATTGGCAACTTGGTAAAAAAGCAAGTGAACCAACCATTGCGAGCGCACCAATTTTGGATGAAAATGTCTTCATAGCATTAATCCTTCTATGCAGAAATAAAGTTGAACAATTAAGAACCGTTACCTTAGATATACCCGAAAATGCGCAGCCTATCAAGCCAGTTAGCATAGAGAAACGAATTCTTAAGAAAAAATTTGATTTAGTCAAAACAGTTGCTTAGACTACTGGACAAACAAAGTTAGAGCATTTAGAGAAAAGGAAATCCATGCGTGTTCACAAAATATTATTTTGCCTATTCACAATCACTATTCCAAGCGTATCTTTATCAATGGAAGATCCGGACGAGAATACATTGCTCTCAGCATTAATAAATAAACTGAATAAACATATTGATCAAGTTGGCTATGCAACAAATAATAAGGCCATAAAAGTTTATCATGATGCCCTGAGTTATAATTCCACACATTCTAAAACAAACCCACTCTGCCTTGATGATCGTTCTAAAAAAGTTATAAAAAAAATTATACCACGCATGATAACAAGTCGTAGCATCTTATATAAAATCGTCGAATCAAAAAATCCTGATCATCCTGATTTACGCGCCATGTTGAAAGCGAAAAATGAAATACCAAAACTTTTTTCAGAATGCGATGATGCAATTTTATTGGGATTATTAAACTGGAAACGTAACACTCATAAAAGACATCTTGAAGATTATGAAGCGTTTGATGAAAATCTTTCTAAAGATAAATCAGCATCGTTATTATCAGAAATCAAAGATAACCAGTCAAAGCTTGAAGTAAGCGTAGCAGATTTAAAAGCATTAGCTCTTAAACAGTATAATTGGTGGAATCCTCTAGAAATTCTTAAGGAAGGAATACATTATCTAAGTAAACACTATGTTTTCCCTATTGATCATTTAACTAGTTCTGACTCGCGCGATTTATGTACCGGAATGCTTTATTTTAATCCTATGCATCCCAAGCATAATACAGATCCAGAACTGATTTTAGATCCTGAAAAAGAATGGCATCGTTGGCTTGTTAAAAAAGTAACTGATCGAGAAAATATTTTACTCAGGAATCTATATATTTATTTAATAAAAAATAACCCTCAACAGGTTATGAAGCTAAGCAGACCTAAAATCCAAACTCCTAACTCCACAATCCCTGTTGGTATTTTCTCAGAAGTTACCGATTCATTGGCAAGTGGTTTTCTCGCCTTCTCCAAAGCTAATCAGATTAACAATTTACCCAATGATCCAAAGACTCATGAAGAACAAAGAATCCAAGAAGAAAATCAAAGGAAGCTTGCCGAAGAGCAAAAGTTAAAAAACGAAGTTGAAAATAAGAAGAAAATGGATGAAGAAATTGAGCAGCGCGCAGCAGAACTCGTAAAAAAACTTGCTGAGGAAAAAGCAAAGGAAGATGCACTTCGTAAAAAAATAGAAGATGAAATCACTCAACGCTTCGCAGCAAAAGCCGAATCAGAGAAAAAAGAAAAAGAAGAGAATTCTTTTGTTTCAAACCTTTTAAAACCTACCGAAACACCAGCTTTAAAACCATTGCCGGCAATCCCACCAAAACCCATTAAGCAAAATGATCCCACTCAAAATCCAATGATTAATAAAGAACTCGGCTATGAAAAAAATTCGCCGCAAGAAAATTATGAGAAGTTAGTAAATAACGTAATCAACAAACCCGACACGCAACCACAGCAGTAATTGATGCCGGTTTTAATGGTAGGAGTATTTTTGTCGCGGAAGCCAATGTTGAGC
This sequence comes from uncultured bacterium, assembly GCA_963702025.1. Taxonomy (GTDB): domain Bacteria; phylum Babelota; class Babeliae; order Babelales; family Vermiphilaceae; genus BTUB01. The sequence continues at coordinate 608,709 of OY969699.1, read as the reverse complement.
CGGTGGTCATAAGATCATCAACGAGAACAATATGTTTATTCTGATATTTTTCACGATCGGCATTTTTTAAAACAAAAGCATCCTTCACGTTGCCCAAACGTTTATCAAAGGCAAGCGATGATTGAAATGGTGTATTTTTTACGCGTGCAAGTATGGGCGTAACCTGCGCATTTTTCTTGTGCGCCAATACCCGGGCAATCTCTTCTGCTTGGTTGTATCCCCGTTTTATGCTCCGCATCCAGTGCAGGGGAATAGGTACCAGATAATCGCACGGCATATGTTTAAAACAGGTCATATCCCAAATCAATTGTCCAAGCTGATCGGCGGCAATAATGTCGTGCCACGCTTTTGCCAAGATTAATGATTTAAGCGGTTCTTGATAATCGGCAATCGCCATCACTGTTATGGCATGCAGTTTGGTAACTTGCAGCTGCACCGAGACAATCGGTTGAATTGAATCGTGGCATTCCAAACAAAAGATCATCCGCTGCGTTAAAAATTTTTTGCATGACGCGCAAAATGGCGGCGCAATAATGTGATCGATAACGCCGGTATATAACTGTGATATTTTTTTGGTAACCCGCTGCGCAAACTCTTGATGCATTTATCTGTTCCTAATGGCTGCCAGCAACAATAATCCAATGCCCGTTACAATAGCCACATCAGCAACATTAAAAGCTGGCCAACTCCACTGCTGATAAGAGAGTATTATAAAATCTATCACCCCGCCGTGCGTAATGCGATCGTAATAATTTGAAACGGCACCGGCAAGCACCAACACATTGGGCACTATTGATTGCTGTTGGCGCCAGCAAAGATACGTGTAATAAACCATGCCGACAATCACCAGCGCGATCAATCCATTAATGATAACATATTGCAGACTATTTTCCGCGCTAAAAAATCCCCAATTAATACCGCGATTAAAAGTGAGGCCGAATGAAATATAAGGATTCAGGAATTCTTGCTTTGTTAATCCTAATGCCCAGGATTTGGTGATTCTATCAATGACTATAATTGCTATACCTATACCAACCAAAGAGAAATAGAATAGCTTTTTTTTGTCCATTATCGGATCACCGCTTTATGCTCTTTTAAAAACGCGTCAACTTTGTGCATAATGGCATCAGCTTGCGCCGTGGTCATCGTTGCAGTGTGATCCGCCATCGTGATTCTAAAGGTTAATGATTTTTGATCCTGCCATTCAGCTTTGTGGAAAAAATCAACTAAATCAATGCCGGTAATTTTTGTATCGATTGCTTGTAATCCATCTCGCAGCTCTTTCACCGTAATGCTTAATGGAATCAGCATGCTCACATCACGAGAAATAGCCGGATATTTTGAGGCCGGCACATATTTTTTAATTTCTTTATGATGCGTAAGCAGAAAATTACCATCCAATTCAAAAATAAATGCGTCACCGGTTACTATTTTAGAAAGCATCGCCGGGTTTGCTTTTCCTGCTATGCCAATCTTGTTTCCTTGGCACATCAAATAGGCAGTCTGAAACGGCAAATACCAGGGCTGCAATTCCGCCGGCGGCACTTGAACCCAGTCAAAATGAACACCCAACATCTTTGCTATGGCGCACATTTTTTGTTTTATCTCGTAAAAATCGACCGGTTTTTTTTGATTAACAAAAATACCTGCTAAACTCGATTGTTCACTTGCCGGTGTGCCCAATGGCCAGATTTTTGCCCACTCAAAAAAGTTCATCGTATCAAATTCACTCGCGTGAGAGTGAACCGCCTTCAAAAGATTGGGAACAAGCGTGGTAACCAAGCGCTGCCAATTTTCTGAAACGGCCTCCTGCACTTTGAGTGTTGCGTTCGGCTGCCAACCTAAAGAATGCAAAAATGATTCATCAAAAAAAGCATACGTATACACTTCTTGCATGCTCCATGCTGAAGCCAAAAGCCTTTTGATGCGGCGGGATCTATTAAAAGCGGTCAAATCAAATGGCGCCGCAATGCGCGCGGGCAATTGCTCGGGGATATTGTCATACCCATAAAAGCGGCCAACCTCTTCCACAATATCCTGTTTGATGCCAATATCTTTTGTGGCACGCAATGAGGGAATTACAATCTGATATGCACCATTTTTATTTTCAACGGCAAATTCTAATTTTTGTAATGTTTGAGTCACAAATTGTGGGTCCATGCTCACGCCAAGTTGTTGTTCAATGTAAACATGAGAAACGGTCACTTTTTTTTGCATAACAGTTTTGCCGATAGCAATAATCTGATCTTGAACAGTCATGGGAATTTTTGCATCGGTAATTAATTGTAAGAATCGCTCGATAGCTATAACAGTTTGATGAGGATCAAGATCTTTTTCAAAACGGGCTGAAGAATCGGTTCTCTTTTTTAATCGGAGCGCCGCTTTACGAATCACTGCCGGATCAAAATTGGCCGATTCAAGTAAAATTGATTTCGTGGTGAAACTCACGCCGCTTTCTTTGCCACCCATAATACCGGCTAAAGCGATCGGTTTTTTACCATCAGTTATCACGCAATCATCAGCGCTCAATTCTAATGTTTGCCCATCAAGCACCGTAATAGTTTCTTTATTTTTTGCGTTGCGCACCACTATCGATTTATCAGCTAAGTGGCCCGCATCAAATGCATGCATCGGTTGGCTAATATCAAGCATCACATAATTGGTGCTGTCAACAATTGCATTGATTGGTCTGCTATCAACCCTTGCAAGCCGCGCCGCCATCCAGGGCACACTGGCAACCGCATCAATTTTTTCAATATATAACCCCGTAAAGCGTCTGCATGATGCAGGATTTTCCACGGCAACCGTAAAGGTCTGCTCTGTGCCCAACGTTGATTTTTTTTCATATTCTTTTATGTCACGGGGCACCAAAAGATGATCAATCGCTTTGAACGGTAGATTGAGCATCGCAGCAACCTCGCGCGCTACTCCACGATGGCCCCACATATCCGGGCGATGGTTAACTGATTTATTATCAAGGTGAAGAATCACATCATGCTCATCAATCAATTTTTTCCAATCGCCAGCAAGCTCTTTTTGGGCAATATGCAACGCCGGCACCAGACCTTCTTTTTCTGAACCTAAATGGGAAAGTTTGGCCCATGAATAGACGTCACCATCTTTGGCAATCAAATAAATATGATCTTTTACAATTCCTTCTCGCAGTGGCATATCGATAGTCTGCTTCCATTCAGGAACATCAACCACAATGGCGCGATCATTCATTGTTTTTATCTGTGCTGCAGCTACTTTTTTAAGATCCAGTTTGAGCGTGCTAAATCCTTCAATCTCGGCAGTGGTTTTGTTAAACAAACGTACCAACTGAGCAACATCGATTGTGCGCCAATCAGCATCAATATGATCAAAAAGCCAAGAAAGGGAAATTTTCATGGTAAACAGCACCTTTGATTAAAATAAGACGATATGAATTTTAGAATACGGCAAAACTAAAAATGGTGCAATTATAACAATTTAGCCGATTTTATGGGGACGGGCTTGAACAGTCTTGACGCTACAAGTATTTATGAAATTATACACTTATCTTTTTTATTATCCTGTGATCGTTTTGCCAATTCCGATGCGATTAATTCTTTCATTTTTTTGTTTTGTATAAATGGCTTTTTTGCCTGTTTTTTGCTAATGCTATAAGTGCGATGATAGAGCATTAGCATCTCAATAAGATCCCGTGGTAAACATGAAAAATAGGTACTTCCGTCTTTATGCAATGTTCGCAATGCGGCGGCTACTTGCGGTGGTGTTGATTGATGGTTGAGAAGCAACTTAATCATGTTTGGATTATTTCTGATTAGAGCCCGATCAAGAGCACGAAAACCATATGAAGATTTTTTATTCAAATTAATATCAGGTCGAACAAGCAACAGATTTGCTATTTCAAGATTATTATTCATTACTGCGCAATACAGCGGCGCCCATTGATAATAATCTGGAAGCATATTTACATCAATGTCTTGTTTAGCAAGAAGCAATTTAACTATTTCTTGCTTATTATTATAAACTGCTTCAACAAGCGGCGTAGTATTGGAGTATCCTCCTTTTAAGTTCACCTTAATATCAGGTTGCTCTAATAACAGTTTAATGATTTCTGGATTGTCACGTTTTATCGCTATGTAAAGTGGCGTGTCCTTACAACTATTCCTTGTATTAACGTCAGCACCTCGAGCCAAGAGCTTTCGAACTTCCTTTACCGTACCCCTGCCGACAGCCTGAAGAAGTTGCTCATTAAGATCTTCACCATCTTCTGTTTTTAATCTGCTCTTAGGTGATTCTTGGATGATCGCTAATTGTGTTGAATTATTATGTAATTCTTTTTGCGCCAGCTCTTTTTCGGGCATTTCCATTGCAATTACGGGCAAAACAAGCCATGTCGCCATCAAAAATGATAATAAATAGGTATATTTCATAAAAACGTCATTTTAGGGTTAACTTGCTATTTCTCCCTAATAATAGCAAAATATGCAATTTTGTCTATCAAATTGGAATATATAAGTTCAGATATAAATTATATAGAGATTTGAACCTGTACTAACCTGGCAAAGAAGAGGGGTTAAAACTTATTCCCGACTTCGGCCAGACCGCTCTTGCATTATTTCCCGGGGCGTTCGGTGGAATTGCTTACTTCTGGCATCTTGAGTGGCACCAGCTGCAACTAACATATTATAGATCTTTTTATCCCCATTTTGTGCAGCAAAAGTTAACGCAGTATTATTAAATTGATCTGCAATATTTACTTTGGCTTTATGAGCCAATAGTAATTGCACCATGCTTGCATTGCCCCTTTTAGCAGCATACATTAAGGGTGTCATAGTATCCCAATTAGGCATATTAACGTCCGCATTATATCTTAAAAGTAATTCAACTACTTTTTCGTCGGCATCATCAGCAGCAACGTCATCTGCGGCTAAAGTTAAGGGAGAATAGCCGTAGAAAACAAAATTGGGATTCATTCCCGCTTTCAATTCTTGTTCAATCTCAGCAATATCATTTGATCCAATAGTTGCCATAAAGCTTGATTGTTGACTAATTTGACCCTGTTCCATCGCGCTACACTGCAAGCAAAAAATGAGAATTGAGGCAAAAATATTTTTTAACATCTTATTATTATTCATCGAATATTTCCTTATTTCCTAAAATTATTCTAGTTTTTCTTTTTCGTGTATCGTTGTTGATAATTTAATTGTTGTTTGAGCAGGATCATCATTATTAAGTTTTATAGCAACAGTAAAAGTAGCATCTTCTTGTTTTGCAACAGGAATGGTTGCTATTTCATCGATCTGGGTGGCTGCTATGCTCAATTCAACATTCTCTCCAAAAACCCCAAAAGTTAATCTCATGCCTATCAATTCACGAGACCTATTTGATTGATCCACTATTTCCCAGACACCCGTAGTGGCAGGACCTCGAACACGTGACGCCCATTCAACTTCTGTATTGGCAATCTGGCCCGCAGGAATCTCCAACAACACTTTGTCTCCACCTCTATAATCTGGCGGAAAATTTTTTGGAATTAACACATAGTTCTTTTTGCCGATTAACACATAGTTCTTTTTGCCGGTAGTGTTATCGATGGTAACCACTATGTCATTCGGTTTTTTTAAACTAGTGGGTCGCGGCTTTTCCATTGCAAAGCTTGATGCGCCCAAAACAAGCGCAACAATTGAAAATAAACAGTGAGTAACAGCTTCTCTCTTCATAAAAAATCCCTTTTAGCTAAGCACTTTATTGGCTTGCTGTCAGTTAAAATATATTTCTAATTGTAATTATATAAAAAGGGAAATGGTTTTGCAAGAGTTTTTATTATTCTGATGTCAGCTGAACCTTAATTTTGGCCATATCTAGATGTGGGCCATCAACAAAAAGCTCGAGGGCCGAGCGAGTTTCATCAGATTCTGATATGGGTATATCAAAACTGTTAAAATCTCGAGGGCCCTTTGTATTCATAACATGCATGCGCAACTTTTGGCTGTCATTTCGAGATTGCAAAAGGAATTTACGAAAAAAAATAACTGATATATTAATGGGTGCTTTTTCTTCCTGATCATTTGGCTCAATCAACGAAAAATGGATTGTCTGAACATCTTCAGCAAATTCATGCCAAGATAAATGAATTTTTTGATACGCAATATCTGTTGTTTTATCGTACTGTGCTTTTTCGCGAGACAGAATCTGTGAATTATGCAATTTAATACCCAAAGATCCTTGTGTGGCATTTTTTAAGAGTAACGCGAGCACTTTGTCTTTGCTACTCATGCCGACGGTTGGGAAAAAGGAAAGTATCAAGAAAAACAGTTCTTTATGAAATCTCAATTCCATATCTATTCCTTAATTTTCTTCAGGATAGATGATAGCAGCACCTTTTACTCGTGCCCATGGAGTTAAGGTATGCGGCTTTGTTTCAGATTTACTTATGATATCTTCAACATTAACTCCACGAACCAATAATGCATCACCAATTAATGAACGATGGCATCGCCACGGCACCGCTTCGGCACACATAATTGCTACTCTTTTTTTTCTCGCGTAAGCAATGAGTTTTTCAATATTTTTTTTAAACTCGTCGGTTTGCATATAATCAGCAAAACCACGAAATGAAGCATTGTGCCATCCTTGATTTATTGAATCTTTGTGCGCATGGCGCAATCCGCCAAGACCTTTCATATGGCGATAAGCAATACGCCTATTTTTTAAATCTTGCCGCACTACTGCTTGATTAAACTGTGGGTTATGGCGTGATTTTGGTATAGTGCGAACATCGATAACTTGCTGAATGTTATGCGCACGCAAAATCGTAACAAAATCGTCAATGGTATGCGTTGAATGGCCTATAGTAAAAATAGTTATTTTTTTCTTCATAGTTTAACCAAAAGTAAGATGACAGCATTTTGTTTTCTTGGTATCACCATATAAAGATTAAGTAGAAGAAAAAAAGGATTTCATAATGAAAATAACAATTTCCGCAATTAAGGCAGATGTAGGTTCCATTGGCGGACACACTACCCCTAATTTAAAAATGCTCGATATGGCTCGCCATGAAGTAAGAGCAGCCATAAAAAAGGGGCTTCTCATTGATGGTTTAGTAACCCATACGGGTGATGACATTGCGCTCATTATGTCTCATGCCCATGGCACGGATAACCCCGCTATACATAATTTTGCTTGGGATACTTTTTTAAAAATTACTAAAATTGCTCATGGATATGGCTGCTATGGAGCCGGACAAGATCTTTTAGCCAATGCGCCATCAGGCAATGTGCGCGGCGCAGGCCCCGGTGTAGCAGAAATTACCTTTGATCACACTCTTAAAGATCCCCGATCCGCTGAATCCTTTATGATTTTTGCCTGTGATAAAACTGATCCGGGCTGTTTTAATTTACCATTCTTTCTCGCTTTTGCAGATCCCATGTATTGCGCTGGACTTATGCTTCCCAAACTTATCAAAGGCTTTTCCTTTGAAATTATTGATATGAATCATCCCCATGAAGATTTGGTAATCACCCTTAATGCGCCGGAAGATTACTATAAAATTGCATTGCTTTTGCGCGATAATGAACGCTTTGGCATCAAAGCAATTCATTCACGAAGTTTCAATGAACAGGTTGTTTCTATATCCACCGATCGCCTTCACACCATAGCAGGAAAATATAGTGGAAAAGATGATCCAATTGCTAGCGTGCGCAATCAAGGCATTTTCCCCGCTCCTGAAGAACTATTAATGCCGTTTACCAAAGCTCACTATGTAGGAGGAGATTCGCGCGGATCTCATACTATGCCACTTATGCCAGTGCCGATAAATACGGCAGTTACGGGGTTTTATTGCCTGCCGATTATTTCAGCACTCGGCTTTTCAATGAATAAAAAGGGACAATTTGCAGAATTTTATGTTGATTTTTTTGATAATCCCGCTTGGGATGCAATTCGGCTTAAGGCACAAGAAAAAGCGCTGGAAATGCGATCACAAGGTTGGTCCGGCCCGGCAATGCTCCCTTATACAGAACTTGAATATAGTGGCTTTAGAGATGTAGTTGAATCGCTTGAAAAACAGTTTAAAGTCAAAAAGGCAAAACATGCCAAGTTTGAAAAAAAGAAACAAAAATGAAGCACGCTGAGAAGTTGCTCTAAAAAGCATAAAATAAAGGTTTTTGCGCATTTTTATAAATATTCTTTCATAATAAATGCCCATTTGATATAATTCTATTAGAAATAAAATATCGAATGAGATTTAATAGGAGCTGTTTAAGTGAAAGTAATGAATATTTTTATAATAAAGATAATAGCATTTTTAAGTGTCGGCGCAGTATTTATCAGCACGACAATGGCGCAAACAGTACAGCCAATGGGTGTAAAAGCATATTCACGGAGCACTCAGATGACAGTTATACCACAGACACCAGTAAACATACTATTTGATAAGATCGAATCAATAAATGGATGGAATTATAACTCAAAAAATCAAACATTTGAAGCTCTTACGGGCGGCAACTACCAAGTGACATATGATGCAAATGTAAAAAATGTAGATTCTAAGCAAGCCGAATATACCCTCTTTGCACTGCTCAATGATAAAGAGATTCCTGATAGTAATTCCTCAATCATCCTTGAAGGCAATCAAAAAAATGCCGAGCTCCAGAAATCTTTCAAAGTCACTGCTGCTCCCCATGATAGATTGCGAATTGCATATAAAAGCGACAGAATCTCTACGCAACTGTCACCAAATACTCAGGGTGAGTCTATTCGCTTAACGATTGCCCTTGCGCAAGTACCGTCACTTGGAGAGCAAGCCTTACTTCGCATTGCCAAGGAAATAAATGAAGGTCGCATGAAACTGGAAGAAGCGAAACGCACATTACCAGTGGATTTACACCAGAAATTAGACGCATTAATTATCAAGAAAAAATAATCTTGATGCTCATTCAAAAGAGCTCAGAAAATCGCTGTCTAAGGTAAAAAATATTTTTAACAATGGTTTTTTTGACAAAATGTGATAAATTATGAAGGTACCTTTTCTTCTTCAAAGAGGATTATCTTCATGCACCACTTTCTTCAAATCAAAAATATCAGTAAATATTATACTGATAGAAATAATACTGTCCGCGCTTTGGATGATGTCAGCTTTGACATTCATCATGGTGAAATTTTTAGCCTTTTAGGGGTCAATGGTGCAGGCAAAAGCACCCTCTCATCTATTATTGCTACCCTCCATCCGCCAACTGCTGGTGACATTCTTTTCAAGGGTGAATCAATCTACGAAGATATTATCAATTATCGCCGCTCATTAGGCTTTTGCCCCCAAAAACAAAATCTTGATACCTACTTAAATGTCAAAGATAATCTTATTTTTGCCGGCAGATACTTTTTATTGCCCGAATCAGTAATTCAAGAACGTGCAGCTGTCTTAATGGATAAACTTGAACTAACACGTTATGCCTCCTTTGAAATTGATCAACTTTCAGGTGGCACAAAACAACGTGTTCTCATTGCGCGTGCACTTATGCATAGCCCTGAACTCGTATTACTCGATGAACCAACCGTTGGATTGGATCCTGATATCAGACGAAAATTATGGCAGATTATCAAAGAATTAAAAAAACAAGGTGTCACTATTATTCTCACCACCCATTATCTGGATGAAGCAGAACATCTTTCTGATCGCGTATGCATTTTGAATAAAGGCAAAATTCAATTAATAGCTTCTGTAAAAGAACTCAAAGCGCAACATGCCATGGCTTCGCTTGAAGATATCTTTCTAACACTTACTAAGGAAGCTGAAAATGTATAGTGAATATTTTCAAACGTTTTGTGTCTTAGCGCATCGTGACCTTCGCTTAATCACTGCTAATATTACAGGGCGCCTAATTGATGGATGCATCATTGTCTTTTTGCAAACACTTGCAATCGGGCAATTTTTGCCGTTACTCGGTATGCCTATCTCAATGATTGCACCACTATACATCGGGACTACTACGCAAGTAATTTTTTCTACTTCATTCGCAGTGGCATTTAGATATGTCTATGACATTGAAAAAGTGAGATTCTTTCGTTATCAAATGAGTCTACCGTTACCTAAAACGTTATTATTTGCTGAATATATTTTTACCTTTATGCTAGAAATTTTTAGTATCTTAATCCCGGTATTTTGTATAGGAACCTTACTTCTAGGAACTTCCTTTCCATTAGATCAAATGCGTATAATACCAAGCATTGGAATGTTTGTTTTAATGGTCTTCTTCTATTCGCTAATATTCATTTATTTTGCATTTTCTTTAAATTATTTTTGGTTTTTAGATAACGTTTGGGTTCGCCGTTTAGGACCAATGTTTCTATTAGGCTGCACATTCTTTACCTGGAAACAGGCGTATGCTTTTTCTCCATTTTTTGCAAAACTATTTTTATTATGCCCCGTCACGTATGTTCACGAAGGTATGCGCGCTGCTATGTTGGGCCAAAGCAATTACTTACCACTCTGGATCTGTGTTACCGTTATTTTAAGCTGCAGCGCAGCATTGATCGTTTTGTTACAGCGCGCAATCAGGCGCCGACTTGATCCCATTTAGGAATAATAATGTTTAACCTTGAGATTTGTAAAACTTTTTTTCAGTTATTACATCGTGATTTTTATATTTTTGGTAAGCGCCTAAAAACCTACGGCATCAATTATTTAATTATTTATCCGTTACTTGCGATTCTTATTTTTGGCTATATGCAACCAGGAGTAATTTTCGGCGCAGGAAGTGCAAAGGCGAGTATTATTTTGATGGTGGGAACTTTTGCATTGAACAGCGTTCAAATTTGCTTCTCGCTTATTTCACCACTTATGTATGATATTGAGGGCGATCGTTTTATCGATTATCAAATGATGCTCTTGCCCCCTCGAGTTTTATTTTTTGAACTGCTCGCATTTCCGGCATTATTTAGTTTCATAATTGCTATGCCATTTTTTCCATTAGCGCGGTTTTTATTGCCCTCATATTTTGATGCGCTCAATACATCTTGGTTAGGTTTAGTGCTCATGAATGTAGTAAGCTCATATTTTTTTGCTTCATATGTGCTTACGGTAATGTGTTTCATTAAACGTTCATTTAATGTGCGTTATTTCTGGATTCGTATCAACTGGCCATTGGTAGTCCTTGGCGGTTTTTGGGTGCCATGGGCGTTGCTTAATTCACGCTTTAAAATCTATTCATGGCTTGCGCTCCTGAATCCATATACCTATATTACTGAAGGATTACGTTCTGCCCTCGTTGGCAATGATCAATTTATTGCATATCCAATTTGTATCCTTGCCTTAATATTTTTTTCTGGTGTATTTAATATAGTGGCGTTGTATTTTTTTAAAAAAAAGATGGATCATGTCTAATGGAGAAACTATTTTTTATACCGATATTGAGCCTACTTACCGCTTGTGCTGCCAACGGGATGTTAAATTCCATCCCTGCCCTTTCATACCACTCGCATTTTATTTATTTTTTGCAAGATGAGTATGATGGCACGCAAGATCCCAGCATAAAAAAGCAATTCGAACAAGATAAACCACTCCAACAAGTAACAGAGGTTGATCCTAAATACTTACTCAAAAGCTTTTACGAACGTCCTTATATTCCAAGCGAAAAATAACTTCACGAGATTTTTATGAATCTATCTTTTGTTTTTTCATTATTGTTATTAATCTCTTGCACGTGCCAGCCCATGGAAAAAGCGTCGGGCCGAGTGAAGCAAATCTTAAGCTATACAAACTCGTTGTTTAAAGAATTAAAAATTAATAAATTTTTACTGGCCATTTGTGACGACAATAACCCGGTGCGCCTGTTGCAACGAGCACACACCTATTTTTATGAACGTCCCTCATCAATGATTCCACCAAATTCGCTAGCTACTCTATCAAAAAAAATTTCAAACTATGGCAAGCTCTCATTATGCGCTATAAATAAAGATGAATTTGAAAAAAAATGGGTGCTCATTTCTGTTATTCAAGAATTAGAGCAACATTGCTGTTCATTGAATACCATTAACGAATTTCTTACTGACGCACAAGAAACTATGGATGAAGGTGACAAAAACAATCAAACGTTTAAAAATTACGTTGATTGCATAAATACCTATGTACAAATTGCCCAACATGGCATTAAAATATGTTCGCACCATGATAGCATTGAAGCCTTTGAGGCCCAACCATTTGAACACATCAAAGAACTTTCAAAAAAAACAAATAAAGAACTGTCTCGCAGTTTATCCCTTTATTCGCTCATTATGTTAAATGAAAACTATAAACAAAAGAATAATGGCAACTCTTTACTTCATGCTCTCTGCGAGCAAAAGCTCGACGACATAGAATTTGAAACTGTTTCTCATTTTTTGATTCACAATGATCTGGGGTTCAATTGTTTGAATACACAGAAGTTGACCCCACTTGCCTATGGGATATCATTAAATATATCGGAAAAGAAGCAACAAATTTTAAAAGCACTGGGCTGTAAAGTTGAAACTAAAAACAATCGGAAAATAACTCTTAGCTCAGGTATACAAGAGCAGCAACAATGCAAACAATAATTTTATTCTACAAATATGTTTACATAGAATATCCAAATAAAATTTTACAATGGCAAAAAGATCTTTGTTACAAACTCGCTCTTAAAGGGCGCGTTATTCTTGCGCATGAAGGAATCAATGCAACACTGGGCGGAGAAAATGAAAATATCCAGCTCTACAAAAAAGCGATGAATAATCATCCGTTGTTTGACGGAATAGATTTTAAAGAAAGTAACACTGAACATAGCCGCTTTCCGCGCCTTCGTATTGTTGTTAAAAAAGAAATTGTAAATATTGGCCTCGATCCGGCAACGGCAACAGCTGATCAAGGAGGCATTCATTTAGAACCGGCACAAGCCCATGAACTTCTTGCGCAAAAAAATAAAGATCTGGTTATTATTGATTGCCGCAATCCTTATGAATCTGCTATTGGCACCATTCCGGGTGCACTGAGGCCCGATATAACCCATTTTAGAGATTTTCCTACCTATGTAGACAACAACCTCGATAAGCTGAAAGAAAAAGATGTTCTCATGTTTTGCACCGGCGGCATTCGTTGTGAACGCGCATCGGCCTACGTTGCATTGAAAGGAGTAACAAAAAAAGTTTATCAGATTAAGGGTGGCATCCACCGGTATGTTGAACAATTTCCCAATGGATTTTTTAAAGGCAAAAATTATGTTTTTGATGGACGAATTACAGTAAAAGTTACTGACGACATTTTAGGCAGCTGTTATATTTGCTGTGCACCGTGTGATGATTACACTAATTGTTTGCGTGCAGCCTGTAATAGACATTTTATTTGTTGCGCTGCATGCTTAGAAAAGTATCAAAATACTTGCAGTAATCAATGTTTGGATTTAATAACGAGTGGCCATGCTCAAAAAAGACCTGAACCAACCAAAATATATGAATCATCTCATTCAAACAAATGTTCCGCTTAAAGATAAAAATTGGTTCAACACCGGTGGTAGCGCCCGTTATTTTGCGCAGCCTCAAACCGCTCAAGAGTTTCAGTATGCCGTTGAATATGCCAGTCAAAAAGAATTACCAATTTTTATTTTAGGAAAAGGCGCCAACATTCTTATTAGTGATGAGGGCTTTGACGGACTGGTGATTCAACCTCAGTTAAATGAAATATCAATTTTGCCTTCGCAAGAACATATATTAGTAAAAGCTGGCGCCGGCGCATCTATGCACGATCTCATTCTCTTTTGCTTGGATCATTCTATTATTGGACTTGAAGAATTTAGCGGCATTCCTGGCACGGTTGGCGGTTCTTTGTATATCAATCTCCACTATTATGAATTTTTGTTAGAGCAGTTTTTGTTTAATGCAACGGTGCTTGATAAAAAAACCAATCAATATTCTACCATTGCGCCGGATTGGTTTGCATTTGGCTACAACAAATCTAAGTTACAAGAAGAACAATTTTATTTAGTTGACGCAACGTTTATCTTAAAAAAGGCAACCGATTTAGAAACTGCATTTGCCCGCGGACGACGAAAAGAAATTATTCGTCATCGCGAAAAACGGTATCCGGCAAAAAATACCTGCGGAAGTTTTTTTAGGAATTTTCTTGACCATGAAGTAACGCTCGTAAGCAATAACAAAAAAATAATTTATGTTGCCTACTATCTGGATAAAATTGGTGTAAAAGGACATTTACGGATCGGCAATGCAATTGTTTCACATCAACATGCCAATATGATCGTTAATCAAGGCAATGCCACCAGCACCGATATCATCACTCTTGCACGAACCATGCAAGAATTAGTTTATAAAGAATTTGGCGTTCTGCCACAACCCGAATGTCGGCTAATTGGATTTGCCAAGAATCCCTTGCTTTAAATTACCATGGTGACACAGGACGATCAAAAATTTGAACACATGCCACTACAAGTTGCTTCTGGTCAAGAGTAAGATGATATCTGGTTTTGATTTCTTTTATTTTCACTAATTCAAAACCAATATCTTTACCCTTATAAATATATTCTTCCGTTTCCGTAGGAATCTCAACTTCAGTAATATAGCCATTTAAAGACGGAACTTTAACGAGTTTACTTGGGTAAACTACCTGTTGAAGTTCCTCAAATGATGGATGTTTTTCCATCGAAACGATAATTGGTGTACTCATAAGAATAGAAAGTGCTAAGAATTTCATATAATCCCTCACTGCGTATGGTCCATTAGGCCTTATGCGTAATTATTTTAACAAAAAAGTACGCTTAGCCCGCTCGCCCTGAGTGCCGCTCGCAGAGCGGTGTATCGAAGGGTTCTTATGATTTAAATTTTTCAAATTATGGTTCGATACGATTGCTTCGCAATCACTCACCATGAGCGGTTTCTGGCGAATTCATTTTTTATGCAGCTAATTACGCATAAGGTCCGTTATTTTATATGCTGCCAATTATACCTAAATTATTCTTATTTTTCTTCTATTTTTACTAATTCAGGACGGGTAGTTTCTGGATTTATCAATTTCCATTTCTCTTCATTTTTGGTAAGTGCACATTTTGTTATGCAAAATTCATTCTCAAACCGAATATCTTCAATGCCATTTATGCATTCGCGGGTTGCAAAAACAGACCAATCATAATTGGTAGCAGATGGCATCCATGATCGGCGATTATTTTTTTTAGATTCGGCAGCTAAGTATGAACCACTTTTTTGCGATGACGATAAGAGCTTTAAAAACGCAACGCTGAGTGCCATACACGGAACATTAGTTACATACTTCACAGCAACCTGTTTACCATCGGGTGCAAAATGGAACGAAAGAACTTTACCAGGAACAATGCCAAATGTTTTAGGAATCTCCGGCGTTGCTTCTATTTCTCTGGGTGAATCTACTTCAAATTCATTTTTAAGGCTGAAGGCTGAAATCCTTCCACTTTGTTCTCCTAAAAATACTTGTACCTTATCCGAACCTGCTATTTTTCCACAGCCAGCACTGGTAAACATGGGATTTGTTCTATCACTTTCTTCAAGCTTCCTACCAATCGGAATTACTCTAACTACCTTTTTTTGAAAAAGATCTACAAAATGGGCACTGCCATGAGCACATACAACAGCCTTATCTTCATAAAAGCAGAATAATCCTTTGTTAACTTCTTCTTCATGAGACTTTGATAAATCAACTTCTGGTCGGCAATAAGGGCTCCCCACTTTGTAAAATGGTGCCGTATTTCTGTTAAGATAATCAACAACCACCTTTTTAACTGCATCCAAATCCTGGATCTTTGACGGTGCAACATATGGCTTTTCCATTGCGCATATGGCAATCGTATTTAATATTAATGGAGTAAAGATTCTCTTATTCATGGCACCCTCTTTTTAAAACAAAAGCACTCTGCTAATCTAGCATTATCATATTATGATCCGCCCAAGCACAAGAGTTTTGAAAATGAATGAATTATTATTTTTATTTCACCTTATTTGCATTATAATAACCACCCTTATAATGCTCAGAATCGGCAATCAGGCATTATGCTCGTTTTTATGCGTACAGGCTATCCTTGCAAATCTTTTTGTAATTAAACAAATAACGCTCCTGGGGTTCACTGCAACGGCATCAGATATCTATATTGTTGGTTCGGTGTTAACCTTGAATTTATTACAAGAATATTATGGAAAAGATGAAGCACGTAAGGCTATATGGATAAGCTTTTGCATGCTCGTTTTTTATACTATTGTTTCGCAGATACATTTATTTTATATTCCCGCCAGCACTGATTTTTCGCAGCCATATTATCATGCCCTGCTCTCCTTTATGCCCCGATTAACAAGCGCTTCAATTATTGTTTATTTGATTGTTCAACATTTTGATACCTTCTTTTACGGACTGCTTAAAAAACGATTTGATGGACATTATTTATTTGCTCGAAATGTAATGAGCATCACCGTTTCGCAGGCATTTGATACCATTCTTTTTAGCTTTTTAGGCCTTTATGGCATTATTGAAAATCTGGGAGAAATAATGATAGTAAGTTTTGCTATTAAAATGGTAACGATGCTCTTCTTAACACCAATGCTTTTGTTAGTCAAAAAATCCATAAAAAAATAAGGCAGGATATTACCTGCCCTATTTTTACCTTGTCCTACCTGGAGATTATTTCGGGTTCATTACTTGTTGAAGTTCACTAGATATCGTGCTGCCACCAAATGGCAATTGTTGAAGTTGTTCTAAAAGCTTTTGAACGTTCGGGTCATTCTTTAAAGCAGACAATGCAGCAAATGCTTTTGTTTTAATACTTTGGTCAGCCGTAGCTATAGTAGTAACTGCTGGAACAGTAGCTGCAAGGGTGCTTATTAATGTAGTAAGTGCACCACGAGTAGTAGTATCACTAACAGCTGTTTTTAATGAACTCCAAAATCCACCCGTTGCCGCCGTATCAGCCAATTTTTGAATGCCAGCAACAATTAATTTCGCTTGTTCAAGAATGACCGGCACGTTTTTTTGAATGGTATTCAAAGCAGCTTGACTGTCTGTTTGCGGCATTACTGCAGTCGAAGGTGCAGTAACTGCTGCGGTGTTAGCGGTATTATCTGTTAAACCAAAATAATCGGCAATACCAGCATTCATTTGCCCCATTGAAAGGCCCAGCACTAATAATACTGATAAAATATTTATATTCTTCATAATATTCTCCTTTTTTACAGAATCCTGTAGCTATATACCACCATGATATATTTCTATCTGTAATTTAATTATAAGACAAAAAAGCCTTTATAATCAATGGTTTTACGAAGAAAGTTTCCTATAAGAAGAATCTACCCCTGGAGCATACCTGGCGCCCAGGGGGTAGAAAGATCCTTCGACAAGCTCAGGACGAACGGGGATAAAGAAACTTTAAACCGTTCGTGGTGAGCTTGTCGAACCATTTTATTGATTAAAAATAGCTAACTTATCAGCTTTTAAGCTTATTTTTGTTTTGCTATACAATACTGTGCAAAATCAACAGCCTCTTTCGAATTGATTGCCTGTGCAACACTTAAGAAAGATGTCGGATCATTCAAGGTTATTTCACTCGCAAGAGCATCAAGCAATTCTTTCCCTTTAAGTCTGCAATGTTTTTTCAATGCCTGATTAAATGTGTCAATTTCACCTTGAAAAGGTCGTCTTGGTGCTATAACTTCAAAAGGGCTTGGCGCTATCTCTTCAATAGGATTTTGAACTAAAGCAGCTGGAGAAATAGTTTGCTTCTGACGAGGAGCAACTTCAAGAGGATTTAGTGCAATCGCTTCTATAGGAGCTAGAACTAACTCAATTTCCGCCTTAACTGGAGATGCTTCTTTGATTTGATTGATCTCTTCAATTTGAGCAATTTCCGCCGCAAAATTTGGTTCTGCTATCGTTGGAACTGCAGTGAATAAATCTTCATCATAGTTACTAAAATCGTAGAGTGGCGCTTCTTCATCAGATATTACGCTCATGATCTCATCACCATCTTTTTCAACAACTGGCGACCTATTTTGTGCGGCTACCTTAACCGGGATCGCATTACTCTCTTGGACTGGTTCACTATCCGAGATTTCATCGGTTTTTTCGATTGGTTTATTATTAGTTTTAGATTCTTCCAGCTTAGCATATTCCAACATAGCAAGAACTAAATCATTTGATGGCTTAGCAAATTCCGTTAAAGCAACGACTGCTGCAAATCGATTCAATTCAGGATCTTCAAAATCAACACTTTTTTGTTTTTGGTTAATAAAAGTCATCATATTTTTTGCTGATCCCGGATCGCTTTGAGCAAACTTTCTTGTTCTTTTGGCACTTCTTTGTGTTGTTGCATTAATGATAGCCACAGCGTGCTCATTTTGTTCAGCTTCTTTATATATCTGATCATTTGTTAATAATGACTTTGGAGCAGCAAGGGTTACTTCTTTTCTTTTTTTATTGACCCAATTTTTAAATGCATCTTGTTCCATCGCGTGTAGCGATAATGAACCTAATACTGAAATAAGTAATAACTTACTAATTTTATTCATAAATTCCTCCATTTCTGATTAATAAAACTATTTATTCAACTTTAATTCTATCTATTAATTTCTATTTGTCAACATTAAAAATGGCTTTTTGTATAACCTGTTAGCTGCTATACTAGTAAAATAGCCATTTTTAGGTAAAAATATGAACCAATTTCGCTTTGAACTCATTCATCAATCTCGTAAATCAAGAGCCCGCGTTGGGCGGATCCATACCCCCCATGGGGTCATAGATACCCCAAATTTCGTCGGAGTGGGCACTAATGGCACCCTAAAAGGGGTAGACACTCATATGACCGATTCTTTGGGCCTGCAGCTCATGTTTTGCAATACCTATCATTTGATGCTCCAACCCGGTAGCCAGATAATAAAAAATGCAGGGGGCCTGCATAAATTTATCAATAGAAATGCTCCAATTATCACTGATTCGGGTGGATTTCAGGTTTTTAGTCTTGCCTATGGCACAGTTAAGGATGAACTCAAAAGCAAGGGCAAAAAGAAGACAGATACGAATGTATTAAAGATTACTGAAGAAGGAGTCCTTTTTCGATCCTATAGGGATGGTCAAAAAGTACTATTAACCCCCGAAACTTCAGTACAGGCACAAAAAGATCTAGGAGCAGATATAATCATTCCTTTTGATGAATTGCCCCCCTATCACATTGATAAAAAAGCCCTTGTTGAATCCTTAGAACGCACCCATCGCTGGGAAAAGCGTTCCCTCGATGCCCATTTGGCAAATCCCAATAATCAGGCTATGTATGCTGTTATTCATGGCGGCATTGATCCGGTTTTACGTTCAAAAAGTGCCCAATACCTCACTAGCCTTCCCTTTGATGGTTTTGCTATTGGAGGTTCACTCGGCAAAACAAGAGAACAGATGTTTGAAATGCTTAAGCACCTTATGCCCCAAATCCCTACTGATAAACCCAATCATTTGTTAGGGATTGGCGATTTAGAATCTTTGCAAACATGCATCGAACTGGGCATTGATACTTTTGATAGTTCGCACCCAACTCGCTGTGCTCGCCATGGATTATTATTTACCAATACCGGCAACATGAAAATACTCAATAGCGCCAATCGCACCTCCTTTGAACCGATCGATCGCACTTGCAGCTGTATGGTGTGCCAAAAATATACCCGCGCATACCTGCATCACCTTTTTAAAGCAAATGAGATGACCGGTTATAGCTTAGCGAGCATTCACAACATTCATTTTATGGTCCAATTAATGGCAGGTTACCGCCAAAAAATTCTTAATAATGAGATATAAACTATGTCAACGCCAATAAAAACAATCACCTCCCGAACTAATGAAGAAATAAAACTTGTAGCAGCACTAAAAGATAAACAAGCCCGTGAAGAGCAAAAGCGATTTATCGCGGAAGGATTGCGCACCTGTTCCACGCTGGCAAAATCAGGCATGAAATTGGTGCAGATGTATACCACCCAAGAACATCTGGAAGAAGTACAAGAATTTGTTAAAAACTATTTTATTACGATCGTCGAAGACCACGTAATGCAAAAGATGAGCGCGGCAACCACACCAAGTGGCATCTTAGCGGTCTTTGAGATCCCTTCACAACCATCATTTTCAGAATTAACTGCGGGCTTGGTGATGGCAAATATTACCGATCCGGGCAACATGGGCACACTGATTCGTAGCTGCGCAGCACTCAATGTGAAAAGCGTAGTAATTGTTGACGGTGCCGATATCTGGAGCCCCAAAGTGGTACAAGCAAGCGCTGGAATGATTGGCAGTGTAAACATATTAACGCCAACATGGCCGGCACTATTAAAATGGAAAAAAGATTTCCAACTCTATGCGCTCGTGGTCAAAGGTGGCAAATCCCCGCAAGAGATTGAAAATAAAAATATTTTATTGGTTGTAGGCAATGAAGCCACCGGTATTCCCAAAGATTGGTTACGCGATTGCAATGGTTTTATGACAATACCAATGCCTGGCCACGCAGAAAGCCTTAATGCTGCCGTTGCCGGTTCATTGGGATTGTATCTTACGTTTTGCATTTGATGTAACTCCGCACTTTTTGCTATGCTGGCATTATTGCATTGAATTCAAATAAAGAAAGCAAACCTATGACCACTGAAAAGAAACTATCTCTTCCCACAGCAATACTTATTAACGTTAATATTATGATGGGCGGCGGTATTTTTATTAATACCGTAGAGCTTGCCAAGCGAACCGGTTTACTCAGTGGTTTTATGTATCCGCTTGTTGGTCTTTTAATTTTGCCACTCATTATTGCTATCTCCCGTTTAATTGAGTTGCATCCATCGGGAGGTTTTTACGTTTTTGGGCAAAAAGAAATTAATCCCTTTGTGGGCTTTGTGAGCACTTGGAGTTATTTTATTGCAAAGCTCGCCTCGGCCAGCTTAATGATCCATGTCTCAATGTCATTACTGACACAAATCTTTCCGGCACTACTTTCTTTGGGCCCAGTATTATTTTACGATATCTTAATTTTAACATTATTTATTTGCCTCAATCTTTTGAATATGCAAACGGGCAGCCGCATCCAGTTTGGGTTTTTAGGATTTAAATTAATTCCGGTACTTTTTGTAATCGGGGCAGGCATTTTACTGTTTTCTCCGTCAGAAATTATTTCACTTCCAATTCTATGGGATGGCATTCCCGGCAGCTTGCCTTTTGTACTCTACGCGGCAACAGGCTTTGAGGCCACCTGCGCCTTGAGCAACAAAATTCAAGACGGGCAAAAAAACGGTCCGCGTGCCGTGATTATCTCATTTGCCATCATGATGGCGCTCGTGTTTCTCTTTCAGTTTCTCTTTTATACTTCTTTGGGCAACACGCTGGCCCAACAAGCAAGTTATTTGTGCGCATTTCCTGCCCTTCTTGCAAAATTATTCCCTGCAAGCCCCGGGCTTGCTTTAAAATTTCAGGCATTCTTCCATCTTGCAATTGCCTCTTCTGCGCTGGGTGGCTGTTATGGCATTTTATACAGCAACAACTGGAATCTTTACATCTTGGCCAATCACAAAATAATGCGTGGATGGCAATTATTCACACGGCTCAATAAACATGCCATTCCCTATCTTTGCTTATTTGCCGAATGGGCGTTTTGCATTCTCTATTTGATAACTACTGCCGGCAACCAACTCATTTTACAACCGTTGGCAGCTCTGGGGACAACCATCACCTATACCCTCAGCGTGGTTGCACTTGTCTATGCGTATAGAAAAAATCATTCCACTTTAAAAAAACAATTAATACCCTGGGCAGCACTTGCAAGTTGCACCCTTTTTATTGCTTTTTGCATAAGAAGCTTATTGTTAACAGGCATTTTACCGCTGATTGGTTTTGGCACTTTACTTCTTTTTGGTCTTTTGATTTACACTAATAACAAATCTTAACCTCTTTATCAAAGAGACCAATGAAATCATTAAAATGGACCGTGTTACTTGTTCTCTATGGCAGCAATGTAGTGGCAATGAATCAACTTGCTGTATCAAAAAAACGTTCTCAAGAATACCGCCGCAATCGTCTCTATTTTTTGGCCCAGCATGATATGGAGGGAGAAGTTATTGCGCGATTGTGTCAAACCAATTTTACACTTTATCATGGTGATGAGTGCGGGAATAATGCCCTTCACCGAGCTGCATTTTGTGGCAATCTTAAGGCCGCAGAAATCTTGCTACAGGCAGGCGCTCCGGCCAATGTGCAAAATTGGTATGGAAAAACCGCAGCGCATAAAGCCGTCCAGGCAAATAATGATAATACACTGGCCATGCTGGAATTATTAAAACAATATGATGCCGACTTTAGTCTCACCGATATGTACAACAACACATTACTTCATGAAGCAGCAAGTCTGGAAAATAAAGAATTAATAGAATACTTAAAGGATTTTGGGATACCCGCTGATGCGCAGAATAATGATAATCTTACCTATCAAGACATCTTAGCCATAGCACAGATGCCTCAAGCGGCGCATCTTTATGTCTGTGCCAAGCAACTTCATAAAATACTATTTTATACATCAAAATTACCTGAGCTTGATGGTGACCAAAGCAAGTAAACAAAGCACCACAGAAATAATGCTAAAACGAGTAGTTATTTTTGATTCGGGCCATCCTATCAACTCAAAATGGTGATGCAACGGAGCCATTTTAAATATTCTTTTCTTCCAACGTTTATAAGTGAATATTTGCAGCATCACTGAAACTGTTTCGGCAATAAAAATGCCGCCAGAAATAACAAGTAGCACTTCTTGCTTTGCCATCAGTGCCATCAATGCTAGGCAGGCACCCAGCGAGAGCGAACCAACGTCCCCCATAAATACTTGGGCAGGGTAGGCATTGTACCAAAAAAAACCAAAAGCTGAACCTATCAAAGCAGCCCCAAGAACAGCAACTTCACTGCTTTGAGCAAAGGGAATATGCAGATAAAGCGCAATTATAAAATGTCCTGCTAAATATGCAAGAAGTGAATATAGAAGAATATTGGGCATTAAGCAGCTGATAGCAAGCCCATCAAGTCCATCAGTCAAATTAACCGCATTGCTGCAGCTCACTATGACAAACATGGCCCAGAGGATAAAAAATAACCCAATATCAATGTTCATGTGCTTAAAAAAGGGAAATGATATGGTAGTCTGTGCATGGCCATAATAGATCCAAACCAGACAAACGAGCGCCGCCATTGACCATTGAGCGATAAACTTCTGAAATGCCGAAACTCCTTTTCCTTGCGTAATTTTTTTCCAATCATCCCAAAACCCAATAGCCCCGAACCCTGTCATGCAAAGCACAAAAGCCCATACTAACGGATTGGCCCAATCTGCCCAGAAGGCTATGGCAACCAGGAATGAGGCAATAATAAATATTCCGCCCATCGTTGGCACCTTGTTTTTTGTTTGATGAGTCTCGGGGGTGAACTCTCTGGGTCCAGAGAAAAAAAGGGTTCCTGAATACCGAATGAACCTGTCACCAAAGATAAGGGCAACCAAAAGAGCTGTTAAAAATGCTGCAATCGCTCGAAAACTGGTATAATGGAATACATTTGCAAAAAATAGAGTATCTTTAAGGTATGTTGATAAAAAATAAAACATAAGCAATCCTAAAATGTCAGCATGGGTTTAAGGTCTTTTAACCGAACTTCCCCAGAATAACCAATATCTCGAGTAAATCAATATATTGACCACCCATTTGACTAAAAAAAAGGCTCGTCTAGACTTAATATTGTCAAGATGAAATATGTCTAAAAAACCATTAAACCTATAGACAAAGAGGTTTTGACATGAAAACAGATACATTGAAACTCAAAGTAGTAATGCTCGCAGCTGGTTTGGTATGTTTGGGCAGCCAAAATCAGTTAGTAGCAGTCCCCGATTCTCACCATCAAAACAGTGATGACCTTGATAATTTGATGTCACTTGACGATAATCGATTTTTCGAGTTCATAGTTATGCGCGTCAAAGAAGATGCGGTAAAATCTGTCATCAATCTGATCGACAGCTTTGTTGATAAAAACAGCAAAGAAACCTATATGGCCTATCTCAAGCGCTGCAAAGATCGGCTCATTATCCTAGAAATCAAAATCCTAAAACCTTTACGCAGAAAGCTTGAAATTATCCAAGCCAACCAACCCAACTCACCATTTCATAAATTGTTGGAAGGGACCTATAAACTCGCCAAGGAAATGTATGAGGAGATGGAAAAGCTTGTTGAATTGCTTGATAAGCATAGAACATCACCTGATGCCAAAAAGGCACCAAAGTTTATTGACAAGTTAAAACAATTCTCAAGCTTAACCTCACCGAAAGCTTTAACCGATCTTGAGAATAAAATAATCACCCTTTCTAACTTTATCACTCCGGCACAAGGTGTGCGAGTTAAAGAAGAAGTTGAAGGGCTTAAAAAGCTCATTAAAGATATTAAAAGCAACCCGCCCGCTTTTGATAAACTTGCCGCTTTAACGGCAATCACCAATAAGCTCAAAACGCTCTAAGGGGAAATCGAGGTTACCAAAAGTAGCTTTGAAGCATCATCTTGAACACTTTTTTGAAATATATTGTCAGATGCGATTCAATATTCGCATCTGACAACCTTATTACGATCAATAAATTTGAGGTTAAAATATGAAAAATATTCTTACCTATTCACTCATACTGTTTTTGATAACTCCACTCATAGCCGATTACCCGCCCCCCGCTTATATCCCCTGGGAAAAACAAAGATTTCGTGTATTGGTTAATGATATTGAAGCGTGGAAAAAATTAGATAACATTGAGACCATCAAATCAACATTTAATCCTACAACAAATCTTTGGGATATATCCGCGCAAACAAATTATACATTGGATGACCTACTGGCAATAATCGATAAGCAGCCATATGTCGTGAGAATGGACCTGGTAAAAACAATTTCTCCTGCGTCATCACCGGAAAATAATACCAGCAAAGAGATAACGGCAGTTAAAACAAAAGATGGCGCCGCATTAATAAAATATCAAACAAAAGAAAGCCAATCGTTCCACAAAACCTATCCACGCAATCCATGGTTGGCACAAAGCGCCTATAAAAATTCTGATGGCACCTATATTTTTCATGGCAATTGCATGAAGCAAACAGGGCAAGCCGCGCAACAGCATTTTCAACGATTGGAACAAGAATATGTACTTGCAGAGCCAAATGGCCATGAAGAAATTCTTGAGTCTTTGCTCAAGGAGCGTGAAAATTGGTCTCAATTCTGGCAGAGCCGTAGTTAAGCTCTTAAACTCTTGCTGAATACTATAAACTCACATAAACTTAATTACCAGGTGCTGTGTGCATCTGGTAATCTTTTTTTAATTGTTAAAAGCTCCTTAAATGGTTGTTATGGCAAACAGTTTTTCGCACGATTTTGATGTTATTGTTGTTGGAGGCGGGCACGCGGGTATAGAAGCCGCTCATGCCGCTGCCAAGATGGGCTCAAAAACTCTCATGATCACCCTCAATCTCGATACTATTGGGCTCATGCCCTGCAACCCCGCTATTGGCGGTGTGGGCAAAGGGCATATTGTGTATGAGATTAGTGCTTTGGGCGGCTTAATGCCTAAATTATGCACCAAAACATACATCCAAGCCCGCATGCTCAATACCAGCAAGGGTTCAGCAGTTCATGGCTTGCGTTTACAAATCGATAAATATGCCTATAACAAACTCAGCAAACAAGTTTTAGAAACTATGCCCAATCTCACCCTGCGCATGGGCATGGTGCAAGATATCCTGCGTGATCCGGCAACTAACCAAGTGCGTGGCGTAATCACTAGAGACGGTGCAGAATTTTTAGCCCCAAACGTTATTTTAACCACCGGTACTTTTTTGAATGGTAAAGTGCACATCGGGCAGGTAAATTATTCGGCCGGCCGTCAGGGTGAAGAGGCGGTTACCAATCTTTCGGCAGTGTTACATAGTTTGGGTCTTCGCATGGGGCGCCTTAAAACCGGAACACCGCCACGACTTTTAAAATCATCAATCGATTTTTCTGCCCTTGAATATCAGCAACCTGATAACTTAAACTATTTGTTTGAGTTTTATCCCCATAAAGTAAATAGTTCCCATGCTTGTTACATCACGCACACCAATGCAAAAACACATGAAATAATCAGAAAAAATCTACATCTTTCAGCAATGTATAGCGGCAACATACAAGGCATTGGTCCTCGTTATTGCCCTTCCATTGAAGATAAAATCGGCCGATTTGCCGATAAAACATCACACCATATTTTTGTTGAGCCCGAAGGAGCATCAACAGAAGAAATTTATCCGAATGGAATCTCAACGTCATTACCCTACGATGTGCAAAAAGCATATGTACAAACCATTAAAGGATTTGAACAGGCAATCATTACGCGTCCGGGATACGCCATCGAATATGATTTTATTTTACCCAATCAATTAAAACACACCATGGAACTTAAAACTGTTCCCGGGCTTTTTCTTGCCGGACAAATAAACGGCACCACCGGTTATGAAGAAGCAGCAGGACAAGGTATCATTGCCGGGATTAATGCTCATCTTAAACAAGCTGGCCAAGAACCATTTATTATTGAAAGAACCGAGGGCTATATCGGCGTCATGGTTGATGATCTAGTAACGCTCAGCGTGGACGAGCCATATCGCATGTTTACATCCCGCGCTGAACGCAGACTTTCCTTGCGGCAAGATAACGCGTTTTTACGATTAACTGATCGAGCGTATAATTTAGGCCTCATTGAACAAACACTCTACGATGACTTTAAGTCTGAAAAAGAATTAATAGATACCACGTTGCAAGAATTGCGCGCGGGCAATAACAATGCAACACTGCTTAAGCTTTTTGGCGACCTGGAATGTGACGTTGCCAAAGTGAAAGAAGTCACTCAAAAAGATATCCCCGATCGCGCTGCTCTCACAATCCATGCCGAAATTAGATACGAGCCGTATCTTGCTCGCGAAGCAAAAGAAGCTCAAAAAGCACAAACTTATAAAGAACTGATTCTACCCTCCTGCCTCAATTATGATGCAATGCCAGGGCTTTCCAAAGAGTTGCAAGAGAAACTCAAACGACACAAACCCGGCACTATTGCCCAGGCTGCGCTTATTCCGGGGATTACGCCAGCTGCCCTTTCTCTACTTATTTTTAAGGCCAGGGACCACCATCAATCCTGCCCCCTCTGCGATTCAGATAGAAAATAGAAGAATCCCCTCCTTTCCCGAAACTCTTGAATGGCACGGGTCATGACAATTTAATATTTACAAATGGCACATTTATCAATAATATTTGTGCATTACGGGTCCTATTTTTGGTTATTTCCCCGTATTATGCTATAATAGGGTTAATGAACAGAAATAATCACATACATGAATCTCTATTTAACACTGGAGACCCATTATGAAAGTAACTGATAGTTTTATATATAGAATATTAAGTCTTAGTCTGTTATTCTGCGCCTGCATCACCCTAGCAACCCCCAACGATCAAACAATTGAAACCAAAAATTCAAATGGCAAAACACATCCAACATCATTGATCAACTCGCAAGAAAATCACACGCAAGAAGGCGCATATTCTAATCAGCTGGAAAACAAAATTAAGCAATTGTTGCATCAAAAGCCAGCAACACAAGAACGCCCTAAATTATCACAAGTTGTCTTCCAAAATGATATCGAAGACTGGCTAAAACTTATTAACGAACTAGAAAAAGACGAAAATACAAGAAAAGAGATCCTGGAATTTTTAACCATCCACATCAATGGCGAAAAAATTCCTTTCAATGACATTAATCAAGTACCGGTTCACAATGATAAATTCACCTTTGACGGCAAGCTAAGCTTAAGAACTGTTGCAGCATTATTGCGCATGCCCGAATGGATAAAATCCATGTTGAATATATTTCCTTCGCTCCACTTTGTCTATGATTGCCATTATAATGCTTCCGATCTTGACCATCAAGGTCAACATGCGGTGGCAGAACTGGTATATAAACAAGAAGCATTGCACCCGTTATTTAAAGAATGCGGCGTAGTTGATAAATGTATGGGTTTTATCCGTTTCTTGCTATCCCATAGAAAAAGTATGCCAACCTGGTCGGATGTTTATATTCATTTGCCAAAACTTACCAACAACACAGAAACCAACTAAGAACTACACTCTGGCGTAATTATTTCCCGCTAAAGCAACAAAAAAATAAATAAATATTCGTTAAAATCTATAAATTGGTCTATAGTGAAACATACAGCACCCAACCGTTTTATAAGAGACTAATATGCGACCGGATATTATTCATTTATATGGTCCTTTTTCCATAAAAAGCTTCGGCGTTTTTATTGTTATCGGGATAATACTCTTTAGCACACTCCTGCTTAAAGATCGCCGCATCAAAAAGATGATGAGCGTTGACGAGTATTTTAACCTGTTATCGCTGGCAATAATCGCAAGCATCATCGGCGGCAGATTACTCTTTCTGGCAAGTAACTGGCAATCTCTTGAATCTTTTAGTGCAATTTTTAAGATCTGGGAAGGTGGCTTTTCTTTAATGGGAGCAGTTATTGCTCTTTTACTAGTGGCACCATTTTATTTAAAAAAGCTTAAAATTCCTATTGTTCCGTTTTTGGATGTTGCTGCAATTTATATTCCGTTGTTGCAATCAGTATCACGCGTCGGTTGTTTTTTTGCCGGTTGTTGTTTTGGTCTGCCAACCGGGTTATGGATTGGGGTCATCAATCCATCATGCCCCATTGAGGAACTGGCCCATCAACCGCTTCATCCCACGCAACTCTATAGCGCTTTCGCTCTTTTTGTAATCTTTCTTTTTATGTTTTTTTACGCACAATATCAATGCAAAGTGCCGGGGCAACTTGCCTGTTTATACCTAGTGCTCTCGAGTGCCGAACGATTTATCATTGATTTCTGGCGCGCGGATCGTGAATTTTTACATCTTTGGTTACTATCATCAATTTCCGTGCCGCAACTTTTGGCACTTATTATTATGATTTTATCCGGCGTTACTTTTATATATCTGAAACTCTCCAAAAAATTTGCACCATCATGAACCTTTTTAGTTATTTAAAGACACGCATAGCCATTCTTGATGTAGTCAGTGAATATGCAACCCTAAAAAAAGCGGGCCTCTATTGGAAAGGGCAATGTCCTTTTCACGCAGAAAAAACCGCATCATTCACTGTAAGCCCGCACAAAGAAATCTTTTATTGCTTTGGCTGCCATGTTGGCGGGGACGTTATCGCCTTTATTGCACGCAAAGAGAATTGCTCGCAAATGGAAGCAGCAAAACAGCTCATTGATCGATATCAAATCGAGCTACCTTCAACTCTGGCCAGCGATTTTGGCGCATCACATAAAAATGATCAACATTATTTCCTGATTTGCCAAACATTTGCCCAATGGTGCAACAAACAGGTGTTAAATTCGACTGCCGCGTTATCGTATCTCACTAAACGTGGTCTTTCCAAAAAAAGCATTGAACAGTTTATGATCGGTTATCTGCCGGGCGGGTTGAGTAATATCAAAAAATTGACCACCGATCTGGGCAAACAAAATATTTTAGTGGATGACCTTTTAGAAACCCATATTCTTTCACGGGGCAAGAATATCCTCTTTTCTCCCTTTGAAGAACGCATTATTTTTCCCATAGCCGACCATTTGGGGAGATACTGCGGCTTTGGGGGTAGAACTTTTGCCGCTCATGACACTCGGCCCAAGTATTACAATTCGCACGAAAACGAGTCATTTTTAAAAGGAAAGCTTCTTTTTGGGCTAGACAGAGCAAAAAAAGAAATTCAAACAAAAGAGGCAGTATTTTTAGTTGAAGGCTATACCGATTGTATTGCCATGGCCCAGTATGGGTTTGCCAACACGGTGGCCACCCTGGGCACTGCCTGCACCCTCGATCACCTAGAGATTCTTGCGCGCTATACATCACGCTTGTATGTACTCTATGATGGGGATAACGCTGGCCAACAGGCCATACTGCGCATTGGTCAGTTAGCCTGGCAAGCTAGCCTTGATCTACAAGTAGTTTGCTTGCCCTCGGGAGAGGATCCCGCCTCGTATTTAACAAAAGGGTTGGATCTTAACCCCCTGATAATTGAATCAAAAGACATATTTAGCTTTTTCATTGAAACATTGGGGACTGGGTTTGCCCAGAAAGGGCTTGGCCATAAGATGCAGCTTACCCATAAAATACTTGAAATGATCAGTAAAGTTGAGGAACCCCTTAAGCACGATATTCTACTGCAGGAAAGCAGCAAACATCTGCAAATTCCCGTTGAATCCCTAAAAAATGAGCTCAATCGCCTCTTGACCAAATCAAAACCACTAAAACTGGCTCCGGAACCTGTCCTGGGGGATGGTAAAAGCCTCGGGAAGACAATAACTACACTAGAAAATAAAATATTTTTTAGTATAATAAATAACATACATTTGATAACTGAAGAAAATGAAGAATTCCTGATAACCTATCTTCCCTATCCAATAAACGATATACTTAAACGACTACAGGAAGAAAAAAAACGAGCTCCCGAATTAGGGTTCATTCAATTCTTTGAATCGCTTGAAGAGCATGAAAAAACGTATGTTAGCAAAACACTCTTGACCACTCAAGAGGAAATTTCATCTGCACAGTTTGAGCAGTTGGTAATACAATTACAAAAGAAACATTGGAAAGTGATTGTAAATACTATAAAAATAAAATTAGAGGCTGCAAAACAGATGGGTGATCATGCGCAGATTACTACCATTATGCATGATTTTGCCGCTTTGAAAAAAAAGATTATTGGAAATCTATTACCTGAGTAAGGGGGTACTATGAGAAAATTACTAGAAAAAATCACTGAGATCGTAAAAGGTAAAAAACCGGTTGCAAAACCCGTTAAAAAAGAAACAATAGAAAAAAAGCCAAAGCCGATAGCTAAAGCTGCAAAGCCTAAACAAACAGTTGAAAAAACTGAAAAAAAATCTTCCTTTGTTGCACCAAAAAAAGAGGTTGATCACAAAGCGGCAGCCCCGGCTACTCCCGTTGCAGCACCACAAAAAAAACAGGCTCCCGTAAAGGCCGTAAAGGCGCGCCCAAAAGCGGCACCGCCCACCGAAAAAACAACCGCAACAAGCGCACAAATTACTGATTTAAAGAAAGAATTAACCGAAGAGTTAATTGAAAAAGGAAAACGAACCAATTTCTTAACCTACGAAGAAATAATAGAATTTGGTGATAAGAATCATCTGAGCGAACAAGAGATCAACGATATCCTTAAAACGCTCGAAAGAGAACATATTGATCTTATCATGCAAGATGAGCTTGATGTTGAGGCCGGATCTTTAGTATTGGAAGATGAAGCAGAAGGCGCACGTCTTGATGCCAAAACAAAATTAGAAAGTTCTTTGGATCTTCAAACCGATCAATACGATGAAGATGAATCGGAAGAAGAAGAAGATGAAAAAGACACGGTCCGCGAAATTGGCAATTCTCAAATTACCGACCCGGTAAAATGTTATTTGCGCGATATTGGTAAAATTCCAC
Source organism: uncultured bacterium (assembly GCA_963702025.1). Lineage (GTDB taxonomy): Bacteria > Babelota > Babeliae > Babelales > Vermiphilaceae > BTUB01. The sequence continues at coordinate 577,138 of OY969699.1, read as the reverse complement.
TACTGAATAAAAAAACAGAAACAGTAATCGCTGAAAAAATAGCTTCCAGTAAAAAAGAATCTATTGATTCGCTTTCGCGCTTCCCGGTAATTCATAAAGAGTTTGTAACCATTGGCGAAAAGCTCCAACAAAATAGCATGCCCCTCAAAGATATCATACAGTTCTCTGAATTTGATGAAGAAAACTCCCCCAATATCGAAGAGGAAAAAAAGGCTCTCTTAATCACCATCAATGCCATTAAAGATCTGATTTCTAACGAAGAAAAGATCTATCACAGTTATCGTGGCAAGCTCGATTCTGAAGCTAAAAAAGACGAGATGTTAAAGAAGGTTCGCCAAAATAAAGAAAAAATCGGCGAGACCATTCGCACCATCAAATTATCAAACAAGCTTATTAAAAAGCTTGCCAAAAAAATTGAAAAATATATTAAGAAAATTAGAGAAAAAGAAGATATTATCAGATTTTCTCAGGACCAGCTTAAGGCATACCAAGGTATGACCACGTTGAGCGCAGAAGATAACTCGGTGATGGAAGAGCTTGAACGTAACTTGCGCAGCTCTATCAAAAGCATTAAAAAGATAGAAACAGAAGTTGGCATGCCACAAAATCAGATGTTCAAAACGTTTAATCTTTTAATGACAGCACAGATTAAAGATAAACGCGCCAAAGATGATCTTGCAAAAGCAAACCTCCGCCTTGTGGTAAATATAGCCAAAAAATATGTTAACCGCGGATTGCATTTCCTTGATTTGATCCAAGAAGGCAACATCGGTCTTATGAAAGCGGTTGAAAAGTTTGAGTTCGAACGAGGATTTAAATTCTCAACCTACGCAACGTGGTGGATCCGCCAAGCAATTACGCGTGCCATTGCCGACCAATCACGTACTATTCGTGTACCGGTCCACATGGTAGAAACCTTAAATAAAATCAATAAAATTAAGCGTACCTTTATTCAAGAACATGGCCGAGAACCAAGCTATGCCGAGTTGGCCAAAGAGCTTAATATTGATGAGAAAAAGATCAAGAATATTATCAAAATCTCTAAAGAGCCAATTTCACTGGAAACACCGGTCGGCGATAGTGAAGATGCCTCTATTAAGGATTTTATAGAAAGTGATACTGATTTTTCACCATCGGATACAGTAGCTAATAATGATCTTAAAGAACGTGTGCGGGAAGTGTTAAAATCATTAACACCGCGCGAAGAAAAAGTATTGAAAATGCGTTTTGGCATAGATGTTGCTTCCGAGCATACTTTGGAAGAAGTGGGTAAGGATTTTTCTGTTACTCGTGAACGCATTCGCCAGATAGAAGTTAAAGCATTACGCAAACTTCGTCACCCTTCACGCAGCAAAAAACTCAAGACATTCTTTGAGAAAGAGTTTGATCAAGAATTTTTTGACGATAATGAACCTGAAACAAGTGATGATGACTCATCATTAGATAAAGAATAATGAAGCATTTTTAAAAGGAAAAAAATAATTATATGGATAGTCTGAGTACCTCTTTAACATTACCGATAATCTGTTTTTTTATTGCGTTGAGTTTGCGCGCCCTCTTTTCATTTTTAGAGACAAGCATAACCGCACTAAGGCTTTTTAAACTGAAAGAGCTTGCCAATACTTACGGACGCTATTCGGATCTATTCAAATCATTAGAAACAAGCCCTCATCGCGTACTCATTACTATTTTAATCTGCAATAGTCTTGCCGATGTAACTACTGCCGCACTTGCCACCATGATTATGGAAACCATTTTCAAACGATTTAATCTTGCGGGTGGGCTCGGATTTACCTTTGGTATTGCGGTGGCAACCATCGCCATTTTAATATTCGGTGAAATAATTCCCAAAAATCTGGCAAAAGGACGCAGTGAACGCTTATTTAAATCAACGCTATGGCTCATTAATATAATTTTTTATCTCTTTTATCCCTTGGTCACTTTCCTCAATCGCTTCACCTCATTTGTAGTTGCAAAAATTGGTGGACAAAAGGATATGGAGGCTGCCAGCGAATGGGTGTCATCCGAGCGCGAAATTCAATTTTTGATCGACTATATTTATGGTAAAGGTCTTATTGAAGAAGAAAAAAATGAGATGCTCCAAAACATTTTTGAATTAGGCAAAACGCCGGTTAAAGAGATTATGGTGCCAGCCACTGATATTGTTATGATCACCTCGGATTCAACCATTAAAGATGCATTGGCCGTTTTTGCCGATCATCCATTTACCCGGTTACCGGTCTATGAAAAAAAGACTGATAATATCATCGGTATGGTCCACTTAAAAGATGTCTTTATGCTGCTCACCAAAGATGAAAAAAGTGAACATAAACCGCTGCAAGATATTTTGCGGCCGATTTTATTTATTCCCGAAAGCATCAAAGTGAGCCAAATGTTGCGTGAATTTAAGAATAAGCATATGCATATTGCTATTGTGATCAACGAGCATGGCAGCATCACCGGCCTGATTACCCTTGAAGACGTGCTCGAAGAAATTGTGGGCGAATTGCGCGACGAGCTTGAACCAAAAACTGAACATATTGTACAACTCAAGCAAGGTGGCTGGTTGGTTGACGCAAGCACACCCCTTGAAGATATTACTGATCTATTACACATCACCTTTGAAACGGAAGATTCAGTTACCTTAGGCGGTTTTATAACCGAACAGTTGCAACACTTGCCTAAAAAAGGTGAGCGCTTTTTATATAAAAAATATTATTTCCAAGTGCAAAAGGCGAGCAACAAACGAGTATTGCAGGTATTGATTTTTGAAGAAAAAAATGCCGAAAGTAAAGATGATCAAGCCCCTTTAATTGATGAATAAATGTCGCGCAAAAACTAAAGCACTATTTTTCAATAAAAAAGGAAATAGACTATGAATAACAATGACAAACAACTTGAACAATCAATAAAAAATAAGATTATTGCATTATTGATTGTTCTTTTCCCAACGGCAAAAATATATCTTTTTGGATCTCGAGCAACCGGTAAAAATAGTCCCTTTTCAGATATTGATATTGCAATCGATGCCGACAAACAGCTTCCCATAGAAAATATAGATGAGGCCAATGCGGTGATGTCCTCTTTAAATATTCCCTATAAGGTTGATATTGTTGATTTTCATCATGTATCTGACACTATGCAAGAAATAATAAAAAAAGAAAAAATAGTATGGAAGCAATAAAGGCACGATATTTGGCTGCGAGTAATGCACTTAAAAGATTAAAAGAAGATATTATTCTTCTAGCATCAAATGATCCTGAACATAAAAAATACCATTGTCAGTTTCGAAATTCAGCAATTCAGTCTTTTGAATTTTCTATTGACACCCTGTGGAAACTCGTAAAAGATTATTTAGAGTACAAGCACGGGATTATAGTTCAAACGCCAACGCCACGGTCAGTTTTTAGAGAGGCTTTAGCAGTAAATCTTGTTTCCAAGGAAGAACTTGAAAAAATTAATAAAATGGTTGCTGATCGGAATCTAACATCCCATACCTACAATGAACCACTCGCGCAAGAAATTTCTACACATTTACCAAGTTATTGCCAGTTAATGCAAAAGATAATTGATCGAATACAACTATAAAGGAGAAAAAATGAAGCTCTATCTTTTATTATCACTTATAACTGCTGCTGCCATTGCGATACCACCGACCACACCATACCGCAAAAAACCAAAACCTCAAGAAAAGCCTGTTGTTGTCCAAGCCCACGATGAAGAAGAAGATGATGATGACTATGATGAAGATGAGGCAGTAATTCTGACTAATTTTGGCGGCATGCTTGCCGCACTGGGCACTTTTACTACTGATCCCCATAATCCGGCCGTTGCCGGTCCGGCACTTTTTCAAGCAGCAGCCAATGTGGTTAATATTATTGTCCAGGCATTCAAAGGCATAGAGATTCGCGGTCAGGTGACTCATAAACAAGTAGAAGACTGGTTTAACAATTTACCCGATTCTACCAAGATCGAAATGATTAGGCTTTTGACTGCGTATGCCCAGACATTGAAAAAAAGTAGCCCGTTTTAACCCTTTATTCTAGCTCCTTTTACCACCAAAAAAGTATTTTTTTGCTTTTTTCTACGTCTCCCTGCTATAATTTCAAATAGGAAATTATTATTTAAGGTACCGTGATGAAAAAAGCACTATTTTTATTTTGTTTAGCATTCTCTTTTGGCACTTTAGCCCTAGAAAAGCAATCTTTTGAAGAGCGCCTTAAGCAATCAGCGGAACAAGCAAGAAAAGGTGCTGAAAAAGCGGGAGAAGAAGCCGCGCAAAAAGTGGAACAAGCTGCTAAGACATCGGAACAAAAAGTAAGTGAACAAGCAGCAATTACCACAGAAAAAATTCGTATTACTGTTGATAATGTACGCCGGGCTTTTGAGGGCCAACCCCTAAACCCAATTCCCAATGAAAACTATTTACGCGCCGTTTATGCCACTCAGCAAGGAGGAGTCCCAGACCAGGTGGATCATGCCTTAATTGATATCTCGCCATGGAACAAGAATCTCATTTGGAAAGATGCACAAAAATCCCATGTCTTAATGGTTTCCTGGATGCCACTGTGGGCCGTTAACATGTTCTATAAAGCATATGTCGGCAAAGAATTTAAAACACCAATCATGGAAAACGTCTATATCTGGGTCACCGCGGTGCCACAATTAAAGAGCTTTGCGCAAAACTATCTAAAAAAACCAACACCGGGCATTAGTCTGAGCGAACGCTTAAAACAATATTTAGGATTACCAGAAAGTAAAGATGAATATGCCTTTGTGGAAATGTGGGTGCGGCCACAAGATATCTTTAGACCGTGCATAAATACTGATATTGTGAGCAAAAGCTGCGTGCCCAACCCTAATCCGGCGACTTTACCCGAATCGTATAAAGATCTTTTCACCTACGTTCCGGTAAAACCGGAGTACAAAAAATGGTTCCGCGAACGCCGAGCAACTACTTATACTGGCAATCGGCCATTTCCCTGGACGCGGCTTGGGTACACCTATGATTGGGGAAGCACTACGGATAAAAAATTCGGGGCCACTGAATTTGTTATTAATCAGGGAGCAACAGTATTCATTCATAGCATAACACCCACTGATGAATATCCAAACTTACCAACACCTGAATCTAATGGAGCACGATAATGAAAAAAGTAACAATTATTGTTCTAATAACAGTAGCATACGGCCAACTAGTTACTAGCATGGAAAAACCACCGGTATGCGAAAAAATCGTCAATGAACCCGCATCACTGAGATCACAAGCATTACAAGCAATAGCGCAACTCCCGGCCGATCAAATCTTACAAAAACTTCCTTTACTACCAGTTGATGTATATTACGATTTAATTAACGCAATTATTATTAAAAATAAAAAAATAACAAATCAGGATATTATCACCATTATAAAGGCAATGATCAACAAAATGCCGGGAGGAGAAGATATTTTTCTTTCTTATTTGATAACAGCATTAGATGGAACATCCAGTCAAATAGATGCGAAACAAGCGATAGAAATAAAAGATTTTCCACTCCCGGACAGTCCACTCATCACTTTTGCAATTATCTTTAAAAATAAAAAACTTTCGATGAATGAAAAGGAAGCTCTCATAAATTCTGGCAATCTTTATAAAAACCGAGCAGATACAGACTTAAGCCTATTCTTTGCCCGATACTTACTGCGTAATGAAGATTTTCTTACGTATCATCCACAAAGACTCTATACTCAAGGAATTAATCTGATCAATGAGCCTATGCAAGGCGGTGAACCGGCTCTCTCAATATTACAACAAGCAATTTATGAAATGCGCCATAGAGGGTTTAATAACACCACCGTAATTCATTTTTTATTAGAAAGCGGGGCTGATCCCAATCGAAGCAATCCGGGGGAATTGAGCGCGCTCGCCAGTGCGGCAGGCGGCGGATTCAATACCTTGGTACAAGATCTCATTGCCCATGGAGCACGCCTGCAACCGGGGACAAGGCCATCCTATGATCCATTGTATCAGGCAGCATTTGACAATCATGAAGACACACTAAAAATCTTACTGGCAGCTGGTGCCAATAGTAATAAATTTTATTATACACATGAGTTTGGCTACGGCACTCTTCTTGATTTTGCTCAAGCAATATTGAAAGATCAAAGTTACGGTTTTCCTGAAAAGAAACAAAAAGCCGTGGAACTTCTTAAAAAATACGGTGCTAAGACGCTCGATGAACTTAGAAAAGCAAAAAAAATAACCGCACAAGATATTGCCAATAATTTAATTGCTCTTGCGCAAGCTAATCCCGAGGAAATTGAAGGCGGCACGCAACCATATTTTGACCCGCTTTATATTGCTGCTAGCATGGGAGATGAAGAGGTAATAAAATTGCTTCTTGCCCAAGGAAGAGATATAAATAAAAAATATCACACCTGGGATTGGGGCCAGGGCACATTGCTCGACCAAGCGATTGGCGTTCGTGATGGTGGCGAGCTTGCTATCCCGCAAGCGAACAGAGACCTTGCAGTAACATTACTCAAAAAATATGGCGCAAAAACTATGGAAGAACTTATTAAGGAGAAACCATGATTTCAAAACGGATATCTCATATTCTCATTTTTCTTAATTTTCTGGCACTGATCACCGCGAATAATTGTATGGAGCGCCGTTGGCAAGGTCGCGCCATTCCGATGGCATTTGATAGAAATTCCAATCAATGGAACATTTTACTGGCACATAATAAGGGCACCAGTTATTGGAGCGATTTTGCACAAGACGCTGCAAGCGGCCAGAAAGCTAATGACGTTGCGCAAAAGGCATTGGCTGAACAAACAAATAATGTCTATGACGTCAGCTTTATTGGCGTGCCATTTAAAAAAAGTGATGCGGGTGATTTCTTTCATTTTGTGCAAGTTCACTTTAAGCCCGGATCAGAACTGTACAGCCAAGCAAAGAATCGCATCAAAGATGATTTTATATGGGTGCCAGCTTCCGATATCATTAATCAAAATCCAATAATGCATAGGGGCCAAGAAATTAGTATTTCCGGTGGCCTGTATAATTTTTTACGACACAATTTGCCCGATATAGTTGCCCAACTCAATAAAACGCGTCAAGCAAGCACGCCGTCAACCACCAAAACGGGTGGCACATGGGGGCCAAATTATGCAAACCATCTTTATTTTTATCAAAAAGGTGCTCCTTACTATGAATTTACTAATTATTATGCCCTGCCAAAGCCGGTAGAAATTGATGGCAAAAAATGGGCAACCACTGAACATTATTTCCAGGCCCAAAAATATCCCAACACACCGTGGCTGCAAGATAAAATACGTGCAGCGCAAACGCCCCGAGAAGCGTTTGATATTGGCAGAGATAACCAGAATGCGCAATATAAGGATCGCAACTGGGACGTTAATAAATATGATGTGATGAAAAAAGCGGTGCGGGCAAAATTCACCCAAGATGATAACTTAAAGAAACTGCTTATTGGAACCGGTGATAAAATATTGGTTGAAGATGCGGGCGCAAATGACGCTGATTGGGGAGCCGGGGCAGATTATAATGGCGGCAACAACCTAGGAAAAACATTGATGGTGATTCGAGATGAATTAACCGGAAAAAAAACAACTGTACAACCCTCAAATCCTGCCGCACAACCGCCAGCAGTAACCGCATACCCGGAATGGACATCGAATCAGCAAACGATTATTGATTTCCTTCAAGTTTTGCAGGGAAATCTCACAGGTAAATCTAAAAATGCAATAACAATGCTTCTTAATTGGCTCTTGCAGCAAGACGGATCCAAAAAGAGTACGTGGCAAAGAGTTAAGGATCAATTAGAAACTGCCGTTCCGGCATCCGAACGGGATTTGCTTGATGCCATTAAGCAGATGGTCAATCAAGAATTAAAGACCCCGTAAATTCAGCTAATTTGTGTGAATGTGCATTGCGCGGGCTCTTTATCAAGCCGCAAGTGAAGATATACCGGTGCGCGCAAACGTTTATCTTTGGTCAGCATAAGATACTCAATTTCAGCGACCATTTTTGGCTTGGCCCAAATAATATCTTTGGCAGCATCACCAGCATTAATCACATGAGGAGTTTTTACCGTTATTTTTTGCAATTTTTGATAGAGCATGTGAATGTCATCAGAAGTAAATCCTGTGCCCACTTTGCCCACATAATACAGATGATGATCTTTATAAAGACCGAGCGCCAACGATGAAACGTGCCGTTTTTCTTGCGTAAATCCAATAATAACACAATCAACTGAATGAATTGCTTTAATTTTGATCCAAGAGTTAGTACGCTTGCCCGGATGATAGATACCTTTAATCTCCTTGGCAACAACCCCTTCAAGCTGATGTTTGCGAACAAGTTTCCACAACTTTTTGCCATCATCAACTGAGACAATTTTTTCAAGCGTCCCTTTTGGTTTTATTGTTGTATCAAGAATTTTTTTCCGTTCATGTAATGGCTTATTTACCAATGAAACACCATTTTTCCAAAGAATATCAAAGACTACAAAGGTTGCATCCACATCGTTGCTGGCGCGGTTTTGTAAAAGATTAAAATCCGGGTTTCCCTTTTTATTAAGGGCAATAATTTCGCCATCTAATATGCATGTTTGCGCATTAATAAGTTTACGAAAATCAAATTCAGGAAATTGATGGGTTATATCCAATCCATTGCGCGTGATAAATTTCATTCCTTTATCAACATGGCACAATGCACGAATGCCATCGAGCTTAGGTTCATACAAATACCCTTCCTTTTCAAGATCGGCAAGAGTACCGAACTTGGCAAGCATTGGTTTTAACTTCATTATTTCTCCGGTTTCTTTTTTTATCTCAAAATTGCTGGCAGGTAATTTAATACTATTTGATTCTAGCGTTGGTGACAAATAAAAAATAAGTGTAAGAAATCCTATTGTTATTGGATGTCGCATGCTTCCCTCTCATGCGCACCAGCTTTTTTCAAGATTTCCATAATCTCAAATTTATTGATAGTTAATTGCTGCGCATACCACAGCGCATTATGGCCTTTGTCATCACACCGAGCTAAATTTAGTGATGGATTACTCAGAATAATTTTTACTAAATCTTTATTACCACGTTCTATTGCAAGCATTAAAAGAGTCTTTCCTTCACCTTGAATATTGCAATCTATGTTAGGAGCAGCTACTAAGACCTTCCATAAAGCCAAATCAATAATAGAATGTTTTTTTACATAGTTTAAAAATATTTCAGCGCAATTAACGTTATGCTTATCAGGAAGCATATCAATAATTGCTTTAAGCAATTCAGGATTATTCTGATATAATACCATCGCTTTTAAGCTTGCTTGTGCAAGTTTTCCTTTCGAATATCGAGCATCGACTTCTAATAATATTCGCCAATATTTTGTATCAATCGATTCAATTAAAAATTTTGATATGTCATGTGGATTATCTACTAGCAAACAAATAATTGGATCGACAAGCCTTTCACCAAAATAAGAATGTGCCTTGGGATCTAGTTCGATTTCTTTTTTAAACAGTTCCAATTTTCTTTTCAGCCATCCGATCCCGTATTCGCCAAGTAATGCCGCGGCCTGGAGCTCGTATTTAAATTTTCTTCCCCAATCATCTGGGTATTTCATCACATTAGAGTAATAATACGATTTTAAATAGCCTATCATTTCTTTTTGATCAAAATCCACTGCTAAACCTGCTGCCAAATAATCTATAGTATAATTTATATCATGTGCACCATGCCACCCGTAGTTCAATGCTATCGGCAAATCAAGCATTTTCTTGCAATGCTTAGCTAATCCAACTGCTTTTTTAAGGGTAGTTCCTTCTAGATGAGGTACTATATCTAAAATTTTGCTTGATACGTTCCAATTAAAACCGAGACGGTTTACTAAAAAAAGCGTTGATTCAGGAGTATTTAAAAATAATGCCGCCTCGATAGGATCTTTGGTATAGCGATCAGCAAGTTCTTGTATAAGTTTTTTGGTTAATTCTTTGTTATTCAAGAGATTGGCATTACTTGGAAGTTTTAAAAAATCACTCAATGTTGATGCCGCCGATGCAAGCTGAAATGATTGATTTTCTCTAGGATTTGTGGGTGTTTGAGCAAGATACGAGCACAACTCTATTCGCAGATCAACAGGCAAGAGGTCAAAATAGGCCTCCAGCTTCTGAGGCAATTGGTGCATAGCAAAAGCTGGAAAAATAGCTAAAAGAGCTATAAATAGCCCCTTTTGCACTCGCTTTAATATAATATTCATAAACCTCCTCATGACCTTGAACCTGAAATGCTTATAAACAATATATTACAGGTAGGAATTTATTTGTCAAGGAGGCGTTTATAAGAATTAAGCTGTTTTAAGCTCTTTTTGGCAGTTTTTTACGTGTCGAACCCTTGGCATGAGCAACTTCGCTTTTCTTGCCTGGCGCCTGCAAGCTCGCACGCAATGCAGTCATAATAGAGCTTTCACCCTTCTTTTTCTTGGCTGCAACAGCTCTTTCTTTGGGTTTCTCTTTGATTTTTTCCTTTTTGCCTTTTTTGATTGCTGCTTTTAATTGTTCGGCAAAGGTATCTTTAAATTGAGCAAGATTAAATTTTTTTACAGTTAACCGGTCAATTAATTGATCAGCAAGTTTTAACTCAGACGCATTGAGTTCCATTGCTTTTTTGGGCAATTGTGGAACTTCTTCAAGCGGTCGAATTTCATAGGCATAATTAAGCGTGGTGAGCAACATGGTGTTTTCATACGGATTAATCACACAGACATATTCTTTATCACGCATCACAAAATTGCCAATCGCTACTTTATTCGATTGTGCCAACGCCTGCTTGAACAAGAAAAAGGCTTTCTCATTTTCATCTTCGGGCCCAAGATAATAGTGATGCTCTAAGTAAATCGGCTTAATTTGATCCGCTTGCACAAACTCAACAATATCAATACGATCCGTGGTTTCCGGTTTTAATTCTTTTAATTTTTCTTGGGTAAGAATAAAATATGAACCATCTTCAAGCTTAAGGCCCTTAACAATATCGGCCCAGGCAACTTCTTTGTTACACTTTTTGCACCACCGTTCATAAACTATCGGCGTATGACATTTTTTACAGAGCAGTTTAAATCCAATCACATGCTCTTGAATTGCCGAATAGATACGAACAGGGATGCTAACCAAACCGAATGAAATAGTGCCCTTCCAAATTGATTTCATGAGAATCTCTCCTTATTTATCTTTAGCCTATCATATTACATTTCAGCTTGTAAATAAAATAAAACAGCTTCGATTGCTTAAAAAACCTTATAAATACGCCATTTTTTCAATCTATTGCCTTAATAACATTACAAATAGTAAACTATTAATAAGTATAAAAGACCCTTTTAAAGGTCTTTTTTAAAACGAAGGAGAGAGTAATGAAGCATTACTCAAAAATCATGCTCATTGTGCTATGTCTAGGGTTTTCTACTGCTTTTATTAATGCAGTTGAATGTACCAGTTTGGTAGGCAAGAAGGCACCTGATTTTAAAGCAGAAGCAGTGGTAAATGGGGAAATTAAAGAGATTTCTTTAGCTGATTTTGAGGGTAAAAACAAAATACTTATTTTCTACCCTGCCGATTTCTCATTTATCTGCCCCACAGAACTTTTTGCATTCCAAGAAAAACTACCTGAATTTGAAAAACGCAATACTGTTTTAATAGCGTTTTCTGTTGACCAAATATATTCCCACGTTGCGTGGCTAGAAAAGCCACGCGATCAAGGAGGAATCAAAGGAATTACTTATCCTATAGCCTCGGATGTTACTAAAAATATCGCTCGCTCTTATATTACCCTGGACGAGCAAAAAGGAATCGATCTACGAGGCATATTTATCGTTGACGCCAATAACATTGTGCAAGCACTTTCAGTCTACAATACGAGTATTGGCCGCGATATTAATGAAGTATTGCGTGCTCTTGATGCACTAATTTTCACACAAGAACATGGCCAAGTGTGCCCGGCCAATTGGGAAAAAGGTCAAAAAGGCATTACGCCAACCCAAGAAGGCTTACAGTTGTATCTTAAAGAAAAGGAAATCAAATGAATATTATACGAATTTTACGCGGCACCGGCATTGGAGCGGCAGCGCTAATAGTTGCTACCTTACTCTATGCCGCTGTTGAAAGCCCAATTCTAGAGGTTGCTACTCCTGCCGAGCTTGATACTGTCTTATCCGGCAATAAATTAGTGGTAGCTCAATTCTATAATCCTGACTGCCCTGTGTGCCGGGCATTCAAAAATAAACATATTTTTGAAGATGCGGCCAAGGCACTACCTCATGTAAAATTTATAAAGGTGAGCGTGGTGCAAGGAAAAGGCCTTCATAAAGAATTTAATATAACTAGTTACCCAACCTTTATCTATTTTAGAGACAAAAAGAAAGTTCCCGTTTACCACATGCACAGTGGCAAAGAGGAACAAAGTGATCGCTTTGAAGGCTATGTTGATAATGGCGGATTTATTCGCCAGGTCGGCGATATTTTTAGCAGAGCAGAGCTAGACAGTTAAAGGGTACACATGGTGAGTAAGCCCCGAAGGGGCTATATCGAACCATGTTCAAATATCCTTCGATACAAAAATCTTCGATTTTTTACTCAGGATGTGTAATGTCCATATCTTTGCATTACCACGTTTCCTTGCTAGACTTAAAATAATAGCAGGGGGACTACAATCATGACTAAAAAGATCGCTTTTGTTGGGCTTATTCTATCGTTTATACCCGGGTGTATGCAAATATCCCAAAAACCTTTGATAAAACGAGTCACCCTTAAAAAAACTGTGCCTATCACAACCTCAATCGACACTGCACGCCCTCTTGCAAAAGACCCACCAATTACCGTCTGGATCCATGGTACTCGCCTGCTGCCAAAAGGCATGTTTCAAAAATTCTTCTATAGCAAGCCGGGCCTCCATCACTACGCAACGATAGATCCAAAATTTCACCTTCATAAAATTGCTGCCACGTTAAGCACCAATGATCCTTATTTATTTCCAGCGCAAACATTTTATTTATTTGGTTGGTCGGGAATGCTCTCTTTTAAAGAACGAGAGATTGCCGCACGTAAGTTTTACGATGAATTAAAACTGCTGCGTCTCGAATATGTAGCATCCTATGGCCATGAACCGGAAATTCGCATAATCTCACATAGCCATGGCGGCAACATTGCGCTCTTGCTTGAAAAAGTGAAAGATCCCGCCGATACATCTTTTTTTATCAAAGATCTTATTTTACTCGCCTGCCCGGTGCAAACACAAACGATGGAATACGCGAGCGCACCATTATTTGGTAAAGTCTATTCGCTCTATTCCATCCTTGATGTAATGCAAGTGGTTGATCCGCAAGGCTTACAAAAAGAAGATAGCACGCAGCATGTGCCACTTTTTTCAGAACGCTTTTTTCCACATGATAAAAAAATAGAACAAGTTGCAATCAAGAAGAATGATCGCTCATTGATGCATATTGAATTTGTGCAACTTGAGTTTCTTGCACAAATTCCTCAGATTCTTGCCGAGATTGAATCATGGCATTCATCTGCAAAAGCGACTGATTGGGATTGCCGCAACAAATGTTTGTGCATTAATACAAAAAACACTAATAAATGTACTTCCGTTAAAAACTAATATCACCAAAACAGCACTGTTATTTTACAAAAAAAGCTTTGTGCTTGTTCCATTATTCAAATAAATTTGGATAGAGCCAATGGGCCCGCGCAAGGATATGTTCCAGTGCATTCAATTCGCGCACCGCATCTTTGGCATCTTGAAGTGTCTTAAACGTAGCAGATAATCCCCAGACATATTTTTGCCCCGCTTCACCTTTAAATCGCTTAATAATATCATGAACCTCTTCATCATTGCCTGGCACACGGCTCGGATGTTCATGACACAGGGTCAAGTAGTGTATTTCAACAATTTCTCTCATTTTTTCATCTTGCATAGCAAATGCAGACGCTGCTATTAATCCAAGTCCTAAAAATAACTTTTTTATTTGCATAATACTCCTTTGGAAAAAGTTCCATTAATTGAGCCAATCGTATCATTAATGTGAACTGCAGTAAATTATTTTTTGATCAAACTTTTTACTTTTTTCACCATCGCAGCCGCATCTATGCCTGCCCACGCAAGCAACTCATCAGGTTTTCCGGACATGGGCAATTGTGTCACGGCAAGGCAATGAATCTCGATGGCAGTATTACGCAAAGCATAAACAACCGATTCGCCCAATCCTCCTTGAATATAATGATCTTCAGCGGTAATAATGCGATCGCCCGATTGCGTGGCAACTTGTTCAAGCGTTTTGGCATCAAGCGGTTTAATGCTATATAAATCAATCACGGCGACGGTGATTCCATCTGCAAGTAACATATCGTATGCTTTGAGTGCTTCATGCAACGTGATGCCGGCAGCAACAATGAGTGCTTTATCCGCACCGCTTGATTTTAGTACTTTGCATCCGCCGACAGGAAATTTCTCATCATTATTATAAATAACCGGCGTTGGGCCTCGTGTGGTGCGCAAATATGAAATTCCTTGATGATAATTTGCCATTTGTTCAACCAATGCGTGAGTGCTAGCCGCATCACTGGGATAGAGCACAATCGATTCGGGCAATGCGCGCATAATGGCAATATCTTCCAATCCCATTTGTGATGGCCCATCTTGGCCAATTGATACTCCTGCATGGGAACCCACCAACCGCAACGGGCTCATGCCGATCGCACCCATACGAATTTGGTCATGTGCGCGTGAAAAAAAACAAGCAAAGGTAGAAATAAATGGTATTTTATGGCGCCGCGCAAAGCCAATTCCCATGCCCACCATATTTTGCTCAGCAACAAAACACTGAAAAAATCGTTCAGGGTATTTTGCTTCAAATATATCGGCGAACGTAGAATTTTTTACTTCCGCATCCAAACTTACCACTTCTTTGCTGGCCGCTCCTAGTTGTGTGAGTGATTGGCCGTATGCTTTGCGCGTGGGAATTTCTTCACCTTTTTTGTAGTGCGATTCCTTAATGGATAATATGTGCTCGAATGGTTCGAGCCAGCCTTCGCCAAGGCTTCGGCGGCCAGGCTGGGCGTTTACTCCTGAGGCGAAAGCCGAAGGGTCACCACGAGCGGACTTATTGTCACTTCCCCTCACCGTTCGTCCTGAGCTCGTCGAAGGATTCGAACGGTTATTATCATAAGGTGGCAAATTCGGCGCCCATTGGTAGGAGAGCCCATTATTGGCAACTGCCGCAAAGCGTTGCTCAAAAGCGGGCAAAATTTCCTCTAATTCTTTTGGGCTAAATGCTTTGCCATGAAATCCTTCTTTATTTTCAACACGATCAACGCCATATCCTTTTATTGTTTTGGCAATAATCACCGTAGGATGCTCCTGGCTATTGCGCGCTTTATCCAATGCGCCCACAATTTGCTGCATATCATGGCCATCTATCACCAATGCTTTCCAACCAAATGCTTCAAATTTTTGTGCATACCGTTGCGCGTGATAGCCATGAATAGTCTGTGTGCTTTGTCCCAGGCGATTGCAATCAACAATGCCAACCAACCGTGACATTTTATAATAGGCAGCGATTTCAGCAGCTTCCCAAATAGATCCTTCGGTAATTTCACTATCGCCCATCAAAACATACGTATAAAAATCCCGCTCATCTAGCCGTCCGGCAAGCGCCATGCCTGCGCCGATAGAAAGTCCCATCCCCAATGAGCCGGTTGCCGCCTCCGCATACGCAAAGCGCAATGTTGCGTGTCCTTCAAGCCGAGAACCAAACTGCCGGTATGTCATCAATTCTTGTTCGGTGATTTTACCCAACTCTTTCCATGCAGCATATAAAACGGGCGATGCATGCCCTTTTGAAAGAATAAAATGGTCATTATTGGGATTGTTAAAATTATCCGGATCAAATCGCATCGCATAAAAAAAGAGCGCCGCAACGATATCAGCACATGAAAGCGCCGATGTTGGATGCCCCGATCCGGCCTTGGTGGTCATTTGCAATGATTCAAGCCGCATTTTATATGCTTTATATTCAAGAAATTTTTTTAATCCATGTAACATGCGCTACTCCTTTTTTTGTTACTTTATGCATACCATATTTGCAAAAAAAGGTGTATGCATCTTATCATGATGAAAACATTGATTTTTAAAACAAGGGGACCGTGATGAAGCATGCACATTTTTTTTGTGCGCTCATTCTTATTATTATGAGTTGTTCAAATGGTGCAATGAATAAGGATGAGGTCAAAGAAAAAATTGAATTTACTGCTGAATTAGTTCTTAAGGCATCACTGAGAAAACATCCTTGGGTGCAGTGGGCCGAAAATGAAGAATTTCCTGAAATTCCTCATATGAAAAAATGGCAAACCGCACAAGTGGAAGAAGAAAATACTGTAAATGGAAAAATATATATTTACTCTGCGCCAAATCAAAATGAATCAGATTCCGATAGCGAAAGTGACACATTGGGCAGTTCAAAAGCAGTACGTACAAAATATATAAGTAGTCTCGTAGGAAAGGATGGACGGATCTTTGCATATATTCGTTATTGCCATTACCACAATCCCAAAACTGATCAAAAAGAAGGATTTATCACCCGCATTGCCTACTTAAGAGAAGCCATGCAATACGCATCGCAAGAAACACGCAAAGATATCGAAGGTGCGAATATTACTTTACTTAATAAAATTGAAAATTCATTACAAAAAAATGGCTGTAAGAATGTGCGTATTGCCTGCAGCCGTATAGAAACAGACTCGTTCTATAAATACTGTGGATATAAAAATAATATAAAAGAACTTACGGATGAAAAAATATGAAACGTAACAATTTTTATTACACAATAATATTTATGGCCACCTGCTATCAAACAATTCATGCCATGGAAAATGCGCCAATCACCCAGGAACTTGCTCTTAAAACAATTCTATCAAATTACTTCCATACCATTATGGCTAAAGGTTTTATTGTTCCCGAAGAATGGCGCAATGCATCCAGCCAAGATGAGGACGTTACTTTTGAAGTTTCAGGAAACAAGCAAAAAGGCAAGATCTATCTGTTCACTCATTTGTCAGCAAAAAAATATTTGGCCGGATTTATTAATGATGGTGGTTTTCTTTTAGCCTCAACAGCTTTTAGTCATAATATAAATCCTAAAAACAATCAAAAAGAAGGATTTATTGATGCATCAGGGTTAGCTGCGATAGCGCAAAGTTCCACTAAAGAGCAACAGGCAATCATTTTGCCAGCACATAAATTAGTCATGGATAAAATTGAATGCTCACTTAAAATAAGTGGCTGCCGCAGAATTCATGTTCAACATAGCCGCAGTGAAGTTGATCGTTTTTACTGGAATCTTGGTTACAACAGCGATAAGCTTGCACTGATAAAAGAGCTTAAGTAAAAAAAACCATTACCCGTTCGCCCTGAGTGCCGCTCGAAGAGCGTATCGAAGGGTATTTATAATTTAAATTTTTCAAATTATGGTTCGATACGATTTCTTCGAAATCACTCACCACGAACGGTTTCTGACGAATTCATTATGCATAAGGTCTATTTACATAATTCGCATGTTGATAGCTGATATGTCTGCCGCAATTCTTCGATTGAAGGTTGTGTTGCAAGAAATGCTTGATGGCCTTCGGCAGCTTTCAGAGCATTATGCGGCAATCCATACTGTTTATAAAATGCGTGAACAACTGCCTCATAAGTCTTTCTATCTTCCGGATCACCTATCATATAGCATGGATGAAGTGACTTTTTAAGCACCAATATATGGATTTTTTTGAATCCTCGCTCTTTGAGCCGATTATACAAATACATTGTGCATTGCGGGCAAACAAGCCCATCTTTTAATGATGTAACAAAGAGCAATGGGACATCATCGGCTATTTTTTCAGCATAATCACGGGGGAACGGCCCATTCTTGCTATAACTTCCCATCACAAAACTGACAATATCATGCAATCTTTGTTCGGTTCGCTTTTCTTTATCATTGTAGATAAAATGCTTAATGCAATGGGGAACACTATCAAAAATACCATCAAGCACAGCAGCCTTTACTTGTTTCGGCTTATGACAAGCAAGGAAATTAAAAATAGTTGCCGCGCCTCTGGAATCGCCAAATAAAACAACATCAGTTTGAGGATATTTTTTAATATGCTCCTTGTAGGTTTTGCATAATGCTTGAATATCCTTACGTTGTCCTAAATTAGCTTTGCTAAAATCAAAACTATAGCCAACAACCGATTTATCTGAATGTGGATTATCTTCAACGGTAAAATCACAGAGATCTTGAAACATTCGTTGAATAAATGGCATAAGATCGCAGCGTAAATTATTAATGATTGCCCGTATTGGATTTAAGGTAAAATCATTTGGCTTTCTTAAATCTATTTCGGCAAAAATAACACCGGTATGAGGATGCCCTATCACATGCCCGCCGGATTTCCAAGAAATTTTTTCGCCCGTGGATGCCACATAATTTGGACAATAGCGTCCCATCAAGATTTCAGTACCCATCATGCCGGGCGCATAAATATACGAAGCATTATTAGTAGATTTAACATTAAAAAAATCTTGATCCGACAAACTCTTTTCTTGGTTTGATAGATTTTGCAAAATTGAGTAACCAAAAAAAGTTGCTACGCCACACAGTAATGTTACGATTAAGATATGCCTAATAGAAAATATGTAAGACATCTTGATTTTCTCCATTTAAATACCTAGCCCGTTCGCCCTGAGTGCCGCTCGGAGAGCGGCGTATCGAAGGGTAATTTGATTATTTTTTCTAAGGAACATGGTTCGATACGATTTCTTCGAAATCACTCGAACAGATTTTTAGCTAATTTAACTTTATGCACTGCCTATTACACAGTTAAGATCTAGTATACTTACTTTGGCAAAAAAGACAATTTACAAGGTAAAATAACTTTATTAATTGCAAATTATTCAAATGGAAATATTACAGCTGTTGCTTGTTGCTCTTAATCCAGTTCTTCAAAATCAATGTTGAGTACTGGACATTTTTCCCATCCATTAAAATCAAAATGCCACCATTCACTTTCCAAGCCCTTAAATCCATGCTTGGTCATCACTTCTTCTAACAATGTGCGATTATTCTTAACTTCTTGTGGCAATTTATCATAACTGCGCCATGCTTCGGGGCCAAAGTGATCAAATTTGGTTGGCATCGGTAATTCTTTGCCCGTTTCCAAATCAATCAAAGTAACGTCAACGGCGGTGCCCCGCGTATGGCGTCCGCCCTTCTTTGGATTGCCCACATAATTTTCACGTTCTTTTTCATTCGGATATTGCTTGGCGCAAACATCCCACAATTTTTGTTGTGCCACAACGGGCCGGTAACCATCCCAAATTTTTAAGCCCAATTTTTTTGCTGCCAACTCTTTTTGTACCGCATCGAGCGCTTGCGCAACCCCTTTGCGCACGTAACATTTTGATGATGTATAAATAACCTGGCCGGTAAAATTTTGGTCAGTAGCATAATAGATCTGCGTCTTAATTGCTGGATTTATTTTGGCTATTTTTATCAAGTTCTGCTCGGGTGTTGTAGAAAAAACTGAAGGTGTTGAAAGAGATATAATAATCGTGAAACCAATATATTGGGGAAAAAGAAGCAATAACTTTTTCATAACTAAACCCTTTTTGATTTAACTATTCGAATACCCATAATGATGCTAAATTTCACTACAATTTTAAGGTTTTTGGCTATTTTTTAAATTTTTCGAGCCTGAAATGGGTTCAACGAAGCTAAGAATGCCTCATTTTATCTATTTTTAAACCCATACCTTTTCTAATTGAATTTATTTAAATTTGTGATATTATTTATATTAAATAGTGTGAATGAACCTATAAATTCAAATTAAATGGAGAATTATGAGTTTCTTAAGAAAATTTCTTTTTTATACCTTTCTTTTAACCGGCTATTTGCCTCTTTTTGGCATGACAGTCACCTTATTTAACGTGGGCCAAGGAAACGGAACATTGATTACTTTCCCCAATAAGCCCTCTATGCTTATTGATTTGGGCACTTCTCAATCGGCAGGAGAAGAAAGCCCCAAAAAAAATAAAGAAAATATTATTAAGCGCGCATTACAGGCACTGGAAAAAGCAGACTCTAAAGAGTTGATCATTATTGCAAGCCATTCGGATCAAGATCATTGTAATCTGATAACTGAATTCGCCCAAAGATGTTTGCAGAAAAAATATGAACTCAAAGTAATATTGGGCGGCCGCCGAGCACATTATGAAAATAAAGACTTTGGACAATCATTTAAAGAACTTGAAGAAAACTGTTCATCATTTGAATATCGTAAGGGAATCAAAGAATTTAAAGAATTTTGCAAAACACATTTACCCGATTATTGTTCGATTCTTGCAGCCGAAACGAAAAATAAAGAATCAAATGATAATAGCATTGTGGTTCGGGTAGCTGATGGTACTTTTTCCTGTCTTTTGCTTGGCGATGCAACAAAAAAAATTACTGAGAATTTAAAAGCAGAAGATTTAGCATCTGAAGTGGTTGTATTAAGCCATCACGGCGCAGAGACTCATGGATGCACCACCGCTGAACTTCTTGAAAAAATTAACCCTAGTTATATTGTGGTGAGCGCAGGAATGTATGGAGGCAAACTTCATCATCCTCGCGCACTTCCCATTATCCATTCAGTGGATCACCTGAAGAGAAAGACTATTCTCATGAAGCCCCACATGGTGAATTATTTCGACGGAAAGAAGGAAGAAATTACCACGGCGGACAAAAAAGTTTTTAAGCCAATCATAAAGTACAACGACGGTTATGCCGTGGGCCTCACCCAAACACCGGTTTACAATACCACCAATGAAGGGGATATAATCATTACTCGGTCATCAATAAAATACACACAACCAAGTTATGAAGAAACAAAAAAGGATACAGCGCTCAATGCACTCCATCGCACGTATGCATTTGGCAATAAAACATATGATTTTGATACAATCACTAATATAAATTTGAGTAATTTAAATCTACAAGATACTGATTTATCAAATTTAACCTTATTACCTCATAATTTAGCATGCCTTAATCTTTGCAAGAACAAATTTACCGTTCAGACTATTGCTTCATGCGCGAAGTTATTAAAAGATCATCAGCAAAAAACAACTATTACATTTGATATGGAATACAATAAGGACGATAAAAGAACTGATCCGATATTGCAAAAATTGAAAGAAAAAGAAAAGCTAGAAAAAATAATTCGCGAAAGAACGCTGCATGCTCTTAAGCGAATCAAAAATTCTTCGAATAACAGTTTCTCAACGCGCGCAAAGATTGGCATTCCGTTGAAAAAATAAATTATTTTTTCTTGTTACCACGCCGCCATTGGTCGCCATGGGCCGACGTAATAATTTTATTAACTTCTTGTGAGCCCTCAGACATTTTTACCGTTTTTGAGTGATTCATAAGCCGTTTCCAATAATCTTGCATACGCTCATGCGCCTCACCGATTTTTTTTCCTGCTCTTTTAAAATAACTCTTCATGAGTTTCTCCTTTTTTTATTTTTTAAAATTCTAAAATCCACTAAAATCCTCATTCTTCCGATTCTGAGGTTTCTGTCTCGGAGCTAATTTCTTCAGAACCTAATTCTTGCGACTCAGAAGTTATTTCTTCTTGCGAAGATTCCATCTCTTGCAATTCTTCTTGAGGATATTTCTCGAATATCTGCAATTCAGATATTCTCCCTTGATATTTTTCAAGAATTTTTTTTCTAAATTCTTGTGAAGGTTTTATATAGGGTGGTTTTCCATTTGCTATCCACGCTTTTTTTACCGTTACATCTTTCCACGCTGTTTGCACTGCATCTTTTATTGCCTGTATATTAGCCGGCTTTAGTTTTAAGGCGTCAATATAGAGGCGAATCAAGTTTGGTGTGTATAAAAAGACGGCCGGATCAATAAAGGTGAGATCAGGATTTTCTGACAGATCAATAGTCTTCAAGGAAGGTGTACTGGCAAACGCATCGGGAGCAATCTCTCTTAAACCGTTTTTTCGAATACCAATCCCTTTAAGATTTGGAAAATCTTTTAAAATATACCGAGTAAGTATGTGAATAGCATTCCCATCCAAATACAGAATTGCAACTGAGGCTCTCTGTTTGGCATTAAATTTCGTAGTAATACCTTCGAGACTAGTTAACCACTGATATTCTAATTCCAATTCCAAGTTAGTCTTTTTATCAACAGTCACTTTTAACTCATCAAAGTAATTGGGATGATATTCGAATATATCTTGCAGGGATACGGGAATTTCATACTGGGAAAATATGACTGGAGCCACCATTAATTTACCGTCTTTATAATCAATATACTTCATTTCAATCATTTCACTCACAAAACGAAGTACTTCTGCTGCTCGTGGCGGCAAATTTTCTGCCATCTCTTCTACTATCTTTTTTATCTGAACAATTACCGCAAGTATATTCTCATCTTCCTCAATAATAGTCGGCAAAAACTTTTTAACAATTTGATAGGCCACAAATTCCATAAATAACCGAAACTGTAAAAAATTACCTACTTTTAACAAGCTGACGAGTGAATCTTTATCGTTTAATAATTTTTGGAAAGAAGCATTCCTCTCGCTTTGTTTGATATAATCTTCAAACAGCGGCAATCGAAATTTATGCTCATAGTTTGATCTATGCCACATAAAATCAGCAATCAAAGCAAGTTGCTCGGCAGAAATTGATGGGAGAGTAATTTCATTGCACCCTTCCTCCCTTGCTGTTTCATAAAGATTTTTGATGGTTATGGCTTGCAAAGCAATTTTTTTTGGCAGCAAGATCTCTTTGCAATTCTCATCAACGATGGTAATCGTTTCTCCCGCGGCTTCAACGGCAGCAATTTTTTGTTTCTTTGCACGCGCAACTTCTTCAGCCGATCTTTTCATTGCCAGAAGATCGTTGGCGGTAAGAAAATTTATCAGAACTAACATTGTACCGATTTTTTTACCGAACCTTTTAAAATAATTTTTCATCATTTTTCCCCTTTTGCATTTTTCATAATTGCGCTTCAAAGCCTTCAAATATTTCTATATCTTCTTGCTCTTCCGCTTCCTCTCCGGGTGCCTGAGCCGGCACTATCGGTTCTGTTATCACCAATAATTCCGGCGCCCGCTTTTTTACGATCTCAACAAACTTTGGTTTCGACTTTAAATGCGGTTGGCCCCATTGCAGCAAAATCCATGCTTGCGTCACCGCATCTTTAATTTCTTGAATATTTTCAGCAGTTATCGCCAAGTTAGTAATATTAAGAACCGCTAAACGTGGTGTATTTAAAAAGGCTTTAGGATCTATATAACGGAGATTATCATTACCCGATAACAAGAGATCCGTTAACTCATGCGTATTACTAAAACTATCGGCATCTATTTTTTCAAGGCGATTTGCTGAAAGATCCAATATTTGTAGTTGGGGAAATTTTTGAAGGAGATGAGCATCCAACACAAATGAATTAACATGCAAATCAAGCCAGGTAACTTGCTTTAACTGCGCATCGGTAAATTTTAAATTAATGCCATCTAAACTTGAAATAAATAAGCCTTGCAGGTCTAAATACAGATATTCACGCCCCTCATTGCGCCTGGATTCAATAGCTAGCTGCTCCCAATATTGTGGAAGATACTCAAAAATATCTTTGAGTGATACTGGAATATCCACCTTGAATGAATATTTATCCAGAACAAAGTAATTTAGATATTCCAAGCCAACCATTTGAGCAACAAATAAAAATACTTCCCGCGCATGTGCCGGTAAGTTTTCTGAAAATTTTTCTAATGCAATTGATTCATATTGATTTTTTAATTCCTCTTCATCTTCTTCATCTACAAAGCCCGGAATCGCAGGATATTGGGAAGGATGCTTCAAATTTTTAAGAAAAGTATCAACCAAAAGATATGAAGCAAATTCCATTAATAATCTAAAATCTAAAAAATTTCCTGCTTCCAAGAGATTGATCAAGAATTTTTCATTAATAAAAGGTAAAAATCCAGGCTTAGATGCTTTTATATCGTTCAAATAGTTGTCAAAAAATTCTCGTCGAAATTGATGTTCATTTCCTGCTCTAGCTGTCATAAAATTTGCAATAAATCCAAGGAGTCCCGGTGAAATTGCTTTTATGGGAATATTGGGAGTCCCTTCAAACCCAATTTCACACTCTCCTTTTAGTGCTGCCTCATAGAGATCCTTTATGGTGTTTGCTTGCAATGCAATATTTTTTGGTAAAAATTGTTCTTTGCCATTTGCATCGATAATAATAATAAACTGGCTCTCAACACTAGAACCAATGCATATTTGAAGGAGTTCTAAGAATTTTTTTATCAAGGGATTTAAAGGCAATGATAACAATTGTTTAATAATAATTGGATTTTGTAAAGCTGGTATATCCGCTAAAATAGTTTCTTTGATTTGCGTAAAATGCTGTTCAATTTCGGGTAAGAAGTAATCAGAGTATTTTTCAAAGATTACTTTTTCAAGCTGATTTTTAATAGCATTTATATCTATTTTCTGCTTTTTTTCCACGGCAGTCTCTTGCTCAGCAACCCTTTTCATGGCACCAAGATGGCCACCGGCAAAAATGCTTATCGCGACAAAAAACAGTCTAAGATACCACATTATTATTCCTCAATTGTTTAACTCTACTTGTAATTATAGATGAGTTACTCCTTTTTATTCAATGATTTTAATAAAAACAAGACAATAGCCTAAAAGAAAGGTAAAATTGATTCATGAAACTCGCAAAATACCTGCATAAAATCGGCACAAATATCATCAAATTTGTCCATATTCAACTTTTTATTACCCTGATTTCTCTGCCCATTTTGGTCTCGTGGGGCATGCCCATCTCTTTGCTCACCTTTGCAGGTAATTTCTTTTTTGGCCCGCTTTTATCTGTTTTTTTACTTTTCTCATCGCTTATTTTTTTCTTCGAAATACTCCATGTTCCTAACGGTATTTTAATTATGTGTCTTGAATGGGTTACCGATCTTTGGCTCAAAACAATGAGTTGGGGCACGCCACACATGTTGTGGGCACTTCCCATGCCACCACTCCTTGTTGCCATTATTATCCCTCTGGGCGCGCTCGCAATATTGCATGCAAAAATTATCAAGCATCGCATTGTTGCGATACTTTGTTACGGTCTCTTTTTAACTATTATTTTTGCCTATGGCACTTGGTGCAATAAGCAACCTGATGCTATTACTACACTCGATTGCAATAATGGCGCAGTAACTATCCTACACACGGATAAGCAAACCTGCATTATTGATCCAGGAGTTATTGGTAGAAGACTTTCCGGGCCATCATGGTGCGAATATACATTATTGCCACATTTGGCAAAACAGTATGGCTGTAGCATCATTGATCATTTTATCATTGCTCAACCGAATCGCATTATTTTTGATGCATTGACTAGCCTGCTTGAAAAAATAACGATAAAAAATATTTATTTAGTCTGGTGGGAAGGCACATTGCCCCGCTATTGGTGGTTCAGCTATAGAAAATTACTGGAGCAGTGTAATCGCACCGGATGCAAACTGATTCGAATTTATGCGAATGAGCGAACCATTTCTTTAGGAAAAAGTGCTACAATTCAACTTACACCCTTAGAAACGGTTATTAGTAAAGACACTTTTACTTTCCCTGCAATTTGTGTAACTGCGAGCTTAGGCAATGAATCAGTAACAGTCTATTCGGCGCGCTATAAAAAACCTGAAAACGGTAAATTTTGATCCTTCGATACGCCCAGCCTTCGTTAAAACTTCGACGGGCTACTCAGGACGAACGGCGAGGAAATCCTTCTTCTCGCTTGCGCCGAAGAGCTCGTGCATATTTTTTCTTTTGAGCGTCTGTTTTTGCATCAACTGGATGTGCTTCATCAAATAAAACTTTTTTAATTCTTTTCTCAGTCTTTTTACGCTGCTTTTTTGCTTTTGCCATCTTTATTTCCCCTGTGGTCAACTTTTGGTAATTACTACATCTTAAGCATAAGGAATCCTGATTCTATCTGTCAACAATTAATAAGATATAAAAATCAATTATTCTATTGATTTTTATTGCTACTTATTGCTATTGTGAAATTGTAGTATAAGTATCATAAACCCAAAAGATAAGAGAACTAAAGGAGAACAAATGAAGAAGTTATTATTAATAAGCGCTCTAGCAATCGCAGGTGGCGCAGTTTTGCCTACGCAAGGGCAAGAGGAACCGGTAAAACATAAAAAACATGCAAAAGATAAAATGCATGAACATAAAAAGCATGCGCACAAAAAAGATCACGAACACAATGCAAAAGACAAAAAACATCACTACACAAAATCTCATGCAAAACAAGCACCGACAACAGTAAAACAATATACACCAAGAACACAGGCCACCCCGGTAGCCCAAACGGGAACCACTAAAGCTGGCTGGTCAAAATGGCTCGGACTTGGTGGCGCGACAGCAGCAAGCGCAGTGACTACAAAAGCGGTAGCTGGAGAAGTGCATCACCGTGGACCTGCAGAATTCTTTGAAAAACATAACTTCCCTGCAAACTGGACATACGGTTGGGTAGGTAAATGGGTAAATGGTCAATGGCTCTTTGCCGGTTATGATCTCAATTGGTGGAAAGAAAATTATCCGGCTTATTATAGAGACGTAGTTCGTCCTGAAGCAACTAAAGCAGGCGTTCCAGTTCACGAAGTTACTAAGCTCATTAAGAAGAGATAGTTGAAAACCTAAAGAAAGAAAGGGCTGATATTAATCGGCCCTTTTTTATGGTTGACAGTAAATTCTATGCGATTATTATGCAGAATATAATTCGAGGAACTCACAAAAAAGGATAACTATGGCTCATCGCAAAGTTTTGATAGTAGTAGCCCATGACGGATATCAACAAATCGAATATCAGATTCCCAAAAAAGCATTAACGCAGGCCGGCTTTCTCGTGGTGACTGCCAGCAATAAACCCGGCACGGCAACTGCAAAAGATAAAAGCACCACAAAAGTTGATCTCACCGTGGAACAAGTAATTGCCGGCGATTATGATGCAATAATTTTTGTCGGCGGACCAGGCACTCTCGATAATTTAGACAACCAAATAAGCTATCAATTGATAACCGAAGCAGTTGATCTTGGCAAACTGGTTGCTGCTATTTGCATAGCGACACGAATTTTGGCACACGCAAGTGTTTTGGATGGCATTGCGGCAACCGGTTGGAACGGCGACGATGAACTGGGTGAAATCTATGATGAATACGGCGTGATCTATGAGAGCGCGCCGGTGGTGATAGATCAAGGTTTTATTACCGCGACCGATCCAAGTGCTGCCAATGATTTTGCTGATGCAATTGTGCGGGAATTGCAGAGTAAGTAAGTTACTTCGAACTTAAGAATTGAAAAGTTAATCATAAAACCCGCTCGTGGTGAGTGCAGCCGCAGGCTGCGTATCGAACCATGCGGGTTTAATAAATATTCATCAACAAAATTTCTTTTTAAGGCCGCATGGTTCGATCCAGCCTACGCTAAAGCTTCGGCGGACGGGTACGCTCGCGGAGCCTGTCCTGAGCAAGGTCGAAGGGCTCGCACTCACCACGAGCGGCCTTTTTCAATTTGCGTTTTTTTCTTAGTTTTTAGCTCGAATTAGCATTTAGGAACCTTTTATTCCTTAAAAGCAAAACTGCCTTCAGCCACAATCTGATCAAGTGATTTTCTATCCGATGGCTTTTCCATTTCGCGCAAATAATCGGGCAAAACATCTGCGGGTGCCGGATGGCCAATCACACACATCGCCTCAACAGCGTAATCGCTGGGAATTCCAAGAACGGCGCGCGCCTTTTCATAATCAAATCCGCCCATGCCATGAACCACTAAACCCTTGAATGATCCTTGCAATGCAAGATTTTCCCACGCAGATCCGGTGTCGAATGAATGCAACTGGTTGAGCCCGCCTCGCGAAGCTGTTTTTTTGGATATCATGACTACTAATGCTGCACCATTTTTACACCATTCTTGGTTAAAAGGGACCAATAAATTAAACAGCCTATCCCAAGCAGGAGTTCCTCGTTTTGCATAAATAAATCGCCAAGGCTGCTCGTTATATGAAGAGGGAGCCCAGCGCGCAGCCTCAAAAAGAGCCATCAAATCCTGATCACAGATAGCTTTGCCCGCCATCGCTCTTGGCGACCAGCGTTCAATAAAAACTGAATCTACCCCGTTAATACTAGTGTTTCTGCCAGTTTTAAGGGCCTTTTTGACCGGAATTTGGGCGTAAATCAAGCTACCTAGGCCTATGCATGCTCCAAACAAAAATAACTTTACCTTAGGATTCATAAAAATCTCCTTAAAAATGTTGCTTTTTACCTGAAAAGACCCCTAAAAACTACCATATTTTACCCTTAAATAAAAGATGTCAAAACCCTTGAATTTCAGGCTTAATAATTGCTATTATAAATTTAATGAGGAGTAATCGATTTCATAAAGTGTTTATTTGAAAAAAGGAGAAAAATTCATGAATCCAAGAATGAGAAAAATTATAGCATTTATGATGTTCATCGCATCATGCAGCTTGCTTGATGCACGAGGTGGCGGTGGACATGGCGGCGGCGGTAGAGGTGGAGGTCGTGGTGGCGGCCGAGGCGGCATGCGTGCCGGCGGCCGAGGTGGCGCTCGCAGAGGCGGCGCACGACGTATGGGAAGCCATTCAGCACGAGGCAGCAGAAGAACGGGTGGCAGAACACAAAGCCGTAGAAGTAATGCGGGTAAAAATCGTGCCAATCGTGGCAACAGAGGAAATCGCGGAAATCGTGGCAACAGAGCTCGTAACGGGCGCTTTAATCACGCAGGTCGTGGTCCAGCTGGATGGGGTGGATTCCCTGCAGGTTGGGGATATGGATGGGGATGGGCTTTCCTTGGCGGCGCTTGGCTATTAGCAGGTTACCCGGTTTCATGGTGGTTAACTAATTACCCTGATTATTACTACCAATATGGAGCGCCTGAGTACCAAGAAATTCTCGCAGAAGAAGGTACCACGGACGGAATAAGTGATTAATTGTTAAATAAAAAAAAGAAAAAGGAGAACTAAAATGAAGAATAATAAAGTATTAATGATAGTGATGCTTGCACTTGTTGCGGGCATGAGCAGTATGGTTGTTGCACGTGGTGGCGGTGGACACGGCGGCGGTGGACATTTTGGCGGCGGACATGGCGGTTTTGGTGGCGGGCATGGCGGTTTTGGTCATGGCGGTGGCTTTAATCGCGGCGGCTATGGTGGTTATGGACGTGGCGGCTACTATCGCGGTGGTGGCTACGGTGGCTACTATGGTGGCGCATTGGCCGGCGGCATAATTGCTGACGAAATAATAGATGATGGCTACGATGACTACTACGATGATAACCAACCAGCTGTAAGAGTTATCAATGAATAAGGGCATATCTTTAACGCTCTTATTGGCCTTCCTGTCGGTATCGCTCCTAAGCAACGCTATGGAATATGAAAATTGCCCTAATGGTGAATGCTTTGAGCGATCAAGTGATACAATGCCGGAATTCTACTGGTCAAACAAAGTGGATCCGGGCGCTTGGATACGATATGATATGGGCGCCGATTACCGAGTTAAGCCGAATTTAACCGAAATCTCTGAACAACCAAACACTTCAGGATTTGAGCGAGAGGTATACAACTCGCCACGATAAAAAAATAGTTAAATAGGGTGGCTATAAAGAGCCACCCTAAGGAATGAGGATGAAAAAAAACATAATCCGATTTATGATACTAATCAGTATAATTGGTACCTCATCAATGATTCATGCAACCCGTTATCGTAATACAGTCTGCAATAATAGAACCTGCATCTCAAAATGCACCCCGTGCGTATCAGCATGCGCTCCCTGTTTTTGTAATAGCTATCCTTATTGTGGCCCATTTCCTCGCCCTTTGCCCGGCGATTATGACTCATTTAAAGACAACACGAAAATAGATTTCTGGTACCTGCCCCCTTGTGGACCCCGCAATGATTCTCAATTTAGGGGATATCTCTATAAAGGTATGTGGTGGGACACCAAAGGAGTTCGATATTGGGCAATTCGCAATAAAACAAATAATACTATCACTGTTCAAGGCCTAGAAGGTGGCGAAAGCAAGGATATTCCTGCCGGAGACGTTGTTAATATAGGGCGTGGGGAAAGCTATACCTTCAGGGTTCAGGCCCCTGCACGTAGATTCGAGCTTTTTAACAGCGATGAGCATAGTATCGAGGTATTTATCAATATTCAGGGCGATATTCGTTATCGTGTTGAACCTAAACCAGTAAAATTCCAGCCTAAGGGCTATAATAAGGGCGAAAACCAGCCTATTTTGCCGAAATTCTAATCAATAACTTATCATATGGAGGGGTCCTAAAATGACCCCTTTTTTTCTGATTTACCTATAAAATCCCCACTTTACAATTAGAAAATATTTGCTATTATTAAATAATAAATACTGTTTTTGACGAAAATGGAGGATTTTATGAAAAGTATCAAATATACCCTTATTTTAGGCGCCCTTTTAGGCGCACCAGCTTTTGGCATGGAAAAGCCAGAGGCCAAAACATATTCCCAAAAAGATATTCAGGAAATAATTGGATACAAAAAAAATGATTTAGATACATATATAGCTCATCTTGTTACGCAGACAAATTTTCTTGCGGCACAAGATGAATATTATTTTTTTTCTAAGAAAACTACATCATTAGGTGATAAGATGAAATCTCAAATCAATGATATTGCACCAAATCATATTAAAGCGATTAATGAAACATATGCAAATCAATCGATTAGTACTGAGAAAAGATATGAAAAATATATATTCGGATACTTTTGCCAAGACAAGGAATCACTGCAGGAACCCGAATATATTTCATTGGCTTTGGAATCAATTAGTAGCTTTATTAAAAATCCCTCATCATTAAGTAGCATAATAGCTCATTTAGATATTGTTAATACTCCAGCGGCAAAAAAAATAGCAACAGCTTTTACTACTTATCAAGACTATTTCAATAATTATGAAGAATTAAATAGACTTCAAGAAAATTATAGTCATTTCGCCGGGGCTTTATTCTCTGATAAATCATTTGTGTCCATTATTGAAAACAAAAAAAACAATATGGAACATGATGGACTTAACCCATTAATTAATCACTATGTAAAAATCACTAATTCGCCTGTGCCTTTTTCCATCCCAGAAACGGAAAAAAATAGGCTTAAAAATATTTCTTCATCCAAGTTTTTGACAACGTTCAATAAGGTTCCCATTATAACAGATCAAGAAAAATGGGATGAAGAAAGCAAACAGAGGGTAAGTGAATTTTATGATGAATATGTAAAAGAAAGACCCAAAATAGCCAATTTATATCGCGCGATGAAAGAAGAATTAAATACAAAATTGCATCAAAAGATAGGGAATATAAAATTAGCAAAGGATGGCATGAGACTTCTATTGGAGCTTAACAAAAAAATTTATCCTTCGCTCAATGGACAGCAAAATCTGCCAAACAACTTTTCACCTTTAGAATCTCTTGAAGAAAATAAAGAAAAAGTTACTTCAATAATACAAAAAGAAGAAAGTGGGAGTGCTACGTCTATCAAAAAATCAAAAGGCAAGAAAAAAAATAGTCGAAAAAAACCAGAAAAAAAACAACAACAATCCTTCACTGCACCAGCTGTGCAGACAGTAACTGAACCAATAAAAATTGGGCAACTAAAAGAACCTAAAAAGAAGATTGTTCAAACAAACATTCAATGCATCCACGATCCCATGCATAATATAAACTTGTATGCTTATTTATCAGTAAAACAAAAAAATAAAATTCCTGATTTTGCCTATCATGCTCGTAATTTTGCATGGTTTAAAGATGCAAAACTGGCATTACAAAATCAAGGATATAATGATCCGAATAATCCAAAATATAAGTTTCATGATACAGCAGCCGCGTATCATGGCTTTAGCATCGATATTGATAAATTCGCTCGTGAATATGGATCATGCCAAATTATAAAAGATAAAAATGGCAAAGATACCTGGTTTATCGCATTGCCCGGCCATATTGAAAAAAATGGACAAAAAACTTTTGTAATTTACGGCTATGCAATCGATCCGGAAAACAAGGTATGTTACCACCGTTGCATTGAAGAAAGATCTCCCGAGCAATTGCTTAACGAGTATCTGAATAATGAAGCATGGCACGTAACTTTGGAAGAATTAATTAATGAATAATGGAGGAAAATATAATGAATTTGAAACGAATTAGTTTAATTGCCTGCTCAGTGTTAATACCATTTGCACATGGCATGGAAAAAAAATACGAAGAATTTAAAAAGAGACTGGAAGGCCCAAGTATTGAGCATTATCTTGTCAAAGGTAGAGATCTAAAATCCATAGGTAAAGATTTTAGAGCACTTGCTTGCGTGTCTAAAGATACTAATGCACTTTACAATGACACGGAATCTACGCGCGCTCTCATCAATTATCTTTTTAAATATTGCCCCGCTGATTGCATAGAAGAGGTTGCTTACCAAGTAAGTACCAAAGGCGCAAAAGAATGGTTTGAAAACTTTTTTGCTAAACAGTCCGATTGCGATTCAACCATTTCATGGTTAGTTAAAAAAGCACGCAAAGGTAAAAAATCAGAGATCGTAGATTTTCTTAAAAAGGTACCTCAAATTCGCAGTGTACGGGATGACAAAGGCAACACATTATTGATGAATCTGATAAAAAACAAAGAATATGCATTAGTAAAAGATATGCTTGATCGTTCTGTTGCGGATATCAACGAGGTAAATAAAATTAGTCAAAATGCATTATTTATAGCGATCGATAATGATGATCAAAGGATGCTATCACTTTTGCTGGATCATAAGGCGAGCCAGAATGGCATTGGTGAATCTAAAACTACCCCTTTAATGTATGCATGTGCAGACGATAACGTTGAAGCCGCGGAAATCCTTTTAGGCTATGGTGCGGATTTGGATGCGGTTGGTGGTTCAATTCGTTATAGACCAGGAATGCCGCTAGTACGCCGAACCGCTCTTTCTCATGCTCTTTTTAATAAGGCGAGAAATTGCGTAAAATTTATTGAAACGTATAAAAAAACATTTAAAAAAGAAAAATTAGTTTAATGTTAATTAATTATTTGGAGGAAATCTTATGAATACTATTTGTGTTAAATATCTTGTGACCGGCCTTATGGCTCTTGGATTAACCGGCTCAGTAATGAGCGCACGACCGCATTTTCGCCGACACCATCATGGTGGCCCGCGCGTAAGCTTCGGCTTTAGCGTTGGCAGACCGGCATATGCGCCTGTTGTGTATCGGCCCTACTATTATGCGGCGCCGTGCAGCTATTGTTGCGCACCCGTTGCTCCGGTTGTGTATGAGGTACCGGTAGAACGACCTCGTTTTGGATTTTCATTCGGAACAGGCGGAGCTGGATTTGGTTTTAGCGTATAAGGAATAAATATGAACAGAAAATATCTATTATTACTGCTCTGCACGCCCGCTTTTGGTATGGAGATATCAAAAAATTTCGATGGAAATAAGGATAAAGAAAAGCGCAATGCCGTAATAAAACCTCTTGATCCGGTTGATGTCTGGCGCGCAGCAGAAAATGCAGATTTAAAAAAAATCAAGGAGTGTATTGAGGCAAAGATTGATCCTGATGTCAACTTCCTTGCCAAAACCCCCTTGGCCATAGCCATAGAGAAAGGATATGCAAGCATTGTTGAGGAACTTTTAAAAGCAAGGGTCAGTCCTAATTATTGGCAGAATCCCGAACAGCTTTACTATGATATTAAATATGAAACGCCTTTAACATTGGCTGCTTCAAGAAGCTTTGATGATCCCAACGTACTAAAAAGCTTCTGGCAGCCGGCGCTAATGCCAATTCCCGCAATAAGAATGGCAAAACACCCTATGAAGTTGCCTGTGAGCATGACAACCTGAACATTGCTCGCTGTTTAAAGCCACACACCAAACCTGAGACAGTAGCAAAAGCCCAGGCTGAATATGAGGCGAGGGCCAGCTATATATTGCGTAATTTTTGACTTAAGAGGGGTATTTAGCCTTTTTCAGGTTTAAAATTGGCCCCTTTACATTTAATAAATATTTGCTATTATGAAATTATAGCTTGAATTTTGAACCTGATCATGTCAAATTTGAAGCTATATTAAAGACAGTTGTAGTACTAATAACCAATAATGGAGGTTTACTCTATGAATTTTAAATCACTTTTACTCAGCGCAGCAGTAATTGCGGTAGTTTGCACATTAGTTGATGCAAAGCAAAGCAAACCGGCTCAAAAGCCATTGCTCTTGCAAGCAGCTTCTTTCCCTTTCGATGCAGCATCAGCTACATTTAAAGGAATGTCGCAAGTAGCGCAATTCCCGGTTAAAATTATGGACCGCGTATTTAACCAAGCGTAATTCACTTTTAACTAAGGCGGGTAGTAACATACCCGCTTTATCTTTCTTGATTGGAGGGCATAATGTTTAAAAAATTATCACTATTTTTTACCATAGCAATTTCATTATTTGCCTGCAGCACCATGGATGCGGTATTTTTCCATAATAAAATATTGTTAAAAAAAGATGTTGCCGCTATTTTGGTGGGCGATGCACATTATGCAGGAACCATCCAACAAGCTCAAACCCAACAATCAGAGGTTGTGCAAATCGCACAACGATTACAGGCACATTGTTTTGTTGAGGATATCGATAATCCGGGGCAATTCGATTCTCCCATTTCAACTCAAATAAAAGCGGCAAATACTAATGATAAAAGTCCACTAACAAATTTATATGGCATTTTATTTATAAACAACGTTGGAGTAACAAATAGCGAGTTTCGGCAATTTTCAAAAAGTAACAATCTTTACCATAATGGTATTTGCAATGAAATCATAAAAAAAATAAAATCATGCCCTCTGTATAAAAAAAATAAAACCTTTGCTCACTACGCAAATGAAGCAATTAACCGCTATTACAGTAAAAAATATGAATCTGTTCCATATCCTTTAAATCAAATACTTCCCGAAATCAATTTGTTTGATGTTAATATGTTTTGTGATTTTTATTCTGCATTAATTAATAGCAAAAATAAGGTTTTTATTTTTTGCGCGGGAGCTGGCCATTTAGAGGGAATTTCAGAAATAATTAAAACAGTTCTAAATTTTACGGAAGTTCATAAAAGCACCAATTTTAAAGCTAATGTATTAGAAGATATCTATACATTTTCAACGGTGAATACTATCGGCGCAAGTGAACTAAATGTGCGGGAATATGCGGAACAAAATATTCTTGATCTACCCGAGCTCTTCGCGCCATTTCTTGCTCAACAAAAACCAATGAGCAAATTATAAAAAAGAGAAATACATGAAAATTGTCATAAAATATAGTTTACTTATCTTTGCTTTGGCAAATACTATGGCTTTTGGCATGAGCATAGAAGAACAACTAAAAAATTTTATCACTAATGAGCACTCTTTAGATCTTATGTCGCAAGATTCCGGTCTTCATAAAGTGTGTAAAGATATACGTTCACTTGCACTTACTAATAAGAAACTCAATAGATCAATTAATCATCCAGGCACTACCGAAACCCTCATAACAATTCTTACACAAAAACTCTACAACCAAACTAACGGCGATGACAGAGCAAAAGTTGCAGAAATTCTTGCCACACGAGGAGCGTTGGATTGGTTATTGCAGAGCAGCAAATGCCTATCGATTCCAAAAGAGATAGAATCATTAGATTTCGGATCTACCTATTTTACACTTTTACCGTTGGATGTTTATAAACTTATTATTGAGCTCACCCAAAGAAAAACATCACTCAACCGTGCAAAACTAATTCTTTTGGGGCGACCCACCGCTATTACACATAAACCAACCACCATACCGGAAATAGTACAGTGGTTGCAAAAAGAAATTGATCAAGGCAATCTTGAAGACAATTTTAAAACAATTCATTATCTTGCCGCTCATTTTCCATTATATCAGGAAGATAGGCAGGCAACTCTTTTAGGCGCCGCACGTCTCCTCGATACACCAAATGCCAAAAACTGGTGGAAAAATACTAACCCTGATTTTAATACATCCGATAACAGTGATTGCTTAATGGCTCAGATATATCTTTTTGATTACAAGAATTCTTCGCAAGCATTAATCTATTTAGAAAAATTAACTGAACACAACAAATATAATGAAAAAGCATTATTGTTGTTATTTAGAATATATAATGAAGGCCTTAATGGCATGCCTAAAGATGCAACTATGGCAGAAGGATATGCCCGAACGTTGCTTTTTAACGCAATAAGAAATTTCAATCTAAAGATAGTTAATGAACTGCTTGCCCATGGCATGAGCAGCACCATAAAAAATGAATGGGGAATGCCTGCATTACATTGTGCCGTAGAAGTTGGATCTTCAGGAATTGTCGAAGCTCTTTTAAAGCATGGAGCCACAGTCAATGAAATGGATAAAGAAACAACAACCGTCTTAATGCTGGCTGCCAAGCATTAGCCGATAACTCAACTATTACCAGAAAAATTCTTGAAGCGGGAGGCGATTATACGGTACGCAATTATCGCGGTAAAACCGCTTTGGAAATTGCTCTCGAACACAATAATTTTAATATTTCGGCGTGCATAAAAAAACATATAGCTATGCAAAACAACAAAAAAACAGATTTAAAAATCTCGAATAAAAAACAACGAGTAGAAAAACATTCATCTGACGATGAACTACTGCCATAATGATATTGAGAAGCTAATGCATTATTTAATAAGCTTATAACGTGTTGCTTTGCCTTCCTCGAACTTAGCCCTTTCATCACCCTGCTTCAAACGAGATCCATTTTTCTCCTAATCGCCAATGTGAGATCATGTGAGATTATGTGAGGAAAATTCAGTAAAAATAGCCGAAAGCAACTCCTGATGTGAAATTCCACCTTATTCCGAGCAAATCTTCTTATTTCATATTTCAGACTATTCATGAAATAAGAATATACTTTCGCTATTCTTATTTCATATTTATTACTATTTTTGAAATAAGGAACATATGAAACGCGTAACAGGTCATTATCAAAAATTGGGTCATTTAGATTTTTTTATCCCTGATCCCTTACCCCCTCATAATCCCCTATTCCAATTTAGCCCAGAACTCACCGCTTTATACGGTCATGCAATGCAAGAATTGGCAAAACTGAATGAAATGTCACGACGAATTCCTAATACGCAAAGATTTCTAAAGGCCTATGTAATTAAAGAAGCTCTTCTTTCATCGGCCATTGAAGGAATACATACCACTATTATTGAAGTGTTTACCCAGCCAATGGAAGAAGGCGCCAAGCCCAGTAAAGAAACTCAGTTAGTACTCAATTATACTAAAGCGCTAGAAACTGCCTTAACGCTTATGCAAAAACAAGGAGTACCTCTTACTGCTCGCATTATTATGAGTGCACATGAAGCGCTTATGAGTGGTGGGGAAGGAGAACGGGCCAATCCCGGTAATTATCGCAAGCAACCGGTACGGGTAGAGAATTTAGTGCCGCCACCGGCAAATTTAGTTCCCGATCTTATTGCAGATCTAGAAAAATACATTAATACGGATGACTCATTGCCACTGCTAATTAAAGCCGGCCTCGCCCATGTTCAATTTGAAACCATTCATCCATTTCTTGACGGTAATGGACGAATTGGTCGCCTTTTAATCATCTTGATGTTAATTGACAGTACATTATTATATTCACCAATTCTCTATCCATCGTATTTCTTTAAAAAGCACCATCAAGAATACTACCGGCGGCTAGATGCAGTGCGCACAGTGGAAGACTTTGAGGGATGGATTCATTATTACCTGGAAGGAATAATTGCGAGCAGCAAAGATGCCTATCAACGTGCCCATTCAATAGAAATGCTAGAAAAACAAATAAAGGAAGAGCTCTTGGCAGATCAGCCATCTCCCCGTCTTTACGAACAACGCGTAAATGCACTATCAATAGTCTTTCAATATCCCGTTATTAATGCCAAAGAACTGGCACAGTTAAACAAAAGTTACAACGCCGCAAATGCCATGATCATGTATTTGGTAAATAAAGGCATCTTACATGAAATGGGACAAAGAAAGCGCAACAAACTATTTCAGTTCCGCTCCTATATTCAACTCTTAGAAATGGATCTTGGCTGATGCAATCTTCACAGAGTGCTAAATACCCTCAATGAGCACTGCTCGGGCCGGCGCTGCATCAATGCCAAGGATATTGAGCGGCAAACAGCACAGAAAGTATTTTCCCGGTTTTACTGCTTGCAAACGCAGACCTTCAATAATGGTAATATTATGGGTAAATAATTCATGATGCGTCAAATGATCCGGCTGGCTCCGCTCAATGCCCAAATAATCAATCCCAACGGCCCGCACCTTGCGTTCAACCAAATACTGCGCCCCGGAAAATTGCAAATAAATAAAATGGGGCGTAAATTTATCGGTCGCTTGCGTAACGCTATTAACCGTTTTGAACAGCACAATATCGCCGGGATTGATTTGTAGATTTTCTAAATGATCACGAGTGATGCCATCAGATACCACCGACATATCAATAACAATACAGGGCCCAACAACTGAAGATAAATCAAGCTGATCAATGGTTTTGCCATCACGTAAAAAATGGGCAGGCGCATCAATATGCGTGCCAGTATGGGAATCAATAGTTATTTTTGTTTCACGAAAACCATCTTTCTCAAATGATCTTGTTGATTCTAAACTCAGCACTTTTCTATCTTTATAGCCGGTTGTTGCTGTGCTAATCGGCCAACTGATATCATAAATTTTCAAGGTAGAATCCTAATGATTTTCGGTTCTAATTTTTTTTTGCAAAATTACATTTACTGCTGTTTCATCAAAAAGGTCATGATTTTCTTTGGCTACCTGCTGGAATCCATGCCGCGAGTAAAAGGCAATCGCCCGTTCATTTTTTTCTTTCACAGGAATATTGATTTCTTTTACATCTTCAAAATATTCCATAGTGGCTTTTAAAAGCATTGCTCCTATACCTAATGATCGATGATCAGGATGAATATATAATCGAATAACTTTGGCAACTTCAGGCGATTGCCGCTGACTGGTAATTACACCAACAATTTGGTCATTCTTTTTTGCTACTAAAAAATGATGGCTTTCATCTTCCAATTGATATTGTAAATATTCAATAGTCTGAGCCTCAGTAACTTGCTCAACGACTTTTGGAGAATAAAATTTGGTATAGGTCTCAAACCAAACAATTCGCATTAATTCTTTTACTTTTGCAAGATCTGCAACCTCAGGCTTCTGAATAGAAATAGCAGCAGTTACTGTATTAATAGAACAAATAAAGATCAAAAAAGTATGTTTAATCATTTTGAGTCCTCGTATTTATTATAATGGAGCAACTAATATCATAAATTTTCATAATTCATTTTCTCTTTTAATCTCAACTTTATGCCCGCCAAATTGATTGCGCAGCATCTGGATAAGTTTGGTAGCAAAATTGCCACCGGTCTCGCGTGATTCTTTGCGCACTTCAAGAGATTTTTCTATCACTGGAACCGGAACATTGTTTTTATGTGCATTTTCTACCGTCCACAATCCGGTGCCGCCCTCTTGTATTTTACCATCAATGCTGCCCAAATGTTGGTCCTGTTTAAAAACATCATAGGCCAGTTCTAGCAGCCAGGAACGGATCACGCTGCCATGCAACCACACATTTGCAATTTTTTCTAAATCCAATTCTTTATATGTGCCATCGCGCAGGAGATGAAATCCTTCCGCATATGCTTCAAGCAATCCGTATTCAATACCATTGTGAATCATCTTGACATAATGCCCCGCGCCCGATGGGCCCATATAGCCATAGCCATGCGGTGCTGCGATAACTTTCAACAACGGTTCAACTTTTTGATAGGCGGCAAACTCGCCGCCAACCATCAAACAAAAGCCATTTTTTTGGCCATGAATGCCACCGGATGTGCCGCAATCAAGATAAGAAAATCCGCGCACACTTAATTCTTTGGCGCGGCGTATAGAATCGGTAAAAAGACAATTGCCACCATCAATGATTATGCTACCCCGTTTTAAAGTGGTGGTAAGATGCGCAATAGCTTGATCAACAATTTTTCCTGCAGGCACCATGAGCCACACCACATCCGCTTCTTTGGCAAGTTCATCAACCGTCTGATAAATCTCTACGCCAAACTGCGCCACCTCTTTTTGCGCATGAAGATCCGGATCATATCCGAGCACACAGTAGCCAGCATTTCTCACCCGATGTGCAATTGCTGCGCCCATGCGGCCCAAACCAATAACCGCTAATTTCATAATCTCTCCTTGCATTACATCTTTGGCAAATTTGTCCACCGCATGCCATGTTTTTTATCAAATTTTTGTTCCGCTTCTTTTGGCCCCGTTGAGCGTTTTTCATAGATAAAAAGATCGGGTTTGAGCGCGCGAATTGCATCAACAATTTTCCATGCGTATTCGATCTCATCAAAACGCACCGAAACTGATTGTTCGCCTTTAATAATTTCTTCAAAAAGTGTTTCGTATGCTTCGGGATTTTCTTGCGTGGCTTGATGCGCGAATCTCATTTGAACCGGCATCACCTCATCCGATTTGCCCGGTTTTTTTTCATTGAGCATGAGCGCAAATAGCGGAGTGGGACTGATCGCAATCATTAAATAATTGGGTTCGCTCGGGCATGCATTAGTAAGCAAACAATCAACTTTTTTAAATTTGATATAAATAGCAGTCTCTTTTTTATCAAGACATTTACCCGTTTTTAAATAAAATGGCACACCGGACCAGCGCGGATTATCAATGCGCAAATATACCTGCGCAAATGTTTCTGTTTTTGAATGCGAACCAACATCTTTTTCTTTGGTATACCCTTGGTATTGCCCCAACACGGCATCTATCACCTTCACTTTCTGCAACACTTTTGCACGCTCGGCGCGAATAAAATCACCGGTCAATCTTTCGGGTGCTTCCATACCAATTAGTGCTACCAACTGCATCATATGATTTTGGACCACATCAGCAAGCGCACCATATTTATCATAAAATGCTCCGCGTCCATCCAAGCACAGCTCTTCATCAAACACAATTTGCACTTGATCAATATACCGATTGTTCCATAATGGCTCAAAAACGATATTAGTGAATCGCACCAAGGCAATATTGCCAACGAGTTCTTTGGTGAGATAATGGTCAATACGAAAAATTTGAGATTCATCAAAGTGCCGCGCTATGCATTGGTTAATCTCATGTGCAGATTGCAGATCATGGCCAAACGGTTTTTCATACACAATTTTTTGTTGCTTACCTTTTTGAATTAACCCAGAAGTTGCCACATATTGCGTAATCATACAGTAAAAATAAGGAGCCGTAGCGCAATACACAATCCTATTGCCCGCCAATCCCGCTTTCTTTTCTATTTTTTCCAATTCTTTTGCAAGTGCACTAAAATCAGATTCATGGTGAAAATCTATTGGACGATAACTCACCCGCTGCGCAAACTGCTGCCATACACTTTGATCAATTTTTTTTATAAACGGCTTTGCGCGTTCAAGTAATTGCTGCGCGGTAATATCATCCAGTGCCGCACCAATGATAACAGAATTTCCTAATTTATTCTGCGCAAACAGGTGATACAGCGCCGGCATAATTTTACGTTTGCTTAGATCACCACTTGCTCCCAAAACAATAATTGCACAATCATTCATAAGCCAAAATCTCTCGTGTCTCTTGTTTATATAATTCAACCTGCGGCTGGTCGAAGGGATTCACTTCGAGCAGTGCGCCAATATACATCATTTCTATCATTTTACATTGCAAAAACTGTCCAATATAAAAAGCATTTTTTTCCGGTAACGTTACCATCATAAACGGTCTGTCTGCCTTTTGATAGGCCCGTTGCACACCAACAATTATAGCTTCCATTATGGTTTGCAACTGTTTGCCTTGAATATGCGGCACAAGAGACTCATACGCTTGCATGTGCGGAACGGTGACGGTGCGATTCAATTTTTTTACCTGTACCATAGTTGTCAATTTGTCTTTAGGGCCACCAAGATACAGTTGCCCTACCGAATGCAAATCAGTACTTCCCAGTGATACGGTTGGGGTTATGCCAATATATTTTTTATTCCCATGGATATCAAACTCCTTGCCAATACTTTCTCCCATCAATTGCCGATACCATTTTCCTATTCCTTCCAGATCAACACTAAAAAGAAACAGATCATGTATCGCAATGCCCTTTTTATAAAAATGCGCAATAATTGTAGCACTGTGTGCTGCGGGATTAGTCATAATATCCTCGCCAAGGCAATTTTGCACCGCTTCGCGTGCTCCGGCAAAAAATTTTTCTATATCTATTCCGGCACACGCAAGTGGAAAAAGACCAACAGCACTCAACACGCTATAGCGCCCGCCAACAAGAGCCGGCACAGCAAGCACACTTATTTTTTCTTTTAGCGCAAGATGCCACAACTTGGAATTTTCATCAGTGATGGCAACAACAAAGTCTTGCCAGCGTTCAGGATAATAGTGTTGTAACACGCTTAAAAAACATTCGTAGTTGGCAATCGTTTCAGTGGTGGTTCCTGACTTGGTAATAACGCACACCAACACCCGTTTTTTATTGTCCAGCAATGTGCGCATGAGCTCGAGCAAACGGGCAATTAGATCCGCATCAACGGTGTCAGCAAAATAAAGCGGATACTGAACATAACACTCCCTGCCAAAAAGTGCTTGATAGACTGCTTGCGAGCCCAAATTTGATCCGCCAATTCCCACTACAAACAATGCGGTGATGTTTAAGCCCTTTTTTTCCTCGGCCAATTGACGCACTCTTTGTAGCCCCTGCACATCAAAAGGAAGATTTATAGATTCGTCCGAATGTTTAAAATCTTTTTGAGTACGAGCCGCCTTTAATTTTTTTATTGCCGGTAACAAGACACCTGCCATCTTTTGGAGGTCTTGATTAGAAACAATTGCATGCTCAAATGAAAAAGATAGAAAATCCATAGAAAACTCTTTTTTATTTACAGAACATATAATGATACTACAGAGAATACCATAGTTTCATTAAACGTTACTATTTGAATACTATTTTGCAAGAATATAAATTTTCTAATTGATTAGATTTTAATATTTTAAATTGACAATCGTATCAGGTAAAGTAAAATAAAATGTATCATAAAGTTGTCTAAAAACCTGCTGATCGTTTTGCTATTTGCAGGGAGGGGTTATGCGTTATTCATCTGTTTCCACCATATTTCTGCTGCCGGCAATCTGCCTCTTAGCAGTGCTGCCAGGTTGTAAACAACCAAGTTACGCCCCAAAAAGTCTCTATGAAACCCAGCCCAATAAAAGTCTTAACTCAAACAAAAATGGCATCAACCTCAGTGTCAAACAAATAACAAAAAAAGAAGCTGATCAGTTTTTTGATGGTCGTGGCGGGCGCCTTGTGCGTAAACGCAAAGCAATTTGCCCTATATATATTCAAATAGAAAATAATGGCAAAGGGGCGGTTATTCTTGATCCTGCCCATATCTCTTTAAAAATATTGAATCCCGGCGTTGTTGCCTCGCGATTATATTCCCATACTGCGCGCCGCATTTTAACGCCTTTAGTATTGGGCGCCCTTGGCACTACCGTAGCATTTCTGGGCGCAGCCTATTTAACTATTCTCGGCGCTATCGGCGCAATACCCGCTGCAGTTAAAGCCGGTTATGCATCTCTAGGGCTTGCAGGATTTCTTGCAATAGGATCACCGGCACTCAGCTACCATCAAGGAACAAGCGCGCGCTCCACTAACCAACTCATCGATAAAGATCTTTTGGAAAAATCGCTTACGGCACCGATAACAATCAAGCCGGGCAGCATTGCGCAAAAGCTTATCTTTGTGAGTTATAAATCGTATCAACCAATTTTTGAACTTGATTTACTTGAAATAGAAAGCGGCAAAACTGTATCATTTACCATTGATTTGAAAAAGGAAATGATTCTATGAAAAAAAGCATTCTCATTTGGTGCATCCTTGGCTATTTTGGCTCTCCAGTATATTGTAATGATATAGTCTATTTGTTTTCCCATGGGCTGTATGCAAATTCCTCATTGGCCTATTATTATGAAAATATTCGCAAGCCATCTGAATTAATTAGTGATGACACCTTAAGATTGGCAGGCAAAAAAACGGCTGGCCTCCACCATTTTTGGACCTTTGAAGATGAGAATGATGCACG
Source organism: uncultured bacterium (assembly GCA_963702025.1). Lineage (GTDB taxonomy): Bacteria > Babelota > Babeliae > Babelales > Vermiphilaceae > BTUB01. Next base: position 532,756 of record OY969699.1, on the reverse strand, counting down.
CTTATGGATCATACAACAACCGCTACATACCTTTAATTATCCGGATGCCCAATATGGCTTTGATCCCAGCAAGACGAGTTTGGGGCAGGAAAATGAGATAGCAACACTTGCTTATGCCAATGGAAAAATTACGAATTATAAAACAATATTAATGGGTATGTCACGCGGCGCATCCACCATCTTGACCTTCTTGGGTACCAAACAACCAACAAACGTGGTTGCCGCAGTTGTTGAGTCACCATTTGATTCGGTTATCAACACATTGGATACGCATTGCAATCAGTTCTGGCTCCGATTTGTGCCATCATTAGTTTATACATCACCAAATGTACTCTTTGGAAGATTCGATCCGAATGGCATCAGCCCCATTATGGTAGTAGATAAAATTGCCAAAGATTTACCAATTTTAATCATTGCTTCATTCAAAGATGCATTGATCCCGGCTGCCAATAGTGCCTCTATTTATCAAAAACTTATTGAAACCGGGCATGAGCATGTCTATCTTATTTTATTGGATCATGGCGAACATGCTTATTTATTAGAAGATATTGACGCTGATATCTATTTAAATACGGTTCATGCTTTTTATGAAAAATATAATCTGCCCTACAACAAAGCGCTCGCTGCCAAAGGGCGCGCAATTCTCGCGCAATGTCAACCATCGTCGGCTATTCTTGCTGAAGCAATTAAGAATAAAAAAAGTTATATAAAAAGATAACTTTTTCTCAGTTCATGCTAAATCAAATGAAATTTTCTTCCCCTTCATACTAATAAATAGTTAGTATCTACAAGAATCGTTAATCGAGGAGAACGTAATGAGCGCTCTACGAAATCTTTTTTTTATTCTTGTACTTACCGCTACCACTTTGGCATTTTCTACCGGTCAGATCATCACCAGAGGTCAACTTTACACGCCCGGCAACGCCAAAAACTTCCACGAAATGGTAACGCGGTATGATCTTGCCGTAGTTGATTTTTACGCTGATTGGTGCCATCCCTGCCTTGCGATGCATAAAGTGTTTGATGCCCTGGCGCAAGACAGAGAATTGGCCGACATTTTATTTGTGAAGGTGGATACTGAAAAGCATTGGGATCTTTCTCATGAATTTAATATTCGCAGTCTTCCCACCATCATATTATTTGTTGATGGACAACCTATTGCCCGCTTTCCCGGCCATCACAATAAGCACCAACTTAAGCAGATCATTATTGAAACTTTTGATCTGTAATTAACAGCTCTTTTTGGTGCCTAACCAAGTAATTAATGCGGTAACGCCACTGGTGAGTAACGTAGCGCCAATGCCACCCCAAACTGTCTTTTTTTGCGTTGTTTTCGATGCGGCAAGATCATTAGTAGTGGTCTCAAGCTCCTGATCTATTAATTGGCCAGCAACATCTTCTAATACTGAAACGCATTCCCTGAGCTGCGGATGATTGGTAAGCCATTCATCGGGTTTGTTGGGTGTACGCGCTTTGTTAATGAGAGCTTTTTTATTATCGTTATTAATAGGATTATTTCTTTTTACTTCTTGATCATTCCGTGCTGTTTCTATCTCGCGACTGGTCGACTGCTGTTGCTTATAGACTTGCTGAAATACAAGATACGCGTCTTTTAATTTCCTTAACTCCGCGGAAGACATTTTTGGCGAATCGGGTGGCGTTTGGTGTATCTCCTTTATTTTTTGAGCAAATGGTTTTTGCACTCGAGCCACATTGCGATGGGTAAATTGTTGAAAAAAATCTGCAAATGCAATGAATTCTTCTTCGCTGGGGTTTTCAGAAATTGCATCCAATTTTTGTTCAGATTTTGCAATTTGATCCATATCAAGATTCGACATTACAATAACCGACAAACGTTTTTTTTGCGAATCATTTACTGCCAATTTATTATTTTGTTCATTCTCTTTTTCTAATTCTTCAAGCTCTTTTATAGAATGCACAATAATAAACTCGTGCTTATTGCCACTTTGTTGTTCTACCAGTGCAATCTGCTCTTGTTTAAGCGGCGGATTATTACTTTGTATCGACTCACGATTTTTTTCTTTCTGCGCATTACCACTTTCTAAGGCGTTTGGACTTGACACACTTGATTTAAATGCGGCTGGCTGTAATTCCATACCCTGTAATGAAGAAAGAGTGAATACCGCAACAAACAATATCAATTTTTTCATACGTATCCCTTTTTAAAATTCCTAACCCTATCGTTACTTTAAAAAATTACAAACATGAAAATCAATAAACTGCATTTTTTGGTTAATTCCTCATGCTTTTTAACGACTAAAATATGATCGAAACTTTCTACTAATTGTTAAAATGCAATCAGCGAAACTTGACAAATTATTTTACTATTTGATATTATGAAATTAATATATTTTTTATAATGTTATGTGGAGTAATGTATGTTTAGAAAAGTATTATTAAGTCTGCTTTTTGCCATCGCACTGCCAGTTATGGGCATGGAACAGCCGCAATTTCAACCGATTATATTCACCCCATCGATTGCTCATCTTGATCCGGCCAAAACAATTTTTGCCTTTGATATTGATGAGGTAGTTCTGACCGGCAGAGAACCGGGATATAAAAAAATTCTTAAAGAGAATCCTGAATTGGCACAAGCAATTGATGAAACAGCGAAAAAATACCATCTTTCCGATGCTTCTCCCATTATTACTAAAACAATTGAAGAATACCCCGCGTTAAAAGAGAAGGCGCTCGCCTTCCAGAAAGCAGTAATCTCTGCACCACAAATTGAGGGCACGAAGCTGATTATTAATAAATTAACTAAAAATGGGTATAGCATAGTTGCGGCATCAAATATGACCACCAGCACCTATTTGGGGTTGGTCGATAATAAAACCTTGCCCGGGCAATTTTCTAGAAATTTCTTTTTTGTTGCAACAAATGAACTCAATAAAAAAGCTGATGGCACCTTTTTTCAAAAACCATCACCAGAATATTATCAGAATTTAATTACCTATATTAACAAACAATTTCCGGGCAAATTTACCCATATCATCTTTACCGATGATAAATTAGAAAATGCTGAAGGAGCAAAAAAAGTTCCCGGGATTATCAGTATTCATTTTAAAAATCCCGCACAACTTGAGCAGGATCTCATTTCGCTAGGTGTCGCTTTTGAAAGCCCAGCGGTGTGCGGTAAGTAAAATAGTTGGTTTATCTTTTTATAAATAACGGTATCATAATAACGATAAACTAACTATTTACATTTATATAAGGAATTTTATGAAAAAAATTACTCTACTACTTACCGGCGCTTTTTTACTCTGCCCTATCAATCCGGCAAAAGCATTTGATCAAAAAGATAAAGCTCTCATAATTGGTGCCGTAACTACATTAATTGGCGGCGAACTAATAATTCAGGCAATTCAAAATAGTAAAACTGTTATTGATTTTTGTAAACATAGACCACATGTAGCCATCGCAGGCTTAGCAGTTTCCATCATTGCAGCACGGCAATATAAAGATGCCGTAATCAACCCACTCGTGGAATGGTATAATAAAAAGTAAATTTTTTAAACAAGACTAAAGGGCAGCCATTAGAAGCTGCCCTTTTTTTATTCCATCGAAGAATAGAATAATTATTCCCATTCCAATGAACCGGCCGATTGGTATTCGGTTACCCGTGTTTCAAAGAAATTCTTCTCTTTATTCAAATCCACCGCTTGTGACATCCAAGGGAATGGATTTATGGTGCCGTATACTTTTGGTAAATCGATCCGCTCCAAGCGTCGATCGGCAATATACTCAACATACTCACAAAACTGTTCCGGATTAATGCCAAGAACGCCCTGCGGGCACGCATCAATAGCGTATTTCTTTTCAAGCGTTACCGCGTGCTTAATCAGCTCAACAATATCTTCTTGAAATTCCGGTGTCCATACCTGCGGATTTTCAGCCTTAATGGTGTTGATTAAATCGCACCCAAAAGCCAAATGAAGGCTCTCATCGCGCATAATATATTCAAACTGCTCACCAATGCCAATCATTTTACCTTGCCGTTTTAATGCGAGCATCATAGCAAAACCGGCATAAAAGAAAATTCCTTCCATGATCACATAATAACCAATTAAATCATGCAAGAATTGCTGAATATTAGGAACACCAATGGGCGCAAATGATGGATCAAATAATGAAGTGGTTAATTGAATAACAAAATCATCTTTTTCCTTAATTGAAGGAATGGTCTGATACATATTATAAATATCATCAGGGTTGAGGCCCAATGAATCACAACAATAAATAAATGTATCGGTATGTATTGCCTCCTCAAAAGCCTGGCGCAATAGATATTGGCGACATTCAGGATTGGTGACATGTTTGTAAACAGCCAATACCAGATTATTTGCCGTTAATGATTCTGCGGTAGAAAAGAACCCTAAATTATAAATAATCATACGCCGTTCGGTTTCGCTTAACACCGTCGGCGATTTCCAATGCTCAACGTCACGTTGCATGGAAACTTCTTCCGGGGTCCAATTATTGGCAACGCCATCTTTATAATGTTGGCGCGCCCATAAATAGGTCATAGGAAGAATTTTATTAGGATCTACGGTTGAATTATTTAAGAGGCCTTTTTTTGCCATAATTGTTCCTTTATCCTTCGAGACGCGCTTTTAGCGCTCCTCAGGATGAGATGGAAATCCATCATCCTGATTTATCGAATATTTATTTAAATAATATTAATTCTTTCCATTTCATAGTGAGGAGCACGCAGTGGCGTCTCGAACTATTGACACACTTCACAATCCGGATCGGATGAAATACTACAAGCAGTAGCCGGCATCAACTCTATTTCATCTGCCGTATCGGCAACAACGCTCATCTCTTGCGCCACTTCGGATGCATTCGAATCAATGGTGCCATATTCACGTTTTTGAGTATAGCCGAACTTTTTGGCATCAAGTGTTGATTTCTCAATCTGTGATGCGCCCAACGATCTTAAATAATAGGTGCTCTTGAGCCCCAAGCGCCACGCTTTAATATAAATATCATTCAGTTTTTTACCCGAAACGCCGCGCATAAAGACATTGTGTGATTGGCTCTGGTCTATCCATTTACCGCGAGCAGCAGTCATCTCAATAAGCCATTCAGCGTCAATTTCAAAGACTTCTTTATATTTTTCACGCAAATGTGCCGGAACCTGTTCAATCATCTGAACACTGCCATCATAATATTTAAGCAGCTGAAGCATTTCATGATTCCAAAGACCCAGAGATTTAAGATCTTCAATCAAATATTTATTAACGATGGTAAATTCACCGCTCATATTTGCTTTGACATATAAGTTTTTGTAAATCGGCTCTATGCACGGAAAACAACCGACAATATTAGAAATGGTTGCCGTTGGCGCAATCGCCATGCAATTAGAATTTCTCATGCCATATTCTTGCACACTGCGGCGTACCGGGGACCAATCGAGCTTTCCTAATTTATAGATAGGAATCTCCATACCCCGTTCTTGCTCAAGCAAAGCAATGGTATCTTGAGGGAAAATATTTCTATCCCACTTTGAACCTTTGAATGATTGGTAGGCCCCACGCTCTTTTGCCAATTGTGATGAGGCAAGAATTGCATAATAAGCAACCGTTTCCATAATATAATCGGAAACTTCAAGCGCTTGCGACGTGGCAAAATGAACATTGAGCTTATATAATGCATCCTGCAATCCCATAATACCAAGCCCAATAGGGCGATGGCGCAAATTTGAATTTTTTGCTTCAACGGTTGGATAGTAGTTAATATCAATAACGTTATCAAGCATGCGAACTGCAAGAGATACCGTCTGCCCGATTTTTTCCTCGTCCAACTTGCCATCAGCGGTAATATGTTCTGCTAAATTAACTGATCCTAAATTACATACCGCTGTTTCATCAGCTGAAGTATTTAGGAAAATTTCGGTGCACAGATTAGAAGAGTGAACCACGCCCGCATGATCTTGTGGCGATCGAATATTGCCTGCGTCTTTAAAAGTGATCCATGGATGACCCGTTTCAAAAAGACGACTGAGCATTTTTCGCCAAAGCACGCTTGCTTGTATCACTTTGAACAGTTTAATTTCACCTCGTGCTGCCATTTGTTCATAGTGCACATACCGTTCTTCAAACTTTTTTCCATATAAATGATGCAGATCAGGCGCCTCTTCGGGCGAAAAGAATGTCCATTTTTCATCATTCAGCAACCGTTTCATAAAAAGATCAGGTATCCAGCTTGCGGTATTGATTTCATGCGCACGGCGACGTTCATCACCGGTATTGCGTCGTAAGTCTAAAAAGTCTTCATAATCCATATGCCAGATTTCTAAATAGACACAGGTGGCGCCGCGACGTCTGCCACTGCGGTTGATTGCCGCTGTTACATCATTAGCAATTTTTAAAAATGGAATAACACCAAGACTTTCGGTATTGATTGTTTTAATCATGGCGCCAGTGGCACGCAAATTGCTCCAATCATTGGCAACGCCGCCGGAGAATTTAGAAAGAAGCGCATTATCAAGATAGACTTTAAAAATATGCTTCAAATCATCTTCAACGGTTGATAAAAAGCAAGAGCTTAATTGCGGTCTGAGCAAACCTGAATGGAAAAGAGTCGGCGTGCTGGGCACATAGCGCATGGTAGAAATAAGATTATAGAAAGATACTGCCGCCTCATTTTTATTTGGTTCGTTTAATGAAATGCCCATAGCCACTCGCATCCAAAATGCTTGCGGCAGCTCCATGCGACGTGTTTCAATTTTATTAAAATAACGTTCATTGAGCGTTTTAAGACCCATATACTCAAATAATGCATCACGCTCCAAATGCAAATGTGCTGCCAGTTGCTCAAGATCAAATTCCAGCAATCTCTTATCAAGAACACCGGCCTCAACACCATCTTTGATGCTGGCAATAAATGATTTTCGGTATAAATGCTCGTATGCGTGGGACCGTATACTCACACCAGTTACTTCTTTGAACAATTTTTTAAGTGATAATTGAGCGGCAACATAATTATATGCCGGATCAAATTCAATATAAGATGAGGATGCCATGATCAACGCATCGGCAATTTCTACTGCTGATACGCCATCAAATATAGTATTAATAACTTCGTGCAAAATAACATCGGCCGATGCATCTTTTTCGTGTCCAGTAATGGCCCACTCAATAGCAGCGCGCAATTTATTAATATTAAATGATAAAAATGTACCGTCAGGCGATTTTACCCGCGATATACGATCAACCTTTTCGTTAAACTCTTTGCTATTAATTTGATCAAACGTACCGTACATTTGACGCATAGTGTTCCTTTGAGCTTCCATGGCAACCCTTTCGTTTTCCACCCGAGATTCTCAATCATTCTTATTTTGCGGAAAAAAATGGTGCGAATGGCCTTTACGAATGTTGGCTAGCTCTTGAAGAGCTCACGGTGGTTATACCGTCCATGCGCACACAAATTGACTTCTTAAAATATAAAAATGATTTCTATATGAAAAAGCTATTATAAATACTTATCTCATAATGTAACGGTTTGATCTTGTAGAATCAATCATTTTTTTATTTTTTTTTGAATCTATATATTCTTCATTTTTTATTTGAGAAAGCAAACTATTATTTTCATATTGCAAATAAAAAGGGAACTTCTTGTTAGTCATCCGGTTACAACAAAAAAAATCAAAAATTTTTGACACACATGATTTTTATCGGTATATCCTCTACCTATTTTTTAACCATCAAAAAAAACTATCAGCAATTTTATGCCTATTGACAGGATGTCCATTTATTATGTTAGGATACTTAATAATTTATTTTGATGATGACGCCCATATAATTCGACTTGATTCTCCTCACTCACAGATTTAGTTCCGTTCGTGCTGAGCCTTCGGAGAACTCAGGAGTAAACGCCCAGCCTGCCCGCCGAAGCTTTAGCGAAGGCTGAGTCGAAGCATTTTGAAAAGTCGATTTCAACCATTTCAAAAAAAAGGAAATCCTATGAAAAATATAAGCATAACCAAAAATACACTTATGCTTGCCCTCTCTTTTTATGCCGCCACCCAATGCAGCACCATAACCATCACCAATGAGGGTCAATTTGAATCAGAAATCTTAAAAAAACCTAATTTAGCGGTAGTTAAAGCGGGGGCAAAATGGTGCATTTACTGTGTTCAATCTGAAGGCCCTTTTAGATCGTTATCAAACGATGCATCATTAAACAATATTACTTTTGCAACACTTGATGTTGATATGAATCCAACGCTTGCCCAACGATACGGCGCAAACCAATTACCCACAATCTTGTTTTTCAAAAATGGCAAATTAATCGATAAACAAGTAGGGTATTCCGAAACACTGCGCAGTGATATTGTAAAAATGGCAGGCGAACCCGCCCAAGCACCACCACAAGTTTCAAAAGAGGCCACGACAGCCATAGCGGCAAAAGAATCAGCTCAAGAAACAGTGCAACCATCAAAAGAATCGGCCCAAGCAACTCAACAAGTTGAAAAAGCGGAAGAAAAACCAGTCGCCTGTAACAGCCAAGTGCAAGATTTTTTTAGCAGAGCATACCAATCGGTAAAAGATTTTCTAACGGATGCAGTGGACACCGTTCGCGCGTGGTTTAAGTAAGGAGCAAAAAATGAAATTAGCACTTGGATTAATTTCTTTACTGCCATTGGCCATCATCTCAATGGCGCAAAATAGTGGCCATGAAATGACTATTAATGAGTTTCACCAAGCACGCAAAGTGCGCATACAACTTGATGGAAAAGCATTGGATGAGTTCATTGCGAACAAAAAAAAGATAGTAAAAATTGGCGAACAATTAGAAAATCATCACGATAATAATTTACTTGCCGCCTATCGCTTTTGTGCTGAATATGAAAAAGACCTGGTAAAAAAAGAATTGGAAAAAGAAGAAATCATGAAAAAAATCGAAGAGCTACAAGATTACGTTTGGCAGCAACCTGATTTTAAGGATGCTTTGGCTAATTTAAAAGAAAACACTCATGAGCCGGTTGCGTGGAATTGTTATGGCGCTAAATATATTAATTTAATGCTTAATTATTTGATTGAAAAAAAACAAATTTCAGTCGGCAATACAAGCGTTAAGCAAACTCTGCTTGAAAATAAAGAGATAAGTGAAGCGGAGGTGGAATATATTATTGCCGGTTCAGTTATACACTATAGAGCGAGGCAATTTGAACGTGAAGTAACCGGAAAAGATTTGGAGCCGCTTATTATACAATGATCACATAATTTCCGGATGCGGGAAATATTTAAACACGGTCTGCGCCTTTTGCACAAAAGTCTGCAGGCCGTGTTTTATTTCTTCTATCAGTTCATGATAATTCACTAGCCCCAGCAAAAATAGCCGCACCTTATTGCTTCCGGCCGCTTTATCAAAATTAACGGCAAAATCTAAACTCACTCCCACTTTTTTGAGCAATGCAACGGTCACTAAAAATGCATGAAACGCATTCACTTGATTAATATCGGTAATATTTAATCGTAACCCGTGATAATGTTCCTTTTTTCGCTCATTAAAATACCGATGAGGCGTTGAAGCGATGCCCAATTTTTGAAGTTCAGCAGAGAGCTTTTGCCAAACTGTTGGCAAAATAGGTAAAGATTCGGGCACAGTGATCACTTGAAAAGCATGAGAGGTGCCAACACCAACGTCAAACGGCTTCACTTCGCCCAATAAACCCAAAAATGAGTAGCCCAAGCAAGAATCTTTGCATGCAATATTGGGAGAAAGTGGCGCATTAAAGGTGGTAAGGCCAATACTCCGATCATAATCTTTCATATGCACCACTTTAAGTGATGCTTTTTTATCTAACACGTACTCATTAAAATATTCAGCCAACTCTCCCATTGTCATGCCATGCCGCAACGGAATTGGCGCAATAGATATAAATGAAATTAGATGCGGATCAACCAATGGACCTTCCATAGTTTTACCCAGTGGATTTTGCCTATCAAAGACCACCACCCTTTTACCTTCAAGACCCGCAGCTTTGAGCACTTCATATAATGATCCAATATAGGTATAATGGCGCATTCCCGAATCTTGAATATCAACAAATATGGCATCCAAATCTTTAAGAAGATTGGGATCAATTTTTTTTGATTTGTCACCACCCGCATACAAACTAATAATCGGGATCTGTATTTTAGCATCCCGCTCATCATTTACCGGTTTTGCTGCTTCTAGTTTTCCATTAAAACCATGTTCGGGAGCAAAAATATAAATTACTTCAAATCCCTTTTTTAATAGGATATCAACGCTGCGATTTCCCTGTTGATCTAAACCGGTTTGATTGGTAACGAGCCCTACTCGTAATTTCTTATCTTTATATTCTTTAATGAGTGAATCAGGAATATTTTCAATGCCAAGTTTAAATTCAGCGTTAATCATTAATGGAAAAATGATGAGAAGACAATAAAAAATCATCATAACAGAACCACTTTTGGCGCCGGCTTATAAATAAGGGAAGAATGAGCCTTATTAAAGAATGTTTTTAACCCTTTATTCACCGCATATTCTAAATCATGCCGCGCACATTTACCTTCCAAGAAACTTCTCATTTTCTTTCCCCCAAATATATGATCAAATTCTGGCAAGAAGGATAATGGGACACCGGCATCTTTAAAAAAATGCACAACGGTCACCACAGTATTAAAAGGAGAAAATTGGTCAACATTTCTCACCAAAAATCGCAACCCAGAATAGTAGCATCTCTTTTTTGGGTTATAATACCGGTGCCATGATGTTTCGATCCCCTGTTCTTTGAGCAATGCTCGTAGTTCAAACCATTTTTGCTTTGAAACGCCTTCGGATTCGGGTAAAAACAAACAGGAAAATGCTAAATCAGTCCCCAGGCCAATATCAAATGGTTTTACCGCGCCCAATACCGGTAAAAAGCTGGCACCATAATACGCGTCAATATTGGTTAATAATGATGCATGGGCAGCGGTGGAGGCGTGGCTAAAAAGATCACGGGTATAATTTTGCATAGGCACCACAAACAGGCGAGCCGGACTGGCTAATAATGTTGTATTAAAATAGCGGGCAAGTTCACCGCAGGTCATACCATGCCGCATGGGCACCGGAATCTGTTCGTCTCTATCATTGGCACCGTCATTAATGATACCTTCCATGGAACACCCTAAAAGATTTGGGCGATCCAAAACCACCATTGTTTTATTTTGTTTTGCCGCACTTTGTAATGTTTTCAACAAGGTTGTCATCGCCACACTCGGATTGATTCCCGAATCTTGCATATCAAAAAACAGAACGTCAACATCATTAAAATTATACTCCCGAGACTTTTTTAATGAATCGATATGCGCAAGCATCGCCAGAGGAATTTCTGTTTTGTCATCGGTTAAATCGGCATTAAAATTTTTTTTATAGGCAAAAAAGTCATCTTCGGGAATAAAGATCTTTTGAACCCGTAAGCCTTTGGATAACAGTATTTCTGCGGTGCGATTACCTTTTTGATCCAGAGCGGTATGGTTGGTGACCAGGCCAACCGTATAATCAGCGCTACTTTGTGGGCTAAGGCTTGAGAGAAACTCATCGGTTAATGATTCAATACCGAGTTTGAAAATTTCATGATTAAGTGGTGCAATTGTTGCATTTTGCTCAACTAAGAAAAAGCGGGGCAAGACCAAGGCAACAAAGATAAGAAAAATTACTCTGGCCAACGTAAAAATATACTTTTTGTTGCTTTGTGTCCCTTTGTTCATTCTGCTTCCCCTAATTTACTACCCCTCTTTTTTAGTCATTAGTAGGATAACATGAGCAAAATTTATTTCGCAAGTAATTTCTAATAAAAATTTAAAAACAAAATTAAATATGTATTTTTTTCACTTATTAAGAAATAATAAAATAAGGCGACCCGCAAGTCGCCTCAAAAATATTCGAACAATGAATATTATTATTTGTCAGCAGGAACGGATTCGCCATCAAACATCCCCCGTGAATCCCCCACACTCGGATCACACATTGTTGTTGGATCATACAGCATTAACCGATTATCTTTGTCTTTAACACCAGATAGAATAATATTGCGACAACCTTCGTCTATGTTTCCCTTTTCATCCACCAGAAACTTTTGCGTAAGTAAGTTCGATTTTACTTCATTGTTTTTTATTTCATACTGATCATTACGCGCCTTTGCAACTAATTCTTCAAAATGTGAATATTTTTCTTTGCGAAGCTTGTCGAGGTTATAGCAGGTAGTAAAAAAAGGACCCTCTGCAATTTTTGCGCCATTTTTTAATGGAAAGAGCAACTGAATATGCATGCTTACCAATAACGTTGGAGAAAAGAGGCAGACCAAATAAAATGGTTTTATCTTCATAATGATCCTTATTGTAAAAAGAAGTTAAAGAAAAAGGCGACCCGAAAGTCGCCTAATTATATTCATACTTTAGTATTAAATCAACACTAACAACAATGAAATCACCGACATTAATTTGATCAAAATATTTAAGGTTGGACCGGAAGTATCTTTGAATGGGTCGCCCACCGTATCGCCAACAACCGCAGCTTTATGAGTTGGGGAGCCTTTGCCACCAAAATGGCCCGCTTCAATATATTTTTTTGCATTATCCCATGCTCCGCCGCCGTTTGCCATCATCAAGGCAAGCAATACGCCAACCACGGTGGCACCAACAAGGAGCCCGCCAAGGGCCGCCTTGCCTAAGCAAAAACGTACCACAATCGGCGTAATAACAGTGATTAATCCCGGCACAATCATTTGCTGCAATGCCGCTTTAGTGCTTATAGCAATACAGCGATTATAATCAGGCTTTGCCGTACCTTCCATAAGGCCCGGAATTTCTTTAAATTGTCTGCGCACTTCCATCACCATCTTCAATGCCGCATCACCAACTGAACGCATGGTAAGTGCGCTAATTAAAAATGGTAAGGTTGCACCGATAAATACGCCTACCAAAATGAGCGGATCCACCACATTAAGGCCATCTAAATGAGCCGCCTTAGAATAGGCCGCAAACATTGCCAATGCGGTTAGCAATGCTGAGCCGATAGCAAAGCCTTTGCCCATCGCCGCTGTTGTATTGCCAAGCGCATCAAGTTTATCGGTAATTCTTCTTACTGATTCGCCAAAACCTGCCATTTCAGAAATACCGCCGGCATTATCGGCAATCGGGCCGTAGGCATCAACGGTCATACTAATACCAACTGTTGCCAACATCGCAACACCGGATAAAGAAACACCAAATAATCCGCCACCGTAATAACTGGCAAGTAAGACGATAAATGAAAGCAAAATTACCGGCGCTACAACAGATTCCATTCCTACCGATAACCCATAGATAATATTGGTTGCGGCACCCGAACGCGCACTTTCAGCAGTTTTAACTACCGGCGAGCCACCGGTGTAATACTCGGTAATCAACCCCACGATTATCCCAGCAAGGCATCCTAAAGCCACGGCAATAAATAAGTTTTGCTCAATACCCGTAACCATAAGGTAAGCATACGAAGAGACTAATAAAAATCCTATTGCGATATAATTTGCAACACGTAACATTGCGGCCGGTTCAAGACGAAGTATCAAGTTAGATGCTAAACCAATAACAGAACCGATCATACCAAGGGCAGCAAGCGCCACGGGAAAGGTAATATATGCCAGGTTCATGCCATAAGTTTCAATTCCTAAAATGATTGAGGCAATCATCGCGCCAACATATGATTCATAGATGTCAGCGCCCATGCCAGCAGTATCACCCACACAATCACCCACGTTATCGGCAATAACGGCCGGATTACGAGGATCATCTTCAGGAATTCCTGCTTCAATTTTTCCTACCAGGTCAGCACCAACGTCGGCAGATTTGGTATAAATACCACCGCCCACGCGAGCAAAGAAGGCCACCAAGCTGGCCCCGATACCAAAGCTCGTAATTAAGATCATAAAATCAGGGCGATCAACAAACAGATAAAATAAAAGGCCAAGACCAATGAGTCCAAATGCCGCAACAGCAAAACCCATAACACCACCCCCAAAGAAAGCGATAGAAAAAGCGGCTTGCTCGCCATCATTTTTAGCTGCCATCGTAGTTCTCACGTTCGCATCAGTCGCTGCATTCATACCAATATAGCCACAGGCCATAGAAAGAAATGCACCGAAAATAAAGCAGCATGCGCTGGTAACGCTCACCAAAAGGCCCAACGCCAAGGCCACAACTGCCACAACGAGTGCGATAATCTGATATTCTTCGCGCAAAAAGGTCATTGCCCCGCCCCTAATGGCAGCGGCTATCTCTTGCGCTTTGAGATTATCAACACTAATGCTGCGTATTTTAAACAGCAAGATAGCTACAACAGCCAATCCAAGCAATGAAGTTGCCAAACAAATAATAAAAAACTGGAATATATCCATTAATAAACCCCAAAAAACAGGTTAAAAACAATTATTAACAATAGTAGAACAGATTTTTAGTCTACTATTCCTCTGTTTTTTGTCAAAAATGGAGCCTTTTTCCAATTAAGAAGCAAATGGGTCGAAGTAACGTAACTGAATCTGGTCCGGATTGGTGAGGGTGGCAAACTCCTCCTCCTCATTAGTGCTTTGAGCCAAAGGGGGCGTTTTGCGATCAGCAAGTATATTATTCGGGTTTTTTGTCACATAAGAAGGAAATCTTTTTGTCTTTGGCATTTTAATTTCTTTAAGAGAGCCCTTAAGCGTTTTCACATCCTTTCTCATCGATTGGAGCAAAATAAGAGCTTCATACGTAGGCACGTTTACTTCAACGCTCTGCTTTCTTAATTTTTGCGAATGACTAATATAGTTTACCTGCTCAATTAAGTCTTGCAGTCTTTGGGTTGCCGTTTTCACGCACATCCTGCAAAAACATTTACAGCTATATAAATGGGATTCATTTTCCACTTTTTGCGCTACAACAACGAGCGGTGCTGATACTGATTTCTGCATAGCCTCAATGGGCACCACGGCAAAAATCAAACCAAGAATTCCTACTACCTTCATGGGTACTCCTTTATTTAAAAGAATAGTAATTCCTGTTTTGAGGCTAGAAAAAAATTAGGGGTTGGGCAACCTTTGCACAATCTGCCGTTCACTAAAGGGAAATTTTGTGGCGCCGACAATCTGGTATTCATCCGGCCCTTTGCCAAGCAGGGCAATCACTGTCCCTTTGTGCGAGCATGCATATGCTTTTTGAATAGCTTTTTCGCGATCAAGTTCGCAAACCATCGCGCCCTTTTTTTCCGGGGCTATTCCCGCATACATGGCGGCAATAATATCGGCAGGATTTTCTGAGCGCGGATTATCTGAGGTGATAAAAACCTGATCCGCATACTCACTCATCAACTGCCCCATGATCGGCCGCATAGCTTTATCACGATCGCCTCCCGCACCGGCAACTACAATTAAATGATCAGTTAACGAACGCAATAATGGCAACACCGATTGGAATGAAAGTGGGTTGTGCGCATAATCAATAAATACCACCGCTCCATTAGGCGCACTATGCTTTTCAAGCCGACCGGGCACACCAGCAAAACTCTGTAATGCACCGGCAATCGCATTTTGTTCAATGCCAAGTCGCCATGCCATACTTACGGCCGCCACAATATTGGCCGCATTAAAAGTACCAATAAGCGCGGGGCAATTAATGGTAATACTTTCCCCAATGCCTTGCATTAATCCGGTAATGCCATGAGTGGTTATTTGATGCGGCATAAAGTAAACATGGGCAAACGGATTTTTGGTACTGCATGCGGTTGCATCTTTAAATTGCTCAAGCAAATTGCGCCCTGTTTCATCATCCGCGTTAATAACAAAGGGAACATTTAATTTCGCCTGGCTAAAAAGTGCACACTTAGCATTAAAATAATCCTGCACCGTTGCATAAAATTCCCCGTGGGCTTGGGCAAAATTGGTAAAAATTATACCATCAAAGTGCAAACCGGCAGTTCGGTGCAATGAGACTGCTTGCGCGGCAACTTCCATCACCACATATTCCATTCCCGTAATGGTACATGCATGAAAAAATGCATGCAAATAATCAGGATGTTGCGTAGTTAATTCGGTAGCAAATTCTTGATTGCCTATTTTATTGCCCGCAGTGCTCAGCAGTGCTGTTTTATGCCCGCCACTCTGCAACAAATGATGCAAAAGCCATGAGGTGGTGGTCTTGCCTTTGGTGCCCGTTATACCAATAATTTTAAGCTTATCAGCCGGATTATGCCAGGCATCTGCCGCACGTAATGCTAGCGTTCGGCGCGCATTGGGAACAAATTCTAGCTTTGCGTCAGCAGTTTTAATCACGTCAATGATTTCTTGACTAATATCCGTATCATATTCAGCAATTATGGTGGTTGCACCCTTTTTGAGTGAAAGCGGTATAAAATCTGCACCGTTATACTTTTGGCCCTTAATGGCTACAAAGGTAGAATTCTTGCCAACATAATCGGTATGGCAGGTAACCGGCCAAATTTTGGGTAATGATAATGTACTCATAATCCTATTACACGGTTTTATAATTTGTAGTAAATCTCACTAAATTTCTTCATTGTATCGCATGATCCGCCAAACCCAATTCAACACTATTTCCTTGTTGTTGGTTGTAGCGCGCAGTTAAATCTTCTTTAACGGCGGCCCATCGTTCTTTCCATTGATTAGCAGTTATCTGTTCTTCAAGAAAAAATTGCTCAGGATTCGCCTCGACCGTGCCAACCGCATGCTCCAACTCATCGCCAATCTCATCGCAACGCAAAGTTGCGGACCGTTGTAGAAAAGCTTGGTTGGTCACCACTTCCATATATTTTTTCACCAATTGTGAATGCTTATCTTCATGATGAAAAGAAGCATAGCTGAAAACTTTATGGCCTATATTATTTCTAATGAGTGCATTAAAATATTTGATTTGTAATGAGAGGCCATGCGGATTGGCTTGCGCAGCAGAAACATTCAACTGCATGCTCTGCGCAAAGAAAGTAAAAGATAACAGCACACTTGCAATATATAATTTCATACATG
The DNA here is from genome assembly GCA_963702025.1 of uncultured bacterium. GTDB lineage: Bacteria > Babelota > Babeliae > Babelales > Vermiphilaceae > BTUB01. Next base: position 515,724 of record OY969699.1, on the reverse strand, counting down.
CTCCGTTTTGTTATGCACAGATTGTATACTCGGTTATAATCTAAATAATTTGTTTTTTAGTATAAAGGAATTTAGCAGTTTGAGGAGACAGATTTTTTATAGTTCCGGCGCAATATGATCCGTCACAAAACTGTTAAAAACAGCAGCACATGCATTAGTCCAGTGTTTTTTCCATCCGCCCTTGGTTAGAGTGTTCTCGGGTTGGCCAGTCGCAATAAAGGCAAGCAAAGAAAGATCTTTGTTTACATGGGCAATCGCTTTATTAAGCTCCACACCAATAGCTGATAATGGCAATCGCGGACTGCGCAAAGAAAATGCTTTTTTTACAATTTCTTCACTATACCGTGTAATTAGCTGCGCATAAAAATTTTCATCACAACTAGACGGATCATAGCTATGCCGACGCGCATAGGTTAAAAAGTAGTCGAATTTTAATGTATCCATACTAAATTGATAGTTAACTTTATCGCGATTCTCCTTTTTTTTATAACACTCAAAGGGCACCACAATAGTGCGTAAATCAACCTCAGCATTTTTTAATTCTTCAAAATAATATTGCGCTACCTCATGGGGCACTACGAGCATGCTACTTGTAACCAAAGCGCCAGGAGCTTTTTCCTGCGCATTATTATTTTCCTCACGTTCTACAGCATGGTGTATTTTTCTCTTTTTATTGCTCGCTGTCTTTTCCATACCTGACGCAAAAAGAGAGACGCCTACGAGCATCATGAGAACATTTTTCATTTTTTTCATAATAATTTGCAACCACGTTAATGACAATTTCTCTTATTTTCATCGGCGATAATAACAAATCTTCTTATTTTCAAAAAACGTCTAAAGTGAAAATAGCAGATTCATTTTACCAACGAAAGAAGTAATTCTTATTATGCCAATGCTTATTTAAATTACAATATATATACTGCCAAGTAGTTCTATTAATATATATACATTTACACATTTCTGTGTTTATAATGTATTTATCTATAAAGATTAAATATAAGGAACAATATGAAAACTGAAGTATCTCGAATAACTTTGGATGTACCGAAAAGTATCCATAAAAAATTTAAGGCGCTTGCTGCAAGCAAAGGAATGAGCATGCGCGAAATGCTTGCTAATTACATTGATAAGCAACTTAAATCGCAACCGGAAGAAAAGTGCCCGTATAGCCATGTTCCCAATAAAAAACTGTTAAAAACAATTAAAGATGCCGATGCGGGAAAAGACGTTAAAAAATATAAAGATGTTGACGATCTTTTTAAAAAATTGGGCATTTAAATGATAGATTTCTCTACAACAGGCCGCTTTGATCGTGAATCAAAAAAAATGGCCAAACGCGGCAAGGATATGGATAAACTCAAAACTGTTATTAAATTGTTGCGCGAAGGGAAGTCACTTCCTGCCAAGTATTGCAATCATAAGCTTAAGGGGAAATATAGTGAATATTGGGAGTGTCACATTGAGCCTAATTGGCTTCTAGTTTATAAAAAGTCAGATACCCATCTACTGCTCTATGCAATGGGAACCCATTCGGACCTTTTCAAATAAAATGTCTTCATTATCAACGATTTTGAAAAATTTCTTACTCATCCCAATTAATTGCCACAAACTTCTTACTTTTTATTTTGTTGGTAAGATCGGCAATCTTAGTTTTTATATCCTCAACCGATAAAATTTTTTCCTGATTGCCCAATAAGATTGCTGACATTTCTTTCTGATCAGTGAGAATGGTTGATTGAGCTTGTTGACATTCATCACCGATTTGTCCGGCAGATAAAGTGCTGGAGCGCAACGAGAATGCTTTAGAAATCACGGTGCTATATGCCCGTCGAATAATCACGGCACTTTCAGGATCGGAAGAACCCCAATCATAGAGATAAAAATAAGAACTTTTAAAAGGAAACTTAGACTCATCATTATGATAAAGTTTTAGAAAGTAATCATAGGCAATTAGCGCATTGTCATCATTAGTATCAGCTTGAGCAACGCTCGGATAAATTTCCTTTCTACAGTTGAAAGCTTCTCTCTTTTTTATTGCCAGTTCATCCGGCTCCATGCTAATCAAGGGGGAAGCAGATAAAATAAGCATTAATAAACAATATTTTTTCATCATCGTCATCCTTTTTATTAGGGAATTAAAACAGGCATGATTTCCACCTATATAACGTTATTGCTTATATCATATCTTTCTAAAAATAAATGCCATAAATCCTTGTATTTTTCCTGTATAAACCCTTGTATTTCTTCTCTTTCTTCCAACGTTAATTTTTTAGCATGGTAATGTAAATCTTTCCCCTGGCTTTCAGACATGTTGTACACCTCAAGAGCTCTTTTTTTGTGTTCGTCAAATCGTTCCATAAGCTCATCTAACTTTTCATCTGAATCTCCCAGAAATGTTAAAACTCGTTGTAAAGTTTTGCGCGGTTCCCGTAAAAAATCTTCATAATAGACTAATATCTTGTTTTCCTCCTTCCATTCGGAAAAAATTTTTAAATTATCAAAATAGAGACTATAATGAGAAAATATAGGCGCAGGCGGCTTCACTCCTTTTATTAGCATCAGAAAGTTATCGCTCCCTATTTCCCTTACCAGTGTCTCTATAGGATCACGGAGAAGAAAAATAAGGCAATCTTCATTTGTGAATCCTACCATTTCTCTCTTACGATGAACTTTTTCAATGGGACGTTTTGTAGTATCAATAGGGAACCCAGTCGTATCAGCGATAGGACGATCCATGTTCAGTGAGCTCCAGCGGTAAAAGCTTGCCCGTTGAGTTAAAAACTCAAGACAATAACGCATTAAAGTGTTGCCGGAGCGCGGATATGAAAGCAAAAAAATTTTTTTGCCGGTGTAGGAGCACAAAAAAGATTTTCTTTCTATTGTCGATACTGAACTCGCGTGAGCATAAACCAATAAAAGTCCTATCACATAGATACCGTATTTGATATGCGCTTTGCATGGCATCTTCATTACAAACTCCTTATCATTTATTTTTGAAGATTTTTATATGATTGCAAACCGTGCCGCAATACCGGAAGCAAATAAACAATTCCTAATAAATTAAGAATTACCATACATGCCAAAGAGATATCAACCAATGCCCAAAGGGAAGTTACCTGCTCGGTCCATGCGCCAAAAAAAGCACATCCGCAATACACTAAAATAAACAATACGCCGGTGTGCGCACCAAAAATAGAATCCCACGCAGCCTTGGTAATGTAGGCATAAGAGACAAGAACACCAATGCCAAATGCGATGGATAACAGCGTGACAATCCAGCCGCCCACAGCACCAAAAACCGTAGTATATGCTGCGATGGTTAATGGCGTACTGGTCAACCCGGAATTCCATACGCCGCTAGCCACAATGCACAGTGCCACAATAAAACAGACCAATGCGCTCACCAATGTGGTTGCCATCGCCATAATGCCATCACGCACCGGATGTTTGCTACCGGTGGAACCGAAAAGAATTGCCGCCGTCCCGAGCCCCGATTCAGTTGCGTTGATCGAGCGCAAAATGCCATATCTCATTGCTTGTTGAATCGTATAGCCAAGCGCTGCGCCGCCAAATGCTTTGAGGCTCAATCCGCTGCTCACTATGAGTTTTAACGCAGGGATAATTGCCTGATAATGCCAACCTAAAATTGCCAATGCCGAAAGAAAAAAGAGGCCAACTTTGATTGGCACAATTGCTTCAGAAAATTTTATAATACGTGCAGCGCCGCCACTAATCGCGTAAAAAACAAACAAAAATAAAACGCCAGCGGTCGCCAATAAAGGAACTTGCCAGGTGGTTGCCATACTCAAACTAATCGAATTTGCTTGCATGGCGCTACCGGCGATAAACCCAAAAAAGGTACAGGAAAGCGCGTATAAAAAGGCAAACAATGCACCCGCAGGCAATTGACGCAAATAGAGCATCGGCCCACCAAGTGTGGTATTTTTAGGCGCAAGCGCTCCAAAATGGGTGCTTAAATAAACTTCTGAATAGCGAACCGGCATGAGCATCAAAGTAATAATAATGATCCACAGTGCAGCACCCGGACCACCGGAATACAATGCGGTTGCCATACCCGCAAGGCTCCCATTGCCGGTGCTTACGTTAAGTGTATTGATAAATGCTTGAAACGGGGTCATCTCCGATTTTTCTTCCGATTCGGAGGGGAAGAATGTGTATTTCCATGAAGTGATAAAATAACGAAGCTGAATAAATGATAAAGCAATAGTTACGATGGCGCTAACACCAAGAACATAGATAATAAGTGGCCAACCCATGCAGGTATTGAGGACCGATTGAAAACCGGAGCATAATTGATTCATAAGGATTCCTTTTGTTATTTGGTATGATTTTCGAGTATACTCAATTCATACTATTTTAAAATGGGAACTCTATGAAAATACTTGCCCTCGATATTGGTGACGCCTGGACCGGCACTGCACTCTCGGATGCATTGGGGATGTTTGCGCGCCCGCATCAGACGGTAGAAACTGATAATCTTATATCTTTTTTGCAGACGCTCTTTGACAAAGAAAAAATAGAAACCGTTATTGTTGGATATCCCCGAACCATGCGGGGCACGTCGAGCAACCAGACTAAAAAAGTGGAAGCGGCCAAAAAAACATTGGAAAAGGAGTTCCCTACAAAAAAATTCCTCTTATGGGATGAGCGTTTGAGCAGTAAGCGTGCGGATGCACTCAAAAAAGCCCAAACAAAAGAGGAAAAGATCCAATCACACTCAATAGCTGCCGCATTTATCTTAGAAAGTTACCTTCAATATAGTCGGCCTGTCTGGGAAGAGTAAAATCCTTTCTTTCTTTTCATTTGGCTCCATGCTCTATGAGAAGCTGAGCAATGGCTTCTTTAGTAATTCTCACCGTTTCAGGTACTGGGAGTATCGAGTGAACGATTCCCGGCTGAGGTGGAAGATTTGGTAGCTCTTGCACAAGAGAGAGAGGTGTTCTTCCCTCTTTATTAGCGAGATTTACTTTGATAGTTGGATTTTTTAAGAGCAAGCGGACAATTTCGAGGGAAGATTCTAATTCTTGTTTAGCATCACTTCGTTTAAAAATTGCAAAATCAGTTGCATAGGCACTTGCATTTTTAACTGCAGCAAAAAGCGGTGTTTCTCCACGATCATTTTGCACATTAACATCAATACCAGGAACGTTTAGTAATCTTTTAATCATTGCAAAGTTGTTATCCGCAATAGCTGCTTGAAGTGGGAATATTCGGACAGCGGTCTGTTGATTAGTCAGAAAATCTAACCGAATACGTTGAGCCGATACATTGACCAATTGAGATCCTTCAGGTAAGGCAAGAAGGCGATCAACCATGGCCATATTATTAGACTTAACAGCATTAATTAATACGTTGTCACCGCTAAATTCATCGGTGGAACTTTTAATCAAACGAACAGCATTAAATGCCGTATTTATTTGCTCTCTGTCTTTCTGCCCCTTAAAACGTTCAATCAAGGAATTTCTTTCAATATTCATCCAGTGGTTAATAAAATCAAAGAGTTGTACGTTGCCAGAATATGCCGCTGCAGCAAGCGCATTTTGCTGTGCATCGTTAATTCTAAACAATTCAAGAATACTACTTGGCGGTACTGATATTTTTTTCTCATTCAGAAGTTTATGAAGAGAGTTGTAGGCCAAGGCAATAAGTTCCGTATCACGTTGCATGATAGCATGGAGTAAAAATGATCTTCCGATAGCATTATTAAGATACGTTTGATTTTTCGCCCATAACAATGTCGGCATCGTTTTTAAATAGAAGCGAACTTTTTCCAAATCTCGCTCTTCATAAGCCATAAAGAAATATTTAATTATTGCTTTTTCAAGAGAGTTTAATGGCTCCCCTTGTGGCTTAATTGATATTATCGGCGCCCCGGGCGGCATACCGACTCCCGCAAATTGCTCGATCGGTTGTTCTTGGCCCGGCAATTTAAGGATACCTGAGGCATCAATGAGCCACTGGGCTGCTCCGGGTGTTCGTAACGCAACAACCGCTTCTTCTAAATCTTCATCCATCACCTTATCAGGATCATCAGCAATATAGTTTTTTGCTAACTCGCGGACCAAAAATTCATTCAGTTTAGGATCATTTAAGAAATTATTAAATGCCTTATTTAACGTCATAAAATTGCGAATATTTTTTACTGCTGCTTCTAAACGATCTAACTTTGTAACTCCCGGTGCAGTAGTTAAGAATGTAAGAATATAGACTTTTAAATCTTTGGGCAAATACTCAAGTTGAGGGGGAATGGTCAGCTTCGATTGGATCAGAGTTTGAGCTTTAGGTGGTCTTTGCTCTTCAGATTCTGGAGCAGGACGTTTTTTGGAAGTTTTTTCTTTCTGTTTCTCTTGCTCTTCTCTCTGCTTCTTTTCCTCTTCAAACTCTTTAAGTGCCACATCGAGCCATTCAGGAGTAAACTCCAATTCCTGTCCCTCTTGAATAGCCTGCACTTTAGCCGGCTTTTGCCCTTCAAGTTCTTCCGCTCCTCGTTTCATGGCGGCCATGGGAAAGGCTGTTGATAATACAATAAGGCAAACTATCTTACGCTTCATACTACTATCCTTTTTTTTACAGCTATCTATTAAATAGATTAATAACTTATAAGTCTATTTGTCAATTAATTTAACGATATGCCATACGTATGCCTTATTTAAAACAAAACATTACGATTCCAGCACAGAAAAGCATAAATGTGGTTAATTCAATATTATTGACAAAAAGCGGTGATTTTTAGTATTTTTTTTAAAAAGCATTACAATAAAAAAGGTAATGAAGCACCCGCAAACCAAGTACCAATTTGCCTAAGAAATAAGTTGTACTATAGTTAAGAAAATGCGGCTTAAAACCCAAAAAAAAGGAGTAGGTCCCATGAAGTGTAAAAAATGCGGGGGACTGATGGTTTTGCAGTCCTTCTTTGACCATTTTTTAAATTTTGACGGATGGAAATGCCTCAATTGTGGTAAAATTGTACTCAAAAAAGATAAATCCATCGAATTTGATAATTTTAGTATATTCTATCAACAACAAAAATGCCGAAACAGAAGCTGATTCATGACCTATTTTTTAGCTATACAAAATACCTACACTCATGTACAAATGGGCGTTTTTTACGGAAGCAAACCCATAGCAACCACAGAGATTGATAAAAAAGATGCAAGCAAAGAGTGCATTAATGCGCTAGCAAAACTTCTTGCAAATTCTTCAGTGCCATTCAATAATCTTTCTTTTATTGCAGTCAATCAAGGACCGGGTCCATTTACCACACTTCGCGTTGTTATCGCCACCGTAAATGGTTTAGGGCTTACCCAAAAAATACCAGTTATCGGCATCAATGCGCTTGAAGCACTCTTATCAGAATATGCCAACCAACCAACGCCGAATAAGGTTGCTCTTTTAAATGCATTTGCGCATGATCTTTATTTTGGTATTCAAACGGCTAACTTTATTGAAACAGGGTGCACAAGCGCAGCCTCATGTTTTCTTGAAATTTCACAAAAAATTCCTCAAGGGCCGATTCTCTTTTTGGGCAATGGCATACTGGGTAATGAGCAATTTTTGAATGCCACTTTTGGGAATCGGGCACAATTCTTACCGGTCAATCCCGAAACCGTCTCCTTGAACCATATTGCAAAAATTGGGTTAGAGAATTGGCACAACAAACAGAATGTGCAGTATCAATTACAACCGCTTTATTATAAATCAGTGCGCATTCAGTGATTGCTAGACTCTGCACTAATACAAACTCATGCTAAAAAAATAAAGAAACAATTGAAAAAGGCCGCTCGTGGTGAGTGCAGCCGCAGGCTGCGTATCGAACCATGCGGCCTAAAAAGTCATAAAATATTATGTATTGCTTTTATGTATATATTTTAAATTAAACCCGCATGGTTCGATACGATTGCTTCGCAATCACTCACCACGAGCGGGTTTATGATTAACTTTTACAATTCTTAGCTCGAATTAGCGTTCATTAAGATCTATTTTTGGGACTCAAACAGTAGCCACTTTTGAGCATCACTTTTATCTTGTAAATATTTCCTATATTTTTCCATCTTTGGCCACTCATATTTTTCAAAGTAAGCAAACTCTTTTTTAAGTTTTTCGGGCCAATAATAAAATTCGTAACTCGGTGGCATTTGCCAGTTATGTTTATTTTGAAATTCTTTAACAGCATAATAAAAATCGATATCTTTCAACTGATAACCTAAAAGAAATCCAAACAAATACTCATTTAATTTTTTATTTTTGTCTGACTTATCAAGAAGCATCGCATTATTTTTGCCTTGGGGAGAAAAAAGAAGAATTTGATTATTTTCAAAAAGCAATGTGCTGATTTTTTGCGCATCGATTTTTTCTTTTAACAGTTTTTTTAAAGCATTAAAGGCTTGGTCTTCAGTTTGAGTATCATCAAGAAGAGCATTAAAAAAGGGCAATGTTATCAGAGCAATCGGTCTGAATCCCAGAAGAAGACAACTCATCTCCCTTTCTATCTGATTTTTTCCCGGGATGTAAACATCCTTATTAATTATCGCCCTACACAGCTCTCTTGTAGGAGTATATTCTTCGATAATCTGCTTTTCTAAAGGAGAAATGGCTACCAATGAGGTATAAAATAACAAAGAGAATAGGCACATTTATTACTCTCGCGCGCCATTTTTGCGCAATAAAAGTTCAATAGGTGTATACCCTTTTTTTACCGCAATTTGCAATGCGGATCCAACAGCCGGATCGATAATCAAATTTACGTTTGCTTTTTTATCCAGTAATGCTTGCACCGCCTCTTGATTGTTGGCAAGAACCGCTTCAATTAATGGCGTTTTGCCATTTGCCGCTGCATTGGGATTAGCGCCATTGTCAACCAATTGAGTTACGATCGCACCATTTTTTGTGGCGACGATCGCATGAATTAGCAATGCATTAAAATCTTGCTGCGTTAATAACATCTTTTGGTTGCTCAACAGACGTGCAAGCACATGAACATCATTTTGATTTATTGCGTAATATATTGCTTGAAAGACCCATTTTCGTTTGGTATTTCTATCTTTGAGCACATCAAACAATGCCGGCATTAAAGGATCTAAAAGCTTTTTGTAAATAAGATAAATCGGTGGAACTCTATCAGTTTCAACTTTATTTGCTGCTAGCATTTTAAGAAGCTCTTCACGATTTGCCTTAATAGGCGTATTAAAAGCGGCATTAAGAATCAAACTGATTTTATCTTGCAGGCTCAAATCATTTTTACTGCTGGTTATCAAATAACTAATAACTTGCCGTTGTTGCGCGATCGGGGCTGTACTGATAATCTCTGCCACTTTCCTCACATCACGCGCAATAAGATATTCGGTCACCTGCGACATGATATTTTTTTCGTCAACGGTTGTTAATGCAGTGTTTGTACGCGCGTGCAATAAATTAAGGCCATACGAAAAGACTAGTAAAAAACCAAGTAATAAAATAATATCATTTTTTTTAAAATGATTCATAGATTCCCTCTTCTTTTAGAACACACCCTATTTCAGAGTTTAAGATAAAGGAAGGAGCTATGGCAATAATTAGAGCATCGTTCGCAAAATACCCGCAGCCAATGCAGTTGCTTGGCATGCCCGCAACACTGTAGGCGTTAATGCACAAAAGACAAATGCATGTCTTAGTACTAATTGTTTTTCATCGAGGGATAGATCCCCTTCAGGGCCTACGCACAGAATAATTGAGTTAGAGTGCTTATTAGCTGCAAGGAATTCAGAAAAAGGCTCTCCGGCCGGATCACAAAATATTTTTGCATCGATGTTATCGTAAAGGGTTGTTATCGCTTCATTAAAAGGGATCGTAGGCACGATTTCCGGAAAAGAGAAATTTTTGGATTGCTCAGCAGCGGATACCACTATTTTATGCGCCCGCTGCGCATCTTTTTGGCTCCAATTCTGTTGGCTTTTGCGTGTTATGACCGGCTGGATTTTATTTATCCCCAGCTCTGCCAAAGAGTAAAGTGCAGCTTCAAAAGCCTCTCTTTTAAGCAAGGGTAATATCATGGTAATTGAGGGTCTGAGAATAGTATTTTTATTTTTTTTTAGTAAAGAAAATGTGATGCTCTTTTTAGTGTTTCCGGCTAATTGAGCAACGCAATTATTTTGCTGATCAAATAAGATAAGAGTCTGGCCCTTTTCTATGCGTAATACGGTAATTATTCGGTGAATAAGATCGGGATCGAATAACTCTATATGGTTTTTTTCACCTTGAAGAAAAGAATCAAGATTTGGCACATAAAAGGCAAACTGATGTTTTTCAGAAATGGGAAACTTTTTCATGATTAATAATCTGTCTTTTGGTTACTATTCGATTAAAGAACCACTGCCATGAATCTTTTATTTTTTGTGTAGTGTTCAAATAAACATTTAATAAGGGTAATCCAAGTATGCGCGCCCATACCATAACAGGATGAGGCGGTTTATGAACTATGTTCTCAAAGAGGTGTACTTCCATCGCTTGCTTTTCAAGATCATCAAAAAAATTGACATCTGTCACATTTAACTGTTGCGCGCAAGACTCCCCAAAGAAAACGCTTAATATAATGATTGCAAAAGTAGTTATTTTCATAAAAAAACCCAATTTCACCATTTAAGAAGTAACAAGGTGTGATATCAGTATGCAGATCGAATGGACAATTAAATAAATTTGAACCTTTATTCTCTCACTTTAGCAGCTCCCGATCATCTTAGCAACCCAGCCGTCGCTAAACCCTTCGTTAAACTCAGGACTAAAGGCGTCCTTCCACTCATCTCCAGCCGTCGCTCCAGGCTAAGGCAAGTCATCCCTTCACAAGAAGAAGCAATACTTTATAGCTTAAAAATAAAAAGGGAACCCATGAAGCAACCGACAGCACTCGTAATACTTGATGGCTTTGGCTACAGCCCCGAAACAAAATACAATGCTATTGCGCAGGCAAAAAAACCGACCCTCGATTATCTTCTTGCCCATTATCCTCATACCTTGCTGCAGGCATCCGGCAGTGCAGTTGGCCTGCCCCCCGGAGCCATCGGCAATTCAGAAGTAGGCCACTGCACTTTAGGTGCAGGACGCATTGTCCCCTCTGCCTACCTTCTTTTGCATAACGCTATCGCATCAGGTGATTTCTTTACCAATCCGCTGCTTGTTGAGCATTTTTCATATCTGGCAACCACTCAAAATACACTTCATGTTATCGGGTTACTTTCTGATGCGGGGGTGCAAAGCCATGAAGAAATAATCTATGCCCTTCTACAAGCCGCCATTATCCATCGAATAAAAAAAGTGGTAATTCACGCTATTTTGGATGGCAGAGATGTTGCGCCCAAATCTGCCGCACGCTATCTGACCCGGTTGCAAGAATATATGCGCATGCACCAAAACATTAGCCTTGGCTCAATAACCGGCAGGTATTTTGCATTAGACAGGGATCATAATTGGGAAAGAACTTGCGCCACCTATACCATGCTCACCCATAAAACAGAGCCAAGGTTTGCCTCATGGCAGGAAGTGCTCGCCCATTATTATTCAGAAAATATAACCGATGAATTTATACCTCCTATCCTTTTACATTCAGGGTGCACCATAAATGACAATGATGCAGTAGTGTTTACCAATTTTAGAGAAGATAGGGCGCGCCAACTGGCCGCATGCTTTGTAAAACCAAGCATGACCCCGTGCTCTATCGCTCCTCTTTCACTTCAATTCTTTATATCCATGATACGCTATGAACAAGACTTTAATAATCCCGTTTTATTGGCTCTTACACCCGTTGCCGATACTCTCAAAGAAGTGCTCAGTGCTGCAGGCAAAACTATTTTCTCCATTGCCGAAACAGAAAAATATGCTCATGTAACTTATTTCTTTGCTGATGGCAGAGAAAAACCTTTTGCCGGTGAAACGCGAATCCTCATTCCTTCATTGCCGCTCAAAAAATATAGCGAGAACCCGGAAATGTGCGCCCAAAAAATTACTGACGCGCTTATTCATTCACTCAAAAAAGATCCGTGTGATTTTTATCTGGTAAATTATGCCAATGCCGACATGGTTGGGCACACAGGTAATCTCCCGGCAACAATAAAAGCGGTGGAATGCCTAGACAATCAGCTGGAACAGCTCTATTACCAAATAGTTACCCAAATGGACGGCACCCTTTTTATTACCGCTGACCATGGTAATGCGGAGCTGAAGTATGACGAAAAAATCGGACAACCCCACACGGCACACACCACCAACCCGGTACCATTTATCTGGGTGAGCAAAGAAACATTCAACAAGCAAAATAGCCTTCATGAATTACACGGACTTGCGGATGTTGCCCCGTTTATTTTAAAGCAGATGAGTATTCCTATTCCATCCGAAATGAAACGGTAATTTTATACCGTATCGATAAACCCTTTTGCAATATACTCTGCTTGATTTTCATAAATAAGACGCGGAAATGTTTCATCGATTGGCACCAAAGTCATTGCCTCAATCTTTTTTTTCAAATTTTCCCATTGATTATATTCCGGCGTATCCCAGTAAATCGCGGAAAATGCAGAAAGTTTATCAAGAAACCGTTCAAACCCTCCCATGGAGGTCAAATGCCACCCGGCATTTTTAACAAGCAATGGCCTGTTTCCTCGTATATTGCGGAAAAATTGAGGAGAATATTTTTTTATATCCTCATAAGGGGCGGCCATTGAACCGCGCCAGGGAGTATGTTGAAAATCGTATCGGTTAAAAAAGTAAGAATAACAGGTTTGCATGCAAGAGATCCATTTTGGCGTTTTTTCAGGAACTGAAGCAATCATGTTTTGAATTTCTCGAATAGCATTGGCACGCAAAATCTCATCAACATCCGAAATGATGATAATATCATTATCAGAGCAATCGGTGAGCCCATTGAGAATCTGATTCCGTTGAAAAAACTCTCGCTCAAACATCCCCCCTGAAGAAAGCTCATAGTGGCCTTTAATAATTACATGAATAATTTTATCTTCGAATCTCTCAAAAAGATGTTTATTTTCTTGATAATAGAGCGGCTTTGGTTTGCCGCGAAATGTTTCTTCCGCTTCCACCAGCACAAATTTATCAACGTGATCATATAATTCATGTAATCGAATCGTGAGTATTTCAAGCTCGTTATAAAACAAAAAACAATCGTATATTTTTGCATCCACCTCAAAACAAGCTAATACCAAAATACTGAAACATAATATTTTTTTCATATTTATCATGATGCTGACCCCGGATCCATAGACATCGCATCAATAAACCCTTTATCAATATATTCCTGCCTGTTCTCATAAATAATACGTGGAAAACTTTCATCTATAACCACTAATGGCAAGGATTCTATCTCTTTTCTCATATTGTTTCTCTCTCGATTTTCAGGAATATCCCATTCCTGATGAGAAAAAGCGGCCAATTTGTTAACCACATTATTATATCCACCCATATAACTAAAGTGCCACCCCGCATTTTTTACAACAAAGGGCCGATTGCCTCGTCTAATTCTTCTAAAATATTGGGGCGGTGCATAGTTCTTAAGATCCTTATAAAAAACAGCAGTGGTGCCAATCCAGGGCATTTCCTTGGGATAATACCGATTAAAAAAATATTTGTAATAGGTTTGTTCACATACAATCCATTTATAATTTAGATGCGCCGGAATGGAATGAATCATATCATAAATTTCTTGAATAGCGCTCGAGCGTAAAATCTCATCAACATCTGAGATAATAATAAGATCATCATCCCCGCAATCAGTTAACCCCCTCATAATTTGATTACGTTGAAAATATTCCCGATCCCACACCTTCCAGTAGTCGCTTTTATTATCCGATTCAAAATGTCCTTCAACAACCACGTGGATAATTTTATCTGCAAATTTTTCAAAAAGATGCTTATTTTCCTGATAATAGAGCGGTTTAGGCTTACCACGAAATGTTTCTTCTGATTCTACCAAAACAAATTTGTCGACATGATCATACATTTCATGCAGCCGAATATTGAGTATTTCAATCTCGTTATAAAACAAAAAGCAATCATAAATTTTTGCGTCAGCCTCATGCGCCACAAAATAAACAAGCTTAATACAAAACAATAAGATATGTGTAAATTTATTCATTTTTTATCTCTTTTTTTTACCGGAGGTATCAATATATCCATTTTCACTATAATATTGTTGATTTTCATAAATAATGTGAGGAAATGTCTGGTCAATTTCCACTAGCGGGAGCAATTCAATTTCTTTTTCTCTCAATTGCTTATCACGGTTCTCCGGAGTATCCAGCTCAGAATGAGAAAAAGCAGCAAGCTTTTCTATCACCGATTCATGCCCGCCCATAGAACTAAAATGCCATCCGGCATTTTCAATCTTTACCGGTCTACTAAATCTAATTTTTCTAAAATAATGAGGACCAGCGTACGTTCTTAAATCTTTATAACTCACCGCAACCGGACCGATCCACGGCATCTCTTTTGAGCAATAGCGATTAAAGAAATATTTGTAATAGATTTGCTGACAGGCGACACATTTATAGGGGGCAGAGCACGGGAATAAGCGAATCAACCGACCAATTTCACTAAAAGTTTCTGCGCGCAAAATTTCATCCACATCTGATATGATAATAATATCATTGTCTTGGCACTCGATGAGCCCACGCATAATTTGATCACGCTGAAAATATTCTCGTTCCCATACCTTCCAGTAGTCTCTCTTATTATTCGATTCAAAGTGGTCTTCAATTATCACATGAATAATTTTATCAGCAAATTTTTCGAATAAATGCTTATTCTCTTGATAATAAAGCGGTTTGGGCTTGCCGCGAAAGGTTTCTTCTGATTCTACCAGTACAAATTTATCAACATACTCGTAATGCTCATGTAAATGAATTTTTAATAGTTCAAACTCATTAAAGAACAAAAAACAATCATAGATTTTTGGTTGAACGTAACATGGCACCATTAACAGCAGCAGATATTTGCCATACATTTTAATTTCCTTTTCTATAGAACTGGAAAATTGATGGTAAAAAATCTTTTTTGTACTCAGTTTTTTGGCATATCGATAAAACCTTTATTGATATATTCTTGTTGATTTTCATAAATAATGTGGGGAAATGTCTGATCAATTTCCACTAGCGGGAGCAATTCAATTTCTTTTTCTCTCAATTGCTTATCACGGTTCTCCGGAGTATCCAGCTCAGAATGAGAAAAAGCAGCAAGCTTTTCTATCACCGATTCATGCCCGCCCATAGAACTAAAATGCCATCCGGCATTTTCAATCTTTACCGGTCTATAAAACCTAATTCTTCTAAAGTACTGAGGACCAGCGGACGTTCTTAAATCTTTATAACTCACCGCCACCGGACCAATCCACGGCATTTCCTTTGGATATGTTACATACGTGGTCCCTATCGATGCCTCCGGGCAATAGCGGTTAAAAAAATATTTGTAATAGGTTTGCTGACAGGCAACACATTTATTATAGGGAGCAGTAGAGCTAGGGAATAAATGAATCAGCCGATCAATTTCACTAAGAGTTTCCGCGCGCAAAATTTCATCCACATCTGATATGATGATAATATCATTGTCTTGGCACTCGGTTAGCCCGCGCATAATTTGATCACGCTGAAAATACTCCCGTTCCCACGCCTTCCCATATTCATTCTGGGTCTTGGTTTCATAATGCCCATCAATTACCACATGAATAATCTTATCAGCAAACTTTTCGAATAAATGTTTATTCTCTTGATAATAAAGTTGCTTAGGATTTCCGCGAAATGTCTCTTCGGATTCTACCAACACAAATTTATCAACATGATCATACAGTTCATGCAGCCGAATATTGAGTATTTCAAACTCATTAAAGAACAAGAAACAATCATATATTTTGGCGTAAGCTACTGAAGAAAATAATAGTAACAACAAAAAGTATTTATCTCTTTGGCACATCAATAAACCCCTTATCAATATATTCTTGTTGATTTTCAAAAATAACATGCGGAAAGCTTTCATCGATAGGCACCAGTTTTAATGCATCAATTTTTTTTTGTATATTTTCCCGATCCCTATTTTCCGGCGTATCAATATTAGCTGCACAAATAGCTCCTAATTTATTGACCACATATTCAAAACCGCCCATATAACTAAAATGCCAGCCGGCATTATTAATCATGAGTGCCCTATTTCTCATTTTACGAAAGTGGCTAGGAGAATATTTCTTTAAATTTTCATAATGGACCGCGCATGCACCAAGCCAGGGAGTTTGTTTTGCGTCAAAGCGATTAAAATAATAGCCATAGTAATCAAGCATACAAACAATACATTTAAATTGATGGGCCGGCACCGAATCAATTTTATTTTGGATCTCTTTAATCATTTGCGCCCTATAAATTTCATCTACATCAGACATAATAATGATGTCCTCGTCCCGACAACCGACAAGTCCATTCATGATATGATCACGCTGAAAAAAATTTCTTTCCCAATATGGCGCCCATGCTGCTTTATTCTGAGACTCATAATGACCCTTAACAATTATGTGTATAATTTTATCGGCAAACTTTTCAAACATATGCTTATTTTCTTGATAATAAAGCGGTTTGGGCTTGCCGCGAAAAGTTTCCTCCGATTCAACCAGCACAAAATTATCTACATGATCATAGAGTTCATGCAATCGGATATTGAGTATTTCAAGCTCATTATAAAACAAAAAACAATCGTATATTTTGGCTCGAGCAGTAGAAATGGTCCCCACAAAAATTATACAGAATAATAGATGCCTCATGTTCACATTCTCCATCTTTTTCCTTCTTGGCTCATTACCGCAATCGGCACATCTATAAAACCTTTTTCTATATATTCCTTTTGATTCTCATAAATTAGACGCGGGAAGCTCTCATCAATTGGCACCAGTGGCATAGCATCTATTTTTTTCCTCACTTTTTGCCAATCTCTATTTTCCGGTGTATCGAGATAAAAATCGGCAAAGGCAGATAATTTACTCAAAACGCGTTCATGCCCACCCATATAACTAAGATGCCAACCGGCATTTTTAATAGCAAATGCCCTGTTTCGATTTCTGCGAAAATGGGTTGGGGAATATTTTTTTAAATCTTCATAATGCACCGCTAAGCATCCAAACCATGGCGTTTGTTTATCATTAAAGCGATTAAAATAATAACCATAATAGTTAAGCATACAGACTATATATTTAAATTGGTTGGCCGGAACCAAATCAATATTATTTTTAATTTCCTTAATAGTTGTTACGCGAAGAATTTCGTCAACGTCAGAAATAAGAATAATATCTTTATCGGCACAATCCTTGAGTCCTCTGGCAATTTGGTTACGTTGATAATTTTCCCGTTCCGTTGCTGCCCACACCGGCACCGTACTTTGAGGCTCAAAATGTCCCTCAACAATCACATGGATAATTTTGTCGGCAAACTTCTCAAATAAATGCTTATTTTCTTGATAATATAATGGTTTTGGATCGCCGCGAAACGTCTCATCAAACTCAATCAAGACAAATTTATCCACATGGTCATAGAGTTCATCTAAACGAATAGTGAGTATTTCAATTTCATTGTAAAACAAAAAACAATCATATATTTGAGCATTTGCCGTATGAAATATGCAGGATATGGGAAATAAAATTATACAGAATAATAGATACCTCATGTTCACATTTTCCATCCTTCTCCTATCAACTTATTCGCCTTTTTAAAAAATGGTTCGATACACTGCGCTTCGCGCAGCACTCACCACGAACGGTTTCTGGCGAACTCCTTTTTTATTGGTTCATTTTTGCTTAATCAAAATGACAATATCATTTTTTTCTGTATATTCGAAATATAGTCAAAAAAAGGAAGAGAATTATTCATGAAAAGTAACAAAAAAGAATTTATTATCATTATTATAACTTGCCTGTTTTTTGTGTCGGATTCATCCGGGATCCCCAGCGCCGTCACCTATACTTTTAGTGGTGGAAGATTTGGAGATAATCTTCTTGCTTATTGTCATGCAAAATGGATTTCTTATATCTATAATATTCCGTTGCTTTATAAGCGATTTGGCTATTCCGAGCAACTCATGATGCATCTTTTGGAAATTCCCTATGATCTTGAATTAGAAAGAACGTTTGAAAAAGTTATTATATACACACCCAATTGTATTATTGATCCTTATGCCGGTTATTTATATGTAATTCCTTATTTCCCCGAATCAATGGTAGATTTCAGCAATACAAAATTCCCTTATTTATTTACCATTGATTGGACAAACCCGACATTTAAATCTCTTTTGCAAAAAATGATTGCTCCCATAGCCCCATTAAATCTCCCTCAATTACCCGAAAACTATTTGACAGTAGCGGTTCATGTACGCAAAGGAACTAGTTGGGACGTCCCCAATAGTCGCACGACACCGGAAAAGCTTACTGCGGCACATCCATTATTATTCGCACCCGATTCGTTTTATATTAATCAACTAAAAAGAATATCAACACTGTTCCCAGATCAAGCAATTTATGTACACCTTTTTACCGATCATTGTAACCCTGCCCAACTGGCAGAAAAATACCGGCAAGCGGTTGCGTGTGAAAGAATGGTTTTTGATTGTCGCACAACAAAAAATTATGATTTTCTCTATGTTTTGGATGATTTTTTTGCATTAACACACTTTGATTGTTTGATCCGTACCCACTCCAATTTTTCTTTTATTGCATCCAAACTGGGCAATTATAGGATAGAGATAGTGCCGCACCATGGCACGGTTAAGGATAATGCAACAATCATAGATGAAATTAGTCTCATCATTGATGGCGAATCTTTAATAGTTAGAGAATGAAACTACAACTCTTGCTTATTCAACTTAAATTTTTCTACAGTAAGAAAAAACAAGATAAAACTTTTATTTAAAAGGGTTTGCGCCTGCCCCCTCCTTTATTATTAAAATAGCACGTAAAAAAAACCTTGTTTTTTGTTTACAAAATTTCTAATGTTATTTTTAGCATCGTATAACTTTTTATCAAAGGAGTTCTTGTGAAGTTACGTATGTCTAATCTTTATTGTCTTTTGCTTATTATCGGTTGTCCGATGATACAAGCAAAGCCCTCTTCATCTAATAAAGCTAAGCCAAAACCGGTTTTAGCAATTCCCATTTCCGAGCATTTGCCGGTGGGCACCAACCTTGAGCAATTGGTGGGCTATATAGAACAACAAGAGGCTTTAGCCAAAGCAGCCGCGCAAGCACAGGCGCCGGCTCCAATTCTAGAAGAACAACAACCAATCAGCATGTCCTCAGAAGTTCTTGATGAATTGCATGAATTATTAAACTCAGAATCACCGGTTATGATTCTCCAAGATGATCAAAAAAGAGTCTTTTGCGTTCCATGCGCCGGTGTGGGAAATGCCAATTTTTGTAACATTTGCGTAACGGGCGCTGCTAATATTGGCGGTCCGTTAAGCGCTCAAACGGCATACATTTGCAGTGCTGCTCCTAGTACCAGTTGCACAAACGGTGCCTTAGTGGTAAATGGCGGCGCAGCAATCGGCGGAAATCTTAATGTTTGCAGTACTGCTCCAAGCACCGGCTGTGGAAATGGCGCCTTAGTAGTAAATGGCGGCGCGTCAATTGGCAGCAACTTAAACGTTTGTAGCACCACACAAAGTACCGGTTGCACAAACGGCGCATTGGTTGTAGCTGGCGGCGCCGGTGTTGGTGGCAACTTGAATGTTTGTGGCAGTATCAGCGCAAGCGGTGGCATAAGCTTTTCCGGACCGTTAATTATTCCTTCCACGCTTCCTGCAATTTGTAGTCCAACCGGATGCGCAACAGGAGCATTGGTTGTTGGAGGTGGTGTAAGCATCGGCGGTTTCTTAACCGTATGTGGAACCGGTATAAATACTAACGGTGATTATGAGATTACCTGTATCCGTGTTCTTGATGCAGCCGGCACTAACTTACAAGTTGGATTTGGTAGCGGATTGGTAGCAAATGGTTCAGATAATACATGGGTGGGTAACGGCGCAGGCGGATCAAACGTATCGGGCACCGATAACACCGCAGTAGGTTATTTAGCCTTGAACGCTGCGGGCACCACAGCATCATTCAACGTAGCAGTTGGCTCTTTGGCGGCTGAAAATACCGATCCAGGTCTTCATAATACAGCAGTGGGTTACAGCGCTCTTAATGCAAACGTAGCCAATTCAAATAACACGGCAATCGGCGCGCTCGCTCTTGCTACTAGTACTGCCGATAATAACACTGCCGTCGGATTGCAAGCCTTGACGGGAAACACTTTAGGTACCCGTAACACCGCCGTTGGCGTAAATGCCGGCGCAGCAAACGGTACCGCTAATGATAATACCGCTGTTGGTAACTTTGCGTTAGCTGCAAGTAACGGCGGGGCCAATACCGCTGTGGGTAGTGCAGCATTAGCAGCAAATACCTCTGCAGACAATACTGCCGTTGGCTACAGTGCCCTTGCTCGCAATACAACAGGTTTTGAAAACACCGCAATCGGTATGTATGCACTCCTGGATAACAGCGGCGGAAGCTTTAACACCGCCGGTGGATATGGAGCCCTTACTGCAAACACCGTTGACTCTAACACTGCATTCGGCTATCAAGCAGCAGGTACTAATACAACCGGAACAGCTATTACCGCAATAGGAACCTCAGCATTATTAAACAATACTACTGGCTCAAATAACACAGCAGTTGGGTACACTGCATTAGCAGCGAATACGATTGGTGTTAATAATTCCGCACTTGGATACAATGCTCTCTTGGCGAATACAAGTGGGGCTAATAATACTGCCGTAGGATCAGGCGCTAATGCTGCCAACACAACAGGAACAGACAATGTAGCGGTCGGGGTAGGTTCGCTTGCTGCCAACACAACAGGAATAGAAAATGTAGCAGTTGGGCTAAGCGCACTCGGCGCAAACACCGGCAGCTTCAACACCGCAGTCGGATTCCAGGCATTATCAGCCGCTTCAGCAACCTCCGGTAACACCGCACTTGGTTATGAAGCCGGATTACTCAATACCAGCGGAACATCTCTTGTTGCCGTGGGAGCCTTTGCGTTAGCATCCAACACCTCGGGTGATAATAATACCGCAGTAGGATACAGTTCATTAGCCTTAAACTCTTCCGGAACTTACAATAGCGCAGTGGGCGTCTCATCACTTGCCGCAAATACAACGGGTGATAATAACATTGCATTTGGCCAAAGCGCACTTCTTTCTAACACCACCGGCAGTAACAATACCGCACTCGGTACTACCGCTCTCTCTCTTAATACAGTAGGAATTGGAAGCGTAGCCGTAGGATACGCTGCTCTGGCAACCAGCACAGCCGGCGAAAACACCGCAGTAGGTGCTTACGCGGCTTCGGACCTCACTACCGGAACCGGCAACGTGGCAGTAGGATGGAGCGCGCTGAGCAGCGAAACCACCGGAACAGCTCAAACTGCAGTTGGCTATCAAGCACTGGCCGCAGCCAATGGAGCCACTGCCAACCAAGCATTTGGTTATCAAGCGCTCTTAAAGTGCACAACCGGCTTTAATAATACCGCTATTGGTGACTTTGCACTGAACAGCCTCACTGTTAGCCCTGATAACGTTGCCGTGGGCCATGGGGCATTGCAAAATTTTAACCGCCTTGGAGGAGCCGCAGGCCAAAATACGGTAGTAGGTTCTACCGCAGGAATTTCATTAACTACTGGTACCAGTAACATCCTTATAGGATATCTGGCCGGTTTTAATCTTACTGCCGGTGAATCTGAGAATATCTATATTGGCGATCCGGGAGTAGCGGGCGAAGCACGCACCATAAGAATCGGATCAACCTACTGCACAGGACCTTGCCAATTTCCAGATGTATCTACTTGCGTCCAAAATGCTTGCTATATCGCCGGTATAGGCAATGCACAAATTGCGCACCAAGCGGCTGTGTACATAGATCCTGCGACGAATCAACTTGGTATATGTTACTCTTCTCGTCGCTTGAAAAAAGATATTGAACCAATGCCATGTCAAGCTGAAAAACTCATGGAGCTCCGTCCGGTCACCTTCAAATATATCAATGATCAAACCGAAGCAACCCGTTGCGGCTTGATTGCTGAAGAAGTGGCTCCTGTATATCCTGAGATGATCTGCTTGGATAGCAAGGGAGAAATAGTAACAGTCGATTATACGGCCTTCATTCCAGTCTTAATCAAACAAATCCAAAGCCAAGAAATGCGCTTACAAGAATGTGAGCAAAAAATGGCTAAGGTTATGAGAGTATTGGAAAAAATGGCACGATAAATTAGTAATTAACTTTTAACCGAAGGGAAGGCATCTGCCTTCCCTTCTTTATTTATATCGCCTAACTGTATTGCCATGACCTATATTATGAGCGCATTGCGAACATATGTAACCACCAGCATATTTGACGCATCATCAATTGGTATTGGCTAAATAATGAGCATTACCTACGCAATTCTTTCACTGCTTATCTTTGTTGTTGCGTTTAAACATTCAAAAATAAAGGGACTTGCGTGCCTCACTGCAGAATAATCACGGCCGCAATTCAAAGTAAACGAATCCATCTTCTTCGAGCATCGTTGTAAAGCCAAGTTTCTTATAGACCCGTTGCGCGTCAAGATTACTGGTGCGGGTGACCAAAGTGATCATCGTAGCACCTTGCTTTTTAAGGTCGGCAATCGCATATTTCATCAAATGCTGAGCAAATCCTTTGCCCCGAAACTCTTTTTTGACGTCAATAAATAAAATTTGGCCTATAAAAAAGTTTTTCATGTAATAGCAAATAAAGCCAACAAAATTATCTTGATCGTATAAAACGCGAATATTGAGTTTACCAAAATAGCGCGGATCTTTATTGGGGGCTCGGTTTTTGAGCATAAATTCCGGTGAATAATCATCACTGGAAACCAGCCAATACCAATCATCTTTAAAAATGTTCAAAATTGCCTGCGTGTCCCGTTTGTCATCAAAAACCAATACTTTGTCATTGGTAAACTGATTTGCCGGTTGTGGCAAATGATAATAGATAACAGCTGCTGCTGTTGATAATCCAATAATAACCGCCGCGGCTTTAATAATTTTTTTTCTCATGATGCATTTTCTTCTTTAAAATAGTCAATCTGATACAACACTAATCCTTGTGCCGGTGCCGTTGGCAATAATTGCAACGGATTCTTTTGGTCGAGCGCTTTTTGTAAATCATCGATGGTTACTGTATCACGAGATGCAGCCTCTAAGCAAGCGCCAACAATTCTACGAATCATATAGCGCAAAAACCCCGGCCCTTTTACCACGATCACATATGTCTGCCATGCTGCATCATATTCTAGAAAAATTTCATCGATCGTGCGCACCGTATTTTCGTATTCATCGCCGGTACAAAAAGATCTAAAATCATGGGTGCCAATAAAAACGGCAAAGCATGCTTTTAATTTCTCTTGGTCAATCGGATGCCGATAATGCCAGCCATAGCGCGCAATAAAAGGCAACGGGCGATTAGTAAAAAAATGGTATTTATATGTTTTTTGGCGCACATTGTGGCGCGGGTTCCAATCAAGCGGTATTTCTTGTATGTCGCCAATGAGGATGGATTCAGGGAGCACATTTTGCCAGGCAAAAAGAAGTTGCTGGGCAGTAATGGTTAAATCAACACTAAAGGTGGCAGTTTGTCCGAGCGCATGCACACCTGCATCGGTACGCGAAGCACCGGCAATGATAATATTCTTGCCAAAAACAGATTTAAAGCTGTCTTGCAAGGTGCCGGCAATAGTTACTTTATCGGCTTGCACCTGCCACCCAAAATAATCGGTGCCATCGTAGGAGATTATAATTTTATATTTCTTCACGTTTTATTTCAGATCAATATCTCTATTAAATTTTTGCAATTCTTTTTCCAACCGATTAATTGCATGTTCTTCGTTTAATTCAACCTTGGCTTTTTTTAGTTCATTTTTTAGTTTGGTATTTTGTTGCAAAAGAATGCCCACCATCTCAACAAGTTCTTCTTTAGAAAAATTGTGATAGGCAGATGCTACCGGCGCACACAAAAAACCAATCATCACAATGATCACACGCTTCATTATCTTCTCCCTTTATTAATATTTATTTAAAGAAAAACTTATTCAAATAATAGCCGCCAATTACTGCGCATGCGCCAAAACCAATTCCTTGCGTACGATGTTTATATTTGTTCCAGAATAGTTGGTCTTTAAGTTGTTTGATTTCATAACGCTGCAATTCAATAATTTCTTTTAATTGCGCATGGGAATAGTGATCAAGATGATCTGCTTTAAGAGCAGATTGTGGCGTAAGAAATAGCAAAAGACTAAATGCGAGTGCATAATTACGCATATTCATGCCAAACCTTTCAAATTTTTGGATTATTTGTTGCTAATTTGCTTTGTGAATGAAAATGAAGATGCAGATGAAATACCGTCTGGCCGGCTTGCGCACCCTCGTTAATTTGAATATTAAATGCCTTTGGTTCTTGTAATTGCTTACCCAAATCACCGGCAGCTTTTAATAATTTCCCCAGCACCAAAGTATCATCCGGTTGAGCAGACTTAAGATCTTTAATATGCTTTTTAGGAATTATGAGCCAATGAGAAGGATAACGGGGCGCAATAGATTGAAATACCAAAACATCCTCATTTTCCGCAATAACTTTTGCCGGCTCTTGCCCGGCAACAATCTTGCAAAAAACGCAATGAGCTTGCGCATAAGAATCAGATTGTGTCGTGCTATTACAATTGTTAATAACTAAAAAACTCGAGGCTGCTAGTGTTAAAAAAGTTATACTAATAATATATCGTAACTTCATAAGAAAAGTTCCTTCTCATATTATTTTTATTAAACTCTTATATTTTTATTTTCGCAATGCAGCGCGCAAAATTTTCTTGCGTAAACGAATATGCCATTCCCCCGTTCGCCTCGATGGAGCTCTTGAGCGAGCGCAGCGAGAGAAAAGAGCGAATGGAGAGGTTCATTTTCTTTTGCGTAATGCAATGATTCCATCCCACCCTTTATATACCAAAGCATCTTTTTTTCTCTTTCCCCATTTTTTTATTTTTCTTTCCGCTTCTAATGCCTCAGCTCTTGAGGCAAATTCTTGTACAAATACAAGAAAAACTGGCAACCTCGTTACGGTATAACACATATAAGTTCCTGCATTATGCTCTGCAATTCGTTTTTCTAAATCATCGGTATGACCAGTATAATACGAGCCATCACTACACTTAAGAATATAAACATAAAATTGCAACATAGCTTTTTTGTACCTCTCCATTCGGCTCCTTCGGAGCCTCCATCGAGGCGAACGGATTTAGATATTGAATTAATTCACACCATCTGTGTTAACAAAATCCAAAATATCTCTGGAGAACGCACTAATTTAATCTTTTTAATTATTTTCGCAATGCGGCGCGCAAAGTTTTCTTGCGCAAACGAATGTGTTCCGGCGTAACTTCAATAAGCTCATCAGGGCGAATCCATTCCATGCACATTTCAAGATCCATGGTTTTTGCCGGGGCCAATTTAATAGCCTCATCAGAACCTGATGCGCGCATATTGGTTAATTTCTTCTCTTTGCACGGATTAACATCCATATCATCATCACGGCTCGATTCACCAATGATCATGCCTTCATACACTTCATCGGTTGGACGAATAAAGAGCGTGCCGCGATCTTGCAGGTTATCAAGCGCAAAACCGGTTGCTTTGCCTGCTTCCATAGAAACGATAGCGCCTTTGTTACGTGTTTGAATATCACCTTTATACGGTTCATAGCCATGAAAACTAAAGTTTACAATACCGTTACCACGTGTATCGGTTAAGAATTGGCTTCTAAATCCGAGCAATGCACGGGACGGAACATGGTATTCTAAACGCATGCGCCCGTCATCATACATATGCATGCCGATCATTTGCGCTTTACGACGTCCCATATTTTCCATGACTACGCCTTGCGATTCTTGTGGAATATCAAGCAGCACGTATTCAATCGGTTCATTTTTTACGCCATTAATTGTTTTGTAAATAACTTCCGGCGCAGAAAGTTGTAATTCAAATCCTTCGCGGCGCATATTTTCAACAAGAACACCCAAGTGCAATTGTCCACGCCCAGAAACCTTAAATGATTCGGGGCTGGCCGTCGGCTCAACACGCAATGCAACGTTGGTGCGGAGCTCTTTTTCCAAACGATCCTTTAAATGGCGCGATGTTAAGAAGGTGCCATCTCTACCGCTAAAGGGAGAATCGTTCACTGAGAAATAAATGGATACGGTTGGCTCATCAACCTTCACATAGGGATGAGGCAACGGATGACCAACATCACAAATAGTGGTTCCGATTGAAACCGGTTCATTAAATCCGGTAATGGCAACAATGTCACCAACACTAACTGTTTCGGTTTCAACACGATTGAGTCCAACAAAGGTATAAATTTTGGTAATTTTTATCGGCGAACTTACTTTATCATCTTTGCAACAAATAACCTGTTGACCAACTTTCATGGAGCCACTAAAAATACGGCCGATTGCAATGGGCCCTAAGAAATCAGAGTGATCCAAATTGGTAACTAAAAATTGTAAATGATCCGCTTTTGCCACAGGTGCCGGCACATGTTTAATAATCGCTTCAAAAAGTGGCGTCATGTCGCCTGATCGTGATGATGAATCGGTTGATACATAACCGCTTCTTCCCGAACCATATAAATGGGGAAATTCAAGCTGATTTTCATTGAGCGCCAAATCTAAAAAGAGATCTTGGATTGCGCTCTCCGTTCTTTCAATGTCAGCATCTTTACGATCAATTTTATTAATCAAAACAATTGGCTTTAAATTTAATGCGAGCGCTTTTTGCAACACAAATCGCGTACCGGGCAATACCCCTTCTGCTGCATCCACCAATAATAAAAAGCCTTCAACCATTTGCAGAGTTCGTTCAACTTCACCACCAAAATCACTGTGTCCCGGGGTATCAACGATATTAATTGAATACCCATTATAGGCAACACCGGTATTTTTGGCCAAAATCGTAATACCACGCTCACGCTCAAGATCATTTGAATCCATCACCCGTTCAGCTGATTCAGCTTTGATGGTTCCTGATTGCTTGAGTAATTGGTCAACCAAGGTAGTTTTACCGTGGTCAACGTGCGCTATAATAGCGATATTACGAATATGTGAACGATCTGTATTCATGGCTTTTCCCCCTTCGTGACATGCCTTCGGCATTCCTCAGGATGACGCGGATTAATTAAATTAATATATTTTATTTTCATAATCTAAAATTAACACAAAAATTCTATTTGTCAAGATAAGAGCGGCAGGATTTGAACCCTGCCGCCTTTATTTATAATAATTTTCGGATGAAATGCGAAGGACTAGAAATGACCCGCTGAATACGGCAACAATGCCATTACGCGAGACTTTCTAATATCACGAGCAAGCGCACGCTGATGCAGGCTGCAATTACCCGAAATTCGTGCCGGTAAAATTTTACCACGCTCGGTTAAAAAACTCTTTAAAAATGTACTATTTTTGTAATCGAGCAAAACAGATTGTTCATTGGTATTACAAAATCTGCAATGTTTTTTGCCGCCAAAGCCCTGTTTGCGGAATCTTTTTTTGAGTAAACGGGCATTTATTTTAAGTTTGATTTTCTTTGTCATGGGGTATCCTTAGTCTTGGTTGGCCATATCATCAGAATCATGCATCATGTCAGCTTTGCTTTCTTTCAAGAAAGAGCCAACTTCTCGCGCCGGCGCTTCTTCAAGAGATTGAGGGCGCTGATAAACAAGCGATTGACCATCTTCAATCTTGGCAATTATGGAACGCATAATTACTTCATGAAGCTTAACGTTGAGTAGATTTTTTACATCTTCAATGATGGTTTGTGGCGCAGCGCTTTCAAAGCGTGCCAGGAAATAGACACCATAATCATTGTTTTTAACCGGATACGCCAAGCGATATTTGCCCCAGCGTTCAAATGAGATAATAGAACCTTTATGATCAGCGACAACGCGATCAAATTGCTGCTCGATCGATTTGGTTTCGTCGGCAGTAATTTCAGGAACTGTAAGCATTAATGCTTCGTAACGTTTTGACATACATAAGCCCTTTAGGAACTAAATGGAAGTGTTTTTACACTATAAAACAACACCATGCTGTTTTATTTAGTTAATATAAAAAAAGTACCAGAAATACTGGAAAAATCCAGCTTTCTGGTACTTTAATTTTTATGGTTCGATAAGATTGCTATCGCAATCACTCACCATGAATGGTGATTAGGCGAGTCTTTGATGGCGCTCAATAACGCGACCAATGATTCTAAAATGATCCTTGCCACGAACCAATGCTATTGGCGGAGATTTATGGTTTACCGATTCAATAACGATAAAATCATCAGTGTAGGTAACCTGAACAATGCCACGAATTGGGGTATCGTTGCCATATTCAACAGCAGCAATATCACCTGAGCGTGCCCATGTTTCTGGGGATATGATCAAACAATCGCCCTTCACAAAGGTTGGGGCCATCAAGTTGTGATCAATGCACAATGAGAACATTGAATTATCGGTGGTATTGAGAACCGGGATAAAAATATCTTTATAACCGGTGGTAATTTGCATTAATTGGTTATTATAAGGTGATGGGTTTGACGGAATGTCGCCAACTACTGGCACCACTTGCACCTTAAGTTCGACATCCGATTTTTCTGGCATACTCACATTGCTATCAATGTTATCGGTTCTTTTGCGACGTTGCGCAAACAGATCGATTGGACTGATTTCAAATGCATTGGCAAGTTTCCTTAACGAATCTTCGTTCCAACGACGAGTACCATTTTTAATATGGGTTAGATAACTTTCCGACATGCCTGTTTTTTCAGCAAGCGTTTTGGTTGTCCACCCTTTTTCTCGTAAAAGCTCTTTTACGCGTAGTTCAGTAGATCTTGATGACATACTGTGCTCCTCCTGTTATCATAGTATTATTATTAACTAGTTAAATACTGCTATTAATACTAATAGTACACATTAATTTCGACTTGTCAAATGGGAAAGTATGATTTCAGAAACAACTGGCAGGATCACTAAGGTTCGCCAACGTTTCAATAAGAATTATTTTGAAGAACAAGCCTGGGCGCAGAATCAACTTATCTGTGGGCTTGATGAAGTGGGCAGGGGCTGTTTGGCAGGCCCTGTTGTCACTGCTGCGGTGATTTTGCCTCCCGGCAAAACCCATCGATTGCTCAAAGATTCCAAGCTCATGACCCCTGAGGAACGGATTAAAGCCTTTACCTGGATTCAGAAAAACTGCCAATACAGCATAGGTATAGTCCATCATCGCACCATCGATTCTCGCAATGTCTGGCACGCCACCCTAATCGCTATGAAAAAGGCACTGGTTCACCTGCTGGCAACCGCCCCTCAAAAGCCAAGCGCCATCATTACCGATGCTATGCCCTTGAACCTGGCAGACACCTCATTTAACGATATTCCGGTCCATTATTTTCCCTTTGGCGAGCGCCGATCAAGCACTATTGCAGCCGCCTCAATTGTGGCCAAAGTAACGCGCGATGCGATGATGCGCAGAATGGACGCCCTATTTCCCGGTTATTTGCTTGCCTCCCACAAGGGGTATAGCACGCCCCCTCATAAACGCATTATTCGCGAAAGCGGCCAACACTTGATTATTCATCGAGACACCTATCTTGCCCGCCTGGAATCCCTGCAAACCTCTGAAACTGAAGACGAAATCCCTCTTGGCCAGCAAAATCTGCTGGCCGCCCCTGATGCACCAAGTGAGCCACATGATAAGATTGAACACGTTATAGGTTCATCAGCCTATTAAATTTACAAATTGGAATAAAAAAATTGACAAGGCCCCAATTCCTGCTAAATTCAAGAATGTAGCTAATAGTCTAATTTGTATAAAAAATGAGGATTTCAATGCCAATAGTTAAAAATGCACTAATTTCGCTGGCATCATTAGCCATTCTCTTTGCCGGCCAAAGCCAGCCAATGGAACAAGAATGCGCTGGCAAATACTGGTATACAAATTTTAGAAAACAGATGCCGTTTGAAGAGATATTAAAAAAATATAAAGTGAGTCTGGAAGTTGAAATGATAATCAATGATCTTTTTGCTGGAACTAATTATACAAAAAATATTGCAAACGGCAGCTTGAAAAGATTGTTGTACGATAACAATAAGGTATACGAATCTTACAGACTTCCTAATACTGTCATTAAATATGGCGCTGATAGAATCATTGGCGCCTTAGCAATCCAGCAATGCGCAGCTGAATTTAATTGCGATGCAGTAAAAACACCGATAAAAAAAGCATACATTGATGAACAAGGAATCGGGTATGTGGTCGAACCAAAAGTTTCTATCGTCTCAGATCCGTTTTCACTTAAACAAATCAAACAGCTCTGTATTGTTATTGAAAAAACTGGCTATGCCGATGGTCATAATGAAAACATTGTCAATTCGGTACAAAGAATTGCCTACATCCTCGATACCGAACCACGTTCTTTTGACTATTGTACAGTTGATCCAAAGGAAACCAAAACTGCATCATGTACGCATTCATTCAATCTCAAGAGACTGTCTAGGCTGTCTATGGAAAATGATGCAAGAAAATGGCTCGAGCAAAGAATTAAAGAGAAAAAACTTATGCTGGCAAAATTATAAATGAAGAGTGCAATGTCTAAAATAATTAAAAAATTACAAAAAGTTCCGTATTTGACTTTGCTTCTCCTTTTGATGAGCAATATAGGTATGCCAAGCTATGCAATGCAAAAAGAATCAACAGCCCTATCAAAAGCTCTTGGTTTTTTAGCCAAAAGCGGCTTAACTTATGCACAGATCTACGCAACCGCTTATTTGAGTACATTAAGCCATGAATGTGGCCACGCATTGACCGCGAAACTTTTATTAAATGTAAAAGATATTAAAATCAATATTCCTCTAAAAGCGCCATGGAAGAATCCTTTGGCTTTTCCAATGAAAGGCGACACATGCTTTTCCACTCAAATTGGCAGCATTAATAAATATACATATGATAAAAATTACGCATCACGGCTTGTGCTTACGCTTCTAATGGGGCCACTTTTTGGATTAGCAAGCTGCTATTGCTTATTAAAAACAAATAATATTCTCAATGAATATATCTCATCAAATAATAATGCTTTTTCAAATATCCTACTAAATGGCTTTCAAAGACCATTGTTAAATAAGGATCAAAATCCTTTCATTCAAGTAATGATTATTTTATGTGCATATTATGATATCGAACAGCTTTTTGGATTGCATAATCAAATTTGCGACGGATCAAAAATACTTCATGTTCTTAACATAGAAAATCCAGGCAAAAAATATCCCGCGCTATTCAAAAATACTACTCAGATTCTTAGCTTAATAGTGCCCGCTGTTTTATTAATATATACAACGTTAAAAAGATAAATAAATGGAGATTGCAATGTCTAAACTATTTAAAAATATGCTCAAAATTTCGCTGGCATTATTCGCCATTCTCTGTGCCGGCCAAAGCCACGCAATGGAGCTAAAGGGCAAATATTGGTATGCCAATTTTAGCAACCAAATGCCTTTGGATGAGATAATAAAGAATCATAAAGTAAGTCCGGAAGTTGAAAAAGAAATTAATGAAACATATAAACAAGATCTTTTAGCCGGCAAACTTAAACAATTAGCCCCAAGAGGAATTTATGAACTTTTAACACCTGCAAACACTATCATAAAAATAGGTTTCGATCGTGTTATTGGATCTTTAGCAATTCAACAATGCGCAGATGAGAATCATTACGACGCAGTAAAAACATCGATTAAAAAAGTATATCAAGATGCTTCGGGGAATTGGTATACCATTGTTCCTAAAATTGAATCAGTAGATGAACCATTTTCAAAAATACAAGTAAAACAATTTTATAAAATAACCATAAAAACCGGATACACCGATTGGTCCCGTAAAAAATATTTTAAATACTGCAGATGGCATTGCCTATATCATTGATACTGAGCAAAGATCATTTTCTGAAAATCCAATTTTTCCTCCAAAATTTTTTCATCTAAAAAGTCTTATAAATGCATTAACCATTTTAAGAAGACTCGATGGCTCTTTAACGGTAGACGCATGTTCATGGCTCGATAAAAAAATCAACAAGTGGCAACAAAAATTATTACAATCACAATTATCAACAAGAATTGAACCGTCACCATCAACAGAAAAAACTCAGAATAGTTCATTAAATTGCATGATTATTTAAAAAATATGCATGCTACAATGGTTAGAATAATTAAAAGTATACTCAAAATTTCGCTGGCATCCTTAGCCATTCTCTTTGCCGGCCAAAGCCAGGCAATGGAGCAAGAATATGATGGCAAATACTGGTATGCAACTTTTAGTGACCAAATTTCGTTGGAAGAAATAGTAAAAAATCATACCGTGAGCCCGGAAGTTGCTGTAACACTTGATGATCTTTTTAACAAAGAAGCTCTACAAAAAAACATTGATAACGGCACCGTAAAAAAACTGGCAAAAAATATCTATGAATCTTCTGCCCTTCCCGAACATATTATTAAAAAGCATGGCGCAGCGCGCCTCATTGGTGCTTTGGCGATTCAGCAATGCGCCGATGAATATCATTGCGATGCAGTAAAAATACCGATAAAAAAAGCATATATTGATCAGCAAGCAAATGACTATGCGGTCGAACCAAAAATTATTGTTGCCAATGCTCCTTTTTCTTTACAACAGATACAGCAACTGGTTATTATTATCCAAAAAACAGGATATTTTGATGTTCATGATAAAAACATTGTGAACACCGCGCAAGGCATTGCCTATTTTATAGATACTGAACCGGGTGCTTTTGAATTTGGAAAAATGTCATTTCCTCCCGAACCGGCATATCTTTTACTCTTGTTAAAACGGCTCACCTATCTTCCCATGGAACCGGACGCACAAAAATGGCTGGCCAAAACCATTGAAGAAAAAGAGAAGAGTATGCCCAAAGTTATACACTTTGAAAACATTACTTTCTGTGGCTAGCAGTTACTTTTTACTGCCGAGGGCCAGCAACGTGGTGGTATTCTTGAAAATACCCCCACACCCCCATTCACCTAAGGGGCATCTTAGGAATCCCGACGGCGCTCATCACGGCTGCACATGCCGCTTTCAGCGGACATGACAACCTCTCGCCACTCATAGGCTTCGCCTATTCGAGCTCGGTACCGCCTAGGTTGGAATTTAACCCCTACCATTTGAATGCTAAGGAAATAGCTTTTGCTGGAGGGGACCCCAAACCCCTAGCAAAAGAACATTATTAAAAAAATGTGTGGCAATCTATTTTCTATATATTCATGAAAAAGTTTCTAAGTTAGAAACAGAATGTTTTCAAGAAAAAATAACTGAGCCCGCTCGGGCGCTTTCGCGCCCCGGCTTGCCTTTAGTCCCGAGCGAAGTCGAGGGGATCGTTGCGGGCTCTACGTACAGTTAATGTATAAAACGTTTAGATCTGATTGCGCTATATGTATGAACCGACGCAGCTCCCGAAGGGAGATGAGTTGATGAGTTTAGCGCATAGGGGATTCTAAAGGGCTCCCCCTTTAGTGTGCGGTGGTCTGGAGGGGTTCACAAGAATCCCTCCAGTTTAAAATAATTTTGCGAAAACATTCCCACGTTTGCTGCTACCCTGCAAGGCGGAAAATCACCCTCTTTTAATTCCAAAAACACCTTTAACCCCCCCAATTTTAACCCTCTTTCATTATTGACAATTTGCACTTTCTATATAAAATAAGAGATAGAACAATGTTATTTTAAGCCCAAAATGGAGTTTTATATGAAAAGTAAAATACTAATGATCGCTTGTGCGCTCGCCTTTGGCGGCACAACACAGGGCATGGAAATGCCCATAGAGCATCTCAATCAACAATTGTTGCAAGCAGCACAACAAGATAATGCAGCGCAGGTTGCCACGCTGCTCCAAAATAAAGATATAAATGTGAACATACAAGATGTTGACAAGTGGACCCCGATCCATTGGGCAGTGTATAACAAAAACATAGAAATCATAAAACTTTTACTTGCTCATCCCCACATTGATGTAAACTTAAAAGATTCTTATGGCACACCACTTCATCGCGCAATTGCCAACAACTGGCTCCGGATTATACCATTTGGTGAGACTGCGACACGAGTTGAGAACATAGAAATAGTAAAGCTTCTGCTTGATCACCCCGCCGTGGACGTTAACGCGGAGCATTGCTACAAGATATATGCGGATGATGATTGCTATAAGAGAGCTACGGCATTCCAAAAAGCATGTGGCAAGGATGAAAATGAACTTTTTCCAGTAAAAAATAAAGAGGCATTAATACAATTATTTATGAATCATTGCGATCATTCATCCGCCACAATGCAAAAATCAAAAAAACTGCTTGCTGAACTGCAAGCAGACAAAACATACTTTGCATTATTGCATAAAGATCTTTTTGACATGCTTGCCCCGTATCTTCATTGCAAGAGTGTTACAGATGAAGCGGCATTAGAAATACTTAAGGATCGAACTATTAATCCATCGATAAAAGCCGTTATTAAGAATGAATTGACAAAACGATCACCGCTGAGGGCATTACAAGAAGAGGACACGGAATTAATTGTAACTGGAAAACATACGATTAAAGTAACAAAAAACAATAAGAAAAATAATGAACAAAACTGTTCAATTTCATAATGGAGAAAACTATGAAAAATATAAAAACAATAATCACACTTTGCGCAATCAGCTCATTGATTGCAACAACCTATGCCATGCAAATTCCGCAAGAACTTGATAAACAATTTATTACTGCAGTTGAAGACGAAATCCCTCTTGTACAGCAATAAAACGTGGTGGTATTCTTGAAAATACCCCCACACCCCCATTCACCTAAGGGGCACCTTAGGAATCCCGACGGCGCTCATCACGGCTGCACATGCCGCTTTCAGCGGACATGGCAACCTCTCGCCACTCATAGGCTTCGCCTATTCGAGCTCGGTACCGCCTAGGTTGGAATTTAACCCCTACCATTTGAATGCTAAGGAAATAGCTTTTGCTGGAGGGGGACCCCAAACCCCTAGCAAAAGAACATTATTAAAAAACTTCCTGAGTTAGCACAATTGAGATCAAGAGAAAAAATAACTGAGCCCGCTCGGGCGCTTTCGCGCCCCGGCTTGCCTTTAGTCCCGAGCGAAGTCGAGGGGATCGTTGCGGGCTCTACGTACAGTTAATGTATAAAACGTTTAGATCTGATTGCGCTATATGTATGAACCGACGCAGCTCCCGAAGGGAGATGAGTTGATGAGTTTAGCGCATAGGGGATTCTAAAGGGCTCCCCCTTTAGTGTGCGGTGGTCTGGAGGGGTTCACAAGAATCCCTCCAGTTTAAAATAATTTTGCGAAAACATTCCCACGTTTGCTGCTACCCCGCAGGGGTAAAAATCACCACTTTTGAACCAAAAACACCTTTAAACCCCTCCCAATTTTAACCCTAATTCATTATTGACAATTTGAATTTTTTATATAAAATAAGAGATAGAATAGTATTACTTTAAACAAAATGGAGTTTTTATATGAAAAATATGCAATTTTTAACCCCTTTAATCCTCTGTTTTCTGACCTCGTGCTTATTTGCTATGGAAAAACCAGAAAATCCTGATCAAGAAGCAGAGCAATTTCTGCAGGCACTGAATGAAGGAAACACTAAAGAAATAAAAAAAATTTTTACTAATAACCCGCGCATAAACTCTTGTTTTAATCGATTATCATTTCAAACTCCTCTTGTTTATGCAGTAAATAAAAACAACACTTGGGCCGCAAGAGCTTTACTTGAAATTAAAGAGATTCATCCAAATGCAGCGATAGGCACATCGAACGCTTTGCACGTTGCCGTGAATTCTAATAATATCGACATGGTGCAATTATTACTTTCCCATCCTGAAATCTTAATAAATCTGCAAGGTGGTAGTGATCGACTTACCCCATTAGAAATTGCTAGTTACTTTAAATTCAAACAAATCATAGAATTACTTCTTAATCACCAAAGCCCGGTAGCAATTCTAAAGCAAGAATTGATTAAAGATTTGCAAACTAATAATAAAAAGGATAGTTATTTTTCATTGCTTCCGGCAGATCTCATTTCACTGCTCAAAAAATATATGCAAGGAGAAAAAGGAAAAGAAATGCTGGCACTTCAAATTTCACACTCCGATTCAACAAATTATCTTTCAGTGCTTCCAGGAGATTTAATTTCTTTATTGTCGCTCTATATGATCGATCTCGGATACAGTATTAGCAATGAGCAGATACAAGAAATTATGACAACTCAAAAAAACATGGACCCCGAAATAAAAGCATTGTTTAATGCTGCATTACAAAAAAGAAAAAAGCAAGAATTGCCCATTGCTGAGCAAGAAAAGAAAAAGAAATTGATTATGCATGGCAAAACTATGATAGCAGTTCCGGAAGATTACGATGAAAATCAAAACAATTGTTCAATTTCATAATGGATAAACGATGAAAAATATAAAAACAATAATCACATTCTGCGCAATCAGCTCGTTGATTGCAACAACCTATGCCATGCAAGTTCCGCAAGAACTTGATACGCAATTTGTTACTGCAGTAAAAACAAAAAATGTAGAGCAGGCTGAACAACTTCTCAAGCAAGGGGCCGATGTTAATGCGCGAGATGGTCAAAATACCGTCTTATCAGTTGCCGTTACCAATCAAGATATACCAATGGTCACCCTCCTCTTGAGCCAGCCAAAA
Source organism: uncultured bacterium (assembly GCA_963702025.1). Lineage (GTDB taxonomy): Bacteria > Babelota > Babeliae > Babelales > Vermiphilaceae > BTUB01. The sequence continues at coordinate 478,841 of OY969699.1, read as the reverse complement.
ATTAACGTGATGTTAAAATTCCGATACGGTTCTGATCCGTTGTTTTCTGCATCTTTAAGCAAGAATACGCAAATATTAAATTTATTACTGAATCACACAAAAAATGGCCCGCTTCTTGACACGGTGATTGTTGAAACTCTCTTTAAAGATAAAAGCACCTATTTTAACTTACTGCCTGCCGATTTGATTTCACTGATCCCTACCTGCTCTGAATACAGTATTAGCACCCAAGAGATTGAAAAATTGACAACGAATGGGCTACATGATCCTCAAAAAACTATCATTGTAAATGCATCATTAGAAAAACGAAAAAAAAATGGAGCACATGATGAAAAATAAAATAGTTTCGGCATGTATTATTATACTGAGCACCTTCCTTAATGCGCCTACAATGGAAAAAAACCAAGTTGCCAGCAATAATCCGGTCGCGCAAGCAAATGAGCAACAATGGAACAATGGTCTGTTGCTTTCTTGTATCAAAATGAATAGAAGTGCATCAGAAGTTGCAGCTCTTCTTAATGCAGGCGCTGATGTTAATACGCAGGATGAAGAAGGCATGAAACCGCTTCATTATGCTCTCATGAATAAGAACCCTGCCATAGTAAAACTTCTCCTTGAGCAAGAGACTATTAATGTAAACGCAATAATACCATCATCTTTGCACAAGGGATGGACAGCACTTCATTGTGCATCTAGCCGATGCGATCTGGAGATTGTAAATTTGCTACTTAATCACAGAAATATACACAGACACGCTCTGGATAACGATAAAAAGACGGCTTTGGCTGTTGCTATCCAGTATGGCTACCCCGGCGTTATAGAGTTAATGCTCAGTCATAAATCGCTAGCCCTATCACCGGAAGTGATTAATGGATTATCAACCCTCAGTGATGAACGCTCAGGAACTTATTTTTCATTATTGCCAAAAGATTTAATTAAAATGCTGTCGCAGTATAAAACCGCATATACCTTTAGCCAAGAAGATATTCAAAAATACATGAATTCAAAAGATCCAAATGATTGGTGGCGAAAAATGAATATTCAAGAAGCATTGGATAAACGAACAACCTTAAAATAATAAGAGCAAAAATAATGGAGAAAAAACATGAAAATTAAAATAATTATCATCCTCGCACTCGCCCTTATGCGCAACGCCGCCGGCATGGAGATGACCATTGATGAACTTAATAAACAATTAATTCATGCTGCCAAGGTAGGCGATACGGATAAAGTTGCGCATTTACTTGAAAAACAACAAAAAGAAGAGAATGAAAAAAAATCTTCTGAAATAACAAACCTACTGCGCAACGGACGCAATCGGGCATTGCTGGTTGCTGCCGATAATGATAATGAAGAGGTAATACAATTATTTCTTTCACACGATATAAACGTAAATGTACAAAATGAGTTTGGTCAAACACCACTCCATAAAGCAATCTGGGGCGGCCATATTGGAATAATAAAATTGTTACTTACGCGGGCTGATATTGATGTTAATAAAAAAACTGATTTTGGATGGACCCCACTATTTTTTGCTACACGGCATAACAAGCGTGAGGTTATAAAACTGTTGCTTGGCCACCCGCATACCGACATACATACTCCTGCTAACGATAATGAAACACCACTCAAGGTAGCATTAGCAGAGGAAAATGGCGAAATACTCACTTTGTTGTTTAATCATACGGTCCCCGATACGCAAAAAATTGAATTATTAAAAAAATTAAATCATGACCCAAGCACCTACTTTTCACTCATGCCACATGATATGGTGGTTGGTGCGTGTGGGCTATATCAGCGTGCATATAGCATCACTGATGAACAAGCCCGGAAAATAGCGCAGCAAGTCAGCAGTCGCGAAGTAAGAACAATAATACGGAATGAATTAAGAAAACGAGCATTAGCGCGTGAAGCGATTAAAAAAAGTGTCACCATTAAAAAAAGAAAAACTATGGAAATCGAATGAGAAATGGATTATGGGTTTTCACATTTTTTGCGCTCAACTTACTCGTTGCAACCCACTCGTCCGCAATGAGCAATCAGGATTTTACCGATTGTTATCAAGATGCTTTGCAACAGATATGGGCCAAAGAGCAGCTTTGCCAGAATCTGGCAAAAGCAGTAAGCGCCAGCGATATTCAAACCGCCGCTCAATTGCTCAATAAAGGTGCAAATCCCAATGCATTTGACGCGGTAGGCGGCACCGTGTTAAAACATGCCATTTATTTATTTAAAACCGACATGATAAAACTATTGCTTGATTGCCCTACCATAGATGTTATGGCAACCGGGACCAATACTATTTGTCCTCTGCATTCAGCACTGCAAATGTGCTCAGCACAAGGATCCGCGAGCGTATCTCTGTTGCTGAATCATAAAAAAAAGAGTTCTTTTGAATGGTCTGGGGCCAAGCAAGTATCCGCCGAAAAAACTTGTTACCTATCATTGTTGCCAAAAGATCTAATGAATGAGCTGGAATTATACGTAAAAGAAAAATATAGAATTAGCGATCAACAGGCAATTGCTATTGCCCAGGAATTTGGTGAGGCTAAAAAGCAACTTATTATCAATGAACTCAAAAAACGTGGATAATTCGCCAGAAACCATTCGTGTCCTTCGACTCGCTAATGCTCGCTCAATATAATCGGGAATTCCCGTTCGTGCTGAGCTCATCGAAGCATTTTTGCGAAGGCTGGATCGAAGCATCGCGGTGCAAACCTCTTTTTGATTACGCTCTAAGCAAGCTTTATGTTACATTGTGCTATAAAATTTATATTCGTAGCCAATATTTTTTATGCGAGCTTCAGTATGCAAGGAAAAAAATGAATCTTCTGGAAATAGAATGCTATTTTCTTTTTTTAGTAGCTCAAGTACTTTTATGCCTTCTTCTCCCAGTTTTTTAAATCCTGCCCGAATAGCATTGTGATTTTTTTCAGCAACGCTTATCATAAGTTCAAGCAAAGCATCATTAAAGAAACACATACTTTTTATCAATTCGCTATATTCTTCAGCATTCGCAATGCAACATTCCTCAAACATAATGAGGCTTGCCTCGACCGCTAGCTTTAAGAAATTATGGTTAGACTGTTTAGATCTCTCCGCAAGATTTGCCCACCGATCGAGCTGCCCCACGATATGAAGATGGACCTCTTGTTGTAATTGTGTGCCGATGCAGCGAGTGTATTTTTCAGTAGAATTCATTTTTGAGAAAAAATACTTTAGGGCCCTATCAACGAATTTTTTATCTTGTGTTGTTAAAGGGACCACTTCTTTTTTTTGATTTTCCCATTCACGCATCTCAATTATAATTTCATTTGCAATCGGATCCGCATGACACTGTAAAAAATCTATGAATTCAGGATTGCGCAGACTTTGTGATATTCCGTCTAAATCTCTTAAACTTACCCAGAAAAATGCCTGCCGTTTAAATTTTTTTTCATCTTGACCTACAGGCGGGATTAAGGATATTTCTTCAGAAATAGTAAGATTATCAAACAATATTTGCCAAATTTTAAGCGCATTTTCATATTTGGCTTCACGGATTTTTTTCTTTTCTTCCACTTCTTTAACATATCTTCCCATTAGCCAAATGCACGGAATTTCTGCTAACACCGCGCCGGCAATTAAAGCACTTTTTTCTCTGAAAGAATAATTTTTATCGGGTTCAATTAATTTGATAAACAATGCCGATGGGATGCAAATTGATCCAATAAAACCAACAAGAAATTGTAAGCCTGCCCAAGGGAAGATTTCTTGATTGTCAGATTTCATAGCAGTATTTCTTTCTAATGGCAGTTCCAGCTGATCTCTTCGGCGAAGAAGCACCTCGCTGCCCAGATCCGAATATTTTAACTGTTCATTTGGCGTTAAAGGCGCATTCATTTTTTTTCTGTTTTCAATTTCAGCGGTGAGAACATCCAGGTTACTTTCTAAAATAGCTTTTTCAATAAGATCATCCGCAAATGCGTTGAAGGTGATTATAGATAATGTAAAAAGTAGTTTTTTCATGTTTTCCTATAGTTTTTATTGTTAGAATTTTTTGTTTATTATTTACATGAATTTTCTTAATCTCGAATTTCAAATTTGAGATAATTGAAAACGCCTTCTTTTAAAATCAACTCAATAGCTTGCTTAAGCACATCGATTAAGTTTTTAAGATTATCTTGAGATACTTTTTGCAAAATATCTATTTCTCGTTTTACGTCTTTTAATTGGCTAGCATTGAAATAAGTATCTTGAAAAACATCAACGCAACTCATATTTATTAAGCTATTTTTTTCAGCATAATCTATAGCTCGTAATACATCCTGAACGTTTAGTTGCCCATAATCTTGAATTAGCTCATTGTATTCATCAATAATTTTTAGATTAATCATTTAGTCAATCTCGCATTTTAAATAGACATCATCTTGCTGGAGCCCATAAGAGATTGCTGTTTCAAGCAATATAAGAATTGATTCTTTTACCAATGTCCCTTTTTTAAGGGAATTTATTTCCCCTTGCAGTCGAATCATTTGCTTTTTGTTAAATACAACATTATTAGAATGATTAATAAATTTTATTAAATATACATCCTGTTGATTAATATTGAGATAAAAATTCGAATCAAAAGTATCGATTGCGCCAAAATATTTCTGATCGAGATTTAATGGTAGATTATCATAGTCAAAAAAAACACTATTTTTAGTACAGATATATATATAAATCGACATTTTAATCCTTATACTAGAAACATAGTGGCTATGCGTTTTCCATCTTCAGTCAAAGACGATAATAGTTTTGAAGTTACCTGATTCTATGCATTCTCTAACAACGTATAGTATCTTTAAAAGTCATTACTTTTACGATTTATTTGATCTTAAAAAATTGTTGGAATGGCGCAATAATTTCATCATCTTTGTCAATAGAACATATTTTCAAATACGTGTAATCGCCCTCTGCAATAGTTTCTTCGACAACTTTCAGAAGTACTTGAATTCCGGAATTGTCTATATTTATATTTGCTTGCAAAACTGCCAATTCATTTTTTATTTCTTGTAATTGCATAATGTTATAAATATTACAGTCCTCGCCATCTATCGAAGAAAGTAGAAGTAACTTTAATCGCTCTGCAAATACATTAACTTTTTTAATAAAACCAGAATCAATGTTTTCAAAAATTTTCTCTATTTCTCCAAACTCATCAATTCTTTTAATAATACAAAAAGACATTCCCATTAATCTCCTAAAAAAACAAGGTAGCTATACTCATCTGGCATTTTATCAATAGCATTCTTTAAGCTATCAAGAGTTCTTAACAGCTATCGCTGCATCCTTCAGTGATAATTAAATCAAGTTGACCATAAAGCATTTTTATCTGTTTTTTATTAAAAAAAGTATTATCCTAAGGATCGATTAAGGAAACCAATTTCACGTTTTGGTTTTCTATTTCTCTAAGTCTTTTTATTTCCTCATCACTAAATAGAGCAATTTCGATACATTTTTTAGGGCTGTAAGACATTGCAGATACATTTGTTCCCATTAAAATTCCTAACACGGAAATACTGTTCTAAAAGAGTCCATAGTTTCATTAAGTACAATTTTAATTTTCGTTGTAGGATTATCTATTAAGTCAATGCCTATAAATCGACCGCAATCATAAACTTTAGTGCTTGCATCAATAAATTGTCCATTTGACCATCCATCTAATGCAAGTTCGATTATATTTTCATTCTTATAAAAGATTGATTTCAAAGTATTTTTCGCCTTGACTCCGTCTAAACAATGTCTCAAGTAATAAATATCCTGCCTACAATTCATTCATATTTTTCAAATTCAATATTGCGATAAGGTAAATTTTTTTCTTTTTCTTGTTTTACAAAGATAACGCTCTTTTCTATTATTTTTTTCAAGTCGTTGAGCGTACGGGCTTTTGCTTCTAATAATGGATTAAGCCAATCATTATCAAGAATAACGCGGATGATAAAATATCCATTTTTTTCAAATTCCGGCTGCCAACCTACATCTAAAATGAAGCGATCGTTAAATTTTATTTGAAGCATGTCTTCTTTAAATGAATACTTTTGGCTTTCAAAAGGAATCATCTCTGATATATCAAAATCTTCGTAAATTATTATTCCATCTAGAATCTTTAGATTTTTAATAAATTTTTTATTAGATTTCATTTAATGAGCTCCAAATATTGACTTTCTAAAATTGGATGACCATGTATAGTGTTGGCACTACATTCAACTCTCATAAAACATGTTTCTTTACCAGAGTTGGCGCCTATTATTTCATTACTTTTAAATACTTTCCAATTTTTTCCATTAGTTGTTTTTTGTCCGTATTTCCAAGCATTTAATTCTAGCTCTTTTATATTCAATAGTTCGGACAGTTTTTTGAAAGTAACTTGAAAATTTAAACCGCATACCCATAATTAGTGGAGTCAATCAAACTTCCTCTAAAAAAAGATTGAAATGCGGCAATGAAAATTATACAGGAAATTTTAGAAAAAATGACAGGAATTTATAAGCCTCAGAAAAAATTTATCGAAAGCATGCTTGGCACGATATTATCGATGGGGGGAAGAATGAATTTTCGTAACATGGCGCGATATGCATCTTATGACGAAAAAACGTTCTCTCGGAATTTTGAAAAGCCATTTGATTACTTGCAATTCAATTGCTTGACAGTGAACAAAATTATCGATGAAAATGGGCATTATGGAATAGCTTATGATCCGTTTTTTATAAAAAAGTCTGGCAAGAAAACCTATGGCCTGGAATCATTTTGGAATGGCTCCAGCGGCAAGTCTGAAAGGGGTCTTGAAGGAAATGGATTCGCGCTTATCGATATTAAGAAAAATACGGCTTATCCCCTCGTGGTGATCCAAACACCACCAAAAGATGAAATCAAAAAGTTGATTGGAGCTTCTGAAGCAAATCGAATGGATTTTTATGTTGACTGCGCAGAACAGCAGCTCAATAAGATGAAATTGCATGGCTTGCCTCTGAGTATTAAGCTACTCATTGTTGATGCGTACTTTGCCAACAAAAAGTTTGTCACTATGGCTCGCAAATGCGGCTATCACGTAGTAAGCAAGTTGCGTTGCGATGCTAATTTGCGGTTCCTCAATTTTGAGAAAAAAGGAGGAAGAGGTCGGCCAAAAAAATATGGAGATAAAGTTGATGTGAAAGATTTGAAAAGTTACTCTTTTGTATGCGCAACTGAGGATGGAGATGATTTATATGAAGGAACTTTTTATAGTGTAAATCTCAAGTGTACGGTTAAGGTTGCTTGTCTAGTGCGTACGCGTAAAAATAAGCAAGGCCTGGTACTCATGTTCTCTACCGATTTGACTTTGAGCGCTCAGGAGATCCATGTTACCTATAGCTCACGCTTTCAGATTGAGTTCATCTTTCGTGATGGAAAACAATTTGTTGGGCTTCCAAGTCCGCAGTAAAGAAAAAATACATGCCCACTTAAATGCCTCAGCGACCGCTCTTCTTTTGACCAAAATTCAAGAGACGGAAGCGGGGGCTGGTACCAATGAAAGAGCGCCATTTTCTATGCAAAGCCACAAAAGGAGAAACTATAATGAAATGCTGGTAAATCTAATTTTTTCAATCTTAGGGTTGGACCTGAGTTTGATTAAATTCCACCCTGGGATAAAAAGTGTAATAGAAACCGGAGTTGTCAGATGTTAAAAATGTCCGAACCATTGATATATACGATTGTATTGAAAATAATGCTGATGGTTACAAGGATTAATTATGAGAAAAATAAGTTTAATAGTTGTTGTAATGATGGTTATTCAGAGTGTATATGGGGATTTGGTTGAGACTGCAATATTCGATAGTGATCTTGTGACGCTGCAGACTTTAATTGAAGAAAATGGATGCAAGATTTCAGACCCTGCTTATTTGATTATGGCCAGTGAAATGGTCAATTATCGAAGGGGAGAAATTGAACTTAATAAATTGAAGCCATTTTTTCCTCTAGCTTTTCTCGGAGGCGCACTATGTCTTACAACAGCGCTTACAACTTTAGGAATTCGATTTATTGACGGGCTTGAGCCAAGGAGGGCATATGAGGCGGCTACGGTATTCTTATTTTGGGCTGCCTACCAACTGCTTAAAAAGGGCAGTAAGGAATCAATGGATCATAAGCAGCTGCTTTATAACCGATATATGAATGCTGTAAAGATAAAGAGTCTTATTACGTGCCTACAATGATTATGTAACTAAAAAGAAAACTTGATCAATTATGATAGACTATAAAAAAAAATAAATTCTCACTTGCTAAGGAAAATAGCATGTCATATTTCTTATCAACTCTCAGGCCTATAAATATATTTTTCTTAATAGTGTTACTCGCAACAAATACAACTTACTTGAATGCAATGGCTTATAATCCAATGTTATTCGATAACTCAAATTCATCCGAATCTTCAGATGATTCATCTAAAGACTCAGGCAGTTCATCTAAAAGTAATGAAAGTGAAAACACTTCCTCTTCTTCGAGCCGCCAATCAAGCCGCGAAGAGCGGAAAAAAGAAGCCGATCAACGCCGTTTAGATATGCAATTATTGAATGCTATTCAACATAATAAAAAAGAGAAAGTTAAAACTCTGGTGAGCAGTGGTGCAAATATAAATGCTGAGCATGCTGGATACTATAGTCCGTTATTTTTAGCAACCAAAACAAACAATTCTGAAATGGTGGGTTTGTTACTCTCATATGAGGACATTCAGGTGAACCGCGAAACGCCGTTGTTTGAAGCAATTATGCAAGAAAATGTTGTAATCGCAAAGCTGCTTCTTGCACATCCCAAAATTAGCGTGAGCATCCCGAGCTCTTTCAATAATTTAACACCATTGCATCTGTGCGCAGGCGGCAAATGCTCTGAACTAGTTCCCAGCTTGTTAGCCAATCCGGCTGTTTACTTGGGCTCTAAAGACAATAAAAAGGAAACACCACTTGATATCGCTATAAGGTGTAATCAAATTACTGCTATGATTCTTTTGCTTAAACATACAACGGTCACTGGCCAGCCACGAAAAATAGCTGAAGCATTACAAAAAGATAAATCAACCTATTTTTCATTGCTTCCGCCAGAATTATTTTCCGTATTACCTGAACAGCAAAGAAAGCATACCATTTCTGATAAAGAAGCCCGAAAAGCTTTGGAAAAAGCAAAAGGCATAAATATTCAGGTACTGGAAGAAATAACCGGCCGAAAATTAACAACAAAGAATTTTTGTGTGACGTTAGCAAATAAAGTTATAGAAAAAATTAAGAACATTTAGAAAAGACATAAATCATGACCAAACCTTGCGCGGAAATCATAGAAAGTTCCCTCCAAACATTCCTGGGCCAATGCTGGCAATGGGACATCATGCCACAGTTTGGCTCGTTAGTGATCGCCCAAAATGGCAATCGTCCTCTTTTTGGCCTGGTATACCAGATTCAAACCGGCTCTATGGATCCCACCCGCTATCCCTTTGCCTATCAAAAAACCCATGAAGAATTGCGGGCTGAGCAGCCTCAGATTTTTGAATTCTTAAAAACCAGCTTTTCCTGCCTGTGCATGGGATATCAAGATAAAGGAAGGATCTATTATATCACCCCTCCTGAACCCCCCAAAATCCATTCATTTTTGCGCATTGCCGACGATGAGATGGCAAGACTCTTTTTTGCAAAAAACAGCTATCTTCCCCTTCTTTTTGGCTTTTCAGGCCCTTTACCCATCGATGAACTGCTTTTGGCCCTGTTAAAACAACAAAATACCCTAAAAACACTTAAAAATGAGGCCATTTGCGAGCTTTTACAGTCTTATTCACTACTGGTTGGCAATGATTACCGCAGGTTAAAACTATTTGCCCAACGCCTGCAATCCTTTATTGACAAATAGCTATTTTTAGGTAGAATTAGTACTAATAGATATTTTTATACCCCCCTTAGATAATGGAGTTTATTATGTTATCACGCGTTTTATTTCTTTCTTCAATTGGTATTGTAGGCGCTCTTGCAATCCCTGCTCAAGTAGCAGCCATGGAAATGCCTTCCCAAAATATATGCGGCACCTGTGGGCAAGAAAAGCCTAACTCAAATTCTTTAACCTTTTCACTTTTATCTTTCAGAGCAAATAGATGCCGAGACTGCAAAGCCATTCTTCGCGAAAACAAGGACATTGAAACGGGTAAAGAAAACCCGGAAGAATTTCCTACCATTATTTATCAAACGGTCCACTATCCGGATCAACAAGAATCCACTGAACCAGATCTTGAAGCCGGCAATCAAAGTGCCCCACAACCTAAACCGCATAGTGCGATTAATGTGGCAAAAGAGTTATGCATTGTCTGTGCACAACCGGTTGATGATGGCACCAAACCACATATTTATAAATGCAATCATGCGGTTCATGAAAAATGTTTTGCAAACAATAAAACCTTGCAATCATGCCTTCTTTGTAATCAACGTAAAACGGAAGCTCCCGCAGATAATAAGGGCGGTTTTTTAAGTTGGGTATTTAGCTCAAAGCCAACGGCTGCTAAAACCGAAGCCCCGCAAGAAAACGTTACCATGTTCAAAGAATCGTATGAACAACTGGCACAACGGTTTAATGAATTGCAATGCCACGCTCAATTGGCGGCCCAACGGGAACAAGAGCTTCTTAATCAAATAAATGCGACAGAGAAAAAATTTGCAACCAAGCAAGAAATGCAAGAAGCAGCAAACGGATTGTTAGCTTATAAAAGCAGTACAAGACAAGCATTAAATAATCATGAACTTTCAATGAGAAATCTAGCCAACCAACAAATTTCAGATCGAAACACAATCAACGGCTTGATAAATCAACTGCAAGCACAGAATGAATCAGCATGGATAGAAAGAGGCTCATTGGCATTGGGCGGTTTAGCGGCCCTTATCGCTCATAACCGCAAGCATTCTGCAAATGTTTCAGCATTAGTTGGTGTTGGCACTGCAGCAACTATACCATTGCACAATTAAGTAGAAGTAAAAAGTAATAAGTAAAAAAATGGAGAATTATATGAATTCAACTATTGACCAAACTTTGTTAATCAGTTGTTTTAGTTTATTTGGCTTTTTCCCACTTGGAGCAATGGAAAAACGACCAGAAACGATTGCCGCACTTGTTGCAGCATGCACAAGGACAACCCAAATCAAGGCTCACAATGAAGCATTAAAAAAGATTGAAGAAGACACCAAAGGTACCAATATATGCAAATGGTGCGGAACAGAAGTTAGCAAGAATGACTATTTAAAAAACCATGTTTTAAAGAAGCATTATGAAGAAATTGGACTTACGCAAGAAGAGGCACTCGCTTTTGCCTGCGATGAATGCACTTTGCGATTTTGTACCCAATGGGAACTTAATCAACACAAAAAAAATCATACCGAAAAGTTACCATGTGAGCATTGTACCAAAACTTTTGCAAGACGATACGGTCTAACGCGGCATATGAAAAGGGCACACGGTAACGATGAATCAACATCCGATGATAATAACACCACGCTCTATATTAATTCGCTTGAAAATGCTGAAGTCTCTCGGAAAAAAACACCACAAAATTTAAAATTAGCCCAACCCAGAGCATCTGAGGAAAGAATCGATTCAGATGACTTAGATAGCGATGAAACACTTTTTTATAATTCCAATAAACTCAAAATAGCGTCTGAGGAAAATAACAATTCGGGAAGAACCCAAAAGCCAGAGATGGTTGAAAATAAGCTGCAACAAATTAAAGATGACGCAAAAAATACTAAAATATGCAAATGGTGTCATCTACAGTTTTCAAACACATATTTAATATCGCATATTCGTGGTGAACATTATGAAAAATATGACCTGCCAGTCCAGGAGGCTAAACCGTATAAATGTGAGGAGTGTATACTTAGATTTACCGACAAGTGGATCTTAAATAACCACACATTAAACAAACATAACCCTGACAAAAATCCATCTCAATCTGAAAGAACTTGTGATGAATGCGGCAAGGTTCTCTCCACTCAGAGAACCCTGTATGAGCATAAATTGATACACTTACAATGCCGCAATTGCAGTAAAGTACATCAAACAAAGGAAGCACTCGAAGAACATATGGCAACATGTTGTGACGATAAAATAAACACTCCAACGGATAATAGCGCTAAACGAAAAGATAATCCTGCTCTTGAAGATCAAGAGATAGCAAAAAGGTCTAAAAATAATAAGGGAGCAGAATAATGAAACATTTATTATTTTTCATTGTCGGCACTCTTGCACTCCAAACATTGGCAATGGAAAAAGCGGCTCAAACCGATCCGGTGATCATATCAAGCCCAGTCTATGATAAACTATGGGATAATTATGTTATTTCTGCGCGCGCTGCTCATGCTGAAGTAGGCAGTATTTGCTATAGTCAAAATTGTATGTTACCCACAAACTGGACAATCGATTCATTTTATGTTCAAAAACAATATCGCAAAAAAGGGACCGGTTTTTTATTATTCAAGAAATGCTTAGAAGATATAAAAACTCACGAAGGTAATCTTGTTGAATGGGAAGTTGTGCCAACCGATGATGGCATCTCGCAGCATGACTTACTTGAATCCTACAAACGGTTCATTCAAAAATTTGATCCTAATCTGCCGATTTCAACAAAAGAAAATACTTATCGCATCGGCGGCAAAAAGCTTCACGCAGTACATCTGAGCATCCCGCTTCGCGAAATCAAGAAAAATAGTTAAAAGATAATGGAGGAAATTATGAAATTATTAAGAATATTATCAGCCGTTCATCTCGAGCGAGCGCAAGCGAGTCGAGAGATACCATTAACGAAGGCTGGCAAGCGAACGGGACTCATATTAGCATTACTCGCCTGCTTATGCCCACTTGCGGCAACCGCAATGGAAATGCCCGAGCCAATACCAAAAGATCCGGCTGATGTTATTCATGCCAAACCATTTGAACCGGGAATGCGCAGTTTAAAAGAAATAGCATGCCAACAATTACTTGATCAATTCAAATCTGATGCAGCGAGCAACAAAAAACTTATTGCATTACTCAATAACATTAAGCTTTTGCCCCATGATATAAAAGATTCTTTGTGTGCATATCTGCTCAAATATCATGCTGAACTTTTAGAATCGATAAATGATTCACAACCACTGTTGTTAACCGATAAACTTGTAACTCATACGCATCAGTATTCTGCGATTTATGTTTTGGATGATAGCCATATATCAATCTTCTTCAATACTGCCACTATATATGGCGGTTTGGGTAAGTTTGCCATCATAAACTATGCAGATAACAGCATAACCGAAGGAAAAACTACTACCGGTTACCCCTGTGAGGCTATTTTGTTACCAAATAAGCGATACATTGCTCTTTTTTGTAAAAAAAATTCTCAGACGGAAGCAGTAAAAGCTTCCTTATACATCATTGATCTGGAAACTAAAAGAAAGTGTCTATTCTGGCAACAAGAAGAACCCTATCAAGAGGCATATTTTACCAAAGATGGCCACTCTTTGTGCATCAAAACAATACTTCCTAATACTACCGTCCAAGTAACTACTATAGCACTTGATAATAATTTCTACGCTAATAAGCCGGACGCAGAAGAAATGGATATGTATTTTGTGGATCAGGAAAAACTCACCAAAACGATTACTACTATAGATCGGAATACTTCCATACAAGAAAGTTTAACTCGACTTGCTGAAAGCCTTCATAAAAATAACAATTTTTTACATAAAACGTCTTTTAAAGAAAATACTGATAAATCTGTTTCCTTTTCATTTAAAAAAGGTAACATAACAAAAACTGTATATATTGATCCTTCTTCTATCAAACGTGCACAGCTCAAAACAAAACACTTTATGTCTTTAAAAAACATACAAAACTGGATTGCCATTTCCACTAATGCATTTATTCATCAAGACACCTGCGCCTTCATACCAGTCAACAACTGCGATGAAATCTGTATCACGGCTGACACATTGTTAGGATTTACTCGCTATGGCAAAAAGTTGGCATGCCATGATTATCTTCATGGCACAACCCAGGACAAGCAATCTCAAACAATAACATCACATATCGGATCATTTAGTACATTTGCACAAAAACCGATGGGGCTCTCACCCAATGGAGAAAATGTATTTTTTATAGATGGTACATGCCTCTATAAGTATGCTACGCATAAAACACTGTTAAAAGATTCTACTATCGAAGAGCTACTCGCATTGATTATCGCTCAAAAAGAGCACATTAATCATAAAAAACTTGATCCGTATGTTTGGAACATACTCAATTGCTCTAAAAATTATCGCATAAAAGAAATACTAAAAGAACGCTACGCGCCGCTGCAACCACAGGAATCAGTTGCATCATTACTCGTTCATAATCAGAACGTAGAAAATGAAGAAGAAATAGAAGAAATTAACGAAGAATCGCAAAGTCTTTTCGGTTGTCCGATATCATGAAAACAGTGGAGGAATTTATGAAATTATTAAGAATAGTAACTTTACTCGCCGGCCTATGCCCGGTTGCGGCAACCGCAATGGAGATACCGGCGAACAATGATAAACCAATCTATATACCACTTATGCAATCATCTAATACGATAGAAACTCCTAAAGTTTCTCCATTAATAGATATTGTGTGCAACAATTTATTTAAAAAATTTAAAGAAAAACAATGCACAACAAAAGAGCTTATTGCGCTCTATGAAAAAATTAACAAAATTCCGCAAGATCTGGTCGATTATTTGTATGTCTATTTATTTAAACATGAAACATTAATACTTGAAGAGATTAATAATTTTGATCCTCAATATATCGCAAGACTGAGTAATGGAAATTATCACATAGAAAATTTAATTGCTGCATCAAATGGAAATATAATCTTGCAAGCATTAAATAGAGATACCGGGAACGTTGAAAATCTCACCATCACGCTTCCTGATTCTGTTAAGCTTGAAACACCAACAGAAGTTAATAAAAATACAAAAATTGAAGTGGGTATAGTAGATGGCGCTATTCGTGTCACAGTCAAAAAAGTAAATGAACCCGAAATTATTTTTGATACTTCATACGACGCTATTGACCCGCAACAATTTTCATGCTCGGTACGCTATTTAGATGCAGATAAACCTAACCCACATTTAATACAAGTTACTTGCACTAGAAAATATCAACTTACTCAACAAATACTAATTGGTCTTAATACCACCAATATAGTTATTCCAAACCTAGAATCCGATTTATTTGATTTTTTGATAGTTATTGATACTCAGACACAAACATATACAATCATTAAGCAACAACCAGTAATAACTTCAGATGCAGCGCATGGTTTTTATTTTATCAAAAAAAAGCTTAGCTGCTTATCTATTCCGCAATTAAATTCTCAAGAAATCAAATGTATATCTATGCCATTTGATCTAGAGATTAAAATTCCCGAGAAAGCTAACCCTGCTTTACTC
This sequence comes from uncultured bacterium, assembly GCA_963702025.1. GTDB lineage: Bacteria > Babelota > Babeliae > Babelales > Vermiphilaceae > BTUB01. The sequence goes on along the minus strand of OY969699.1, from coordinate 463,369 downwards.
ATAGATGATACCTATCTATTTATGATCGATAAAAAAGGAGATGTATATAAATATATTACCCATAAAGCACTGACAAAAAATAGTAATCTCCAAGAACTTCTTGCGCTTATTATCTTGCAAAAACAAAAAAACAATAATGAAGTATTAAATCGACATCTCTTTAAAACACTCAAAAACTCAAAAAATGAGCGTATTCAAGAAATTGTTAAAGAATGCTTCTCAAAGGAGCCTGAAGTGGTTATGACCGCCAAGGGGTCCGTCACCATTCAAAAAGAGATTAATGAAAATGAAGAGACCGATAAAAAACAAAGGTGCGTGATCACATAACCAAAATGGAGGAATTATGAAATTATTAAGAACACTCATTTTACTCGCCTGCTTATGCCCACTTGCGGCAACGGCAATGGAGATGCCAGAGCCAAAAGTAATTCAGCTTACTCAAGAAGATAAAGATAAACCGGCAACCATAGCGAGCTTAATGGATATCGCAATCAAAAATATTATCGCCCAATTTACCTCAAAAGAAACCAGGGCTACCGATCTGGTTGCTCTTATTAAAAAAATAAAAGCTCTTCCGGAAGATATTCAAGCACATTTCCATCATTTTATTTTTAACAATGAAGCACCATTACTTGAAGAAATAAATAACTCTGAAGCCAAAAAAGTATGTAGTAACCTGGATATAATGCCTCAGCTTGAGCTCTTTAAAAATTATCTGGTTATGATGAGTTATTTCGAGCGCAAAATTCGCTTTTTAGATTTAGAAACGGACCGACTAACTCTGGTAGATGAACCGGAAAATGATGCTCGTGATATTTTATTCTGCGAAGAACTTCCTTGCAAGCGGTATGTTTTAGTGCGCTCTCCTTTACATCAGGTTACCCAAAAAGTATTTCTCTTGGATTTAGAAACAAAAGAATATATAAAGCTTCATGAAGGGGGCCATTATCATCTGGGGCATTTAAGCAGAGTTACCGATACATCATTTATTTTTAAGCAAAACTATCACTAATGCCGATTGTGAATTTGCTATAGAAATTCCTAAAAAAATTATTACTATTCCTGCAAGTTCAGCTGATTTTAATAAATATTACGACCAAAAAAACTCACCGGTAAGGGCTCTTTGCACGCCGCCATACGATGAAATCATTATACGATCAGGGCCATTGCATTATAATACTTCATATTACAATAGCTTTGTAAATTCAATAACACCCGCCCTTTATTTAGATGAAGGAAATGAAAACCCCCGCCTGATTCATGTTGATTTAAGCCATCAACGAGTAGGACAAAAACCAGTAAGTAAATCAATGGTCATTGATACCAATACCAATACCTATAAAATTTTAAATTATTCCCAAGCACTATGCTCTGATGGCGAGACTTATTTTTATCTGCGTACGAATAATAAACTTTCATGTTCAAGAGATGCACTTGAACATCTAGCCCAAAACCATAAAAAGTATTTTAGAGGCATTACTACTCATAAAGCACTTTATTTTGTTTCTCCTGGCACTTATTCATTTGAAATTTATATTTATAAACATGTTACCCATAAAGCATTACATAATCATAGTAATCCTGATGAACTGCTGGCTCTTATTACATTGCAAAAGCAACAAACCAATAATGAACCATTGAATAAAGATTTACTCAAAGTACTCAAAGCTTCGCAAAATACCCGCATTCAGGAGATTCTGCAAGAACGATTCTCACCAAAACCGCCACAAAAAGAAACTTGTTTAATTTCATAAATGGATAAATTAAGAAAACATTACTTGCACTAGCTATTGATCAAGACTTGATCTAATCTATGAATTACTAACTTTAAAAACATATAAATCATCTTCATCCTTCTCGAAGGTGAGCGAAGCTCGATTTGAGAGGTATAAAAAAACTTCTCGACTCGGCTAACGCTTCGCTCTAAGCGAACGGGGAAAATGCGATACCATAGGCTACAGAGATGTTCGGTTTCTTTAAAAAAACATTCACCAAAATATACAACACCGTTTCTTCACCAATCAAAGCGCTTTTTGCCCGCCCCATTGATGAGCAGGCACTCAAAGAACTAGAAACAATTCTTCTCAGCGCCGATACGGGCATAAAAACAACCCGTGCAATCATGACAACCGTCACTGATGCCTGGAAGCATGGTAGCCTCAAAGAAGGGGCTGATTTACAATCTTTGTTGCAAGCAGAATTACAAAAGATAGTGCAAGCCGAACCGTATGAGCCAAAGAGTACTTTGTTCATGTTAGTTGGCATTAATGGCAGCGGAAAAACCACTGCCGCGGCAAAATTGGCATACCAATATAAGCAAGAAAACAAACGGGTACTTTTTGTTGCTGCCGACACATTCAGGGCCGCTGCCACCGAGCAACTGGCGCAATGGGCCCAAAAATTAGGCGCTGATATTGTGGTGGGTGCCGAGGGCCAAGATCCTGCCTCGGTTATTTTTACCGGCATTCAAAAGTTCAAACAGGGCACCTATGATGTGCTGATTATTGATACGGCAGGCCGCTTGCAAACAAAAATAAATTTAATGAAAGAGCTGGAAAAAATTAAGCGGGTTATCACCGCACAACTGCCCCACCAAAAAATCACCACCTTGTTGACTATCGACTCAATGCTCGGGCAAAACTCCTTTGATCAAGCGCGATTGTTCCATGAAAGCACTCCCATTGATGGAGTCATTTTAACTAAAATGGACGGCACGGGTAAGGGAGGCATTGTCTTTGCCATCTGCAATGAACTCAAAATACCTATCGCCTATATTTCTTATGGCGAACAGCCGGAACAGTTTAAAGCATTTGATGCAACTGAATATGTTACGAGTCTTTTGGGCGACTAAAGTTACCATTTCTTTGACTTGCCCGTATAATTTTTATAAGACTTAAGACAAATTTAATGGTTATTAAAAAAAAGGATTCCAATGAAAAGAATCATTCTTTCTCTGGCATTGCTTATATCTTATCTCCCTATTACTAGCATGGAAAAAATCGTAGAAGGTACACTAATCGCCGGAGTGGCTGATGCGCTTGAGGAAATAGATACCATAAAGGAAGCCTTTAGCCCTAAACAAGACAAGGCAAAAGCCGATCCAAATATGCAAGATGGGTTTGCACAGTTTAACGTGCAAGATTGTCAAATGCAGCCCTACATTGCTCCAGATGGTATACATATCGCAATTAGGGATAAGCATGACAAACTTCATCTCTATAAAATTGATAAAGAACACTATCTTTGGACTCTGCCCTATTCCGGTTGGAACGTGACATGGAATCGTCAAGGGACCCAATTTTATGCAGAAAGAGCATTAGGGCAAGAACTCCATTATAATAAAACGGTTTGGGATACGCAGGGCAAGGAAGTAGTTAATCTCGGCGATCGTCTGGTGGGTGGAGAAAATTTTACGTATGATGGCAAATATCTTTTAGAAAAAATTAATGATGATTCAGTTACGGTCATTGAGATTTCATCGGGTAAAAAGCACAAATTGGGCTCTTACAAAAATATTTCTCTTCAAGATCCGCAAAGCGAATATATCGTTTCCCGTTCTGATGATGCATCACAATTCTACCCGATTAAAAAGTTCGGCAAGTTATTATCCGACCAAAAGGTTAAAATAATCTGCGGATATTTGCAGGCATTTTCACCCGATGGCAGCATTATCATGATACAGCAAACAGATAAAAAAATTGCACTATTGGACCGCGCATTTAAAACATTGCATATGATCCAACTTGCTGCGCCAGATTCTCCGCTTACTCAGTGTGCATTTAATGCTCTTGCTACCAAATTACTCATCAATCAAAAAGATCAAGGCGCTGTTTATAATGTTAGTGCTGGCTCAACTGATTCCACCTGGAAAAACAATTCGATCACAAAAGGATTTATTTCACTCGATTTTTCTCATTCAATTACCGCAAATGGAGAAGATCTTATTTTTCAATCAAGAAATCTAGATCCAAAAAACAAGGGGACCATCACGCTCAACTTAGACTCTCCGCTCATAAATCTTTTCTATGCTTCACCGCGCCATATCATCGTCGATACTTCTACCAAAAAATTAGTAATTGATAATACCAACGGCGATATAGTGGCTACCGGTGATTTCGAGGCACCGCCATCACCATCCTCAGATCCATTCGAGCGCAACAAATTCTTTAGCAGCAATGGAAAATATATTTGGTATAATTCTAATCCTGAACGCAGTTTATCAGTTCGGCAACTTCCTAACATTAAGTAATAACATGAAGAAATATGTGGTGATATTATTGCTTGTTTGGAGCGGGTATCACCATGCTATGGAAAATCAACCGACTATTACCGTTGGAAATTTAGCTGCAGCGCATAAATCTGGAGAAGAAATTGCGCTGGAAAAAAAGTATTTATTTGATCCGCTCATTGCCGATCAAAAATTGACTCCTCTTCAAGAAAAGTTTTTATACGCAGCATTCTCTCATAATCTTCCGGATCTAGAAGAAGCTCTCAAACAAAATGTCGCCATCAATGTTACCACCGGAGGTGGCTCCGCCCTTCATTTTGCCATGCAGGGTGACAGCTTACACTATCCTCTTCTTATGCGATTATTAAAAGAAGAAAATATCAATGCAAACTACTTCAATGGATCGGGGCAAATGCCGATGGATTATCTTCTTGCTTATCTTCAGTGTTCATATACTCCCGCAGAAGAACAGGATTTTTATCAATTGTTTAAAGCAATGCTTGAAAAAAAGGCTGCTATTGTTGATTATGAAAAAGCATTAGTGATTCTTGCAAAGAATATTCCTTCTCGAGAATATTTACGTTGTTTCTTAATCTCTGGCATAAAAATGATTCCTTAGAAAAAATCAGCATTTACTAAAATTCTTGAAAAATGAGGCTTGGTTGTATAATATGATCTAAAGGTAAGAATAATTCCAACCTTTGGATCATATTAGGAGAAACCAATGGCTCAAAGCTTTTTAAAAGATCTATTACGATCGGATAAAACTGTTTATTCATTTAAAGAACTTTCCTTGCTTTGGCCTGCAATTGAGACGAAAAATATTAAATCTCGCGTTAATTACTATGTAAAAAAAGGCGATCTTTATAGAATTCGTCGCGGATTATATGCTAAAGATAAAAATTATGACCCACTTGAATTGGCTACAAAAATAATGAGCCCATCCTACATTAGTTTTGAAACGGTACTCGCATCCGCAGGAATTATTTTTCAATACTACACACAAATTTTTGTTGCGTCATATCAGTCAAAAAATATTGTTTGCGATGGAAAAACTTATACATTCAGAAAAATTAAAAATGAAACTCTGATGAATGCAATGGGAATTGAAATAAAAGAACAATACAGCATTGCTTGTCCTGAACGCGCTTTTTTAGATACTCTCTATTTAAATAAAAATTACCACTTTGATAATCTTTCCGGGCTTAATTGGAATAAGATTTATGAAATTCTAAAAATCTATAAAAATAAACGAATGGAAAAAGTAGTTAAGCAATTAGAAAAATCAAGAAAAAAACAATTATAAAATTGGGGGAGTTATGACGATCGATACAAGACAACATACTAATATTCTAATTCAAATACTCAAAGATATTTTTACTGATCCAACCATAGGTCCATTTCTTGGTTTTAAGGGGGGAACAGCAGTGTTTCTCTTATATGGTTTAACACGTTTATCTGTTGATTTAGATTTTGATCTTTTAGATTTAAATAAAGAAGATTATATTTTTAATCGCATCAAAGAAATTTTAGAACATTATGGAAAAGTTAAGGAAGCACAAAAAAAACGATACAGTCTTTTTTTCCTTCTCTCTTATGCGAATAAGACTACCGGAGCACAAAATATAAAAGTAGAAATCAATAAACGCAATTTTGGATCCCGATACGAATTAAAACAATATCTTGGGATACCTATGAAAGTTATGGTACAAGAAGATATGGCAGCTCATAAAATGGTCGCCATGCATGAAAGAATCGGCAAGGCAAATCGTGATATTTTTGACGTTTGGTTTTTCTTGCGCAATAACTGGCCAATCAATAAGAAAATTATTCAAGAAAGAACCAATATGACATATAAAGAATTTCTGCGATTAGTAATCAAAGAGTTAGAAAATATGAATAATCGGAGCATCCTTTCAGGAATTGGTGAACTTTTAAATGAGAAACAAAAAGTTTGGGTTAAAGCCAGTTTACTAGCTGATACTATTTTCCTATTAAAGTTAGCACTGTCTGGAGAATAGTATGAAAAAATTAAGCATATTTTTGTTATGCACTTTTTTGAGATTCCATGCCATGGAACTACCAACTGAAAAACCAGTGGTGAAATACACACCGCAAACATTAGATGAGTTGCTTATAGAACTATTGAAGCAAAGCCCCCATGCTGTTCGCAAAGATATTATCGAACACAAAAAATCAGGCAAAGAAGATTATGAAACAGCATTTGCACTCATCCAGAGTTATCGGGATCATGGTGCTGGTGAAAGCATAAAAGACCCATGGACCTACGTTCTGCGCCTCTACCGAAACAAAAACTTTGCACAATTGATCGCCATTCAACCGGAGCATGAGTACTATAAATCCATCCTCAATGTTGTTAATTGCATCAAATCCTCGGCCGCGGATCGAAAAATAGTGCAGGCTGCCGGCACCTATTTAAAAGTGCTTTGTGTTCTGGGCAATATAAATCCCAAAACATTTGCAATACCGCTGGTAAATCATAAAAAAGAATATGTGCGATGGTTAGAATTTAAGACTGCTGAACGAGTTGCCTATTTAGCCGCCATGGATGAGTTTAATAGCAACCCGTCGCCATTCATTATGGGCAAAGGAAAAACAAGCCAAGAATTAGACCAACCACCTCGAAAATGGTGGTGTAACACATTGTAGAAATTTAGGTTTATAATGAAAAACATTCAAATAACAAAACTTGTAGCATCAATTGAAGAAAAACTGCAAAAAAAATTCGCTGACGCAACACTCTGCACCCAATATGCCTGGTGGCTTTTAGAATATATTACCCAGAAGCAAGAATTGGATCTTATTAGCCAAAACGATATTAGATGGTCAGATGAAGAGCAAAAGAAGCTGGATGATGCACTTACTAAACTCATCAAGCAGGATATGCCGCTCAGTTATTTGCTTGGCTCAACTCCCTTTTGTGGCTTAGATATTATCACCAAAGCACCCGTGCTTATTCCGCGACCGGAAACAGAAGAATGGTGCGCGAATCTTATTGATCAATTACACCACATACGCAATGAACCACTATGGATCTTAGATCTTTGTACCGGTTCTGGTTGCATCGCACTCGCGCTGGCTGACGCATTACCAAAAGCAAAAGTGTATGGCACTGATATTTCCGATGCCGCATTCGCATTGGCTAATGAAAATAAAAGCCATAATCATATTGCCAACGTCCAATTTTTGCGTTCTGATTGTTTTGATCAAATTCCTAAAGAGTTCAAATTTGATCTCATTGTAGGCAATCCGCCCTATATCCCCGAAAGTCAGTGGCAAACGCTCGAAAATTCGGTGAGAAACTGGGAAGATAAAAATGCACTTATCGCGCCGGATAACGGGCTGGCTCTTATCAAACGCATTATTGATCAAGCGCCGTTGTATATCAAACCCAATGAACTGATGAAAAAAAGCCATATTCCGCAACTGGTTCTTGAAATTGATAGTAGTCAAGGAAAGGCTGTTGCCGATTATCTTGCTTTGCGGCAGTATAATGAAGTAACAATTAAGAAGGATCTAGAAAATAAAGATCGCGTGGCAACCGGGAGAGTTGACAATGTGGCCATTAACAAAACGTAATCAAGAATATATAACTCTTTCTCTATCCAATCATGATTTGGCGATCGGTTGTTTTTCTCCTGAGCATAGTAAGACCCCAAAATTAAAAGCGTTTGAACGCCATTCACTTGAAACCTATTCATTTTTAAACATTGCGCCATTTATAAAAAACTTTATTAAAAAAAACACGGCACAAAATACACCCTTGATTATCAGTCTCAAATCACCACTCATTTATGAGCAATTGCAGAGCTTTACCACCATGAGTCCACGCATTGCAGATGTTGCATCATCTAATTTAAAAAAATTAATTTGGGAATACCGTTATTTATTAAGCATGGATAACGGGCAACATCTTTTTTATCTTGCCGGCATTACCCGGCATGCGATCGCTCACTATTATATGATTGCCCAAAAAGTGGGCGCTCAGTTGATGGGTATTTCCAGCGATTATATGGCCCTCATACAGGCCTATCGGCAAATGTATGGCGCCGCATTCAGGCAATCACAATTAGGCGTAGACCTAACTCGTAGCGAATATCATCTCGAAACGGTAATCAGCGATCAAACGATTGGTCGGTTGATGACAATCCCGCAATCGATATCCATTGATACTATTCAAGAAAAAAAGACCCTGTTAACCTTTGCCGGCCTTTATTATCAAGAAAGAGAGTAACGTAAATGCAACCGTTTTATTTTGTAAAAAATGCTACCGAAAAAAAAAGAATGCGCGTTAATCAGTGGTTATTACTAACGGCATTCACCTTGTGTTTAATCGCCACAATTTTTGCTGGCATATCATGGGTTAACTATACGCATCTTACAATGCTCCGCGATCAACAAAGCATGCTGAGCAATGAATTAAAAAATTTTGATACGGTAATGCATCAAGCCCGTGAACAAAAAACGGCACATCAAAATCTCTATAACCATATGCTCGGCAATCAATCAAATCCCGCGGATCTTTTAAAACAGCTCAATAAACTTGCTAAAAATGGCACAACCATTGAATCTCTTTCATATAACAAAAAGGGCATTGAAATTAAAATTGGCGCAGCAACCAGCAAGCAATTGGTATCTTTTTCGCAAAGTTTATGCGCCTATGAACCCTGTAAGGGCGTTGCTATAACGGCGCTTGAATGCGCTGAAAAAAATAGAATGGTGGCAATATTAAAGAAACAGAGCTATTCCTAAACGGAAATATTTTCAAGTAGTAGGGAGGGATGTCATATGAAAAAAATGGCCATTTTATGGATTATCTATTTTTCTGCCGCATTAACTATGGAATTGCCCCCGCCGTCACCGGCAAAAAGGACTTTCACCCGAGAAAAAAAATACTCCGAATGCACCCAGCTTGAACAAGAGGCAATTGAACTAGACATTTTCTATAGCACAAGCAAACAATTGCTTGCCAAAAATATGGTTCAGCTTCGTTATGTTAAAGCGCTCAAATGTTTTTTAAGCGCCTATGAAAAAAATAAAGAAGATCCGGAAATTATGGTTCATATTAAAAAGATGCAGGTATTGCTTTTAGGAAATGAGTTTCAAATTCAAAAAATAAATCCCAATGCGCCAATTCATCCCCTGCATAGAATTATTTTTGAATTTCTTAAAAAAGATCATTTATCACCCGAAGAAAGCTTACATTTACAGGCTCTGGACACCGTAAGCAATCCGCCCCGAGTGCTATCCCACTTTAATAGGCTGTATGATTCCATGTTACTTCTGGTAGATAAATCTTTTTTAGAAATTAAAGATAATGATGAGAGCCCAGAACGCGTCAGACGTAATTCAATGGATGAATATTCTTGCATGGATCTCCATAATGGCGTGGCATTATCTGCCCGCGCCGCATCTATACAAGATTCGCCATTGGCAGAATCTGAAAAAGAGCGCCTTTTTGAAGCACATGATACCTATAAGCAAGCGCTTGATATTTTTATTTCAACCTATCAAAACAAATGCTATAAGGCTTATCCTTATATTACCTATGCTCTAAAAGATATTATATTTTTTGAGAGCACGTATTTCCCCATTTTAACTCAAACCATTTTTTCCGATCAACTTTATAAACGGCTTGAAACAATACATACACAAGAATCACGCAGAAAAAGAGAATCATTACGCATTGATCCTGACACGCAAAAAATTCTAACTTCCCAGAACTCAGAAACCCCAAAAGAATTAAAATGGCAAGAATTTTTAGCAAAAAAACTGAAAGAGACACAAAGCTCGTTACGCAAAGAGCAAAAAGAGTTTACGGTAAAAATCAAAAAATTAATTGAAAAAAAAGATAGTTAAAAAAAAGAATAGGCACATATTTAAAAAACTGATTGAGAAAGCTAAGGAAAAATTTAAACTAGAGAAATAACTATTTTCTTAAACTTCAGAAAGAGCATCGTGGGACGCATCAAACAACTATCAGCGCAAGAAGCACAAAAAATCGCGGCGGGAGAAGTTGTCGAACGGCCGGCAAATGTGGTAAAAGAACTTGTTGAAAATGCGCTTGATGCGGGGGCCACACACATTACCATCTTTATTGAAGACGCGGGCAAATCATTGATCCGCGTTATTGATAACGGATGCGGCATGGATCAAGAAGATGCTATCACCTGCTTTACGCACCATGCAACGAGCAAATTAAGCCGCGTTGAAGATCTGGCAACTTTGGACACTTTTGGATTTCGCGGCGAAGCGCTCTCGAGCATTAGTGCGGTAAGCAAGGTAATATTAACCACTAAACAAGCTGAAAGTCTTCATGCCACCAAAGTGACCCTTGATCAGGCAATTATCACTCAACAAGAATCGGCGACTGGCAATACCGGCACCGATATTACTATCCAGGATCTTTTTTTTAATATTCCCGCGCGCAAAAAATTTTTAAAAAGCACTGAAACAGAATGGCGCCATATTGTCACTCTCTTTCAATCATTTGGTTTGCACTACACAGCGGTGAGCTTCAAACTCTATTCTCAAGAGAATCTGCTCTTTAATTGTCCAGCAACCACGCATGCCGCATCGCGCATCGCGCAATTATGGGATCACAACATAGCATCCCAATTGATATCAGTTGAAAAAAAAAGTGAAACATTTTCTCTTGAGGGAGTAGTTAGCAATCATACCTATAGCCGTTATGATCGATCAGCCATTTTTTTCTTTGTTAATAAACGATGGGTAAAAAATCATCTTTTGGGCAAAGCTCTTCTAAAAGGATATCTCAATGTATTGCAGCCGGATAAATTTCCTCTTGCCGCGATCAACATTACCATTGATCCGGCATTAATTGATGTTAATATTCATCCGCGCAAAGAAGAGATACAATTTTTGCAACCACGAATTATTGAAACGGCGGTGCAGGCAATGGTAAAAGAAGCTCTTGAAACACATCTTTCTGCGCAATTGAATAAAAAAGTAAGTTTTAACCCCTCGATACGTTCTTCTAATTTTGCAACGTGGCCCGAAAGAAAAAACAACTTTAGTCCAGAGCAAACTCAAGCACTCAAGGCAATCGAAAATTTAAATGTGACCAATTATTCACCGATCACGCCGCAACAAATTATTTTGAACGATGGCCCGCGTCAGACACTTTTTAATGCTGGGCAAGAGGATCCTCAAATCACAAAAGATGTGAATACAGTTGAACAAACATACATTCAAACATCTCCATCAAGCGAATACACTATCATTGGCCAATTTAATAAGACCTATATCTTGATAGAACGAGAAGAGAGTCTTTTTCTGGTTGATCAGCACGCTGCGCATGAGCGCATTCTTTATGAAGAATTTGCCCACCGATTTAAAGAATCTACATCGGTCCAACTACTTTTCCCTCAAGTTATTCAATTAAGTGGGCAAGAATTGGCAATTATTGAACCCCATTTATATTTGTTCGCCGATAATAATATTCTCATAGAGCCGATTGGACATAATCAACTGGCAATACAAGCAGTTCCGGTACATTTAAAAGAGATTCAACTGGAAGAGCTCATACGCCAAGCGATTGGCTGGATTACCGATTTTCAAAAATTGGATTCTGCGGAGTTTGCTAAAAAGATACATGAAAAATTGCACGCGCAGATGGCATGTAAAGCCGCGGTAAAGGCCGGCGATGTACTCACTACCGGACAAATGCAAAAATTACTCAATGATCTGGAAGACACCCCAAATCGTTTCACGTGCCCACATGGCCGGCCAACCGGATGGGCATTGCCACTTTATGAAATTGAAAAGAAGTTTAAACGGTAAGTCCTAATCAAAAGTTACATTCTTCTAAAATCAAGTTCTGGAAGATATTTTCCTGCACCTCACATATCTAACGTAACTTTTGGACCTAATTCATTTTGAATAACGGGCAATATTTGGGTATCCAGTTTAATCTGTCCCACTGTAGGCTCTTTTTCTTCTAAAAAAAATTTTAACAATGCCATTATTTTTTTATCCTTGTGCTCATTCGATTCATGGCTAGAAACAACGGATGAATTGGCAAAATATGAATCTCGTGCGGGTGCAATTCTTGATTGAAATAATTTTTTACCATTCTCTTCAATTGTATAGGCAAGCATTATATATGCTTCAGGTTGCGCTTTAAAGAGATTATCTAAGCGAAGGCAAGCAACTTTTATTTTAGGCCATTGTCCCTCATCGGTGACAGGCAACATTTGCAACCATACTCTGTTCTTATCCTCACTTTTTGGGTTAGCTATTGCGACTACCGAGAAGTCATCATCTTTGGCGTATGAATCGTATACCCATTTACAGTAAGGAAAATTCTTTTGAAATTCTAAATGTGCTTCGCGGGCAAGCGTTAACCTACTTATTCTATGATGATCGGACAGACCATTTACAAGACCATCAAAATAGAACCCTTCCGGATCAAGGACTCTAGACACAGAACTCTTTTCCATAGCTGGTAAATTAAGAACACTCAATAAAACGAGAAGCAGTACTAATTTTATTTTCATATTTTCTCTTTAATAATTTGATACTGAAAATCATCCTATTTAAACACAGGCATATGATATGCGTCAATAAGGAAAATGCATTTTTAGTTCAGGTACTTTTTCCCGAAGGTGGTTGCTTATTTATCGGCGCCAAAAGACAATGAAATTTTGTAAAATATTCGAACAATAATGGTAGTAGATCCTTATCTGCTTCCAGCTCGCCTTCATATTCAGTCAGGGTGGAATTTTGGTATGATATTTTCTTAATCAAGTTTTGTCTGGCATTATAATAATACTTCGGAAAAACTGAAATGCTCGCACGTGCCTCTTGCTGAAAATTCAGATTCTTCATAGAAAGGTATGTACTAATATTTCTTAATGTGCCTTTTGCCAACTCTAACATTTCATTATATTTTAACTCACAAACACGGGCTTTATAAGGTATAAATTCAGGGTGGTCTGGCAAAGAGAAAATTTCTTGAAATATTTTTTCTTTGCTGCGTGGTGTTAATTGCTGTGCATTTTTAAGTTTATCTTCTAAACTCGGACCACCAATTTTATTAAGTTCTTCTTTAAGATGGCTTATATCCAATGATTTGCGTTTGAACGTTCCTCCTTTTTCTCTGCCAATACGCGAATTTGATGGGCTATTGTTAACTGGTGAACTCTCTTTACGAGGAGAATTTTTCTTACTGCTCGTCTCAAGCGGTTTTTCCATTCCTGGTGCAATGTTGGCTAGTAAGAACAAAATCGTTACTAATTTTTTCATAAACATCCCTCTTTTATAACTATCATCACAAAGGTTATACTCAGGAATCAAAATTCTTTACAATGGCTTTTATAATTTTTTAGAATTTTGTACTGGATATTCATAAAAAGGAGAAACCATGAATTCAGAAGTTCGTACTATTAAAGAATCGGCCGGTCTTTCTTTTGGGCTCGGCATTGGGCTTATTGCGCTAGGAATATTTGCAATCTACTCAGTGGTTACTACAACCTTTATTTCCGTATTCCTGGTGGGTTGGCTTTTGATACTCGCCGGATTTATACAAGTCGGCTATGCTTTTTGGGCTCGCAACTGGAGTGGATTTTTACTCCAATTACTTACAGGATTATTTTCATTTGTTGCCGGTGGTCTCATTTTGTATAACCCACTCATTGGCGCTGCATCACTAACACTATTTTTATCATTCTTGTTTATAGTTCAAGGCATTGTGCGTATTGTTATGTCTTTAACCAAAAAATTTACGCACTGGATTTGGGTATTAACCAGCGGTATCGTTACCCTTGCACTGGGTATTCTTATTTTGTATCAATGGCCCTATTCAAGCTTGTATATTATCGGACTTTTTGTGGGGATTGACCTTGTTTTCAGCGGCTGGTCTTTGGTGATGCTTTCGCTGCTTGCAAAAAATATAAAGGAATAATTATTTTTCCCCCAGCACACGATAAGCATATACAAACATCAGATGAGTAATCGGTATAATCATAAGCGCGATGAGCGTAAAAACTATACCAATTACCAGATTATTAGTTCCGGCAAAACTTTTACTTAACAGCGAAGCAAGCCGATGCATAAACCATGAGGCAACAACAATCAAAAATACCGCGAAAAAGTTATCTTTGGTGAGCGCGCAACTTCGTTTAAATCCTTTAATAACCGATATATTCTTATCAAGAATAGAAAGTATACCAAAGATAAATCGAACCGCGTAATATGTGCATGGAATACCAATAATCAAAACTAATAATGATAAATCTTTTCCGGTAAAAAGGCTCGAGAACAAAATATCCATCATGGCAAAAAACAAAGAAGAAAGAACTAAAAATCCAAAAAGACGCCCAAGCTGCCTTTTATTGTTTACACTAAAAATGGTTGAAAGAGGAACTGGTTTACTGCCATTGTCATAAAAAGAAAGAAAGAGCTTCCAAAGGCCAAAATATAATTTTGCAATAAACACTATTAAAAAAAGGCCATAAAAAATTGCTATTAAAGCGGATAAAAACGTTGATTGGAGTAGCCAAACCGGAATAAGGGCGACCGCAAAAAAACCTATTGCAGCAGCCAGAATAGTACCAACAAAAGCAAGCATCACCACAATAAAAAAACCGGGATGCGAAAGAAAAGCATTAATCGCATATAAAAACGAATTTCTTAAAAATAAAAAATTATTTTCCATAAGATTCCCTTTACTTTTTTTTCAATGTTCAGAATAGAGTTAATGCCTTAAAAGGGCTATACTTTGCTTATGATTATCCCCTTTTTTTTTCATCTAAAACCTTTTTTTAAACGATTCTTGGCCGCTACTGGTCCCGGTTATCTTATTGCCGTTGGCTATATGGATCCGGGTAACTGGGCAACCGATCTTGCTGGTGGCGCTCGCTATGGGTACACCTTATTAAGCGTGATCCTGATCTCAAATTTTATGGCAATGCTGCTTCAATTTTGCGCATTAAAACTGGGTATTGTAACCGGCAAAGATCTTGCCCGATTTTGCCGCGATCATTATCATCCAAAAGTTGCCCTTGGATTATGGATTTTAGCCGAACTTGCGGTAATTGCAACCGACCTGGCTGAAGTGATTGGTTCAGCGATCGGGCTCTACCTTTTGTTTGGCATTCCCTTGACATGGGGAGTTTGCATTACGGTCGCCGATGTGCTGCTCCTCTTGCTTTTTGCCAATAATCATATCAAAGCGGTTGAAATTTTGGTTGCCATATTAATCGGCGCAATTATCGTCTGTTTTGGTATTATTACTTCTATTTCAAACCCATCTTGGAGCTCGTTGCTCAAGGGATTAATTCCATCCGCCCAAATTATTATAAATCCAGACATGCTCTTTCTTGCTATTGGGATTTTAGGAGCCACCGTGATGCCCCATAATCTGTATCTGCATTCGGCGCTTCTTAAAAAAAATCCTGATGCACCGGATACGATAAAAAAAGAAACAATCTTTTTTTCCGGCCTTGATTCATGCGTTTCACTCACCTTTGCCTTTTTTGTGAATGCGGCAATTTTAGTTGTTGCCGCTGCGGTGTTTTTTGAGCGAGGTTTGCATAATGTCTCTGAAATTCAAGATGCCTATTATTTATTAACTCCTCTTTTAAGTACTCATGTTGCCAGCTTTGTTTTTGCCCTTGCCCTCTTAATTTCCGGGCAAAATTCAACCCTCACCGGCACTCTTGCCGGTCAGATTATTTTGGAGGGATTTACCACCATTTCCTTACCTGCCTGGGCTCGCCGGCTAATCGGCCGCTGCATCACCGTTATTCCTGCATTGCTGGGAATAGTTTATTTTGGTGAATGTTGCCTGGCTACCATGATGATTATGAGCCAGATCGTGCTGAGCCTGCAGCTTCCTTTTGCCGTGTTCCCCCTCATTCAATTCACGAGCGATAGGAGAATTATGGGGAGATTTGCCAATTCATTGGTGCTTAAAGTAACTGCTTATCTGACCGGTGGTACAATCGTAATAGTAAATTTACTGCTTATTTATTTTTTGTTGGTATAAGTTAAAAAAGCCCTCATAAATAACGTTTTTATGATATACTAAACATATAAACTACTATCTTGGAGGGCACTTCTATGCAACCACTCGCCTCAGAACTCAGACCAAAAACCATTGATGAATTTGTTGGCCAAATTCATTTGGTAGGCCCGGGAAAGCCATTACGTATTGCACTTGAGAAAAAACACCTGTTTAGCTTTATTCTCTGGGGACCGCCGGGCGTTGGCAAAACCACACTGGCAAGAATTTATGTTCATGCCATCGATGCTGATTATCACGAACTTTCGGCAGTAAGTGCCAGCAAGGATGATATTAGAAAAATTATCCCCAATACCCAAAATCTAAGCATCAGTGCAAAACCAACAGTGCTATTTCTTGATGAAATTCATCGTTTTACCAAAGCACAACAGGATTTTTTGCTTCCCTACGTAGAATCGGGAGTTTTAATTTTGATTGGCGCCACCACAGAAAATCCGAGCTTTGAGGTTATTTCCCCACTTCTTTCGCGGTGCCGAATATTTACGCTCAAAGAATTGAATGAAGAAGAAATGGGCCTTATTATTGATCGCACTCAACTTGCGGTTGACTCATCTTCAAAAGAGTGGCTGATTAGAATGGCAAATGGCGATGCGCGCCAGGCACTCTCACTCTTGGAAACCACCAAAAAACTCTATCATACAATCACGGTAGAAAATTTACAAAATGCCCTGCAAAATACCCACTTACGCTACGATAAAAAGGCAGAGGAGCACTATAATACTATTTCAGCATTTATCAAATCAATGCGGGCCTCACAACCCGACGCGGCACTCTATTATTTGGCACGCATGGTGGAAGCTGGCGAGGATCCCAAATTTATTGCGCGCCGAATGGTAATTTTTGCTTCTGAAGATATTGGCCTTAAAGATCCACAAGCACTCAGCATCGCCAATGCGGTATTTAGAGCGGTAGAAATTATTGGTTACCCCGAATGCGCCATCAATCTTGCTCATGGAGTCTGTTATTTGGCGCAGGCGCCCAAAAGTAAGGCATCATATTATGCCTATTTTGAAGCAGTTGACGATGTAAAACAATATGGCAATTTACCAATTCCTCTAACCATAAGAAACGCACCAACCACGCTCATGAAGGAGCTTGGGTATGGTAAGGGATATGAGAAATATACTCAAGAATCTTTGCTTCCGGAAAAATTAAAGGGTAAAAAGTATTTAGATGAATAGTAATATCTTTGTAAAAAAGATTTTGCTCAGTAGCAGGCAAATATTTTCTATCCTAAAGTAATGATTTAGGTTTGCCCTTCAGAAGTTCCAATTCTGGTGCTATTGCATCAAGTTAGTAACAGTGCTTTCACCGGCAGGGTCATTTATTATCCTTTAATCGATGCTCATTAATAATCTCTAAAGCTTTTTGCCATTCAATAAATTCTCTAGGGTCTCTTGTTTTGGCAGCAGCAAGCACTTCAAACAAATTATATGCACCATTACGATCCGGTTTAGGCAAACTATTTTCCATATCTTCTTTTATTTTACCCGCCAGCATCACTTTATAAACGGTTGGCAAAACTGATTTATTAAGCTCAGCATAAAAAAAAGGCGTTCTGCCCTGATCATCAGCCGCATAAACACTACTGCCCCAGTGAATGAACGTTGCGGCAAAAATCGCTCTTTTTTCGTCAAAAGTCTTAAGATCTGAAACCACCCACGGAACGCACAAAGCAGTTCCGTGTAACGGAATTTGCCCTATACAATTCTTTTTGTGAATATCAGAGAGCTTCATTGAATGCAATATATTATTGCTTATAAGCAGCAGTAAGAAAATAAATATTTTACGCATGGCGTCTTTCTATTATTTATAAGTTAATCAACATGTGCAAGAAATTCCCCAACAACGGTACCAGCCGGCCAGTGCAAAAGGAGCCTGCTGATGAGTGAGATAAGATTTTGCCCGGTGGTGCGCGGTGTATCATATTCTAAAATATAGGCATCGGTCCACTCCGGCACTTTGTAATAAATATAACCACCGGCCACTAAACCACTGGCGACCGCTAGCCCACCAATTCCTGCGGCCGCTGGGGATGGATCCACGGCAACCGAGAGAAAGCCGCCGGCAAGGCCCGCATAAAAGGCAGCCGCAATAGGGATATATACTAATCCTTCAGTGATTAAATGTGCCACATAATGCATTGCCGTTGAAGATTTTTCGTGGCTTGGCCGCTCTTGGCATCTTTTGCCTTGGGCGGTTAAAGGTTGTGCGATCAAAAGACCAAACACTAATGAACTAGAAATGATTATTTTATTCATTTTCTTCCTTATTTACTAAACAATTTTCACTTTTTAATCGCTAGGTAGTATAACAATACCAAAGAAAAAAAATACTTAAAAAGCAAAATTCGATCGCTTATTTTTTATGCTCACCCATATAGCGGGCCCGAATACTTGCCTGGGCCAATTCTCTTTTCTTTGAGTGCGCAATAACAATCCATTTGCCATTTTTATGTTCTAAAATGGGCCAACCTTTTGTTTTGGTCTTTTTACCAACTTTATACGGCATAGAAACTCCTTTTTTTATGCGTGGCGTACAAATTCCCATACTATTGGTTTTGTGCAACTGCGGCATGGAGGAAATCGGTGCCCTTTAGCAAGCGGAATTTCACGTTGTTCCTCAGTTTTGCATTCGCAGCCTTTTATACGGTATACGCCCGATACCGGGCAAATTTCACCTATATGAAACTTATCTTCTCTTTTTATTGGTATTGTCATGGAAAACCCCTTGCGTTTTTAAGTAATTATTATGCTGATACTAACCAATCGCGATAATAAAGTTCAAGTTACGGCGTTAATAGCTTTTTTTCTCTCGTAATACAACAAATACTTGATTATTGAACCAGCATATTTATAAATTAATATTAGAATATATTTATTAGGGAGATTTTTATGATATTAAGAAGACAAATAATTATTGCTGTTTTGCTTGCCGGCTCAGCACTTTTTGCAGTCTATAGAATTGCTAGTTCTTTATTGCGCAGCCATTATGCGCCATATAAAGATGCAAATAGTGTTATTTGCCCGACCAAACAGACCTGCCAAGATATGAAAAATAACTGCAAATGCTGGTGTTCCCATAAATGTGGCCCACGAGACAAAGAAGCGGATGATAGTCCCGTTTATGTAAACGATGATAAACATGGCAATTTTTGCTACTGCAAGCAATGGGATCTTGATAATGTTGGCCGCTGTATAGTTAAACCGAACGCCAACGCTGAACCAGCAGTTAAGGTAAAAGAATAAGGAGCATGGTTCGATACGATTTCTTCGAAATCACTCACCATGAACGGATCCATTACTTTTTTATATTTTTATACGCATTCCACAATGAGGCATGATGCGTGTTATGTCCGCCTTCGTTGGCAATTACCACCTGGGTACTGCCACCATTGGCAGATTTTAACCGCTCGGCATAAAGGGCATCATCACGGTTGCCGATCATTTCATCCGGGTTTTGAAAATGCAAAAGAATGGTGAGCCGTAAGCCTTTGAGGCGGCTAATTGCATCGATGGGCCGCATATTATTTTTTGCATACCGCTCCGATAAAAATTCAAGCTCCGGTGTCTGACGCATGGCAAAAATTTCATCCATTGATTTGAGAGGACAATCCAGAATAATCAGCCCTTTTTGCATCGCATCGAGCATCTTTATTTTGTGTTCAGGAATAATGCCAACTTTTTTAAGCTGCTCATCATAGTTCGAGCTTTTTAAAACAACCAATGCATTGATAATCGCGCCACCACCCGCGGAGAATCCATAGAGATTAATGGCATCAAGGTTCGCATCAACTACGCATTGTTTAATCAGATATAATAACGGCACAATTTCATCAATGGTGCCGAACGTGCTTTTTTTAATATCAAAGCCGGGCCGTTTGGTGCAGCCATAATCAGGGAAATTAAAGCCGATCAGATGCTCACACACTGCCGGAACGGTGCCAACGTCTGCCGCCACACGATTATTATAGCCATAACCATGGCAACAGATCATTACCGGCGCATCTGCTTTCTTAGCCGGAATTAGGCTAACACCCAGATCATAGGAAAAGGGATGCGGCTGTTTGATAACGGGCAATAAAGCATCTTTGGTTATCGGTTTACTTGTGCAGGCAATTAATAGCAGTAAAAAAATGGTATTTCGCATAACTTTCCTTTGAGACTTTTTTAAATAAGATACAAAAATGAAGCAGCAATGCAATGGCTTAAAAATTTAAAAGCCGCTGCATTATGCGAAATTCTTCGAAGCCAAAAAACCCTGGAGTTTTCTTGCGAAAGTAGAATAAACAAGAAAAAAAGATGTTACAATTTTTGTAGTTGAGTCACCAGATATTAAATCTTAAGGCTTGCATAAATCAGCACGAACGGGGAAAGGAACAATGCACCGCGCAACCTTTGCAATGCAATAAAAAAGCATTCCAATTATATGAAAAATTAGGCTTTATCAACAAAGGTGCAGGATCGCCGGATATCCTCAACGTCCATGGCTTTGGCTTTTGGACAAATGGATTTTTAATTATGAGTTACTATTAAAGAACATCGATCTTTCAAAATTTTAATCTTTTTTGCGGCCTTCTTTACAGAGTTCAACAAGAGCTTTTTCTAAATTCTCTAAAATCTCAAATTCCGAATTATTGCGATCATACCACTCTGTATCGAGTTGAGAAAAGAACTCGCTCATCCTATTTCCTACAGAAAAAAATTTAGACTCCGGCTTTAAAATAGAATGCAATTCTTTCAAAGTAGGCAACCATTCAGCAACTTTATGGCTTTCTTCTAAAAAATTCAAAGCAAATATTAAATCATCCAAAGCATCAAATACTTTTGAGACTGATTCGGCATATTTCTTTTCACTTTTTCTCTCTTGAAACCATACATTTAATATTTTTTTGAAAGCTCTAAATTTTTCAAGAGCCTTTTCATTATCATCCCTTTGTTTTTGACTACTACTCTTTACAACAGTAACCGTTTGTTTATTGGCAAAACCTGATTGAGTTGCATTTGCTGATCCATCTCGATTGTTTTGTTCTATTTTAATATTTTTTTTTGAAAACCACCTAAACAAAGATTTAATACCAATTTTATTGATATACATAAACTCACCTTTAAAACCTACTTCAATGACATAAACAAACTTAGATTCGGATCTATTGCCTTTAATAATTGTTCAAACTTATCAAAACTGGGCAAATGTCGACCCTGTTCATATTGTGCATATTCATTGATTGATCGCGCTCTTAAATGTGTCGCAACTTCTTCTAAATTCAAATGATTTTTCTGCCTTTGTCTTTTAAGAATTAATGCAATTAATTTTTTTGTATCATTTGCATCAAGAAAGACAAAATCATCAAACGCTGTTACTTTTACAGAAAAAGAAGAATCATCCATCAATAGTTCTACCGCATCTTTAATCATTTCAGGTATTGCTTTTTTGCTTTTTGCTTGCGTCATAAGATCTAAAGCTGGGATCTCCGCAAGCCAAAATTTTCTATCTTCGCTTTTCCAAACTTTTCCGACAATTTTCATTTTATTTCCCTTTTTGAAGCTTTTTGAGCTGTCCTTAAAATCTTTTTTGCAAGCAACTCATTAATCTCATTGTGCCGCGGTATTGTCTCTTCTTCTTGGCCATTAGTCCACAAATCATGCTTTGCACCATTTCTCTTTAGATACCAACCTAACTTGGTAAGCGCACGCTCCAAATCTCTTCTTTTCATATATTTTCCTGAGCAATGAAAATTTATATATTTATGTATATTTTACATGGATGTATGTAAAATTCAACAAAGCTTTCTAATTAAAAGGCATCTTATCTTTAGCCCTATTTATTACTCAGTATCAATTTCTTCATCCGCAACTTGTTCTTCAAGATATTTTTGAATCGTTGCACTACGCGCTTGCGGGCTGGGATGCGCCCCATACCGAGTATTATAATAAAACCATCTATACGCGTTTTCCAAATAACGGATGCCCCTTGCTACATAAAAACTAAACTTCAAACCGGCATAATCTGCCGGCTCAATCTCTGATTCATTCTCTTGCAATTTGACATACGTGGCAATAAAATCTGCATCTGTCTGCAATTCTTTTTCTTGCAACAGATCAAAAAACTCAATGAGTCCCTCCCCTTTGCCCATATCTCCATAGGCAAATTCATCGGCTTCTTTTTCAAATTTCTTATTAAGCATCAGGTTGGTTATGATGGCTGCTAAACGCCATGTTAGAGAAATATCGACTGCCCAATAGAACAATTTATTACTTTCTGGAAACACCCTAAATCTATTGAGAATGCAATATTTTAACGCTTGAATAATAACGGCAGTTGGCAAAAGCAACTCAAGTGTTTTATTTATGTGATCATGTTTAATGTGGCCTATCTCATGGGCTATAATCGCCTCTAATTGACGATCATTTGTCTTGTATATCATCTTTTGGCCAATTACAATGGCTCCGGTGCTTTTTAATAATTTTATTGCCGCCGCATTAAAAAATCCTTTGTCTACCGTTACAAAGACGGTAGGCATTGCAATTCTACTTTTATTACACACGCCATCAATGCATGCATAGAGTTTTGGCATGGCATCAGCAGTAACAACTACCGCAAATGTTAACAATCCAAATCGCGTAATTCGTTGCCAATTTGTCAATTCTTTATAATTTTCAATATCACGATTGAGACCCCTTACTATCGGATGAGTATCTTCATTAAAAATAAGCTCATACTGCGGTGACTTTTTAAAATTTTCCAGTTCTTCTTTATAGTGATACGTGCTTTCCTGTAAAGCATGTGCAAGTGAACAAAAGAATAGAGCTGTTGTTATGATAAGGCGATGCATTTGTTTCATGGTAGATTCTTTCTTGCGTTAAATGATGAGAAAGTATGATGAATTCAAGACACCAGTATAGCTCTCGCTTAATTTTTGAAAAGAAACTCATGCAGGGTTTGATAAAAAATTTGGCACAAAAAAAGGGTGCGATAAAGCACCCTTTTAAAGATTACAGAGAAAACCGATTACTTACCTGAATTTGGATCAACTATTGGGCCGGTTAATGCTTTTTTTGCTAATTTTGCGGTATTTACAACAAAGTTAGCTGCTTTACCAAAGTAACCTTTTTTATAGGCAACAACAGCGGAACCTACAACGGTTGCAACTACTGCTGCACCAATAACATTACGTTTAGTAAGAGTATTGGTCGCAAAATTTTTCATAGTGCTCGTAATACTTTTCTGGACATCAAAAAACGCCTGCGGTGCAAACTCTAAACATTTTTCTAAATGAGCCGAATCTTCTAAGAAGTTGAAATCTTTAGTTGGTATTCCAGCCACAACAGACATCGATTGCAATAATGCTACAGATGCTGCTGATAAAATAATTTTTTTTAATTTCATGTAATTTTCCATATATAAAGACGGATTAGAATTAAGCGGGGGCGTGTTGCACACCCCCTCAAAGATCAGAGAGAAATCTGATTACTTTTTGCTCGCAAATTTTGCAGCTGCTGCATTTTTTGCAGCTTTTGCAGCATTTGCAACAACGTTAGCTGCTTTACCAAAGTAACCTTTTTTGTAGGCAACCGCGGTGGCAGCGGTAGTAGCTATAACGCCTGCTGAAATAGCAGCAGTTTTCTTGGTCAAATACGGTTGAGCACATTGATATGCATTGTTCAACGTATTTCCAGCTGTAGCACTAGCAAGTGCTAAAAATTCAGAAGCATCTTTTTTGGAAGGCATAGATGGCATAGATGGTATTCTTGCTCTAATAGCTTGAATGAATGCTTGACCTGGAAAAGCAGCTGCTGACATACCTGACAATAACACTGCTACTGATAACATAGATTTGAAAGTATTCATAGGAATCCTCCATGAATGATTAATAATAAACAACATTTTTTAACCTTGTGTGAGCCGACTATTGATGATCGAATCCTTCTACAATCTTTGCAAACGCAATAAGCGGAAAGCTTATTGTTGGAATAGCTCCAAAAGCAACAGAGACCGCAATTGATTTATCAATTTTTTGTAAACGCGTGAATGCGCTTTGCTCTAAACCGTATAGCAATCTTTTTAATTCCGCATTATTGACCGTTACGTTTGTAATGTCTTCGCATACTATTTGCTTTAAGTGATTAAATGCCTCAATCAGCTCTGGATGAATAGACACAAACTGAACTCTATTAATCCAGTCGAGAGTCTCATAAGCTTCTCTTTTGCGAACGTCTTCTTGAATGGACTCAACTGATGGAACCTTCTCACCTTGAACCGGTGAACGAAGGGCATTTAAATAATGCTCAACGTTGTTAACATGCTTTATAAAAGAAGAGAACCAGCTAACATAACCACGCGATGAGGTGGATACCCAATCATTAAGAACTTTCATGGCCGCTTTTAAATCAATAAAAGCCTTTTCAAACTCTTTGTTTTCCAATCCTATTACGGTCATATCATTATTGATAATTTTTATTACATTATCAATTTGACTTTTAAGATTTAAATTTACAAAGCATTGTGAACAGTTATTTAATTCTTCACTTGCATATTTTAAGGTGTCATAAAATGCACGTAACATGATTTCATTATTAAAGCGTGTAATTTCAGGATCTAATGGATTAGTGCTTTCATCGGGAAATTTATTCAAATAATCTTTGATACCATAGATAATAACCTGCAAGGATCTCAATTCGTTTTCTTCCGCAGTGCGTTTTTTTTCATCATAAAAAGATGCGATCAAACCGGCTATAAGCGGAGCAGCGAATGCGGCGCCTACTGCAGTAAAAATTGTAGCCCTCGGGTTACTGGTAATAAAACTTCTGGCCGCAGCATAAGATTTGTTTCCACCATCTTTTACTGATTTCAAGAGGACTTCTTTACTGGGCAACATTTTGTAGCCATCTTGTGCAAGTTTCCATGATGCGGCAGCCAAAGCCTTTGCATCTTTGCCTAAAGCGCTCACGCCTTCATTAACCATAATGTTGGTGAAAGGATCTTTGGCCCATGTAACAAATTCTGATATTGGCTCAGCATTCATGTTTAATGCTGAAGCAGAACTAACGAGTATTAATAAAAGTTTTTTCATGTGTGATACCTTAAAATAGCTATAAAAACATTTATTTTAGAACTTAATTTAAAAGAAAGCTTAACTTTAAGATTATATTAAAATATTCCCTTGTCAAACGCACGGATTATTACATTTATATTTAATTCAAATATGCAATTCTACAGGCATGGAGCATCGATCAAGAGCCATCTTTTATTATTCAAAAAGAAAAGATTTTATTCTTCAAAGCAAAAAAAAGTTACCCTTCGCCCGCTCGCCCTGAGTGCCGCTCACACAGCGGCTTATCGAAGGGTAATTTAATCCCTGCAGGCTTAATTACTCGAAGCTTTAGGTGCGTAATGAAGGGTCACCATGAACGGATTCCGTGCAATAGATGAAAGATCGGATATAATCAGAAAGATAAGAAAAAAGCTCTAGATAATAATTCTTTTTCGTTACAATTTGCTTTTGCTTGACAAAAATACCCTCAATCTCTACTATTTATTAATGTCTTTTCAATTTTTGTTTGAATTGGTGTGTTTGAGCCGCTAGCTCAGTCGGTAGAGCAACAGCCTTTTAAGCTGTGGGTCGTTGGTTCGATTCCAACGCGGCTCACCAGTCTTCGCCTACGCAGGTTAGGCTCCGAAGTATAAACACGTTTGTAAGAGCGGAGTTTATCCTGAGCGAAGTGAAGTCGAAGGGCCTGGCGCGGACCGCTCTTCGTAGCTGCGTCAGCAGCGAAGTAGAGCCAGTCCTTTAAAGGATGGTTTGATACTTAGAAATTTCTCTTTCAAATTACACGTCCCCATCGTCTAACGGTTAGGACATCGCCCTTTCACGGCGGAAATCCGGGTTCGATTCCCTGTGGGGACGCCAAATTTTTTAAATTCTTTTAAAAAATTTGGCTATCCGGCCTTCGCTTATCAGCTTCGGCGGACGCAGCGCCTTTTTTAAAAGAATTTCATTTGAAAGCTGCAGATTATGGAGCTGAAATTTGGGATCTTTACCCAAAGATTTCAAAAGTAATGTGCAAACGGTAGAGCAATTTGAGGCGCAACTTGAGAAAAAAGATCTGTTAACTAAGAAAAAACCACAGAAAGTTCGCGAGGCCAAGAAACCTTTATGAACAGACAAATGAAGCGCGCAACGGCTTTTGAGTCGTTGTATCGTGCTGCAATTCTTCGAAGCAAAAAACCATCCAAGGTTTTCTTGCGAAGTAGAATAAAAATAATTACTGCAACGGCACTACTCTTTGCAGCACTCCACATATTGCCAATGCAAAGTATGTCCAGCGAAGAGTTTATGAAAGAAACTAAGCCTACCTGTGTTGCTCAAATAAAAGCGGAGTTAAAAGCAGGATTCTCAGAATTAAGCATCGGCGCCGGGCAATTAACGAATATGCACGAAGCAGGAGGCCACTGGGTAAATCCTATTCTCGATAAAGATAAGAGAGAAACCGGATATTATACCATGAGCGAATATCTGGTTATTCAACGTACTAAAAAACATGCAAAATTCCTTGATAGATCTATTAAGCTCATTGGCGTTTTTAATAAAAATTCAAGAGAAAAAATACAAGAACCACCTTCAGATGAAATCTGCAAAGCCAACCATTTGTATTTTTTTGATGTTTCTAACTTTGAAGAAAACAATATTTAGTCAACTTAGTTAAAACAAGATCCAACGTGCCACAAAACAAAAGATAAGAATTCCTAAAATATCCATTAAAGTTGCCAAAAATGGACCGGCGGAGAATGCCGGATCGATACCCAGCCTTTTTAACATGAGAGGTATAAGGCTGCCAAGCATGGTGGAAACTATCACGATAATTGTTAATGAGGCGCTAATGGCAACACTTTCAATAAGTGATGCAGCAGCAATATATGATCTAAAAAAAGCAACGATGCCCAAAATAAGGCCTAAAATTACCGACATCAGTAGTTCGCGCCGCAAAAATTTAAACACATTCATGGCATGCAGTTCGCCGGTAATTAACCCTTGAATCACAATTGCCGATGTTTGGCTGCTCGTGTTGCCGCCGGTGGAAATCAACATAGTGGTAAAATAAAGCAAAACCCCATATTCCAATGTTGTTTGATAGGATTTCATAATAGTGGTAGAAAATGATTGGGCCAAGAGTAGTGCAATAAGAATATAGCCACGTTCAAATAAGAGGCGAAGAAATGACGTCTCAAAATAAGGATATTTCATTGGCGCCAAAGCAGACATTTTTTGCACGTCTTCAGAGGCCTCTTCAACCAACACATCAACCAATGTTTCATTGGTAATGATTCCTAAAAATATATTATTTTCATCCACAACCGGCACGGTCATCAAGCCATAGTGCACCATTTTTTTTGCAATCGGCTCTCTATCTTCATCCGGGCGCGCCACATATTCATTTGTCCGCATAAAGGATTGAATGCGCGCTTGGGGATTTTGCAATACCAAATCTTCCAGCCGAATATGCCCTAGCAAATGATGATCGCGATCGGTGATATAAATCTGTTGATAAATCTCTCTATTGGGCTGCAATCGTTGTAATACTTGGATGCTTTTTTCTACGGTAAAATCCTGGATAAGCACCAAAACTTCCGTGTCCATGATGCCCCCGGCTGATTCCGGGTCAAATTTTAACAACGAAAGCACCTTTTCACGTGCCATTTTATTGAGTAGTTCTAAATAGACCTTGAGCTCTTCGTCAGAAAAAAGATCAAATAAATCGGTTAATTGGTCTATGGGGAGGGTGTTCAACGCATCAACACGTTCCTGCTCATTCATAAAGGCAAGGCTGTGCACCTTGATAATATCTGAAAACTCCTGAAACACCTCAAGTTGAAGCTTTTTGGGGAGTTTCAAGAAAAGCAACTGGAAATAATCCGGATCAATATCGGAAAAAAAATCAGCTATATCAGCAGGATGTAGCTGCAAAAATTGTTCCCAGAGGCCCTTACCCAAATCTGAATTCTGGGTAATAACCGCCTCCATATGATCCTGAATTTCATGCAATAAGCGTTGACTATTCATGAACATTCTCCTTACTTCCGTTCGTTCGGGTCATGGTTCGATACGCTCGCTTAGCTCGCACTCACCATGTGTGGTTTTTTACACATCCTGAGTAGCACCGAAGGTGCGTATCGAAGGATCGAGGCAAACGGATTTACTTAAGTAAATTTTTGAGCATATCTTTGCTCTCTGCTTTTCTCATACTAAACCATTAAAAAAAGCTTGTCTATTAGGGTTTTTTTGATTGACATTCTGTATCAATACCTTATCTTTAAAAATAAGGAGTTTTTTACTATTTTAATCCTAATGGGGCACAAATGGAGATGAGATCTCAGATTAGCACTAACAAACCAGTTTCATCAACAGTATCGTTGGTGGTTGAAGAATCGCAAGCAGGTCAGCGTATTGATAAATTTTTATCAGTGGCGCTCCCTGAATATTCTCGCAGTTTTTTTCAAGGCCTGCTGGAACAAAAAGCTATTACTATTAATGCCCAACCGGCAAAATCGAGCGCCCAGGTAAAAACAGCTGATACTATTATCATCTCATTTCCACTTGAAGCAAGTCGGCCTCTTTTTAACCCAGTGAACTCTGATTTAGGCATTAAGATACTCTATGCGCACGAACATTTTTTTATTATTGCCAAACCTGCCAAATTGCTTGTTCATCAAACCGAAACAATAACTACCGAACCAACTGTTGTTGATTGGCTCTTGACCAACCATCACGAGCTGGTTGATGTGGGCAGTATTGAACGCCCGGGAATTGTGCATCGTCTTGATAGAGAAACATCGGGGCTTTTAATAATCCCTCGCACCAATTTTGCTCACATGACCTTTGGCGCCATGTTCAAACAGCGCACTATTGCAAAAACTTATCTGGCCATAGTTGAAGGCCATCCGCCAGCTACCGGTAGTATCGATTTTTCGATTGGCCGTCATCCGGTTAATCGAAAAAAAATGATGGCTCATATTCCTGATGAAAAGGCGTTAACAACTCATTATCGCCAGCGCAATCAACCATCAACTCGCCACGCGCTTTCTCATTACACCGTGCTGCGTTACTTTGACAATCATGCATTAGTGCAAATTAATCCTCTAACCGGACGCACCCATCAGATTCGTGTTCATTTGAGCGCGATCGGTCATCCACTTGTTGGTGATTTTATGTATGGCGCATCGTCAAAACTCATTGACCGCCATGCATTGCATGCATCATCCCTCTCATTTACCTTTCAGAATGTACCGTATACTTTTTCGCAAGAAATTCCTGACGATTTTAAAAGGCTTTTAGAAATTCTTGAACAATAACAAATAAAAACTACTTGCTTTTTTTTCTAAAGGCGAATAGCATGATGCTCGAGCTAGGAAGGAATTGTAGTAATGAAGCAATTCGATAGCGTATCTTTTCTTTGCGCAAATTTCACCGGCAATTTTCTCGTACGTTCTTGCAATAATGAGAATTGTTTTGCGTATTTATCAATCAACGGCTTGCTGTCCAGGAGCACAATATTCTCTTGATTGTTACGTGTTGCCGATTTGGTAAAATTATAGGAACCGGTCCACACCAATGATTTGCTCCCGACGTTTTTTTCAAAAAGCACAAACTTGTGATGCATAATATTGTTGAGCACTGTTTGATTGCGGGGATCGTAGACCAGAACGGTTATGCCATTTTTTTTGAGTAAATCGATTTTTGAGAATTTATCACGCGCGCCGGAAATATCAGTTATCACCACAATTTTTATGCCACGACGATGGGCATTAATAAGCGCTTGGGCAATCGCGCCATCGGTGAATGAAAATACTGCCAACTGAATACTCATTTTCTCCGCATTAATAAGCTGAATTAATAATTCTTCAAGATCATCATCGGGAGAAAAAAAGGCATGCATGCAACTACCATCTTTGCAAATTAAGCGCGCATGCAAATCGGTACTAGCCGTGATTGGCACTTCTTCTTGCACGCTATTTTCGTGTGGCGGCAACCCAACAATAAAATGTGTTTTACCCAGATCCGGATTATTAAAAATCTGATTTTGCGCTGACGCGCTAAAAAAAACAAAGACAAGAAAAACATACTGCTTCATACGTGCTACTCTCTAGTTTATCATGGTTCGATGATAACATTGCAGCTAATAGCAAACCCCCGTTCATGGTGAGTGATTGCGAAGCGCAGCGTATCGAACCATGATTGATTTTTAGCGCAAACGTACGTAAAAAACAAGTAAAGCGTCAAAGTAAGATCTTAAAGTCTTTTGTTTTTACTTTCTTTGCCTGCATTTCCATAGCATTACTACATGGGGCAATAATCACGAAAAGCAAAAGTAATGGTAGTATTTTCATATTAATTTCTTAGTTACAAAAAATGATTCTATAAATTCACCCAATTCTTTGCGCATCG
Organism: uncultured bacterium; assembly: GCA_963702025.1. Lineage (GTDB taxonomy): Bacteria > Babelota > Babeliae > Babelales > Vermiphilaceae > BTUB01. The sequence continues at coordinate 432,631 of OY969699.1, read as the reverse complement.
CATCTTGACTAGCGTGCGCACCTAAAAATGGGTACGCCGATGGTGATGTTGCAAATTCAACTATTGTTTTGCCCTGATTATTTTTTGTTTCCAATTTGATTAAATGGATAAACTCACCTATCAATTCTTTACGCTGATTAAAAATGATTTCTCGCTGACGTGCTGAATCCGGATGAACAGCACATCCTGCCGGACAATGAGCATAACAGGCAGTAAAATCAGTGGGCTCTAAAAGATAAAAAATTGGCGTATTTCCTTTGGCATCTTTTAATTCAGGATCAGCGTTATTTTCTAAAAGCCAGTGCGCCATCTCAAGCCGTGCTGCTATTTTCTCTGCGTCAAGCACATCTTTTACGCAGTAACAAATAGTGTGCAACGGAAAGCGGGGACCAATATTAGGATTTGCCCCACGGCTCGTCAGCAATTTAACCATTGCAGGATGACCACCTTCTACTGCCAAAATAAGGGGAGTTTCATTGGTTGGGGCAGCATTAGGATCTGCACCATGATCTAGCAATAATGCTGCTTCCTCTAATTTATTATTAAAAGCAGCATGCCCAAGAGCGGTTCTCCCATTTCTGCAATAGATCAGCGCATTTAAATCTTCATTATTATTAATAAGATCCACAATGTCATTATACATTGTGTTCTTTTGTTCATACACCGATTTTTTTGCAATTATCGATGCTTTTGATTTTAACTCGCCAGCAGGAGGCAGTTCCATTGCGGCAACCTGCCACAAGCTGAGAATCAAGCATAATGAAAAATAGTGTAAAATCATATTCATAATAAACTCCATTTATTTTGGATTGGTTTGTGGGAATAATCTATTGTATATTCTATTCGTAATCCTCTTTTCGGCGTCATAACCAAAACAGTTCATAACGTTCGGCGCAGGATCATATCCCAAATTTTTGAAAATCGTTTGGCTCGTTGTTTCATGACATGAAAGTCCTACAGGGTAACTCTCATCGCATGTCTTGTAAAAAAGCTCACTAATCTGGACAATTAAGTCAACACGATCTCGTATATAATTAGCCCTCAACGCGGAAATACGTTTCACTTTTTCAAGCGCATCTGCTTTGATGGTATCGTTTGCAATATCATTACATAATAAAAAAATTTCATGCGAATTTAAGCCCGTAATCTGATTTTTCAAAAAAGAAAAGGTCGGCGCCGTGGACCAAAATATATCTTTGATATCTTGCGGTAAACTATCTATTTTTAGATTTTTGGTAAGCACAAGTTCAGCAGCTTTTTGAAGCGTAAATGCCTTTAATGTCGGAACCGTTAAATAAAGATTACTTTCCAAAAGAACCCAATCAACTGCTGCAGATTTTAAAGGCGATGTTGGGCATTTATAATAATGGGTTGCCCATTTTTTAAGAGAATCTTGAGTGAGTGCTATTCCTTTTAATCTTCGCAATCCAGGAACATCATTGTTAATTAACATCTGAACAATGAGATTTTCTTCTTCTTTTTTTTCTTTGCCATTATCTTTTATTTCAAGCAAACTTATTTTTGCTGATAGTTCAATTGCATTCTTGCTCGCCCCTTCTTCACGGTCAGCATTCATTGCGTAACTTGCAGAAGATGCACTGAATAGAAGCAATACACATTTTAATTTATTCATTTGAACTTCCATTTATTTTATTTTTTACTTTTGATTACGAGTTTTGAGATTTCATTGGGTAATATAATCTTAAAAAGAATGCGTAAATACAATTCGCCTTTGGGAAAACCTACCGATCTTCCTGGGTGAAGAAAATCAGCCATATATTGCTCCGCATGAACAAGCCTTTTCTTAACGTCACCCCAATCGGGGGCAATAAAACCGGGAATTCCCTGAACGCTTTCTTGCGTATTTCTTATTTTCTGATCAACTATCATATTTTGAATCTTCTCAAAAATAGTATTACATTTTTCAACCACCATTGATCGCTCCGTAAGATATTTGTCTACGCATGCTTTTAATAATTGAATCTTATCCAATCGATGAGAGTAACACTCATCCGTTGTCCCCTCAATAAAAGAGCTTTCAGCGGCAGTTAAATCGGCACAGTGATTTTTTAAAAGCTTATAAGATAATAAGGGAATGCAGCCGATCACTCTTGATTGAAGTTCTTGCGGTAGATGATTGATGGCAAGCTTATTAAACCAAAATTGGCGCGATACTTCTTGCACTGCAATTTCCAGCAGTGATGGCACTTCAAATATAATCGGCACCTTACACAAAACAGTGTCTACCAACTTATTTTTTTCGTCACTATAGTCAGAACTATAATAATGGTATGCCCACTCTTCTATTTCATTATCTTGCAAAATGATTGCGTTCATTGCCTTGAGCGCCTTGCAATCATTGGTAATGAGTGCTTGCAAAACAGGATTTGTCTTTTTTTCTTCTTTAATTTCTTTTTGGTCTACGCTTTCCATGGCACAACTTGCCATAGCAAAAATGCATGAAAAAGTGATACTGCATAAAAATTGTTTCATAAAATAACCCTAAGATCCGGTAACGATCTATAATATTGAACACGATCCAGAATTTTGTTGTTTTGATACCGCCGTTGCAACTGGTGCCGGCACAATTTTTTTGGGAAGCAATTTTTTCATAATATCTGTATTTAAAGTGAAATATTCCCGAGGAAGTTGACCACGAGCAATACTATGGCAATAATCAATATAACTATACTTGATGGGACCTAAAGTATTAGTTGGCACAAGCATGCTAAGAAAGTGATAGGTCATCGCAAATTGGCCGAATTTTTGGCGATGTTGATTGCAAACTTCATCAAAAATAGCGGCTATTTTATCGGTAATTAAGATGTGTTTTACTATGTAATTATCGATCATCCTTTTAAGCATTTTAATTTCATCTGCACGGCGCGAATCACACAGTTCCGTTTCTCCTTCAATAAAAAATGCTTCGGGCTTCGTTAAATCAGTACATTTATTTTTTAATAGATTAAAGTTTGCATAGGGAAGAGGTAATCTTTCTTTCAAATCTTGGGGCAAACAAGAAATGTCTAAATTATTAAATTTTTGAAGTTGAGCAACTTTTTGCGATGCCAAATCCACTAAGCTCGGGCACTCAAATAAAATGTCTTTCTGGGCCAAAAGAGTATCTACAAATGCATTTTTCTCTAAACTATAATCAGAATCATAATAATGGCGCGCCCATTCTTTAATCTCATTATCTTGCAAAAGAATGGTTCCCATCGCTTGGAGCGCTGCGCAATCATTGGTGATTAGTGCTTGTAAAACGGGATTTATCTTTTGTTTTTCAGCTGTACTTTGCTCAGGAATCTCCATGGCTTGCATGCAAGTGGTTATCATTGCAGGGATAAGAAGAAGTGATAATCTATTCATATAAAAACTCCATTTAATCTAAAATATACTATTATTAATATAATTTTAGTTTAAATAACCAAATTGTCAATTAACACTTGGTGTTTTTAGAGGATTCTATTGAATAGTTATTGAATAGTTTCTATTAGAAAAGATTATGTAAATAGGAGGGATAGTGCCTTTTATAAACACTATCCCATAGAACTGTTTTTACTCAAGCTCTGTTTTATCTAAAAAAGATTAAAACCATGAAGAAAATAAATTCTTATTTTTTTCAACAAGCTTTTTCACATGTTTATGATGTTTAGCATGCAAAGCTTTAATATCTTTTTTTGCCTTGCTTCTTTGCTTCAGAATGTCTTTTTTTAATGCTTTCAATGCAGATTTTGCTTTTCGTTTAGCTGCTTCTAAACCTTTTTTATTATGAGCTTTTGCCATGACAAATTCTCCTTTTTTGGAAATAAAAATTACCTATAATACAACACAATTTAACCATGAGGCATAGGTAATACATACCCCTTGGTATTCATACTAATAGTAACAAAAGCTATTTTAATAAATCAATAGTTTTCAAAATGAATTTTTTTACAGGGAAAAAAGCTCCTTTTTTAACCAAAAATCGAGGCTAAAATCACAAAGAATTTGGCTTTTGGGCCTATTTCCTTTATAACTATCCTTAATTCAGGAATTATGAACCTTAGAAGGAAAAAATGATGAATTTTTATCTATCCAAAACAATGCTTGTCCTCATCTGCTTAAACACTATTTTTCAAGCTATTAGTATGGATAAGGGTAAAGAGCTTGGCGATGCGATAGCTGGTTTTGACAAAGAGGCTGTTTCAAAGATATTGCAAAACTCGAAAGAAGAAGTTAATGCACGATGGATGGGCATGCAAATGTTGCTAATTGTTCCGCAGATGTATGACACCGAAGATATTTGCAAAAAATTTCCCGATAAAGAAACACGAAAAAAAGTCGGCTATGAAATTGCTCAAATTCTGCTTGATGCAGGGGCCGACCCTAATAGCAAAGATAACAATCTTGAACTTACTGTACTGCATAAGGCAGTGATAGAAAAAGATGTTGCTCTAGCAGAGCTTCTTTTAAAAAGAGGCGCAAATGTTAATTGCGCAACAACATCGGGCAGGACCCCGCTCATGCTTGCTGCGCGTCGCTCTATTGAACTTCTTGAATTATTGTTGGCACATAATGCAGACCCGTTCTTAAAAAATGATTCCCAAGAAACGGCGCTCGTTATAGCGCAACAAAGTAATATCGCTGTTGCAATATTACAAAAAGCTATGAATAGAAATAACTCTCAAATCAATTGCCACACGCCATCATAGCGATATTTGCGTAATAATGAAAATTGTGCAATTCCATTACTCAACGCATACAGGCTGGATCGGTTCGCATCAACAAGATAGACCGTGCCGGAACTAATAATTCCGTCCGGATAAAAAGTTATTTTTTTGTTCGTAAAGGTGATTGCCGACTGCAAATGAGTATTTGCCGATGAAGGTGGCCCTTTGGCTTCGGGTAAAAAACCAAATCGCACCGCAGTAGGCAATCGGTGCACCTCATCTTCAAACAGATAACTATGTTCTGCTTCATCAAACACTAATGATATTTCTTTATTGGCCGCTATTGCTGCATTGCGCAAATAAAAGCACGTAGTATATAAAAGATCAAGCTCTGTGCGCACCAGCGTTTTATGCAGATAATGGCTTGATGATATGCTTATGCCGGCGATGAGAGCAATGAGTGCAATCACCACCATCAATTCGATGAGTGAAAAGCCGTTATTTCTTTTTTCGTTCATATACGCCAACTATTTCTGCCTGCGCCAAAATATGCCCGCGCATTGCTTTTTCCACCGCATCTCTTGTTGCGCGCGGTTGCAAGGGCAACATTGTATCAAGAGCATAAACAATAAAATGATAATGATGCGGCCCATGCCCTTCGGGTGGCAACGGTCCTTTGTAGCCAACAGTGGGCCAACTATTGAGCCCTTGTGCGGTGCCGTCTGCCATTTTTTCAACGCCATGCTGTATATAATCACTGCTTCGTTTATTGGCGGGAATATTGTATACCACCCAATGAACCCATGTGCCGCCCGGAGCATCTGGATCTTGGCAAATAATCGCAAATGATTGCGTATTTTTAGGAACGTTATTCCAAACAATTACCGGCTGTTTATCACTGCCGTCACCGGTAAACTCGCGCGGAATAGCACCGTTATTTTTAAAATCTAACGCTGAAACAGTAAATTTTTGGGTCGCAGCAAAAGAGATTTGCGTCATAAAAACTCCCATTAAACAAAATTTTTTCATAATATTCTCATTATTTACCAGTATTAATTTGTTACCATATGGTATAAGAGTACTTATTCAATGAAATATCTTGCAAGGAGAAATATGAGATTTATGGTAACAATGTTAATTATTACTATCCCATCATTCTTAGTGAGCATGGACTTAACTGATCAACTGAACAACAAATTAGATAATCATGAGTTTGAAATAACGCCGCCCGCTTCAATTCTTCCATTGGCGATATTAGAAGTAAGGAGTGAAAAATTGTCGCCTCTCCAAGCACTGAAGCTTGAACATCAGTGCGCTTTTTGCACAAAAAAGGTTTTGCACACCTGAACAGGTTCGGAGACACACAGAAGCGGTCCACGAAGCTCATCGCGACCAAGAACGCATGAACCCTAAACAAAAAGCTTATGCTATAGTTCATTCATGCCTCGATTGTCCAAACCGTACCTTTTCATGCAAATCACGACTTAATGAGCATCTAATCACCCACTCAGAACAAGGTCCATTTGAATGCTCAATATGCCAAAAAAACTTCAAAACTAAGTGGGCCTGCAAGGAGCATGAGTTGATTCATTTCCCCCCTCAACTCACGTGCAATTATTGCCCTACTAAATGCAAGCAGCCTTCAGGACTCAGGTCACACATCTCTCGGCATCATCCCAAGAAGAGATTGGCCAAAATGCCTATTTGACATTATTGTAAAGAGTGTTATTCTAGAATAGATAATCCTACTAAATACCTAGAAATGGAGGTTTTATGAATACTTTTAATCGCTTGAGCATGGTTTTTTTATGCCTTATTCCTGCTTATACTTTCGGCATGAAAACACAAGAACAAGAGCGAATTGAGCAAAAAGAAGCGCAAATTGCTCAATTGCAAGATCAAATAGCACCCTTTTTCGAAAAAACAGATAAAATTACTATTTTAGAGAATATTAAAGCTTTAGACGACTGTAGCTATCTTCCTGCCGCTTGCCTGATCGCTGATAATCATAACCTTTCATTTGCTGCTAAACTTGAGCTGCTTCATATAATTAGAAAAAAAACAGCTCTCGCTTCGGATGCACAAATAACGGTGCAAAAGCTTATTGAGGAATTTTGCCAAAAAAATATTGAATCAATCTTACAATTTGATGAAATAAAGGGATCCTCAAGCCTATTGATAGCCGCTTTAGAGTCTCATTTGAAATCGTCAACAACATTTGATGCAATTAAAGAGAAAATCGATGAACTTCTGACCAAGAAAACGGCAGGATTATCCGATAGAGCAATTCAAGCATTGATTTACGTTATAATTTTCAAGAATGACTCTCTGAGCAAGAGACAAAAAGAATCTTTGTGTGATCACCTAATTGAAATATTTACCCAAGACAGCAAACGATACCCCGTGTGCGATTCGATAAATGTCCTGAAAAGAATAAAATCATATTTAAATCAAGGCAAGAACATAAGTATTGAAATAATGTGGGAGAAAGTTATAGAAAATGATGACTACGAATTGATTAATTTTCTCTTGAAGCATTCTCTTAAACCACAACAAGCCGCAACGTTGGCGTTTATTGCATATACAAATAAAATCGCAGATTCGCCCGAAAAATCTCCTATGGATATAGATGCTATTATAGGGTTATTACTTGATCATAGCGCACTGGTGCAGTGCATGTTCCCGCTTAATTCAACAATTTGTAAACCATTTCTCAGCATGTTTATAATATATTGTAGCATTGAGACTATTAATAGAATAATTAATGCCGGCGCTGATATCAATTGGATATTCACTCTCCAAAATAAAACAAAAATGACTGGATTGGATATGCTTTTGGCAACTTTTGAGCAATTTCAAAATGATCCTATGATTCAAGAAGCTATTGATAAAGCACGTGCATGTGGTGCTAAAACATATGCCCAATTGATACAGAAATTACCATAAATGGAGTAAAGATAATGAACCATAAAAAAATAGTAGCTGGATTTTTTCTTGCAGCAATAGCCATTACTGCCAATTCAATGGAAATGCCAAACAACCAAACAGCAAACAAAAAACAAAAAATAATGTTCACTCAACATTTTCTTTGCCCACTATGCAACTGTGTTTATAACTCTATCCCCTTGCTGAACAAACATTTAAAAAAGCATGGGATCAACGCAGAACTAGAATACAAAGAAGAGGATAGGCCATTTGTACTGGGATCATATGAATGCACTTCTTCCAATTGCAATTTTAAGACTAGAGACTTTCAATCATTGCAATCCCATTTATCCGAGAATCATTCATTGGGGAGAATCAGCGAAGAACAAGAAGATATGACAAAATTTAAAATAATTCACCGATGTCAGCAATGCAATCAAGTATATATGTCTAAATTGAGACTGGATAATCATTTTCTAAACAAACATATATGCAAGATAACAAGAAAAAAAACTACCGCCATTTTAGCAACAAACAATGAACAAAATTGCAATAACGCTATCACCTCGAATACTCTTATCCCACCACAGGATCTTTCTAGCCATAATCTTGCTGACAATGAAGTCGCTCAAACTATTTCTGCTTGGGAAAGTCAAAATAATAGAGAACCATTTGAAAATAATCCTTTTTCTCCAAGACAAACAGAGGGAAACAATCATGAATAATAAAGAAATTTTCTGTGGTCTTTTAATCGGCCTCACTCTCTCATCATATAGCCATGCAATGGAATCTAAAATCTCAAATGTTTGTCTTAAAAAATTTTCTGTATTTAATACAAATTTTAAATGTTTAAAATGTGAAAAATTTTTCAAAACAGAAAAAATAATGATTAAGCATTTAGCAAACCATAACGAAAATGCTAAAAAAACATCTTCACCCATTAAGAAAAAAAAATCCCAAAAAAATAAAAAATCGCTTCTCTATAAATGCTCTTATGGATGCCCTAATAACAATTTAAAAACCGCAAAATGTTTATTGCGGCATCTTTATAACATGCATAAAAATGACACTATTCCTGAACAAAATAATAACGCGCCAACCCTTCCATTGCCAGCCAACAATTTTGATGATATTAGTTCATTAGAAATAAATGATGCGGATTTAGCGCAAATGGATGATTGTTTTAAAGAATTAATAAAAGAAAGCAAGAATCTTATATGACCATAGTAATAATTATCAGTGCCATATGCATATTCCAAAATATTCATGGAATGAACTCTCGCATCCCTTCATGCGCCGAGCTTGCTGCTAATGTGGTCTCAAAATTATGTGATCCGCAAGAAAATTATGAGTCGGCATTAAAATTCTTACAATCTGATATCGTAAATCATGATATTGCTTCTACTATTCATCACCAATTACGCAAACGTGCTCATGATCGAATAGAACAAATCTTAGAGAATCAAACACCGCAAAAAATAGTTATCTTAAAAGAACCCAACCAAAATTTACCATCCTCAGCCAATCTATGCCTCGCTTATCAGCCCAACTATACCTCTGATCAACATTTTCCAATGAAAAATTTTCATGAAAATTTTCTATTGATCCCTGATCCGATTGAGAAACAACACAATGAACCATATTTAATGAAACCGACCATAAATGCTGATAAAACTTTATGTCATCATGAACAGAAAATATATGATGCCCGTACCAATGCACTGGTAAGCGATTGCACCATCGTGAATGAAAAAATTAAAACACTATATCCTCATGCCAAAGAATTGCGAATATTCAGCATTGCGCCAAATAATAACACCGTTTGGGCACAATTTAGAACTAATCTTAATTCGGGCATCTGCGCATTCACATTAGATAGCCATGATTTAATAGCGTATGCCGACAACAGATTTTATTATGGCTGCTATAGCAAAAATGGACACCGCGTTGTCGTCGGAAAAGATTCTTTTCCTGTTATTATTGAAAAGCAAATTGCTGAAATATTTAATGCTGCTACCGGACAAAAACAAACTGCCCATTTGCGACATAACTTTCTTAGACCTTTTGCAATCAGTCCCGCATTCAATTATATACTTTATTTTAATCTCATTACACCAATACAAATGTATATCACCAGTAAATTAGGCAACTTTAAAACATTATCTATGCCACCGGTAAGTTGCGTGAGCAATGATGGTAAATTCTTGGCAAGCAACAGTAATACATCAACCGTTATTTTTAATGTAGAAACAGAAGAAAAAACGGAAATACCACCCGAAATAATAACTGAATCTACCCATTTATGTTTTTGCCCCAATTCACACTATTTGTATATTTATAACGCAACCGATAGTGATCAGCCTGACATATTAAAAATTTATGATCTTAAAACCATGAATATATTTGCGACGCTGCCCATTGCAAATGAGAAAAATGAGATTAAGAACCCATTAATTTTTTGTAACGATTATAATTATTTACTTTTGCCACGAGGGCAGTTGCTCTTGCATGGGCAAGGATTTGCCAAACATACCACTTTACAACAATTAATTGCGCTCTTAATTGCTGAGCATCATTATGGTCGCAAAGAAAAAATACCCAAAGCGAGCAGAGTAAAAGAAATTCTTGGAACCCTCAAAATAAAAAATTATCTTCAAGAAAGAATTAAAAAATATCAATTTGAGGAGTTGCCATGAAATTCTTTCAACATTTTTATTTCATCAATTTATTCTTATTACCATTAATTTCATGGTGCATGTATGATGCAGAAGACGTTATCTGCAGGGTGAAAAATATAAGACGCCAAGAATGTCTGCAGAAATTTAGAACTGCCGGTGAGTTAAAAGTTCATATGCGCAAGATTCATAGCCTTCCCATTTCTTATAAGAAAAATCAACCGCGCAGTCTTCCTGAAAAATTAAACTAATGCGAGTTCGACCTGAGAATTGATAGAAAAGCTTTAGTTTAGGTAAATTTCTTCAGGCCGCTCGTAGTGAGTAGCCGAATGAAATGAGGCGTATCGAATCTATGCGGCCTTTTGTGTAATAAAATCAATTGTGTTTTGTCCGCATGGTTCGATATGATTGCTTCGCAATCACTCACCACGAGCGGACATAGGTAAAATTTCTTAGATCGAGTTCACCTTAAATTAAGCTTATTCCACCACTTCTTGTTCCATCGTTGCCACCGCAATTACTTCTTCTATAGTGGTCAATCCTTCTTTAATCTTGCGGATGCCATCATCAATAAGCAAGATCATGCCATCAGCTATTGCTTGCTTACGCAAGAGTGAAGTATCAGCGCGTTCCATAGTTAATTTTGCGATCCCGGCCGTCATACTCATCAATTCAAAAACTGCCAAGCGGCCCTTATAGCCTGTTTGATTACACTCATCACAGCCAACTGCCTGATAAAAAGTGATTCCTTGAGCCGTCTTTTGCGTGAGCCCTATGCTTTCTAAAAGATCTTCTGCCGGCATATATTTCTTTTTACAATTTGGGCACAATTTGCGCACCAATCGTTGCGCCATGATCAATATTACCGATGACGCAATTAAAAATGGCTCAATGCCCATATCGAGCAAACGGGTGATACTGGCAGGCGCATTGTTTGTGTGCAACGTACTAAATACCAAGTGACCCGTCAACGCTGCTTGCACCGCAATTTGAGCCGTCTCAAAGTCACGCGTTTCACCGATCATGATAATATCCGGATCTTGTCGCAAAATAGAGCGAAGCGCCGCAGCGAAGGTGAGTCCAATTTTCTCTTTCACCGCAACTTGACCAATACCCGGCATTTGATATTCAACCGGATCTTCAACGGTGATAATATTCACATCCGGTTTATTCAATTCACCCAAGATGCAATACAATGTACTGGTTTTACCCGAGCCGGTTGGACCGGTGATATAAATAATACCGTTTGGTTTATGAATATCTTGTTCCATTAATTTATAATCCCGCTCGCTAAAGCCAAGATCTTTGAGTGCGCCAAAGCTGCGACTCTTATCAAGCAAGCGCATCACTATCCGTTCGCCAAAAACCACCGGCAACACCGAGACACGAATATCGATTGCTTTACCGGCTACCTTAATATCGATTCTGCCATCTTGCGGAATTCGTTTTTCAGCAATATTAAGATTTGCCATAATTTTAATACGAGACACCAGAGCCCCCTGAATTCGCTTGGGTGGTGTCATAACCGGATACAATACGCCATCAATACGATAACGGACCTCTAACTCTTTTTCAAAGGGTTCAATGTGAATATCAGATGCGCCACGCTTTGCCGCTTGAAATAAAATATTATTAACCAGCTTGATAATGGGCGCCTCTGAAGCCATCGACATGATATCTTTTTCTTCGATTGCACCAAAATCAACCTCTTCGGGCCCCAGCTCTTCCTCCTTTTCAAAGGCGGCAATCATCTGCTTGCTACCTTCCAGCGGATAGTAACGGTTGATCGCATCAATGATCACTTTTTCGGTGGCCACTGCATAGCTTGCATTGCCTCCCAGAAGCATATTAACCTCATCAAGGGGTTGGAAGTTGCTCGGTTTAGCAGTGAGAATGGTGAGGCGATTATCCACCAGAACGGGGATAACCACGTTGTCACGCAAAAATTTGAGCGGCACCTTGGCAAGGGTTGCCAAATCTGCCATTGCATCGGTGATCTTTTCAATGTAAGGCAGCCCGGCTCGCGTAGCAATCGCTTTGGCAAGATCCTCATCTGTTGCATATTTTTTTTCAATGAGGCACTGTTCTACCGATTGCCCCGTCTGTTCTGCCAGCGCCTGACATTCAAGCGCCTGAGCACTGGTAATAATCTTTTTTTCAAGAAGAATATCAACAACACTTATCGTGATCATCGAGCACCCTTAATTTTTATTCATTTTCTTGTATAGTAATACTATAATCCTACGTTTTTTCTCCGCAACTTGCCAAGGAATCTTTATGATCCGCCCCCATCTTTTTATAGTCATTCTAGGCCTCATGATTACTAGCGCTCCTGACCTATGCGCCTTTTCTTCTTCAATGTTTCCCCAAAAACAGGCCCCCGACTTGAGCAGCAAAGGTAAAAAAGGGACTCCTCGAAAAAATCCTCTGGCAGATAAACCGTTTGCTGAACTCAAAGAAGGCAAAGAAAAAGCATTAAAACAAAATGATCTGGCAACTGCAGTAAAATATCTGGATGCCATGCGCCTTAATTGTACCGATCCTGAGATGGTCAAAGATATCCTCTTAGAAATGGCGGATATTTATTATCAATTGCAAGAATGGACCAAAGCTGAGAAAGCTTACAATGAGTTTATCCTGCTCTATCCGGGAGCAACTCGTTGCGCTTATGCCCATTATAAGGCTATTGAATGCGGTTGGAAACTTACGTTGACTTCTGATAGGGATCAAACTAAAACAGAAGAGACCCTTAAGCTTTGCCAACAATTTTATGCTAACCATCCAAAATCAGAATATGTTGATCAGGTAACCCTGCTTGCCACCCAATGCAGAGAAAAATTATTAGAAAGCGACACTAATATCTTTAATTTTTACCTCAAAGGCAACAACTTTAAAGCTGCTCAAAAACGGCTTGATTTAATAACAAAAGAGCATCTTCCCGATCTGCCTTCAGCTCAACCACAAGTTCTTGAAATTAGCTTTTCTTTGGCGCAGGCACAAAATAATTCTGAAGCAGCATTGCGCGCACAATTAACCTTGGGTGAAAAATTTCCCGATCATGCAATCACCAAGCGATTGGTTCCTGATCTGCCAACTGTCAAAACACAACTGGCTTCGTTGGAACAAAAAGTATTAGCGCCTGTTGCTCTGCCATCAAAACCGGGAACTATTGTGGCTGATGCGAATAAATTTATAGAGGAAATTCCTCTTGCGCAAAACAATGCAAAATTTGCTGTACCGAGCGTAGAAGACAAAGAAAGACATAATACAATCAAGGAACAGGTAAAAGAAGCGCAAAAGTTGGAAACGCCATCTCGGACTAGAGCATAAGAATTTAGAAAGATAGATCATGCATTTTCGTTCACAACTGGGTAAAGAAGCAGAAGATAAGGTAGCGCAAAAACTTATTGCCGATGGATTTAAAATAGTCGAGCGTAATTACCGCAAAAAAGATGGAGAAATTGATCTTATTGCAAGCAAGCCCTCATTATTGGTATTTGTAGAAGTAAAGATGCGCCAAGAAAATTATTTTGATTTGGGTGATGTGATAACGCCAAACAAACAGCGCAAAATAATAAGCGTTGCAAAGCATTATATTGCCCACCGCACAACAGCCGAATGCTCCTACCGTTTTGACGTGGCGCTGGTGCATGGAGAAGGTGCGCAGTTAGAGTTGGTCTATATTGCCAATGCTTTTAATGAAGGTGATTGCACATGGTAACTATTTTTACCAAGCATGGCCTATCACAATTTGCAAAACGGCTAGCAACCGGCCTTGTTTTAGGCATACTTTTTTGGACTTTATTTGCCTATCTACCACCAATCTATTTTTCCATGGTGCTCGGTTTTATTTTACTACTCATCATTATTTTTGAATGGAAAAATTTTTTTAGTATCAAAAAGCTTTCTTACTGGCTGATAATGCCATTTTATCCGATCCTACCATTCACTTTTTTGATCGCCATGAACCAGAATCCGCTCTATCATCCGCTGCTTTTTATCTTATTTATTATTGTATTTAGTTTTGACACCGGTTCATATTTTGTGGGAACAACAATAGGATTTCACAAACTTGCTCCAAAAATCAGTCCGGGCAAAACATGGGAAGGGATTGTAGGTGGTTGGATATTTGCTTGCATCGGATTAGTACTCGTACTTTGGGAACTGGGCAAATCAAAACCGCGGTGGTTTATTGCATTATTTTCATTAATGGTTTGTATTCTTTCACTAATCGGGGATCTTTTTGAATCCTGGCTCAAGCGCAGAGCAGGGATTAAAGATTCAGGAACACTTTTACCCGGCCATGGCGGCTTTTTAGATCGCTTTGATGGCATTCTATTTACGGTAATTTTCTTTTATATGTTCAGAAATTACTTGGTCCGGCTATTTGGCTTATAAAAACATCTTTGGCATCAAAGGGCTATTCTAGGCCCGATTTTCTTATTTCAGCTCAAAAAAAGCCTTGTCATTCATCGAAAGTAATAATTTCTTTAAAATCATAGATTTTTAGTAATCCATATTATTATAATTACAATTAGAACTATATTTAGTAAAAATAGGCAAAAATTTGGGGAAAAATCCTATGAAAAATACATTAAAAATCTCTCTAGTTACCCTTCTGGGTATCATCTACATAAGCAAAGGGATGGAACAACTCCCGCAAGCAAGGGGACAAGAAGAATCACTGGCTCAACAAATAAGCACTGTTGAATCTATGATTGCTACCAATAAAGAAAATATGAAGGATGTAATCGAACAGTATAAAAAAGGCTATATTAATGAGGAAAAATATTTATCAATGATCAGACACCGTACTGAAATCGAAGATGAACTTGAAAATAAACGGAAAAAGTTACTTGAACAACAAAAAAATGGCGGGCGGCCAAAGGTAAGTAAAGGAGCCTACAATTATATTCAAAACAGTCTTATGAATGCGTACTCCAAAAGAAATCCAAATGAATTTTTCATCTTAAATCCCCTTAGCGATTCTTCAACAGCATGGGATATTCTTGGCTTGCGTAGTGGAGATAACGTTGAATCGATAAAATGGCGGAATTTCGAGTTTGAATCAAATCCATTGGCTACACGGGGCTCTACGATGATACAAGATCAAAAGCAAGCATATCAGCTCTGGCGGTGGGCAGTAAATACAGCCTTAAATGAAAAACAGTTTGAACAACAGCCGGCAAAGGCAAAGCCAGGAGCGCCCCAAATTAAACCACAACCGCGGCCATTACCGGTCCCAAAAGCACCCCAAGTAATATCTGAACAATTAACACCCGAGGAGCAAGCGTTAGTCAATCGTTTCCCGGGAGTATTCAATCTAATTCCAAGGGAGTATCAGGCAAAAGCAATAAAAGAGGGAATATCTAACTGGGTATACTCTGAAGCGTTCTTTATACAAGCGCTTGAGGCAGCAAAAACAATCCAGAAACAACGTTCCAACGCATGGCAACTATTGGGAAGAGCTTACGGGGCGCAACTTTCTTTGCCTGTGCCATATTATTCTTCGGGTTATGTGTATTTTCTGCAACCAGCCCCACCCGCAGTATTAATATAAAGTATCTGGACCTACAAGATAACGTTCAAAATGCCCTGCGCGAAATATCATCGTGGAATGCTGAAGATAAAAAAATTGGTCTCAAGTCCATAACGAATCGGTATAAAATCCATCTCATGCCGGCGGCGGGGACTGATTTAAGCAGATTGATCGTTTTGATCCTTGATGCCTTTAAAGATGATCCCGAATTAAAAAGACTAATTCATATTTTTAAGGTAGCAGTTAATACTGACGAACATTTACGAGAAAAACATCTTCCTCGAGTTGTCTTTTATAGTGATTTAGGGACAGAAAGTACCCAAAGAGCATTAGATATACTCTATAATTTATTTAAAAAACACCCCGAGATTAAAGGTTCAGGAGAACGGCCTCGATTTAATGGTAAGGTTAATGATCTTATATGGGTAGCACAGGGAAATGGTGATGATAAAATAGCAGGAGCCGGTAATAACCTTGCCTATTTTGAACAGCCTTTAATGATTTACTATCGCCCTGATTTCACTGGAAAAGTAGAAAATTACCATCTTAAAAACTCTGAAACCGGCAAAGAAATTATTGATTAAGGAAAACTATTTCTGCAAATACCCAACCAAATCAGCTTGAGAAATAGTTTCTTGCGCTCCAGTAATCATATTCTTTACCGTTACTTGATTTTTTTGTTGTTCATCAGAACCAAGAAGTAGTGCATAGGCAGCGCCGAGTTTATTTGCTCGGTTCATCATACTTTTGATTGACCCGCCTTCCAGCAATACTTCAGCGCACAATCCAACTGCATAAAGTTCATCGGCAAGTAACAATGCTAGCATCTGCTGCTCTTGACCAAGAGGTAAAACCACATGTAATTTGGGCGGTTGAGGCAATGGCATTGAGTCCTTAAACGGCTCCAACATCATAAGCAGGCGCTCAAAACCGATGGCTGCGCCAATAGATTTTTCATCCGTTTTGCCACCTATTTGGGTTACCAATTGCTCATATCTGCCGCCACCGCAAAAGGCATTTTGCGCTCCCAAAGAGCCACTCACAAATTCAAAAACCGTTTTATTATAATAATCCAGCCCGCGCACCAAGGTTGGCTGCACTTTGAAGGTAACGCTCATCAATTCAAGATCATGCTGCACCTGTTGCCATTCTTGGGCGCATGCCGCGCATAAATAATCGGTTATTTTGGGCGCATTTTGATATATCTTTTGGCACTGCTCAACCTTACAATCAAATACCCGCATAATGTTTTTTTCTTTACGCTCCATGCAATTGGCGCATATACTCGGTTGATCATCTAAAAATTTTTTAAGAATCGCACGATAGTTTACCCGATCCTCAGGGCAGCCCAAATAGTTAATAAGTAAGGCGTAATTATTAAACTTCAATGCTTCGTGGAACAATCTATCAAGCATGGTGATCAATTGTACATCTTGGGCAACTGCCGCTGTACCTATAACCTCAATGCTCACTTGATGGAATTCTCGGAATCTTCCTTTTTGAGGACGTTCGTACCGAAAACAGGGGCCATAGGTAAAAACTTTCCAGGGAGTTGTTTGAATGCCATTATCTACAAAAGCACGTACCATGGAAGCGGTAATTTCCGGCCGAAGGCATATACTATCTTGCTCCGACTCCTCATGCTGCTCATGCGATTTTATGATGAACATCTCTTTATTAACTACATCTGTATGCAAGCCAAGAGTGCGCTTAAAAAGTTCGGTATGCTCTAGGATCGGGGTCTCAATTTCACTAAAAGCATAAAGTGCAAGATGCTTCTTTATAGTAGTAAGAATGTAGTTGTATAAGCTCAGATCTAAAAAATCGTTGGTACCTTTAACACGTAACATAATGGCCTTTAAGTTTAAATTTTAATTTCAAGTATACCCAAAAGTAATGGGAAACCAAAGTAACCATAGTTCTTTCCTGAATATGGTAAAATTGGAATTTAAGCACTTTAGGGATTCTATTGACTCTATAAATCAAAAACTGCTAGTAACAATACTAGTTTTTATTCTAAAAAAAGGAGAAAAAGTGAATAAAAAAATAATAGTATTATTGCTCACAATTTTTGCTTCTGGGCCATTGTATGCAATGCAAAGACCTCCAGCCCCTCTTACCCCGGAAGAAGTTCAATCATTGAAAGATCAATTTTATCAAGCATTAAATGCCACCCAATGGGATACGGCAAAAAACATTATCGAACAATTTCGACAAGCTGGCCGTGATAGTCTTGTTAACGAATTGACCCAAAATCTTGCAAAAGCACGATCATCATGGATAGCAATGGAAGGGCCCGATATACTTGCCAGAGGACCTCAAGAACCAAGGCGTAGATACGAACGAGAACGGGCCGCAGCACGAACAGAAGAAGAACAGGCGGCGCGAAAAAAACGAATCGAAGAAGAACGAAGAGCAGTAGAAACCGAAGCACGGCGCCGCGAGGCACAGCGAAAGGAAGAGACACAAAAAAGAGCCGCTGAACAACAACGATTAAAGGCTGAAATTGAAAAAGGAATGGCCGAAAATCGCGATATCACTCAAGCATTGCAAAAAAGGATTGAGGAACAAGATGCACAACTATCAAGATTACAATCGGAGCGTGATAGAGCTGCTACAGCTTTAGAAAATCAGCAGATTTCCTCACTAGAACAATTGTCAAAGCTCGAAGCACAACTGCGTAAATTACAAGGGGAACGTGAAGCGGCAGATATTCTCAATCGGCAATTAGCGTCTGAATCAAGGGATCTTGCTGTGCGCATGCGAGCTCTTGAAGAACGAGCAAAAGATGCAGGCGCAGGTGCTAAGGAGTGTCGAGACTTACGGGCAAGACTTACCGAGACTGAAAAAACTACCGCAGAATTACTCAGACAACTTGAACAAGCTAGAAAACAAGCAGAAGAAGCACGCGGTGGTGGACAACAACAAATCGATGCTCTTCGGCAACAACTTGATCAAGCTCGAGAACAAAAACAACGCGCTGAAAATGAAATCAAGCAATATGAAAAAGCATTGGAAAGAGCAAATCAAGAAAAAGAGAAGATTAAAAAAGAAGCAATTCCTGTGGTTTCACCAAAAGCGTTAAAGGATTGTCAAGATAAACTTGCGCAGGCTGAACAAAAAGAACAAGCACTTAGAAAACAAATTGAAGAACTCAACAAAAATCTAGGCGCCGTTTCAAAACAGATATTAACGCCTGAAGAATTGGCAGAAGCAAAGAAAAAACTCCTATCTCAAGAGCAACAAAAACCATTACGTAAAGTTGAAGAAAGATATGTAAAAGAAAAAGAAAAAGCTGAGCATCTCGAAAATGAAAATAAGGCACTTAAGAAAGAAATTAATGTAATGCACAAGGCGCAAGAAGAAGTCAAGAGATTAGAGGATCTCTATACTTTAGAAAATAAGGAGCTCAAGAGTAAAAATGAGCAACTCAATAAAGATCTCCAAACTGCTACCGCTCAACTAACCGCTTCTAAAGAAGTAAATATCGATGCCGAAGAAAGACTTGAGAAACTTCAGACAGAGTTAGAAGAGCGCAAAAGAGCTCAGGAACGAATAACACAAGAACGTCAGGCAGTTAATGAACAAATAAAGAACGAAGTACAAGATCTCCGTCAAAAGCTTACGCTGGCCGAAGAAGTAGAACGAAAACTGCGAGCACAACAAGTTCAACTCGAAGAGGAAAACAATAAACTGAAACAAGAAGCAAAAATCGCTGATCAAATGATAAGTCGAGGACAAACAAGAAAAGAAGAACTTACGAAATGCAAAGACGAACTCGATCTTTTAAAAGAAGAACTCAACAAAAGCAAAGAGCAAATTAGAAAGTGTAAAGAAACTATACAAGAGTTGCTTAAGAAAAATGCAGAAAGCAAAAGAAGTCTTGATCGCGCGGGACAAGAGATTGATGCAATCTTAGCAGACATTGATAATCTCGCCAAACCTGATAGAAAAGACAATTTGGTAAAACAATTGAATGCAATTCTAAAAAATATCAGAGAAACTCAATTGAGCTATGGTAAAATGGTAGGGATTCCAGCACCCCAACCATAGTAATAGCTCATAATAATTGTGGCCGGGAGAAATCCCGGCCTTTTTTTATTTGCCTTCGCCGTGGCACTTTTTATATTTTTTACCTGAACCACACGGACACGGATCATTGCGACCAATATGCTCTGCACGCGCTTGCGGTTGAGCTTTTTCAGCCTCATCAACACTGCCATGACCCGCAAGAAGATTAATTTGATCAAGCTCACGTTCCCGTTTCTTTTCAAGTTCATTCTGATCAAAGCGTTCGGTATTTAAGTGGAAAATATGATGCACGGTCATGCGTTGAATATCTTGCATTACTTCTTGGAACATTGCAAAAGCCTCGCGCTTATATTCAATGAGTGGATTTTTTTGGCTGTAGCTTCGAAGGTTGATACCTTCTTTTAAGTGATCAAGGTTAAGCATATGCTGCTTCCAAGCCTGATCAATGGTCTCTAGCATAAGCCATTTTTCCGCATTATGAATAATATCTTTATTTTGGCGTTGGCGATAATGCTCATATTTTTCAAGAATAAAGGTGCTTAAATCTTGCTCAAAAGTTTCTCGATTGGCTATATTAAATTTTTTAGCCTCAAATTCAGCCGGCTTTATACTGGTTATTGCCGCCAATTCATGAATAATTGCTTGTATTTGTTCAGCGGTAATTGCCCGTGAAGGAACATGGCGCGCAACCGTATCTTCAATAGTTTTAAGGACCATATCACGCACTAATTCATAGATGTTTTCATTTCCTTCCAACACATCACGGCGAATACGATAGACCACAATACGCTGCTGATTAAGCACATCATCATATTCAAGAAGATGTTTACGAATATCAAAATTTTGTTTTTCAACACGCTCTTGCACTCGTTCAATAGTCTTGGACACCATCGAAGATTCAATAATTTCATCTTCTTTCATGCCAAAACGTTCCATATTTTTCTTGAGCTGCTCGCCTTGGTAAATACGAATTAGATCGTCTTCTAAAGAGATATAAAAACGGGATTCGCCCGGATCACCTTGTCGCCCGGAACGGCCGCGCAACTGATTATCAATACGTCTACTTTCATGCCGCTCGGTGCCTAAAATATATAGCCCGCCCGCGGTGACCGATTCGGGACTCAACTTAATGTCCGTACCACGTCCAGCCATGTTGGTTGCGATAGTTACTCTGCCTGTTTGCCCCGCATATTCCACAATTTCCGCCTCACGTTGATGATGTTTTGCATTTAACACATCGTGGGGCACACCGTTGGCAGTAAGCACGTCACTAATCAGCTCAGAAGTTTCGATGGCAATAGTACCAATCAAAACCGGCTGGCCTTTTTTATGGCGCTCTTTAACATCGGCAACAATTGATTTATATTTTGCATTTTTAGTCAAAAAGATAAGATCCTGTTTATCATCACGGATCATCTTTTTATTAGTTGGCACAGAAACAACGTCGAGGTTATAGGTGCGATAAAATTCTTCTGCTTCGGTTGCTGCTGTACCGGTCATGCCACCCAGTTTTTTATAGAGTCTAAAATAATTTTGTAAGGTGATGGCAGCCAATGTTTGTGTTTCTTTTTCAATCTCAACGCCTTCTTTAGCTTCTAGCGCTTGATGCAAACCATCGCTATAACGGCGACCGGGCAAAATACGTCCGGTAAATTCATCAACGATCAGCACTTCCCCATCTTTGACCACATAATCAACGTCGCGTTTAAACAAAGAGTGCGCGCGTAATGCTTGATTAATATGGTGAAGTAAATTTAAGCTTTCTACCGCATAGAGATTGGGAACGCCCAGCGCTTTTTCTACTTTATCATTACCTAATTCGGTTAATTGAACACTGCGCTGCTTTTCATCAACCTCGTAATCCTCTCCTTTTACTAACCGGCGAACCACTTTATCTGCTGTTTGATAAAGCTGGCTACTTTCACCGGAAGACCCGGAAATAATCAACGGTGTTCGTGCTTCGTCGATCAAAATGGAGTCAACTTCATCAACGATCGCATAAAATAATTCGCGCTGCACATAATCTTCCAAGCGGAATTTCATATTATCGCGTAAATAATCGAATCCTAATTCATTATTCGTGGCATAAAGAACATCACGGGCATATTGTTCTTTGCGCTCATGATCGTGCATAGTGTTTTGCAAACAACCGACCGTTAGGCCAAGAAAAGAGTAGATGGGGGTCATCCATTCAGAGTCACGCCGAGCCAGATAATCATTCACTGTCACAAGCGTGGCCCCTTTACCTGCCAGCGCATTGAGATAGAGCGGAAGGGTAGCAGTTAATGTTTTACCTTCTCCGGTTTTCATTTCAGAAATTTTTCCTTGATGCAAAACAACGCCTCCAACGAGCTGCACATCATAATGGCGCTGCCCAATGGTGCGTTTTGATGCTTCTCGCACCACCGCAAATGCTTCCGGGAGAATATCATCAAGCGTTTCTCCTTTGGCTAAGCGTTCTTTGAACTCGACGGTTTTTTGAGCAAGTGATTCATCACTTAATGCACTAATGGCCGGCTCAAAACCATTAATTTTATCTACAATAGGTTGAATTTTTCGCAATTGTCGTGCATTATTCGTCCCCAAAATTATGGCCAAAATACGTGCTATCATCGGCATTTTCCCTTAGTAAAAAAATCTTAGTGGCATGATATCAAAGATTACTATATAGAATGTGAAGGCCAATAAGAACAAATCGACGATTTCGAGTATAGCAAAAAGTAGCGATATGCGCAAAACGCTTTTTGCTGATACAATTATCACAGCTTAAAAATTCTAACAAAAGAACCATGAAGAAAAAAATAGGTCATATTGTTTCAGGGTCCCTTGCCGAAGGGATGGTGATGCGCATAGATGCGCAAGCCAACCCCGAAGAGATCAAAACAGGTAAATTTGTCTCCATTGTAGGT
Source organism: uncultured bacterium (assembly GCA_963702025.1). Lineage (GTDB taxonomy): Bacteria > Babelota > Babeliae > Babelales > Vermiphilaceae > BTUB01. Next base: position 409,899 of record OY969699.1, on the reverse strand, counting down.
AAAAACCATAAATATTTTTCACTTATTACTGATTTAAGCCTGGCAATTTCCCATCCAGATATTCTTCTCTTTCCTCCAGATGAATCGGAACAATTGCTGCTCTCATTCTTAAAGCAAAAAGATATTTATGCTACCGCAACCCTCAAGCCCATGCTTATGCTGGGGGCCGATGGCAGGCCAATGCCGGTCAAAACCATACCCCCCCATTTTTCAAACGTTTTAGAAGTAGATAACAGGGATGTTGCACTCATATTTGGCAATGAGGATCACCCTGAAAAGCGCTATTTTAACATAGGCTGCCCCTTAGACATGGCAACCCCGGTCTGCCTTGATCTTGAGCGTTTGACCGAGCGTAGCAACGGCATTTTTGGCAAAACGGGAACAGGTAAAACATTCATTACACGCTTGGTGCTTGCCGGGCTCATCAAGCAAGAAAAGGCAGTGAACCTCATTTTTGATATGCATAGCGAATATGGCCTACAAGCACGCAAAGAAGGAGCGGGCCAATCATTTGTAAAGGGGTTAAAAACTCTCTTTTGCGATAAAGTAGTGATTTTTTCACTCGATCCGGCATCAACGCGCCGCCGTGGCGGCACACCGGATGTTGAAATTACCATTCCCTTAGAATCGGTGAGCGTTGAGGATATTCTTTCATTGCAAGATGAACTTAATTTACATTCTACCGCACTTGAAGCGGCCCATTTGATTGCCGCAAAATATAAACATGAATGGCTCTCGGTATTATTATCCCGGGGCGATAGCTTAAAAGAGTTTGCAACCGAGCTTGGCGGGCATCCGGAATCAATTGCCGCGCTCTATCGCAAATTAAAACGCATTGAGCGGTTGCCTTTTTTTGTTTCTACAAAATCGGGCGCCTATAAGGCGGGCAACGTAATTGACCAGATGATGGAATATTTGGACCGTGGCATTAATGTGATTGTAGAATTTGGCAATTACACACAGACTTTTTGCTATCTGCTCATCGCCAATATTATCACGCGCCGCATTCACCATGAATATGTTGCCAAAACAGAAAAATTTTTAGGGTCTCAAAAGAAAGAGGATGAACCAAAAAAATTGATGATCACCATTGAAGAAGCGCATAAATTTTTAAATCCGCAAGCGGCGCGTCAAACAATTTTTGGGATCATCGCCCGCGAAATGCGCAAATATTATGTTTCACTACTCGTGGTTGATCAGCGGCCTTCGGGCATAGATCAAGAAATTATTTCTCAGATTGGCACCAAGATTGTGGCACAACTCAACGATGAAAAAGATATTCAAGCAGTACTCAATGGGGTGAATGGCGCGCAGAATTTACGGTCTATTTTGGCATCGCTGGATAGCAAAAAACAAGCGCTTCTTATGGGCCATGCACTAACCATGCCTATTGTTATTCAAACGCGGGAATATGATGAAGAATTTTACAGAGCAATGGGCACTCAGGTGAGTGCCCAGCAAATTGAACAATATATACAAGAATTATTTTAATGAGGTGCAGGATATCCACCTACACATCTATTTTTTTAATGCGCAACATTGTGTCACTTATAGGTAACCAATAATTACAAGCAAAATATTAAAGTTATCAATATGATTTGCTAATTCAGCAGCACTAAGACCGGCATTATTTTTAATTTCATGAATTAAGCGTGCGGCAAGATCCATTCTTTTAATAAATGGATTCAGTATTTCACGTACTTTTTGTTCATTTCCATCAATTACAGCTCGATGCAATGCAGTATTACCATCCGCATCAACTACCGATAATTCATCGAATAGTTTCTCTTGCGCTGTTTTATCTTTGGATTTAGGAGTATTTTCTATAGTCGCATCTTCTCTAACAAGATCCAGTTGATGCACTGGTTTTTCTACCGCAGGCTCTTCAACAAGCTTCAACTGAGTATTGCTTGATACCGGCAACACCGTTTCTAAGAGTTTATTATGCTCTCTTTGAGGTGCATTGTTATTTTCTTGAGTGAAGCGATCTAATGATTCAGCTATTTTTGCATCAACTGCATCATTATTCGCATTCGAATGAGCGGCACTTGATTGAGCAAAAGTATTAAGGATCAATTGTTCAACAGGGAAATATTGTTGCATTGGCAACTCTTCAGTGCGTGCATATGCATATTGCATTGGTTGATCAGCATCAACCCGTTTTTGCTTTGGCCTTGCAGGAGCGGGTTTTGTTTCTGGTTCTAATTTAACTGCCACTTTCTGAGTTTTTGGTTGCACCAGCGCTTCTGGCAACACAACAACAATCGGCTCAGAATCCATATCGATTTGACCGGCTTGAAAATCCTTAAGAGCAGCATCATATTTTAGCATCGCTACAGCGAGTTTGCTATCCGTGAGCTGTCTATTTTGTTGCGATACTAAGAATGCTTTGTCTTTATTCGCCTCGGAAGAAAGTCTCTTTTTATTATCATTTACGTCAACGTATTGAGAAAGAATTGAAGCAGATTTCTTAGCCGGCTCTTCTTGTCGAATGTCATTATTATTACTATTTTGGTCCACATTCGATCGAGCACTTGAATTTGCTTGTTCGGCTTCAGACATATCTAAAGCCATGTCTTTTTTAATCATCGGCTCAGTTTGATTTTCTTGCTGCAATGACAATTGCTCAACAGGCATACCTTGCTCATTCAATTGAGCAGCTTGGCCTATACGCTCCACGCGTCCATTTGCTTCAAATATTTGAAAGCTTGGCAATGCAGTATTTTCAGCATTAATCCATTGGTACGCTTTATGCGCTAAATAGCCAGTTGCAGCCAAAGCACCAACGGCACCAGCCTTTTTAAGGGTAGGGTTTGATGGCATATTTTTGCTTGCGTTACTCAGTGCAACAACAGCATTTTGAGCCTGCTCTTGAATAACGGGTGAATTTTGAACATAACTTTTAGTTGCTTGAGCCATGTCCCCGAGCGAAGGAGTATGTGCAGCAACTGTTTTTATGGCTTGGGGGGTATTTACCACAGCATTGGTTGTCGCTGAAACAGTCTCTTTTATTGTTTTCCAGGTTGGCACGTTATTCCATTTGTTCCAAAACCATGAAGCAACAGGTTTTTTTGCCTGAGACAAGTCCGGTAATTCCATAGGATGGGTTGCAAAAGGGATAGATAGTAAAAGACCTAGTGATAAGATCTTCATTGATTTACGCATATTCATGCGATTTCCTCCATTTAGAGATTTAAATTATAACCTTACATTCTACTCCCTAGATTATATTAAATAAAAGAACTGTCAAGTATTTTAGACTATTACTTCATGTTATATTTCTAATAATCAATTTTAACCTGGACAAAAAGAAGAGAAATTAGTTGAGAAAAATGATATCTCTACATTTGCTGATAGCAATAATCAGGATGGTTAATCATATCGTTAATAGCCAAATTCAATGGATTTTTACCCTTTATTGGCATTTTAGTCCTACAAAAATAAGAATCATGTATATGTGAAAGATGCAAAGCCCCTGCATGAACAATGATTATGGGATTGCTATCAGAAAGAATGGCCCGAAGCAGTCTAAAATCAGCATGATAATTGATAGCTCCAAATAAGCTGGCAACCGAGTGCAATGGTTCTTTGCACCCAAGAACTTCTGAAAGCTTTTCATAAAATTTTTCTTTATGTTTGTGAGCCATGTTAAATAAATAGCTAAAAAGATGGTTATGTTTTGTTTTTGCTTTTTCTTGATACAATTTTGTTAATGCAAGTTTATGTTCCATGCATTTGGCAACCCATTTTTTAAAAAGATCAGTATCCACTGCCGGAATTAATTTTTCTACATCAGCAACGGCTGAGTCTAATTTAGCATATACTTCAACGGGCAATTCATCGAAATCGGCTACTTGATTAGAATCATTTTTCTGAGAAGAATTTTCTATAGGTTCATCCGTTTCATCAGTCTCTTCATCACCATTTTCAAACTTTTTGGTTAAGCGGGCAAATGCCACTTCACTATAATTTTCTTTTGCCCATTGAGAAATACAGCGATCAAAGAGGCAAACATTAATATACAATGATTCTTCATTCTCTGATCGAGAATCAAAATTTTTTATTGAATGTATCCAGGGTGGTATTGCATTATTTAAAATATAATCTACGTAATATTGATCAAAATATGGCCGATTATTGAGCTGAAGAGGATTTCCCTGAGCGATTTCATCAAGGATAGATTTTTTATTGTGCTCACGACATTCCAGATACAATGAGCATTTTTGATTGTTTCGTTCAAGATCATCAAAAAGGTTAACCAAAGGCATAGTTTGTATGTTGGCAATCTTTTCTACTTCCTGTCCATTTTCAAGCTTACCGCCATGCCGCTCAGCAAAAAAGAGTATCTTTTTGCCGGGGATCTCAAAGCGAGTCATCCATAAAATAGCCCCAGGATGGGCCGGATTTGGCGATAGTGCTCCCGCTAGAAAAAACAGGGAATAAAAATAGAGCTTCTGATACATAATAACCTCGTCTAATTCGAATTATTTTCTATCTATTTTAAAAACAAGATCTCTCATTTGCTGATAACAATAATCAGGATCGTTAATCATTGTTTTAGTATTCAAAGATAACGGATTTTTGCCTCTTGTTTGCATGTTGCTTTCAGAAAAGTAAGTGTTGTAAACATTCTTGAGATGATCAGCTCCTCCATGAACAACAATGAAAGGACTTGTGTCAGATAAAATTTTATGGAGCAGCACAAAATCAGTATGATGCTCAATTGCTCCAAACAAAGTGGAAACGCTTTTTAATTTTTCTTCACATTTAAGTGTCTCAGAAAGCTTTTCATAAAATTTTTCTTTATGCTGACGAGCCATAGCGAATAAATAACCAAAGAGTTTTTTCTTATTTGTTTTAGCCTTTTCTTCATATAAATTTACCAAGGCTTGCTTATGCTTCATACATTCTCCGGTCCATTTATTAAAAAGAGCGGTATCTACGGGCGATATCACCTTTTTTAATTCAGTAATAGCGGAATCAAGTTTTTGGTATATTTCTTTGGGCAATTCATCATAATCATCATCAACGAGTTTCATAGAACCTTCCTTTGATTCACTTTCATCCGTAAGTTCCTCACTATTTTCAGATTCATCTTCATCAAATCCATCTCCTTGTTCAAATCCTTTCATTAATCGTTCATATGCTTGGTGGCTATAATTTTCTTCTGTCCAGTCATGCATACATTTGTCAAAACGAAAAATGTCCTTTAATAGAAACATTTCACGTTGTGTTCTCGGATCAAAATTACGGACCGAAGTTGCCCATGATGGAATTCCTTCCCCACGCGCATAACTTATCATGCATGTATCAAACCATGCTCGACCATCGAATGAAGCAGGATTCCTCTTTAACCCTTCACGACATTCCAGATACAATGAGCATTTTTGGTTGCTACGCTCAAGATCCTCAAAAAGGTTAAAAAGTGGCATAGCTTGTATATTGGCAATCCTTTCTGCTTTTTGTCCATTATCGAGTTCCCCGTAATGTTGCTCAGCAAAAAAAAGTATCTTTTTATTGGGTATTTTAAAGTGTAAAACCCATAAAACAGCCCCAGAATAGGCCAGATTTGACCCTAAAAGGCCCCCCATAAGCAGGGGTAGATAGAGAAAATATTGTTTAATCATAAAAACCTCCAAATTTGAGATAATATAACATACTTTACCCCTAATTTAGCACAACTATCTTATTTGTCAATTTTATATTTGCACTAGATTAAACAAACAATTATTTCAAAGTTTCAAATAGAAACAGTATAAAAGAAATTTTCCTTGAAAGTAATCCAATTAATGAAGAAACTAAGAAGCTGAGCAATACCTATTCGGGAACATATATAGAATTTTAGAAATAGGGAAAAGATGAAATCATTGTTCACCATCATTACTCTCAGCAACTTCATTTATTTATCACTGGGAGAGCAATGCAAGAAAAAACATTTTTTTTCGCGAAATAGAATATTCTTTTGCTTCTTGTCTTGCGCATCTGTTCTGATATAATTCAGGTAAAATTTATACATTTTGGGAGACATTGTGTTGAAAAATAACCTAACAAAACTTTTAGTATTTTCCTTCGCCACTACGCTTGCTATGGAACGCTTACCTCAAGGGGAAAGAGAAGAGATTACTACTACTCTTACCTTGAAAGGCTTACCGGAAGAGAAAAAAAAGGAAGAGATTGCTCTCACATTGCGGCTTACCACGATGAGCCTTAAGAAAGTTCCTACTCATCTTTTTTGGCAGACTCCATCATTGTACGATGCCCAGGCCTTCACTCCGTTGACGCTTGTATGCATTAAAGAGCTCTCTCTTCACAATAACGAAATTAAACGTATACGTTCTCATGCTTTTAATCCCTTTTCACTTTGCATACACTCTATTTAGGCAAAAATAAGATAAAGAAAATTTCTAAAAAAGCTTTCGACGGGCTAAAAAATCTTGAAATACTATGGCTCAATGACAATAAAATACGCGCAATTCCTCATGAAGCTTTAGCCGGATTAAATCAATTGAAAGAACTCATTCTTTCCAAAAATCGTATTACCCAAATCCCTTCTGATACATTAGAGAAGAACACCAATTTGAAATATCTTAGTCTTGATCAGAATCGCATTACTCAAGTTCCTGAACAAACTTTTTCTCGCCTCACCAGGCTGCAACGCTTAATTCTGGCTAATAATAAAATAATCCAGACCGCTCCCGGAACATTTGCTCCGCTTAAAAAGTTGGAACTGCTTGCTTTAAGCAGCAACCCACTGAACAATGCAAACAAAAAAGAGATTGGCGCTTCTTTGCCCGGCAGCACTGACTTGCGATTATAAGAAAAAACCGGATTATTTTCTCACCACTCAAATTCATTTACCGGTGAAATCTTTTTTAATAGCGCTTGCACAAAGTTAATATCAGCCTCGAGTTGTTTTGCCTGAGCAGTGCCACTTCCTCCTGCAAAAATCAATTTCGTATACTGTTGATTAAGATAAGAAAGCTCCTTTTCCAATGTTTGGGCATTCATACTTTCCCATTCTTGCTGTTTTGATGGTCTTATTCCTTCCAATTCAGGCGTTTTTCTTAATCCGCTCTTTCTTTCTTTTAATTGTTTAGCCAAAGCGCTTTCTTCCGCCTCTTTTTCCGGTTCTGGCCGCTGAACCTCTTCGGGTGGTTTGATCGCCGGTGCTATTTTCTTTGGTTGTGGTTGCGCCATTTTTTCTCGCGCAATAAGTTCTTTTTCCAATTCGCTTGTTACCTGTGTAAACTGAGCAATTTTTAGTGCATCCTCAGGATTCGGTCTTTTTCCGGCTTGCAGGGTAAGCTTGCGAAGCTCTGATTGAATTTTTTTAATCTGCTCGGCCAATTGCTCCGCTGAAAGCTCTTTGCCAATTTGTGGCGCAGCGGCCTCCCGTGGCGGCACGGGCGGTGGCATCAACGGCCGCTCTTCAGGGCGCGGTGGTACTTGCGGGCGAGGAGCCTTTTTAGCAGATTCTTGCAGCAGTAAATTAACCAAGCGGGTCATTTCTAAAGCATTATAATTGGATTGATCGAATTCTTTCTTAAAATAGGGATAATCCGATTCATTTGGAGGAATCACCACATTTGGAATGGGGAACTCAAAATAAAACATATGAATGCCTTGCGGTGAAAGCGCTGCCGTTTCTTCTTTAAAATAATCGAGTATTTTGGCATGCTCGCGCAACCCTTCGGGGGTTAGCAATCTTTCTACTAAGCGAGGATAATCTTGCACAAATCGTTTATTGGGATGAGTTTGCAATCTTTCGGCAATTCTATTCCAGCGGCCATTTTGTTGAATAAAGCGCAGAGAATCGGCATCATATTTGTACCAAAAATTAATTACGATAACTTTTTTATTCTGCCGCACAAACTCTTTTGCTTTTTGTGTCACAAAATCTATATATGATTGAAAATAGGTTTTTATGTGACTTCTTTCACTAATAACATTTGCCTTTAAGCGATCCAATTCGGAAAATATAAGGACCGTCGGCTCACTTTGATTGGTAATTTCTCCTTGAAATCCTCTTTTTTGAAGCTGCTTTAATAATACTTCATTAAAGATCTCGCTCGTGAGCCCCATAACGTTTTTTTCTGTTACACCGATATTATTTTGCCGGTTAGACTCAGGAGAAAAATGTATTGGTTTTCCTGCCTCAAGCACTTGCTCAGGACTTCTTATAGCAACTTCTTGTGTCATAAGTTTTTTTGGCATTTCCATGCAAGAAAGATTGCATGCCCCTACGCTGAATAATGCTAACAATCGCACAGTACTTTTCATTGGCCAACCCCTTTTATTAACCCTAATTTCTTATCAATATTTTATCAAAGCCAGTAATCGTAAAACAATACATTTTAGCGGTAAAGCGCTTACCCCCCCAAAGAGACACGTATTTTCACTGAATCCTGGCTATCGGGGCATTAGCGCTAAATACCCCTCTATTACAGCACTTTTTAACTATTTATTTCTAATTGTAATTGACTTTATTGAAGCCATCCTGTTATTATTACAAGTAGACAATATATGTTGATCATTTTTGGGAGAAATCATGTTAAGAAAACAGTTATTAGTAGCCCTCATCTGCCTTGCGGCAGGTTTAAATATCATTAGCATGGAGAAACAGGCGCAAGTGATTACTCTTGTTGGTCCCGACAATCAAGAATTCCAGGCACCTGAAGAGATAGCTTTGCAAAGTGAGCAAATAAAAGATCTTCTTGCCATGGGCGGGCAGGAAGCAACTGCAAAAAGAATTGAATTTAAAAACATCCCAAGCAAAACACTGCAAGATATTGCGGCTTTTATGTGGTCAGTTTACCTTCACAAAGATTTAAAAGGCGATAAGCTACTACTCGATGCCGTTGATAAAGAAGTGAAAATCAATGATTTGATTGCCTTTATTAAGGCAGCCGACTTTCTTGATTTAAAAATTGCACTGACATTCGCTGCTTCAAGAATTCTTGCTGATGAGAAATTGACTGAAACAGTTGTGAAGAAAATAGGCACTGGCGAACTGGGAACCGCCGTTAAAAACAGCATTTACACTTATCTGCTCAGCGGCAAAGAAATTAAGTGGGACCAGATATCCGGCAGCTTTGGTTTTTCTGTTCAGGATTATCTTGATTATCGCCCGCAAGTATTCCAGATTAATGACTATGGACGGCTTAATTTGAGAAATTTAGCAATCAATAATCTTGCAGGCTTGCAAAACATTCCTAAAAAAGAAACAATCGAAGATCTTGATCTTGGCGAGAATCGAATTAAACAAATTCCTGCACAGGCTTTTGCCGGACTTAATAATTTAGGAGGGCTTTATCTTTCCAGCAATCAAATTCAACAAATTTCTGCGCAAGCTTTTGTCGGACTTAATAACTTGCAAATGCTTTATCTTTCCAGCAATCAAATTCGACAAATTCCTGCGCAAGCTTTTGCAGAGCTTAATATCTTGCAATGGCTTTATCTTCACAACAATCCTTTAAGCGAGGAAACTAAAACAATGCTCCGCACTGCACTACCGGAAGTATATATTGAATTTTGATATTGATATTTTTACCATTTTTTAGGTGAAATCATGTTAAGAAAACAGTTATTAGTAGCCCTCATCTGCCTTGCAACAGGCTTTAATATCATTGGCATGGAGAAACAGGCGCAAGTGATTACTCTTGTTGGGCCCGACAATCAAGAATTCCAGGCACCTGAAGAGATAGCTTTGCAAAGTGAGCAAATAAAAGATCTTCTTGCCATGGGCGGGCAAGAAGCAACTGCAAAAAGAGTTGAATTTAAAGATATCCCAAGCAAAACACTGCAAGATATTGCGGCTTTTATGTGGTCAGTTTACCTTCACAAAGATTTAAAAGGCGATAAGCTACTACTCGATGCCGTTGATAAAGAAGTGAAAATCAATGATTTGATTGCCTTTATTAAGGCAGCCGACTTTCTTGATTTAAAAATTGCACTGACATTCGCTGCTTCAAGAATTCTTGCTGATGAGAAATTGACTGAAACAGTTGTGAAGAAAATAGGCACTGGCGAACTGGGAACCGCCGTTAAAAACAGCATTTACACTTATCTGCTCAGCGGCAAAGAAATTAAGTGGGACCAGATACCCGGCAGCTTTGGTTTTTCTATCCAAGATTATCTTGATTATCGGCCGCAGCAAATTCAGGTCAACAAAAATGGGGTGCTTGATTTGTCTCATTTAGCAATCAATAATCTTGCAGGTTTAGAAAATATTCCCAATAAAGAAACAATCAAGCTTCTTCATCTGCACGACAATGAGATTCAACAAATTCCTGCGGAAGCTTTCGCCGGACTAAATAACTTGGAATGGCTTTATCTTAGCAATAACCAAATTCAGCAAATTGATGCTCAGGCTTTCGCTGGACTTGCTAACTTGGAAGTGCTTAATCTTGGCAACAATAAAATTCAACAAATTCATGGAAAAGCTTTGGCTGGACTCACTAACTTGCAATTGCTTGATCTTCGCTACAATCCATTAAGTAAAGAAACTAAAACAATGCTCCGCACCGCACTGCCGGGAGTAAGCATTCTTTTTTGAATAACACCCCCTTTTATTTTAATCCTTGACCCATGGCATTCGGGGTATTAGACTTGCTTCATCATGAAAATTACTTTTTTAAAGGAACACTATTATGCGCTCTAGTACTTTGTTATTGCTATTTTTTGCTCCCGCAATTTTTAACAGTTATGCTGCAGCCAAAACAATACCGGAAAGATATATCGCTAGTTACACCACCCAATGTCTTGAATATTGGTTTTATCCCAATCATACTAACCCACGGTTATTTAATGTTGGTAATGCTGTAAAAAATGAAATTGGCATTTCAAACAATTATGAACTTGCCTGGAACTGGAGCTCCTTTTCATATGAAAAAGAATATCCGGTGGATTATGTTGACCAATTAATGCTTGGCATAATACTTGATTTTATTAAAGAGGAAGCCTATTACTTTGCCAAAGAGTTAACCAATCAAATAAAAGCGCGTAAAATAGCGCAAGATATTTATGATTGGCTGGTTTATCAGTGCATGCAATCAACATATCTAGAACAAGGAATTTTTAGCGGCTACATTGGCCAGGATTTGTATATAAAAATTTATCAATCACTCCAGAATGAAAAGCCAAGTTCTGCATCTTCTTCACCTGCACAACAATATTATCCATCATCAGATTGCTGCGTATGTATGGAAAGTTTTAATGAAGTAACTCGGGTATTTCTTACCCCATGCGGCCATGATATCTGCGTTGATTGTGCCGAACGTTGGTTTTTCACGGAAAATAAGGCAAACTGCCCTTTGTGTCGCAGCAAAGTAGATAAAAAGAAATTACGCGCGTCCATTAATCAAGCAGTACAAAACGTTGTTGCCTATGCGCCATCAGCGCCTCCGCTTTACTAATTAAAGGTTATTTATGAATAAAATAGTTCCTATCGTAGCACTCTCTTTGCTAGGCAGTATCTTTGCTATTTGGTTTTTGGCGCACCGAGAGCCATCGGCTCATGCGTCGGCGCATGATGACATTCTTGTTGTTGGAACAAATAGCGAATATGCACCGTTTAGCTTTATACAAGATGGCGCGGTTGTGGGTTTTGACATTGATCTTATTAACGAAGTTGCAAAACGTCTTAACAAAAAAGTTGAATTGCGCGACATGGCATTTGATGCGTTGATTCCGGCACTGCAAATCGGCTCAATCCAAGTAATTGGCGCCGGTTTAACACCGACGCCCGATCGCGCATTGCGCATACATTTCACTAAGCCCTACATTCAAGGTGACCCACTTTTGATTATTAGCCCGGCAAGCAAGCCACTCACCACGCTTGAACAACTAAAGGGAAAAAAAGTTGCTGTGAATGAAGGTTTCACCGCTGATTATTATATGGCCAAGGTTGAAGGGCCGGAACTTGTTCGATATGCCGCACCTATTGAAGCGTTTATGGCACTTGAGAATAAGAGTGTTGATGCATTTGTTGCCGCGCGCAGCAGCATAAAATCATTTATTGATCATTATGGTAAAGAAAAATTTTCATTGGCCGAAATTCCCACTACCAGCGATGAATACGCGATTGCCATTTCAAAAAAATATCCTGAACTGCTAGAACCGATTCAAAAAGCGCTTGATGAAATTGCTGCTGACGGCACATTGGAAATGCTCAAAAAGAAGTGGTTAGAATAACAAGGAAAATATGAATACTATTGATAATGAAACAAAACACAAAATTATTAATATTATCAATGCATTATTGCCGCAGGTAAAAATTTATCTTTTTGGGTCACGGGCACGAGGAACTGCAAGCAAATGGTCCGATATTGATATTGCAATCGATGCAGGCATGCCACTGGCTTTAACAGCCATTGATGAAATAATGAGCATATTCCAAGCAACCAATATTCCCTACAAAATTGAAGTGGTCGACATGCATCGCATAAACAATGATATGAAAGCTTCGATTCAAAAAGAGGGCATTGCATGGAATCACCGATCGCAATCTTACTTCCCATAGTTATAATGAAGCTATTGCATCTTTGCTTCAAGAAAAAATTCCGAACAATTATTCACTTATGAAAAAAATTATCGGAAGATTACTTTAACTTTTCTGCGTTTAGGATTTCTTGCTTTTTTGCAATGCCTCCCCGATTGTAGCCGCCCAAAGTTCCATCAGAGCGAATCACTCGATGGCAGGGGATTGCAGGGTCATAATTTTTGCTCATGATGGTGCCAACAGCGCGAAAAGCGCCGGGGCTACCTGCAAGCTGGGCAACTTGGGCATAGGTTACTGTTTTACCCTCAGGAATTTGGGCAACAATATCTAAAACTCTTTGTTTAAATGTAGGCTTGGTTTTTACTATTACCATAATCAGTTCTTTAAAAATAATCAGAATTTAACTAGGCTATTAAGGTATCGTATAATTTACAGGAAAACAATGATAGATTTTCAACTTATTAAAGACTCAATCCCCCTTCTTATTCGCGGCGCAATTGTTACCTTAGAGATCGCCGGCCTTGGGGCCACCATCGGGATACTTTTGGGCACCCTCTTAGCGCTTGGTCAAACAAGTAAAAGTAGAATCTTGCGTTGGTTAATAACCCTCTACGTTACTATTGTTCGCGGAACGCCAATGCTCATTCAAATTATATTTGCCCCCTTTATCTTTCCGCAACTGGGCATTAATCTTGCGCCGTTTTGGATTGCCATAATCATTATTGGTCTCAACAGCGCAGCATATGTGAGCCAGATTATTCGAGCCGGCATTAAATCGGTAGATAAGGGCCAAATTGAGGCAGGCAAAGTTTTAGGACTTTCTACAATTCAAATAACCCGTTTTATTATTTTACCCCAAGCATTTAGAGTAGTGATTCCGGCATTGGGCAATGAATTTGTTACCCTTATTAAAGATTCAAGTTTGGCCTCGTTAATTGGTGTTGTTGAATTGACCAAAGAGGGCAACTTTATTCGAAGTCGCACTTTTGATGCAATCAGCTCGTTTGCCGCAGTCGCGCTCGTTTATTTAGTTATAACCACTACACTCTCAATTTTCATTAATTGGCTTGAACAAAGGATGAATCGTCATGTTAAGAATTAACCAAGTCACCAAACGTTTTGGCCAAAAACTTATTTTGAACGATATCTCTCTTGAGGTAAAAAAGGGAGAAATTGCCGTTTTGCTCGGCGCGTCAGGAGTTGGCAAATCAACATTATTGCGCATTCTAAATAACCTTGATACCGTTGACGCCGGATCATTTGAATTAAATAATAAACCACTAGTATTAAGCACCGTAAATCAAACACACACGGTTGGTTTTGTTTTTCAAAACTTTAATTTATTCGATCATTTAACCGTTGAAGAGAATATTACCTTAGCACTCGAGCTGGCACTCCACAAAACAAAAAAAGAGGCTCAAGCAATTGCACTGCAACTCCTTGCTCATTATGGGCTCGCTGATAAAGCAAATGCCTATCCGGCAGATCTATCAGGGGGCCAAAAGCAACGGCTCGCGCTTGCGCGGACCCTGGCGCTTAAACCAAAAGTTATTTGCCTTGACGAGCCAACATCCGCATTGGATCCATTGCTCACTGCCTACGTTGCAAATATTATTCAAGAACTAGCCAAAGAAGGGTACATTGTTTTGGTAGCCACCCATGACACATCTCTTTTAGAACGTTTGGATTGTACCATTTATCTCATGAAAGATGGCAAAATTATTGAAACTGCGCCCTCGGCTGAGCTTTCAAGAAATCCAAGTGCCTATCCTTCCATCAAAAATTTCATCGCCGGAGTTTGAAAAGGAGTAAACTGATGAAGCATTATACCTGGCTATTGCCATTAATTTTCTTTTTGCCATCGGCAAGCATGGAAAATACTAAAAAAATAACATGGAGAGATCTAAAAGACGGCTTTGCCTTTAATTGTAAAAAGTCTTTCAGCAATACTTTTTTCTCTTATATACTTTTAGCCGTTCTTTCTAAGGCCATTTCTGTACATCCTGCCGAACCTTACTTAGAAATTTCATTTTTTTTGGTTAGTTCTAGTCTATTTTCCTATATTTGGGCAGACATGGGAATTCATGCCAAGCAGCAATATATTAAAGATTTACACTTACAAATCTATGGTAGTACCGCTCGTCAACAAATTGGGGAATTAAAAAAATTATTAAATAATGAATTTACTAATCTCAATAATGATTACGGTCACCGATGCTTAAAAGCAGCACTTAAAACTGGCAATATTGAAATAGCAAATCTTCTTAAAGCATACAATGCGCCAGTTAATATAACGTCAAACGATGAAGAGCCAGCGCTTATCACACTCTCTCAAATGCATACTACACAGGAGGTCAAAACTGGCATTCACTGGCTACTGAATAATGGCGCAAATGTAAATGCACAAAACGCAGAGTTCAAAACTGCGTCACATTATGCATTTAAAACAGGTAATATTGATTTAATTGAAGTGCTTAACAGGCAGGGGGCTATATTATCAATTAAAGATATTCACAAAAAGAATCCGCCGGCTTATGCCAGCCCGCAGACATTAGAAGAAGCAAAAAAATTCTTAAAATTTAAAGATTCATGAAAAAAAGCATTTTTATTTTATTATTGATACTGCCAACACATTTTTTTGGTATGAATTTTTTATCTGATAATACTAAAAAAATGATTCATGAATATGCGCAAGAAGCCTATAATTATGCTCAGGCTGCAAAATTTCTTTTTAAGCATGATAAAGAGGGCATGATTTTAGCCGGCACATTTTTTTGTGCCGGAATAGGGTTGGCAAATTTCGTAGTTATCAGTTCAGAGATTGCGCCCATGCCTTTGATAGCTCTCCTAAATCTATCTCTTAGTTATCCGATTATAAAATTAGGTAAGCACTATACAAAAATTCAGTCTGATATTATCAAGATTGATAATAGAGTCCTTTTGAATTTAGCCATGTCTTATGCGATGGTAGAGGAAACTAAAGTAGCACTCATAAAATCACTGCTTGAAAAAGGTATTGCGGATGTGAATTATCCTGACGATGCCATGCTTGACAATACCGCACTTTTTCATTGCTTACTCCAAGGAGATACAAAAGCTGCTGATATACTTAAGCAGTATGGTGCCAACATAGAGGCACGTAATCTCTATAATGAAACACCACTCATTTGGATGGCATTAGGAAACACACAGATCAGAAAAAAAGCTATTATTTGGCTCCTAAAAAATGGTGCCAATAGTAATGCATGCGATATACATAAAGAAACAGCTCTGCACAAGGCATGCAGATACTTTTATTTTGATAGTATACGATTACTGTGTAAAGCGGGTGCGGATGTTGACGCGCAGAATAAAGATGGACTCACGCCATTGCATATAATAGTTGAAAAAATGGAAGAAGAGAAAATGTATCATTGGCCTCCAAACCTTAAGGTAATTGAGTATTTGCTTGAACAAGGGGCAGACTGCTCTTTAGAAGATAAATATAAAAAAACTCCTGCTGATTATGCGCAAAATGAGAAGGTAAAAGCGTTTTTTTTGAGCCGGAAGCTGGTTTAATAATTCTGTTTGTCAATTTTTGACAATGATTATATTTCTGGTATTCTTAAAAGTACCTAAAACTAATTGTGGAGGTTTTTATGGGTTTCAAACATTTTTTTCTCACTTTTCTAATATTTTTTAGCATTCCTCTATCTGCAATGGCACCCGGAACCGTAATTGATCCCTTAAATGCTACCGGACAATTTACCGTAAGCGCAATTCCTGAACTATTGACTGAAGGCAAAACGATATCACTTGAAGATATACAAGCTTCGGGGAAATTATGTGCCGATGTCTGCAAAACTAAAGGAATTCCTGTTATTGTGAGTATTCTTGCAAGCAAAGTATCATGGTGGGCCTTAACCACCGGAACGGGATTTTTGCTTCTGAGCCGTTGCGATTTTTGTGATCCGGAATTAGTCCAAACTATTGCATCCGGCACAAGTTATGCCTTGGGCGAAGAAGCAAATAGCACCGTTGCTAAGTTATTGAAAAATCCTATGCTATGCAAGACTGCTCAATGCACGTTTGCAGCAGCATGCTTGGGCCTTTCCTACATTGCTCAAAATAATTATATATGCAACATATCATTTGCCATGGCACAAGCAATTGGATTGCAAACCGCATTGGATTTATCTGCGCAGTTTCTTGCGCGTCAAAAAAATTCGCCTGTTCAATCTTGCCAAAAATCGTGGATAAATAATGAATGGCTTTCAAGTGATATTTGCAAAGGAATTATCAATGGCAGTATGGACTCACTTCATACACTATGCTGGAGTTCATTTGCTCAACTCGGGCAAAAAAGTTGTGCTGATGTAATTCTTCGCATACTGTTATACGAGCAAGCATACCGCTTGGCAAAATCCGGTTGCAAAGCGGCTCAAGATTTCTTAGCACCGGCATAAGTTTTTTTCTTGACAACTTTTGTGCCGGTTGCTAGGATCATCCCAAACTAAGAATTTTTTCAATGAAATAAAAATTTTAACAATGTCCCTAATGAACAATACTTCTTCGTATTGTTCACCCCCCTAACCCTTCAGCTATCCAGTTGAAGGGTCTTTTATTTTTTAAACAATTTCAAAAACGGCGTGCAAAATGTTTCCCTCGCCCGTAGTGCGCGCTATTTGAATCATTTGGCAGCCAAAGATTTGTGACTCTTTTTTTATTTTTTCAAAAAAAAGAATAATTTGGTCAAAAGTTCCTTGACTGGTAAAAGTGATTTTATTTTTTGTGTGATCTTGCATCAAACGACATGCTTGGATCTGCATGCCAACTTCAAGAGCGCTATCAGCAAGAAATGCTAATGATTCTTGGCGAATTTCATGAACCGATTTTTTTTGCCATTGCAAAGTGGAGCTTTTTTTTAATTCAGAAATTTTTTTGGTAAGTGTTGCTAATTCACGACGGCTATTTTTGGCAACAACTAGTTGGGCAAGAAGTTGATCAACGTTTCTTTCTCCATAAACTATCGAGCGTGCTAATGGTTGATATACAAAATACCACCAGCAACATCCGGCGCATAAAATCAGCGCTAAGGCTAAAAGATACAACCGCAGCATCGACTGCGCCAAGAACCACCAATATGCACTTTTTACATTCATTCTTCTACTCTCCTAATTTTAAAAACTTATCTTGGTCCATTGCATCGGATCAACTTGCACATTGTTCACTCTCATTTCCCAATGTAAATGATAACCCGTTGCATAACCGGTTTTTCCTAATGTGCCCACCGGATTACCCTTTGCAAGCTTTTGGCCAACATTAATATCGGCAAAATTATCAAGATGAAAGAACAAAGAAAATATTCCCCATCCATGATCAATAATCACCGTATTACCCGAAAATGCGTAACGCTCTTTGTGTACTACTATGCCATCTTGCGGCGCCCAGACCACCGAGCGTGGTGCGTTAGCAATATCTAAACCTTTATGTGCGTATCGTCCTTTTTCTTGCGTGGTGCGGATAGTGCCAAAATCACAGGTAACACGCGCAACATCTATTGGTGTGCAAAATGGTCCGCGCCATAATTTATCATGCGGTGATTTTTTTAATAATTCTTCCATCACCATTTCAAGTTTAGCTGAATCTGCTCCCAGTGCTTTTTCTTCTGTCATTTTTTCATCACTTACTTGCAACGTTTGCTTTTTAAAGGGAAAGAGAACTACTTGAAATTTGCTTTCTAAATTAAGCGCATTGCCAACTTTATCCACAATTTCAACATTGAGCAAATATTCGTTGGGGGCTTCTTCGCAAGATATAGGAACAAAACATTCATAAATTGAAGAATTTTTTGATTCAGGAAAACAATCAAATTCATTTGATAAGGCTCGCACCTTTGCTTCTTTTACTTCCTTATTCGCTTGAACTTGTAAATGTAACGTGCGCCCTTGGAACACTTTATAATCTGCCTCTGAACGCACAAATGCTGCTTGCAGGGGAATGTTATCAACTAAAAATGGTCGCTCAATAAGAACTTTATTTTTTGCAAATGACGCATCCACAAGTTCAATTTTGATTGTATGCTTACCGTTATTAATTGTTTTTGAGGGGATAATAAATGGATGTTCATGTTCACGCATGCTTAATCGATAGTTACTGATAAGCGGCTGTCCATCAAGCCACACTGATAAATCACCTTTTTTATTACTCACCACCTTGCATGAAATTTCTCCCGCATAACAATTCTCATTTTCAATACCGTCAAGCGTTATGATGGGCACTGTGTAATCAAAAAAATAATTGTAAACTTTATAGCCACTCCATCCAACAACTAAACATGAAACAGCAAAAATGGCATAGCGAAATTTATAGAGCATTGTAAAAAACCTCGTAAAAAGTAATGCGAAGAAAAATTAATAATTAGTAAGGAACAGTATTCAATATAAATGTTTTTATCTATAAGGTAAATTTGTGCTTAATTTTTTATACCTTATATTTGTCTCGCATCATTTTAAGCGCATCAATTGGCTTCATGCCACCGGCAATGGCAGCATTGTATTCGCGTTCTCTCTCGGGTGAAAATATTGGTCTAAACATAATTTCACGCACTGCCGGATCATTTGCTTTTGCATTAATTTCATTTACTAATGCAAGAGGATTTCCCTCTTCAATATAGTCAACTTTTATAAAATTTGGATAACGGCCCTTTGCAATACCCGTGCTTAATCCTCGTGCGAGCACCATCTCTAACAATTTGCGCAATTCGGCATTATTAACAACTCTGTAGTCGCCTCTAAAAGGAGTTTGTTTGCCAAGTGCGCCGGCAATTTTAACAATCAGATCAGTTGGCACCGTTCCTATAATTTTGGCACCATCGGCAAAATAATCCAATTCAAATAGGTACTTAGTGATCTGCCCTTGATTCTCGGATGCTTTTCTTTCTAACATTGCAACATCTTCGAGGCGTTTTGCTGAAGCACCAGCCCATTGATTTTGTGCAAAGCATGCCCATTGAAAATAGGTATATTTGGTAGCCGCAAATGGCAAGCTTGTATTGAATCTTTGTCCGGCGGCCTCTTTATCATTAAATACTATCAAGCGCTTATTGTTTTTTCTTAACCAATCCAAAGTTGGCCAACCTTTTTGTTGAATAGGATTCCAATCAGTTGGCTTGAGCACCATATCCTGAACGCCGGCATCTTCAAATTGTTTATCCAATAATCCCGGCTCAGTAACACGATTTTCAATAGTTATGGTAATAATTTCACCCGGGTATTTATTTAAAAAATCTTTAAATACTACAAGAGCTGACGTTTTCATACCCAACGGATCACCGGTTTTTTCAAGGATGCCGGATACTTTAGGTTGAATAAATTTGTTAACCTCACAACTACCATGACACATACTCACTGTGCAGCCTGAAGAACCAAGTACCCCAAGCGTTTTATCCCAGCATCTTTTTTCAATATCAAGCTCAAATTGACGAACGCCATGTTCAAGTTGTTCGCTAAACGTATATGTTTGATTGGCATAAATATAGCCATAATGCTCAGCTGCATAAGCATTATGTGAAGCGAGCCAACAAACATGGTCATAGCGTCGATCGCCGGCAGGCATCTCAAAAGACCCTGGGGCCACCGAAAATAAGTAGTTTCCTGCCGGGAGCACCTTTAGCCCTGCAGGCATCATGTCGACCAAGAATAAGCTACTGATAATCAAAAATCTTGTTATAATACACTTTTTCATTACTTTTCCCTTTATTAGCAACAATCTTTTCCTTCACTCATAATACCATATAAATATTTTCAAATTGAACTTTATTGATTTTTATTCAATCAAAACCTAATAAGTCAGCCATTTTTTTGACTAACAAATAGTTTCTGTTAATCTGATTATAGAGAAACTTTGGAGGTCAATTTATGTCTATCGATAACAATTCTTATAAGTTATTTTTTCTCATCGGTTCACTAATTACCACGTTCAGCACTATGAATGCGCAGCCAAAGATAGTTCCATCTTTGGAAAACCTGAATGCCTATTTTGTAACCCCGGCAAAAAAAGCAATATTTCCACCAACAACTACCATTCCCAATCTCTTTGAGAACTATAAACAAAGAGGCCTAATGCCTGCCGCCGGCACCATTGAATTTAAAATGAATCCCACTAATCCTTTATGGACTTTTCATAAAGGGCTGCCAAAAAACGTTAAAATCCCTCTATTTATTCACTCTGGTCCGCGCGGAGATTTCTGGGGACGCATGTGGCACGGCCAAAAGGGTCATGCACTGCGATCAGCGAACCCTTGGATTAAAAATGGTATCATAAACAGTCCTTTGGTGACATTTGATTATTATTACGGCAGAGATTATTTTGATTTTGGGCAAGGCATAAATATTCAATGCTTGGAATTTGTCTATAATCAGCTCATTAAAGACAATCCAAAAGCGCCCGTTATTATTGCTGCTACCTGCATCGGGGCCAAAATTACGCTCGAATTTCTTGCCCGCAATCCTGCGCCCGAGGTGAAAGCACTCATTTTAGAATCACCGTTTATTGACTCTAAAAGAATGATTCGCAATCTGGAAAATCAGTATGGCCAATGGCTACCGGTTGACATGAAATCGATCGTGCAATGGTATTTTAAAGATGTAAAAAATCCGCTTCATCTACCGCATGCCGATTTGAGCACTATAAAACCAAATCTGCCAATTTTTATCGCGCACCTTGATAATGATGCCTATTACTCCAATGCTGATATGCAAAGATTGATTGAACAAATTCAAGCAAGTGGCAACCGTCAAGTTTATCTCTTGGTAATTAAAGATCCTACTATCAAACATAGCCACTTGAGTACCAAAAAAGTTTTTGCGCAAGCAACAAGCGCATTTTTAGAGGGGTATGGACTGCCGCACAATAAAAAGCTCGCACAAGAAGGCAGATCATTACTCGACGCTGCAAAACAGAATGCTCGCCTACCGCATACGCAATGGCACATTGTTCACGATGCATAAAAAAGGGCTCGGTTAAGAGCCCTTCTTATTACATAAATTTCTCACTAAATACTAAAATCGATATCTCTGATTTCTTCATTCAAAATATCATTAGCAATATTATTGGTACTAATGCCAAGTTCAAGTTTGAATGGCCGCACGAGATTACCCGCTTCATCTTTGTAAACATCAACTTTATAGTTTTTAATAATACCCGGATTATTTTTAGCAAGCTCAGTCAATTGTGGAAAATGTGTTGCTAAAATATACAGGTTGTTTTCAAGTGTTGCTAATTTTTGTGCAACCTTAGAAGCAGCAACAGCAGCCTTTTCAGAGCCTGTTCCAGTAAAAAGTTCATCGATAACCACAAATCCAAATTGATCCCTGGGCAATGATTCCATGGTTTCACAAAGCATTTTAGCACGCATTACTTCAGCCTTAAATTTCGATTCGCCCGATGCAACATCATCATTCACTCGCAAATAACTGCCGATGAATGAGAGTGGAGATACAACACATTCCGATGCAAATCCAAATCCAAATGTATGAATGGTAAGCATATTAATAAGTATCGCTTTGAGAATTGTCGATTTGCCCCCGGTATTAGAACCGGTCAAGATAATTTTGGAAACATCGGTGCCATCACCAAGTTCCAAAGAATTAGTTACCACCACATTAGGGTTAATAAATGGGTTCCAGAAATCAGTTAGCTTGATGTATGGCTTTGCGGTCTTAACAAATGTTGCAAAGCTTACCTGTGCCCGCTCATTGCGCATTTTTTTGTATAATTTTGCCATTGAAAGGCATGCATCAATTTCACCAAGAGCAGCAAGTGCCGGTGCAAAATTATCTTTTTCTTCATTCATTAAGCGATATGCGGCAAGAACACGCCCGGAAAGAGAAAAGAATGAAGCGGATCCTTTAAAAGTATTGGTTTGCAGCAAATCAATAAGTTGCGCAAATTCTTGAGAACGTGATGATCCATGCAACAACCGGCCAAGGTTGCCAATGCTGAAGACCCCTGACGCCATAGCTGTATTTTCGCTTGCAATACGTTGTAATTGCTGAGAAGCTTCAACAATACTTGCAACATCGCCTAAACGAGTCTGCATATAATTGATAGTGTCCCGAATCTCTCGCGCATTGCCTATGGCAACTTTTGTTTGATATGCTTGAACGGCCAATATGAAAGTAATATATGCCGCACCACCACCCAGGACCAAATATAGTTGCTGTCTTTTTGCAGGGTCTGAAGGTGGATTTTTTATTGCATCACAAATACCACTGGCAAATAATTTTGTCGCTGTCCAACCTTCTTTGAGAACCGTGCCATAAGAAACATTCTCTCCGGCAGCCCGGCGTTCCATGTAATTTGATGCGGCGAGACATAAGCTCATAATGCCTATTGAGAATGGCAATCCGCCACCCGCTTCGAAGAAAGTTCCAAAGTTCTTTAGGCGGATAGAAGCTTCCATCGCATGAGGGCTTTTATTGAGCCAGTCAGGCAATTTAGACCAGTAAAGTTTTTGAATGAATTCGCCCGTAACAGGATCTTCAGATTTTTTAAATGAAAAGAATCCTGATTCGGCTTTTTTTACTTGATTTAAAATGGCATCAAGTTCATTGCATAATTCTTCATTAGAAACTAACTCTTCAATGAAAGATTGACGCTTTTGAAGCAATGAATTATCTGCGACTGGATGCGCCAATAAATAAGCAAGTTGCACTTCACCAAAAGTAGTATCAGTATAATTTAAATGGCTCATCAGAGTTTCTTTGGAATCTTTGCCAAAACCATAATAAGCATCAAGGTCCTTTAACATAATGCGTATAGCATCAGAATATGCAGATTCTTGAGCATCCGAATCTTTTCTTTTTGCCATGATTTCAAAAAGCATTTGTCGCTTTTCATGATCACTCAAAACAGGAATTGTAAGATTTAATTTTTTGGATTTCTGTTGAGTATTATTTTCCAAGTCTCGTGGCTTTTGATCCTGGATAACACCAAAAGAACTCACATACAAGTCACCAATTTCTTGATAAGTAATCGGCCTTGAATTAGCTTTAGGTGTTACCGCCAGCATAGCAACCGAATGCATTAATCCAATGTATATTGCGAGAAGGCGAAAAGACAGACATTTAAGCATAAAACCCCTAACTTGATGATGATTAAAAAATTAACTATTTCCTAGAATAGCAAATTTGAATCAAAGAACAATAAAATAACTCACTTTTAGATATTTTATTATTTTTGCATTTTTGACAAATATGCAAATTTTGCTATCTTAATAGTTAAAAATGAGGCAAAAATGGCTATTCCTAAAAAACATATAAATACCATTCCCAAAGCTGCCGGCATCTATTATTTTAAGGATAAAGATGGGCAGGTACTCTATGTTGGCAAAGCCAAAAATTTGGCCCATAGGGTGAACTCCTATTTTCAAAAGGGGTATGATTGGAAGGTAGCAGCACTCATTGAGGAATATGCCGGCCTTGATTATATTTTGACCAAAAATGAGACTGAGGCCCTCCTTCTTGAGGCCCAAATGGTCAAAGAACATCAGCCTAAATATAATGTCTTGCTCAAAGAAGGGCAGCCATTTTTATACATCTTATTTACTACCAGTGCCGAGCTTCCGATCATAGAACTCGTGCGTAATAAGCGCAAAAAAGGGACCTATTTTGGCCCATTTTTGCATAAGCGCCAAGCGCGAGGCGTGGCAGCCTATTTAAGTGAAACGTTTCGATTAAATCTCTGCAATAAAAAAATAGCCAATGGGTGCCTGGATTATCACTTGGGCAAATGCGCGGGCAGCTGCTTGGAAAATTTTGATAAAAATGAATATCTCTTCAGGTTGCAGCTTGCCATGGATGTGTTGCGAGGCAATCATAAAGAATCGATTAAAAATCTGAAAGAAAAAATTAAAGAATACAACAAAGTGATGGCTTTTGAAAGCTCGCGGCGCTTGGCAAGTTATTTAGAAAACCTTGATATCATTTTTGAAACCATCCGCACCCGTTTTCATGAAAAAAAATATGAGCATGATATTTTTGTGGCCACAACGCCAACTAAGGTAAAACCACGCGATGAGGCATTGGAACAGTTAGGGGCATTTTTAAATGCCCCAATCCCGTTCGTCTCGAGCGAGCGTTTATGCGAGTCGAGAGATGCTTCGACCCAGCCTTCGCTAAAGCTTCGGCGGGCGCGGCAGGCTGGGCCTTTAGTCTCGAGCGAAGTCGAGAGGTCAGCACGAACGGGAGAAGAAAATGCTCCTGGTAAATCCAACTCAGGACGAATGGAAGAAGAAAATACTCCGTTCATGGTGAGTGCCGAGGGAACCGAGGTGTATCGAACCATCGATTGTTTTGATATATCCCATTTTCAAAGTAGCTATATCGTGGGCTCCTGTGTCCGCTTTAGCAATGGCGTGCCGGATAAAAATAACTTTAGACGATTCAAAATTAAAACATTGCAAACGCAAAATGATTACGCTGCCTTGCAAGAAATTATCTCGCGCAGATATCGTAATCCTGAAGAAATTCCCGATTTGATACTAATTGATGGGGGCAAAGGTCAATTGAGCGCTGCACAAGCGGTATTGCCAAATGCAACAATTATTAGTTTGGCAAAACGTGAAGAAACAATTTTTAGCACATCATTTCCTGAAGGTAAAAAGCTGGATATTCATACGCCCGTCGGACAACTACTTATCGCATTGCGTGACTATGCGCACCACTTTGCTATCACCTATCATAAATTACGCCGTAAGAAAGAATCCTTAATTAACTGAAGA
Organism: uncultured bacterium; assembly: GCA_963702025.1. Classification (GTDB taxonomy): domain Bacteria; phylum Babelota; class Babeliae; order Babelales; family Vermiphilaceae; genus BTUB01. Next base: position 384,637 of record OY969699.1, on the reverse strand, counting down.
GGACTCGGCTCACTCTCTCTTGCATGATATTTTTCTTGTATATCAACAATGAAGCCAAACACTTCTTTAAGCACAATTTTAGCGCAGCAATCTTTTATTTCTTTTCTTCGTTCTTCTATTTCTTTTTCCTGATCATCATTTGATTGATTTGCTTTGAATCGTCTACTTGCGTTGAGTATACCTAACATACAGTTTGGCATTTCCCTCCATTCCCTCTTTTCTTCATCTGATTGAAATGGAATCTGCGTTAGGTACAATTGAATCTTAGTAATACATTCTTTAGTGAGTGAAGGATAATTGCTGCACAATGATGCATATTTTCTTGCATTCTCGAATTGCTTTTTAACTGTGCTCTTTAAAAGCATCACGAACAATTGAGAATATGGTTTTTTTGAAAAATCTGTTTCTTTTCCTTGAACAGCATAGTGAATCTCATCCATATCTTTTTTGTCGAGTAAGTTTTTTAGAATTTTAATAATCTTTATTTCGATCCCAACCGGAAGATTGTCAACTATATCTAAACAATATTGCAAGCTCCCAAACTTCGCAAAATGCCACTGTAAATGTTTTGCAATAACCTCATATTCATGGCTTAGCAGAGCCGGTATCGCCTTTCTCGAGAGATAATCTGGTAATGTTATTTTTTGATTGCATACAACTTCTTCACCTGTTTTTTTTATATAACCCACTTTTTTTGCAATGGTTCCGGAAATGCAGTTTTCATCAAAAATAAGCTTTTTGTTTTTGATACAGCTATTGAGCGCTAATTCTGTGAGCGTAAGAGCTTTTGGCTCTTCCTGATCTAGTGAATCTTGCTTTGTTTTTTCTGGCGATAACAATGGGCACTCCGTTAAAATTCTGTGACCACAAATAACCCATAAGTAGGGATGAACTTTTTGAACTCGCACGTTGAAAAGTAGATCTAAAAATTCTGCACTTTCTATAGATTCACTATCCTCAATAATTTTAAAAAAAGAATCATGATCGTTATCAAGCAAAGACTTATTAATCGTAGGCTTGGACGGCATCTCCATACCGAATGCTTGAAAGGGAGCACCAATCAATAGCGCAAGGCCTAATAAAATTCGTTTCATTATTTTTCCTCCATTTATCTCTTAATTTTCGCCAGTAAGTTGTTTAAACAAAATTGATGGCACGTACTCGAACTTTCTTTAACCGCATTATACGCAGAATCATTGATCTTAGGAATAAATGCACGCTGTTGAATGATAAAATCCGGTTCTCTTATTTTTCTATCAATAATCTGAGTTGCTCTTTGATTAACTACCTTAAATTCATCGATATAGCATTTTCTGATCGCGACTTGCCGATTAACTAGTTTACTTATCAATTCCGATACCAGACAGGTACACCAGTCAACGCGAATATTTTTACTTGCGGGTCCAAACAAGAGCTGTTTTTGTTCAGCCGGCACATACTCTGCCATCATAAGAATAAGTTCCTTGGCTTTAGGAATTGTTACGGTATTTACTAAATTCGTCGCAACAGAGCAAATATTATTATTCTTATTACTACGACCATCTTCCATCATTTGTTGCAAGATTTTAAGGTGATCAGGGCAATCTTGATCAGCCTGCTTCATTATTAAAAGTAAAACTTCGTTAGGAATATTCTTGGGAGATGGAGAGATTTTATTTTTGAGAATAAAATTTTTAACAAGCTCTTTAAGTGATTTTACCCCTTTATCTATCTCCTGCTCAATCTCAATAGGGCACTCAGTCATCAAAAGAGGCATAGATTCAACCCACGATTCTTTGGGAAGAGCAAGCAGACTTGGAAGTTGCCATTTTTGTATTTTTTCACCCTTTCTAATAAGGGCCCTTAATTCATTAACATCGTTTTTTTTAAGAGCTTCAAGAAGGGTTTGAGCTTGTGGCATCTCCATGCCTAAGGCGTTTATTACCCATAAAACGCCTAACAATACCTGAAATAATCTGTTACTAATCAACATTTGAACCTCCTTAATACAGTATAATTTGTCTATTTAATTACAAATATACATATATCTACAGAAAAAACAAGGAGTAAAAAAGGAGTTGAATTGAACCTAAACAGGTATTATTGACCTGAAATGAGGTTTTTTTCCGTTCTTCCAGGTTCCTGATTTGTTCATGGGCATAAGAAGCGCCAGGTTCAGGGATTGCCGCCTTATACATCAAACCAGCTAATGTGAATCCTGAAATGGTTACGGCGAGCAGAGCGCCACAGGACGATACGGTACACTGATCAGTCATCAATAGCTGATACAATTGATTGCCAAAACAAATGCCACTGAGCGTTCCAACGCTACCCATAAAAATCCTATCGATTGTGGAAGTTTTTGTATCTGCTAGAGAGGTAATCTCTATTGCTGGTAGATGATTAGAAAAAGCTATAACCATAAAAAAAGTAATGGGCAAAAAAACTCTTTTCATTTTTCTTTTATCCTTATTACAATTGCGGGTGAATAATTGAAACAATCATAATATAAGAAAGTTTTTTATGAAGAAAATTATAATAAGCCTCATTTTTCTGAGCGGCTCTTCCTTCGGCATGAAACCCGAAGAGATCCATATTGTTTGCCGAATTTCACCAGATTATAGCCTCAAAGCTCTCAATTATTTTATTAATCAACGTGAGATAGATATTAACAATCCTCGAGAAGATGAACCTGAACGTTACGATCTTCCTATCAACTGGAAAAGCCACATCTGCTTGCATGCTTGCAAGTTAACGGCACAACAAATCAAAAAAGATATTGAATTATTGCATAAAGCAATTGAGAACAAAAACAACAAAGAAATAAAGCAATTTGCACTCGAACGTACCTTTATCTTTCTTTTCGAAAATAATAATAACAAAACAGCGAATGATTTATGCGCGGAAAATCAGGAAATAGCCCCTTTGCTCAAAGAATACTTAGAAAAATATGATTGTGCTAAGAAATATCGCCTTAAAGAAAGTGTGTAGTTATGAAACTTGAACAATTCACTCATGCCAGCCAAGAACTAATTCAAAAAGCAGCGGCGCTGGCGCAAGAAAAAAATAATCCCACTTTAACACCGTTGCATGTCTTGGCCGCAAGCATTAATGATGATTTTTGCCGCTCATTCTTTTTTAGTTTAGGCGTTCCCCTTGATCAGCTTGAGCAGTTAACTAAACAAGAGCTTGATCGGTTGCCACGCGCACAAGGCACTCAACTCACTATCGATCATAATTTTGAAGAACTATTAAATAATTGCCAAAAGCAGGCGCATGAGCTGGGTGATACCTACATCAGCGTGGAAACATTTTTATTACAATGGGCTCAAGGGCACTTTTTACTACAATCAATTCGTGACTTTTTTGCACAATATCGGTTTACTAAAAGCAGAGTGCTTGAACACATGCAAGAGATCCGAAAGGGCAAAACCGTGAATTCACAAAACGCAGAAAAACAATACCAAATCTTAGAAAAATATTGTGTTAATATCACCAAACAGGCCCGTGATGGCAAACTTGATCCGGTTATTGGTCGTCACGAAGAGATTCGGCGCGTGGTACAAATTTTATCGCGTCGCACCAAAAATAATCCGGTGCTTATCGGCGAACCGGGCGTCGGCAAAACTGCGATTGTTGAAGGAATTGCCCAACGAATAGTAAACAATGACGTCCCTGAAAGTTTAAAAAATAAACAACTCTACGCCCTTGATTTGGGACTTTTAATCGCCGGTGCCAAATATCAGGGCGAATTTGAAGAGCGCCTAAAAGGGGTGCTCAAAGAAATTGAAGATGGTAAAGATGACATCATTCTTTTTATTGATGAGTTGCACATGCTCGTGGGAGCCGGATCTCATGGCGGCGGCATGGATGCCTCAAATCTCTTAAAGCCGGCCCTTGCGCGTGGCACACTTCATTGCATCGGCGCCACAACTCTCAAAGAATATAAAAAATATATTGAAAAAGATGCAGCACTCGAACGCCGCTTTCAGCAAGTATTGGTGGAAGAGCCAACAATTGAAGATGCAATTTCTATTATGCGCGGCTTAAAAGATCGTTATGAACTCCATCACGGCATCCGCATTAAGGATCAAGCATTGGTTGATGCGGTACTACTCTCATCAAAATATATTCCTGACCGTTTTTTGCCTGATAAAGCAATCGATTTAATTGATGAAGCAGCATCAATGATTAAAATGTCAATCAATTCGCAGCCTGAATCAATTGATAAATTAGAACGTAAAATCAGACAATTAGAGATTGAAAAAGTTGCCCTTGCCAAAGAAAAAGAGGATCCGGTTGCCAAAAAACGGCTCGCGGAACTGGAACAAGAACTTGCCAACATTAAAGAAGAACACAAAAAGCTGCAAGCAACCTGGAAAGCTGAAAAAGCACCACTCGAGCGTATCAATAAATTAAAAGATGATATTGAAGCGGCAAAGCTCCAATTTGCAGCTGCCGAGCGAGATGGCGATTATGCCAAAGCATCTGAAATTAAATATGGCAAAATTGCAAAGCTGGAAGCTGAAGTGGCAAAAGAACAAGAAAAACTTAAAAAACTGGACACTCATCTTATTAAGCAACAAGTTGATGAAGATGATGTGGCAATGGTGCTTTCTCGCTGGACCAAAATTCCGGTGGCCAAACTTAAAAAGAGCGAATCGGAAAAATTATTGGTCATGGAAGAAACGCTCGGCATGCGCGTGATCGGCCAAGAGGAAGCAATTGAGAAAATTTCCCATGCGGTGCAAATGCATCGCGCGGGCCTTACTGACCCGAATAAACCAATCGGTTCATTTTTATTTTTGGGCCCTACGGGCGTTGGCAAAACAGAAGTTGCCAAAACACTGGCAGACTTTTTATTTAATGATCCAAATAAAATGATCCGTATTGATATGTCTGAATATATGGAAAAGCACGCGGTTGCGCGCCTGATCGGCGCTCCTCCGGGATATGTTGGCTATGAAGAGGGCGGACAACTCACTGAGCAAGTGCGCCGCAATCCATATTCGGTTATTTTATTTGATGAAATTGAAAAAGCACATCCGGATGTTTTCAACATTTTTTTGCAGATTCTTGATGAAGGGCACCTCACCGATAGCCAGGGCCGTACTGTTTCATTTAAAAATACGATTATCATCATGACCTCTAATATCGGATCGCCACTTATTTTAGAAGCAAAAGAACTCACTGACAAAATAAAAGATCAGATTGAACAGTTGCTGCAAAAATCATTCCGCCCGGAATTTTTAAATCGTATTGATGCAGTTGTCTTCTTTAAAAAGCTCGCGCAAAAAGATGTTGAAAAAATCACCGTGATACAACTTAACGCGCTTAAAAACCGCTTGTTGGAAAAACATATTACGCTCTCAATTGATGATGAGGTGATTGCTCATCTTGCGCAAGAAGGTTATTCGCCCGAATTTGGCGCGCGCCCATTAAAACGAGTAATTCAGCAACAAGTTATGGTGCCGATTTCGCAGCATCTGCTTAAGCATCCGGAAGAAAAGAACATTTCACTACACTACCAAGATAAAAAAATTGTAATCGAGTGAGTAGACTATTTCGTTTGCTATAGGCGATCTGAAATTTCTTTAAGTATCTCTTGATTGCTCATGGTCAATCTTTGAGGAAGTGTCACGTGATAATCACCTACCAATGAATTCAAGGCCACTAATATTTTCTTGCGCCACGATAACCGATTTTTATAGGAAAGAAAATCTTTTAAACGAATTTCCACAAATTCTTGCCCCTTAACAGAGCTTATAATTGCTTTCTCAATACCGTGCCACGGTATCATCTCAAAACCATCTATTACAATGCCATGCTCATAGAGAGTAGCGACCGGTTTATTATGATACAGCATTCTTCCTATAACAAAAAGCGCCCATCCAAAGCATAAAAAGGAATATACTTATCCATAGCATTGAAATGGGAAAGCGCAATAAATTGAGCCCATAAGGCAATTTGAGTAACGAAGAACTAACATAGGTTTCATGGTTCCAATAATAGATGATGCCTGCAAAAGCGATGCCAAAAAGTACCCCCAGAAAACCAACCATTAGTTTGAGTCGCTTTTTTTTATGGTCAATAAGAATCATAAATTATGTTTCCTGATACGTATTCGCGGTACACAGTCACAATTTCCCCTCATTTTCATAATAGACAAAAAAAATCATATTTGTAAGGTATGTAATAGAAAATGGTTTCACCATAGTAATTCAACGGAGAAATATATTATGAATTATATTTGTTACTGGTCATTAGCACTATTACCACTCTATTCCTTAGCTATGCAGCAAGATGATGAAAAAAGAAAAATACAACTTAAAAGCCTCCACAGATTTGCAAAAGCCATTAGGCAATCCAATTCACGCATATCAAGAATATAGAAAAATACGATTTTCCCCCAAAATGGAAAGAAGCAAACAATCTGAACGACAATAAATTAAGGATGAAGCATTATGAATACTGAACCTTTTGTATATATAGCTAATTGGAAAGCATATTTTACTTTTAATCAGGCAAAAAATTGGATATCTACTCATAAACAGCAATTACAAACGCTGGGGCAAAATCACTCAATCATTATCTGCCCATCTTTTGATGCGCTCACCATGGCAGCCCATGAACTCAAAGAAACGCCCCTCACCATTGCCGCACAAGATTGCAGCGCCCATCATCCCGGGGCTTATACCGGCCAAGTGCTCGCCGCCTCTTTGGCTCAAATAGGGTGTGCCTACACCATCATTGGTCATTCTGAAACAAAAAATGAGTGCCCAGAAAATAATGATGCTATAGCCACAAAAGCCCTTTTATTATTAATGAACTCCATCACTCCTATCATATGCATAGGTGAAACAGAGCAAGACTACGAACAGCAAAGAGGAATTGCTGTTCTTGAAGATCAACTAATTTCCCCACTCACCGCGATTGCTAAAAACCAGCTTGGCAATCGCATTATTATTGGTTATGAACCTCTTTGGGCAATAGGAAACAACCAAATTCCACCTCAAGAATATCTGATCACCTGCCTAGAAACCATTAAACGGCTCTGCGCCTCGTATGCACCACATTATTCATCACTCGTTTTATATGGTGGCAGTGTTGATGAAACAAACATTCGTTTCTTTAAAGACCTATCCATTCTTGATGGTGTTTTAATTGGGCATGCAAGTACTGATTTTCAAAAGTTTGAAAAAATAGTATTATCTTAAGAAATATTAACTAAAGGATTTTCCATGCTCTACGGATTACTATTAAGCGCATTTGTTATCACCTGTTTTTTACTCATTCTTATTATTCTCATCCAACAAGGCAAAGGCAACATGGGCCTTGGTAACTTAGGCGGCGGCGCTCAAATGCTCTTTGGTGGCTCAGGCGGACAAGACATTTTGCAAAAGATTACCTGGGTTTTGGGAGCCCTTTTTATGGCCGGCTCCCTACTTCTTGCGCTGATGAAATCATCAAGTGCACCGCAGCTACGTTATGCTCGCCAGCAAATTCCACCTGCATCAGCGCCAACTATGCCAGCTGAGTCCGAGTATTAATTCACTAGCTGAAATTTATCAGTTTTCTTAATAACTTTGTTTGCAGAAACTTTATTATATTTATATTTCTGCTATGCTTGAGAATTGTAAATAGTATTGCATTGTATCATTACAGTTTTTACCAAAGGGACAAAACTATGAAAAAGCAACTTCTCATTCTTTCTCTTGTTTCAGTATCAATGACACAAGCAGAATCTTTCAAAGGAAATATGCGAGAAATTGGCGATCAACTTCTTGAAGCTGTTACTTTACCATTCGTGGCAATTAAAAATGTGATCAAAGATAACGATATCGATGGCGATTTTATGGACGTAATGGGCCAATTTGGCAGTATCCCGGGGGAAATCAAAAATGGCGTTAAAGAAACTGCGCAAGAAATAGCCGACAGCAAAGCAGGTAAGAAAGTTGCCAGCGCAACCAAAGAAGCAGCACTGGCAGTCAAAAGAGCGGGCCAAAAAGTAGGCGACGCTTTCAAAGACGGTGCAGTCGCCGTTAAAGATGCAAGCATTAAAGCAGGCGAAAAAATTAAAGATGCAGCACAAAAAACTGCTGATGTAGCAAAAGATGCGGCAAAAGCAGTTGCTGATAGCGATGCTGCGGATGTTGCTACTCAACTTTTTGTTGATGCTCCGGTTCAAGCAGGCACTGCGATCAAAAATGTTAGTGTAAGCGCATGGGATGGCTTTGTTGACGTTGTTAAAGATCTTAAAGAAGCAATCGTTGACTAATTCAAAAAGATTTTCTTGATTAGGCAATCTAATTCGCAGAGACTGTTTATAGTTTCTGCGAATTTTTTTTGGAGTTTTATTATGAAATTATTACTTTTTATTCTTGCAAGTCTTTCATTCGTATCATCATCCTTGGGCATGCAATGGATAAAAAGCATATTTTACTCACGAGCCTCACAAGAAAAAGAAGCAGTAAAAAAAGCACTTAATCTCAACATGGATGGTCCTCATGCTGCCAGCGTTGGACGCGATGCTATCAATACTGAGCTCTTTCTTAATCATTTAAAAACTTTTATTGAAGAGATACATAAGCTCAATTTGCAAAAAAATGAAAAAAGCAGCGGAGCAGTAATTCAGACACAACAGTACTGCTTGATCCTTACATTCCGTGAAAAACAAAAATATATGTTCTTCGCTCGCAATTTACCAAAATCAGACAACACCGTGTGCGACCAAGTCAATTATGAACTTCATAAGGATAAATCGGAATTGCTGGTGCATGCGCAATTACTTAAAGAAAAAATTAATCCCCAGGCATTGCACTCATTCTCCTTATTTCTCGATCGTATCGCCATCAACAAAAAAATCGAAGAAATTCAAACTGATCGCGAAATGACCGTGGAGCAAAAAGTTAAAGCACTTGAACGCGCATTGGATGAACTTAAAGATGCTGAAAAGAGCAAGCTAACGAAAGCAAGTAATTATTAGAGTTCAAAATCTTTATACAACAAACTTGGCTGAATGCCTTGATTATTTTGGTATTTATTGCTCACATACCGCGTATAATCGCCCTCGATGGTGTGGTAAAATATCTGGCAAATCTCCACGCCCGGATAGACACGAATCGGTTGCACACAAAAGATTTCTAATGTCCAAAATCCGTTAAAGCCAACGTCACCAAATCCTGCAGTTATGTGTACGAACATGCCAAGGCGCCCGATCGATGATCTGCCCTCCAGCATGGGAACATAATGGTCGGTCTTGGTGTATTCGATAGTCCGTCCTAAATATAATTTATTCGGCTCAAGCACAAGCCCTTCTTCAGGAATGGTAATCTTTCTTACCGAGTGCTGTTTTTTCATATCAAGTACAGCATCTTCATAGACCACCAGTTCGTGATGCAAACGAAGATTATAACTATTAGGACCAAGTTGCCGCTCATTAAACGGCTCAATAAAAATAGCTTTGTTTAATTTCCGCTTTATTTCTTTGCCCGATAATATCATAAGCAAAACCTCAGAATTTGTAAGTTTGTTATAAGCCTGCTAATCTGATCATACCAGAAAACCAATTGCAAGAAAGGTTACCGTATGTTAGAACCTCAAAACGTATCACCGGTAAATACTGCGGTGATTGAACAGATTAAATATCAGAGTACACAATTTTACGGGATCGCACACGAAGTTTCAAAACTTATTGTCGGCCAACAAGAAATTATAGAATTTATTCTTATCGCCATTCTGTGCAAAGGACATATTCTTCTTGAAGGGGTTCCGGGTCTGGCAAAGACCACCATGATCAAAGCAATCACCAAAGTTCTTGGTCTAAAATTCAATCGTATCCAATTTACACCGGATTTATTGCCAGCCGATTTAATTGGTACACTCATTTATAATCAAAAAACACAAGAATTTGAAACTAAAAAAGGTCCCATTTTTGCCAACCTCATTTTAGCAGATGAGATTAACCGCGCGCCGGCAAAAGTGCAATCCGCTTTGCTTGAAGCAATGCAAGAGCAACAAATTACTATCGGTTCAACAACCTTTGCGCTTGAACAACCGTTCTTAGTATTTGCAACTCAAAATCCAATTGAACAAGAAGGCACCTATCGCTTGCCTGAAGCGCAAGTTGATCGCTTTATGTTTAAGTTGGTAGTAACCTATCCCAGCAAAGTAGAAGAGCGAGAATTATTGCGCCGATCGCTGAATTTAGAAACACTTACTCATATTTTTACCGCGCAAGAAATTCTGGCGGCACAAAAATTAATCAAGGAAATTTATGTTGATGAACGAATTATTGAATATATTGTAAATATCGTGCATGCGACACGGCAACCTGATGTAAAAAAGATAGAAGGGGCACGAGAATACATAGAACATGGCGCCTCTCCTCGCGCAACACTTGCCCTTTTTCAAGCGGCAAAAGCACATGCATTTTTAAAACGGCGCCAATTTGTGATTCCAGATGATGTAAAGAAAGTTGCACCAAAAATATTAGCTCACCGCATCACGGTAACCTACCAAGCAGAAGCGGAACAAATAAGCCGTGAAGCAATAATTCAAACAATACTGAATGCAGTTCCCTGCCCATAATGACCGTGCTTGACAAAATTTCAAGATGAGGGGTATTGTGAGGTAATGCTTATTAATAAGGAAAAATTTGAATGAGACAGCCATTCTGGATCATCAACAGCACATTATTTCTTTTTGGCCTGCTCAGTGCAGGTTTTATCTATTTTGCACGGCCAGCCTTGCCTGAGCGAGAATCTATCGAACCCGCCCCATACCGAGCCCCGATTAAGGCTGAAGCGACAACGGTCAACATTAGTAAAATTTATGAAAATGACCTTTTTGATACCTATCAAAAAGAGCTTCTCCCGGAAAAATTTGAGAGTGTCGGCCCAGCTCCCGAACCGCCTTCTCCCCTTCCAATTCGGGTACCGGAGGAACCAAAGCCGCAATTTGTTGAGCCGCTACCAATAACCCTGAAAGGGGTAGTTGTTGTGCGAACCGATGACACAAAAAATAGGGCTATAATAAGAGATAATCGTACCGACAGAGAAGCGATATATCGCGTAGGGGACATTATCGAAGATGCACAATTAATACGCATTTTTAGCAACAAAGTTATTCTCATGCGATCAAATGGTCAACAAGAAGTAATTTACATGCGGGAAAAAGACGCCAAACTCGATCCAAGCTACGCAAATATTGATAGTTGGGACAATGTCATAACCCCAACTGGCGAATATCGCTACACGGTAAATACTGCCGAATTCATTAATCGCATACAAAACCTTGGCCAATTTATCGATACGCTTGAAGTAACTACGGCATATCGCCAAGGGGAAAGCGTCGGCGCTCGTATTAACAATACCGGTCCTGGCTCACTGGCAGCAGCACTAGGCTTATTAAGAGAAGATGTTATTCTTAAGATAAATGACATTCCTGTTGATCAAACGCAAAATCGCTTGACTATTTATAATCAAATAACGAGCTTAAAGACAGATGACATTGTTTCAGTGACCGTCTCAAGAAATAATAGAGAAATTGTATTGCATTATGTGCTGCATGAAGTGCAACCGCGCAAGCAAGATGTCGGGGCCGTTAAACAAACGCAAGAAAAAAAAGAAGAAGAGCAACGCAAACAGCTGGAACAGAAAAAATCTTTTGCTCCAACCTTGGAAGAAATTAGAAATAGAGAAAAAGCAAATATGCTAGAGAAGGGCAGCCGCCCAACACAAAATGTGTTATCAAACCTCAATGAGTAAATTTATGCCAATGAATCGCATATACATTTTTTTGTGTCTTGCTTTTGCACTGAGCCTTATAAGTGGCTGCGGCGGTAAGCAAGAAAAAAAATCGATGCCAAACAAGGCTTCTTCACTCAATACATCGATAGATATTGCTGAGACTTTTAGAGATGAAAAACTCTCAAAAATAGGCATTTCGAGTGAACTCGGCGAAAAAATTGCATCAGCGGAAGAGCAGCAGGCCGCTCAATCGCCAGCCACCCCAGTTGTAACCGAATCCATCGAAGAAAAGAAAGAAGAGAAAAAGCCTGAAGCAAAAGCGGAAAAAACCAATGAACCTACGCCTCCTCTGCCCGCCCCTGAAGCAGATGAACCAAGCATTGAGTTTAATTTTGAAGATGCGGATCTTGAAACGTTAATCAATCAAATTGCAGATCTGTTTGATATCACCTTCATCACTGACGATGCAATTAGCCCCATGTCTCAGAACCCCCTAGTAAAGTCGGTCAAAAAAAATAGAATTTCATTTAAAACACACAGCTTACTTACCAAGAGGGAAGCCTGGGATATCTTCTTGGCATTTTTGGAGATTTCAGGATTCACCGTAATTGCCGAAGCAAGCCCAAGAATAAAACGAATCGTCACTTTGGATCTTGCAAAAAAATCTCCATTGCCCGCCTATATCGGTGTTTCCCCCTCAACACTGCCCAGCAATGATGAGATGATACGTTATGTCTATTTTATTGAAAATGCTGATTTAAAAACAATTGATGGCGTTGTCAATTCTCTCAAGAGCCCCGGCGCCAATCTGGTTATGTTAAATGAATTGAAAGGCTTTTTGATCACTGATAAAGCCTACAATATCAAAAGTTTGATGAACATTGTTAAAGAGCTTGATAAATTAACCATGCCACAAGCAATGTCGGTACTCAAACTGCGAAGAGCAGATGCGCGAGAAGTGGAACAATTGTATAAGTCTCTTGCAGGCACCAGCGACAAAGATATCGCGCAACAACGCTTTTTCCAAGGTCGGAAAGCACCATCAAGCTCGTACTTTCCTGATAATGTGGGAATATTTGCAGAGCCTCGCACAAACTCTTTAATATTGTTGGGCCCAGCAGACTCAATAAAACGTATTGAAGATTTTATAACTCAATCAGTAGACGTTGAACTATCGCAACCTTATTCGCCACTGCATGTTTTACCGATAAAATATGCTGACGCAAAAGTGATTGCTGAAATTATGAACAGAGCAACTCAGTGGGGCGCAAATACCGAAGCGGGTAAAAGCGGTGGTGTTCGTGGTGGCGACAAATATATGAAACCAATTTTTTTTACCGCAGAACCGGAGACAAATCGACTCATAATAAAGGGAGATTACGAGGATTTTCTCAAGGCTAAAGAAGTTATTACCCAGCTTGATGCTCCCCAACCACAGGTTGCCATTGAAGTGCTCCTGCTTGCAGTGAGCCTCAACACCAATCAACAACTTGGCACTCAAATGCGCAGCAGAGTTCCGGGCACTGAAGGATTTTTCGGTAATACCAAATTTCAAACCTCAGGGCTCTTTGGTACCGGCACCGTACAAACCAACCCGAATGGCGCGGGCATTGATCGTTTGTTAGGCAATTTACTCAATTTAGTTTCCAGTGGTATTGCCGCGGGTAATACCATTATCTCTTTGGGCGATTCCTTAAACGTTTGGGCAATTGTTTCGGCCCTCCAAACGGCAAGCAATGTGCAGGTCCTTGCCAACCCGTTTTTAATTGCAACAAATAAAACAAAAGCAGTTGTATCTCTTGGTGAAGTGCGACGGGTGACTACCGGTACCATTATAGGAGCAACAACCCCTGTTGACACATTTGGTGATGCGCCGGCAGAATTGCGGGTTGAGATAACACCACAAATCAATTCTGATGGTATGATAGTTCTTGAAATTGAAGTGCAGCTCAACCAATTCGTAGGCGAAGCAAATCCAAATAATGCGGTTCGCACTTCACGCAGGATAAAAACCAAAACAATCGTGTCCAATAAAGAAGTGCTTGCGCTGGGCGGACTCATTCAAACTAATATTGACTCGGTAACCACTAAAGTGCCAGTTTTAGGTGATATTCCCGTTGTTGGTTGGCTCTTTAAAAATAAGCAGAAAACGGCATCCAAATCTAATTTATTAATTTTAATATCATCACGTATTATTGAGCCGGAAACTGATGAAGCGATGATTGCATTTACTAATACGCATATTTCAGATTACACCGATACCGTTGATGATATGTATGAAACAAACCAAAGACGCGATCCGGTAAGCCGATGGTTCTTTGATGGTAAAAATTTAAATGAAGCAGCCACCGATGAATTTGTCTATCGCAAACAACGAGAAACGGCTGAAAAGTCCAAAATGCCACGAGATATCGTGACACCAATAGCAAAAAATGATATTCCGGTAAAAAATAATGAAAGCTTTACTGTAGCACAAGGCCCTAAACGAAAGAATGTATCATCGCAACGTCGCGAATCTAATAAGGAGATTCGGGCATGATTAAGAATCTATTTATTCCTCAAAGTATTGGTAATTATTTTCTCTTTTCTACACGCATACTTGGTTTTGATATTGGCAAGACTGCCGTCAAAGCAACGCTTATTTTGGCGCGAAAAAAAGAGATTACTATCGAAAAAAATTTCGATATACCACTTGCATCAACTGCAACCGTACCATATCAAGATCAAGTTGCCGATGCTATTAAAATAATACTAGCGCAGTGTCCACCCGTAGATTCCATCATTTCCGCATTACCAAGCTCTAACGCAATTTTTAAAGAATTAAAATTGCCTTTCATGGGAATTTCAACAATAAAAAAAGTTATTGGCTATGAGGTTGAACCGTTATTACCATTTCCTTTACAAGATACTGTTATTGATTGCATAGTCACCAAAGAGCTTCCCGAAGAAAAAAGCTCAGAAGTTTTGGTGGCGGCAGTTCAAAATCAATACATGGCGCAACATCTTGCTCTTTTTGAAGCCGCGGGCATCCAACCCGAAAAAATTACTATAGATATTTTTGCCCTGTATGGATTATATAAAATCGTCCCAACATATGCCGATCAAAAAGGAGCCGTTGTACTTCTGGAAATTGAGCCGAGTGGTACGCGCATGGCCTATATCTATGATGGCCAACTTCGTTTTATACGAACCTTGCCAAAGGGTCTAATTGATCAAGCGCGATTAATTGCACAACGAACACACACAACCGAGCAAGAAGCAATGGAGCAAATTATTCGATTTGGCCTTGAGCCTGATAATAATGCGCTTATTGGACCCATGAAAGAATCTTTTTCTGCTTTTTTTAATGATATTCTTTTTACATTACAATCATTTGTGATGCAATCCAAGCCATCACAATCCATAAATAAGATCATTATTTTTGGCACCAGCGCTACAATCAAAGGATTGCCTGAACTCATCACGGATCTCTCCCATATAAAAACAGAAATTTTTAGCATCAACACTTTGATACATAATGGCTATGGAGTTAACGCGAAAAGTGCCGTTCCACAAATAAACTTGGTAAGTTTGGCAACGGCATTGCCATTATCCGCAACAACCGATTTTAATTTGCGCCAAAAAGATTTTGCTCTTTCTCAAACCAATCTCTTTGCACAACAGTTTATTGCAGGTTGCGCGCTTGCAGGCCTTATTTTGGGCGGACTCTTGTTTAATACCTTCTGGCAAACAAGAAAACTAAAACGAGAAGCCTATCAATCTGAACAAGATGCAATTCTATCACTCAAAGAACACATAAAGAAAATGCCTGCCGATGTCGGCTCATTAGAAGAAGCATTGGGGATGGCAAATAATATTGTGAATCAAGAAGAAAAAGTGTGGTCAGCATTCTCTGCGACAGCGCGAACAAATTTCCTCGAATATTTAATGGAATTGACTACCAAATTAAATAAAAATGAACTTGGCCTTGAAATAGAAAAATTAACTATGACGCCCGATACTATTGTGCTCAAAGCACAAGTAAGAGACTATCCAGAACTTGCAACGTTAGAGCGCGAATTGAAAGAATCAAAATTATTCTCTTATGTAGAGCCAGTTCACGAAACTAAATTCAGCATGACCCTTCGCTTGGCCAAAAAAACAAAACGGGAGCGTTAATGTCTTTTTTTGATAATCTTCAACAACGAATTGCTGCGCTCGATGAGAAAAGCTGGTATCAATACCTAGCGATTACAGGTGGCTTATTTTTAATCATAATTGGTATGATCCTCTTTTTTTATTACCGATCAATTAATCGTTTGGAAAATGAGCTTGCCACACTCAATGAACAGCGCCAAGAAACAAAAAAGATTCTCAACAAAGCAGTACGCGTCCAAAAAGAACGTGCGCAGGTTACAGCATTGCTAGAAGAGGATCCGTACTTTAAAATACAACCACATGTTCAAGAGACCCTTGAAAAGGTTGGCATCTCCATGCAGAATAATGTTACGGTAGCAAAAGTTGTGCCAACACCGCGAGAAGATAATTATCTCGAGAATGTGGCAACGTATCAATTAAGCGGTATTACCATGAAACAACTGACTGAATTTTTAAATGAAATCAATCAAAATAAACGGCTCTTTGTAAAAGAGCTAGAAATAAGTAGATCAAAAAAGATCCCACGAACCATTGATGTTGATATTAAAATTGCCGCCATGATGCCCAAAGAGACGGCATGAATGAATTGGAGTGTCGACTATGAATTATAACCTCTCTCGAAAAAAATCCAATTTTAGAAGATTACATTTATTATTTTTGCTATTTTTTTTCTGCAATGCTGATTTACTCGCAAAGGCAGAAGATACCCATTTTGTTTTGCATGATAAAATTAATCAAATTCCGGATGCCCAGAATAGAAGAAGATCATCACGTCCAAAACCAGAAAAAATGATCAATTTTTATTTTGAAAATGAACCACTCATAGATATTATTAATTTTCTGGCATCTTTAAAAGAAATAAATATTATTTTCCCGGTATTTAACCCAATAAATTCAAATATTACCTTGCATCTTGAAGAAAAAATAACCGTTGATGAGGCATGGGATATTTTATATACCTTGCTTGATATGGCAGGCTATTCAATGATTGCAAAAGCAGACACCTATAGTATTGTAAAAACAACAAAAGAGGTGACCAGAGAACCATTACCATTATATATTGTAAAACCGGAAGAAATTCCCAATATTGATAAAAGAATTCGTTATCTTTATTATTTTTCAAATATACGAATATCCGACTTTGCACAAAATCCTCAAAATGAGATTTTGGGCATACTAAAAGATGTGTTACCTGCTGATACATCATGGTATACCTTGGATCCACAAACAAATAGTCTTCTAATCACTGATAAAGCAAATAATATCAGGGCAGCAATGAATATTATTGTTACCCTAGATCAAGTTGAAGCACAAGAAAAACCCGAAATCATACAATTGCGTTACTTGCCAGCAGAAGTTGTTGCAAATTTATTCAATGAACAATTATTAAGAACAGCAGCTGATGCAAATCAATTACGTTTAGGCATAAAGCAACCCAATAATGCCACCTATTTTAAAAAGGTGAAAATTGTTCCCGATAAGCGTGGCAATCGCTTAATTGTTTTTGGCAAACCACAAGCAATCGAACGTGTTCGCGAATTTATTCATAAATATATCGATGTTGAATTAGAATCGGGAAAATCGATTTTGCATGTATACCAATTGCAATATTTGGATGCAAAACCATTCGCCCCTCTCTTGCAAAATATCTTAAAGAACCAACGTCAAGGTGGCACAGAGCAGTCAAAGACAGAAGGCACGCAAGGTGGGGTTGAACGTTTCTTTGATGAAGTTATTGTTATTGCTGACCAAGCAGAAACAATTAGCGGCGAACAACCGGGAACTTCATCAATGGGTAGCAACTCATTAATTATTGCCGCTCGTAATGATGATTATGTGCGTATAAAAAAATTAATAGAAGAGCTTGATATTCCTGAGCGCCAGGTGATCATTGAAGTACTGATCGCCGATTTAACCATACAAGATATTGCCTCCTTGGGTGCCAATGTGCGCAATCCGCTCAATTCAGGGTTGCCAGACAAAGTTAACTTTCAATCATCAATGTTAAACACCGGCAGCGGTAATAGTACGTTCTTGACCAATGCGGTTGCAAATCCGGCAACCATTCAATCTGATTTGTTACGCAAGGCATACAATCAAAATCAACAAATAACTGCTGATTGCGATCCGGGAGGCACTACACCTTGCTTGAGTGCGGCCACCTTCTTTTCTCAAGGAACCACACTCTTTTCCTTCAACGATGCTGGAACAGGGCAAACATGGGGCATCGCACAGGTTCGCAAGTTTCTTGATAATTCTAAGGTGCTTTCTCATCCGCACTTAATCGCAACCAATAATAAAGAGGCAGAAATTGTATTGGAAGAACAACGTTTGACCAGAGACCAGGGTTCTGGTAGCACCGGTGGTACCACTACACAAACTCGTAAATGGATCCCCGCAGCATTAAAGGTTATAATTACTCCACGCATTAGCTCAGGAGATATGGTTAATTTAAAAGTGGTTGTCGATATTAATCAGTTTGAGTTTCCCGCGACCGATTTTAGCAACGTTGGGGTGCAATCAGAAAACACCGCTAACAGAATAACGCGAAACGTTACTACCAGTGCGAATGTGCGCACTGGGCAAATCTTAGCGCTTGGCGGCTTAACACGCGTTGACACCACGGTGGAACAACTTGAAACCCCCTTGCTAGCCAAAATACCGATCATCGGCTGGATGTTCAAAAATCGAACTAATACAACCAATAAAAATAATCTTACGGTATTTATTTCTCCAACCATTATTGAGCCTCGCATACGAGGCGGTATTGGGGCGTATACCAAGAATCAGGTTCAGTTGATAAAAAGCTATTCTCGCGAAGGAATGTTATTTGATAATCTTCGCGATCCAATCACGCGTTGGTTCTTCAAAGCACAACGTGATGACGCTGAAACAGATATTGATGATTTCATTGCTCAAGATGAATTCATCGCACCAACAATCTTTGATGTTCGCAAAGAGCGGCGCATTTTGGCAAAAATTGCGGAGCCAGAAAAAGATGAAATACAAAAAGATGATACTATCGTGCTCGCATCGCCATCACCACAAAAAATGGAGACTCCGGCAGATCAACAATTATTGGCTCAAAATAAAGCGACTGCCCAAATACCTGAAAAATCATTCGTGATCGCGAGCCCCAAAAAAACTGCTGAGCAGAATAATGCCAAACCAAATGATTTAAAAGTGATTTTAGCGGACATGGAAAATCCGTTTAAGAATTCAACAGCGAAAGCATAAGGTTATCTTCTATTCGTAGAAGTTCATTATACTTGGCTAAGTGCTCACCGCGAGCAGGGCCACCTGCTTTGATATAACCGGCGCTCGTGCCAACAGCAAGATCAACGATAATACTGTCATTGGTTTCTGAAGAACGATGAGAAACAATGCAGGTCATATCGTATTCACGGCATAATTTTATTGATTGAAGCGTTTCAGTGATCGTCCCAATCTGATTTGGCTTGATCAACGATCCGGTAGCAATACCTTTTTCAATACCATTGGCAATAAGGTTTGGGTTGCTTGCAAAAATATCATCACCAATTAGTTGTATTTTTTCTCGCATTTTTGCAGTTAAAGAGATCCAACCTTTCTCATCAGTTTCAGCAAGACCATCCTCGATAGAAAAAATTGGATATTTTTTACTTAAGCGTTCATAGAGATCAATAAGATCATTTGATGTTAAAGTTTTACCAAACCAGTCATATTTATTTTTCTTGCTA
The DNA here is from genome assembly GCA_963702025.1 of uncultured bacterium. Taxonomy (GTDB): domain Bacteria; phylum Babelota; class Babeliae; order Babelales; family Vermiphilaceae; genus BTUB01. Next base: position 365,052 of record OY969699.1, on the reverse strand, counting down.
TCATAAAATTGTGATGCCGCAACGTCAAGCGCAATTAAAAATCGGTGGTTTGTCTTTTTTTGCACCGCTTCGATCGCTTCCATAAGAATATCCAGCGCTTGAGCATCATCTTTAAAATCTGCGCTTAAGGCCCCTTCAACTGTTACCCATGCGCAGGAAAAATTTTTTTGTAATAGTTTATATAAATAGTGATGAAGCAATACTGCCGCTTCCATGCATGCTCTAAAACTTTGGGTGCCGATGGGAATCACCATCATCTCCTGAATGCGAACGTTGTTTTGCACATGTGCGCCACCACCGATCATATTAAACATAGCAAATGGCAACGTTACTGAATTATATTCGCACAAATAACCAACCAGCTCATAAGGCTCCATACCTTCCACTGTGGCATGAGCACGCAAGACCGCAATGCTGGCTGCAAGCATAGCATTAGCGCCAAGCTTTGATTTATTGGGGGTGCCATCCAGTTCGATCATAGCCAAATCCATACTCACTAAATTTGGTTCTTGCCCGATCAACAATGGTGCAATTTTTGATTCTAATGAATCGATAGCCTCAAGCACGCCTTTACCCATCATGCGTTCACTATTATCACGCATCTCAAAGGCTTCAAATTTACTTTTTGAAATGCCCGCAGGCACCGATCCGGTAACAAATGAGCCATCTTCTAAAGTGAGTTCGCATTCTATGGTTGGCCAACCGCGCGCATCATAAATTTCTCTACCGGCTATTTTTTCAATTTTCATAACTCACCTTTTTGCAAAAGCTAAACATCTTTTTTTTAGTATACATGCCTTAAGAATAATTTTGACAGTGTTTTTTACGTAATATGGTTTTGTTTTAGTTGCTCTTTTGTTTAGAATAAAAAAAATACAAGGAGAGAACTATGACAATCAATTCACAAGACCAAAAAAAAATCATCCATATTTTAACTGATATTTTTCCGGGCGTACTTATTTATTATTATGGCAACAAAGAAAAGTCGTATGATGCAGAGGGCAAGAAACCTGAGATTGATATAGCGCTTGATCTTGGCAGAATTATCGGCACAAAAGATATTGCCCAGGCACAATCGGCACTCAGCGAAACCAAAATTCCTTACACTATTTATTTATATGATCTTAATGGTGTAAGTGAACATGAAAGAAAAGCAATTATCGCGCGAGCAACTGCTTGGAAATTATAGCTTGATAGGTTAGTTAATTAACGTATAGTGACTGCCTTAAATACCGCATCGGTTTTTTCTTGTTGCACAACTTCACAAAATTATACTTTTGCAACGTAACATAAAATTTGCGCAACGCATGCTTCTTATCGCTGATCAGATCGAGCGCAATTCGATTATTGCAACAAATCAAAAAATAATGCTTTTTTTAAAAAAAATATCTGCCTATGATAGTTCCCGACCCATTGTAGTAATGAGCATTCAGTTTCAGCTGTAGCGAATCTGATCAAAAAAAAGAAGTTCCTAGTAATAAGCAATTGTATATTTATTAACAACGTAAACGTTAGGAAGAATACGTGAAGATACGTAACATCACTTCTTTATCATTATTATTATTCAGCTCATCATTAGTTCATACAATGGAACTGGTAGAGCAAAATGTGGTATCATCAGCAAATGATCTTAAGCTGTATACAAATCAGAGAGATTTTTATGTTGAAGATAAGAATGCGGCATATCGTGTTGAAAAGCATAATATGAATCCATTGCTTAGAGCCATTGCGCAACATAAAGCCTTAGAAAAATTTGTGGGTGATGGTTATATCCGCATCAATAAAGATGAAGGTGGCAAGTATGCCCTTTTGGCAAAAGTTCGCGGCAATGGCGGTGGCCCAATATCAGGAGCAATTGCATACTGGGCAACTAAAACTCTTTGTTACGGAACAGCGGCAGCTGCAGCCACAACGGCAGTAGTTGCCACCGGTGGTGCCGCAGGAGCTTTAACAGGAGCCCTCGTTGCTGGTACAACTGCAGGAGCTACAACTGGCGCCACAGTTGTAGCAGGCGCGATTGTAGGTGCAGGATATGCATCCGAAGCTGCAACCCTTACCGCTGCGGTTGTTACATCTTCTGGTGGGATAGCCGGAACAATAGCCGCTGTTGAAACAGGCTCATTAGCTGCTGCGGCATTTTTCACTGCGATTCCCTTTTTACCATGACTATGATGACTTACATTAAATGCATTGAAAAGAAATTTAAAAGCTTTTTAATTATATTCTTCATTATTATAACTATGTATAAGACGGCAATATGGCTTGGACTTCATCCTGCTGTTAACTTGCCATTTGAGTGCTATGTGGGAATGTGCCTGGGCTACATTTTCTTGGGTGCATTTCTACAATGGACTTCCCAAATGGATCAATGATTAAAATGAAAGAAATACTTATATTATTACTGGATAGCTTTGTTACATGCATTCTTATGTATACCGTTTTCTATCAACAAGGGCATAAGGATCTGTTAACTATTATTAATTTTATTATTTCTTTTTTGGTTATGAGCCTAGTTTTATATACAGGTAATCGAGTCAGAAAAAATGGTGACGATGAAAGAGTCGCCAAGGTTTAAAGAGCCCTATTACATGTGCAACAAAGCCATCTAGTGAAGACGGATTTTTCTGAGTGTGGGAACTCGAAAGGGTTCCCTTTTTCTATTTAATTTTTCAGATAATAAGAGTAAAAAAATGTAATGATATTTTCCAACCTGCTGTAGCAATAGGCATTTGCCTTGATTTCTTCAATAAAAGATATAGTATTTTTCATTAAATAAATCAATTCGCATAGTGGCTACGATGCAAAAAAAGAAATTCCCTAGTGATGCAAGCGGTGTATAAACAAAACAAACGTAACTAGGAGTCATATGATCTCGCCTTCATTTAAAAGTCAGTTTCTCGCTTTACTCGTGCTGCCACTTTCTATTTATGCCAGTAGCCCTATCAATAGCTGCGTCAATAAAGAACAAATACAACAATTAGCTATTAATAAACCTTCTTCGCCCAGTTGTACCGAAAAATTGCTAGCAGGAACTGCTATGACGACAGGTGTAGTTGCGGCTAAAATTGTTATGGGTGGGGCTGTTGTTATGGGTACTGCTAAAGTTGCTATTGCGCCAGCCGTGGTTACAGCAGGGGGTAGCTCAACTGTAGTTGCAGGCTCGTTACTAACAATAAAAGCTGTGGCACTCGCTGTCGTTGCTTCACCCGTTACCATGCCTGTTGTTGCAATTGGAGCTGCCAGTTACGGTGGGTACAAAGCTTACCGCTACTATTATCCAACGCCTGAAGAAATAGCATCGGCCAAAAAGATACAATTAGCTCTTGTAAATTCTGAATTAGAAATAGCAAGAGCTCAGGCTAAGCGAGATAAATTAAAAAGGGAAACAGAATTTAAAGAAGCGTTGATAAGGAATATTAATTCTAAGAAGAATGCACAAGGAATTCCTTTAGCATGCCAAGAAGAAGCGGTAAATCTTGCTATTGTGGCTGGTAGTAAATGCGTGGAAGAAATAGTTTCTGATATACAGCACCATGCGCCTCAAGCTGCTTCCGATTAATAAATGAGAATAGTAATAAGCAACAAAATAGTTACATCAACCGTCAATCTCAAAGGACTCACTATGTTTAATGTTCTCAAAGGTATCATTCTTAGCGTTAGTTTGACTCAGGCATTTTTTCTTAATGCTAACCTACAAGAACTCAATGCAGAATATGCAAACAAGCTTATGCAAATCTCTGAATTGGGGAAAAGAATAGCAGAGCAAGATGCATATATGCATTCGATACGAACAAATATCATCGGTGATTTACAGCGCACTGTTAAAGAAAAAAAACTATCACCTGAGCAAGTAGAAGAATTCTGGAAAACCATTATTAATGCAGCCGGAGAGTTTGATAAGGCTTTTAATGCGTTTCGCGAAGCAGTTTTCTTATCAAAAGCAGCGACAGGCTTATTGGTTAAAGAATTCCTTAAAGACTCTACAAATGATATGTTGGGGAAATTTGAATCTAAAAAATTTTTCTGTCTACGAATTATTAACGAATATCTAATTTTGGAGAATCTTATTGTTCAGTATGAAAAACTACAATATGAGTTACTTATAATTATGCAAAAAAAGACCGAATTAGAAACTGCTCAACAATAGGAATGAACATGAAAAATAGTAATAAATTAATCTTAGTTGTTCTTATTAATTCTGTATCGATATTATCTCTTTCTGGAGATTCTTGGGCCGTAGGTAGTTCTGTAGGCATTAATACGTGGAACGAGGCAAAACCTACCTTCGAAGAGGGCATAAAAACAATCGACCAGCTTGGCAAGAAAGCTCAGGCTATAAGTGCTGAAACTGGTGACAAACTTCTTGCAGCAACTGAGAATCTTAAGATTGGACTGCAAGAGGCAGGGTCTAAAACTGTTGATAAGGCGGTTGCATTGGCTGGTTCAGCAACCGCAGTTGTTTCAGCTAAGGCAAAGGTGGCAGCATTAGCCGTTAAAAAAGCTGCTCTTGCCGTAACATCTCCAGCTGTTTTACCGTATGTAGCAGTTGGCGTTGGTGTAATTGTAATATGTTACGGTGGTTATAAAATCTATCGCATCTATAATCCTACGCTTGAGCAAATTGCTTATGCCAAAAAGTTACAAGAAAGTATTACTAAAATGGATGCAAAAATCGCAAAGAAACAACTGGTTTTTGCAAAGTATAAAGCTGAAAAGGAATTTCAAGACTCACTCATGCGTCATAAATTCGAAAAAAGAGACGCACAAGGGATTCCTTTGAGCTGTCAACAGCAAGCACTTCATTTATCAGTAGTTGCGGGCAGCAAGAAACTTGACAAAATAGTTGCTTCATTCAATAAAGTTACACTTCAATTCGTAGTTGCAGCAGCATAAAGATATTAAGCTATAGCGAAAGGCTGGGTCGATAAATAAAAAAACTTCTCGATTCGGCCTTTGGCCTCACTCGCCTGCCCTCCGAAGCTGCATGCTTGGACCCGTCTTCGTCAAGACTTCGCCGGGCACCGAAAGCTAAGGCCTTTAGTCTCGAGCGTAGTCGAGAGGTCAGCACGAACGGAATTAGCGAAGGCTGGGACGCGAACGTGTCTGTTTAATCTTTTTTGCGCGGCAGCAAATTAAGCCCATATTCTTTTAATTTTTCTGGCTCAATTGGGCTGGGTGCTTCCATCATCGGATCAATGCCGCGAGCCGTTTTAGGGAAGGCGATCACTTCACGAATCGATGACGCTCTGAGCATCAGCATCACTAAACGATCAAGCCCCAAGGCTATGCCGCCATGGGGCGGAAACCCAAGTTCTTGCGCTTCAAGCAAGAATCCAAATTTTGCCTGCACTTGCTCTTTGGTTAATCCAAGGACCTCAAAAACTTTATCTTGCACCGTTGCATCATGAATACGAATCGAACCGCCGCCAAGCTCTATGCCGTTGAGCACCACATCATATGCGCGGGCTTTAACTTCACCCGTGGGCTTATTTTCCCAGCCCTCTTGTGGGCTGGTAAATGGATGGTGCATGGCATTCCAGCGCTTGCTTTCGGCATCATATTCAAACATAGGAAAATCGGTAACCCAAGAGAAATTAAACTCATGATGGGGAATTAGATTAAGTTTATGAGCCAGTTCCAGACGCAAACGGCCCAAAAGGGTCCATGCTTGGTCATAAGGTCCGGCGATAAGAAAGAGCGTGCTTTTGTGGGTCAAATTACCAAACAGTTGTTTTGCCCGCTCAAAGAAGTCTGCAGGTAAAAATTTTGCAACAGGCGAATCAACCACACCATCTTTAAAACGAATCCACAAGAGACCTTTAGCTCCCAATTGGGTTGCTTTATCAACCGTGGCATCCAGTTCAGATCGGGCAAATTCATAATCAGCAACATGCAGTGCGCCGATTTTGCCCTTTCTTTCAAGCACCGCTTTTATGAATTTAAGTTCGGTATTTTCAAATAAAGAAGTTACATCTGATATTTTAAGTTCAAAACGCAAATCGGGCTTATCTGACCCATAAAATGAAAATGCCTGATCATAAGTCATGCGGGCAAATGGCGTTTTAATTTCAATGTCCAACGCTTTTTTCCAAATTGTTTTGAGCAATTGTTCAATAGTTTCCTGAATATCGCTCTCCTGCACAAACGACATTTCCATATCAAGTTGCGTAAATTCCGGTTGTCGGTCAGCACGTAAATCTTCATCACGGAAACAACGCGCAATTTGATAATATTTTTCGATGCCACCCGCCATCAATAGTTGTTTATATAATTGCGGAGACTGCGGCAACGCATAAAATGAGCCTTGATGAATTCGTGAAGGCACCACAAATTCACGTGCTCCTTCGGGAGTGTTTTTTGTTAATATCGGGGTTTCGACCTCAAAAAAACCGCGCGCATGAAGAAATTCACGCATAGCAAAAAATACCTGATTGCGTAATTCCAACCCAATACGCATCTTTGGGCGGCGCAAGTCTAGATAACGATATTTAAGCCGTAGCTCTTCATCCACCTTATCCGCCTCTTCCAGCGTAAAGGGCAACGTCTTCGCTTTATTCAAAATGGTTAATTGATTAACATGCACTTCAAATTGGCCGGTAGGCAAATCTTTATTAATTGTTTCAGCCGTTCTTTTAACCACCGTGCCACGAGCTGAAATTACAAATTCTGAACGCAAAGAATGGGCCAACGTATGGGCCTCTTTTGAAAAATCGGGATTAAAAACCAATTGCACAATGCCAGACCGATCCCGAAGATCGATAAAAATTAAACCCCCGTGATCCCTGCGCCGATCAACCCAGCCACAAACATCTACTACTTTATTTAAATGATCTGCCGTAATTAATCCGCAACTCGCGGTTCGCGCATATTGCATTGTTTTTATACCTTAGAAATTCGAGGAATATATTATAGTTTTAAAAGCTTTTTTTTAGCTTAGCATGCTTGCAATCTATTGTTAAGAAAGGGCTTAATTTAAGGTATCTTCTCAGGCAAATATGATTTTAATAACTGCATGATAGGATAGTTATTGCATTTCGTTGCATAATCCAACGCATTCATTCCATTCGAGCTTTTAAGCATCAAATCAGCCCCACTATCGAGTAATACCTGTACTATTTTTTTTGTTCTTTTATGTATTAAAGTTGCTGCACATTGCAATAGCGTAAGATGCACAGGCTCATTATTATAAGTAATAATGGGATACATTTTAGAGTTTGGGTCACAATGAACCTGATCAAGTAGAAATTGCAAAGCCTGATCATCATAGTAGGTAATACATGTGGTTAAGATATGAGCATGCCCTTCTCCTTTTAAATCAAATCGACCGCCATTCTGATACAAACAAACGGCAATTTCTGATTTTCTTTGAGAAATTGCTTGAAACAAAGCGCCATAATCCCCAAATGACCTTCTTCGTATATTCACATCCGCACCAGATTCAAACAATATTTGCAAAGCCTGCTTATCTCCTAAAGAGGCAGCACTTCTTAAAGCAGTAGTCCCCAATTGCCCAACGTGATCAGGGTCGGCACCGTTCTGCAATAAATAGCACATGAGTCCATATTCCTTGCAAACCACCGCGCGCGATAAAGCAAATCTCCCTTTAGTTTCACAATTTGGATCTGCATCTGCTTCAATGCATTTTTTGATATCTTGAAAACGTTTATTAGAGTCCGATTTACTCCATTTGCGAATAATTTTTTTTAAAGATTCAGTGGCTTCTGCATTATATTTTCTCACTTGATGACGAACATTATCTTTTTTTAAACTTCCCGTTTGTAGCATCTCCATAGCATCGAGAACATTAAAAAAACATAAAGCAATGAGAGAAAATATTTTTTTCTTCATAATTTTTCATTAACAGAAAAGCCCCGGATCCTGCGGGGGCTTATTAATCTTTAGAAAGCAAATTCCACGCCAATATTAATGGTATATCCAATATCATCGCGGATATTTGGCAAAGTGCCAAAGTCAGCTTTTTCCGGATTCGGATTCTTTTCCCGCCATGCATCGAGCTCCTTCTTCTCATCAGTATTAAACGGCTTGCCACGATGGTCAGTAAAAAATTGGCCCGGCACAAATACTGAGCCTATAACAAAACATTTTACACTTTCAAGCGGATAGTAGCTTAAGAATGCGTTTACTTCGGTTCCCATATACTTGCCCGCAAGCAGACCTTTAATATTTCTGCCAGTGAACGGGTTAAATTTGTGGCCCGGATGCGGTGCCCAATAAGCAAAAACGTTCGGGTTAATCACCACACGACTTTCACTACTGCAGAAACTTGGCTTCCACGTGGTGCCGGCACCAAAGAATGCAAGGTTGGTAAATCCAGAATACCCCGAGGTGTAATCTTTATCAGCATAGGGCAACTCAGGCTGCGTACCCGGACGGCGCACCTTGCCAACGGTTCCTAATAAGAATACACTTTTCACCCGTTTACCTGCATAGACTTCTTGCAATCCAATGAATCCATTAAATTCATGATCATTGTGATGATAATTGGGATCTTGATCTCCAGAAGCATAACCCCCAGTTACCGCCACTTGCACATTATTTTTATATACCCAATAGGAAGCATCCGCAACAAACATCCAGCCCTGATAACCATTCACTTTACGGTTGCGGAACCTATACTTTCCATTGACTAGATCCAGCGTCCCCTGCGCGTACCCAAGACCTTGCAACTGTTGCGCGCCAGGTACCGGCTGCCCATTAAAATTGGAATTTCCATCGGCATTTTGCGCGTCAATCGCTTTTTGCGCATTGCTGCCGGGAACATTTGGCGCTTTTAGCCCATTATATTGAGGGAACTCATTATCATTTTCAATTTTAACGTGATTATTTACTCCAACAATCATCCCATTAAAATTTTCAAGAACGATCTGATTTCTATCCCATGGCAAGACTGTTTGATGGCCACGGTTAAAGGCTGCATCAAATCCACATTCAAAAGGACCCTTAACATATTCTCCTGCAAAACCAAGGGTACATAGTTGGCTTTTAGCATCTGCCTGAAACTCAACTTTTTGCTCAGGATCATTGTTATATAACATATATGGTTCAAATGCTAGGGTGCCATATTCATCAGAATTGCACACGGTCCAGTTTAAGCGGCCGGCAATCAGGTAGTTATCTTTGCCAAACCCACGTGCTGGGTGATCGCGATGTCCAATCTCATTAGCAAGAATCGGCCTATTTGTTTCACTAAATGAATTGCTTCTACTTTGCAACAAAGCGCCATAAATATCATATGTCAGAACATCTTTAAGGAACCCGCCAGAATATTTAAAGCCAAAGGCAAACTGATCGATCATGGCATCTGAATAAAAGCCAAGGGGCCCCTGACCAATAGCATACGCAGCACCCAACGCAATACCGCGGCCCAGTTCAAAAGAAAATGCTCCAAGGGTAAAGCTGTGATCACAACTAAGATCCATCTTAAGCAATTCAGAAAGCGATAACTTAAGCCACACTTCTCTCATCCAAAAGAAAAGCCGTGGGAATGCGTGGTTATGCTCACCCGCATCGATCTTTGCAATGCGCGGCGTAGTTGGCAGGGTTAAGGCAATAGTGCTTGGGCTTCCCCAGACTGCGCGATTACGTACAGAGGTCTTAAATTCTACTGCCGGACATCCATATGTTTCTTTGCCATAGATTAAATCAAGAAAGTAGTCATTGGTGTGCCTGAAATAGAAAATCGTATCTTGGTGAATACTTTTATTGAGTAGATTAAAATTTTTTCCCGCAAATACTTCCGGTCTAAAAAATCCCCATACATCAATTTCAATGTCACAATCTTTTTTATGCAGCAAACAACTTTTTGCATCCACCTCGGATAAATAGAACAAGCTAAAAAGGGCGATGAGGGGCATTATTATTTTTTTAGAAAAGATCATGCTAACTCCTGCCAATACTGCCACTGCAGTAAAAAGCAAAACTTCTTCTGGAAGCTTTTTTGTTGGGGGATATTAATTATTACGGGGGGAAAAAACTAGCGGTTGTGATACATTGATTATGTGATTACAACTGAGTTTTCTACAGTAAATAGGGTACTTTAACCAACTTTTTTGTCAAATATTATTGCTATAAAAGGAATATTAATGGTCTTGAAAAAACATCGCCTGCTCTTAGGCGCACATATGTCTATTGCCGGTGGGCTAGAAGAATCAATAGAACGGGGCGAATCAATTGGCTGCACTACGATACAGATTTTTACCAAAAGCAATCGCCAATGGCGCGCTAAGTCACTGGACCATGAGCAAATTTCACTCTTTAGAAAAACGGCGGCCGACTCTTGCATTTATCCGGTTGTAGCACATGCAACATACCTCATCAATATTGCATCGGTAGATCCAAAAATAGTCCAACAATCGGTGAAAGCTCTCATAGATGAGCTTGCGCGTTGCGACGAATTAGCAATACCATTTCTTGTGCTGCACCCCGGATCTTACGGTAACGGAACCATACAAGATGGTATGCGGCGACTGCACAACAACCTTGAAGAAGTACTGGAAAGTTCTTCGGCAAAAACAATGATCGCCTTAGAAACAATGGCCGGACAAGGTTCGTCTCTCTGCTCTTCTTTTGAACAGATTGCAACACTTATTGATGACTCTCGCCACAAGAAAAGATTGGGCGTCTGTTTTGACACCTGCCATGCATTTGTTGCTGGTTATGATTTTAGAACTTCTGCCACGTATGAAAAAATGTGGAAATCATTTGATGAAACAATAGGGCTTAATTATTTAAAGGTAATTCATGTAAATGATTCTAAAAAAGGCCTCGATAGCCATATAGATCGCCATGAACATATCGGCAAGGGGCAGTTAGGGCTTACGCCATTTGAACTATTATTTAATGATGAGCGCTTTTTTGATATCCCAAAAATCCTGGAAACTCCAAAAGTTACCAAAGAACCATTTACTGAAGACAAAATGAATATGGAAACAATTAAATCTTTACTGACCGATAAGACTAAAGAGCTTTTGGGGGTTGAGTGAATCGTATAGAAAGGTGAGTAAAGTAATAGATAACAGCCTTAAAGTTATTTTGAGCTAGGAAGAAATTGTAGTAATCCCTAAAGCTGATTATCTATTACTTTCTCAACAAGCAGTGCATCTAACCATACGTCCTTTGACCTATTTGTTGAAGGAGCAACTAAATGTCAATCAAAGGCGATATCAATTCTGATACAAAAACAACAAAAAACAACAAATTCTCTTTAGGCTCTTTGTGCAACAACAACAAAAGTGCTGTTTTACCGTGTTTTTTTGATTTTCGTGATTATTTTTTCAAAAAACAACAAAATTGCAACAAAAAATTTTTAGACAGCAAAAAAGCTCTTTGTTAATAATAGACTGTTATTTAGATGAATTGGATAAAAGGAAGAAAGGTGCTAATTAATTAGATTTCTTGGGTTGTTGTTCTGCTCGTTCCACAAAACATTCAATCCGATCGTCGATCTGCCAATCTTTAAAATCTTCAACCGTAAAGGCACACTCGAAACCGGCATGAACTTCTTTAACGGTATTTTTGTCACGTTGCAGACTCAAGATTTTACCTTCGCCGATTTTTTTGGATCCACGCCAGATTACAACTTGGCCATCTCGCGAAAGAACGCCTTGTTTTACATAGCAGCCAGCAATCACTCCGATGTTTTTTATATCAAATACTTTGCGAACAAAGGCTTCACCAGTTTTTACTTTTACTGTTTTTACCGGCTCTAAGCTTTTTAGAAGATCTTGTAAAAACTCGAGTAATTTATAAATGATATCAAAGGAATGTATTGATACTTCGTTGCGCTGTGCTAAATTTGTGGCATTACTCTCCGCCTTTACATGCAAAGTTATAATGCGCGAGTTGGTATCAGCAGCAAGCATTACATCGGACTCGGTAACATTACCAATACCCGATTGTAAAATAATAAATGGCTTTTCGCTTTTTTTGGACAATTTACCGATTGATTCCAAAAGCGCCTCTTTTGAGGAATTGGTATCGGTTTTAACAATAAGCGTTACCGCATTTTCTGCGTTCATTGCACGGGCCAGCGTTGGATGCTTTTGGCCCGCAAAAACATTTTTTGTTTTTAAATAGGTATCTTTATCAACTATCTCAAAATAATCGCCCGCCTCAGGCAACTCATTGAAGCCTGCAACTTGAACCGGATGAGAAGCCGCAACATTGTCAACGCGTCTGCCAAAAGAATCAACCATGGAGCTAATTTTCCCCGTTGTTTTTCCTGCAACAAAGTAATCGCCGACCGATAAAATACCATGTTGCGTTAATACTGTTGCAACAGCGCCTCTTCCTTTTTCTAACTTTGACTCAAGAATAAATCCTCGCGCCGGACCAACTGCTTCAGTTTTTAATTCCATGAGTTGCGATTGCAGCACAAGCATTTCAAGCAATTTATCTATGCCCGCTCCAGTCTTTGCCGAAATAGGCATATAGACCGTCTGCCCACCCCATTCTTCAGGCAATAAATTATGTTGTGTGGCCAGATCTCTTTTAACAATATCAATGCGCGCTTTATCAACTTTATCAATCTTATTTATTGCCACGATAATAGGGACATTCATGCCTTGCGCATGCTTAAGTGCTTCTATCGTCTGTGGCATAACACCATCATCGGCAGCTACAACCAAGATAACTAGATCGGCAACCTTTGTGCCGCGTATACGAATTTTTGGAAAGGCTTCATGCCCAGGAGTATCAATAAAAACGAGATCTCCTTGAGGTGTTTTAGCCTCATAAGCGCCAAGATGTTGAGTAATGCCGCCCTTTTCTTTGGCAGCCACGCGAGACTTTCTTATAAAATCGAGCAGCGTTGTTTTACCATGATCCACATGTCCCATTACAACAACAACCGGCAATCGCTCTTTTAATTGTCCGCCGGACGCAGCAGAAACAACCCGTTGCTCATCTTTGGGCTTTTCAATTTTCTTTATTGTAGGGATTTCATAATGAACAGCAATTCTTTCAACAAGCTCTTCAGAAAGTTGTTGATTTTTACTTGAAAGAATGCCCCATTTTAATAAGACTAAAATCAAATCGCTCGTTGTCTTTGACAACAACTCAGCTAAATCCGAGAGTATATATGGCTGCAAAGTGAGCTGATTTTTTTTCTCCGGAACGCCCTTAGGTGCTTGCTCAAGATACTGCTCTTTTTTTCCAGTTAGTTGAGTAGCCGCTACTCGTACAGGCTTGGTTTCAAGGGGAATTGACTCTTTGACGGGAGGGGTGTGTGATATACCTTGTTTGGCTTCCAAATTATTTCTTTCTTCTTGGACTGATACGTTAGATTTTTCTTTAAACTTTTTATTGAGAAATTCTAATGCTTGGTCAGGGAGCACGGCCATGTGGCTAGAAACAACGAATCCTTGCTCAGCCAATAGAGAAATTAATGTTTTCGATGAAACTTCATGCTTTTTTGCAAACTCATATACACGCATTGGCCTTCATGACACTTTCTATTAAAATCGTCAATCATATTCTTCTATGTCAATAGCTATCTCAGCTGCTGAATCCTGTTGGCTTGGCTCGCTTTTAACCAAGTGAATATCATATCCACTCAAACGGGAAGCTAATGAAATATTTTGTCCCATTTTGCCGATTGCCAGCGAACGCTGGTCATCATTGAGCCACACGTTACAATTATGCTGATCAATAATCTCTACTCGATTAATTTGAGCCGGCTTAAGAGAATCTCTAACTAATATTTCCGGGGAATCGCTCCAAACTATAATATCGATTTTTTCGCCGCCTAGCTCTTTAAGCACCGGCTTTATACGCGCGCCGCCAATACCCACGCAGGTACCAACCGGGTCAATATTTTTGTCATTTGAAATTACGGCCACCTTGGATTTATATCCTGGTGTACGCACTATTTTTTTTATTTCGACTAATTTTTCAAAAACCTCGGGAATCTCTAATTCAAAAAGACGTTGCAAGAATAGTTCTGAAGCGCGATCCAAGATAAGTTGATTGTCATTACGAGGCTCCGGTAAAACCTCTTTTAAAAGGGCTCGAATGGTGTATCCGGCAGCACATTTCTCCCCAGGAATCATAAGAGATTTAGGGAGGAAAGCCAGCGTGTCACCAATTTTTATAACAGCGCCGCCACGCTCATTTTTATGCACCGTACCGTGAATTATGGTGCCTTCTTTGTCTTTAAACTCTTCGTAAACAGCCGAGGCTTCTATTTTGCGAATGCTGTTGGCAATTACTTGTTTTGCACGCAATATCTCAATTCTACCTATAGAACCATCAAAGGGAACAAAGGTCTTGTCACCAAGCTCAACTTTTTCGTTGAACACGCGAGCTTTGCGAAGGGTTATCTCTCGATCTTCATCTTCAACTGAGGAAACCACTTCTTTTTCAATGAGAACAACCATTTCATTGGTTTTTTTATCGAAATTAACGTTGAGCGCTAAATCTGGATATTTTTTTTGATATGCTGCAAGCATGCCTTCGCATACTATGCCACTTAAAATACTTCTATCTAGACCACGTTCTTCAACAAGCTCGTCGATCACTTCAGTGAGTTTCACCGTTAATTGCCTTCTATAGAGTTATGCGTGATGAACTATTTTTAGAAAAATAGAGAAATTGTTTTTGATACTTTGAATTAGTTTAGTACAAACTATTTTTTTGCGCAAGTTTCGTACATATGTTTTGTAAGACAGGCAGGGCTACCCGGTTTGCTTATTATTATTTATATAAATATATATTAACTATAATAATAATAGGCGAGCTGTTTTTTGGTGGATAACTTGGCCAGTTAACGCGCAATACATTGATCAGAAAGCAAAATAGCATGTTCGACGAGTGGTGGATAACTTGGTGGATAAGTGGTGGATAACTTGTGGATAACTTTTGCCCCCCCTTCTTTTAGGCCGAACTAAAGCAACTTAAAGAGTGTTCTAGGGCGAGAAAGCCTCCAAGGATCTTCGTATTCAGATACTCACAAAAAGTTATCCACCACTTATCCACCACTTATCCACCAAGTTATCCACCAGCATAACAGTAATGTTGAAGCCTACAGTTTAAATGTTAATTTCAAATATGCAAATTGTGCAATGGGCCGGTTATGGTTGCATATGCTTGGTTTTGCCTTTGTGAAGAGACGAGTGCATCCTAATTTAATCAATAAGAAGAAGTTTTTTAAGACTCTAAAATAGATTTTTTGTTTTCAAATATTTAGCTATTTTATTCTGTATGAAATGAGATGGTAAGTTTTGTTGTTTCTTATAGTATTTAAATAGTTAAAAGTGTTCATAAATAAATGATTTCTAATGTATGAAAAAATTCTGCCAATGGTCTTTCGGGATAAAAACTTGCTCACAAGACTAGAATGTTGCTTTTTGCAAAAATCCTGCATTTTGTTGCACAAATGCTAAAAAGTTACTTGTTCTGCAATTGAATTGCAATTTCTGAGGCTTTTTTTATGTCTTCAAACATGTTTTTAAGTTCTTTTGGGTTTCTTAAGATGTAGGCCGGATGATAAGTGGGCATAATAACCGGGCCTGGAATATTCTTTGCAACTATCGGCTTGCCTCGCATCTGACTAATTTTAATCTCATAATTATTAAGGAGGCCCTGTAATGCCGATGCTCCCAGCGTGCATAGTATGTTGGGGCGTACGATTTTAATTTGATTAAATAGAAATAGTGATGTGCATATCGATACTTCGTTTTCCAACGGTTTTCTATTGTTTGGCGGTCTACATTTAACAACATTAGTGATAAAGACATCTGTTCGTTTAATCGCGGCAAGCTCTAACACTTTATCAAGTAGTTTTCCCGATCGTCCTACAAAAGGACGACCAAGCCTGTCCTCATCTTGTCCGGGCCCTTCCCCTATAAACATAATGCGCGCATCGGGGTTTCCTTCGCCAAATACAACGTTGGTTCTGCCAAGCTTGCCTAGCGGGCATTGCGTGCAGTTTCTATAGGGGGCATACAATTTATCAAGTAAGCCTTGTTTATATATTTTTATGTCCATGATCTCCTTTGGAAGATAGTATGCCCCTTAGTATAAATTTCTTGTCAGCTTAATAAATAGTCAGTTAAAAATTTAACCCAAGCATTTTTTGCAAAGGTTGTCTTTTTGTAGGATGGATGTATTTTCCTTTCGGGGAAGTAAATTGAAATTCCTTTTGTGTTGGGCAGATTGGTGCCAGATACTGTGTGTATTACCACCTTATTAATTAATTGTATGCCGTCCTGTACAACCTGTTTTACTTGTTTTCCAAGAACATTATTTTCTAGTGGCGTTAGGTTGCGAAGAATATTGGCATAGAAGTGATGCAAATCAATATAGCTTGGCTCGTTAAAATGAGTACAATTTTTTTTGTTGCGGCTTACACTAATGAGATTTTTAAACTGTGAAGAATCCGGCGATTGTAAGGCGCTGGCAAAAAGTTGGCCTAGCTGATCGACGTTTTGTTCCAATAGGCCGATAAGATTTAAGTCTAGCGCAGATTGCGTGTAATCCACAAAACCCGGATGGTTGCCCACGGGTTTGTATGCTTTTGCAAATGAATCAACAACATGGCTTGCAAAGGCACGGGGATCTGGCGAACCGTGTAAAAACGGAGACAATACTTCATCATAGCGATAACCAGGACCTGGCTCAACTTCAACAGAACCGATTTGGATATTTGCATAATTCTTGGTGATATTTGCGATTTCTATCATCGACATAAGACATGCATCAAAAGCAATGATCTCAAATTTTTTGCCATGTAAAATGTTTGTTACAATTTCATTTAATGCAAATTCAAACTTCTGATTCGTCAAATACTCTCCATTACTGTCATCCCAGCAGATTCCCCTAGGATCATTAATTAATTCGATGAGTTCCAAAAATCCAATACTTCTATCAAGTTCATAAGCATTGGCCTCTGGGTTATACACAAAGAGTGTTCTAGTATCAATGTGTCTGCGGCCATACGGATCGATAATGCCGGTGCCGTGGTCCCATAGAACGAGCATATAATGGTCGGCAGGGTATTCTTCGATGGCCCATTGGCAAGCAGAAATAAGTGTTTGTGCATCACCGCTATTCATCGGAGTTTTTTCATGCATTTCTAATTGCACCGGATTATTTTTTTCAACATAATATCGGCGTGTCATTTTCTTGCTGCCTATGAGCCGGATATCGAGATGTACCAAAATGTTAACGTTGTTATTTGACCCGATCGATGACATTTGTTTAATGTTCCTGGATGCAAAATCACGCAAGCTGTTGTCCGCAGCAGTGTAAACAATAAATGTCCAGGGCTTTTTTTCTCGAGCCCCGACAGAAATGGTAAAAAACAAGAGTGCGATAAAAATTTTTTTTGATAACAATGAGCTTGAAACAGGTACCATATCCTACTCCCCTATAATGGTAGTTGTCCCTTTACTCACTAAAGGTATTCAATTTGATACGTAGTTTACAATATATTTGCGCCGGTGTGTCGGTTTTTACGGGACTCTATGGCGCTAAACCACGCAAGGGCAAACGTCAAGCCAAAGCTTAATTGAAAATCAAGAAAAAAAAGTTGTAATGGATTTAGCAAGAGCACCAGAAGAGTAACTAAAGTTATTAAGTGAATGTAGTGCAACGGAGTTTTGATAAAAAGCGTGAGCTTATAAAAAATGAGCATGAGGAGTGCCCGTTCAAAAGAAATGCTTGACCATGAAAGAAGAGCATAAAGCAACACGAACAAAATAAATAAAAACTGACGCGCCAAGAATGCAATTGGTAAAATATTCAGAATAAAATGCCAAAGCATGGCAAAAATTACCAGATGCAGCCCCGAACGGGCCAAGTGGTGACTGAGTCCCCAAATTTTAAATGATTCTTTGGTTTTTTCTATCTGATTTTTTACCCCGGTGCGATTTCCCAAAAATATTGAGGAAAATAATGTGAATGTTGCTTTGTTTATTTTGTTGCGCAATGAATTAAAAATCGTGTTGCGCATGTAAAAAAGTGACCGTGCAACAGAAAATGTGGGTCTCTTTAAAAGGGTATAAGTAAAATTATCTAGAAAAAGAGTTGCCGATATTTTTTCCTTGGCCAAATAGGTGCCAAATGAAGGGTTTTTTATTTCCTTGCATATTAAATCGGTAATCTCAATAACATCGCCAACCAATAGTTCGGTAGGAATTCTGGTTACATATAGTGAAAGATTTCGATTTTGTTGCATTATAGTGCCGTCATCCTTTTTTATAAGATGCGCATCAATAGTAATGCGGCCTCTAAACCGCGGATTATTTTGAATCGGCTCGATGTTGCATACCGTTGCATGAACGGTTATGATGTGCCGGGTTACTTCCTGAGTAAACTTTTTTTGCACTTCTTGTTGTTTATAGCAAAGCAGTGCCCCGAGTGCAAAACTGAGCGGCAAAACAGCGTAATAATAATTGTGTAGGCGCCAAACTTTGTTGATAATTACCATGAGAATGGACATTGCAATACCCATGAATGCTTGAAGGTATAATGGCACCGTGAGAAATTGAGCCGTTATGCCGGCCATTACCAAGACGGTAACAAAAAATAGGATATGGAGATTTGGCGCAATAAAAATGCGTGTGATAAAAGATTTTATGGTGTTTGGTGTAAAGATTGCCGGCAATATGGACATGTTGGACTTTCTTTCAAGAATATGGCGCTATGCAGATAAGAAATAAAAATTTTTTCATAGGTTTTCCTGGGTTTGTCAAAAAAGAGCCGCTGAGGCATAATTATAAAGAAAAGTTTATAAATATGGAATTTTATGCATCAAACAATTTCTAAATTTATACTGGATAATGGCCTTACCGTTCTTATTTATCCCAATGCCACCATCCCCAAAGTAGCTGTGCAATTGTGGTATAATGTGGGCTCAAAAGACGAAAAAGATGGCGAGCGCGGGCTTGCCCATTTGCTTGAACATATGATTTTTAAAGGAACCGATCTACTTTCTGAATCGGATATAAATCTGATTACGCATAAACTTTCGGGTAGTTGCAACGCGTTTACTTCTTATGATTATACGGCGTATATTTTTGATTTCCCCAAACAAAATTGGCGCACGGCGTTACCGCTTTTGGCGAATTGCATGAATAAATGCACATTTAAAGAAGATCTTTTAAATACTGAATTAAAGGCGGTTATCCAAGAACTTAAAATGTATAAAGATGATTATGCCACCAGTTTGTGTGAAGAAATGATCGGTGCCATGTTCAAAGGGCATCCGTACCACTTCCCTATTATCGGTTTTAAACAAGATTTATGGAGCATTACGCGGCAGGGGTTGCTTGATTTTTACCATCGCCATTATATTCCTAACAATGCAACATTGGTGATAGCCGGGGATGTGCAAATCGATGACGCAATAAAAAATGTGCAACATGCATTTGGCGCGATTCAGCCTGATTGGAGCTATAAAAAGCAACATTTTCATCACCATAAAGATATTAAAAATCAAACGATTATAATGGGCCGCGATGTGCAACAGCCGGTGCTTATGTTTGCATGGACCGCTCCGGGACTCAAAGAACGCAAAAATTTTGTTTCAGAGATTGCCAGCTGGGTGTTGGGAGAAGGTCGCGGATCACGATTATATCAAAAATTGATCAATGAGCAGGAGTTGGCAACCGATTTACAGGTTGATATTTACGATCTATTTGATCAAAGCGTCTTTTTTGTGCATATTGATCCGATTGATGAGCAAGCAATTGCATCGATAGAAAAAATTGTTAGCGAAGAAATAGAAAAAATAAAAAAAGATGGGCCAGAGGCTCATGAAATTCTGCGCGCGCAAAAGCAGGCGGAATTGGAGTATTTGGGGATTTTTGAAAATAATCAGAAAATTGCGCATGAGATTGGGAAGCTTTATTTGGCCACCGGTGATGAAAAAGAACTGTTTACGCCAATGCGGCAGCAAGAAAACATTGCAAGTGCGGTTCATGACTTTTTTAAAGAAAATCTCTTGGCCGGCGCTAAATATACCGGGATGATTTTGCCGTTTTCCACTGATGAGCAGCAGACATATTGGCTCTCATTGCAAGAACAATCAGATCTTGAGGACCAAAAAATTTTATCACGCAAAATCCGCGAATCAGTAGTTGAATGTGGCTCCTATGTGCAAGAGGTTACGATAAAAGAGTATGCTGCTTTTAATTATCCGCATGCAAAAAAAGATATACTAAAGAATGGCCTTGTTATACTTTCTCACTCTATGCCAGGCTCAAAAAAAATTAGCATGATAGTTGATTCTTCAGTGCGCTCCTATTTTGATCCCGAGGATAAGCAAGGGCTCATTAATTTTATGTTTCAAATGCTTTTGGAAGGCACTCAGAAATATACTGAGGAAGAATTTGCTGATTTTGCTGAATCACATGGCATCGGCATTGATGTGCAGCCGGGCATAATTAGTTTCACCATGCTAAAAGATGAGTTTGCAACCGGTCTTGATTTGCTCAATCAGATGCTCACCAAAGCATTATTTAATAAAAAAAATGTTGAAAAAGTTAGGCAATTAATAGTTGCTGATATTGAACAATTATGGGATGAGCCATTGGAGTTTGTCGGCCAAATTGCCAGAAATGCAGTTTATAAAGGGCATCCATACCACAAAAATCCGTTGGGAGATTTAGAAACTATTAAAAAAATAACAGAGGCTGATTTAAAGACCTCATACAAAAAGTATTTAGCCCCAAATGCCATGCGCCTTGGCGTTGTTGGTGATCTTGAAGGCGTTGATATTCTTCAAACAATTACGGAATCTTTGGGCGTCTGGCAAAACTCTCCTCTTGAGCCGATAACTTTCCCGGCACTTACCCCCGTGATTCAAAAAACTCTTACCCATCAAATTCAGCGAGATCAAACAGTTTTATGTTATACCGGGATTTCATTAGAAAAAACAAATCCCAATTATAGCGCCTTATTACTTTTTGAGCAGATTTTTAGCGGTGGGGTTTTGGGATCCATGAGCTCACAGCTTTTTCAATTGCGCGAACAAACAGGGCTTTTTTATACCATCGGGGGATCATTAACGGTTAACGCTGACCAGCAGCCGGGTATGATTTTTATCAGGACGATTGTTTCTAATGATTGCTTGCATGAAGCAGAAGTGTTAATTGAAAAAGCAATACAAGAGGCACCACAAAAGATGAATGAAAATGATCTTGAGCATGCTAAAAATGCAATTATTAATTCCCTTGTTGATAATTTCGAATCATCCTATGGCACCGCGCAATGCTTTCTTTTTTTAGATCAATATAAACTTCCCGCAGATTATTTTGATACGCGTATTACCGCTTTGCAGAAAATATCAGTGGAAGCAGTACAAAAAGCAGTTAAAGAAATCCTTGATATTAAAAAGCTGGTCAAAATCAGAATTGGTAGAGTCTAATCGGGCTTTTTGAGACTTTTGTAAAAATGAATTTTAGTTATACTGATAGTATGCATAACATTGTTTTTTAAAGGATTTTCAATGGATTTCACTGTTTTACCGCACATTAATTACCTGGCAGTAGCCGTTTCGGCTATCATCTTTTTCTTCTTGGGGGCAATCTGGTTTTCTGTTTTATTCGCAAAAACTTGGGTGCACGAATTGAGTCGCCATAATGTTACCATTAAGGAGCCCTCAAAAGATAAACTTCTGACCAATATGGGTCTCACCTTCTTAAAAGATACCATTATTGCCTTTGCTATGGCCTGCTTGGTCCATATGTCCGGTTCAACAACTCTGGAATCTGGCTTAATGCTTGGTCTTATCATTGCGCTTGGTTTTTCAGCAACAGCAATTGCGGGCGTTTTTATATGGGAAAGCCGATCAATAAAGCTTTTTTTGATCGATGCTGGCTACCAAGTAATAGGCGTCATTTTATCAGCAGTTATTCTTTCTGTCTGGCGCTAAACAGACCTCAATAGCTGCTATTAAAAAATGTCACCGCTTTAGCTTTTATCACCCAGCTGAGCGGTAATCTTTTGTAATGTTTTAGCTAATTCAGTGTTTCCTTGTTGTACGGCAATTTCAAGAATTACCTTTTGTAGTTCGTCTGAATTTTGGCGGATGCAGCCGGGCGGTGATGGGGGAGTTTTTTTAGGTTTCTTTACTTTATCATTCATCCCATTTATTTGCCCTGCCATGATAAGCATGGTGAAAATAGTGAGATATAACCCTTGAGCCATTCTTACCTCCTTTTTTACTACCATATTTTCTTCAATATACAAAATGAGAGAGTTATTGAGCAAAGGATTGAAAAAATGGTACACTTTTGCAAGTAAAGAAAAAGGAAACTAATGGAAAAAAAGCAAATATATCTTTGTATTACTTTGTTTGTTTGTTTTATAACACATACGCTTCTTGCAGAAGAATGCACAGAGCCTATCTTGGATGATTTTGATCAGGAAAAAGAAATGCTACACGACCAAAAAGAAAATAATCCCTTTGTACAAAAATTAATCTTGAGTAATGGTATGACCGTTTTGGTCCGCGTGGTTCATACGTTGCCCAAAGTTTCTATGCAAATATGGTATAACGTTGGTTCCAAAGATGAAAAAACAGGCGAAAAGGGGGACGCGCATTTGATTGAGCACATGATCTTCAAAGGGACAGTTTCTAAGCCTGACAAGCTACCATACCTTTCAGAATCAGATATTAGTGTCATCACGCATATGCTTTCCGGATCAACCAATGCGTTCACTTCCTGGGATTATACCGGCTATTTATTTAATTTGCCGGTGCAAAATTGGCATGAAGGGTTGCCAATTTTAGCTGACTGTATGCAAAATGTTGGCTTTAAAGATGACCATCTTAATTCTGAGATGAAAGCGGTGATTCAAGAATTAAAAATGTATAAAGATAACTATTCTCAAAGCTTAATTATGGATCTGATGGCAGCAATTTTTCCTGACCATCCATACCATTATCCGATAATTGGGTTTAAGCAGGATTTATTTGATGTCCATGCCAATAGGTTACGAGAGTTTTATAAAAAACATTACTGGCCCAACAATGCCACTCTGGTTATTGTAGGAGACGTAGAAGTAAAAGAAGCATTTGATCTGGCAAAAAAATATTTTGAGAAAATTCCTGCCAATAAACAGTATAAAAAAGATCAGTTTTATTTTAATAAAGATATAATTTCCCACCAAGTAACTTTGTATCGTGATGTGCAAAAACCGTTGGCCGTTGCCGCATTTGTGGTTCCGGGTGCACAAACTAAAAATGAGCATCTCATGGATGTGATTGCCTATATACTTGGCCTTGGTAAGGGATCGCGATTATATAAAAAGCTTGTTAATGAAGAGCAGTTGGTAACATCTTTTGCAGCGCAACCATTTTTACTTTTTGAAGCAGGTGTATTTTTGATCAGCTTTGAGCCAAAAAATAGTGATGACTTGCCCAAAATTTATGATTTGATCCAAGAAGAGATCGATTCAATTATAGAAAATGGCCTTACCGATTTAGAATACGTGCGAGCGCTCAATCAAGCTCGCATGAACTATTACGGACTCTTGGAAAACATTGAAACACAGGCGCGTGAAATTGGCAAAGCCTATTTGGCTACCGGCGATGAAAATTTTGCATTCCATTTCATGGATAAGCCAAAAAAAGAAGCTGAAGTTGAAATCAAAAAGCTTCTTGCTGCTTACTTTAAAAATTCGGTTATGCACAAGGGAACATTGTTACCACTTTCGGAGCAAGACAAAAAAGAATGGCAAGCATTGCAAAAAGCTTCTGACGAGTATGACACAAAGTTTCTTGCAAAACGGGCAAGAACAACCCCAATTGAACCACCCCATTATGCTAAAACATTAAAAATTAAAGAAGCCACCAAATTTGATTTTCCTAAATATAAGACCCTAGCTTTGAAAAATGGGCTAAAGGTTCTTTATTATGATAACTCGAGTATTCCCAAAATTGATCTAGTCATGGAACTGAAGGCTCGTTCATTTTATGATAGCCAATCTCTCCCGGGACTTTATAACTTTGTCGCACAAATGCTTTCTGAAGGAACAAAAAAATATACTGCCGGCCAGTTGGCCGATGAGCTTGAATCTCGTGGCATGGATTTACAAGTTGTTCCAGGGATGATCACCTTAAGTATGCTTGCAACTGATTTTGAGAAAGGACTTGAGCTTCTTTTGGAAATTGTTGAGCATCCCCGTTTTGATGACCAAGAGATTGAAAAAGTTCGTGAGCAGATTCTTGCAAAGATTAAAAGCTTTTGGGACAATCCACAGCAAATTGCGGGTCTTTTAGTTTCGCAGGAAATTTACAAAGGCCATCCTTACAGCAAAAATATCCTTGGAACGGAAGAATCTATTAAAAAAATCACCAAAAAAGATCTGATTGAGTTTCATAAGAAATATTTTAGTCCCGCCGATGCCCGATTGGCTATTGTTGGAGATCTAGGGTCTTATCCACTCGATAAAATGTTAGAAAAAACTATTGGTGTCTGGAAAGGGCCAAAGGTAGAAGATATAGATTTCCCGGCATTGAGCCCGATCAAAGCCTGCGAAAAAATTCACCCTATCAATCGTGATCAAGCGGTCCTTTGTTTTGCGGGTTTATCGGTGGAACGTAAAAATCCTGATTTTGATAAGTTATTGTTATTCGATCAGATTTTTGGCGGTGGCACACTCGGATCAATGCATTCAAAATTATTCCAGTTGCGCGAGCAATCAGGCCTTTTCTACACCATCGGCGGCACCTTAATTTCCGGTGCCAATGAGCAGCCGGGCATGGTGATCGTGAAAACTATCGTTTCTCTTGATCGTTTGGCGGAAGCAGAAAAAGCTATTAAAGAAGTTATCACCAAATCCGTTGATGAAATTACTCCCGAAGAACTTTTAGAAGCAAAACGTGCTCTTAATAGTTCTATGGTGAATAATTTTGCAACAAATCTTGGTACTGCGTCAATGTTTTTAGCCATTGATAGAATGGGTTTCCCGGTCAATTATTTTGATACCCGAGCACAAACCTTAGCTGCCGTTACTCTTGATCAAGTAAAAGAAGCGGTTAAAAAAGTATTGCGCAATGAGGCAATGTTTACGCTCAAGGTTGGAAGATTAGAGCCAAAAGAAAGCAAAAAAAGCGAGTAAAGGTTATAGTTGTATTACCTGTTTTATCGTTTTGGCAAGTATTTTAACCGATTTTTTTAGTTGTTCCTGTTCTTTAGCATTGAGTGGAGTGGCAAATACCTCGCTGCTTGCTGCGAGGTTAATTTATTTGCATAATAATATATCCTAGAGTCATAGATAGGCTGCCTTACTTATTATCTCTATACATTAACACTACAAAACAATGATTACCTGTATCAACGAATTTAAGAAAACAATTTGGCATCACTATGCCACGCAGGGCCGTATTTTTGACTGGCGGCATGCGGATGATCCGTATAAGATTTTTGTTTCTGAGGTTATGCTGCAACAAACTCAAACACAACGTGTTACGCAAAAATATATCCAATGGATCACGGTGTTCCCTGATTTTACAACACTTGCACAGGCTTCACTCAAAGATGTTCTGGCTCAATGGCAAGGACTTGGCTACAACAGGCGTGGCCTTTTTTTGCATAAAGCGGCTCAGATAATAGCCTCAGAATATGATGGAATTTTACCCAACAATAGTGAAATTCTAGAAAGTTTACCGGGGATTGGTAAAGCAACCGCTGCATCAATTCGGGCGTTTGCCTTTAATGAGCCAACAGTTTTCATAGAAACAAATATTCGAACAGTTTTTATTTATTTTTTCTTCCCGTCTCGAGACAATGTGCATGATAATGAAATACTGCCGTTGGTTCTACAAACCGTTGATCAAGAGAATCCCCGTGAATGGTATTATGCGCTGATGGATTATGGAGTAATGCTTAAAAAAAGATTCAAAAATCCTAGCCGTAAAAGCCTTCACCATCATCAGCAATCAAAGTTTGAGGGATCAGACAGACAAATACGCGGTATGATCATAAAAATATTAACGGCAACAGACGCGGCAATCGATGAAAAAAAACTCACGAACATAATCGGTAAAGATTATGTTCGTGTTAAAAAAATTATCGATCAATTAGCTGATGAGAAATTTATTCATCGACAGGGAACAATGGTATCAATTGTTTGAGCACCTCTCTTGTAGCATTACCGCTCGAAGTTGTAATGGTGATCTCTATTTTAGAAATTCCTCTAACGCTTGATCGAGCAGATTGCGGCGGCGTTGGCTCTTTTTCAACGGCTGGCTCAGAGTCGCCGGCAGCTATTGAAACTTTTTGCTCTTCTTGCTCTCTATAAGAATATGGGTTATAACAAACTCCCGGAAATTCTGTCGCATAGTCTTTTTGAACATAGCCATACGCCGGGAGCGGCGAATTCTTTACTTTTGGAGGAGAGCATGAAAATGAATGCTGAAAAAATCCAAGCAACAGAAAAAATAAATATTTGTATGAATTCATAAGGTGCCTTTCAAGTAAAAAAGTTCCTTATACAATAATCTTTTTCCTGTTTTTTGTCAATCGTAATTACTTCAGGTGTTCAAAATTTGTTTGGAAATTGTTGTAATATTCCGTTATCCAATTCGTCTGCAAATTGCAGTGTGTAATCTAAATTTTTATCAAAAATTTCTAATGCCCTTTTCCAATTATTTGCTTGCATTGCTTCTATTTCTTGCATAATAAGAAGAAACTGATCGGTGAGTTTTGTTTTTATGAAACTAAACGACCATGCCGTATTAAGACCCGATATAAGCGTTGCAATAAGTTCCGCATTTTTACGCCATTGGTTATTTATTTCAGTTAGCGGCTTGTTATTTTTTGCTAAAGCAACTGCCCTAGTAATTAAAATAATATTTTCTTTTAAATAAAGGCTTAACTTGCTTTTGGGAACTTGACCATAATAGGCGGCTAAGACAGAAACCAAATCCTCTTGATTTTTTTCTAGGCGGGCTTCAATTGCCTGTTGATCGGGTGAATTAAAAAAAGCGGCATGTAAATAATTCCGGATCCAAAATGCATGCTCAGAAAGAACCTTTCGCAATGTTTGATTTAATGCGAGAGTTTTTTCTGTCCGGTTGATGATGGTTGCTCGGCAAAATTTTGAGGAAAAAAGATATCCGCTTGCACATCCTATTGCAAGTGCAATTGCAGAGGATAGTATTAATTTATCACGCCAAATCACTGTCTTACTCCTTAATTGTTTTATACATAGTTTTCGCTTTCATGCTTTCTACCGCATGATCAACCATTGGTTTTGGATAATTTTTTATTGGGTATTTTTGAGCATACCATGTATGTATCGAAGATGGATCATATTTTTTTAATTCAGCCACCCACTCTTTAATGTAAATACATTCGGGATCAAATTTCTTTTGTTGAAGCCATGGATTAAAAATACGAAAATAGGGTTGTGCGTCCGCGCCCGTGGAAGCGCTCCATTGCCAATTCCCATTATTAACACACGGATCGTAGTCAATTAATTGCTGCGCAAAATACTTTTCGCCCCATCGCCAGTCAATGTGCAAATCTTTTACAAGAAATGACGCAACGATCATGCGAACTCGATTATGCATCCAGCCGGTTGTATTTAATTGCCTCATGCCCGCATCAACGATGGGAAAACCCGTTTTTCCTTGGCACCATGCTTTAAAATCGTGCGCATTGTTTTTCCAGGGTAATTTATCATATTTTTCATGAAAAGCATGGCCAAAAACAAACGGTGAATTATAGGCTAGATGTGTGAAAAAATCGCGCCAATAGAGTTGGCGCAATAACGGATGGTTACTGCCAAGATGATCGCTGATCGTATGATATGCTTCACGAATGGAAATGGTGCCAAATTTTAAATGGGCAGAAAGCCAGGAAGTATGTTGTGCAGGAAAGTCATGGGTTTTTGCGTAATTTTTTAGTTTTTTTGTTTCGTGGAGCAAGTGTAATGCTTCTGGCCTCCCGCCCAGTAGCCAAATTTTGTTATTCTGAGCCGAATCTATTTTGTTGAAAATATCTTGCGTGTGGGAGCCTTTTATTTTCTCCCGATAAAAATTTCCTGAGACATTAGTAACCGGTTTTTTAACCGGTTCACGTACCGATCTTTTATAAAAAGGGGTAAATATTGAGTACGGGGTGCCGTTTGCACTCTTGATTTGTTCCGGTTCATTGAGTAATAAATCGCCGGTACTTTCAAATTTGCAATTGTAATGATGGCATATTTTTTTTATTTGTTCATCACGCTCAATACTAAATGGAGTGTAATCTCGATTAATCCAGATCGCATTAATTCTTTCATCAATAATGAGTTTTTCAATAATTTTTTCTGCTTCTCCATAAAAAAAATAAAGACGAGACTTTTTCTTCCTGAGTGCCTTGTCAAGCTCTTCCAGGCTTTTAAGCATGAATTGAATCGCATTGAGACTTCGATAGGTATTTTTATTTCCAACTTGCCGTGGGTCGAAGATAAAGCAGGGAATCACTTCCCTGCTTTGCTCCAATGCGTGTAAAAGACCAGTATTATCGGTAAGCCTTAAATCTCTGCGAAAGATAAAAACAGATTTTTTGTAATGTGCCATTTGGTTCTTTTTTATACCTGTAATTGTGGTGCAAATGTATGCGATGGTAAGGCATTTGGCATATCTTGTGTTAACAGCCCAGAAAGTACCATCGCCCGTTCAAGACGATTTAATCCTATTCCTGCGCCAAACCGTTCAAACATATCAAACGATAAATATTCATCAAGTTCTTTTAAAACGCGTTCTTTAGAGAATCTGTTAAAAAGCAATTGGGCATATTTGCCTTGCGAAATAGAGAAAAATTGTTCTTTCATTTTTTGTTTATCTGTTTCACGTTCTGATGATTCAATAGTTTCCATGCCGTGCAACAATATATCAATTTTATTATATAAACCGTTGCCTGCATATTTCATATTCCAGAATGGTTGAGTGCTCGCGGGAAACTTTTCCAAACTGATGCATGAGCCAAGTTCTTGGTATAAGGCATTTTCATGTTCATGCTCGATAGTTTGCGTTTCATATTTCTTGCGCGTTTGTTCATAGTCGATTGCAATCGGCATTTCAAACCCCAAAAAGAACAGCAATTCTTCTTCCAGTTGCTTGAGAGTCTCAAAGTTTCCTTTTGCTTCAAATTCAAATATCGGAAAAATTCGCCAATGGCGCCCTTCGATTGGATTTGGTTCATCTCGATAGCTGGTAGTGACACAAAAAACGCCTGGCCATTCTGGATTATTTAAGAGTTCATATTCTAACCACATTTGCCCAGTCTGGGGTAACGGATAAAGAACATTGTTGAGAGCAAATTGTGTTATGGTTTCAGGTTGCTCGCAGGCAGCTAAGATGGAAAGCCGAGATTGTGCCGGCACTTCTATAAAACCTTTTTTTTCTAGAAAGAAAGAACGCAATGCGCGAACCATCATATGATAATTTAAGGTGTTCTTCATTAATACTCCTTTTTGGAATTCGCATACTTCTCACAAATTCCCCAAATGGTAACGGAAAATAAAATCCCATGTCAATCCATGGGGTCCATTTCGCTACTTTTCATCAAAAATTATTTCAAAACCATTTTTTTTTGGTTCCTCTTTAACCAAAGAGACTGCCTTCTTGAGTATTTTTTCGTGCCAAGATAATTTCTGACAACTTTCCAGCCATAATTTTATTTTTTTTATTGTTTCTGGATTAATGGGATTTTTTGTTAAATCCATTGCACCGCAATTTTTTTGATATCTTTCCCAAGTATTAACATTAGTTTCATATGTTTTACAAAGTGGTAAGGTTGAGGTGGTTACTAAAATTTTTTCATTGGAAATCATCGGGCAGAATATTTTGAGAATGTCTTCATCGAGAGTAGTGATTTTATTGTTTGATAAAAGGAGCCCAAAATTAATGGGAATGCCCGCAAGATTGTGAGCATTCAATTTGTTTATTTCATTATTGCGTAAATCTAACGTGATTAAATTTGGAAAAACTTTGCGCAATTCTTCGATGCAAAAAGAGCTAATATGATTATCCGCAAGATCCAAGCCTAGTACATCAAACGGATTTATTCTGTTTATAAGAACTTCAAGTTTAGCGAGATTGTAGATCCCCTTATTTGAAAGATCAAGTGTTACTTGCGATGAGTTGTAGGTAATGAGGTTGATTTGTTCGCGATCCTTTTTATTTCGAGAATAATAACGAATTAAAGGGGTGCCGCTATAGCTACCAATTTCCATTGTTCGCCATTCGGAAACAAGTTTATCTGCAGGCAATTCCATCGCCATGGAATAAATAATAAAAAGCTGACAGACCCCTAAAATACTATATTTCATGTACGCACTCCCCTTTGGTACCTTTTTTACCTAGGATAGGGCGTAATGAGAAGGGGAATCAATATTTAATAAATTAAATTAGTAGTCGCATTGTGAAATACGAATTGCTTAATACATTAATTTTTAACACATGGTGAGTGGCCCGAAGGGCCGTATCGAACCATATTCTGAATATCCTTCGATACAAAAATCTTCGATTTTTTACTCAGGATGTGTAACTAATTTTACAATTCGACTAGTAGCGGTTGCGTCTGCCAAATGAACGTTCACGGCCGCCATCGCGGTCATTTCTTGATCTGCCGCCGCGGCGATTGCCTGGCCGACCTGACGATGACCAATCGTCATCAGATGCCGGAGCCACTGTTACGCGTGTTTTTTTACCATTAATTGATTTTCCGCGTAATTTATTCATAAGTGCTTCAGCTTCCTGAGCGGGTAGTTTAATGAATGTTCGACGTTTAATTACTTTGAGCTTTTCAAGTTGTTCATCAGCAACGCCACCTTCTTGCAGCAAGAAGTTAAGAACATCTTCTTTGGTAATACCATCATCGGTTCCCAAATGAATCATAAGCTCTTGAAGGCCGTCATCGGTGCTATCCATTGCGCCATTATCAAATGATTGGTTGGAAATGCTGGTAAAATTAAAGTTATCTTGGCGTGTTGTGGGAAAGAATTTTTCAGAAACAACGGCGCTTATCATCCGCGCAAGCTCTTCTTGGTCAAATGATTTAATTGCCGACTCTAGTTCAGTTGATGTTTTGGCTGCCGGACTATTGGCAAGTACGCTCAAATAGTCGATCGCTTTTTGCATATGAACTTTCTGAATATCTTGGGCAGTTGGCACATCGATCGGATTGATTGTTACTTTAAATTTCCTCTCAAGCATGCGGACGCTGCGCAACTCATTTTTGCCACCAATAAAGCTGATAGCAATACCTTCTTTGCCCGCTCTGCCTGTTCTGCCGATACGGTGAACGTAGCCTTCATGATCATTAGGTAAAGAATAGTTGATAACGTGTGTTAAATCGGCCACGTCGATGCCACGTGCTGCCACGTCGGTGGCAACCAGAATAGTAAAATCTTTATTTTTAAATTTTTTGATTACCGCATTGCGCAATCCTTGGCTCATATCACCATGAAGTGCATTGGCCGGATATCCGGCGGCAACTAATTTATCAGCAAGTTCCGCGGTTAAAATTTTTGTTTGGCAGAAAATGAAACCATAAAATGTCGGATTGCTGTCAATAAATCTGCAAAGAGCCGCAAAGCGATTTTTGCCGGGTACCATAGAAAAATATTGTTTGGTGTTTGATGTCCCCACTTGTTGTCTGCTTGCGCTCACGCTCACCGTATCGTGCATATGCTCGTGCATAATGCCACTAATGCCCGGTTTTACCGTTGCTGAAAAGAGCCAAATTTGGCGCTCTTCCGGGGCTGCCGCTAAAATTTCATCCATTTCTTCTTTAAAACCCATATCAAGCATGATATCAGCTTCATCAAGAATTAATGTTTGCAGGTTAGCCAAAGAGAGTGTTCTTCTGGTCAAGTGATCATTAATACGTCCGGGTGTTCCCACAACGATGTGTATGCCACGCTTGAGGGCGCTCATTTGATCGCGCATTGATGCGCCGCCATAAATTGCCTCAACGCTAATGCCAAGGGGCTGCGCAATAGGGCGCAAACTTTGCATAATTTGGACAACCAATTCTCGGGTAGGGGCCACAATAAGCGCCTGAAGGCGTCTATCTTGGGCATTAATACCTTGAATCAGAGGAATACCAAAAGCAAGCGTTTTGCCGGTCCCCGTTTGGGCTTGACCCCAAAAATCAACCTTTTTAGGGGTTAAAAGTAAAGGGATCGCCTTGCTTTGAATGTCTGTTGGCTGGGTGATGCCAAGACCATCAAGAGCAGTAATAATTTGGGGATGTAAAGGAAGTTCCTTAAAGGAAGTAATCATAGTTTTAAACTCACATATTAGGGTTATGACTGATAATCAGTCGCTTGTGATAGCGAATATCCACATACTCAAAGCCGTTTTAGGCTAGGGCACCGCTATCACTGCCCTAATAGTATTCTTACCTATCCTAATACAGATAGAAAACTTTGTCAAATGGTATTTTTGCGACAATTGTCGATATTGAAGGGGTTTTCATTCTATTTGAATGATTGCCTCATTTTTAGAACTCCTAAGCAAAGGTCATCTCACAGGCTGTCTTGTAAGCGACATAAATTTCCTTAAGGTTAGTTGTAGGGGTTATTTTCCAAGCGAATGATAAAATGCCTCGATTTTCATCAAGCGTAGGGGTTTGACGCAAACTATGGCCGTATTCTTGATTTATGTACCGGGCTATCTTTGCAAATCTATCTCTTGCTTGGCCCAGAAATTGGATTGATAAAATTGCCATGTTCGGATCTTTTTTATCAAAAGTAATTTGGAACGTGCTGCTGTGATTATTCAGGGGGAGATTGTAAAAATAAGTGACCGTATTTTTATCGATAGAAATACCTATGAAAGAAGGGGAAGGCCACCAAAAACCGGGTTTGAAACTCTTGAAATTATCGATAACCTTTTTGACTAATGGTGGCATTGGAAGCATTGATACAAGATTGGTTTTAGCAGCAAGCGTACGGACAATTGCTAGCAAGTTTTGATGGATAAGGGTAAAGATGTCTTCCAACGTTTCTGGGCAATGTCGTGTATAATTTGCCTTGCTGCCAAGCATTGCTGCTGCAACACTAAAAGAGCTTAAAAGAGTTCCGCGTGAAGGAAGTAATAACTCTTCCGGATTCATTCTATTAGCGTTAGTTATATTTCTATTAATATCATCGAAATATTCCTTAGTCGATTTAAAAGTGTTTTTATCCCGCATGGCATAGATATCTGCAGAAATGCATGGGATTTTGGCTAAATGATCCATAAGTTGCCAATAGTCGAGTAAGAGTTCTCTAAAATTGCCAATAAGCAAATGTATATCAGGGTAGTCTTGGCTTGATTTGAATGTTTTTATAATGCCATCGAAGGTATTTATTAACTCATATAAATAGTGCTGGATAGCAATTTTTCCCAATAGTGGAGTATTTTCATAGGTTTTAAAAAAGAGTCGTGATCCAAGAGGCTGTATGCATTCTTTGCTCAACTGATCTCTTAATCCGATAAATTTTTCAGGATTTTGCCACGGCGCTTTGGCTATCGGATCAAGTTTTGTTTTACATGATTGCAATTGAATAAGCAGCGGCATAATTTCATTGTATTGTTGTAATAATTCTTTAATCGGTTCATAGTGCGTTATTCCTAACTGTTGCTTAGTTTTTCCAAAAAAAGTAGTTGGCTTCTTTTGAATCGCTTGGGCGAATGAGATATTTATCCACTCCGCCAACATATTGTTTTGTGCCAAACTATGGATCATGCGGGTAAAATCAAGACGCGTAGCCAATGGTTCTTCACTCAACTCAGTAATGAACGCGTTCCACAATTGTTCCAATTCCGGAGTTAAAGCATAACTGCCCACTTTTGCAAGTTGCACCGCAAATGGCCTGAATCCTTGTTTTACTTTTGCTACTGTGTCGGCAATTTTTTGTTCTGCATGATCAATCTTTAAAAGTGCCGCTGCAGAATAACCATTAAGAAATTCATCTTTCATTGGTGTTTGGCGGATCACAGCTTCAAAGAAGGTGATTGGGTATAAACGTGCTAACCGATCGGATTCTGTCTTAGCCGATGTTTCCCATGCGGTCAATGCCATCATCGTTTCTTGTGCACACGTGATCGCGTGAGCGTAGATATTTTTTAATTGTAAAATAGTTGTTTTATCATGAGCTTGTTTTTGCGCATGTGCAATTTGCCCCGATACGCGGGCTAAAATTGTTTTGAGCGCATCGGTTGCTTCTTGCGCGGATCCATTTTTAAGCATATTCAATAGCTGAGTTGTTGATATATTTTTTCCTTTAAAACATTCTTCCGGCTTTAAACCAGGCATTTGATTGAGTTCTATAAATTCCGAAAACAAGGAGCATTTTGCAGGAATCGGGTGAGCGAACCATCCGTGTCTCAATGCAGATGATCCAGGCTTTTCTTCAAGAAGAAACATCTCTGGTTTTTTTGATGGATCAAGGAGGATAATTAATCCTCTTTGAACATCGAGAGCTACAGGTGCGTGTCCCGCGATCCATTGCATAATTCGTTTTCTATCAGATTCAGCAACATACACCACCACTTTATTGGCGCCGCGAAATGTGGTTGCTTCATGAGATGTTGATGGTGCCATCTGACCCACGATAATAGCTTCTAAAGAAGATTTAGTCTCAGCATTTAGATTTAGAAATGTATCTAGAGCTAGGTTGATGGTTTGCTCATTGATAGACCTAATTGGGTATTTTTGAAACAGATTTGCGCATACTGCATTCTTCCCACTGACTATCGGCAAAACAGTGATTTTTTCTTGTGCATTTTTAACAAAATCATCTGATAAATAAGAAGCTTTTTGTTGCTTTGCAACGATCGGGCGCGCTTGCACCAAATAAATAACATCATCTTGGATCACAAATTCAATATCAACGGGATAGCCGTAATATGCCTGAACCGTGTCAGCAACAATTTTTAAATCTTTAATAAGGGCCGGCGTGAGGCAGGGCTTGGTTGCTCTATCGGTGCTATTTGGTACCTTTTCAAGATGAGTAAAATCTGCTGAAGGCATAATGCGTTCATGTTTATTTCTTATTATCGGGTGAATGATGCCTGATTGGCCAATATAATAACTATCCACCGGCACTAAACCATTAACAATTCCTTCACCGTGTCCGTATGCAGCTTCGATATGGGTAACGCCCGGGGTTTGGCCCTCGGCCTCTTGACTAAAGATTACGCCCGATATGGGATCTTTGCATATCATCACTTGTACCAAAGCCGGCATAAACACGGTATTGAATACTGTCTTATCGCCGGCCAGCAAGCGTTGAGAAATCGATTTTTCACTAAAATATGATGCCACTACTTGGCCCATTGATTTGGAAATTGCCTGATCATGGGGCCATACAGCGGCGATACTTTTATTGCCACCCGCATTGGCAAATTCTTTAGTATCCTCTTTGCCGGAACTGCGAACCATAAAAAGGTTATTGTTGCCAACGGCATTTTTAACATATTCTTCGAATGTTGCTTGGCGTTTGGGGTGCTCAAATTTGAACGTGGAATTGGTGAATGCATTTTCAATGTGGACCTGGTTACTTTTATGTGCAAATTGCCGCATTATACCCAGTTGATATTTAACTTCTTCTAAAACGAATGGATGTACAGCATTCATAGCTCTT
Source organism: uncultured bacterium (assembly GCA_963702025.1). Taxonomy (GTDB): domain Bacteria; phylum Babelota; class Babeliae; order Babelales; family Vermiphilaceae; genus BTUB01. Next base: position 329,454 of record OY969699.1, on the reverse strand, counting down.
GTTTTTGACAAAAATTGTTGAACCTCTTTATCGCTGATTGCAAAAAAGGAGGGCACTTGAACGCATTTTCCTTTGACCGGAATTGTAGGGGCAATTTTGCGTAATTCTTCTAAATTTGCTGCTTTATTACCATATTCTGTTGCATAGGCATCAAAAGTCTTTTGATCAAAGGCGTTGTTGTGCAGTTGAGAAGCGAGTTGGTTAGCGCGGTTGATAGCAGTTTCTGGGCCATTGTAACCCTGCATGCCGGGAATCGCTAGAACTAACAATAGTGTGGATGCAAATAGTTTTGCAGCAAAAGTAGGCAATTTCATAAAATCTCCATTTGAATGATAGAAAATAATCTATTTTGATATTAAATATAATAGAAATTTAATTAATGTCAATAAATGGTATGTTTTCTATTTGCAATTTTTGCAGGGAAAGAAGCTACTTTTTGAAATTAGTTTTAAAAAAGTGAGCAATCTGTTCTTTTGATAGCTTTGAAGAGGCAACATCAAGCATAAAGGCATAGAAATCAACTTCTTGGTTGATGGAGAATCCATTTTCTTTAAGAAAAGTAAGAGAAGTTAGCAAGGCTGCCCGTTTGTTACCGTCAACAAAAGGATGATTTTTAGCAATGTGATAGCAATAAGCTGCAGCCATTTCAAAAGTATCTTTGCAAACAAATTGCCCAAAAATAGTCATTTGGGTTGTGCCATAGCAGATTCTAATAGCTTTTTATCGCGAATTCCGGCAATGCCACCATATTTTTTAATCAGCAAATTATGAAGCTCAATTGCTTCTGAGACAGTAAGAAAGATTATATCTTTCATGTTTTGGCTAATTTTTTAAATGTCGCATCATGAGCCTTCATGATTTGCTTAGCTATAGTTTTTATGTCACTTTTTTCTTTTTTAGGTACAGTTTTTTTTGTTTTATCAGGCGCAATAATTAATGAGTCCCCCGAGACAGATATTTTTAAATCGGTTTTTTCATCAATATTTAGCTTTTTTAATGTTGATTTATCAATAATTAATGCAAGGTTGTTGCCATGCTTAACAAGTTTTTTAGTCATAATTAATTTCCTTTAATCTAACGCTAATGGAGTTAAGAATTGTAAAAGTCAATCATGCCCGCTCGTGGTAAGTGCGAACGCAGTGAATGTATCGAACCATGCGGGTTTAATAAATATTCATCAATAAAATTTCTTATACTTTTTTAGGCCGCATGGTTCGATACGATTGCTTCGCAATCACTCACCACGAGCGGCCATTAATCAAGATCAAGTTTGAAAAGTTCTTACTTTAAACGTTCTCGCACCGGACATTTTTGGTGAATCTGGTATAAGGTTGTAAATTAATATACATGCAGAGGCTACTGTGGTACCGGTCCAGAGTCTGAATTGGGGGCTTTGCAATGCACAATTAATTTTGCTCCGTAGTTGTTTTGCAAGCGCAACATATTTTGTATCATTGGTATTTTCCGGAACCATGTAAGGAATTTGATTATTTTGCGCTTGTTCTAGTTTTTGCACACTCTGTTTATACTCCCGAATCATATGCTGGCCGCTGGCAATAACAGCGATTGCTGAACCGATTTGATTGACACGATCGATACACAAAACGTTAATGGTTGATGTGAATAATGAAATGGCAAGAAAGTGTTTAAAAATGGTCATGTGCTTTTCCTTGTTAAAGTTTTTGCATAGAAATCATTATATTTTTTCTGATAAAATTCAAACAATTCTTGAGGTGGTGGATCGGTTATTTGCATAGTGCCTATAACTTCTCCCGTTTTTCTATTTTTCATGCAATAGCGAGCGCTTGGTTTTTGAACTGCCAATTTAATTTGAACACTTTCACCATCCTGAAATTCAACTTCCATAGAATTCGGATCGTAGTCCGGGTAATAATAAATAATTTTTATCTCTTTTTTAAGGATATTTGAAGCATCATGCTGAAATGCCACCGTGTGCAGAGTGATAAGTGTTGGTAAAAATAGCAGTACATTTTTACGCATCGCCCACGCTTTTTAACTCAAATGTTTTTTAAGTAATTCCTGAATTACTTTCGGATCGCCTTTGCCTTTTGTTTTCTGCATCATCTGCCCAACAAAAAAGCCAAATAATTTTACATTGCCCGCTTTATAATCGGCAACTTGTGCCACATTGGCAGCAAGCAATTCTTTAACCATTGCTTCAAGTTCTTCGCTTGATCCGATTTGTTCAAGCCCTTTTTCTTTAACAACCTGTTCCGGGTTTTGGCCGGTTTGGCAAACGATGGCAAAAACTTCTTGCGCCGCGCGATTATTAATAACGCCCTTCTCCACTAAGCCAATGAGCGTTGCCAGTTTATCAGGGGTCATTTTTAATTCGTTTAGCGGTATTTTATGTTCTTTGAGATGGCCCATAATATCGCGCAATATCCAATTCACAATCGATTTGCTTGGATTGAGTTTATGCGCCTGTTCGTAATAGGATGCCAGTTCAATATCATCAACTAAAATCTCGGCTTCATAGGCAGATAAACCGTTTTGATTTACATAGCGATCAAACCGATCGTAGGGCAATTCTGCCATTGTTTTTTTAGCATCATCGATCATATCTTGGTTAATTTCCAGAATCGGTAAATCCGGATCTTGGAAATACCGGTAGTCGGCTGCCTCTTCTTTGCTGCGCATCATGATGGTTTTTTTATTTTTTGTATCCCATAAGCGCGTTTCTTGGCGTACTTTTTGGCCGCTCTCAATAAGTTCAATTTGGCGCTCAATTTCATGTTCAATCGCGTCGCCGATAAATTTAAATGAGTTAATATTTTTCAATTCGCACCGCGTTCCTAATTTTTCCGCGCCCTTTTTGCGGACAGAAATATTGGTATCGGCGCGGAAGGCTCCTTCTTCCATATTGCCCGAACAAATGCCTAAATACTGCACAATTAATCGCAGGGCGCGCAAGTATGCTTTTGCTTCATAAGTGCTTGCAATATCAGGATATGTTACGATTTCAAGAAGCGGCGTGCCGGCACGGTTGAGATCAACAAAGCTTGCATTTTCATGCTCGGCATGAATATTTTTGCCCGCATCTTCTTCCATGTGAATACGGATCAATCGAATTTTTTTAATCGATCCGTCTTCCAAACGGATCGGCACATAACCGGCCGTGCAAATAGGATCTTCATTTTGGCTTATTTGGTACCCTTTGGGCAGATCCGGATAAAAGTAATGTTTACGAGCAAATGTGTTGCGCGGCGTTATGGCGCAATTGGTGGCAAGTCCTGCTTTAATAGCATATTCGACCACTTTTTTATTGAGCACCGGCAATGAGCCCGGTTGTGCGGTACAGATATTGCAAATATTAGTATTGGGAGTTTTGCCAACTTGATTGGCGCAGGAACAAAATATTTTGCTCTTGGTAAGTAATTGAACGTGGACCTCAATACCGATGTTAAGTTCATAATTTGGATAATTATCCAAAACGGAAGCTGTTTTTGACATGTTATTTTTTTTCGATTTTATAAGTGCTTGTACTTAAATTTTTATCACTTGCTAAGGTAATTTTGCATTTATACGTTTTTTCTAATGATAAAATGGCATTGTATTCAACACTGGTCAAGTGGTTGAAATTTTCCGGATGTACATATAAAACTGCCACATTGCCCCATTTTTGTTCTTTAATTTTTTCTTGCAGCTGGCGCAAAATTAAATGACATTCTGTTTCTAGCGATTTTACATACCCAAGACCTTTGCAGGCCTGGCATTTCTGCATCATCTGCTGCTGCAAAGTAATGCCTGATCGTTTTCGGGTCATCTGAACTAGGCCGAATTCAGAAATTTTGAGCACTACTGATTGGAATTTATCTTTTTCCCGGAGCATTTTTTCAAAGAATCTGAATAGTTTCTGTTTATTGGCGCCCGAAGCCATATCAATAAAATCAATTACAATAAGGCCACCGATGTTGCGCAGCCGTAATTGGCGAACAACTTCTTGTGCAGCTTCAAGATTTGTGGCAAGAATTGTCTCTTCAAGATTCTTTTTGCCAGTAAATTTACCCGTGTTCACATCAACTACGGTCATCGCTTCAGTGGTTTCGATGATTAATGAGCCGCCCGATTTTAATGAAACTTTCTTCTCAAGTGCCGCATCAATTTGCTTTTCGATGCCAAAATGTTCAAAGAGCGGTGAAGGGCCCTCATATAATTTTATTTTTTGGCTGTATTCGGGGGCTATCGATTTAACGAACTTATATACTTTATTCAGGCCGTCTTTATTGTCAGTAATCACTTCTTCAACGTCATCGTCAAGGTGATCGCGCACAATTTGAAGAGGCAGTTCAATATCTTGAAATATTTTTTCTTTGGGCTCGGCGCTCTTGAATTTAGTTTGAACCAGTTCCCATGTTTCAAGCAAAAACTGAATATCTTTAACAATTTCTGCTTCCGGACGCTCATCACTGGTGGTGCGAATAATGGCGCCCATGCCGTCAGGAAGATTTTGTTTTACGATGTTTTTTAATCGTATGCGCTCGTCACGATTCTCTATTTTTTTAGAAACACCAATTCGTGGAATATTTGGCATTAATACAATAAAGCGGCCAGGTAGCGTGAAGCAGGTGGAGAGTTTTGCCCCCTTTTCGTATACCGGTTCTTTGCTCGCTTGTACCAGTATCTGATCGCCCTCTTTGAAGATTTTACTAATATCGATTTGCTGACGGGAAATGTGACGACGGGGCGGTGATTCGCCATCTTCATCGTCAATTTGGCTATGTTTGCTTATTTTTGCGATTGCAAGATCCCGATCGATCTCTGAAATATGCAAGAATCCGGCCTTTTCTTGGCCAATATCAACAAACGCTGTTTGAATGCCGGGTAAAACTTTGGTTACAATTCCCTTGAAAAACGCTCTTTCCAGGGGATTTTCTGTGTGCCCGGTAAAGTAGACATTTTGCAATTGCCCATCGGTGGTAATAGCAATTCGCGTTTGCCAGGGATTTTCATTAATTAAAATTTTTTTCATGCTTTTTTGCCATTTTTTAATTTTTTCTTTTCTTAACTATAGCTTATTTTGATGATAATGAGTAGAAAATTGGCCAAATTTGTGTTAAAGTCCTTATGCTTTTGGATAAAAATAGTTTTTTTCTTTCCTTCTCAACTAGGGAGTATTCATGAATAAGCAAGTCATTGCATTACTATCTGTAATTGTTTTAATGCCAGGTTGCGGGTTCTTTAAGTCAAAAAAAGCGGAAAAAAGACCGGTTAATAAAAAAGAGATATTAACGGATGTTGATATTCCGGTTGCCGGTGATGGTGTTAAGAGTTTTTTTGAAGAAGATCTTGACGAGTTAGCGCTCAATGATCCTTCTTTTGCGGCGCCTATTGAGGAAGACGATAATCAGTATGTCTGGATAAATCGATCAGGCAAGACGGCACAAAGTCTTAAGAAAGTATATTTTGATTTTGATAAATATGGCATAAAATCATCTGAAAAAGAGTCTGTTGATTATAATGTTTCTCACATGAAGCAGTTGCTTGCTGAGGAAGAAAAAACCGGCGTTCGAGTTGAATTTGTGATTAATGGAAATGCCGATCATTTTGCAGGATCCAAGACATATAACTATTTCCTTTCAGAAAAACGGGCAAAAACACTCAAAGATTGTGCTGTAGCGCAAGGAATTCCTGCCGATCGTATCAAGATTGTGGGTCGTGGAACTGATTACCCTGAGCTGGTTAATGGTAAACCATGCACCGGCAATAAGGATCAACAAGCGCCGAATCGTCGTGATGAAATTCAAGTGATTGCGGTTGCTGCGTAAATAATTTGATAATATTGTAGGGGCTGAATGTTCAGCCCCTTTTTTTAACTATAGGGGACATTATGAAATACAAATTAATTGTTGTTCTTACTTTCAGCGCAAACTATATCGGTGCAACCGGTCCAAATCAGTCTGCCAAAGAGGCGTTACTGGCGGCTCAGTTGGCACAAGATAAAGAAGAATTGCAGAATTTTGTTGCCTGCAATAAAAATTTATTTGATCAAGTAGCTGATCTGCAAATTAAGGAAAAGCAGAAAGAAATAAAAACTATAGAATTTTCCACGCATGTGTTTAAAGCGTTGTACGAAAAAAAAGCGCAGGCAGGTCATGAAGAAAATAGCTTCTCTGCGCGGGTGACTAAAAGTACTCAGGCGGTAGAGGAAAAACTACGTGCAATTTTGAGTTCAAAGGAATGGAGTATCTTGCGAACAGCAAACCTTGAAGATACAAATAACCTTCTGCCTCTGGTTTCTATAGTCGAACGTATTCAACAGGATGTTGCAATAAAATGCATCAAGAGCCCGGATAAAGAGATTGAGTATTTAGCCGAACGAACAGTTATTTTAAGTATTTTGAAGGGTTTCTTGCTAATGAGGTCGGAGAAGTAATTAGCATATTTCTTTAAGCATATCGCTTATGCGCTCTCTATTGCATTAATGAATCGGAATGTTGCTTATCCAATCAATTTTTCTATAATCGGCTTTATTTCCTGATCGAGCCGTTTTTTTGGATATTTTTTAAGCCGTTCTTTGATCGCTTCATCATAACCCGGATTTGCAATAATGGTGGTGACTGCTTGACGCAAATCATGTGCATTTTGCAAGCAAATTCCCCAATCGTGTGCGGTTAACAAGGTATGATTGAGCCGTTCCCAGTAAAGTAACGTTGCTGTTGAATCCAAAATCATAGGAATATTTAAATATATTCCTTCGCAAAAGCTCACCGAGCCGGATTTGGTGATTAAAAGGTCGGCAGTTGCCATAAGATCCGCAACATGTTCGGTAAATCTGATGATGGTTAAAGAAAGCATGGGATTAAGCTTTAAGCGCTCAAGACGTTTTGCGATCTTGCCATCTTTGCCGGTAAAAATTATGATATGCGCAGGGATGGTAAGCGTTGCCAATTGTTTGGCAAATGTGACAATATTGGTGTTGCCTTGACCGCCCATCATGAGCACAATCACCGGCTTATCCGTTGGAACGTTGTATTTCTTTTTAAGTTCAGGAATATTTTTTTCTTCAAAAAAACTGGATCGCACCGGTAATCCGGCTGCTGAAATTTGTGCAGGGTTTATATGTGCCGCACTCAACTTTTCTTTAATTATGGGATCATCAAAGCCGATAACCAGTTGAAATTTGGCATAGGTTGGATTTTTTATACCGGTAATAAAGCTGGTAACATCAAGATCGGTAGGAATTAAAAGAAAGGGAAAATCAGCATTTTGGCACGCTTGCAGAAGCACCCCATTGATAATCGGGGTAACTGAAAGAACCAAATCCGGCTTGTGCTGTTGTAAATACTGAGTGGCAAGTCGCGTCATTTTTTTGGCGCGCAACCCAAAATACCAGTTGCCCAGATTATACATGCAATTTAATATTTTATACCAACGTTTTCGCAGGAAATAGTTGTAAATATCTTCCCCGTTGATGGCACCAAAAGTGAGCCGCGAGCTTGGGTCTATTCCTTTAAAGACTTCATCGAAAATAAATACTGGTTTAGTTTCATATTCGTTGCCCAAGTAAGCCTGAATGGCCTTCATGGCACTAATATGGCCCTGGCCACCTGAACTGGTGAAAATGATTATTTTTTTCTTCATTAAATTCTTGTAAAAAAAGGGTTAATTATACCCTATAATAGCATAAAACGGCCTGTATGTCAGGTTGCAGAAAGGAGCAAAGATGGATTACGCATTTTTCCCGAGAGATCTTTGATACAGGGTTTCAGTGCTTACCTCTTTAAACATGTTTAGAAACTCCATCTTTGTAAGTGAAGATTGGAACTGATTTTTAGGTTTTAGGGTTATTTCTGGATATGCAAAACTAATGATCATCTCGCATACTTCTAAAGGTAAAAGTTTAAAAGGTGAATACGCCTTTGGTCCCTTTCCTGGTTTGCGTAGAATCTTTAATACTTTTTCACGTTCACGCTGAAAGACATAATTTATCAATTCCACAAACTCGGGTATCGTGCCAAGTTCTGCATACGCTTTTTGCATAGCAGTAATGTTTTGTGAGTTCTCGATATGGATTTTTATTCCTGCTTTAAATAAGAGATCAAAAAGTGATTTGCGCTCGGGTATAGCCAATTGTTCAATAGAGCGATCACGATCGAGGCAAGGCGCAAGTAATGGAAATAATACAGTTGGATTGGGCGTATAGCCAAAGTGCCCATTTATTGCATTAGGATCAGCTTTATTTGCCAGCAAAACACGAGCGATCGTTATTCTTTTTTGCACCATTTGCGGTGGCGAGTCATTGGAAAAATTGCAAATTTTATAGAGTGGCGTTTCAGCATCAGTATCGTAGGTATTGGGGAGGATGCCATGACGTAGTAATTCTTTAGTTGTTTCTACGGCCAAATTTTGCACGGCACCGTGTAAGGGAGAATATTTTTGATAAGGCTGCAACGTGTATGGATTGAGCATTATTCCCGATTTTAAAATTTTTTTTGTTATCTCAATATATTCATCGCTTTGGGCAAGTTGAAAGAGAGCATTTTTCGGGTCAGTTAGATTGCAGAAATGGCTCACACTTTCGTTTTTTGCCAGTGCATCTTCAAGAGTTTTTATCAATTTTTGTGTTTTTTCTTTTTTTTCACGCTCTTCTTTTTCTTTGCTTTCGCGTAGTGCTCTCAGTGTTTCTGCCGTCTCGGTTGCTGTATGTCGCCGTGACATATGTTCAAGTGTGCTATAACATGCTTTTATGGTATTTGAGTTGAGCACGATTAACACTACCAAAACTACAAATTTTTTTTTCATGAATCTCCTTTAATTTGCTTTTGCTCTGATTTCAAAAGATCAAGAAGTTTGGCGGAATTCAAAATTTCTCCTGGCCATGGAAAATTGGGGAAAATGCTACCCAGAATCAATTTGAGCAAATCTTTTGGCAGGCGTCTGAATAAAGACTCATTTGTTTCTTTTCCTCTCAGCAACAAAATATAGGCAGCAATTTTATGATGGTAAATCCGCCTGGTTATTTGTTCTAATTTCGGATTATATTTAGCTAATATTTGCAAACATGTTTCTCCATAACAATTTTTTTTTAAAGGATGCGCACCGTGAGCAAGTAAAAGCTTAACTGCTATTTGTGTGTTGGAGCTCGAATTATTAGTTGATTCGGATATTTTATGCAAAGGGGTAGAGTTGCGAAGTGCAGTATTGGGATTGGCATTATATGCAAGAAGTATTTTTAGATTTTCGGGAGATAATGAATTGCATGCCCAATGGAGAGGAGTTCGTCCACAGTTATCGAATACATCCGGGAATGCCCCAGCTTTGAGTAATTTTAGCACCAATTCACCAGTGTGATCATAATGAACCGCTCGATGTAACAGTTTATGGCCCGGCCAAGCAAGCATGAGTTCATTTAGATCTATTTTTTTCTCTAATCGTTCATTGATTGTGGCTATTACTGCTTTCTTATTCTCTTCTTCTTGACGTTCAGTTCTTGATTTAGCCCTTATTCGGGAAATCGAATCCCAATCGGCCATACAAAAATTTAAAAAAGGGACGAATAGTAATAGCGTTGCAAGATATTTTGTTTTCATGCTCTATTTCCAAATACAAGAATTATTAAAATTTTTTTACTCAATTGCTTTTCACCATTGTGCCAAAAAAAACAGCAAATGTACTATTTCGGCTCCGGTTTCAAAAGAGCAAGAAGTTTGGCGGAATTCAAAATTTCTCCTGGCCATGGAAAATTGGGGAAAATGCTACCCAGAATCAATTTGAGCAAATCTTTTGGCAGGCGTCTGAATAAAGACTCATTTGTTTCTTTTCCTCTCAGCAACAAAATATAGGCAGCAATTTTATGATGGTAAATGCGCCTGGCTATTTGGCCCAAATTTGGATCCGTCTCCGACAATAATTCTAAGCATGTTTTGCCATACCCATTTTTTTCTAAAGAAAAATTTGCGCCGTGCGCAAGTAAAAGTTTGAGAGCAATCTGTTTATCGGCGCTATGGGATGCTGCACACAAATTATGCAGAGGGGTTTCATAAGATGTGGGAATTAGATATAATCCTGCAGTATCATAAATATTTGGGTTTGCGTTATATGCTAGCAGTATTTTTATATTTTCAAGAGATATACGTGGTCTACATGCCCAATGTAAAGGGGTTTCCCCCCAGCCATTATTAACATTTGGATCGGCTCCGGCGCTAAGCAATTTTAGGGCTATTTGGCCAGTTCGATCATGATGTATTGCCCGATGTAATGGCTTTTGATTCGCAAAGGGAAACCCCATTTTCGCATTCAAATCCAGGTTTTTTTCTAGCCGTTCATTGATGATATTTATGAGTTGTTCTTTTCTATCTTTGGCCTCCGATTCAGATTCCATAAGGTAGAAAAAGCCCTCATCTTCCATGCAAAAATTTAATGAGGGAATAAATAGCAAAAGCATTGCAAGATATTTTGTTTTCATAAATGTTTTTCCTCTATCTGAATGAAATTTTTTTACATCATTTAAGCTAATCCATGAAGAAATGTTTGCGCATTAATTTCATGAATCTCATCAGATGGTAAGACGATTACCGGATATGCAAGCTTAATAATCATTTCGCATATCTCTTTTGGCAAGAGCTTAAATGGTGAACGTGCCTTTGGGCCGTTTACTGTGTACCGCACAACTTTTAAGACTTTTTGGCGTTCAAGTTCGTATACATAATTTACTAAAGAGATTTGGCTTGGGTTGGCGCCATGTTGGCCTGCAGCATTTTCCAATGCTGTTTTATTTTCATTATTTTTGAGCCAAATATTAAGACCATTTTTGAATGCACTGCCAATTATTTCTTTATTTATGAAAATCAAAGTCTCTTGCTGGGGACCGGTAAACTTTGGTAGAGCTAGCCAATGCGTCATCAGAAAAAATAACATTGATTTCGGGTTGGCTTTTTTATCGAGAAGCGCTCGAATAATTTCTATATTTCTCAAAGTTTTTTCAAAGCAAGTTGTACGGAATGGTGCGGGTTCCCCATAGTTACTTGTTGGACGGTTTAATACTTGGCACGCAAGTTCGATCGGGGTAGCCTGCAATTTATCGCTCCTTGTATTGGGATCAATGTTGTGCGCAAGAAGTTTCGTAACGGTTAGCAAAGCACCTTTATCAACGGCAACATGGAGCGGCGAATGTCCGCTATACCCTTCAACGCTAACGCCATAATCCAATATTTTTGTGGTTATTGGAAGATACTCATCGCCCGCGGCAAATTTAAAGAGAGGATTATCAAGATCGCCGGGAGAAAAGAGATGATCAATTTTTTCTCCATTTTTCATGTACGTTGAAATATCTTTTGTCATCGTATCGGAATTTTGTACAGAAAATGCCACGATGGTTAAGAGAGTCTTTTTCATGCTGTTCACCTTTTTTTGGTATAATTAAAAATGTGAGTACAAAGGTAGAACTTTTGGCCGTTTTTGTCCATTGCGACCACCGTTTAATGCCGGCACCAAAGCGCTGATAAAAATTGTTATGATATTGAGCAAAATTCGTAACAAATGTTACCATCTGATTGAAGAGCTCCTAATCCGAATAGCGGTTGTCTGGGATCATCTATTTTCTCAATGCCCTTTAACTCCATGCTCTTTGCATAGGCGATCAATTTTTTTAAGAAGGCATCATTTTTTTGACACGCCTTATAAAAGGCAGTGAGGCCAGTGCTGTTTGTGTGTTCGGTATTACATTGGTTTACAACTAACAGTGATATGATTTCTTTTCGTTGTTCAAGAAAGCAAGTAAGAACTTCCTCTTCATGGCCACCATTCTGCTCACGAGGATTAATAATCTTTGGTCCATAACAAAAAACATTAAAAAATGGTGTTTCACCATGCCGATCAACACTGTTTACTTCCGCGCCATTGGCAATAAGATTTTTGCAGATTGCCACCCGTTTTTCCCCAATTTCGGGCACCACCGCATCACATTCAACGGAACAGATTACATGGAGCGGCGTTTCACGATTACTGTTTGTTGCATTAACGGAGACTTTTTTTGCCGCAAGTAACTCATTCACTTTTTCTATATCAAACTTTTTAACTGTTTTATGGAGGATCCATGGATCATTAATTTCCATGGCATGTGAAGTGGCAACTATCAGGGATAAAAATGCTTTATATTTCATATTTTTCCTTTTTTTAACTTAAGGTAAATAGAAAGAGCATTAAGATGCAATAAAAAAAGGTTTAATTATTGGATCTTTCATTGGCGCGTTGTAGTACGTGATTCACCAAATCTTGGCACATTGATCTTTAATGGAAGATTTAGCATATGCATACTCAACAGCAGTTTTGGTTTATTGAGTTTCTTATTTCAATATCAAGACCTGCCTTTACTAAAAGATCGATAATAGATTTTCGATGGGCAAGAATCTGTGGATTGAGCCGACATTCTGTTACAAGCAAGCGGAACAACGCAGTTTGAGTGCTATACCCTACCTGATCAGCGCCATTTAATGCATTAGCATCAGCTTTATTTTCCAATAAAGCTTGTACAATAGCAATCCTTTTAGGTATTAAACCTGTGTCATCAATTCTGTAGGGAATCGTGCAACTTTTATAAAGCGGTGTTTTTTTATACTCTGCTCCGGGCACTTTTATATATTCATATTCATCAGCAGGTATACCATATTTAAGAAGAGCTTTTACTGTTTCTACTGCAAAATTATCTGCAGCTAGATGGATCAATCCATTCAACGCACTTAGGTTGGGTTGTAATTCAAGTGATTCTAAAACTTTTTTTGTGGCACTAATATAATCATCGCTTTCAGTAAGTGCATAAAGAGCGTTTTTAAGATCATACAACTGACTGATATCCTTTTTAGCTTCTGAATCTTTTTCGATACTAGTCGCCAAGCGTGCGACCACTTTTGGTTTCAGATTGCTATTCAGAGCACAAAAAATATTGTTAAATTCATCTTCACTTTTTAAGTTTTCCATGGAAAATACGTTAGAAGAAGATACCAGTAAAAGAAACAACAATTTTTTCATAAAACACCTATACTTTCAATAAAAAATTAGTTTAAAGTATACATGAAACAATGATATTTACTAAATTTCTTTAAATAAGTTCTATCTTTCAGTCTTTTGTAACGGTAATCGCTGAACAAATAAAGCATAAATAATAATGTTTTTTGATTTTTTCCTGCTTTATCCGGAAGATACAGCAAAAAATTGCTTTTCTTTTGAAAAATATTTGTCTATGATATTCGCCGACCCATTCTGCTTCGCTCTTTTCTACTCGGTTCCAAGAAAAGATTGAGCTACGAACAAAGGGTTGTAGTAATGCGTTTCGGTTTCAGCTGCAGCGATGTCGAACAAGCCAGTGTATATATTTATTAACAACATAACGCTAGGAAGAATACGTGAAGATACGTAACATCACTTCTTTATCATTATTTTTATTCAGTACCTTATCATTAGTCCACGCAATGGAGCTGGTAGATCGGAGTGCTGTATCATCGGCAAATGATCTTAAACTGTATACAAACCACAGAGATTTCTATGTTGAAGATGAGAATGGAAAACATTTTGTCGAAAAGCATAATATTAATCCATTACTCAAAGCTGTCGCGCAACATAAAGCCTTGGAAAAATTTATTGGTAACGGGTATATCCGCATCAATAAATTTAAAGATGGCAAGTATGCTCTTGTGGCAAAGGTTCGTGGCAATGGCGGTGGCCCAGTTGCTGGCGCGTGTGCATTGTGGGGGACGCGACTTGCAGGATGGGGTACCTTTGCGGCATTAGTATGGGCAAGTCATGGCGAAATGCTAATGCACTCGGCTGAATATATGCATGGCATTGAAGCGGCAGCAAATACACTGGGACTTGCTGCAACCCTTTCCCCATTACCATAATTATGGTCACCATTTTGCAAGCCTTTCTTGGACAAGTTGAGATCCTATTAATTGGTATAACGCTGTTATGCTTTCGTCATATCATAATTGGTGATAAAACAAAAATCGCAGAACTATTTCCTGATTACTTTTGTAACGGGTATTTCTTAGCATACTTAATTGTTATGTGGTTTGGTTTTTTTACCTGGCTCACTTGGTATATTCAAAAGCCTCGATGGGGCATCTGGAGTTTACTTTTTGGACATAATCCAATACTTGGATGGGCTGCATTAGGAGTAGTGATCATATCAAATGTCATTATGATTGTAATGGATAGATATTATTATTCCAAAGATTAATATATGCCCCCATGGTTCTTACATGGGGGATAAATTGAGACAAGACTAAAAAAAACTATTTTCAGAGCTTATGCCGCATTTTGAATAAAACTTTCAATTATTTTAAGGATATTTTCGATGACTTACAAAAATCTATTATTGGCTATTCTTTTAATGCCACTTTCTCTTTTGGGTAACAGCGAGCAAATAGCCCAACTAACAAACGATTTAAAAGAGCAAATTCTAAAAGCTTCTGAGTATGGCAAGAAAATCGCTCGGCAAGAAGAATTGATTGAAGATATGATTTATAAAGCATCTGTCATCTGGCAAGATATACTTTCAACTTTGAATGAGGATGAAAAAAAAGTATTTAATGATGAGATAGATGTATTTTTAAATCGATTAAATCAAATTTTTAAAGGCGAAAGAACTTTTAATAACTTTCTTAAGCAAGAACTCTTTGAGAATAAAAAGAATGATTTTGGGCTTGGCAAAATAAAATCAGCCCAAATGAGGATCATAATTGAGCGAATTATTTGGAAAAATATGTTTGAAGAATATGAACAAATTTTGTCTGAAATGGTAGCGATAGATCAAAAAATTGAAAATCTAAAAAAACAAAACAACGGAGGCTCTTCACATGCATAAAATTTGAGAATGCCATTCATAGTCACTTTTCCCGATCCAAAACCATTAAATAATGATTTATTGCCATGTAAGATTTCTTTCAACGTCGAAACGAACAATGATTTGCCAAATCTACGGGGGCGAGAAAGAAAGTATCTGCGTCCCTGCGTGATAAGATTGTATGCATATTCGGTTTTATCCACATAGAGATAGCCCGATTTGCGCAATAAAGAAAAAGTACTTAAATCGAGCGGCAATCTAGATGACATCTGAAATCCTGATAATTCATAACTAATATTCTAAATAACTATATCGCTTCTTCTTTTATATGCCAATCGCTGAACAAATAAAACATAACTAATAGGGCTTTATCAAGTTCTTTGATTTCCTCCTGCTTAATCTATTGGCCTTGCGGTGAAAAATAACTTAAGTTCGGACAATTTCATTTTAACAATTCCTAAAGGCTCTTAACCAAACAACATCATCTGAATTATTTTCAAGCAGATGGAATTCAACTTGACGTAGTGCTTTCCGAAGTTTGGATCGAGAATATGAATAAATCATATTAAGCAATAAATGCAAACCGCTGAACTTAAGCCTTTCGCGCTTCGTGAGCACTTGTAATCGCAGCATTTCGCCTATCAAAATCAATAGATTGTAGGCAATTAATCCAATGAGGAGCATTTTAAGGAGATTGCCTAAAGTTTTATTCATGATTTTTGTAAAGCCCAATTTATCTTTTATATCTTTGAAACTTTCCTCTATTTTCATGCGTTTTTTATAGTATTTTAAACCTTCACTTGGCTGACAATCTGTAATTATATACATTGGCTCAGGCATATTGCTTTGCCATTCAGCAGCAATATTTACTTTGATTTTCCCTTTATAATAAACCCCTTTCCAATTTTTCTTTGAGCCGCGAGTAATAGAAATGTTAATCCTGCTGCCTTTTTTGTCAGTAATAATAATTTGGTTTTTTCCAGCACTTATTTTTAAGCGTATTGAATAATGAATTTGATGTTTATGAAAGAACTTGATCATCTCCTCATTGCAAAGTTCACGATCAATGACAATTATCTTACTCTGAAGCAAAGGAATTAATGGGCGTAAAGCTTCTTGAATAAGCTTCCACTTTCCAGTTGCGCTCTCAGCAATGATTGAAGAAGATATTACATCAGCAAATATTATTTTAGATCTTCCTTTGAATGGTACACTCAGTGCCAATATGCTGTAGCCAAGTGTTTCTCCATCTTTTAAATATCCAATATAAGCAGTGCGTTTAGCATTTTTTCGAGTCATCTCAGTAAAATCGAGCAATAGGATATCACTCGCTTGGTCCTGAAATGACAAAAGAGCTTCTGAAAGCTGAGAAACTTCTAATTTATTTAGAGATCTTGTGATGTTTTTATAGTTAGATTCATACTTGCCGGGTGATGCAGCAGAAATGCTGGAAATTCTAAGCTTTTTTGCTTGTTGGAACCCCCAAATCATCGATCCGATGAAGTCGGCAACATGAATGTTAAATACTTTTAGCGAATTAATCATTTTTATGATATCTTTTTTGGCAATCATGATTCTCCTGTTTTTGGTGTTTCTTTGTTTTTTTTAAAAATACACCAGAACAGGAGTCTCTTCTATTTATGTCCGAACTTCAGAAAATAATGCTTTTCATTTGAAAAAAATTGTTCTATTATATTGCCCGACCCATAGTAGTAATGCGTTTCGGTTTCAGCTGCAGCGATGTCGAACAAGCCAGTGTATATATTTATTAACAACATAACGCTAGGAAGAATACGTGAAGATACGTAACATCACTTCTTTATCATTATTTTTATTCAGTATTTCATCATTAGTTCATGCAATGGAATTGGTAGAGCAGAGCGCTGTATCATCGGCAAATGATCTTAAGCTGTATTCAAATCAGAGAGATTTCTACGTCGAAGATGAGAATGGAAAACATTTTGTTGAAAAGCATAATATTAATCCATTGCTCAGAGATGTTTCGCAACATAAAGTCTTGAATGAATTTGTTGGTAACGGGTATATCCGCATCAATAAATTTGAAGAAGGGAAATATGCTCTTGTGGCAAAGGTTCGTGGCAATGGCGGCGGTTGGATTACAGGAAAAATTGCCGGATGGACAGTACGTGCAGTGGGTTATGGCGGCTATGCAGTTGCGGCCATTTTTCATCCAGAAGTTCTTGCAGAAGCGCATCTTGTTCATGAGGCTATTGAAGCATCAGCATTGACCGTGGAGGTTGCTGGAACTCTCTTGCCGACTCCATAAAGAGAACATATGATTACATTTTGGTACTCCTGCCTAATCCAACTTGAAAATACGTTATATGGTGCAGTTATAGTGCTTTTGAGCATGATAATTGGAGGAGAACGAGAGCGATGGTATAGAATTATCGATGAAAATTCTCCGTTCAGAAATCCCTTCTTCTTGACCTATATGATTATTGTATGGTTCATAGGATGCCCATGGCTGGCATGGTATTATCAAATTCCACGCTATGGACTGTGGCAACCATTGTATCAGATTAGCCCTTATATGGCGCCGATTATCCGAATTGCATTTAGCATAACGTTGATTTGGTGTGTCTATCATTATAAGTATAAACGGGCTGAATCGGATTAGCGATGCGTGAGATACATTATTCCAAAGATTAACATTGGCCTCCCCATGGTTCTTCCATGGGGGGATTTATTGAGACAAGATTAAAAACTATTTTCGGGATTATGCCCCATTGTGAATAAATTTTTCAATTATTTTAAGGAATTTTTATGACTTACAAAAATATATTACTAGCCGTTCTTTTAATGCCGCTTACTCTTTTGGGTAATGAAACAGACGCACAAGCACAATTAGCAGAGCTTAAATTTAAAAAAGAAATGGAACTTTCCGAATTGGGCAAGACAATTGCTGAAAGGTATTTGTATACGCGTTCGACTTGGAAAGAAGCTATCAATATTTTGAGAGCAGAACTAGAAAAAAAGAACCTTAACGAGCAAGAAAGAGGCGAGTTCGGTCGCGCGGTAGACGAAAATCTTGTCGCATTTATCAGAACTTTAAATAATGAAAAAAATGTTAATAATTTTTTGATTAAAGAACTTTTCCGAAAATCTGAAAATGACCAAATAGAAGAAAATTTTGACGCAATAAAGTTTTTTCTTCTAATAATTGTTAATGAGTATCGACTTATAAAGACTTTAATCCAAAGATATGAAGTTCTTGAGCAAGAACGTCGTGAAATTAATCAAAAATTGATCGCTTTTAATCAGTAGAAATTAAAAAAGGTAAAAGATTATGAACAACATAAAAAAGATGGTATTTTATCAACTTTTTCTTTTCCAATTGTTCCATTGCATTTTAGCGGACAATGGAATGGGATGTGATATAGGCTTAAATGCTGCAAAAATTATGGCACCTGCACTCCGAGATGCTTCGCAAAAAATGAATGAAGCTGCTAAAGAATTAGGTATTGAAGCCGTTAAAGAGTTATCGCCACATCTTAAAGAATTGCTAGCAACGCTTCCTGCAGCCGGCTCTGAGGTTGGATTACAAACTGTTAAAACCGCGATTCCGGTTGTTAATCAAACAGTGAATACACTATCTAAAACAGGTATTTTTATCACCGCAAAAACTGTCCCGGCCCTTGAAAAATTTGCTGAAGCATTAAAAACTGCTGAGCCGGCTCTGGCAAATGGTGGCATTGAAGCAGCCAAAGTTCTTGCTCCGGTTATTGAAAAATCATCGGGAGAGATTAAGCAAGCATGTATCGCTCTTGCTAAGGCTGCGCCAAATGCAGGCGCAAATGTTGGTGTCGGCGCATTAAATACCGTAGGGGCTGCCATAAAAACCACCGGCGCTGCAATAAAATCTGCCGGATCAACCGTTGCCGCTGTTGCGGTAGCACATCCGGTTGCAACCTGCATTGTTGTGGGAGGAGTGGTTGTGGGTGTTATAGTGTATTATAAAGGCCGTGAGATTTATCGATACTTTTTCCCGACCGAGGCTCAAAAGGCAAATGATCTAAAAGAAAAATTGAAAGCCGCTAAATTTAAAGCAGAGACAGAAAAAGTACAAAAAGAGATGGAATTTAAGCATGCTTTAATAAAAAATGCTTCTTCTGCTGCAAAAACAGCATCGGGAATTCCTGTTGCATGCCAAACGGCTGCGCAGCAATTGGCAATCGTCGCCGGTCAAAAGAAAGTTGATAAGATTGTGGCTTCTTATAATAAATATGCGCCACAAGCACAAGCGGCTCATGCATAAATGAGATATAGTAATGAAGCAGATTATCTTATTGTATTAATGGCTTTACGCCTCTGCGTCTATATTTAAGTAGTCTCATTTTCCAATACAGAATTCTCTAAACACCATGTCCATTCCTGCCTCGCTGATAGATTTACCCGAAAGTTCTGCAAGATTAGCAATGGCATCATTAATATGCACGGAAAGTAATTCATAGGCAACTTTTTTGCATGCGAGCATCTGTTGAATTTCGTGCAGTTTATTTTCAAGTGTCAGTAAGATATTGTAATGACGCTGATTAAGTAAAAACGGTGATTCGATTTGAGCAAATAAGCCGGTTATTTTTTGTTCGATCTGTTTTTCAAGAAGGTCTATGTTTGTTTTGGTTTTGCTTGAGAGAAAGATGGGATTTTCAACTGCATGGTTCGATACGCGAATTTCATTCGCACTCACCACGAACGGTTCCTTGGATTGTACCTGATCCACCTTGGTAAATACCGTAATAATTTTATTCGGATATTTTTCCACAATGCCATCATAAACCGTCTTTTCTTGCGCACTTATTTCTCGCGAACCATCATATGCAAGAATGATAATGTCTGCTTTGTGAGCTTCTTCAAAAGAACGTTTAATGCCCTCTTGTTCAATGGTATCATCCGTTTGGCGCAATCCGGCGGTGTCCACCAAGGTCCAAAAATTGCCATTTTTATAAAGACCTGCCTCAATAGAATCTCTTGTGGTGCCTGCCTGTGCATTTACAATCGCTCTATTTTGATTGAGCAACGCATTAAATAAGGATGATTTGCCGGCATTCACCGAGCCGATTATGGCAACACGGATTCCTTGGCGAATCGTTTGTTGCTGATTAAATGTTTTTTTAATGATACCAATATTGTTTTGTGTGGTTTCTATCAAAGTGCTGATTTGCGGCGCAAATTCCATCTCTTCATCAAGAAATTCAAAACTTGCTTCAGATAATGCGAGCGCTTTGAGTAAATCTTTTTCCAGCATTTGCAACCACTGTGAAAAGCTCCCATCAAGTTGGGCAAGCGATTGCTTGAGTGCCAATTGTGTTTGAGCGTGAATCAATTCATTAATTGCTTCCGCTTGTATCAGATCAATTTTGCCACTCAGGACCGCGCGTTTGGTGAACTCACCTTCTTGCGCCAGGCGCGCGCCGGCGCCGATGGCAAGCGCAATAATCTCTTCGATAATAAATTGGTTGTTGTGGCAGGTAATTTCCACCGTATCTTGCCCGGTGAATGTTTTGGGTGCTCGCATGAGGAGAAAAAGGACATTATCAATAGTTGCAGCTTCTTGGGAATGGTTCGATACATCTCGCTTCGCGAGACACTCACCACGAACGGATTCATTCCTCCGTTCGTCCTGAGTAGCGCCATAGGCGCGTATCGAAGGATCGTGATTGGTTATTGGAGTCATTTTCTTGACCGAACCATAATGAATGGTATGGGATGGCGATTGAGCAAGTTTCTTGCCAGAAGCCAAAGAACTTATCGCATCAGCGATCGGAATTGCTCCATTTCCACTGATACGCAGTAAGGCAATTGCCCCGCTTGCGCGGGGCGTACATTGTGCAATGATTGTTTGTTCATCGGGGCAGAACATGTAAATAACCTCTATTCAGGGATGCTTCGACAGGCTCAGCACGAACGGCTTTCTATACTATTATTCTGTGCGCCTGCCCGACGAAGTCTTGGCGTAGTCGGGTCTCGAAGGGCTGCTTTCTAAAATAACTCGCAAGCTACGCAAAGGTTTTTGTGCTTTATCGCGTACTGCTTCCATTGCTAAACTGCCCCAACTTTTAAGTTGCGTTTCTTCAGCGCGTGGATCATCTAAAACAGGTTGGCTCAAATTAAGCTTTAGATAATTATGTGACACAGTTGAACTGACGTTAATGTCATGATGTCCCATCATCACCAATGTTTCTTTTACCCAGTCACGTGCCGCATCGATCATTTCTGGGGTCCACATTTCACGCGGTTCTGATGAGCGATACTCTTGGCGCTGATATGGTCTTTCATCTCCCGCCGGGGCTGGTGAACCATCTCTGTATCCGCCTCTTTCATCCGAACGATGCCGCCGCTCTTCGTGCCGCTTTTCGGATTGCTCCGGGCGGCTTGGTTGTGTTACTCGTCGTTGAATGTCGGTGCGCTCAGTCTGTTCTCGGCGTTCAGGGCGCTGTTGGTCACGAGGCGCATGCTGAGGACGGCGTTGACCAGTTCTTTGCTCTGATTGCTCAGGGCGGCCGCCTTGCTGAGGGCGGGGAGCCAGAGGGCGAATCTGCTTTTGGGTCGCTGCTTGAGGTTCTCGAATTTTTACTGTTGCCTCATTAAAAAAGAAGGCAATTTTTGCTGATTTTGATGTTTTAAGACCAAAAAATGATGTTTTAGGGAGCTCAAGAACTTTAATTGAAAATTCCTGAGGTTGGCCTGCACGTTGCCAGGCTTGCTCTATTGCTTTGCTTACTGTTGATGCTTCTTCCATTATTGATTTCATATTTTTTCTAACCTTATGGTTTTTTTATTTATGCACTTATGCTGAAATAATTCGTTGAGAAGTCATTTTTTTGCACTATGAACGGGGATTTTATTTTGACCTTATCAAGAATTTTTATTGTTGCCAAATAAGATGTTCCTGAGAGCCATTTTGCTGTTGGCTATTGAGATATTCGATATGATGCTTCGACCCAGCCTTCGCTAAAGCTTCGGCGGGCAGGCTCGGCGTTTACTCCTGAGCTCGCCGAAGGGGCAGCACGAACGGAACTTACCTGTTGCTCCTGTCTAAATATGTTGTTATGTCTCATAGATGTATCCGAGGGTGTACAGTCTAGCCCACTCTTAAACTTTATAGGTATTTCCTTTAAAAAACTGGCAAAGCCAGGCGTAGCCGTGTTTATACTTCGAAGTCTAACCAGCGTAGGCGTAGACTGGAGCGGGAAACGGGACTCGAACCCGCGACCTTTGCCTTGGCAAGGCAACGCTCTACCAATTGAGCTATTCCCGCGTATTTCAAGAGTAACAGTCCAAATGTATCCATGAGATAGGCTTTTGTCAATAAAGAACCTGTGCTCAGGTTAAATATTGCCAAGATCTTGTCTTTAGGGCCCAATTAAGGTTTACTGAAAAAAAGTTTGTTAACAGGAATTAAAAATGATCAATACTCTTGCCGGCACCATTAAAGACATTCAAGAATCAATGCTGACAGTGGAAAATAGTGGCATAGGATTTGCCCTCCAAGTTCCGCAACCTTCTTTATTCTCTCTTGGACAAAAAGTTGAACTGTTGGTCCATATGCATTGGAACCAAGAAAATGGTCCGGCATTATTTGGATTTAAAACAAGTTTAGAAAAATCGGTGTTCCTTATGATCACCAGCTGTTCTGGGCTCGGGCCAAAATTGGCGATGGCTGTTTTGGGTCAACTAGGAGCATCAGAATTTTTGGACGCGGTACAAACGGGCAATGAAGATGCATTGAGCAGCGTGAGCGGTATTGGTGCAAAAAAAGCTGAACAGATTATTGTGCAGCTCAAACATAAAGTTGCAAAACTGATTGAAAGTGGTGCAGATATTGGCTCGTCGCCAACGCTAGAAAAGCGGCATGAAATTTCTCAGGTGCTCAAATCTCTCAATTATTCGCGCCAAGAAATTGCTGCCGCCATGAATCATATTAATGAACAATATCCACAAAGTTCCGTAGCATTTGACCAACTCGTGCGTCAAGCGCTCGCATTTTTAGCCAAACGGACTTCTTAAAAATATTTTTTTAAGCGGCTGATTGCAACAAACGAGATCTGCCATCTACTATTTCTTGTTCTTCTTGTGTGACATTATTTGATGAAGGAGCCATTGGCGTGGCACCTCGATGTGCTCCCAAAACTCGATTGCGCTGAGCTTCAGCCATCAATTTAAGATTTTCTACCAATTTTTTTTCTATGCTAGCTTTCTCTTCCGGAGATGCTTCTTGAATATTTGTTTTCATCGTAGATACATAGGTTGCAATGCCTTCTTTTTCTAATTTTAACCGGGCAAAGGCTAGCGCAATTTCTTTTTCTTCATATGCTTGACGGTTTTTATCCATCTGTAGTTCAATGATTTGATCTTGTAAGCTTGGACCATAGATGAGACGGTGCCCTAGATTTTTTGTTGCTTTATATGCTTCGATTGCTAAAAATGAAGCAACGCCGGTAGTCACTCCAATGCCAACTGACACACCCGCCATGAGTAAAGCTTCTTTGATTTGTCCGCGCAGAATGTGCTCGGCAATTTTTTGATGCAGTTCTGCCTCATTTTGCACACATGTGCTGATGGAGCTTTGAGCCAAACATGCTGCTAAGATAAAATATTTAATAGTATTCATATGTTCCTGCTACTGTATTGAGTGTGAATATATTTTTCAAAAGTTTGACAAAAATTACTTTCAAATTTTTTTTCAAGAATTTTAATTTGTGGGTTATCATTTTTTTTCAAGGCTTTAAGTCTCTTTAAGTTACTTGTAGCAATCGCTACATCTTTCATGGCCCGGATTGAAGTAATTTGTTTCTCTTTTTCTTGCGCAGACACCGGGTGAGAGGTAGGTATTTTTGGATAACTGAGAAACTCTGCTGCGCCGGTAACTATATCTTTAGTAATATGTTGGGCCACTGAATACGCGACCGATGGTAACACTTTGAGGTAGAGCATTGATTTAAAGCTCTCTAAATTTTTTTTAACTTGGTCGCCATATTGCGCATATAGTTCTTCTTTAACATTTTTTGACTTATCTTCAATGTAGGAAAATCTTCTACCAAGTTGAGTATCAAGAGCTTTTTTAGTTAGGTCGACGGAATCAGTAAGTGGCATGAAAACTTTGTGCCGGCAAATACCATATGTAGAAATTGTAATCACAGCTACAGGGCTTGCTGAGCCAAATGGCGCAACAAATTCACCAGGATTATTTGTTTGTGCTTTTAACTCATCATTAACGGTTTTGCCTTGCGCGATTTGTGTAGAATAAGTTATATCCTCAGATTTTTTGTTCTTACTTTGTATAATTTTTGAAAGAGCATTTTGATCGATATTTAAAGGAAGAGCAAAATAACTATAGTTTGGAAATCTCTCAAAACTCCTCATTGCATCATTATTCAATATTTCTTGAAGATGCATTTGGCGTTGCCCCTTAATCCGCGGTACTTCCATTGTATAGCTCAAAGAATAAATACTTAGTGCTACGCCCAGAGAGGAAACGTAATTTAATTTCAACATTAATATAGTCCCTTATTTACAAAGCAAATGTTGAGAGAGTCAAAAGAATTAGTATAGTTATGCATTATTTTTGTATTTTTTTCAACAAAAACATTTCTTTTTTGTGCATAACTTTATAATCTTCGTCTTCAATATGATCGTAACCAAGTAAATGGCAGATACCGTGAACCAGGAGCCGTTGCAGATGTTTTTCAAAGGTTGTGTTCCACTTGGGCAAATCGTTCATCACATATTCCGGCGCAATAATAAGATCGCCCAGATTTTTATCTTCATCACTTTTTACCGTGATTTTTTGTCCGGCCTTGAGATCTGTGTGATAGGGAAATGAAAGTACATCGGTCGGTTTATTTTGGTGCCGATATTCTTTATTGTAACGGTGAATGGTTTTGTTGCTGGCCAGCCAGATGCCCAGATCAAAATCAGAATACCCCAATGCATCAAGAATATATTGCGCATCTTTTTTAAGCTGCGCAATATTTACTTTTATTTTTCTTTGCGTAGTGCGGATACTGATCATTCTTTTCCTATATGCACCTGCATGTGCCAGGTAGCTTCAATTTCTTGAATCGCACTGACACTTTTTTGTGTTTTAAACACAAATTTTTCTGCATGAGCAACGCCGCGCAACAGCGGAATTTGATTTTCTATTTTGTGCAACAGATGCTCATCACTGCTGGAAATAGTCAAACTTGCCAGCGGCACCTTAAGCGAAAGTTGTTTTTCTGTTTTTAATTTGCGTACCTGTGCAATTATCTCAATAATTGTTTCCATGAGCGCTGCACTTTCTTCAAACAAATAATTTTGTTGGATATTTGCATATTTTGTTTGATGCAATGATGAAATGCCTGTTTGCTTATGATAGATTATGCCATAGATATTTTCGGTGATGAAGGGCAAATAAGGCGCGTACATTTGCAGAATGCGCAAGCCAACATGGTAGAGCGTCCAGCGGGTTGCCTTTAATTCAAATTCGGTATACTTATCCGGATTGAATAATTGATCCTTGATTAATTCCAAATAATTGTCGCAAAAATTGTGCCAGAAGAATTTTTCCACAGCATCAAGAGCAAGACTGAATTCATTTTGATTGAGATACGTAGTGTACCGGTTAAATGCTTGCGTTGCCGAGTGCAAGAGCCATTCATTGGTGACGCCTAATGGCGTTGAGGGTTGCTCAACGGCAACGATGCTCACATGCTCATGAATAAAGCGAAAGGCGTTCCAAATTTTGGTAACCAATCGCAGACCAATTTTAAGTTGTGCTTCAGAAAATGCTATATCATTGCCCAGGCCGCCCGATGCTGTCCAATATCTAATAACATCAGCCGGATAGCGTTCCAACAAACCTTGAGGGGACGTTGAGGCATTTTCTTTGGATTTGGATAATTTTTCTTTTGCATCCGAAAGCACATGGCCGGAAATAACAATGTTGTGCCATGGAATGTCATTCTGATGCATCCATGATTTTACAATCGTATCAAATGCCCAAGTGCGGATAATGTCATGCGCTTGCGGACGCATGGACATGGGGAAGAATTCAGAGGACTCGAACACGGATTTTGCGTTCTTATTATATTCCGCATAACAAATATAAGGCGTTAATGATGATGTATTCCAGGTGTCCATAACATCAGTATCCGGAACAATATCGGTGCTTTTACACTCGGGGCAGCTGCCTTTATACGGAGTTTCTTGTGGATCAATTGGCAGTTGATCTATTGAGGGAGTAATAACATAATTGCAGTTTTTGCAATGCCAGACCGGGAAGGGGATGCCGTAGAATCGCTGACGCGACAAACACCAATCCCACCCGATATTTTCTACCCAGTTAACATATCTATGCTTCATATGAGCCGGATACCAATTAATTTTATCAGCAAGCTCGATAAATTTCTGTTTATGATCAATGATATTTAAAAACCATTGCGGAAGCATCACATATTCAATCTCTTTTTTACAGCGCTCATGAACGTTAACCGCATGAGTTATCGATTTTTGAGATACTAACAATCCCGCCTTGTTTAATTCCTCAAGCGCTTTGGCGCGGGCCTGCGCAACGGTAAGGCCGGCTAAAATTCCCGCTTTTTCTACCATTTTGCCATCAAGGCCGATCATGGGGCGGTATTCAAGCTGATGCTTTTTAAACCATTCAACGTCCGTTTTATCACCAAACGTACTGGTCATCGCAAGACCGGTTCCTTTATCAATAAGCACTTTATCATCTTCTAAAATAGGAACCTTTTGGCCAAAGAGCGGCACAGTGGCATGAGTACCCTTTAAATGTTTATAGCGCTCATCTGCCGGATTGAATAAGAGGGCATTAACGGCAGGTAGCAATTCAGGCCGTGTGGTACCAATAAGCAAATTGTTGCCCTGTGCATCTTTAAAAATAATATCACTAAATAAAGATGGTTTTTCAATGTCATCAAGTTCGGCTTGGGCCACACTGGTGCGGCAGGTGGTGCAATAAAGGGCCGGCTCATTTTTGCGATAGGCGTATCCCTTTTTTAATAAAATCAAAAATGATTCTTGGGATATTTTGCGGGTAGAATCGGAAATAGTTGAATAGCAATGATCCCAATCGGCAGAAAGGCCCATGCGTTGCCAAAGATCTTTAAATTCTTCTTCAACTGCCTGTGTTTCTTTAAGGCACAGTTTTATAAATTCTGAGCGGAGCATGGTATGCGCGCGAACATCCAATTTCTTTTCTACGTAGCGTTCGGTTGGCAATCCATTATCATCAAAGCCAAAAGGGTAAAAAACACTGTAGCCGCTCATGCGCGCAAAACGGGCTAAAATATCGGTTTGGGTGTAGGAAAAAATATGGCCAATATGCAGATTGCCCGAGACTGTGGGAGGGGGCGTGTCGATGCTATAGAGTTGTCCGGGATTATTGGCAGTGCTATAGATCTTTTCTTTGTGCCATTTGATGCGGGCATCCTGCTGGGCGATCTGATGATTATACTGTTTATCCATAATGTGCTTTTTTTAAGGTGTGAATTTTTGATTTAAGATTTTAGGCTTTTATTCTATTGTAATCTTTTAGTTCTTTTGGGTCAAAATACCCGAAAAAGCCCATTTGACCCACCAGATCATTTCTTTTACACTAGCTGTATTAGCTATAAAGGAAAACTCCATGCTTAATGTCCCTACAGCCGAATTTATTATTAGTAAAATGGCATACCTTATTGCCTATGTTATCTCTATCACTTTTGCCGGCTTTTTTACTGCCTGGGTGGCGCTGAAGTTGGGGGATGATACCCCCGAGCAAGAAGGCTTTTTAACCCTCAATCCATTGGCCCATGTGGATCCTTTGGGTACATTGTTTTTGATGCTCTATAGATTTGGCTGGTCACGATTTGTGCCGATTAATCCATTAAATATGCATGGAAGATTCCGCATTGTTAAAATTCTGATTGCCTATTTAACCGAAACATTTTGGTTTTTAATTTTGGGAATTCTTTCTTTACTCGCATTAATTGCTCTATTTGGCGCTCGTATTTTTGCCGCAGGCTCCATTCTTACTGCATTTCCTGAAAGTTCTTCGTATACTCTTGCGATTGCCTTTATTCTTATTGCCATGTTTGGCGTAAATATTATGCTCGCCGTGGTTTCATTTTTGGTGAATATGTGTGGGCTTGGTATTATGTATCTGGCCGAAAAAAATCCTAGTTATTTGCATTATACGAATATTATTATGGTACTGGTGCCATTATTATTCTATTTTATTTTTGGAAGTGTGCTCTTAAACTTTGTTTATAATGTAATCCATCAAGGTGGTTATTTACTTGCAACCCTATTACATCTTTTGTAAGGAATTCATGCAGAAACTTTTTTCACTCTTTGTTGTAATCAGCATAAATTGTATTGGTATGGAAGTGCCCGAAAAAGAATATGAAGAAAAAACTTCTTTTCTTGAATGCTATATGGCAGCAGAATTTATTGAAATTAATAAAAATGTCATCGTGCAAAATTATGAAACACCGGATAAAAAACATCAGCTATCCCTTGAAAAAGCGCGTGGAATATTGATTGATGCTGATAAAATAACAATGGAAGTATTCAGAAAGAACGAATTTAATGAGGTTATGGAAGCGAAAGCTAAATTGCCTGACGCATCCCAATTAACGCAGCGGGATAAATTCTACATGCAGCTCGTATCTTATAGCGAGTTTGTAGTTGGTGATGATTTTAACGTTCCCGGTCAACTGGCGCATACCTATATACTAGATCGGATAAAGGGGTATTTAGCAATGCGAAATTTCTATAAAACGCAATGGCTCACAGGTAGTCCGGAAGACATAAAAAAAGCTCTTGCCTTAGAACTTCATGAAAAAAATGATCCTTATATTCCTTTGCAAGAAAGAATAAAACATGTTTGCAAGCCATAAAATAACTATTTATGCTTTTCTGGCTTGCGAAGCCTTGCGGTTCTAGAAAGAATTTGAATGAACTAAACAAAAAGTGAGCCACCGATAATGGAAATTAAAAAACAATTAGAGATCATCAAATCAAGCACTACCGCGGTGATTCCTGAAGCCGATTTGATAAAAAAATTAGAACGAGGCATACCGCTCCGCATCAAACTCGGCATGGATCCAACGGCTCCTGATTTGCATTTAGGGCATGCGGTGGTTCTTTCAAAGATGAAGCAACTGCAAGATTTGGGCCACGATGTAATTTTTCTTATCGGTGATTTTACTGCGCGTATTGGTGATCCAACCGGTAAATCAAAAACGCGGCCACCACTTACGGAAATTGAAATTGAAAAAAATACGAGAACCTATTTTGATCAGGTTTCAAAAATTTTGGATCCTAAAAAGTTAACCGTGGTCTATAATTCTGAGTGGCTCAATGCGCTGAGCATCAAAGATATGATCAAGCTTTGCGCGCAGGTTACGCTTGCGCGTTTGATAGAACGGGAAGATTTTGCAAACCGTATGGAACAAAATCAACCGATCAGTTTTCATGAATTGCTGTATCCATTATTTCAGGGATATGATTCAGTTGCCTTAAAAGCGGATATTGAGTTGGGCGGCACCGATCAAACATTTAATTTGCTCATGGGCCGTTATTTGCAAGAGCATTACAATCAAGAGCCGCAAGTAATTGTTACCACACCGCTTTTGGAAGGTCTTGATGGTGGGCCAAAAATGTCCAAATCTTTGGGCAATGCGATTGGCCTTGCTGAGCCTGCTGCTCAAGCCTATGGTAAATTAATGTCGGTTTCCGATGATTTGATGTGGCACTATATGCACATTTTATTGTATAAGACGAACGATGACATTCAAGCATTTAAAAAAAATGTGCACGAAGGATCCATGCATCCCATGGATCTCAAAAAGAATATGGCTCATGCCATTATTGCCCGTTTTTGGTCACCAAAAGAAGCTGGTGAAGCTCAAGCTAATTTTGAGGCATTGTTTCAAAAGAAAGATTATTCACAGGCCCAAGAAGTTCCTCTGGCAAACTATGAGCCGCTGTGGATAATTGATCTTTTAAAACTACTCAAAGCAATTCCTAGTTCATCTGAAGGCAAGCGGTTGATTGAATCGGGAGCAGTGCACATTGATGGTGTTGCCATCACCGAGTTTAAAGCAACGGTGCACCCAAAACCCGGATCAGTTATAAAGGTAGGCAAGCATCGTATTTATAAAATTAAGTGAGAAGAACAATCATTTTTTCTGAGCGTTGAAACTTGTCATTAGATACTGGTATGCGGGTTGATTTTCTGCCATTAATTTACCAAATCCTTTGGCATCATTGCGCCAATCACGTTGTAATTCACTGCCCATACTAAACCAGGTCATCATTTGAGCGCCTGCACTCACCATACGGGTCCATGCGGCATTGCGTGCGATATCGCTATAGGTGCCTGATGCGCCCACATCCACAAATACCTCATAACCAGCTTCAAGTGCCGAGAGTGTGGGAAAGGTGACACAGACATCGGTGGTAATTCCTGCGATAATAAGTTGTTTGCGGCTGGTTTTTTTTACTGCCACTACAAAGTCTTCATTGTCCCAGGCATTGATCTGGCCAGGTCGTGCGATATAAGGTGCATCAGGAAATGCTGCTTTAATTTCTGGCATGAGAGGGCCGTTAGGGCCATCTTCAAAGCTGGTTGTTAAAACAACCGGCAGCTTAAAATATTTTGCTAAATCTATCAGTGCGTGTACATTTTGCCGAAATTCTACTGGCGAAAAATCTCGTACTAGAGTGTTTAATCCTGCTTGATGATCAATGAATAGCACCGCTGCATGGTCTTTAGATAATCTTTTATAGGTATTCATAGTATCCTTTTATAAGTGTTATTTTTTTTTCACACATGGCGAGTAGCCCCCTTCGATAAAAACTCAGGATAAACTCCGGGCTGCCATGTCCGCCATCATCATTCCGATCATCCTGAGGAGCAGCGTAGCTGCATCTCGAAGGACGATTTCTACTCAGGATGTGTAAATCTGATTTCGTAAGTCAAGATTGTATTAAGATTTAGGATAATAATGTTTAAAAAAAGTTACCTTTGGCTATTTTTGAATTTTTCATTTTTGTTGCCGTTTGGTTCTTGCAGCTCAAATGTTCAAAAGGCCAACGATCCTCTTTTCGATTTTGCTGATTCGGTTACCATTATACGCACTTTGCTACAATCAAATTCATTGAGCAAGATTTTGGAAAATTCTGATCCGGCTGATCTTGATTTTTTGATAAATAATTTTAGTCCTGCGCAGATTGCTTTTGAATCGGAGGTGCTTAATTGCACGCTGCCCGTTCTTATTTATTTTTATCAAAAAGATGTTACCGAACGGACTCTTTTGCGCGAGCTTGCGGTCGAATATGCAGATCGCCTCAAAATTGTTTTGGTTGAAGAGGAAAAGTTTCCTACAATTTGCAAAGAGGCGCAGATTGATGAATATCCCACGGTGCTTTTAGTTGACAAACGGGTTGAAATTGGCCGTATAGAAGGCAGATTTTCAAGGGATGCTATTGAGCGGTTAATTAAAAAAGCATTTTAGAATTACTTTTTTTCCTCCAATGAATTAAGTGTTGCGATCAATTTGGCACTTAATGAAATATCAGATGACAATAATGAATCAAATCGATGTTTTTGCCATTCATCTGGTTTATACTTTTTACCAATCACATACTCTTTTATCAAACACTGTATTTCTAATGGTAGCCGGCTGAAGCGGCTTTTTTTTGGCGGCAGATCGAGTGCTTGTAGTTTTTTATAGTCTCGATAAGAGCGATACTCGGCAATTAAATTTTTAGCATTTGCAGAACAATTTTGCTGTTCATTGGCCTGTAAGTCATCTTCATTTTTTGTATCGAGATTTGCTCCTGCTTGGCAGAGCATGAGAATAATTGTATTTTGTTTATTTTCACTGCGAAAAAAGCCAACGGCAGCCCGGTGTAACGGGCTGGGAGGACTATTGATTGATGCCCCATGGGAGAGTAAATCTTTCACACATTTCGTTCTTGAGTAATAGGCGGCAAGCATGAGCGGGGTTTGTTTATTATTATTTTCTTTTTCAAGAATATTGAGTGGTATATTGCTTTCTTTTGCATAGATGAGTAATTTTGCCAAAATCTTGTTTGTACCTTGTTCAGCGGCGGTGTGAAAAATGGTATTGCCAGTTTCCGGTTCAACGAGATTGGTTAATTTTGGCCGTTTTTTGAGGAGCAGTGCTATTAAATCTTTATTTTTATTGTTATAGGCGAGACTAAAAATAGCTGGTGCGTGAAATCCTGTAATAGGTAGAGGTTTTAACATGTCGGATTCGGTGTGAATTTTTTTATTAATAAAATCTATTATTTTTTCATGATGATGATCTATAATTCGTTGCATATTGTCAAGATTGAGGCACGGACACGTTGCTCCATGATCTATTATTTTTCTAACGCAGGTGAGCGGGGCAAAACAGGGATAAAGAGGCGATGGTGCCAATAGGACAAGAGTAAAAATTACTATCTTCATTCTGCCCTTTTGAAAATTAGGTTATATGATTTTTCTGAGTATACCTTCTTGATACAACCAGCGTGCAAGAGTGTCAAGATACTCGGCAGTGGTTACTGTGGTGGATGATGCAGGGCCATATGAATCGATGGGAAAATTATGTGACAGCAATGTTCTAGCCACTGCTTCTTGATAGCCGATGAGTGGTTGGCTGCTGAGTATTAAACATGAGCCGGGTTTTGGTTTTTGTTTGAGCCATTCAATAATCGTATCGGGCGTTGTGGCGCGGATCAATTTTCCATTTTTGAGTTTGTTGGGAGTATTAATAAAAGAGGGAGAGGTTTTTACTTGAAAGGCGAGTGGCGACTCGTGCCACATATATTTGAGCAAATCATATTCTGTTTTGAGATTGTAGGCGGCCCGCTCGCATTGAATTTTGTTCTCCTTGCCCAAAATTGAGCAAATTTTTTCTATCGATTCATGATTGGGATCAAGTTCGCGTTGCGCGGTGAGAAATATAATCTGTGATATGCTAACGCCTTTATGCAACAGCATGGCCAATTCAGTGAGCCTTTCATGCATGCCGTGAATATCACCGCCCATAAAAAGAAGGTAGCAATATTTCTTTTGTGATGGTGTTATTGGGTATACCATGCCGATTTTTTCAAATAGCCGGTGAGCATTATTTCTTTGCGCTGCAGACAATGTTTCAGATAAATGCCAGCGTTCATTATCGGATGGGCGAAGCCATTTTTTTTGAGTTTCTTGAATGAGCTCAGTAAGTGACAGAGTCGGCTGTATTCCAAAAAAAGTTAAAATATTCTGGAGATTCTGGGTGGGTTTATCATCTTTTGTAAGAAGAGAATAGGAAAAGTTAGTGAGCGGTTGCATATTTTTTGCGTAATTGATTCTCGTTATAAATCCATCGAGCCAATGCGTCAAGAATATCACTAACCGGAGTATCAGGCGATTGTTGATCGCCGGTTCCTTCAACGCTAAAAGTTTGAGGAACGAGATTTTTGACCACTGTTTCTTGGTATCCAATATGCGGCTGATTAGAAACAACTAAGCAGCTGCCCGGTTTTGGATTCTCGGTTTTAAGCCATTCATTTATAGTGTCTCCGGTCGTCGCGCGTTTTATTTTTCCGTGCGCATCAATGGTATTTGGCGTATCGATAAAGATAATATTTTTTGATGTGAGCATTTCCGCCGGCATACTGTTATTGCAACAATACTTTAGCATACCAAATTCATTGTGGGGTTTTTCATCAGTGTTAAATTCGTGTGCTGGCTCTTGCTCTGCATCGAGTGGCCGCTCTGAGCCAAGTACCACAATTTTTTTAAATCTATATCCTTCTTTCCAAAGTTTAACCGCATAATCTATGCGCATTTGTGCCCGTTTGTGAAGAGCACCCATGATTAAAAGAAAGTCATATTCTTTTTGAGAGGGCTTTACTTGGCAAACAAGGCCTATCTCTTTAAATAAAGGCATTAATTCTTCTTTGCGATTGCCATGGGGGTTAGGTGACTCCCAGCGTTCTTTATGAGCCGGGCGCAACCACGCTTCTTGTGTTGCTTTTACGATTTGGTCCTGAGTGTTTGCAAGAATGTTAAATGCAACCAGGAGCTTGCTTAATGACTGAGTAGCAGTGTCATCTTTTTGAAACAGAACACCCTGAAAATCCTGTTTTTGAGGAGTGCTCATTGAATTGATAGTGCTTACGGCAAGCAAACATAATAGATGTGTGATCAAAGAACGGTGTATAGTGAACATGAGAAAACCTCTAAATTAATTTTGAAAGTACAAAACTAGTCTAGAGGTTTTTATATTGTTCGTGAACTATTTTTTACTGTGGTTCTTCTTCATTATGAAATTTCGCCTTATGTTTGAAAATATTGCTTCGTAACATGCTCTTATCGCAGTGAGTGCATTTGACCTTTTTTGCTATGCGCTTATTATGAATCGAAAACGAATGAGCGCTCAGGTCTCTTATTGCCATTGTTTCATCACATTCTGGACACCTGATCTCCTGTGCTCCATTACCATGAAATTTCCAGATATGCATAGCATCTTTTTGCAACCCAGCTTTGCACTTCGGATCCGTGCAATTTCCTTGAGCTATCAATGCAGATTCTTCATTAGGTGCGGAAGTTTCTTCATAAAAATCAACAATGGTTTCATTATTTTGGGGAGTACTTGCCTGCGTCGGTTCCTCGCCAATTTGTTGCGTAAATTTAAGCAGTTCGGCTAGTTCTTCATCTTCTTTTACTTTGCTTTCGTCATTTGTCAAATTGATGATGTTGTCTTGTTCGTTTTGCAAAGCATTTGTATGCCCTGGTTCATCATCGGAAATTTGTTGCGTAAATTCAAGCAGTTCGGCTAGTTCTTGATCTTCTTTTGCTTGCTTATCATCATTTGTCAAATTGATGAAATTGTCTTGTTCATTTTGCAAAGCATTTGTATGAGCCGGTTCTTCATCAGCAATTTGTTTCGAATATTTAAGTACGGCCGCTAGTTCATCATCTTCTTCTTTTGCTCCCACGAGATTAATAATGTTCTGATCGCTTTTGTAATCTACTATTTTAGGTGCCTTTGTGAGTAGATTTCCCTTTGTTTCAAGGGGTCTCTTTTTTTCCATAGAAATGGCTGGTAGGTAGATAAGGGCCGATAACGATAAAGCTAAGTAATTAATATATTTCATATTCACTCCATTACACATCGCGTGTTTCTTTTTTATAGTTATTTTTGAATTCTGCTTTTATTTCATGTGCTTTTTTTAAATGTCGTAGAATTGAATGGCGATTGGTAAACTCAGTTTTTGTGCATAGTTTGCAGATAAAATAATCTTGTTTATCCATGGCATGCGTTTTTAGATGCCTGTTGAAGCATGCTGATAAAAATTCTTGCTTGCAAATTTCACAAGTTGTTTTTGGGTGGAGTGCTTTATGGTTTTGCAGATCTCTTTTTAATACTTGTTTATTACATTCCTCGCAAATTGTCTCTTTTGCACCTCCACCATGAAATCTCCAAGTATGGTCTTTCAGAATTCTTTGGAAAATTTTTTTATTACACTCAGTGCACGTTATTTCTTGAGCTCCTCTGCCATGATAGTTCCACATGTGTTTAGAAAGATCTTTTTGAGGTTTCGCGTTGCAACCGGGAAATATGCACTTTTGAGGTTCTTTATCCATTAGTGTGGATTCATCATCGGCCGCAACTGTTTCTTCATCAGCAATAGTGGTTTCATCTTTTTGCAGCGCATTGGTATGTGCCGGTTTCTCATTAGTAATTGGTTGCGCAAATTCCAGTTCAAGTAGTGCGGCTAATTCGGGATCTTCTTGTTCTGCAATTTCATTAATATCATCACTATTGTCATCTACTTTAGGAGCCTTAGCAAGAGGATTCTCCTTTGTTTCAAGGGGTCTTTTCTTTTCCATAGAAAAGGCAGGCAAGCAGATAAGGGCCAATAACGATAAACTTATATATTTGATATATTTCATATATTCCTCACTCCATTACACATCACGTGTTTCTTTTTTATAATGATCTACGAATTTTTCTTTTATCTGATGTTTCTTTTTTAAGTGATTTATAATTGAGGAAGAGCCGGTAAACACAGTCGGGCATGATTTGCAGGTATAATAATCTTGCTTGCTCATTTCGTGTAGTGTCTTTAGATGGCTCTCCAGATATTGTTTTGAAATTACTTTTCCGCATTTGTCACATGCTACTTTTTCTAAACGTGTCCGAAAGCCCACTTCATGCTTATGAAATAGATGGAAGTTCATATCACTTCTAAATATTTGTTTTTGGCATATATGGCAGGTAGTCAGCTCTGCCCCTTTGCCATGATGATAGTTTTTGATGTGTTCTTTAAGATTTTTTTGAGGTCCCGATTTGCAACCGGGAACCGGGCACTTTTGGGGTTCTTTATCTATTAATGTGGATTCATCATCGGCAATAGTGGTTTCATCTTTTTGCAGCGCATTGGTATGCGCCGGTTCCTCATCAGGAATTTGTTGTGCAAATTCTAGTTCAAGGAGTGCGGCTAACTCAGGATCTTCTTCAATGATCTCATCATCTTCTACAAGATTAATAATGTTCTCATCACTATTGTCATCTACTTTAGGAGCCTTAGCAAGAGGATCTCTCTTTGTTTCAAGGGGTCTCTTTTTTTCCATAGAAAAGGCTGGTAGGCAGATAAGGGCCAATAACGATAAACTTGCATATTTGATATATTTCATATATTCCTCCATTAAATATTAGTACTTATATCTTTACTTTACCAAAAATATCCTATTTGTCAATAATGAAAGGGCGTAAAACTGAACCTGAAACCCCATTTTTTGGCTTTTTAGGGTACTATAAGACGAGGGATGGTTGGATTGAGGCGGGTCATCATTTCCCGGGCATTGAAGCTCCCTATCACATTGGCAAGCTGTGTAGGGGTAATTTTTTCATAATTACCCATTAAAATGGCCTCATCGCCAACCTGAGCGCCGGGTATATGAGTAATATCAACGATAGTGGTGGTCATAGCGATAATGCCTATAACAGGGGCATAATGCCCTCTTATAAAGAGAATTCCTTTGCTGCTCAATCGGCGGTCATAGCCATCATAATACCCCACTGGTAAAATCGCTATTTTGGTAGGGCCGGCAGTTTTATAGGTGCGATCATAGCCTACAAATTGATTTGCATCGAGGTGCCGAACCTGAAAAATTCGTGTTTTAAAGGTAAGGACCGGTTTTAACTCAAAATCAGGATTTTGCGCTCGGGTGAGCTCTTTATTTGATTGTGAGGGCCACCAGCCATAGATTCCAAGACCAATACGAACAAGATTAATTTTGGAATTGAGTACTGTTGTTGTGCCCGCACTATTGGTTAAATGAATAAGGGGTATATGTATGTTTTCCTGTTCAAGAGCCGCCAAAATCTCCATAAAAGAGCGTTCCTGTTCTTTGGTAAATGTTTGATCCGGATTTGCGGCTTGGGCAAGATGACTATAAATGCCCCGCACTGATACGCCAGGCATTGAGAACGCTTTTTTAGCAATAGTCACTGCTTCATGGGGCATGAAACCAAACCGTGACATCCCGGTATCAAATTTTAAGTGTATATTTATTTTTTTACCATTTTTAATGCCAACGCCATTTAACTCATTCAAAAGATCACTATCAGCGACCATAACGTCAATATCATGGTGGGCGAGCAACTGAGGATCATTATCAATAAAATAAACGATTAATATCGGTTTGGTAATGCCGGCGGCTCGACAGTGCAGCGCTTCATTTAAATTGCCAGTTATGAGCCAATCTGCATGCTCGCTTTCTTGGCAAATGGTTGCGGTTTCGAGGATGCCATGACCATATGCATTACTTTTAATCACCACGCCCAAAGCGCGGTTACCGATTGCTTTTTTATACATGGCAAGATTATGCAATAATGCCTGTTTGCTAATTTCTATCCACGTATGCGGTGTTTGAATCATGATTAGTATGTCTTTATATAAGTGAAATAATTGATTTTTTGTTAAGTATAAAAGAAGTGTCGCAAAAAAAAAGCCGTTTGTTAAAATAACAAACGGCTTTGTGATTAAAGCTAAAAACTATTTTTCTTCAGCTTTTGCGCTTTCTTTGGGACTCTCTTTGACCGTTACCGGGATTTTGGTAATCGCTTTCTTGCGCACCGGAATAGAGACCGTTAATTTTTTTTCTGTTTGATCATATTCAATCCGTGATTCTTCCAGCGCCATTTCATGGTCCACATAATGGGCGCTTTGGCTCAGGCTGCTCAGAGAAAACTGCTGCTTTGCGCCATTTTTACTGTCAACCTCTTGCTTGAGCCGTTGATTGAATTGCGCTGAAATTAGGCGACGGTCCACTTGGATTGTCAATGTGCCTGCAGGTGTAGTTACTGTGAGTATATTGGCATCTTGTTCCATAGTTGCTTCAACAATTTTATCGGTAAAAAGAAGCGGACTTACTACAACATCCATGCCATTTGTTGTTTTGTTTTCACTCATGTGTATTGTAGCGCTTTCAACTAAATCAGTGTGGTGGGGAAAACCGCTCTTGATATGTTCATTGATGCGGTTTAAGCGTCGTTCAAAAAGTGCTTGCATCTCATTTATTTCTTCAATCATCTCATCAAACAATGTTTTTGCACAGAGAGATGATGTTACTAATGCTAAACTGTAGAACACAGAAAGCATCAACTGTTTACTGGTAATACGCATAATAATGCCTCCTATAAAAGGTTTTGATACTGTATCCTATTAATATAAGTAATAGATTTTTTTTAAAAATTCAAGAGCTTAGTGCTGCGAGCCTTTCGCTGGCAGGAGCAAGATGTCGCGCGATATTCATAGCAGAAACTATGGCACTATTGTGTGAGTCTGGCCCGGCGGTATAAAAACCGGCCAACCAGAGGTTGTTTTTCCCTTGTAATGGCGCAATATTTTTTTGCATATCAAAATAGGCTTTATTTACTTTGCTGTGGTAAAAATATTTGAGGGCATATAACGGTTCCGGGAGTGGATTGCTTTCGGGAAGCCCTAAATTATAGGTAATCCAACTTCTAAAAAGGGGAAATTCTCTCATATGGGGCTTGCAAATGGTAAGCGCGCTGTTTTTCCCATCATACAGAATATTGGCAATCGACCAATCAGCTTCTTGTGCCGGCATTAAACGGCGATCACCATGGATGGCGATCGTGGTATGGAAAAATTCAATGGTATTAAGTATTGCGACCAGTTGAGCGGCATGGGGAACGGTTTTGAGTAATTCAGCTGCTTCATTTTCGCCCGTTGCAATAATAAGATGATCCACGCAAACAACCGGCTGATTATTGTTGTAAATAGTATAAACGCCCTGTGCAAAGGTAATATTGGTGATATGTGACTCAGTATGAATCGTGGTGTGGCGCAACCGTGCCGCAAGTGCATGTATATAAATGCTCATGCCACCTTTTATTTCATTCCAATGCGGTATAGAAATGCCTGCCGGTTGATGAGGAATCATCCATTCGAGCATATCGTAGGCAGAATACTTTTTTGCATCCTGAGGCGTGCATCCCCATGATGCGGCAAAAAATGGGTAGATAAAGTCATTTTTAAATGAATGGGTGATGTTAAGCTCGTCGCAATATTCTTCCAAGGTAATGTCAGTATCTTTCATGCCAATAATGGTGTGGCCACTCTCAATAAAATGATTAAATTGAACCAAATCAAAAATCGTATGCGGGGTTAATGAATGCCAGGAAATCTGGCCATCGCTAATGGGCGGCAAAATGATTGCTTCTTGTGTTTTGGTGTTGTAAAAAGTGTATCCAAGTGGATATCTGGTTACGGGGACCTGCAACAATGAAAGGAGCCGATTAAAATGGGGAAACATCATGTCGGAAAAAAACTCTGCGCCTGCTTCAACCGGAACAATTTTGCCATTTATAGGAACATGCACGGTACATATGCTGCCGCCTAAATAGTCATTTTTTTCAAATACGGTGATATCATAATCATTATCAAGGAGCCATGCAGTGGTTAATCCGGCAGCGCCGGCGCCAATGATGCCGACTTTCAACCGTTTTTTTTCTGGCATATTAGTTTTCCTTGGCCGGAAGGTAGATGCCCCAACTTCTGGTAATGTCATCCTGCGTGATGTTATTTTTAAGCGGATATCCGCGTTCAGTAACTCCTTTAAAGCCAAGAAGTGGACCGGTTTGCGGGCCAAAAATGTAATCAGTAAGTTCTAATGATTTGCGTCCCATGATTGTTTTTACAGTCTCTTTCAATTTTTCTTTTTCAGAAGGCAGGCCAACGCGCAAGTAGAGATTTTTATTGGGAAGCATCGTAAAAACATCAATTCGCTGCCCCGCTTCCGGTTTTTTGCCGACTGCGAGTGCGATACTTGTTAGCTTTGTTAGGTCTCTTGTTTCTGCAAGAAAGGTGCCCGGGCGTATTTCTTGCATTGGCTTTTTACTTGCCTCTTCCTTTGATGTGCCGATGGCGTAATAAACCGGCTGAATATGTTTGTTCCATAATTCAAAATTCGGTGTTATTTGCCCATAAGCAGAAAGTGATGCGAGTGTGATGCTGAGTAGAAGTTGAATTGTAAAGAATTTCATTTTTGTCCCCTTTTTTTTTCACACTAACAAAAACTAACTTCGTGAAACAATAATTATTTGCCCGGTTTTGTGTCGAAATATATGTAATTAATTTAAAAAAAATATATCCTTGAACGATAATATATATTAATCAACTATTAACATTTGAATTAGGATTTTTATGAGAAAATTTGTATTCTTTTTTTTAATTACAACGGTATATCTTTTTGCTAAATGCGATGCAATGAATGGAAAAGGAGACCAGGATACGCTGTTAGTCAAACTAATAAACGATGGACCGGCCTACTTATCACCTCTTCGTCCACAAGAAATAAATAATCGAAATGACATGTTAAAAATAATACTTGCAAATGGAGCAAATGTTGATGCACGTAATGAATATGGGCAAACGGCACTCTCAGTTTTTGCTACTTCCGGCATTAAGCCTCTTGTTGAAACACTTTTGGCCCATAATGCAAACCCAAATCTTCAAGATAAAGTCGGAACTCCATTGACCCATGCAACTTGTATGATTACTTGTCGTAATGATGAATTTAATCAGTGGTATAAAGAGATAATTAAACTACTTCTGGAAGCAAAAGCTGATCCGAATATCAAAAACCTTTTTGGCAAAGCCCCTTTGGCCATGATAAATGAGGAGAGTGTTCTTAACTATCTTTCTGCCGAAGAGAAAAAGGAAATAACCCAAATGCTGCAAAAATATGGCGCTAAGGAGTAATTATCTGGGCAAAACTTCTATTGTCTTTTACTTTTAAAGCTGTAAAAAACATTGTGAAGATTTGATGTTTCTAGAATTATGCAGAGTCTAGTTTTCTATTCGTATCTAAAGCTTCATCCAATAATTAAAAAACATTTGACGATAGTAATCCATTCCTTTATGATTGGATCAATTTATGTCTAATTTATATGTCCAACCATTTTGCATCGAAAGTGCACCATGCATAAACAATGTGTCTTTTTATCACTCAGTTTTATTATTTCTGTAACCGCAATGGAAAAAAGTTTAGAAAGGCTTGAGCCAAATGGAATTGAGCCATTGGCAAGCTCACAATAGGCTACAGTTTAAAACTTTTTTAAAATTCAAAAAATACTCACATAAATTTTGATAATTTTCCCAATATATCTAAACATTTTGCATCGAAAGAGCATCATGAACAAGCTATGTGCATTCATTTCATTTTGTTTTTTTATTTCTATTGCCGCTCAGGAGAAACCAGAAAGGCCCATGCCGAATGGAATGGGTTCATCGAGATCCGGACAAACTAGTTTATTTGATTTAGAAAGAGAGAGTTTGGCAGCAGTCACGTATTCAACAGATTTGGAAAAAATTCCTAAAGAATACTGTGATCAGGTAATTTCTAATTTACCTGGAGATGTTAAGGAGCGTGTTGAACGATTAATTGATCCTCGAAGACGTGCACGTACGCGAGCGTTGCCCGATTGTATGATTTTTTATGGTCCTACCGGGAGTGGAAAAAGCACTTTGGCCCATGTTGTCCTACAGCAGATGGATATGCCTTTCATGGTAGTTAAAGGTAGCCAGTTGGAAAGTGAATATGCAAATTCGGGCAAATCTAGCTTGCGCCGAATCGGAAATATTGCAGCAAGAGCTAAGGCAAATCTCGTAGTCGATGAAGTTGATAAACTTGCAAGAAAAAAAAGCAAAAAATCTGAAAATCAAGCTGAAGATGAGACTCCGTCAGCTTTATGGGAAATGTTAGATGTGCTGATAAAGAATAAATTATTGTTTATCGGTACATCAAATGAAATAACCGGAATGCCTGTGCCATTACAATCAAGAATAAAAGGGTCAATTTTTGAAATTCCATACTTGAAAAATCCCGATGCAATAAATAGCATCATTTTAACTTGTTTACAGGGAGAACAAGTTGATTCTCAAAAAACAATTCAAAAATTAATTACTCATGTTAAGGGGCGTTCTAATAGGGATATTAACAAGCTTGTTGTTCTTGCTCTTGGATGGGCAGGGGATAGAAATGTTGATACTCCAGTAATAACGCTCGCTGATTTTATGAAGGCTCTTAACGAATTAAAAAAAGATGAAAAGTTAACAGAAAAAACAGAATGGGATAAAAAAGAAGTCTTTACGTACACCGTTCAAACAATTGGTGCAATAGCAAATATCGTTGGCATTATTAATACTATATTTTCTATCAAGAATGGCCTTGAATCTTTAAGATTGGCAAGAGAAGGGATCAGACTAAGCAAAGAAAGCGCTGCGAAGGTAGATTTAAGGGCGGTTGAAAGCCAGGTTTTGCAACGTGAGTCCATTCAATTATCAAAGGATGTTTCTGCTCAAAGCATTGCTGTGCAAAAAGAAATTGCCGCGAACGCCGATGCTAGATCAGTTGAATCTTTAAAAGTTGCAAAAGAGGGTTTATTAGTAAACAAAGAAAGTGCTGAAAAATCAAATTTGCGGGCACTCGAGAGTCAGGCTTTACAGCGCGAGTCTTTACAGTCATCAAAAGATATCGCCG
The DNA here is from genome assembly GCA_963702025.1 of uncultured bacterium. Taxonomy (GTDB): domain Bacteria; phylum Babelota; class Babeliae; order Babelales; family Vermiphilaceae; genus BTUB01. The sequence goes on along the minus strand of OY969699.1, from coordinate 286,555 downwards.
CGAAAGCCGATACCAGATCTCTCGAATCTTTAACAGTTGCCAAAGAAGGTTTGGTGGTAAGTAAAGAAAGCGCTGAAAATTCAAATCTGAGAGCATTGGAAAGCCAGAGTTTGCAGCGTGAGTCTATGGGGTTGTCAAAAGATACAGCAGTACAAGCAGATGGACGCTCTGAAGAAAGCCGAAATATTCAATTGCTTAATTTGGGGGTAGCCTTGCTGCCATATCTGCCAAAGGTATTGGCATTATTGGGATGGTTGTAAAACAAAGAGGGTGAAATTATGGTTATTAATCGTTATATATTTATTTTAAAATATCAGGCTTTAATATTAGTTTTTTCTTGTTTATCTTCTTTTCCAATGGCAAATTTGCTCTGGCAAGCCGAGCCGTATGTCGAGAAGGCAGTTGAAGCAGCTTATGCTGTGCTGGGATTTAAGTCGATTTTGGATAATGCGCCGGATTATCCAACAAATGATTCTACGAACACAAGTTACGTTGATTATCAAAGCATTCGTCTGGTGGATGACCATAACAATTTGAGTACTGGCCGCATTTTTGAGAATCCAAATAGTTATACAGATCAAATAGTTGAAAAAATGTTGCACGACAAGCCTTCAAACATCAGTGCAACAGATATAGAAACAAGTTCAGTAAGTTATTCGCCGCATAGCACAGAAACAATGAATGCAACAAGTGACTATGGAGTATCTTCATCAATTGTGGCGCAGAATGAAACAACTATCCTTGCTGCTGAAATTAATGATTTAGTTGCACCGGTATCCGAGCCCCTATCTTCACCGGTGGAAGTGAGTGGTATCGAATCAACGAATCGGGATTTTAATTTTTCATATGAAAATGTATACAACAATGATAGCCATGCGGTCGATTATCCAGCTTATCCTGATAGTGTTGATTATGATGCTGTTAGCAGAATGCCAGATGATTATGCACAAAAAAGAGCCTCTGGAATGAGCGAACCTTTGACACAACAAGTAGCGTTGACTATTTTTGAACAACTGATGTCCCCAAGCAATAATCTCAAGGCATTGGCCATTCAATTAAAAGCTCTATCAAATTCTCCAGATGTTACTGGAATTTGGGCAAGTATTTCTGATCCGGATTTACGAGGTAAAATTCGAACTGAGTTCAAAAATTTTTTTTATGCTAATAAAGATTTTAATATAATCAATAGCAGCGATAAGCGGGAAGAACTTTTTAATATTCTATCCCCAGCGATTAAGGCAACTTTTGGAGGGAATCAAAAAGCTTATTTAGATTATTTGTATGCTAAAAGAGCATTGCCTGGCTATCATCTGGCGCATGATTATGAGACTGGTGAAGCCGATTTTCAAGATAGATTTTTTGACGCTGGTTCATGGATTTATTCTGCAACCAATAAGCTATTATATGGCTTAGAACCAGAACAAAATATGCCTGAAAAAATAAACAATTGTCCGTTTATTCTAAATTTAAAAAAAGTAGAAATACTTTGCAGAGAAGGTAAATTCTCCGAAGCGCTTGCTTTTATTGAGGCATTTAAGGATTCATATAAGAAGTTAGATTATGATGAAAAAATTGATCTTGAGTCAAAATATAAAGTCTTACTGAATGTCTATGATGCTAGTTTAAATAAATCATTGGAGAAAGCTGCGCAAGCAGCAGAAGCTCAGCTTAATAAAAATGATCCGGTGGCAGTTGAGAATAGTGCTTCTAACGATACCATCTCTAACCAGTTTGAAGAAAATAATAATGCAGTTTTAAATGAAGAAGTTAAAATAGATATTACTGCGGAAATTAAAGAATTTTTAGATGCTCCTGAACAAGTAATCATTGATATTGCAAATAAAGCAGATAGTTCGGAGCAACAAAATTCGGTAAATAATAATCAAATTACCGGTTCTCAAGGGTCCGGTGGTTTAAATCCGGAAGATCCTGAAAAGAATAAGAATTCTGAAAAATTAGCCGAGCCTGAGATAACCAAAAAGTTTGAGGGTCAGCTAACGCAGGATAAAGATTATATGGATTGTCTGGAAAGAATTAAGGAAATAAAAAAAGAGGTGCCGGATTTAAAAGTAAAGGATCATATTAATATTGATGCAGATATTCAAGCATTAGATAGAGAGGCCAGCCAACTTTATGAACAAGTTCGAGCTGATAAAGTTGATATTGAAAAAGTATCTGAAAACCTTAGAATCGAAAAAAAATGGGTGGAAAGAGTTAAGGAACACGTATTTTACAATAAGCATAACTTAGATGAAGGATTAAATCGGTTTGCTCCTGATAAAAATATTGCTGAAAGTTGGGAAAGGCTGGTTAATAATTCTTTTGGGAAAGGTGATTTGGAATGGTTTATGCATGAATTTGCTGAAAGTAAATTAACTGAGAATTTTCCAGAGCTAACAAACAGAGAATTGCATACTTATGTCGATGGTATTCATAATTGGAGATGCGAGCTTTTCCATTGAAAGGAATCATATGGGTCGTCTAATACTTATTAGAAAAATTGGTATGGAAAATAATATTCACTATTATGCAGTATATAAAAATGATTCTCTTGATGAAATCAGTTATTATATGGGGTTAAATCCGTTAACAAAAAAAATTTTGTTTTACAAGACTTTGGAATTTACCGCACCAGACTGCATTTATGATATTGAATTAGATTGTTTTGTAAAAGAAGATTTAGCTTTAAAACCTCAAATTAATGCTTGTCCTATAATTAAAGGTATAAATGCCATTAAAAATAATGTGTTTCCAGAGAGTATAAGCTGGGAAAGTTAAGCAATATGAGATATGTGATTGACATAAGAAAAGCTTCTGAAAAAAATAATATACATTACTATTCAGTATATAAAGATAATGATGATACGGATGTAGTTTATTATATTGGCCTTGATTCATTGCAGAAAAAAATCTATTTTTTTGAATCTAAAAATTTTGAGAATCCTGCCTGTATTTATAGTCAAAAAGATGATTGTTTTGAAAAAAAGGATGATCGAATATTACCATTAATTAACTATAGAGTAATATTAAAATCATTACGCACTCTTACGAAGAATGAATATCCCCAGGATATTAGTTGGGAAGGCTAATAATCAATTGTGAAAAGCATCAAAGTACGTACGCGATAGGAAAAAAATGCAAGAAAAATGGTCTCAATGGAAGCCTTTGGATAACCTGGCAGATAGATATTATATAGAATCGATCTCGGTAAGCATTGACGGATTTAAAATTCTGCTTGTCGATGCGCAAAAAGAATCAAAGAAAGTATCGGTATTATTTCCTCATTCTGTCCATGCTTTTAGAAATACTGATGAAACTTTTAGATTGTTAACGATAGGTTATCTTGATGAAAACTATGCCCCTAAATTTTATGGTGACTGGACTTTTTTTAAAGTTGAAAATTCTGAATATTTAAAATGGTTGTCTGAACAATCTCATGGAATATCAGATTCATATAAAGTTATTCATTTTAGCATTATAACTGATGATGAGATTTTGGATTTAGCTGCTTCTTATGAACCAACAGTTACATTTGTAGATTGAAAAATTTCTGCAGGTAATAGATGAAGTTTTAGCTGAAAAAAGTTATACTTACCTAAAAATATCATGTTCTCAATGATGGGGCAGAAGTAATTAAGCAAGAATTGTAAAGCTACGAATCTACTAATGATGCTTTTTAGGGACACCATGAATCAAAAGAATCTTCTTGCCGTTTTTTTATTGCTTCTTACTATGGGCGCATTCGCTGATCAAGAGAATCCGCCGACCAATCAGGATCAGCCAAAAAAACAAGAGCCGACAGACCATGAGAAGTATGTTTTTGAGACGATGTTTGCTGCTATGAGAAAGGGATCTCTTCCGGAGAGTGAGGCAACCGCTGAATATATTTATGACAATGCTCCCGAGGCCCTTAAAGATTATGTTAATCTCATAAATAAAATGTTCGATGAAAATAAATATGATAAGAGCACCAAATTTCTTTTGCCCAACAGAATTTTATTGGTTGGTCCTCCCGGCTGTGGCAAATCAACGTTGGCAGCAATTGTTGCATATAAACTCAAGCGCGATTGCTACTTTGTCTTAATGCCGGTTCTTGGTAATGAATATAAAAATTCTGAAATTGCTAATTTAGCCCGTTTTTTTGAGATTGCGGAGAAAAGCAAGAGGAAATGTGTGATTATTCTTGATGAGCTTAATGTTTTTGTTGAACGCAAATCGAATATAATGGGCGAAGATATTGGTTGCGGGTCTGCACTTTGGCTATTGCTGGATAAATATGTGAATAACCCCAATATTTTGGTTATTGGTACGGCAAATGATGTCACCAAATTACCGCCACAACTAAAGGATCGGTTTGAGGGTAACATTGTTGAAATTAAGAAAAGTAGCTGGAATGATCGCTTAAGAATTATTGAGCATTATCTTGAAAAACATAGTGATCTGTGTAGCTTTGCTTATTTAAGGAAGCTTGCCAAGAAAACTGATGGGTTTTCGCCTCGCCAGCTTGAGCTTCTTATTAAAGCAGCTTATCAAGAGGTTTTTTTGGCCGGCTTGCCGTTAAGTTTTTTGAGAGAAGAGAATTTGGAAAGTGCTTACCAAAAATTTGTATTGAGTTCTGATGTTTTACAATCGAAGAGATGGTTCAATATTAAAGAATGGCTCAAAGAAAATAGCTTGGTGATACAAACCGTGGCAAGTTCGGTAAATTTGGCATGTGTATTGGTCAGCATTTGTTATGTTGCGGTCACGGGCAAAGTGGCCGGAAGAACAGTTTAAAATACCTACTTCTTCAACAAATCCTGCTGCACTAGCCGCAGTGTGTTCCCCGGCTCACTAATGCCCGGTTCGATGCAATAGCGGAGTGTGCCATTGGTAGTTGTCAGTTCCGCTTTATAATTTTTAATTACCGCAGGATTTTCTTCTTCTAAGGCCGTGAGTGGGGCAAAATGGGTTGCCATGAGCGCAATACAATTGCTGCATTCAGCAAGTTCACGAATGTAGTCCGCGGCAATTTCTAATCCTTGAGAATATTCGGTGCTATTAAATAATTCATCGGTGGCAATAAAAACAAAATGGTGGGGATTATTTTTGGCATACGCAATTGTTTCGCGTGCAAAATCAAGTGATGTGCTAAACAATGATTGGCCATGATTCACCCGGTTGGTCATATTAAATCCGGTTTTGATGTGAGAAAATGGCGTAATCGCGCAGTATTGAGCCGGCACTATGCCCAGACTTTGCGCCAGAATAATGGCGGTGCTCAAGGCGCCAAGCCCGGTTGATTTTCCTGCTTTATTAGGCCCAGTGACTAGTGCAATGTGAGGGTGCGAGTCGCCCAAAATAAGCTCATTATCAATTGGTTGCATATCAGCAACAAGCGGGTTCCAAAATCCTTTAATCTGCAAGAGTGGTTCTGCCGCTTGTATAAAATCGGCAAAAACAAAAGCCTGCTTGCTTTCGTGCATCAAGCGCGCACAGCTAACCTGAAAATCTATAGCACCGATTATGGCCAATCCACTGCGCAATTCATGATGCACCATTTGGGCCAATGCGTACGCGCGTAAAATATTTCCCGGCCGCGATAAAAATGATGGTTGGTCATCGAAGGTGGCATGAGAAAGAAGATCTAAAAGTTCCGTGAGCTGGGCGGAATTGGTATCGCTATGAAAAATGTTCGGTTCTTGAGTGTCGGGAAATCTTACATGGTCAATGGCAAGCGTATCAATAAGAGACACTAGGGTGCGCGCACTTTCTATTGCATGGCGTAATTTAATGAGTTCCGATTGCATTGATTTGATGATATCTGCTTGTTGCTTTACGTGATCATAAACCCCTTTAGCACCAATCAAATGGATGCCGGTGTGTGCAATGTTATAGCTATTATAGGCCAGTTGTGCGCCAAAGGATGCATGATGATGAGGATCGTTGCAGGCATGAGGATGCCCACAAATGCCCAACCGTTCATGAAGCTCTTTGCTGATGAAAAAATGAATAATGGCATGCTCAATAAGCGGCGCTGAAAGATTTGCAATAGTTGCCAGCTGACCAAGTTCAAGCCCGGCCGGATAGTTGTTGAGCCATCGCAAATATTTATTTTTAAAATAAAAATTACTAATTACGCTTTGGCATATATCGTCGGTGGCGCAGCCAATATTTAAGGAAGATTCAGCGCAAGCAAATACTTTGAGGTGCTCTTCCAACGATTGTTGCAGGGCCGGATCGCTCATAATCTGCTTGGTCCATTCTTGGCGCGCCTTAAGCGCGACGATGTCTGCGAGAGGATTGGTGACTTGTTTGGTTAAATATTCCAAACCGAGCTTTGTAGAGGTCCGCTTGATTTTACTAATGAGTCCCGGTCCTTGCTGATAGGTCCTCAAAAGTTGAAGATCTTGCTGCTCAGGAATTTCTAAAACGATTGCCTGCGCGCCAAAAACTAACGGTAGAAGATGTAAAAAATATTTTTTTTTCATGAAAAAAACTCCACGTGAGATACACTGTGCACTATAAAGTAATGAGTCGATTGAAAATGAGCAAAAATCAAAATGAAGATTAGGCTTTTAACTATTTCAAGATCAATATGAACCATTTCATTGATAAACGTAACCGAACTTAGCTATTTGTGCAAATAAGTGCTGGTTTTTTCAGCGTATATCGGTATCTTTGAAATTATAGACGAGCATACCGAACCTTATTTTAAAAGTTCCAGATGGATAAAAAGAATAAAGCGCCCGGAGAACTCATTTATGGAATTCATCCACTTATTGAAGTTCTCAAGGCAAAACGACGTAAAGTAATCTCAATTTATACCACCCGCCCTGTTCCTAAAGCATGGTCAAAAATAGAAAAATTGTTGCCTGAGCGGGCCATTCCGATTCAGTATGTTTCGCGGGATGTGCTCACCAATATGGCAAAAACTGGTGATCATCAAGGGGTGGTTGCATGGGTGCAACATTTTCCTTTTCGCAGTAAGCCATTCGACCCGCAAAAACAGAAATTCTTGGTCTTGCTTGATGGCATTCAGGATCCGCGCAATGTTGGCGCCATTTTGCGTTCCGCATTTTGTACTGGTGCAGATGGTGTTGTTTTAGTGGAAAAATTTGCTGCACCACTCAACGCGGTTGCACTCAAATCCTCAGCTGGGTTGGCAGAACACCTTGAAATTATGGTTGCTCAATCGACTCCTGTGGCAGCACAAGCGCTTAAAAGTACCGGATACAATCTTTATCTTGCGGCCTTTGGCGGACAGAATGCACTTGAAGTTCCTTATCAATCTCCCCTGTGCTTGGTGATAGGTTCTGAAGGTGAAGGAATTATGCCCTCGGTGCTCAAAATGGGTACTCATGTTACCCTGCCCCAAAAAACAGCTGATATTTCGTATAATGCGTCAGTTGCCGCTGGGATTTTGCTCTTTTTGATCGGCACAAAGCAGAAGGTGATATAAGTTATTCGGTTGCCTTATACGTTTCTAAGAGCTTAATTGCAGCTTCGTAATTGTCATAGTACTTTTTATAAATATTTGCCGCATCAGGCTCTGGCGCTACGGCATATCCTTTTTGTTTTTCCTTAAGGTATGAGAGTAATGTTCTGCCGCGATAAGGAATGTTTGGATTAACGCCGCTTTTTAACAAAAATTCTAATCCCTTCTGTCTATCGCTATTGGGTACAAAACTGTTAGCTAAATAATAGAGTGCCGTAAATTTGTCTAAATCGTTTGCATAAGGAAGCAATTGGAGTATCCAATTTTCTTCTTTTGTCTTATCTAAGTCTGCCCTTAAAACTAAGAATGGAAAAGCATGAAATAGTTGCGTGTTATGCTCAACCACAAACTTTATTAATTGGGTTTTGTTGTAACCACTCATTGTTCTATCTATAAAAGTTCGTAGAAGATCGAGAAGATTATCTGCTCTAAGATGTCTGGTAGCAGATAAGGCTTGAGCGCTCACTTTACCAGGCAAATTCCATTCTTTACCCGGCATATCTTTTATTATTGTTGTCGAAATCTCCATTTGAAGGTCTACAGGCAATGAAAGTAACTTTTTAACAATCGATTCTGTTTCTCTATTAAAAGCTGTCGGATCTTTGATTGCTAATTTGTTTATATGGGCAACTATTTCTTTGGTAATTGATTGTATGGCTGTCTCTTTTAAACTAAGCGGGTTATATATTTTTTCGCCTGCACTTACATTTATTACTGAGCTAAAAATGATACACAAGAGAATTTTGCCGAATATTTTCATGGTACTTTCTCCTTTTTTTAGTACTCCATCATAATACAGTTCTCTTTATTGAGTAGGGAAGATTTTTTAACTTTTCTACGATTTTCTCACACTCGTATCAATACGATGCACATGCCAATTGTTGTATCAATTCTTCTTGGTGCTCATGCTGATATTTTTCCGCCTTGAGTGTATGCTTGCGCGATGCGTATAAGAGCGCCACCGAACCGGTTGCTAAGCTCAAGACAAGGGGAATCTTGTTTTCTGTGCGCGAGAATAATCGTCGCAAACAGAGTGCGCCTAAAGTGTAACCGGTTATTTTTGTAAGCAATGCTTTGCATGATTCTTGTTTGCTCAGCTCTTGTAGCGAGACTGTTGGCTTATGTATTGGTTTTTTTTCATTGCCGAACATAACTGATTGGTTAATTATTTTTTCTACCCCGATTCCAATCAATAAATATGAAAGGGGATATAAAGCGTGAATGCCCAGATTTGTTTTTCTTCTTTCAATCTCACGGTCCAAATATACTGAAAGTGTGCCACAAAAAATGCCGGCGCTGATACATCCTGCGCCCATAACTTTGTGGTACCATCTTGAAGGAGATTGTTTATGTTCTTCTGAGAGTACGCTTTGATGCAAATAGACAAAAATGATTATGCATATTTGTCCATACTTCATAGCTAACCAAGATGATATTTGACCAATTCTATAGCGCCTTTTGCAGCATTCTTGAGCGCCAAAATAGTAAGAACTGCTCCTCCGGTAAGAGACGTTGTAAACAGTATTTCATGTGGCGATGCCTTTAAGAATCGTATTTTTTTGCGCATTTTATGAGTGTATGGGAAAACGCAGAAATCACCCACAATCCAGGCTGTTGCCACAGCCCCAGCATATATCGCGGTGCGCCTAAATGCGGTTTTTGCCTGTGCTAAATTTTCTTCACGGGATTTTTTGTGCTGTTCAAGCGCTATTTCATAGTTTATTTTTTCAGATGCTGGATCCGGCATCTGTGCTGATGCCAATGAACCATTAATTAGTAAAAACAAGAGCGCATATTTTAGTCTGTTTCTTTTTGTAACCATTGTTGGACCACTTCTAGTGAGTTTGGGTTATCGGGTCTTAACAAATGTTTTAAGCCCTTATAATAATTGCTTAAAGAATAATAACTTAATCCCAAAAAAAATGAACCAATAATTCCCCAAACCACCTGGCGGCGACAGTGCTTGGCCACATAGTTTTTAAGCGGCGACGGTGGGAATTGGCACAAAAGATTTTGGGCTACTTTTGTTACCGTCATTAACCCGGCGGTCCCCAAGAATCCTTTTGCCAGTGCATGGTATGCGGTATTTTTTTCAACGTAATGTTTCGCTTGCAAGTGCTTTAAAAGCTTAGCTATTTTTTGTTTTTCATTATCTGCGCTAACTATAAAAAATTGCTGAATAAAAAATAACAAAATCAAAAAGAATATTTTTGTTCGAGTCATTTTTTTACTTCTACTTCGCAAGAAAACCAATAAAGTAGATACAAAATACACAAATTGTTGACTAGTCTGTCAAGAAAAAGTTAGAAATAATGGTAATCACAGGGGAATAGGGATGAAAAAAGTGGTTACCAAAAAAAGACTAACGGTATTTTTTGCGCTTGCTGTCATTGTTGGACTTGCCTATCAATTGGAAAAGAAACTTTTTTCTGTACAAGAATACCATTTTTTTCTGGATCCGCATCTATCAAATGCCATGCGGACAAACATTGAACGGGCGCTCACTGAAACTGATGGTTCATTTTCATCGATTGCGCAGACGGTATTTACAATTTGCCCGGCGCTTGAAACTATAGCAATTGAACGGCTTGCTAATAATGTGCAATATTTTTCTTGCAAAGCGGCGCAACCGGTTGTTTCTTTTGAAAACAAATTAGCATTGTTACCATCCGGTGCGGTGGTGGATGCCGGCTGTTATACCCGTGAAGTTATTGCGCATATTCCGTGTGTTCGCGCACAAAAAGAGGGTGCTTGCGATACCATTTCGCCTGAACTTGCCAACTGGCTGTTATCACTCAATCCTGACGTTTTTAAACACTATCACATTGCATTGGGTGATGACTATAGCATTTATCTAACCAATAATAATGATCCTAATTGCATAATACTTACGAGTGTGGTCAAAGATTTTAATGATGAAATGAGGCGCGTATGCGAGTGCATTATTAGTGAAAAGCAGATGGGTGGGCAAGGGACGGCCCGCGCACTGTGCTGTGTCGCAGACATACGTTTTGAAAAACAAATTGTTCTTTGCTCGCAAAAAGGGGGGGCACGTAATGGCTAAGGTTTTTGCGGACCGGGTTGTTGTTTCTATTGATGTGGGAACCACCAAAATTTGTGTGTTGGTTGCCCATGTACTTGATAAAGATCATATTGAAATTGTGGGAGTCGGAAAAGCCCCTTCGGATGGTCTGCGCAAAGGAGTGGTAGTTGATGTACAAAAAACTATTGCTTCCATTAAAGCGGCGGTCAAAGAGGCTGAATTAATGTCGAATATGACTATTAATTCAGCGGCAATTGGCATATCCGGTGGCCATATTCAGTCAACCAATTCCCATGGCATGGTGGCGATTAAACAGGGGGAGGTAAAACAGTCGGATATTAGTCATGTCCTCAATGCGGCTCGCGCTTTTGCAGTGCCTGAAGGGATGCAAATATTGCATGTGCTTCCCCAATTTTTTATCATAGATTCGCATGAAAAGATTCAAAATCCTCTTGGCATGCATGGTATTCGATTAGAAGTGCAGGCGCATATTATTATGGGGGCCATAGCATCGGTACAAAATCTAGTTAAATGTTGTGAGATGGCGAGCGTTAAGGTAACGGATATCATTTTAGAGCAGCTTGCTTCTGCCGATGCAGTACTCTCTGATGATGAACGTGAGCTTGGTGTTGCAATGTTGGATATTGGTGGCGGCACCTCTGATTTGGCTATCTATCAAAATGGCAATATCAGACATACGTATGTTTTACCCGTTGCGGGGAACCATTTTACCAATGATCTTGCCGTTGGACTTCATACTACTATAAAAGATGCTGAACGTATCAAACGCGAATATGGGTTGGCGCATGGGGCATTATTGGAGCATGATCTTGCCCTTGAAATTGAGACGGTGGAAGGTGATCAAACGCAGATAGTTTCTATTTCTGATCTTATGTGCATTCTCGAGCCGCGGGCGCAGGAATTGCTTTCCTTAATTTTCCAAGAAATAGTGCACCACAAATTACAGAGCATGATGCCTTCCGGGTTAGTATTAACCGGTGGTGGCGCACTTTTACCGGGTATGAAAGAGTTGGCCCAAGAAATTTTTGGTATGCCGGTCCGCCTGGGCATGGTTCGTATTGGCAATGATTTGCCCGAATCACTACAAAGCCCCATTTATGCAACCGGATATGGATTATTAAAGCAAGTAATTAAACAACAAAACTTTGCGCTTGATACCTTAGACGGTCCAGCAGTGGCACGCATTTTTACACGGATGAAATCGTGGGTTATGGATTTCTTTTAATTTCTTTTAGGGAGCAGGAAAATGATTGAATTTGACAGTGCAGAATTAGCACGAGAAAATACAGCAAAAATAACAGTAATAGGTATTGGGGGTGCAGGTGGCAACACCGTAAATAGTATCATCGAATCCGGTTATCAAGGAATTGAATATGTGGTAGTAAATACCGATTCTCAAGCACTTGAAAACTCCAAGGCATCAATAAAAATAAGACTTGGTGCTCGATCGGCAAAAGGATTGGGCGCCGGTGCAAATCCAGAAGCAGGCAAGCGCGCGGCTGAAGAAACACTCAACGAGATTATGGAATATTTGGAAGATGCGGATATAGTGTTTCTCACCGCCGGCATGGGTGGCGGCACCGGTTCAGGGGCGTTGCCGGTTATTGCGCGCGCACTCAAAGAACGGGGCATTCTCACTATCGCGGTGGTTACCAAACCTTTCGATTTTGAAGGCAAAAAACGCATGGCAATCGCAGAAAGTGTGATCAGCGAACTTAAAAAAATCGTCGACACATTGATTGTGATCCCCAACCAAAAATTACTCAGTGTTGTTGACGCTACAACTTCAATGATCGATGCCTTTGGCATGATTAATGCGGTGCTTGGTCAATCAGTTAAAAGTATATCTGATATTATAACCAAGCCGGGCCACATCAATGTGGATTTTGCTGATGTGCGCACGATTATGAAAGATCGCGGGCTTGCCATTATGGGAACGGCGCAGGCAACCGGTCCTGACCGTGCCCTGGAGGCAACATTATCCGCTATTTCTTCACCATTGCTTGAAAATATGAACATGAAAGGATCGCAAAGCGTTTTACTTAATATTACCGGCAGCAAAAATTTAAGCTTGCATGAAATAAGCCAAGCGGCATCGGTTATTTATGAACAGGCTGACCCGGATGCGCAAATTATTTTGGGTTCGGTTATTGATGAAAGTTTGGGCGATCAAGTGCAGGTGACCATCATTGCAACCGGTTTTGAAAGCGCACAAGAAAAGGAAGAAATTAAGGTAAAAGCAACGGTGCTTGATATCGGTGCGGTTTGCGAAATTCCGCAGGAAAAAAAACCGGAGCACCTAGAGGAAAAGAAGCCGATTGCTTCAGTGTTATCCCATCTTAAAAAATCTCCCGAAGCAGCACGCCCACGAGAATTATTACTCGGTGATGAAAGCTTAGATGTTCCTGCTTTTATGAGAAAATCAGAAAAATCTGAATTAGAAAATAGCTAACTAATAAGGGGGCAAGAAATTGCCCCCTGCCCACTGATCAATAAACATTTGCCGGAACACGCTCTATTTTCTCGATGAGTGTGTATACGGTTGGAAGGAAAGTTCAAATCCCACACCTCTAATAATAGATTCCAGGGTTTTAAATCGAGGATTTCTTTCGCCCGAAAAAATTCTATAAAGATTTTGCCTGTTTATTTTTGATTTTTTTGCTAAATCAGAAACGCCCTGAGCTTTTGCATATGCCCAAATAGAATGTATTAATATATCCAAATCTCGATCTTTTTCATATTCTTCAAAAGCAGCTTTTAAATACAAGTGTGCTTCTTTCGGATCTTGTAGGCTTTCTATGAGCCATTCATCATAATAGTTTCTAAGCTTTTTTTTGTTTTTTTCATGATTCCCAGAACTTATGTTTTTTATAATATCCATCTTGACCATCTATAAGTATTCATAGTAGAGTGACCGCAATTCAATGTCTATTTTGAGGAATAAGTATGCGTTATCTATTTTTCTCTCTGTTGTGTTTTACTTTTGTAGCAGTTGCGATGGAAAAAATAATTCCCTTTAAAGGACCGAGTGTGAATGGTTGCATACCAACCGTTCTTTATTCGGATGATGGAACAAAGATTATTGTTGCCAATCTTACGACCAAAGAAGTTCAAATTTATCAAGCAACCAGTCCATTTCAATCTGTTGCGCAAGGGCAAAACGGAGGAGCATTTCCCTTTTATTGGAACAACGGGTTAACTCAAAACAGCGCAAAGCAATTAGCGAGTGCATCAAATAATAATGTAATTGTATGGGATTTGGAGACGCTCAAGCAAATAGTGGTGTTGCAAGGCCATGCCGCTGCTGTTGATGGGGTTAGTTTTAACCCCAAAGATCCTAATCAATTGGCATCCGGTTCGGATGATAAAACGTTATGCTTTTGGGATGTTCGTGAACAAAAAGGAGTTAGGAGTATAACGACGCCGGATATGGTTGCGCCGGTTCAGTTCAGTCCGGATGGCACAAAAATTGCCTTTGGAAATCGTGCGCAAGTCAGCAAGATTTTTGATGTTGCTCAGCTTAAAGAGCTTGCAGTTCTTCCGGTGGCCGAGTATTTAGCGTATAACAAAAATGGTTCCCAGATTGCATTGGGGCAAGATGCACGTATTCTAATTTGTGATCCGGTAACCGGTAATGTTATTAAAAAAATTACCAGTCGCGGCAAAGCTATTGGCGATGGGGAAGATGCCGTTAAACCAAAAGGCCTTCCCGATACCATGGCCTTGGCATATAGCCCCGATGGATCACAGCTCATGATTGGCACCAGTGGGCCGCAAACCACCATTGCATCGCTCGAAGATGAAACAAAAACTTTTTATATTCCTGCAAAGTATCTTTTGTCTGGAGAATTTAGCAATGATGGTGCTTGTTTATTAACCGGTTCAAGTACTGAGGTAAATGGATCAAGTGTTTGTGTTTGGGATCTTTCAACAAGTAAGGGTTGGTGTATCATACAGTGATTGTTGGATTTTAAAATGATAGCAAGGAGTCTTAGTATGAAAAATAGATGGTATCTTTTTGTAGGAATTTCTTATCTGTTGTCACAAAGTATTGCAATGGAAAAACCGATTCCTTATCAGGGCCCGAATGTGCAAGGAAGTATATCCACCCTTTTATACTCTGATGATGAAAAAAGTATTATTGCTGCCAATTTTTCTGCCAGCGAAATTCAAATGTATGAAGCAAAGAGCCCCTATAAATGTGTTGCAAGTTTTAAAAGTGCCGGATTTCCCCATTTTGGAATAGTTCACTTTCCAAAAATAACAATCAGCAATTAACATTTCCTGACGGTAAAAAAGTTGCGGTGTTGGCTCCGAAAACCGGGGAACAAATAGCGAGCCTTCAAGGACACACTCAAGATGTTTATGCGGTGAACTTTAATTCGGTCGATCCGAATCAACTTGCATCCGGATCTGATGATAAAACATTAAAGTTGTGGGATCTGCGTCAAAAAGTGTGCACCAACGGGGTCACCGCCGTGTGTATCTGGGATCTGCCACAAAAAGCAAACGGCGGATATTGTAGTCTTCAATGAGCGGTAAGTTTTTTGCTCAAGAGCACATATCCGGGGTATGTTTGAAGAGTGCCAAAGCCTCGGCGATAATAAAAATCAAAGCCGCGTTTATTGTGGTTTAAGACAAAGAGCTGTAAATTGTGTGCGCCTTTCTTAATCCCCTGCTGAACAACATGATTGATGAGTTGGGTGCCATACCCTTTGCCTTGATGGGCTTTAGCTATTGCCAATAGTTCCACATGAACCGTTTTTGGATTCTTCATAAAATAGGTGACAAATCCAATTACCTGATTGTTATCCTTGAGCACATTAATCAATAGTTGCTTATCACTCTGTGTAACATCTCCGGATTTACGCAGAACAAACATTCTATGAAGCATCGAAGGATTAAAAGGTATGGTAAAAAGATTGTGCCATTCTTGTTGGCAAAGCTTTGTTACTGTTTCAAAATCATGTGAATACTCAAAGAAGGCGATTTCCGGTTGTGCGGAGGCGGTTATGCAGATTATATTGGCTATTAGAATAAATTGCTTCATATTCGTAGGCTCTTTTACTTTTTACTATATTTAGTGTACCATCAACATATCTTCTTAAATGATTCTAAACATCTTATTACTACGAGGTTTTCTTATGGTGTTTGTTTCAAAAACAACTCTTCCCATTTTAATCGTCTTTTCTCTCATCGCGCAACCCCTTCATTCTATGAAGCCCACCTATTATTCTCGCAAACATGTGCCACGATATGGCGTTGTAGATGATGCGGTAGCCATAGAAGCCGGAAAGGCTGTCGCTGGAATTGCCATTATTGGTGGCATTGGATACGGGCTGTATAAACTCTGCGATTGGCTCTTTAGTAAATCAAATGAGGCAATAATTAAAGATGCGGCAAAGTGCGTTGATGGTGTTCATCAACGGTATGATGCTTGCATAGAGATGTTTGAGCAACAGCTTGGGTTCCCGGGAAATCATTCGGAAAGAAAACAGATCCTTTTTCATAATGATGAACAATTTTTGTATAATTTAGAACTTATTCATAAGCAATCAGCAAGTTCATTGTTACGTCCGACGCAAAATACCATTAATCAATTGCGTGCAACAAGTGATGAAGTAAATAGCAGGCTACAAAGCTTGCGCAGCAAACGCAAAGAATATATGCATGTTTTGGTGCAGATGGAAGATCTTTCTATCGAGGCTGGTCTTCTTCTTGAAAAACTAAGCTTTATGGCAGAATATTTACAAACAAATGAGGCTTATTTTACCACCTTTGAACTGGAAAGCCGATTGCTGCATGTCTATGAAGTTGAAATGCACGCGCTCTCAAATTATGCAAAGAATCCCGCAATGGTGCGCGAAGCGATCCGCTCTGCGATTATGAGTGGCGCGGCCACTACCGGCAGTTTATATCCGTATATGCGGTATATTGAAAAATGTGACTCTGATTGCCGACAATTAGAACGCGCATTAGAAATGCTCACTCTTGCCTATGCCAACCGATTTAATGCGGCAAGTCAATTGGCCGCCAACTTACGCGCAATCTATCGTATGATTCTCACCGAAGATGCGTATCGCCAAGAGTTGCGCGACTATGAGCGCGCGCAATTAGAAAAGCAGCGCATCGAAGCGGAAAAAAGTAAAGCGGCTGCTGCTCATGCGCAAGCGGCTGCTGCTCATGCACAAGCATGCGCAATGCAACAGCAAGTGTGGGAATTGCAAAAACAAAATCAATTGCATGCGCATCAGATTCAAGTGGAGAAAGAGCGTAATGCATTAATTGGTGTGCAGACGGTAATCAATGCAATTAATCCGCCACCAGCCACGGAAGTGCACGTGTATGTTGAAGCTCCTGCGCAAAATCAACCGGTCTATTATGCGCAGCCACCAACGGCCCCATTCGCGGTATGGGAATAATTTATAACAATCAACGGTTCACCATTTATTTTGGTGACCAAACTGATCAAATTTACAAAGCGGCGCATTGTGTTCCGGCATCTGCGCCGCTTCTTTTACATGAACGGTTTAAGCCGATAGTGCATAATCTTGCTCTTAAAAATATCTGCTTTCTTAATCAAACCCACAGCACGCAGGGATTTCTTGTTAACGATCAAATTCCTGCATTTGATATTGATGGCGATTTTTTAATTACCACCAAAAAAAATCTTGGCATTGGTGTGATGGCTGCCGACTGTTTGCCGATTGCAATCTATGATATGCAACATCACGTAGCAGCAATCGTGCATGCAGGCTGGCGAGGCAGCATTGCAGGTGTGGCACCTGCGGCGATTATGAAAATGCAGGAAATGTATAATTCTCATACCCAAGATTTACAGCTTTTTTTTGGCCCGAGCGCTCTGCCGTGTTGCTATGAAGTGAAACAGGATTTTTGCGCTGTGGCTAGATCAACCATTGGCTTACAAGATGGCGGTGCCGGCAGTCCGTTCGTGGTGAGCGTACCTGTCCGCCGAAGCCTGTTGGCGAAGGCTGGATCGAACCATGCAAATAAATCCCTAAATATAGATTTTGTAAATAAAGCTCTTTTCTCGCGCGATAATAAATGGTATTTAGACGTTCCGCTTCTTAATAGCCTGCAATTGCAAAAGTTAGGTATTCCAGCCTCTGCAATTGATACTAGTTATAATTTTTGCACCATGTGTGATGATCGCTTTTTTTCTCATCGCCGTCAGGGTGAAAATGCGGGCAGGCAAATGACGGTGATTGCATTGCGGTGTCTTTAAAATATAAGAGTGATAGTTGGCGAAACCACATTCTCAATTTTATCCTGTTCCTCTTGGCTGAGTGGATTGTTTTCTAAATCAAGTATTTCAAGTGCCGGCAAGGATTGCTCTTGCGCACCCTTCAGCGCTCTTGCATCGATTGTTTGCAAGTTATTATTCCCCAGCCATAATTTCTTTAAGTTTTTTAAATCGCGAAATGCATAGGGCGCTATATACTCTATCTTATTAAGTTCAAGATACAATTCCTCAAGTTCAGGCAGCCGTGCGAATGCAATATCAATTCTTTTAATGTTGTTACCGTTCAAGTTGATTTTTTTAAGATTTTTTAACCCATTAAATGCTAATGGCTCGAGCGTTTTTATTTTATTGTTAAGTAAATCCAATGTTTCTAAACTGTTCATGCCATAAAGAGCATTGTTTTTTATGGTTGTCAGCTCATTATCGGTAAGATTAAGATGCTTAATGGCGGCATAATCGGGTAAGAAATGTAATCCTTCCAGGCTAGTAAGATTCAGTTTTGAAAGATCCAGCCTATTCCCTTTTCGTCTTTGGTTAATAAGTTGTGGCTGCTTTTGAAGATAATTAGTAATAGAAACTTCCTGCGTTGGTTCTCTTTTTTGCTTTTTGCCAGGCAGTTCCATGGCAAAGAAGCAGTAAGCCCAGGTGATCGCTGCGATAATGAAAATGTAACGGATCTTCATGGATAATAGCCTTCTTTAAAAGTTTGTTCAGTAAACAACAAGAGTATCTCCCATTAATTCATTAATTTTTTCTCGTTCTCCTTTTTGATCTGCCAATGGGTTATCTTCAAGATTAATCATGGTTGCGCGTAACAGGCCGTGAGAATTTTCTCGATCTATTAAGGCAGTCGGCTCGATTGTTGTTAATTTATTGTGTCCGAGCCACAGCTTTTTTAAATTTTTTAAATCACGAAACGCATTAGGGGCGATATATGCTATATCGTTTTCTTCAAGGTATAAATGCTCGAGGCTGTGCAGATGTGCAAATGCAATATCAATCCTTTTCAATTTATTGTTATCTAAATCGATTTTTATTAGTTTAGGTAATCCTTTAAATGCTAGCGGATCCAGTGTGGTTATTTGGTTATGCGAAAGATCGATGGTTGTTATATTATTCATGCCCGCAAACGCATTATTTTCTATGCGAGTGAGATTATTATCAGAAAGGTTGAGCTCTTCTATGGTTGTGCGATCGGGTAATAATTCTAGGCCGGTAAGGCTGGTAAGATTAAGGTTTGAAAGATCGAGGATCTTTCCTTTTCTTCTTTGCTGAATGAGCTGCGGTTGATTGATGAGATAATAGGCAATTGAGGTGGCTTTCGCGGTTTCTACTTTTTGTTTTTTTGCGGGTAATTCCATTGAAAAGGCATCAAAGCCACAGGCTAACATGGCGATGATTAAATAATTGATTTTCATGAAACACCTTATTTTATTGGTATATCGTTTAAAAATTCTTTTATGGCACCATCGAGCAATTCTTTATTTTGTTGGCCACCTGTTGCATTTTGAATTGCCATATCACTTGGCACTGATTTACTTAAAATCTTTTGGATATACGTTAAATATTCCTGTGCTGTTATTTTATATCTGACCAATGAGTCAAAATCAAAGTATGCCAGTACCCAATCACCCGGGTTTATCCAACCTCCACCCATCATCATAAAAGGTTGAGGATGGAAACTCTGCATTATCGCGGTACCAACCAATCCACCATTTGAAGCTAGTAAAGCAAAGTTCTTATACGTGCCATCAGAAGTTACTAATTCTTTTATTAAATGTGCCTTACTATCTTTGCTCAAATCCAAAAACATCTTAATTGTTTCTTTTAATGAAAGTTCTGGCACTTCAACTTTGCTCAGAATATGCTGCGCTGGGCCTCCGATACGTGAAATAAAAATTGGATAAGGTTTATCAAAGCTTCCTATCGTTGAATTCTTGGGGTCAAAAATAATTTTTAGCGGGGTGGTGATTACCGCCGGATATAATAAAATTGCTCTTTTATTATTAATTTCATAAGGAGGAATTTCCTTTTTTTGCATCATGTACTGTAAATTGTGCTTTTTGAGGCCGGTTGCAGTAATAATTTCATATAAATTATCAAATTCTATTGGTCTAAAGAATGAATTAGATCCCGGAAATCGAATTGAAGGAATGTTATTAATATCTTGGTTATAAAAAAGGCTTAATGCTTCTTTTAATTCTTTTTTATCGCCGGTCTTTAAAAAATTATTTATATGTGGGAAAAAATTTGCGAGTGCTTTTTCACTAAATTGTGTGGTAATCGCATCAGTTGATGAACTGACAATAATAGGAAAATTTATGTCCCGTATTTTGAATGTTTCTTTTAAAGTATCGGTTAATAGATTGTTAAAAGTATCTAAATTTACGCCACCCGAATAACAGGAAATAATAAAAAGAATATCAGTAAACCGATTTAAAAAGGTTAATAATTCTTGATATTGTTTGCTTTGTAATGCTGCCATTACTGCCGGACGATCTGGCTTTTCTTGAGTTCCATGTCCGGCCAGTATGATTCGTTTTTTTATATCTGAGTTTCCATTGAATACTCTCTTTAAATTTTCAATATCAATATTATTTGGCGTATTTGAAAATTCTGTATTTATTTTATCTGGAGTTACTAATAATAACTCTTTGCTATTCAATCCCAATTCTTCTAATGATTTGCCATATTGTTGAGGCAAAAAAACGGCCCAATCTTTTTGGGGGTTGCTATAGATGGCCCACTTACTAGTATCAGAGAATTCTTTCTTTGCCCCCTGATATTTTGTTGCTTTTGGGCTTATATCTGACATGCGAAATTTTATCATATATTCCTGGAGTTTTTGAATTTCCCTCATGTTTTTTTCTTTTAATGCTGGATCAAACTCGTTAATTAGAAATGGTAAATGGCTGCTTACTATGATCGGAATATTGGCATGGATTGCATCACTAAAAAAATCAGCAGTGACATCAGGAATTTCTTTCGTAGATGAATCGGCAAGAATAACAAGATCTGCCGATTTCTCCTTAACTTGTGTTGCAGAGGTTGGTTTTTCCATTGCAAAGGCAAAAAAGTGGCCGATCAGAGCAGCAAGTATCGCAATGTAACGTATTTTCATAGCTATAAATCCTCTATTTCATATGAAACCCTACTTATTATATTCTAATTGAAATTATATCATCTTTGAATGTTGAAGAGCAAATATCAAGAAGATTATGCTAATAATTCCTTTGTTTTAGGGCAAAATGTGCCACTTTTTATCAATGGGCTATACCCATTTTCCCATTTATGATAGAGTAAAAAAAGAGGTGAACAATGAAAAAAGAAACAGAAAATCAATATGTTAAAGTCGATTCTCGTAATAGAGTAACTATTCCTAAGGGGATAATTCATGGGAAGGGACTTCCGCATCTTTATAAGATATATGAAAAAAATGGAAAAATTATTCTTGAGCCTGTGCAAGAGATCTCTGCCGAAGAACGTTGGCTCTTTGATCCTAAAAATAAAGCCATAGTTGAAAAGCTTAAAAAGGCTCTCAAGCAAAAAGCTAATAAAAATATCGATTTAAGTTCCTTCGACACAGAATAAGCAATCGCATTTGAATTAAAGTATACGCAAGAAGCTAAAGATCAATTACATGAGCTTAAAAGTGATCCATCAAAACATAGAATATTAAAAGATATTGTAAAGGCTTTGCGATTAATGGAAACAAATCTACGCCATGTTATTTCAATTGTTGCAATAATTCCTCACCCATAGTCTTTTGCGATTTCCTCCTCACGATGCTGCTTACTGTTTTTGATGTGATAGTGTATTATTTGTCTGGTCTAAAACGCTTGATTGATGAGCAGTAAGGATAAAGATGAAAATAGATAGATATGTTTTTTGTAGCATGTTAACCGTCTCAAGTTTTTTACGTGGCGATTGGAATCCCTATACTCAAATGCAATCGATTAACATACAAAAATCGGAGCTGGCTATCCAAGTAAAAATCGGGGAACGATTTGAAATAATATCTATTACTCCAATACCCCCGGGAATGCCCTCAAATTTTCAATGGCAGGATAAGGATGATTGGAAAATCGTTTCATGTCCGCCATCAGTAAAATTTCTCAAAAGTAATGAAACGGCTCCTGATGGGTGCGGTGGTGAATTATTTCAGACCATTCTTATGCGCGCAAAACAAGCCGGATCGGGGCAAATTGTATTGCAACGTGATAACAAACAAGTTGCCATTGATGTTGCCGTATTGCCAACAGCACAGAAAATGGAATGGAAAAAGCCAAAGCAATTCCCTTTTGGTACTCAAGAGATCGATTTGCTCTATGGGGATGATTACTATCTAATAAAAAATGGTGAATCGGTAAGAATCATATCGTGGCTCAAGGCACCTTATCCAACTTATGTTTGGCAAAAAGATGATGCATGGCATTTGAAGTTAGATGATCCTAAGGCAGGGGGTATTACTATATTAGAAAGTTCTCAGGAATTGAGCGAGTATGTTAATATGCTTTGCCAGGATTGGAAACTTCAATTTCCTGATGCCGGCATTGTTACTTTGCTTTTTACGCGTGGCACTGAGCAAATGAAAATAATTATTAAAGTCGAAAGTACTTCGCTGGTGAATTCACTGGTGAGCTCGATTTTTGGTTGAAAATAATTTGGTTCATTCAAGATTCGAAAGTAAAACAGTAACCTGCATTCGTGTTATCTGCACAATGCCGCTGGAAACCATCACCACCACTTCTTTACCATTTTTGAAAGAATACACAAAAGGCTGTTTTTCGGATAAAGAAAGTATCATGGGCGCATGTCCTTGTTGAATAACATAGTTGCCCGTGGGTGTATTGCATTCCGCCCATTCCACTTCGTGTACCTCTTTTTTGGTGGGGGTCATGATAATAAGTTGCATGCTATCTGCCACCGGCTAATAAGGTTCGTGCCTTTTCTCGTGCTTCTTCAAGAGTGCCGACCATATAAAATGCTTGTTCGGGCAAATCATCGTATTCGCCATTGATAATTTTTTCAAAATCGTCCACGGCCTTATCTTTGGGCACATAACGGCCGGGCAAACCGGAAGCAAATTCTGCGGTGAATAATGGTTGTGTTAAAAAGCGCTGAATGCGTTTAGCGCGATTCACTATCTTTTTATCATCTTCAGATAATTCTTCCATACCCAGAATGGCGATAATATCTTGCAGCTCTTTGTATCGTTGCAAAATAGTTTGAATCGCACGCGAGACTCTATAATGTTTTTCGCCAACTATGTCGGGCTTTAACCCTTTGGAATTTGATTGCAATGGATCAATTGCCGGATATAAACCTAATTCAACGAGTTTGCGAGAAAGCACGGTGCTCGCATCCAAGTGCATAAAGGTGGTCGCCGGTGCCGGATCGGTAATATCATCGGCGGGCACATAAACTGCTTGCACTGAGGTGATTGAACCATTGATGGTGTTGGTGATCCGTTCTTGAAATGCGCCCATTTCTGAGGCGAGTGTTGGTTGATATCCCACTGCCGATGGCAAGCGCCCGAGCAGTGTGGAAACTTCAGAGCCCGCTTGCACAAAACGGAAAATATTATCAATAAAAAGAAGCACGTCCTTTTTTTCTTTGTCTCTAAAATATTCTGCCATGGTGAGTCCGGTTAATCCGACCCGCAGGCGAGCGCCGGGCATTTCTCCCATCTGGCCAAACACAAGCGCCGTTTTATCTAGAACGCCCGTTCGTTTCATTTCAAGCCAGAGCTCATTGCCTTCTCGTGTGCGCTCACCAATACCGGTGAAGACCGAAACGCCACCATGTTCGGTGGCGATATTGCGAATAAGTTCTTGCACCAAAATAGTTTTACCAACTCCGGCACCGCCAAAAAGGCCAATTTTTGATCCTTTAATGTAGGGGCACATGATGTCGATTACTTTAATGCCGGTTTCTTGAATTTCATTGGCAATTTTTTGTTCAATCAGCGGAGGCGCTTCACGATAGATGGACCATTTTGTTTCCGTTTTGACCGGTGGCTGATCATCGATGGTTTTACCTAAAACATTAAAAATGCGTCCTAAAACCGCATTGCCAACCGGTACTTTTATCGGGGATCCGGTGTCAATAACCGGTAATCCGCGACTAATACCAAAAATATTATCGATTGCAATGCAACGAACAATGCCATCGCCCAGCTGCTGAGCAACCTCTATGCTGGCATTGGGATGATTTTTATCGTCAAATTCTATCAGAAGTTCATTGAGAATGTCCGGGGCAGATTCGCGGGGAAATTGGACATCAATAATCGTGCCACTGACGCGCAGTACCGTGCCACGATTTTTAGGAGAGGAAGATGTTTCTTGAATCGACATCGCAGAGCCTAATTTTTACGCAAATGAGATACTTGATTTCTTATCATTCAAGCTAGAGCTAAAGATAGGTTTTGTAAAGATGGTTCCTTAAAACATCATTCTGCGCAGGCCATCGCTTCGTCTTGTTCGCAGATTGGGGTTTGCGCCCAAGGAGCCCGAATATGTTCTTTCATCATGGTAAGTTATTTTGGAGGCTTTGGCGGATAATCGGCGAGATGCTTACGATTCTCGCGAGAATGCGAGATTGGTCTGTATGCAGCGAGTAATGTCTCAACGTTATTGTTACATTGAGCCAGTTTTGATTCAAAATTACTCATTTTTAATTGCACCTCAATAATCAATTTTTCAAGGTTGGTTATTCGTGAACTATTTTGATTTATCTGCTGGTTGAATGTACTTAAATAGTTACTAATTTCAACAAGTTTTTCATTTTGTAGTGCTATCTCTGGGTGTAGTGATTCAGATGGAGTGGTGTGCATAGTTGTAGGAGTATCAATGGTAGTGTTATAGGCTGCTAAAGATTTTTGAAAATATTCTCCTTGTTGATCCTCATATAACCATTGCTCTAATTCTTGCCAACTAGTGGATTCATTTTTTGATTCGGAGAAAAAATCTTTAACAGATTTATTGGGAAAACTATTATCATCACAAATTAATTCCTGGCGCAATTGAGCATTTTCACGCGTGCGCTTTTTTTTGTTTGTAAGCTTCATTGCGTCTATTGGGTATATAAAAGATGCTGCGGGCACTAAAAATAATATGAGTCTAAGTAAATTCATTTTTCCACTTTCATTGATGTTTAACCGGGACTTTTTTATTCTACTTCGCAAGAAAACCATAGTTTTTTGCTTCGAGGAATTTCAGCGCGATACAATGGCTTAAAAAGACCGTTATGCGCTTCAATAGTATACGGTAAATTTTAGCGAGCGCCATGTTTAATGAGTAAATCAATGATTGGTTTCAATGTGTCGGGCTCTTTTTTTTCCATCCATCGTGCAAGTTCAAGTGCGCAATAGCCCTTGCCATCCTTGCATTTTATTTTGATATTTGGGTTTGCCTGTTCCTTAAGGAGCAAAGTGATAATATTAATATTTTTTTTTACAATTGCTAAAGTTAATGGCGTTGCGCCGGTCCCTATAGAAACATTAACGTCTGCACCTTTTTTTATTAAAAGATCTACTATTTCAGGATTGACTTGATCAATAGCATAGTGCAATGCCGTGGCTGATTTTCTTACATCTTTAATGTTAACATTGATAGATTCTTCTGTTAATAAGTCTTTCACCTTTTGAACATCGTTGCTTAATACTGCAGTCATAAGCGGAGTGTAACCATTATTTTGAGGTTGATAGATGACCGGTTGAATGCATGTTTTTTTTAGAATAGGTGATGGCGGATTTTTTGGTATGAGTTTGGGTAGGGCTGTTGGAACGGGTGATGTCGATGCCGTGGGTTTGTAATTATTAATGGCAAGGAGCCGTTGAATAGTATTTTCCTGGGCAGCAATTGATTTTTTTATTTCTTCAACTGCTGATTGTAGTTCGCTGGCTATGCCTTCAAGTTTTTCGATCCTCGAGCAGTTTTGGACAACTACAGTGCTTAACGTATTTGCAAGATTACGCATTTCTGTTAATTGTGTAGAAAAATTAGGTTGTTCTTGTATCACCGCATTGGTAGTTGCGCTCGTATCAGCTTCTTGCACTTTTTGATATTTTTCGTGCGGTTGATAATCGTACGGGCTTTGAATTTCATCGATTGGGATCTCCGGGAGAAGTAGCTCTTGGTCTGTATCAAAAGGCCAAAATATATTCTGTTGGTCATCTTCATATTCACGCTTTCTTTCATTTTTCTCCATAGCCTGGATCGTGCAAATAGAAGCTAAGAGTGTTATCCCGAGTATTATTTTATTTATATTCATTTTTTTTCCCCCACCATAAATTGTTCAAGTAATTTTACTATTGGCGCATATATCTCAGGATGCATATTGCTCGCATATATGCGTGCCACATCAAGAGCGGTGAATTTTTTCCCATTATTCACATAGGCTATGGTGAGATCTGGTTTTTCATTGAGGAGTATTTTTACTATTTCGATATTGCCTATTTTTATAGCTGCCATTAAGGGCGTTATACCTGCTGTGGTTTGTGCATTTATTGCCGCTCCATTTTTGATAAGTAATTTTATAACCTCGAGGTTTGGTTTTTTTTTAACAATTGCATAATATAGCGGGGTTGCCGCTATTCTATCAGTATTTTTTTCATTAACATTCGCTCCCGTTTGTAATAGTTTTCTTGTTAAATCTAAATTACCGTCAAATGCTGCCTGAAGTAATGATGGTGGCCCCTGGATTATTATTTTTTTTGCTTGCGGTGCTGGTTTTGGCGGCATTTGCATGCAGGCTAGATGCGGGGGAAGTTTGGGCAGCGAAGCGGGAACAGATTGTAATGGTCCAGATGTATGTAATCTTATCACTATTCTTTCAAGCTGTTCAATTTTTGCGGCATGGCTTGCTACGATAGCATTTAATTGAGTTACTTGATCACGGGTTTGCGTAAGCTGCGCCTGCAAATCAGCATATGATGGTTCGGGAGGTAAGGCATTGGTAGTTGCCCCGTTATCAAACCCATTAATGGTTTCTTTAAAAATATCAACGGTATTATTGCGGGCTTCAGTTTTTTGGAATTTTCCAGGATGCTGATCGCCCGAAGGAGAAATCGCATCATAATATTGTTGTAAAAATTCATCGGTCACACTTTTTTCATCCATTTGTTTTAATAAATCGTCATCGGCGAGCCAATTTAAAAATTCCTGTTCTTCAAATGGACGCTTTTTTTCCATGGCTTGTAGTGCGCATGAAAAAGAAGTAAGGAGTGTGATGCAGAGAATGTTTTCAAATAAATTCATGAGAGTTCTCCATTATTTTATATTACTTTTGCGCCATCCGCTCTTTTAAGAGATTTATAATTTCAGTTCGAACCTCTTCCGGCATTTTACTTTTCTGTGCCCAATCGAGCGCAGTTAGACCGGTGTTATCTTTTTTATTAACATCCGCGCCTGCTGCAATAAGGGCTTTAACTTTGGCAGGGAACCCACATTTTGCTGATACGATGAGCGGCGTTGAGCCATGAGACGTGATGGCATTAATATGAGCTCCCGCTTTAATTAGTCTATCTATTATTGCCGGATTAGCATTTGGTGCAAAACACGCGATATGTAAGCATGTAGATGTATTACCCTCCTTGAATGACGTAGTTATATTAACATCAGCACCGGCCTCTAAAAGAATTCCCACAATTTTCTCCTGCCCTTGTGCTGCCGCATAAACAAGAGGGGTTACTTGCCCATCCGGGACTATTATTGCATTAAGATTGTATCCTTGAGCAATAAGTTGAGAGATAAGATCCATTCTGCCAATTTTGAGTGCGTTAACCATCAAACTTCTTTTGCAATACAAATTGATTAAATTAGTTATTGTGCCAAAATTTTTAGAATGATATGCATCAATTAGCTGTATATTTTCTTCATCTGATAAGTGTTCCAATTGGAAACCTAAAGACTGGTTTCCTTTGCTACTATTTGAAATCCAGGTATTGAAAGCTTGTTGGTTATGGGCATGTTTTTGTAAAATTTTTGCCGGAGTTTCTCTGTCATAAAAAATGTGTTGACATCCTGGGGAAAATTCAGCTGCTTTGACGATAGTAGCAGTAGTTCCGGGTTGTGCGACCGGCTTGAGTGTGGGTACAGCCGCAGGCTTAGGGGCAACCGGGCTTAGCAGGGGGTACAGTGGATGCATTGCTCGTATTTCTGCCTGCATTTGTAGTTGTTGTAAGAGCTGTTGTTGTTGTTCCTGTATTTTTTCAAGGGGCCCTTGCTGTTGTGTTGATTTTAACGTAGCGATCTTTGCAGACATCTCTTGTATGCGATTTTCGGTTGTATTTAATCGATCAATAATTTTCTTTAACGTTTGATGTATTTGAGAGAATTGATCTTCAATTGTTTGCTTACATGTTGCCATGCCGAGTGCTAACTGAGCCACGGTTACCGAGGTGGTTGTACGGGTTGCAGCAGTATTTTGAGGGAGCGCATTATTGTTGCTTGAAGTGTCAATTCCTGGAATATCTGTTGAGTAAGAATTTTGGATTGCCAGTGAAAGGTCCTCCTCCTCATCGGGATCAGCTTCCGTGGGGTCTTCAGTAGTAAATGCTTGCATGTCCGTTCTTTGGCTTTTCCACGGTGTTTCATTATTGTTTAATTCTTCTCCACCGCGTTTCATGCCAAAGGCAGTAGAAAGAGAGCATAAAAGGGCTAAAGTTAGGGTATATTTTACTAAATTCATAGGTAAACTTCCTTTACAATTATTATTATATTTCATTATTCGTTCGCGCCATATTCATTTAAAAGCTTAATTATTGCAGCGCGAATATTATCCGGCATTGGATATTTTTTTGCACAATCCAAAACAGTTTTTTCAGATTTATCTGTAGGGTTAATTATTTTTTTATGCACGTTTGCTTTGGCCTTAAGCAATACTTTAGCCTGGGCAAGATGTCCATGTTGTACTGCATAAGCGAGCGGAGTGGTGCCGTTGTAAGAAGCCGCATCAACGTTTGCGCCGGCCAGCATTAATTTATCTATTATTGCTGTGCTATCATTTGTTGAACAACAAGCATGGTGGAGTGCCGTTTTATTACAATTGGCGTGATCTTTGAGGTTCGCTTGGGCGCCCGCATTTAGAAGAATTGGAACTATTATCTCTTGTCCTAATTCCGCAGCAAGCATAAGGGGGCTCAATCCGGTGCTGTTGATTGCTTCGTCAACATTAAATCCTTGCGCAATGATTTGCGTAACAAGATTTGCAGCACCGTGGCGAATTGCCTTATTCATCAAGTCTCTTTTGCAGTGCAACTCAATTAATCTCGCCATGTCAGTAAACTTGTTGTTATTATATGCAGCGCGCAATTGAGTATTTTCGTTAAATGTAAGGTGTTCCAAATCAAAGGGAAAAGAATTATGTTTAACAATGTTGCTTGCAAACCACTGGATGATTTCCTCTCTGTTTTCTTTACTTTTTTGTATAATTTCTTCCGGAGCTTCCGAGAGCCAAGCAATTGATTGAATGCCCGGAATAGATTCTGAGCTTTTTACTGCTTTTGGCTTTGCCGCTTGCTTTGTTTTTCGCATTCTTTTGGCAGTTGCCACAATCTCTTGTTGCTCTGGTTCGGCAGGTGGTGGCCAATTGAGTGGGCCCATTGGGGCAGTAGGTTTTTGCGCAGGTATTGCATTAACAGAGGGCAGTTGTTGCTGGGCTGCGGGTGCTTTTTGGCGCATTCCATAAGTGTTCTGCGGCGTAGCGGTTACTGCGTATGCCTTCAGGGGTGATGCCGTAGCTGTTGCCGATTTTGGGGCAATTGCAGGCAGCGCAATGAGTGGTGATGGCGCTGCTGCGGGCTTTTTGAATTCTGCATTGGTAACCGGTGGCTGTTGCAATGTTTCAATTTCACGACCCATCTCATTCAAACGGTTATCCAATCCATTGAGTTGATTTCCAATTATTTGCAAGATACGGTTTGCCTTGGAAAATTGCTCCTGGGTGAACTCGGCAAAGGCCATCATTTCTGCTGCTAATTTATTTTCAGCAGTTTGCTCTTGGGTGATTTCTACGCGTTGACGTTTCCCTTCTTCATTTTGGATTAAATCATCGCCAGAATGTTTTTTCTCCATGCCAAAGGCAGTAGAAGAAAGTGAGCCTAAAAGGGCTAAGGTTACGGTATATTTTACTAAATTCATAGGTAAACCTCCTTTAAAATTATTATTATTTTCCATTACTCATGTGCTTCATATTTTTTTAAGAGTTTGATTATTTCAGTCCGAGTATTTTCGGGCATCTTACTTTTGTTTGCGAAAGCCAAAGCGGTCCATTCGGATTTGTCTTTAGGATTAATTGCTTTCAGGTCTACACGTGCTTTTTCTGCCAGAAGCGCTTTAACTTTTGCAAGTTGCCCCTGTTGTACCGCACACATTAATGGGGTTTTTCCGAAATTAGCAGGAGCATCCACGGTAGCTCCCGCTTTAATTAATCTATTTGTTATTGTTGGATCATCATTTTTTGAGCAACATGCAAGATGCAATGCAGTAGCATTGGTGAAAGGTTTCTGATAATTAACTTGAGCGCCGGCCTTTAAAAGAATCTCTACTATTTCTTCCCGTTCTGATTCCGCTGCAAACATGAGAGGAGTTCTTGGACTATCATAGGTTACTGGTTCATTCAGATCATATCCGCTGGCAAGAATTGCGTTAATCATATTGATTGTTCCTCTAGCAATTGCATAACCCATGAAAGTTCTTTTAATATGTGATTGAATTAATCGAGTTGCTTCATCTAAATTGCCTCCATTGTAGGCGGTTTGAATTGGGTAGATTTGTAAAGGCGAGAACCATGCTATTTTTTCAGTAGGGAAAGGACGTTTTTCCTTACTCAGATCCGAAAGCCAGTTAAAGATAACGCGATTATTAGCTTCAATTTTTTCTGCGCATTCTATTAATGTGTCTGATCGATGAGTGGATCGATAGCCTGGAATAATTTGATCAAAAGGTAAGAATGATTGTGCCGCTGGTTTTGCAACAGGTCTCGGAAGATTGGGGGCTTTCTGAGGTGCTGCAGGTTTTGATGCAGGTGCGGCCGGTTTTTGAGCAGAAGCCGGATTAATTGATTGTGGCAAATGATCCTTGTGAGGATAATAGGTTGATGCAGCTTCTATGGGAATAAGTGGAATATACTGGGCCGCCCCTGATTGTGGGTATTGCACCCATTGAAGTTCCCTGGGCTCGGCAGCAGTTGATGGGACATACTTGGTCATTCCCGGTTTTTGACCCGGGACCATTATCATCTGCACTTTATCAGCAGCTTTTTTTGGCGCGGGCTTAAGGTTAGAAGCGAGTGGCATTGGCTGCAGCTTAGGTTGTAATGCTTTTAAAGCAGCAACATCATTTGCCATTATATCTATTTGGTTATTTGCTTCACGTATTCGTTCAGTAATTGTCTGTAAAATCTTCCTCGTTGTGGTGAATTTTTTCTCCACGAATTCTCTCAAATTCCCCATTTCTAAGGTTAATTGGCTGATATTCGCAGGAGCTGCAGAGTCTTGCATTTCACTAGTTTGTGGGAGCGCATTATTATTGCTTGAAGTGTCGATTTCGGGAATAGCTATATCTATATCGATATCATTAGTCGCTTGCACTTCAGGTTCAATTGTCTCCTCATCGCCAAGTGCGGAGCCATCTTGAGGAAATGCTTGGGTAGATTCTTCTTCTCGATAAGGATAAAAGAATCTATCATCATCCTTATATTCTTTCTTAATTTCTTTTCTTGGGTATTTCCAGCCTTCTTCTGGGCTTATTTCTTCCCCAGAACGCTTTTTCTCCATGCCAAAGGCAGTAGATGAAAATGAGCCTAAAAGGGCTAAAATTAGGGTATATTTGACTAGATTCATAGGTAACCTCCTTTAAAACTAAAAAAACTATTTATACCCTAATTATGCATTAAATTTCATATTTGTCAATTATTTTTTTTGATGATGCAAACCCCTTTTTTGGGGCTCTTATCTAGAATTTCGGGCTTTAAGCTGGTCGATTATTAGTTCTTTTATCTCTTTTTTAACATATTGCTTTCCTGTCACTTGTTTTGCTTGGTTATCGGAAATGCTGTAAAAGGTGCAATAGTGCCTGCATAAAAAGTTAATAATATCATTAGGAAAAAGAGAAAAATAGATAGTTTTATCGCCCTTGCAGGCTTGGATGGCTTTATTTTTTTGATCAGGCTCTCGGTGAGCAAGCAATAATTTTACTATTTCAATCTGTTTTGTGTGAGCTGCAAAAGTAAGGGGCGACCAGCCCATGACGCATTTGGTGTGCAGGTTACATTCGGGGCGAGCGAGCAGTAAGGCTACTATTTCTGGTTGTTTATGGCGAATGGCAGTATAAAGAGGGGACCATTTATCACTGGTTAGCGCATTCACATCGCAATGAGGCTGAGTAATTAATATTTTTGCTATTTCCACCCTCTCATATTTTATTGCAAAATGGAGTGGTGTATCTGTCGAAAAGCTTTTTGCATTCACATTGCATTGGGGATGAGCGAGCAATATTTTTAGCCTCTCAACGTGGTTCTCCATGGCGGCCCAATGAAGCATTGTCATACCATGAAGCCTGTCTATTTCATTTATGTTACTCGTTCTTTGAACATAAGCAGCAAATTCTTCCAAATCGTTTACCTTATTTTTTTCTCGGTTTGTTTTGTGACGCTTTTCTGGTTTTGCTAAATCCTGCATCGGGCGCTTTTTTTCCATACCCTTGGTGTGCGGCGAAACTAAAGCAAAAATTGCTACGATCAAGCTATTTTTGATTGCATTCATAATGAATGACCCCTGCAACACAATTTTGGTTTACATTTTTTGGCCAATATTTTTTTAAGATAAGCGTGCGCGATGCAAAAGTGCAGCAATGAGTATACAAGAGGATGAGCATTCGGAGCAAATAGGTACAAAAAAAGAGCAGCTTTTTGTAAAGCTGCTCTTTGGTAAAAATTGTTTTACTATTACGCTGCTTTGGCTATTTTATCTTCAGCCGGCAGCAGCACATGTTGAATCACTTCGTTGGCATGATGCACCCAGATAACTTTGATATCCTGCGCAATCTCTTCAATGCCGGTTAAATCATTCTTATTTTTATACGGCAAAATAATATGATCAACCTTATTACGTTTTGCTGCCAAGATCTTCTCTTTTACGCCGCCAATTGGCATAACTTCGCCACGGAGATTTAGCTCACCGGTCATTGCGTAATGCGCATTTATTGGCCGTTGCGTGAGAACCGAAAGAATAGCCGTAAGCATGGTTATTCCTGCCGATGGGCCATCTTTTGGCACGCCGCCGGCCGGCACATGAATATGCAAATCGTAGTTGGTGAACAATTTTTGATCAATATTAAAGTCTTTTGCATGGGAACGCGCATAACTCACCGCTGCCTGCGCAGATTCTTTCATCACGTCGCCCAGTTGACCGGTTAATAAAAGTTTACCTTTGCCTGGCATTAGAACCGCTTCAATTTTGATCATTTCACCGCCATATGCTGTCCAGGCAAGCCCGTTGCTAATGCCAATTTGATCTTCTTTATCAAGCTCATCTTCTAAGAATTTTCGCGGGCCAAGATAGAGATGCAGATTGTCTTGATCAAAGGTTATCACTTTATCTTCTTGCACATACATGCGCGCTGCCTTGGAACATAATTTTCGTATAATGCGCTCAAGTTGCCGCACGCCCGATTCTTTGGTGTAGTTGCTGATGATATCCAGAATTAATGCATCTTCAAGGCATAATTCCTGATCAGCCATCCCGGCGTCTATAATCGCTTTTTTAATCAGATGCATGCGAGCAATATTGAGTTTTTCTTCGTGAGTGTAACCTGAAACTTCAATTATTTCCATGCGATCACGCAATGGCTCGGAAATAGTTTCCAATGAGTTTGCCGTTGCAATAAACATCACATGAGAAAGATCAAAAGGAATTCCTAAATAATTATCATAAAAGGTTTTGTTTTGTTGCGGATCGAGTACTTCTAGCATCGCGGCCGATGGATCACCCCTAAAATCAGAACCGATTTTATCAAGTTCATCAATTACAATTACCGGATTACAACTGCCCGATTTTTTTACTGCCTGAATAAACCGCCCCGGCATTGCGCCAACGTAGGTGCGGCGATGTCCGCGGATCTCCGCTTCATCTTTAACGCCGCCCAGTGAAATACGGAAATAGGTTCTCCCTAAAGCACGTGCGATGGATTGTCCCAGTGATGTTTTGCCCGTGCCTGGAGGACCCACAAAACATAAAATTGGTGCAAAGCCATCGGTCTTTAATTTGCGTATGGAAATAAAATCAAGGATCCGCTCTTTAATTTCTTTAAGCCCATGATGATCTTCATCAAGGATATTTTTGGCATGAGCAATATCTAAATTATCCACCGTGAATATTTGCCATGGTAAACCAAAGATCCACTCTAAATAATTACGCGTAACGGTGGCTTCCATGGAATCGGGTGATGTTTTTTCCAGCCGATTTATGTGGCGACGCACTTCAGTTTTTACTTCTTCGGGTGCTGCAAGTTTTTCTAGCCGTTCGCGCATTACGTCTAATTCTTCAAGATCGTCTTCACCAAGCTCTTTTTTTATCGCGCGCATTTGTTCCCGTAGATAAAACTCTTTTTGCGCTTTGTTCATGGAATCCCGGGCGCTGTTGCGGATCTTTTCTTGCATGTCGGCCATTTCCATCTCTTTGGCAAGAAGACGATATAATGCTTCAAGCAGTACTGCTTGTTCATTAATTTCTAGCAAGTTTTGGGCCTGCTCAACCCCAAGATTAAGATGGGACAATATAAAATCCGCAATTTTATCCGGATCCTGCATCTTAGAAAGAATAATATGAAAATCCGGGCTAAACGCATTGCCGGCCATTGCCATTTTTTCCGCTAAATTCTTAATGTTTTTTATGTGTGCCTGGATTTCGTCTTTGTTTTTATCGCCGCTGTTGGAGATTTTGCTCACCATAGCTTGTAAGCTGTCCTCTGATGCCAGAATATTTTTTGCCTCGGCTTTGCAGATGCCCTGAACGAGGATCTTTATTCCCCCTTCGGGTATTTTTATGAGCCGCATAATAGATGCAACTGTTCCTATAGAATAGAGATCTTTGGTAGCGATCCCCTCATCGCTATCGATCTGTTTTTTTGCCGCAAGCAGTAATACCAATTTGGCTTCTTGTAGTGATTGATTAATGCCCTTGATAATCTTTTCATCAAGCACTAACAGTGGCACAATCATATGTGGAAACACAACAACATCCATCGTCGGAATTACTGGGAGCATTTCTGGAATATGTTCATGCATGTCTTTGTTTAAAACCGTTTTCATTCACTCCCCCTCAATCGAATTTATCTACGCGTGTATTTTTACGCTCGATATTCATTACCCTACATTCCAATTGTAGGGGCCTGTTGTGCACAAAGACAATATTTAACGGCAAAAGGGCGAATCTTCTTTTTGAAAACACATTTGTTTTGTGATAATACTGTATGTAGATTTGTCATTTATTTAAAAGAGTAATCATGAATGTACATTCATTATCTGCCCGTTCTGTTACAAAGAAATATACCCAAGGAACATCAGATATCTGGGTGCTGCAAGGAATCACCTTTGATTTTGCCCGAGGCAAATCATACGGGTTAACCGGCGTTTCGGGCAGCGGAAAATCGACTCTTTTGCATCTTTTGGCAGGTCTTGATGAGCCCACTTCCGGTGCCATTTATTACGATAATGCCGATATTAATCACTTTTCTGCTCGCCAAAAAAAAGTATTTTTAAATCAATCGATTGGGCTCGTTTTTCAATATCCCTATCTTATTAAAGAGTTAAGCACCATAGAAAACGTTATGCTTAAAGGCTT
Organism: uncultured bacterium; assembly: GCA_963702025.1. Lineage (GTDB taxonomy): Bacteria > Babelota > Babeliae > Babelales > Vermiphilaceae > BTUB01. The sequence goes on along the minus strand of OY969699.1, from coordinate 250,905 downwards.
AATTGCCGGCCAAGCCGAGCATGCTTGTAGCCTGCAGGCCAAAGAACTTTTGGAAATGGTGGGGCTTGCCTCAAAAATTGATTCGTATCCGGGCCAACTTTCTGGTGGGCAGCAACAACGGGTGGCGCTTGCGCGGGCTTTGATGAATCGGCCGGTATTTTTGCTTGCCGATGAACCTACGGGGAATCTAGACGTCCACACGGGAATCTCTGTTCTTGAGGTGATTTTGCGCATGCAAAAAGAATGGGGCATGGGACTTATTATTAGTTCCCATGATCGATATGTGACCGAAAGACTGGAAAATGTCTATGCGCTCAAGGATGGTTTGTTGGTACAGGTGGTATAATTAGTCTTCATACCTCTTCGCTTCTTCAATCATTTCAAACGCGATTTTTCTTTTAGCAGCTATACTAATTTTTTCATAACAAAACTGGCTTATTTGTAATTGAAAACGCTTATCTATTTGTTGCTCTGCTTCGGCCAAGTTCATATTAATCAAATTTTCGGCGCAAATTAAATCTTCATATTTTTTCATATTTATGTTGCCATGCCACGCTTTTAAACTATTTTCTGCTGTTTCTGCATGGATTGATATTGCTAGGCTATTCTCTCGTTTTAATATTTCAATAATTTCCCTGAGAAAGGAATAAGAAGTCGTATCCTCATGAGCATCGCGAATCTTAATGAGTTCTATAATCCTTTCGAACGATTTATCACACTCTTGTTTAAATTTTCCCTGATATTCTTTGCTGATTTCTTTGTGCAATACTCTTATTTCCTCGAAAATTTCTGAAGATTTGTCGCCTTTTTGTTTTTTTTCTTTTGATTCGGCTAGCTCTTGCTCCGGACCCCTTTTTTTGGATTCCATAGCAGTTATGGGGAAGATTACTAAAATCATAAGCACTATATGGTTTCTATACATTAAGTTTCTCCTTTTAATGATTATTTGCTCGTTGGCTAGAGTTATTATTTTCAGACTCTTCTTCGTCGTCTTCCTCTCTTTGTTGTAATAAATCACTTTTAGCAATTTCAACGAGAGTAGAGGATAATTGATTATTAAAAAAATTAATCGCATTGCGAGCGCACATGTCACTGGTCTGAAATTGAAAAATCTCTTTTGTATTATTGCGCTGTTTTTCTGAAATGAAGTTAAAGAGTGGGCTCGAACTAAAAATTTCTTCCTGATTTTGGCTTTTCATTAACTCTTCTCTTCCACTGTGCAAGGTGGCATAGTTTGTGCTCAACAGTAACAAAATTGCCTGATTATTGGCGAGGGTCTTTTCGGCAATTTCTTTAATTTCATAGTCTTGTGTTTCTTTGTTTGCATGTGATTTGAGCACGATTAAATTTTTCAATTGACCAAAGAACTTATCGCATTCTGCATTACAAAGCTCTGCAAGGTCTCTTTTTGTATCTTTGTGCAATTGTTCAAGGCGTCCAGATAATTGTTCGGTAAATTCCAGCTTTCGTTTTTTTAGCGGTTTATCTGAGGTATCGGGCGAAAAATGTTTGTTAGGGGATCCGGCACCTTGAATATTAAATGAATCATTTCCCTGAAAAGCATCGAGCGCTTCTTGCGTTTTGGGTGATAGCTTTGGAAGATCTGGTTCCATACTGGTCAAAGATAGTGTTGCCAATACTAAGAGATATGTTTTTTTGTTATAGTACATCTTGTTTCCTTTCTAATATTTGGCATTAGCGTATTCATTTGATCAAATATTGCAAGCAACGTTTGCTCTTGGCTGTTATCTAGCTTATACTTTTGTATATGATACAAGCTAATTCTATTTATCTATCATTTGGTTCACGCATGTTATTCGATGATATCTCTTTTGATATCAAGGATGACCAACGCATTGGGCTCATTGGTGCCAATGGATCGGGCAAATCCACATTGCTGGAAGCAATTGTGGGTATGCAACTACTGGATGATGGTTCAATTACCGTAAGTAAACGAAAAAAAATAGCCTATTTGGCTCAAGATGTGGTGCTTTCTTCCTCGCTTTCCATTCTTGATGAAACTATGACCGCTTTTGCTGATATTGCGGCACTGCAGGCAAAGCTTATTGAATTAGAAGAAAAACTAACCCATACTCATGAGCAAGATGACCTTGAAGAGTATGCTCAGCTGCATGAAAAGCTGCGTGAGCTTAACCCCGACAGTTTGGGAGCTCAAGCAAAAAAGATGCTTTTGGGGCTTGGATTTAAAGAAGCAGATTTTGGCAATCCGGTACTTTCACTCAGTGTTGGCTGGCGTATGCGAATTGTGTTGGCAAAATTATTATTGCAAAATGCCGATTTTTATCTCTTTGATGAGCCAACCAACCACTTGGATATCTTCGCCAAAGATTGGTTCCTCGATTTTTTAAAAGATGCCCCTTTTGGTTTTATGCTCGTGTGCCATGAGCGGTATTTTTTAGATGCGCTTTGTAATCAGATTCTTGAATTGGAACAGGGAAAAGCTACCTTTTATCAAGGAAATTATAGCGCTTACGAAATTCAAAAAGAGCATAATCGGGCCCTTTTGGAATCTGCTTATCAATTACAGCAAAAAGAGATTAAACATAAACAAGAGATTATTAATAAGTTCCGCGCAAGCGCTTCACGTGCTAAGCAAGCACAAAGTATGATAAAACAGCTTGATAAGCTTGAGCGTATTGTATTGCCGCCGACCTTAAAAACGATGAATTTTTCTTTTCCCCCCATTACACGTTCAGGAACATTGGTCCTAAAAGTTGATAATGTGGCTTTTTCTTTTGGAGATCGAGAAATCTTTAAAAATGTGAATCTTGAAATTGAGCGCGGTCAAAAAGTGGCGCTGGTTGCCGGCAATGGAGTTGGAAAATCAACGCTGCTCAATCTTATTAGCGGCAAATTGCCCCTGCAAAAGGGGACAATCACCTTCGGTTCAAATGTTACCAAAACATTATTTGATCAGGACCAAAATGCTGCATTGGATGGTAAAAAAACCGTTCTTGAAAATATTGAGGATTCTTGTCCCCGCGGGGTCACCATACCAACGATGCGATCATTTTTAGGCGCATTTTTATTTAGTGGTGACGATGTTCATAAAAAGATAGAAGTTTTGAGTGGCGGTGAAAAAAATAGAGTGGGCATGGTAAAAACGCTTCTGCAGCAAACCAACTTTTTGCTACTCGATGAGCCGACCAACCACCTTGATATCGATTCAAAAAAGATTTTGTTGGAAGCATTGCGAAAATATGAGGGCACTATTTTGTTTGTTTCTCATGATCGGGCATTTTTAAATGATTTGGCAACGCGAGTAATTGAGCTAACGCCGACCGGCATTATTAGCTTTGATGGTAATTATGATCAGTTTTTGTATTACAAGAAGCAGATGCAACTTAAAGAAACTGAAATTGCAACAAATAAGCCAACACTTGGGCAGTCCCATGGTGCCGTGCGCTCAATGAATGCGTCTGCAAGTCAGCAAAAAAGTTCTGCGGTGGGCACGAGTGAACTGAATAATGACTTCCTCAAAAAAAGCCGTTTAATTGAGAAAAAAATTGATCAGCTTGAACAGAAAATAGCTGCGCAAGAATTGGCCTTCGCTGAACTCTCTTATGGCACCGATTCCTATAAAATGGCTGAACAAGATCTGCTACTGCTTAAAGAACAGCATAAGCAGCTTATGCAAGAATGGGAAGAATTGCATGGCGCCTAAGGCTTGGTATTAATAATCGGCTGATTTGCCCTACGTTGAATTTTAATAAGCTGTTCTGCTTGCCGCACTTCATGGTAGCACATCAATGTTATTACCGTTTCAAGCAACTGATTGTCGTTCGAATTAATTTTTGCAAGTAAATCATTTCTTTGGTTTGCTTCATAGAGATTTTCAGGATCCTGCAATAATTTTGTTTCATTTTTGGCCAGTTCTTGCTCAAATTCGATAAGAGTTGCCACATTTTTTTCAAAAGCAGGTAAATATTCCACTATCTTTTTGTTCGTTGTCCAGCCAATAATCATAGAAAATTTTTCGTGGTGGTTATCCTCGATATATTCATTGCATTTATTGTAGTGTTCGGCTTTTACGTTTGACACTGTTAACTGCAGCTTTTCGGATATAGCTGTTTGTAACCTGGTTAGTTTTTCGGTCAATGACTCTGCTTTTCTTGTTACTTTTTCAATATTCTTACCATTGGTAGGAAACTCCATTGAAAAAAGAGGCAAAAAAATGAGTGTGGCCAAACCAAACAATACAAATATCATGCATATCTCCGGATTTTTGATTGATTTACTTGCGCATAAATCACTCTATACTAAAATGAAATTATTGTTCAAATGTAACGAAAAACAGATTATGCATAAAAAAGCAGTATTAAAAAAATGTGTGCAGGTTGGCGGCACCACCTTAATGAGCAGATTTTTGGGAATCATTCGTGAACTGCTTATGGTTCGCTATTTGGGGGCCGGCATAATCTCTGATGCATTTATTACCGCATACAAAGTGCCCAACACCCTACGCAAAATTTTTGCCGAGGGCGCGCTTTCTGCCGCCTTTGTCCCCTCATTTATCGCTGCGCTCAAAAAAGACCACAAAGAAGCTGAGAGCTTGCTTTCATTTGCCTTTATACTCTTTGAAGGTGCACTTTTAGTGGTTTGTGCCATTTCTATGCTTATTGCACCCTATTTATTATGGGTGATTGTACCGGGTTTTGGCGAAGAAAAAATTGCTATAACTACAACTTTTTTTCGCATTTTAATGCCCTTTATTTTTTTTATTTCCAGCAGCGCGATTTTGGCCGGAGCTCTGCAATCGGTTGGCCGTTTTTTTGTGCCGGCATTCGGGCCAATTTTGCTGAATATTGTTTTTATTATCGGCTTGTGCATTTGTTTGTTTTTTTCGTTGCCGGTTACCTATTTATGTTTTTTTATATTGCTGGGCGGCCTCTTGCAATTCTTGCAGCACCTCTATGCCTATTTTAAGGCCGGATTTAGGTTCGGACCGGTGACCAAAAAGGCATGGCAATCATTTTCCCATGTTTTAACAAAATTTTGTATGACAGGACTTAGTATGAGTGTGATGGAAGTGGGCTTATTTATAGATACCAGTTTTGCTTCCCTGCTTTCAGATGGATCAGTTTCATTGATTTATTATGCCAACCGTTTTGTGGGTATTCCGATGGGAGTTTTTGGCGTGGCATTTTCTACTATTTTGCTTCCCTATTTTTCACGTATCGGCACCTATGCGCCAAAGCGGCTTAACTTCTTTTTGTATGAATCGGCCAAGTTGGTTTTTTGGGTGACTATTCCGTGCATGCTCGCCCTTATCTTTTTTGCTAATAATATTTTTATTACGTTATTTGTTCCTCGGTTCACCCTGCAGCAAGCTCATGATGCCGGAACATTTTTAATTGTGTTTGCCCTCGGCTTATTTTTCTTTTCATTTAACAAAGTATTATTAAATCTTTTTTATGCGCTCCATGCGCCGGGGCTACCAACGATCGTGAGCATTGTGGCAACACTGCTGAATATAGCGCTTAATTATTTATTGATGCAGTCGTTTGCCGGCGTGGGACTTGTTGCGGCTACTACTATTTCCGGTATAGTACAAACAATTTTGTTATTTTATTTTTTGAAAAAAAAGTTTAACTTTCATGGCTATCCGCGCCATTTTGGTATTTTTATACTCCGCTATTTGGCTCAACTAACGGTGGTGAGCGGGATATTTTATGTGGCGTATAGATGCACGGGTGCATTTTTAAAGTTCGCGCTACCCGAAAATGTGTCACCGTTTTTCTTGGAAAAAATCGGCTTTTGGCTGTGGGTGAGCCCGCTCTGCCTGATAGCCGGTTTGTTATTATATGTATATCGTAAACAATGTGGTATTCAATTGTATTTTTTAGATTAAAATGTGAGTGAAATCATGATTAAACAACAATGTGCGGGAATAATTCTCTATATACAAAAAGATCATGAACCGCACTATCTGGTGTTGCATTACCTTGGTGGGCACTGGGATTTTGCAAAAGGAAAATTAGAGCCTGGTGAGACCATGATGCAAGCGGCGCATCGGGAACTTAAAGAAGAAACCGGTTTAACGGCAGAGATTGTTCCGGGATTTGAAGAATCATTGCAGTATAATTTTAAAGAACGCGGTAAACCGATTGAAAAAACAGTAGTATTTTTTTTAGGAAGCGCTGACCAAGAACGAGTAGCATTATCCCGGGAACATTCGGGCTATCTGTGGTTACCCTTTGAAAAAGCCTATGAGCGGCTCACCTACGCGAATGCAAAATCAATTTTACAAAAGGCAGATGATTTTTTGAAGGGCACACTATGAAATGGTTTTTAGCAATACTCTTAGGTTATATTTGCGTTACTCAGCTTGATGCGATGAGGCTTGAAGGCAAAAAGAGACGAACCAGAAAAATTTACCATTATGCTGCTCAAGATCCCGAATATGATGAAGAAAAAGCAATAGTGACTAGCAATAATAAACAATTAACCCTTTATGAAAAAATAAAAGACACCATTAAAACTGATCCCTTTGCTGCGGCTGGATTGAGCGTTTCTGGAGCAGGTGTACTTGTGGCCTATTCAACGCTGTTTGCCGATGGATGTGAAAAGTTATTTGATTTGCCTGCGGAGAATATTTGTTTGAATCCCGATTATGTGAGCCCAATCTCTCCTCTATGCACTGCTGAGATGGTTGCCATAGGAGGGCTTTTTACGTATGTTGCCGGCCTCATGATAATGCAATTATCTCCAAAAATGCGCTTGAGGAGATGATTAATTGGAGCGGGCTGTTTGAATAATTATTTAATAGTTTTTTTTTGCGAATGCCAGTTGGATATTTTATTGAGAAAAATTGCAAGTTGTGCGGTATGAGAAACAAGTTCTAACGCTATTTGCGTATCCTCAATATTAGTCTTAGGATCCTTTATTATTTTTTCGATAATCTGTTTATAATTTTCTTTCCAAATATCTTCAATATAATATCTGATTTCCGGATCGCCCAATTCACTATCCGAATCAACTTGAGCATCGTAGAGCCATTTGGTGGCCTGATTTGTTATAGTATCAACGGTATGGTTTATCTCAAACTGTTGTTGTTTTATTTTATTAGTGAGTGCTGAAGGTTCCAGCGGCGAATGGGCCGGCGATGTTTTGTCGGATGATTGTTTAATCATGATGCTACTTGATTGCGCGTTTCTATCATGCTCTTCCATGCTGTGTAAAATATGAGGACATAAAGCAATTGCGATAAAAATAATCAACATTTTTCATTCTCCTTTTTTTAGGAATGATTCAATCTCGACATTACAAAAAGAGAAACGATAAGTAAAGAAGAAGTGCTAAGAATAAGAGTTGATTATTTTAAAAAAAAGGCCCCAGAATCAGTCCAGCCATTGCTTAGTTCTATGTAAAGTAATAAGTATAGTCATATAGATGCTTGGGCGGACATTCTTCTTTTTTGGCTCTTTCTAGTGATTTTAAGTAGCTTGAAGAGTAGGTAATTAGGGGAATTTATTAGGGAAGAATCTTTAAAAAACTGGCCTATTATAAAAATATTTTCCAAGACAATCAGCCCAGCCTACGCTTATCCACGCCTTCCGGCTTGGCAAGCTACGGCGGGCAGTCTTCGCAATGTGCTAATAATGTTATATTTTCTTCCTTAGAAACTGGCCTGCCAGGCGTAGCCCCTTGTGGGCGAAGACTGGTTGCGGGGGCTGGATTTGAACCAGCGACCTTTGGGTTATGAGCCCAACGAGCTACCAGACTGCTCTACCCCGCGATTTACATTCAAAGAGAAGAAGAAAGTACTATAAGAGTACGGACTTTTAAGCATTTGTCAAATAAGAAGTGCCCTCAAGAGCTTTGCATGAATGGTTTTTTTGCAGGGAACATTGAGAATAATGTCCCCTAAATACCTTGAAAAATTATTTCGAAAATAGGCGCGATTCAGCAATAGGAGTCATAAAAGGATAGGGTGAGTCCATGAGTGCGCAATGCATAGCATCTTTATATTTTGAGGTATGTTCTTTTACTAAGCAATTATCATAGTCACGTTTGGTGGTGCCAATTCGGAAAGACGCTCGATGTGGCTTTTGTGTATCAGATATTTTATTTTATATGGAGGAAGGCTAAGTATGGCATTTTCTAGTATAGTGAGATCATCGCTATTCTTTTGTTTGGCTAATTTAAGTATGAGCCTGATGTGATGACGAAGAGGAATTCTAAAATCTTGTTTTTCAACTAACTCTTTTTCTTCTTTGGTATTCTTTGGATACTTATAATAGGTCTCATCGAAATCCAGGGAGTTATCTAGACCTTTTGCTAAAGCAATGATTTTATCGAAACGGCTCGGTTCTTGTTTATTTAGGTCTTTGTAAATCAGGTGATTAAGAACTTCATCATCCGCAAATGAGGGATCGAGACAAACGCTATGCTCAGGGATTGATTGTGGTGAAAGTTGATGTTGCTCATCTTGCATGGCGCCGGCTGCGGAGCACAAAATGGTTAGTGGCAGGCTGAGTAAAAGAAGTGACTTTATATTGATGAGGGTTCCTTTTTTTGGGAATACTAATACTAATTCTTGATATACTACGATAATTTTTTTACTTCAACTTAATTGCGCTGCGATAGAATAACAAATGCGGTTGCACTGTGATTAGTGTGAGTTAATGAAAGATGAGCAATAATTCCAGAAAAATTATTCATGCCATAGGGGACAAGTAATTGCCAGTCAATAATCAATCTTGGCGCACGGTGTTTTATTATAATTGTTGCGCGACAAAGTGTTAAAAATGGAACAGTGTGATCGGCAAATGCCGCACTGATTGCTTTAAAAAGTGCTTCACGGGTGGCAAAGCGAACGGCAAAGCGTTGCGCGCTTAAACTAGTATTTGAAAGACAATAGGTGATTTCCGGTTGGCTAAAAATACGCGCGAGTTTTGCCTGGTCATACGAATGCCATTGGCCAAAACGCTCAATGACAACTGAGTCAATGCCGATGCCCAGAATCATTGACGATGCCGCTCCAAGCTTTGATCGAGTGAGCGGTACATGATTGCTTCTTGAATATGGGGAACATCAATAATGGTTTGTTGTTCAATATCGGCGATGGTGCGTGCCACGCGCAGAATTTTGTGGTAGCCTCGCATGCTCAAATGCAACACATCAAATGCTTTTTTGATAATAGCTTCGGCTTCCGGTGATAAAATACAATGTTTTTCTACCAGCTCAGCGCTCATGTGCGCGTTCCATTGTGCGTTAGTGCCAAAACGGCTTGATTGAGCAGTGAGCGCATTTTGTACGCCGGCAAAAAGATCGGCCGAACTTTGGCAGGTGCTCGGGCTCGCTTTGATGGTATCATATTCAATCGATTGCACATTAATTTGCAAATCAATGCGATCAAGGAGCGGACCTGACAATTTTTCTAAATAATGGGCTATTTGTTGGCTCGAGCAAGAACAACGCCGTTTTTTATCGCCCCAAAATCCACACGGGCAAGGATTGAGTGCCGCAACGAGTAAAAAGGAAGCAGGAAAAGAGAGAGAGTGGAGAGCGCGAGAAATATGGACCGTTTTATTTTCCAGCGGCTGACGCAATACTTCCAAAGTGTGCCGTTTAAATTCAGTAAGTTCATCCAAAAAAAGGATGCCGTTGTGCGCCAAACTAATCTCACCCGGTTGTGGATAAGAGCCACCGCCAACTAATCCCGCTTGTGAAATAGTGTGATGCGGATCACGGAAAGGCCGCTGCGTGATTAATGATTGATTGCCTAATTTTCCACTAATTGAATAAATTTTGCTTGCTTCGAGCACTTCATCAAAAGTCATTGCCGGCATGATGGAGGGCAATCGTTTGGCAAGCATTGTTTTTCCCGCTCCCGGTGGCCCAACAAATAAAATATTGTGGCGGCCGGCAGCAGCAATTTGCAGAGCGCGTTTTGCAAAGGTTTGCCCCTTAACTTGATTAAAATCTAATGAGTCTTTGCTCGTTGCAGTGGCATGCTCATCAAATGCGCTGCGCGTTGGCTCAATAATTAGTTCGCCGCGCAAAAAGGCAATGAGCTGGGTGATATGTTCAACGCCGATCACTTCCAGCCCGGAAATTAATGCCGCTTCCCGCGCATTTGCCTGCGGCACAATGATCCGCTTTTTTTTGAGATTTGCCGCATCATACGCGATGGCCAGGGCGCCTTTGATGGGCCGGATGCTTCCGTCAAGAGAAAGTTCGCCTAAAAATAATGTTTCATCCAAAAAACTTTTTTCCATGACAAGAAATTCAGCAGCAACCAAAATTCCCACCGCAATGGGTAAATCAAATAATGTTCCCTCTTTTTTTACATCGGCGGGCGCTAAATTGACCGTAATTTTTTTAGAAGGAAGTTGAAAGCCGCAATTTTTAAGTGCGGTCAAGAGCCGCTTGCTGCTTTCTTTAACGGCAGTATCGGGAAGGCCGACAATAAAAAAATTAACCAGACCAAAGGAGATATCTACTTCAACTTCAATAAGATGCGCATCAATACCGATGGTGGTTGCTGAAAAAATTTTTGCATGCATAGGGTGATAGTCCAGATTGAAAAGAATTGTGTTTTATAAAATTAAGCATATGGATAGTTATAACAGATTTTTAACTATTTGAAAGAGTGAATCGATGTTTGAGCACACAGTCCGTTCGTGCTGAGCCGGTCGAAGGATGTAATATAATAAAATCCTAAGCACGGCCTAGTGATATTTATTGACATAAATGCCATACAAAGTAGTATGATTGATTATGAGTAAAAGAATTTTTACTAGACCAGAAAATTCACTAAAACAATAGATGAGCTCTTTGCCTCAAGAAAAGCTTCAGAAAAAGATTTTGAGGATTTAAAGAAGAAACTGATTGAAAACCCTGATTGGGGTGATTTAATTCCCAAGACCGGAGGAATAAGAAAAACTCGCCTTAAAAGTTTAACCAAAGGAAAAAGGGGAGGATTTCGTGTTTGCTATTATGACGATCCATTGCACGAAGAAATATATTTCATTGCAATATATCCCAAAAATGAAAAAGAAAATTTGAGTAGTGAAGAAATCAAAGCTTTAAAACAATTAACCACAATCATTAAGTCGAGATAACTATGTCAAAATTTTTTAAAGACCTAAAAGACGGTCTTGAAGAAATCATCGCCCACAAAGAAAGTAAAATTAATCTTCGTTCGGAGCTTGTAGAGATTCCTGAACCGCCTACGGAGTATAAAGCGAAAGATATCAAGAAGCTAAGAGAAAGAAAAAAATATTCTCAAGGTTACTTTGCAAAGGTTCTTGGCGTTAGCTTGCGCACTTTGCAATCATGGGAGGCGGGAAAGCGCAATCCGGCTCCGTCAGCGTTGCGTCTTTTGGAGATCATTGATCAAGGCTTATATCCTCAAAGCCTAAACAAGACAAAAGCCAGATAATTTTCATAAACATAAATTTTGGTAAATGGCTTTAAAATGAATAAACTAAGCAATTATTGTTTAATTTTCTCAACAGCGAGGCTTTCATGAAAACCAAATATATAGTTTTATCAGCATTACTTGTAGTTTCAGTAGCCAGTGCGCATGGCTCATTAGAAGATCTTATTATCAAAAGTGATTATCAGCAATTTAAACAAGAGTTGCAAAATCAACAATTGTCTGAAAGTGAAAAAGAGGCCTTAATTGCATTGGCCGATGACATTATTATGAGTGATCGCAAAAATCTTGAATTAGACTGGTTGAAAGTCTACGGGATAAAATCGGTAATTATTCCGGGAGTAATGCTATGCCTTCTTGATCAAATGTATAGAGCTCTAAGGATTGATAATATAATGAGAATGGAATCACCAGCTCTTGTTGAAATTATTGAACCGACACGGGGAGAAATAATATGTTCTTTCCTATCCCTAGTTTCAGTTGGTTTCTTACTAAAAGGCATATTTTATGACGCGAATAAATTTTACCAAGATCTGCATAGAAAATTAGAAGATGCTCAAAAAATTAAATTTCTTTTGCTTCAAAAATAGTTCCAATCAAAGTAAATAACATTTTTTAAACTTACAAAGGTAAAAAACATGAATTACAAAAAAATATTAGTGGTTGTTCTTTTTGCGATGCCACTCGCTCATGGTGATAATGATCCTAAAGCACATTTAGAAATGATGAAACGTCGAATAAAAGAACAACTTTCAGAATTAGCTGATCAGATTGCCCAAAGATCTGCGAAGATAGAAATGCTAATGCAACAAACCATACTCATTTTAGGTGAAAAATTTGCAAAAAAAGATCTTAATCAAGAACAAATTGACCATAAAGGTGATAAGATTCGTGCTTTTGTTGAGCGATTTAATAATGAAAAAAACATGGATGGTTTTTTGATTAAAGAGCTTTTTAAAAAATCGGGTAGTAACCAAATGCCTGGCCAATTTAATATGTTAAAGTTTGGTTTAATCAGGGTTGCCAATGAGCAGAGTATTTTAAAGGAATTGGTAAAATATTACGAAACTCTTGAACAAAGGCGGCGTGAAGTGAATGAAAGAATTAATGCAATGCAACCTAACCTCTCTGAAAAACAAGAATCTAATCATAATTGTGCCACAGGTACTGGAAAAGCCTAATTAAGCTCGCGATTAGTGCGCGTTTGATAGATCCAATGCCCATTTTTTGATATGTTTTTCTAAAACATCCAGATGAATATAGCCATGAGCCAAAATCTGATGATGGAATTGGCGTATGTCAAAATGGTCCTTGAGAATAGTGTGTGCGTAGGCGCGGAGTTCGTGAATTTTTAATTCGCCAATTTTATACGAGAGCGCTTGCGCGGGCCAGAGTAAATAGCGCTTCACTTCATCGCGGGCCAATTCAACGGTCATGCCCGTTTTTTCTACAAAATAATCTACTGCTTGTTCACGGGACCAATTAAATGCATGTAACCCGGTATCTATCACCAGCCGTACGGCACGCATCATTTCATACGACAATTTTCCGAATCTGCTTGCGTAATCTTTGTAAAGACCTAATTCTTTGCCCAAAGATTCGGCATAGAGTCCCCAGCCTTCTATGAAAGCAGTAAAGTTATAGAATGATTGTGATTCGGTGCGAAAAAAAATGGGCATCTTTTGCACTTCTTGCGCAAGACTCATTTGCAAATGGTGGCCCGGCAATGCTTCATGCAATATTAATGCATCAAGTTCCCAATCAGGGAAGTTTGGTAAATTATGCGCGTTAACGTAAAAATTTCCCGGCACATTATTTTTTACTGATCCGCTAATATAATAGGCACCCAGTGGAGCGAATGGGCTATTGGGCGGAATTATTTGCACGGAGCATGATATTTTTGGTTTTTGCAAAAATAGTCTTGGTAAATGGTGCTCCACAATCTCAATACGCTTTTTAAGACTTGCAATCAATGATTGGGGGTCCGGGTAAAAATAATGCGTCTGGGATCGGAGTTGTTGAATAAATTCCTGAATACTACCAGCAAAACCGTTATCGAGGATTAGGGCAATCATCTCATTTTCGATGCGCGCAACCTCCGCCGTTCCAAGATCATGAATTTCTTGCACGCTCAATGTGCTATTGGTATACATTTTAGCTTGATCCTCATACCATTTTGATTTGATAGAGGATCTGTTTTGCCGATCGGCATATTGGCAATAGGCGCGTGTGACAACTTCTTGTAACTGACTGAATGCCGGTATAATATCGTTGATCAACAGTTCTCGCGCGCGGGCGCACAGTGCTCTTTTTCCCTCCTGGCTGATTGTTTGCGGAAGATTTTCGTAGAAAAAAAAGAGAGGGTTTTTCGTTGGTGTCGGCTCACAAAAATCATTGAAGGTCGATTGGAAAGCGGCAATGGTTTGGTCTGAAAAAATCTCAAGAGATATGGTGTGCCGGTTAATCAAAGTAATTATTTGGGTAACCAACGTTGGGATAGCATGCAAACGCTGTTCAATGCACCCATAATCATCCATTGTTTCATGCGGCATCCTACTCATGATAAAGGGCAATTCAATGAGCGCGATCAGCGGATGCGCTGCGTAACAGTATGCGCCATCATCGGTACATTTTTTTTGCCAGAGCTCTATTTCTTGCTGGAGTGATTGGGCGCAGATGAGTTCATCGCAATTCAAATCTGCCAAGGGCAGTGCCTGGATTGCTTGCGCGAGCGCGTCAATTTTTGCTGTTCGTAGTGCGATTGCCGCAGGTGATAAATCGGTCCAGCTTGTAGTGGGGCCCAATGCAAAAGCGGTGACATATTCAGGAAATTCGCTGACCAGAAACTCGTGGTATGCCTGGCAAATTGTGGTAAGTTTTTCTGATGCGCAGCCCTGGGGTGGTCCATAGCAGAATGACTGATTATTGAGGGTAAGTATACCGATAAAACATAAAAATAGAGTTCGTATGCGCATATTCCCCTGGCCAGTTTTCTGTTTTTTATTTAAGATTAAATCCGACACGTGCGAATTTTCATGATTAAGGAAATTAATGGTAACCATCGTTAGTACTAAAAAAGTTTTGACAATTATACTCTTTTCTTTTACCACCACTATACTCCACGCTTGGCAAAAAATTGAAGGAAATGATACATCGCGGGGAAATACATTTTCTTTTCCCATAAAAACAAATTTTGTTAATCGTAATAATAGGCTCTATGTTGGTGCTGACAAACAAGATGCGGCCAAAGAATTTGCCATTTCCTATCTAGAGCGCATGAGTACAGAGTTCATTCCCATGGCACCACAAACGGTAACGCTCGATACGGTTAAGGATCAAATAAGCCCGTTATATAATGCTGCGATTGCGCACATAACCGAAATTAATCAAAAAAATAATATTGTGATTGTTACTGATTCTGAACCACAAACACTCTATTTAGTTAATGGGTTGTTGCCGGTGCCAAATAAAGAAAATGTCCAAGAGGCTCCAAAGGAACCATCGGTGCAAGAACAGGATAAAACACTAAATGCGGCGCCTAAAAAAGAAAAAGAGCCAGAAAAAAAAGAACAGAAAAAAAAGCCTGTTCCACAGCAGCAGCTTTTTTCTCTTAAAAAGATTTATGACGCATCAGGAAAAGCGCTTAATAACGGTATTCTTGCGTTGGCGGGCCATGATGACAAGGCATTTGTAGTGATTAAAGGAAACAATCAAGATCATTTTGGTGATGGCGATAGCGGTATTGCGCTGATATATTTCCTTGAAGCGATTAAAGAGATTGAAATTTCTTCAAAAGAGATTGAGGAGCTGCAGAAAAAATTAGAAGAGGAGGACGAGGATGAAATTGGTAGACAGTTAGGCGCGATACGTGAAGATAAGGATAAGAAAGAAGAAAAGCCCAAGTATTTTAGAAAGGTAGTTGAAAAAAAGTTTACCCAGGTTGCTACCGCGGTCAATGAGGATCCTAAAAAGCAGGTTATTGCTGCTGCGCCGGTGCACCGTGGCTCGCCCTTTTTAAAAATTGGCGATGATCTGGCCTGCATGGATGATATTGTGGATCTGTATTGGGGCCCGTCGCTTGAACGTCTTTATATTTCTTTGCGTGTTCGATCCGGTTCCAAGGAAGGTGCGGGGGCGCGAGCGGTTGCTGTCGGTTATATTAATTATGAGGGGGCACTTACGCTTGTGCCGGTTGTAGCAGAATCAATGCTTTCTGTCGATCGTTGTTCGATTATTGGCGGTATTGGTGGACAACAAGCGGTCTCGGTTCATAAAATACGAACACTGCAAACCGCCACCGGCTTTCTTGATTATTTAATTATCCAAGGCGGTAATGGCGAGCCGGAACAAACACAAAAAACAATTTTTGCATTACCGGCGCTTAATTATAAAAACACGTTCGGTGTTATTGACCCGTCGCTGGCGGATTTTCACGGAACCCTTGCCGATGTTACCGAATCGCCGGCAGAATTTTTTACCAGGGGCACCATGCAACCATTCGCGGCGCGCCATTTTGTTATGCCGCCAAAAAATGCACGAGGAATTTATGCGCAAGATGATAGCGCTGCTTTGGTTGGAGCCGGGCCATTACTGGCGCCAATTAGCAATTTTGTGGTAAAGGATGACGCGGTCTATGCATTTGTTAATGAATCGGAAGATCTTGCGGCCAACGGTATTTACCATTCTCAAGCAATTTTTGATTATGATGGCCGTATTGCCGCATGGACCATGTGGCAAAAGATAGGTGATACGGGCGGCGCAATTCATCAAGCTCTTTTTGATGCTCAACAAGCAACCATGACCATTGTTTCGGGTTTAACCGCGGATTCTGCCAGCACGGTTGCAAGATCGCAATGGAAAGAAGTTGATACAGATGTTCCTACTGGTCTTGCCTTGCTGCATGCAGAATTTAAACAAGAAGATGCTGGGATACAAGGACTTTTTGAGTTTGAGCCTTTTTTGTGCGCCACCGGATTGAATAAGGTTGTTTTGGTTGGACAAATAGAGTCAAAAGGGAAAGAAACAGTCGCACAGTTTAAGAATGGCATTATTGATACTGTGCTGGATCCCTCATGTGCTGTCTTGAGCATGAGCGGTGGAGAGTTAGAAAAAATTGGTCCGGTGATTGCTGCAGAAATTGTTGCTAATGATGCTATGGCATGGTTAGTAGTTGGCGGGGTTAACGGTATGGCGGTCTTACGCGATGCGAATGGCAATGGCTGGCCCCGTAACCCGGGTTTGGGGTATGGTTTTAGCGGGCTTGGGCCGACAATGCGTTTTGTTTCGCTCGGTAATTATACGTTTGTTCGAAAATTAGTTTTTGATGCGCCGTATTTATATGTGTTAACCGATTCGCAGTTGGATCGTATTGATATGCGCAATGTTGACCTTGCGAGTGGCCAACTTCATCCAGTAACGCTTGCGCAGGTGCAAAAAATTACCGGTCAGCAAATGGGCATTTTTCATGATTTGATTGTGTCAGAAAAGCTTGCGCTGCTTGCTCATAGTGCCGGGCTGTGCCGCGTTGGGGATGGAAAAGATGTGCGCTCTGGCGATACAGATTCTTTGGCGTGGACAGACATTCAGCTCACGACTACAAAAACACCGGTAACCGGTTTGGTATGCACCAGTGTCAATGGCGCCACCACCGATGTGGCACGTGCAACCGTAGGTCAGCTCTATGTAATTTCAGGGTCAATTGATAGAGATAATACTTGGATATCTCGCTTTGTGATTCATACAATTCGTGATAAAGAAATTGATGGAACTACCGTGCAACCATTGCGTGATTTTGGTGCACAAGACGCTCTTACAAGTTTTATTAAATGTGGTACATACATATCATCATTTATGACCGATGGTTCACTCTATTTCACTGCCACTGATAAAAAGAAACCAACACCTCAGGGCGTTGCAAGACATCCGAATCTGTATGCAGGGTTTGGCGGATCAAAATCTAAGGTTCCCGTTGATTTTGAAAAGATCAAAGCGCAGCACATTACTCATATCATGCGCAGTAAGCGATGGGGGAACATTCTGGTTGCTGGCGACTTTGGATTGCTCGTAAATAATTAACATTAATTGGATTAAGTAGGATTGCTTCATGACGAGGAATTTTTCTAGTGTAATAAAAATTTTTTTAGTAGTGGCTACATCTTTTCCAGCCGTTTCATTCAGCATGAATTTGCTTATGCGCCCCTATGATACCTTGCTTATTCCCGAAGTGCATCTTGACCGGTGCTACGAGTTAACCCTATGGGCAGAGACCGGCGTCCGTCCTGCGCGTGGCTATGGTGATGACAGCAATATTGTGAACGTGCTTAATATCTGGAACCCTTTTCAGGATGCTCTTGCTATGTTAAAGGGATTTCCTAACAACAGTCCTCAATCATTGTTGGGCGATCAATTGCATGCTATTAATGACGATGTACGCGGCACTCTTATGTTTGACGGCAAGTTGCATTTGGATTTAGGTGCAGTAATTGGTGCGCGTTGGTATTTCTTGCCCCATGCGTGGTTTACCACCTTTTTACCATTTTACCGTGTGCGCTTAACCGATGTTGGTTTTATCGATAGAACGCAACTAAAAACGCCTGCCGATTTTCGGGTTAGGAATTTATTAACCAGCAGGCTTACGCAGGTTATTGATCAGTTGGGTGACGGGCTTGATTTGAATGGATGGAAGCGAACCGGTCCGGGCGATTTAAATTTACTGTTGGAATTTATGTTTGATTTTCCTCAAAAAAATAGACAATTTCTAAAAAATGTGGATGTTGGAGGGCGCGTCGGCTTTACTTTTCCCACCGGTCTTAAACAAGATGTTGATAAACTTATGGCCTTCCCATTTGGCTATAATGGTGCCGTTGGCATTGTGTATGGCGGTGGATTAAGCGTAACTCTGGGGGATTATTTCAAGGCCGGTTTTGATGTGCAGTTGCTCCATCTTTTTGGCAATACCCGTGAACGGCGCATAAAAACTTCCATAGATCAGACCGATCTATTACTCTTGGCAAAAACACCAGCATATACCGATTATGGTCTTATGCAACGATTTAATCTTTTTGTGCAGGCCTATAATATTGCCGGAGTATCTTTCTTGGTTGGGTATCAATTTTTAAAGAAAGGCGAAGATCATTTGGCGCTCAATAGCTGTGATTATTCAAGTACTATTGCCAATACGGCAATAAGTCTTGATGAATGGATCGTGCATTCTGCTGAATTTAATCTGAGTTATGATTTTTCTGCATGTCAAATGGATCCCTGTATCGTACCCCAAGCATCACTTTTTGCACGACTACCATTTGGCGGTAAACGATCAATTGCCTTTACCACCGTCGGTTTTATGCTCTCGGTTGACTTTTAATAAGAATCCCTGATTCGCAGGCCAATGATTTGCTTTCAAGCTCAAACAGGCAACGGCTTAATCGTTGCAGTTTGGTTTCAATATATTCCTGCTGTTCTTCAAGGGTGAGCAATGGCAACTGATCTTTTTGAATATCAAGGCGGATCTTTTGGTAGGTTTCGCTATCGATATGTTTTCCCGCAACATCAAGAAAATAGCAATAACGTTCAATGAGTGCGACATACAAACTATTTAAATCTTCAAGATCACCGATAATCGTTCTTTCGTGAAGAATGGCAAGAAGATGAGAAATGGTTTTAACTTGCTGCCACGTTTCAAATTGATCAGAAGGGACCCAAATCAAACGATCGATTGATGTTTCAAGAAGAAGCACTATCAGCTTTCTCAGTTCTGCTGCATTTTCAAGTTGTTGTGATAAATTGCCCAAAAATGTTTCCGGTTTTGTTTTGAATTCTGCAAAATTAGCCATAAATGCATGGTATTGGATTTCATAGATTATATTTTTAAGTGAACCAAGAACTTGTTGGGTATCGATAGCAAAATGGCGTTCGAGCGCATCGGGTAATTGGGAAAGAAGCTCACCGAAACTATA
The DNA here is from genome assembly GCA_963702025.1 of uncultured bacterium. Taxonomy (GTDB): domain Bacteria; phylum Babelota; class Babeliae; order Babelales; family Vermiphilaceae; genus BTUB01. Next base: position 231,543 of record OY969699.1, on the reverse strand, counting down.
GGCATTCACATAAGGCAATGCTTTGAGCTTGTTATAAAAAAGACGTAAAACGGATCGCACATAGACACTATCTTTGCCCAACGCATTTCCCTGATGAAGAAACTCAAGCAGATGAAAATGGATATTATTGGGTAAAAAATCTTTGGCATACAGGGGGTTATTAAAAACGTTGGTAAAGAAAGGGACCACTCCCTCGGCAAAAACCGATCGAGTAAAATCAATGCTTCTCAGGGTAGTTGGATGAGGAAGTTGATTATCCGCAACTTTTGCATTATGACTAGTAGTACCGATGAGGGTTGTGCAGCTAGCAAGAAAAATGGCAATGATTATACTGAAATGTAAATGGTTTTTCATAATTGTCCTTTTAGATATGATGCATAAAAGGTCTATAGTTTTTCATTGAATCACACTTATGCTCAGGCGTCAAATCCTGTTTAATAAAGGATATTTTACCATGGCATTGTATTTGTACCAAGCATTTGCAAAGGACGGCAAGAAAATTACCGGCACCATTGACGCGCCAACCTTGCAAAGTGCCAAAGAACAACTGAGCAAACAGGGTATTTATCCGATTTCGGTTACTTTGAGTTCACCCGAAGCATCAATGCCCTGGTGGAAGCGTTTGTTTTCGCCAAAGATTACCCCAAAAGAAAAAATCTTATTCACGCGGCAACTTGTGGTGCTCCTCAAATCGGGGGTGCCATTATTGCAGGCGCTTGAACTTTTGATTGAGCAGTTTGAGGGCAGCTTGCGCACCATGCTCGTAAATATTAAAGATGAAGTAAAAGAGGGTATTTCATTTGCTGACGCGCTTAAAAAATATCCTAAAGTATTTGATAATATTTACGTTCAGCTTGTTCGCGCAGGGGAAGCGAGCGGCAAATTAGAAGTTATCCTTGAAAGGTTAACCGCCTATCTTGAGCGGCGTGCAGAAATTAGAAAACGCGTTCGTTCAGCATTAACCGGGCCGATTATCCAATTAATTGTTGCGGTTATAGTAATAAGTGTTTTGCTTATTTTTGTAGTGCCCTCGATGGCCGAAAATTTTGCATCAAGCGGTAAAGAGCTTCCGGCTACCACTAAAATCTTGTTGGGCATATCATCATTGTTTACTAAATATCTGTGGATCGTTGCCACCCTTTTGATACTTGGTATAGTTGGGTATCGCTGGTGGCGATCAACGCCAACCGGTGCGCGTATGATTGACACAATCAAATTAAAATTGCCCATAATCGGGTATTTTACGCGTACCAATGCGATTGTGCAGTTTTGTTATACGCTGGGAATGCTTTTAGAAGGTGGCGTTAATCTGGCCGAATCACTTGATATTGTGGTTAATATTATAGACAATCGCATCCTTGCCGATGCGCTGCGAGAAGCGCGTGATAAAATTATTAAACAGGGTAAAATTGCACAGTATCTTAAGCAGACAAATTTGTTTCCTCCGATCGCTATTTATTTAATTAGTACCGGTGAACAAAGCGGACAGTTAGATCAGATGTTGTTAACGGTTGCTAGGAACTATGAGGAGGAATTGGGAGAATACGCTGATAGTTTATCGGCAAAAATTGGGCCGGCATTGCTGATTGTAATGGCGGTTATTGTTGGGTTTATTGTTATCTCATTAATGCTGCCAATGATTCAACAGGCTGCATTTACCGAGGAGTAAAATTGATGATTTATATTGAAAAGCAAAAACATGCACAAAATGGTTTTACATTGGTAGAAATTTTAATCGCGGCAGCGCTCGTGATGATTTTGGGAGGAATAGTTACCTATTCCGTGCAAGGCATTCTAGAATCGAATCGTAAAAAGAGCACCGCATTGAGCTTAAAGTTTATTAGAGATCGGATCGAAGCCTATAATGATGATACGGGTGAGTATCCACATAACTTAGTTGATTTGATAAAAAAGCCTGCCGATGAGAAAATTGCTGAAAGTTGGGACGGCCCCTATATTACTGCCAAAAAGGGAGAAGTACCAAAAGATGGTTGGAATAAACCGTTCCACTATGAGCCAACTGAAGGCGGCGAGCATCCGTTTGAGCTTTATTCCTATGGAAGCAAACGGGGTAAAGGTACACCAAAATCTGAGTGGATAGATGCTTGGAAGCAATAAGAATGGATTTACTTTAATAGAGATCCTGATTGTTGTTGCTATTATTGGGTTAATGACTGCGGTAGTTGTACCTAATTTTAGTAAATTACTGCCACGCAGAGAGCGCCAAGTATTTTTGGGGAAACTCAATGCATTAACGCGATTTGCGTGGCACCGCGCGCTTGTTGAGCGTAAAACTCAGCAGGTGGAGTTTGATTTTAAAAAGAATATTGTTTCGGTGAGTGATGTTGTGCGATTCAAAGATAACGGGCCGCCCGAAACTGCCCCGATTAAAGGGGCATATCTTAATACATCACTCGCCATTCCATCAAATATAGAGATTAAAAATTTTATTATCGAAGGATTTGATGAAAAGGCACGGTCAACAAGCGAAAAAACTATAGCAAGTTATTTTTTTATTGTGCCGGATGGGTTAACGCAAAACGTGACTATTAATTTTATTGATAAAAAACAAAAAAATACGGCAGGAAAACCACGGCAATTTGGTTTGGTGCTCAACCCTTTTACCGCGCAGTTTACGGTGTATGATAGTTTTCAAAAATAAGGTAACATCTCCGCTCGTAGTGCCCTTCGACGGCGCTCAGGACAAAATCCACCTCAAAGCGGCGTATCGAACTATGCCGAATTATGACCCTTCGATACGCTCGTTGCACTCGCACTCAGGGCGAGCGGGGTCACGCAATGGTTTCACCTTAATCGAAGTGCTCCTGGCAATGGCCATCATCGGCTTGGTGCTCACGCCCATTTTTAACGGGCAATCGGCTATTTCTCGCAGTGTTTCGCGTGCGCGCAGAGCTTTTGGGGGAATTCTGGCGGCAAAAAAATTTTTAATTGATACGGAATTTAATCTTGCACCCGAAGCGCAAACATTTACAACAAGTAAAAAGAGTGATGAAGGGATCACCTTAAAATATGAACTTAAAAAAATACCTGATTCTTCTGCGCTTAAAAAATTTAAAAATGTGCTGATCCAAAGCGTAACAATTCAGGCGCCGCAAACGCAGAGCAAAAAACAAGAACGTTTGGTAAGTTTTATCTATAAGCCGGAGTCCAGCAGTGAAAAATCCGGGGTTTAGTCTCGTTGAATTATTAATTGCCTCATTAATTGCTTCAATTTTAAGTGGTCTTTTAATGAGTGCTATCTATCAAATTAATCGCTTTGTGCCGGTGATTGATTCAACAACGGCAATTTATGAGAATGCCGCGCTGCTCAATGCGCAGTTTGAGCGGGATCTTTCGGGAGTTACCGCCCCCAATGAGTGGTATCTCCGTCAAAAAAAACCACAACAAAAAAATGCTGCTACCCCAAAACCGGACCAAAAGAAAGAAGCGGAAGAAGAACAAGCAGAAGAAAATGCAGCACCGGGCGCGCAAGCAAAACAGCAAAGGCCCTTAGAAAAACTTTTTTATAGCACCAATAAAGGGGGCATGCTCGACCAACTAACATTTATTACCACCAATCCTTTGCAAATATATTGGGGCGCCAAATCAGGTTCAGCAAAACCGCGTGTTATTCGCGTGCGGTATCTTTTAAAAGAAGAAAAACCGACACCAAAAAATCCTGCTAAATCCTATGCGCTTATCCGGCAAGAATCGGCTAAGCTTGATATTAATGCGCTCGACAACAAAGAAACCGCTAAAGAATATGAAATGGTGCGCGGTATAAAATCATTATCGGTTGAATATACTGCGGTGTTACAAGAACAAAAAGAACAAGAAACGCCTAAGCCAGGAGCTACTCAGCCGGAGGCGGCAAAAAAAGAGGCGGCGCAAAAAAAAGAGAGCAAAAAGAAAGAAATAAAAAAAGTTGCTGAATGGTTGGAAAAAAAAGAGGGAGAAGATGAAAGCAAGCAGAGGTTACCGGTGGTGCCACAACTGGTAGAATTTACTGTTGCTTTGTGGGATTTGCCCAAGAAAAAAAGTAGGAGCTTTTCTTTGAAGATACCAATACGTTCAGAAATTGAAGCGGAACGAAAAGAAGGTTCGCGTTTGCTTGGAAAGCTTAAAGAATTAGTGGGGGCAGTTGATCAAAATGGTAAACCGGGCCAACAGGCCGGATCTGCGGCAGGCAAGCAGCCAACAACTCCTGCACCAAGAGGATCTACCCCATGAAACACACCAACAATCAACCCGGTTACATTCTCACGCTCACCCTTGGCTTGATCATGCTTGCAATGTTTTTGAGCACCTATGTTTTTAACAGAGGATTTATTTTCGCGCGTGTTTCACAAACTATGGTTGATCGTGAAAAGGCGCGTCAACTCGCATTCGGCGGTATTCAGCTGGCAATCGCGCAGTTATCGGTAACTGAAAAAAAAGAACCTAAACAAGAGCAGCCGCAGCCGCAACCAAATAAGAATCCGCAGCAAGCAAAAGCGCAAGAAGCGCCACTCTCGGATGCTAAAGCGGTGCTCAAAGAAATAGTTCCGATATTAAATCAACAACAATCATTAAAGCTTTTACGCGGTGTTGAAGGAATCGATGCTACCATGGCGATTACGTTGGGCAGTGAAGAGGGAAAAATTAATATTAACCGTTTATATGATTTTGAAAAACATGCATTTATTGGTGAGGGCAAACCAAATGGCGATATGAAAAAGTTTTTCCAAGAGCTGTTCGGTTTGATCAAAGGGAAAATAAATGCTGATCTTTTTACTGAATTTGAAAAGTTCTTAAAAGAGCGCAAATATCCGCTCAACGATGTTACGGAATTATTAACGATCAAAGGCTTTGAGGTCTTTAAGAATACTATTTTCTATGATCCTGCGGGCAAAAAAGATGCTATTTATTTAACCGATATTTTTACCATTTCATCGGGAAAGAAAGAGATTGATCCGTGGCTTTTCTCCCATTCAATTATTCAATTGTATCTGCCAAAAGGTGTGCAAAAAAAATTGTTTTCTGAAGAAGTAGTAAAAACCGCTAAAGAACAAAGTAACTGGAAAACTGATTGGAACACCATCTTTAAACCGGTTTATGGCGTAGAATATAGCGCGCTTCCGGCAAATTTTTCTCAATTATTTAATCCAACGTTTTCGCCAAAAATCTTTTCGGTGTTATCGAGCGCTAAAGTGGGCAAAGTTACGGTTATTATTTGGGTTCTGTTAGAACGAGAAAAAGGATCGGGCAAAGATGCTGCGCCGGTGGTGAAAATACGAACTGTTTATTTAGTCTGAGTTTCAGGAAATTCAAATATGAAAAATATCTATTCTCTAATTGATGAATTACAAAAAAAAATTAATATGCATCGACCACTTTCCCCGCATTTGCTGAAGCAAATACGCGAGTATTATCGCATTGGGCTTACCTATACAAGTAATGCGATCGAGGGCAATTCGCTGACCGAAAGTGAAACAAAAATCATTTTGGAAGATGGTATCACTATTGGCGGCAAGCGGATGATTGAGCATTTTGAAGCGATAGGACATAGTGATGCGTATAGTTATTTGTATGATTTGGCAAAAAAGAATGAAATAACACAAGATGACATCAAACGTTTGCATCATTTATTTTATTTTCGAATCGATGAAGAAAAAGCAGGCAATTACCGCACTGAGCGTGCCTATATCACCGGCTCAAAATATCCGTTGCCCGGACCGGATCAATTATATGATCTGATGGACCAATTTATGGTAATGTTGGCGCGATTGCGCAAAGAAAAAAATCCGGTTGAAGTGGCAGCATTGGCACATAAAGAGTTTGTTTTTATTCATCCGTTTGTTGATGGCAATGGGCGAGTGGCACGCTTATTAATGAATCTTATTTTGTTGCAAGAAGGCTATGAGATTGCTATTATTCCGCCAATATTGCGCAATCAATACGTTCAGGTCTTAGAAAAAGCACATTCTGATGATGCTGAATTTTTATTATTTATTGCAAAAACAGTTAAAGAAACGCAACAGGATTATCTGCGATTATTTATTGAAGTGTAATTATTTATCGCAATTTGTTGGTGAGCCAGTTAAAAATCTCTTTTGGCCGCTGTGACATATTTGAAGCTGCTTTACCGATTGCAATGAATGGTCGTGCCAAGAAGAAAGTATTGTTCCAGATTTCTGCGGGTGTTTCGTGAATTGCGGCGCTTACTTCGCCCATTGCCCATGCTGCGATACCGCCATAAATATAAGACAAGACAGAAGAGCCAAATTTTCTTGTTTGAGGGACAGTAGTTATTCCATTCACTTTGTTTAAAATATCTTGGAATTTATAATTTTGGTCTTTTAATCTTAAACGAATGCCATTTCTAAGGGGCCCTTCTAAAATCAACTCAGAATCCGGTTGCATAGTATTTACTGAAGATATTTGAGTCATGAGACAACAAAACAGCAAGAATTTACGCATATTCATAATATTTCCTCCAAAATAGAATCATATTTTTAGGATAAAATAAATACAAATAAAGTCAAATTGAATGGCTTATTTAAGTTAAATAGTTTCAATTAGAAATTTAAAAGCTTCTTTTCAAGCCATGCAAGCAATTGACCTGGGCGAGAAACTATTGTGCGTGCATCTGGTTAAAAGATCAACTATGCGCAGGGAATTAAGGCGTTCTGCTTTCTTGCCCAGTGGTCATCGAGTTGGTTGCTCATGAGCGTATGAACATACTCAGCAAATTCTGCTATGTTTTCATTATCGAAAATTTCATATGGCTGAGCGCGCAATCGGTGATTAAGCTGGTAATCAGCCGCCCAGGATTGGAAGATATTTTTATAATAGGCAAGTCGTTGTAATCGCTCGTTGATTTTGGTGAACCGTTGTTTTGAAAGGGGGACAATTTTAATCAGTTGCAAATAAGAGAGCCATCCAAAGGTTGACTGATACCAGCGCAGCTGTTCTTCTTCATCATTAGTAGTAATAATAAATTCAGAAAGCGGTTTTACCAAATCAATTACCGATCGGGGATCAGTGTAGCGGCGCTGAATTTCTCGGATCAGTTCTTGAGAAAATTGCTCCTGCGGAATGGCAAGAAGTTGATCGAGCGGCAAATCTTGCCGCCACGATGACCATAATTCATTGTTGCTCAAATATGAGTTACCGGCATAAATAATATACAAAAGAAAGGCATAGGAGCCGGCCACCGTAAGGCCCAGTAAATGCCATTTGTAGTCATAAAAAAATGATCTTTTTTCTAAAATGTCTTTCATGCGCTCCGAAACATGTAACTCGGATTTTATTTCCTGCAATTTCTTCAAAATAGGTGAGGATTCCGGTTCCGGTTTTTGTATTACTTGCACCGATGAAGCCTGGGGATTATTGTGAGCGACGTGATCATTATTTACCGTTATCACCAGATTAAAATCTTTGTCTATTTTTTGTGTCATCGTAAGCGGCTTGCGTGGTTTTTCTGGAATAACTGCCCCAAGGGAAATGAACATTAAGGCAAAGAATAAATATCGCATAGTAGTATTCCTTGATTAGCGACTGAAAATTGAAAATAATTTATTCATGTCTATTTTATCCATAATTCCTGCCATTTTAGCAGCAAGGTATCCCATAGACGCCACAAATGCTGCCTTCTTGAACCGTGAAGATTCAGGTACTATTATGGGCTCGGGTATTGGTTGCGGCAATGGTTTTGATTGTTCTTGAGAGATTGCTTGAATCACTGGCGCGCAGGGGCTGTTTTCCACTTGATGTGAATTCGCTACCGAAAGATTAATAGTGATTGAACGTGTGGGTAGGCTATTTTCTTGTTCGGCATTTTGTTCTTCTTGTATGGCTGGACTCACTGGTGTTTCTTGCCCGTGTGCCAAGGTACTGATAAAAGATGCTATTACTATTAATTTTTTCATCAATGTTCCCCTTTCATTTTTTCAAAATTACTCTACCAAGTAATGCTGAGCAGAAACAATAGTAGATAGAACTCTTGTTAAAGGGGAATTTTTTATGGTATTGAGATGATATGAAGTGTTACTGTTTTTTTATAAAGGAGAAAATATGATATTAGCTATTCCATCCGTTGGCGCATTAATTCTGGCAATTTTAGTTGCGTATCTTTTATTTGCCGCACCGACCGGAACTTTACGGAGTTTATTGCTAACGGCTATTAATATTATTCTTTTCTTGGTTATTGTTTATTTTATTCTTTATTTGTTTGGCATCGTTATTTTCTAACCTAAAAATATGATAACGCATATTACCAATTTCTTGTTAACGCTGTTTTTATGGAGCATAACCGGCGGTATTTATCACATTCCATTCGCCTTTTTTTTGATGGCATTGTTATTCAAATTGTGGGATCATGAGCCATTACTAAAAGCGATATATATGAGCTTTTTCTTTAATAGTGTGGCATTTCTTATTTTTTTTGGTACTTTAGCCGGCACCTTGATATGGTGGCTTAATGTTCCTTACTTGCTACCCGAAAATTCTTATTATGGCACGTATGATCATCTGAATATAAGTCTTGTTTTAGCAGCTTGTTATTCGGGAATAGAGATTATATTAGTATATATTATGCGCAGATGGGTTCACTTGATTGCATGGCGCGTTATCGCCTGCATCATATGCGCAAATATTATGAGTGCATTACTGGTTTATAAAATTAATTTTACGCCGTAATTTTTTTTTCATTGCACAATGCTTTTGTGATTCCTTAAAATTAACTAGTGGGACAGTTAACGGGGGAGGAATTGCTATGTGCCGTTCTTTATTTTTTATTCTGATTCTTTTTTTTAATTGCGCATATTCCATGCAACCCTTTAAAAAACCCGCACTTATCAGAAAATTGGTTGATATCATCTGTGATTATCTTCTCCTAAAAAAGCCACCATTTTTAGACTCTCAAGAATTTTGGGGTACTCCCTCAGTTCTTCAAGATCTTGTTGTTACTGCTGGCGATAAAAAAGTGAAGGAAATAGAAGAGACTTTTCCTTTGAAAGCATTTTCAACAAATAATAAAAGCCTAGAATATAAAGGCGTTTGTGTTGTTGCTCCATTGCCCTCAAAAAAACAGATTCTTGCCATCGGTTGCGATGGAGAAATGACGTTTTGTTGCCAAAATGATCTTACTGACTGCTTAAAATCTAAAGCAGGCATTGCTCCCGGGATTGGGAGTGTGGCATTAGATAAGAATGGAAAGCTGCTAATTATTGGTGGCTCTTCCGGTGGCATTATGAAATACGATATAGAAAAGTACGAAGCTATAAGCACCATAGTCGCACACGAAAAACAAATCAATAGTATTTTATTATCTGCAAATGAAGAGTATTTTGTATCGACGAGTAATGATCATCTGGTTAAATTATGGCAAACGGCAAAGAATGAATGCAAAGCTATTTTCCAAGGGCATAACAAATCTTCTAAAGATGCATATATTACTGCAGATAACTGCGCGGTAGTTTCCGGATCATTTGATGGCTGCGTAAAAATTTGGGACACCGAAACCCAAAAAGAGATTTCATCATTGCAAATAGTGCCGGATGAGACTCTTTCTTGTATGAAAATAATTGATGATAGAGGAGACTTTTTTGCGTGTGCAACGGGAGATAATTACATCCGGCTCTGGGATGTTCGGGATAAAAAAGAATTTAAAATATTTAAGGGGCATTCTTCAGGAATTACTACTTTAGTTAGTGATGGGAAATTGCAGTATCTTCTTTCAGGCTCATGGGATACTCAAATTAAATTATGGGATTTACGCAAACCACAGTGCCTGGCAATTCTTATTGGCCATGATCAGTGGATCCAAAGTTTAGCTGCTTTTAATGATTTTAACAAAGTAGTCTCGGGGTCTCGCGATCTTTCGATTAAATTATGGGACATATCCGCAGTACTTGCAGCGCATAAAATGAGAAATGAAATATCAACTCATCTTGATGCAATCACACAAAAGCAGAAGGCTGTTGTATCGGTTGCTGAAGATCTGCGGACGATCGATGGTTTTCCAAACCGAGTGTTACAATCAAATCAATAAAATCCATTGGCTTTATATTTACCTCCGCCGCCTGATGAAAAATGCAGGTGGCGGGAGTTATCCCCGGCAAGGTGTTAATTTCTAGGATAATCACCCGTTCTTTTCCCGTTGGACTTTGGTCGGCCGATTGATAAAAGCAATCAATTCGTGCGTAGCCTTTGCAGCCAACTGCCACGTAAACTGCTTCCATGATCTTTTGCACAAAATACAAACTATCTTTGGGTAATGGTGCGGGTGTTTGATTTTCGCCGGCGCCCGGTAAAAATTTTTCTTCGATGGATAGTATATCTGCATTGCACACTGCTTGTGATGGTGGTAGCGCACGGGGGCTATCGTTGCCAATAATGCCGACGGTAAGTTCCATACCCATTATGCACTCTTCGATAAGTGCATACTCTTTACCGTGTGAAAAAATCAGGTTGATGGCCGGTTCCAGATTTGCTGATTTTTTTATTTTTTGTACCATTACACTGCATCCATCATCATGAGGTTTTATGATCAATGGGAGTGGTAAGGTGTCAAGAATATTTGCCATGACAGATTGTTTGTCATTGAGCCATGTTTGTTTATCAAGCAACATATTACGTGGGACATCAAATCCTTGTGAATGCAAAAACTCATTCGTTTTATATTTGTCCATGCATAAGGCGCTTGCAAGTACACTTGAACCATTATAAGGAATCCCTAACATTTCCAATGTTCCTTGCACCGCACCATTCTCTCCCGGGCCACCATGGAGAGCGATAAATACAAAATCAACTAATTGTGATAAATCATGCCATGTGATTTTATTTTTTGAATCAAGGGATTGTGAGATTTCTTGCGTAGAATTGAGTACCAATTGTTGATGGGAAAGCGGAAAGAGTTCCATGCTACTGCTTACAAAGATAGGTAATGCTTCATACTTATGGGGTGAAAGTTTGTAAGTAACATTTCTTCCGGATTCAAGAGATATTTCACGCTCATTGGATGGGCCGCCCATTAAAATACCAACCCGAATTTTTTTAGTTTGCATAATGGTCGCCTCTTTTTGTTCTTGGTCAAGAATGGATTGCAACATGCCGTATGATTCAAGCTCTGTTTCAATAAGATGGTTAATCAGCTGCGTGTGGCTCATGCCATAAAATGCTGCTTCTCGAAATAAAAAGCTGCTGGGTGCAGCGCCGGAAAATGAGTTAGGGTCTATAATCACAATTGTGCCGTCTTGCTTAACAAATCCATCAATGCGAGACATATTGGTAAGATTAAGAGCACGCATAACCTTGATGCAGGTTTTTTTTATTTTTTCAAGAATTTGTTCGCTGCAGCGAGCCGGTGTAAATTCCGTTGCTCTGCCGGGCATATATTTTTGTTCATAATCAAAAAATTCAACCGATGCATCGGCAACCAGTTCAGTAGGTGGCAAGGCAATAATGGTGTTGGTTTTATAATCGGTGATGGTTATGCAGGTGAACTCCATGCCGATTATTTTTTCTTCAACCAGCACCGATTGAGGATTTTTTTTATCAATAAAGCAGGCACTAATGAGTGCGTGTTCAAGTTCGTCATGTGTACGCGCAACGCTGACTCCCAAGCTGGATCCTTCTTTATAAGGCTTTACAATGCAGGGGAATTCAATATTTTTTTCTTGCATTTGTTGCATTATTTTAGCAGCATGTGCGGTAAAATGAGTAATTTGATCCGGGGTAACTACAATATCGCGTGCTGTGGCAATGTTATTGGCATTCAAAAATTTTTTTTGCATTATTTTGTCCATGCTGAGTGCGCTACCCAACACTTTTGAGCCGATGTAAGGAATGCCAAAAACTTCACAAATTCCCTGCATGGTGCCGTCTTCGGCATATTTGCCATGCATTGCGATATAGGCAAAATCAATATGATTTTTTAAATCATCCCAGATTATTTCTTGCGCTTGGATAGTGAGCCGTTGCTCAAAATCACTAATTTTTCCCCGATGCAAAAAATGCCACGGAAGAATAAATAACCGGTTGGAGATTGTCTGAAATAACGGGATAATGGTGTACCGTTGGGTATCAAGGTGATCACAAATGGTGCGCCCTGAGTTAAAAGACACTTCCCGCTCAATAGATTTACCGCCCATTAAAACGCCAACGCGAAGTTTTGTCATAAATATTGATTCTTTTTGAGGTGAAAACTAATAATTAATGTAATAATAATACTATAGTATATTAATTTTTTTAGGAGTTTATGAATAAAAAAGAACATTTGGTGTGGATGGACTTGGAAATGACCGGGTTAAACGTGGATATTGATGTCATTTTAGAAATTGCCACAATTATTACCGATAATGAACTTAACATAATTGCAGAAGGGCCTGCATTAATTATACACCAGCCGCAAGCGGCGCTTGATTTAATGGATAGCTGGGTGCGTAATCAACACACTAAAACTGGCTTAATAGACGCGGTTACCAAATCATCTATGACCGTTGCCGTTGCGCAAGAAGAAACGCTTGATTTTATTAAAGAGTATTGCCCGTTGCGTGACGGGGTGCTTTGCGGTAATTCCGTGTGGCAAGATCGTGCCTTTTTGCGCAAATACATGCCGCGCATTACCGATTATTTACATTATCGCTTGATTGATGTCAGTTCGGTCAAAGAGTTGGCCATCCGATGGTATCCAAAAAGCCAATTTCTTAAATTTGAAAAGCCGGACAATCATCGCGCTCTGGAAGATGTTCGCGGTTCGATAAAAGAGCTTGCGCATTACAGGAAATATTTTTTTATTCCGGAAAAATGAAATGCACAATAATATTATTCCTTAATATTAAAAAAACAGTTGCATTCTGCCATCGCCAAATACCAGTCGATCCGCCAATGCGTTAATCCGCGATCTTTTGCTTCTTTTAAATACGCAGCTGCTGTTGGAAATTGGTCGTGGGCAAGCATAATGAGTCCAAACCAGAGTGGTATATGCTGAGCGAATCCCAATTGCTTTGTCCATGATTCGATCCATGTTTGGCCCAAATGGCATAAGGCAGTTTTTTCATCTTCTTTGGCTTGGGCAATGCATAGCTCCGCAATAAGTAATTCTTCATCGGTAAAATTTGAACCGGAATAGATTCTGCTAAGAGTAGCTGCATGTACCACCGGTGTAACAGTGATCTCATACTGCGCGGGAAAAGCAATTAATGCGTCGTAGATCAGAGCAATCTGATAAGGGCTGTCCATCTGGGATATTACCCCTATAATTTCTTCAATTGATGGGTAAAGCAAGTTCGGATTTTTATTTTTTTGCGCGTAAAATAATCGCATGTCATCAAAGATAAGTATTGGTAAGGAGCCTGCTTTTTTTATTAAATCAAGCTCTTTAAGAATAAGATTTTTAGGTGAAATAATAGTGCTTGTGTTGTATTGTGTGTTAAAGAGAATAAGGTTTTCCTTAGGTAATTTTTTAAGTATGGCGGGTAAATGTTCCAAAGGGCTGCCTTGGTAAAGAAAAATATTTTTTTCCGGATTAAATTTTTTTTTAGCTTGCTCGTAAAAGGTTTTCCGCATTTCAATACTATGTACTTCTTTAAAGATTGTCTTTAAGTGTGTGGTTGTTTGCCCGCTAAAGGTTGCCATTTCAATGCAATCCGGCACACAAAATGTCTCTTCAATCATTTGTAAAAAAGTTGGCTCAAAACAATTATTTTTGCGGCTGATTTTGAAGGTAAGATCCGGATTTTTTTCATCGACGGTGGGCAAGAGCGCATGCCAGTCAATTTTCTTTTCTTTTTTTTCAATATTTTTTTTGGGGATGGGGCAGGGTTGAGAGAATTTATCGGTAAAGTAATCCGCATTACTACTAATGCAATACAACAGTAGCGGATACAAAAAAAGAGTACGGTTCATGAGTTCCTTTTTTCCCAGTTTTTTGAATTTCTTAGATCGAGTTCACAAAAAGAGATACCACATAATTGAAAGGAATCCAACTATGTGGCATCTCTTAAAATTGCAACTGCTACGTTGTCGGACAGATATGATTATTGCATCCGCTAATCAAAGTATAAGTTATGGTGTTATAGTCAGCTTGCACGCCGCCGCTTGATGGTATTGTTTGAGGACCGATAGCGGTTCCGGGTAACCCGAGTGTTATGGTTCCTGCCGGCGACACGTTAAATTCACCGAGCACGCCGACCAGTGGTCCGGTGACTGAAGTATTGTATATTATTGTTGAAGCAGGGCCCCGAACGGTAACAAATGGTCTAAATCTGGTTGGTAATGGCGTTGCTGAGCTTATCACATCAATATGAGTTCCGGCATTGTTAATAATAATATTAGGAATCATTATGTTTACCAGATCCCCGGCGCGCACAATTCTTAACAGCAGGCTCAATGATGGGGCAACCGTAACGCCCCCCCAGATAAAGCCGGTAGAAAAAGTGGTTTCTTCGTAAAAGTCCAAGGGACTAGCCACGCCACTGGCAGTTTGAAGGTATTCGGATCCACCTTCCCAAATATCACGAGCAACCCCCACGCCGCCATCAACAACAAGTGTTCCACTGGCCGGCCCGGTGCTATTTATAGTGTCAGTGAGGGTGAGGCTATCAAGAGTGCCTGCACTAGCTCCGGTTATTGCGCCGCTCACAAAAAGATTCCCACTAATGATAAGGCTGCCGCTGGTAATATCCAGCCCGCCTTGAGAAATTTGTTCGCCACCGTTAACGGTTAAGCCGCCACTAATTACTGCGCCGGCATTCATGGTCGCCTTGCTTTGCAATGTGGTGCTGCCGCCAACAGTAAGGTTACCTTCAGTAAGAATCAAGTTGCCGGCCTTAATAATTTCATTGCCCGATGCTATTACTAATCCCTCATTAAAAACAACAGGGCCATTGGCAGTGAGTGTGCCGGTTCCGGAAATTAAATTATTAAAAGTTGTATTTCCATCAACGGTTACTGTATTGGTGGTAAAATCTCCTGTTACGGTTTCATCACCGTTAATGCAAAGGTTACTGGTTATGGAAGCACCATCTGCCAAAATAGTTAACCCACCACTATTGATGGTTTCTCCTTGATTGACGGTGAGCCCATTATTAGCAGTAAGCACATCATTAAAAGTAGCAGTGCCAAGAACTAAAAGATTGCCGCCTACTGTTTCATCACCGCCAATTGATGCATTGCCGTTAATTTGTACCGTTCCTATCTCTTGTAATGGGCCGGTTATAAAGGTACCCTCACCAACAGTCATGGTGCCAAGAACAACACCATTTTCTCCAATAACGAGATTATTACCCACGCCGATATCTTGTTCTACGCAGACTATGCCGGTTAAGTTTGCTCTTCCCACAACCACAAAATTGCCTTTAAAATCAGCATTTTGATCGATGATCAAATTGTTGTTGATAATTTGGGTGTTAACGAGCAACTGAGTATTAACCGTTACGTTCCCGATAACATCTATGCAGTTACATATTTGTGCTGTGCATGGTCCGGTGCAGCCAGTATTTCCTGTAGTGCCGGTCATTCCCGTGCAGCCGGTAATGCCGGAGCACGAGGTTGGGCCGGTACACAGAAAATTAGGGCAAATCGGACATGAGCGCATACTGATTGGGCCCGGATGTGCGCAACTGTTATTTCTGGCACTGGCATACCCGGTAGTAGTGATAATTGTACCACCAAAGAAGAGCAGTGTGCTTGCGATATAAGTTACAATTTTCATATACTCTCCTTAGTAATTAATTGGAGCACGAGCAGCCAAGAACATTATAGGTAATTGTTGTCGCATCCACTTGGACCGGCACAGTTGAGGCAAAAGGCTGTGGTCCCAATGCAGGAGGGATCATGCAGGTGCTAGCGGGGAGGCCAAATGTTATGTTCCCCATCGAGTCCACCTCCCATTCGCCTAATTGACCAACTGTTACAGAGCCACTATTATAAATAATGGTTGATGATGCGCCGCGGGCCAAGCAGGGAATAAAGCGAGCAGGTAATGTGGGCCCACCGCCGAAGCCGGCGGTAGAAATAACCGCACAAGCCTGCGTGTTACTCATCGTAAATGCAGGAATAAGTAAATTAACTATGCTACCGATGCGAACGATGCCAATGGTTACCGTGGCTGATGCGACACCCGCAATGAATCGTGTAGTAAAGCATGTTTCTTCGTAATAATTAAATGGGCTGGGTGTGCCGCCTTGGGTGGTTACGTTAGCAAAATATTCGCTGCCGCCAATCCAGAGATCTTCCCCTATTCCAACGCCACCGTTCACAATAAGTGTGCCGGTGGTAGGGCTTGTGCTATTGGTAGTATTGGTGAGCGTTAAACTGCCCATTGTTGCCTCTGAAGGGCTGGTGATAGAGCCTGCTACGCTCAGGCTTCCGCCTATGGTAACACTATTATTACAGTTGGCAATGGTGAGATTACCCGTAGCGATTGTTTCGCCGCCAAATACGGTGAGTCCACCATTAATAGTTGCGCCGCTATTTGCAGTGACCGGATTATTGAATGTTGAGAATCCACCAACTGTTAAATTGCCGCTATTGAGTGTTAAGTTACCGGTATTTATGGTTTCATCTCCCGAGGCGATTGTTAATCCTTGATTCATTACTACCGGGCCGTTTGCGGTAAATGTGCCGTTTACCGTGGTGCTGCACCCGTTTAAAAAACCAGTTTCATCAACGGTTAAATTACCAAGAACCTCTAAATTATCCACGGTTTCACTACCCGTAACAGTGACATCGCCGGTGATGCTTGCCCCGCCGTTTAAAACATTTAATCCGCCATTGTTGATCGTTTCACCATTAAAGACAACCAACCCGCCATTTGCGGTGGTAAGACCGTTGATGGTACCCAGACCTTGTACAAGAAGGTTTTGGTTAATTGTTTGATTGCCACTAACGGTTACTGAACCGGTAATGGTTTCATCACCGTTTACGGTCAAGCCGCCGTTAATAATTGCACCATTATTTACGGTTAAACTTCCTGCTAGATTCTCATTGCCGCCCACCGTTTCATCACCTGAAACATTCAAATTACCTTCGACGCAGACATTGCCCTTGAAATCGCTATTGCTCTCAACAACAAGGCTTCCTTCTATGAGAGTGCTACCGCCCACCGTAAGATTTCCGGTAATTTGTTCGCAGGCTGCTGTTAAGATGCCGCCGATCGTTAAATTTATGGTAGTGATGCAGTCAAAATTTGCGCAGGGTCCGGTGAATGAGCTTGAACTTGATACACATGTTAACGATGGTATGCAGCCAACCGCCGGACAGGCTCTTGTTATGGTTGCTGCACTAAGATTTGCCGCCTGTAATTTTGTTTGTGTTTGTGTAATTGTATGGCCCGATAAGGCTAAAAAAAGACAAATAATAACATAATAATGTAGTGTCTTCACAATGCTCCTTTCACTTTAATTGTAATCATACTCTCTTAAAAAGAGCATTACTCAAATTGAATTGAAAATGCAAGGATGCAAACAATTTTTTTACCGTTGACTTGGTGGATTTTTTTTTATTAGTTTGGATTGAGATATTTAATATAAAATTTTTAAAAGGATTTAATAATGAAGTTTTTTAAAACAAGATTAAATCTTACTTTTTTATTATTCTCCTTTCTTGTTTTTCATCATGCGGCATTGTCTGCTGATCATATGATCAAGGAGCAGGTGCCGGCACTCGAATTACCACGGAAAGTAGCTAAACGGCTTTTTCTTTTAAAGAGTAAAGTAGAAGCGAAAGCTGAATCGGTTCCGGCTTTTCTAGCTCTTGTTGAGCAGATTGAAAAAGGTGAGATGATTGCTTGCCAAGATGAGCTTCGCATTGGTCTGAAGCAACTTGAGCAACTTGCCAATAACCTCATGCAAAATGGTGCATCTGCCGATGGTGAATTAATTGCGCATTATCTGCAAAAAATAAAAAAAGATCTGGATGAAGCGCCGGTTACCACTGTTGAGCGCGCGGTGCCCAGCCCATGCTCCGGCGCCGGGGTTCAAAATCAGGGAATTCTTATTGGGTTTAATGATGTCTGCGCTCAAAGCCAGCAGGTTACCCAAAATGGCATTTTTAACGGGAAAGTGGTTATTAACAATACAACTGACAGCTCAGATTGCGGCTCGGGTGCGCTTACGGTAAAAGGCGGGGTTGGGATCCAAGGTAATTTAAATGTTTGCGGCACCGAACATATTAATAACTTAACGCCAAGTATCGATTGTCAACATGGCGCATTAGTGGTTGGCGGTGGTGTTGGTATTGGCCAAGATTTAAATGTGTGTGGTGGTATCACCGTGGGCAGCACTCAACAAAGTAATGATTGTGGATCGGGTGCGCTTGTTGTTGCCGGTGGCCTTGGGATCGGTGGCGATCTTAATGTATGCGGCACAACCCATATCTTTAGCACCGCTTCGGATTCAACCTGCTCAGGTGGCGCGTTGATTGTTGATGGTTCAGTAGGAATAGCAAGCGGCGCAAATATTTGCGGAATGGTTAATATTTTTGATACGGCACAAAGCACAGCGTGCACCAATGGGGCATTAGTCGTGGCCGGTGGTGAAGGAATTGGTGGCAATTTAAATATCTGTGGCAAAGAACATATTTTTAATACTACCGATAGCAGTGCCTGCAATAATGGTGCATTGGTAGTTGATGGCGGTGTTGGTATTGGCAAAGATCTCTATGTTTGCGGCGGTATTAGTGCGCAAGGGCCAATTATTACCTATTCATATTTTAGTATAAATGGCAACCCGGTGGTATCCACGAATCTGGCCAACTGTAATCTCTCGGTTGGCGATAATACCAATCCGGTAGCCAACGGCACCTCAAATACCGCCATTGGCGAAGGCGCTATGCAAAATAATCAAACCGGCACCAACGATACTGCCTTGGGGTGCTCTTCCATGAATCAAATGACCTCCGGGGATGGCAATACTGCATTAGGTGCGTTTACTTTATATTCCGTTGATCCGGCATCTGAAAATACCGCAGTCGGTTGGCAAGCGCTCTATACCAATCAAGTTGATGAAAATCTTGCTGTTGGATCGTATGCGTTGCAAGCGAGTGATTTTGGTACGGAACTTACGGCAGTTGGCACCCATTCAATGGAAAATCTACAAACAATTTCCATTGCACCAAGCAACCCAATAATTCCAACTCAGCATCTTTATGCTCATAGCAATACTGCTCTTGGAACTGACACGATGCAATATAGCACATTCAGTTATGAGAACATTGCGGTTGGAGTAAATGCCTTGCAAGGGCCGGGACAGCTAACCGGAAATCTTTGCTACACCTTTAGTCTCCCGCACATTCCGATATCATATAAAGTTTGCTTCTCGGACATATACCCATTTATTTTTCCCGGCCACTCTATTCCCAGCTTCACGGTCCCCTATTTCCCTTTCCAGTATGGTAATATTTCGATTGGTAATAGCAGTCTTCAGCGCCCGATATTTTGCTATGAAAATGTTGCTATTGGTAATAATACGCTCAAGAACCACTATTTTAGCTTTGATAATGTGACACATGGCAATAACACCATGAGTGGAGCTTATTCTTATTATAATTATTCAAATACCGTTATTGGTAATGATGCGATGAACAATAAATATCTTAATTTATCATCGGGTAATACAACGTGCGGGGCGAGCGCGCTATCCGGCATGTATTATGGCAAGGATAATGTAGCTGTTGGGGATAGTGCTATTAGAAATACCGTTTTTGCCTATAATTGTACGGCGGTTGGTGTTGAAACACTGGGCGGTAATAAAACCGTTAGTCTGAGTCACTTAAATCCTATGTATGATAATACTGCCGTTGGATGGCACGCTATGGAAGAATCATATGGTAATTATAATGTTGCCGTGGGCTCTATGGCAATGGCAACCAACGTAGAAGGGTACTTTAACACCGCCGTGGGATTTTCAGCAATCTATTATTCTGCTGATGAACTTCTTACGGCAATCGGCGCAAAATGTGAAGCGGTTGGAGTTGCCTGTACGCTCGTTGGGTATAATACTTATGCCACCGGTGAAGGGGCCATAACCATAGGATCTGAAGCAGTTACTGATGGCCTACAAAGTATTGCTATTGGACAAGCAGTTGATTGTAATGGTGTTGGCAGCATTTGTATTGGTGGTGAGGCTGAAGTGGCAGC
This sequence comes from uncultured bacterium, assembly GCA_963702025.1. Classification (GTDB taxonomy): domain Bacteria; phylum Babelota; class Babeliae; order Babelales; family Vermiphilaceae; genus BTUB01. The sequence continues at coordinate 211,421 of OY969699.1, read as the reverse complement.
GGTTGCCAGTATTTGTATCGGGCATGCGGGTACTACCGATGGTGCGGGATCGATCGCGATAGGCGATGCTATTGGAGTGGTTGGTGCGGGAACCATTGGTATGGGAGCGGCTGCTGCAGTAGATGGTGCTGGTGCGGTTGGAATTGGAAATGCTATGGGTATTGTCGGTGCTGGAACAGTTGGAATTGGTGACGGTATTGACATTTTTGGGGTTGGCCTCGTTTGTATTGGTAATGCGGCCGATACAGTTGGTGCGGGTGCAATTGCCATAGGTAATGGCGCCTCTTCAGATGGGCTGGGTGGAATTGCCATTGGTGATGCTGCCGTTTCGGATGGAGCGGGTGGGATTGCAATAGGAGCTGATTGTTCGTCAAATGGATTGGGTAATGTTACCATCGGTGACACATCTCTTTCATTTGGGGTGAATGCCATTTCAATAGGAACCGTCTCTGAAAGTTTTGGAAGTGATGTCACGCTTGGAAGTTTCGTTAATGAAACCGGTTGCTTTATACATGGGTTGCTACCGGGCTTTGATCCATTTACAATCGTAAGTTATACTCCGGTTCTTGGAGCGGTTGTCTATGGTCCGTGCGCGGCCTGCGCTGTTGCTCCACCGCCAAGAGTGAGATCTTTAGCAATAGATTCGCTTGATGATCAATTCACCAGAAATCAATCAGAAAAGTTGATGGAGCTCAAGTCAGTTTTTTATCGTTCTCAATTTGGAGAAAGAGATCTTAAGGCTATGTTGATGCCCCCTGATGATCCAGCTGAATTTTGTCCGGAATTACTCAGTATGATTGATGGAAAATTGAGTAACTACCTGCAATTAGATAAAGCATTTATAGCATTACTTAATCAAGTACAACAACATAATCAGTTAATTAAGGATCAACAAATGCTGATAACTGCTTTGCAAAATGAAGTTAATGAATTACGCGAAAAGAATATCTGAGAAAAATATTTCTAAAAAAGGATGATGTGCGATGAAAAGAATTTTATTCATGTTAATGCTTTTGCCAATCTTTATAAATGGCGCTGCTAAATTGGAGTTTCATTTGCGTGATGGAATAATAGAAAAAACTTTACAACTCAATCAGAAACAAATGCTTTTTGAAAAAGAGATTGGTTGTACTCTCATAAGATTCAGCGCAACACTGGTGCAGGAAAATTGGGATAGTGTAGATGTTGACTTTTGTGTTAAAGTTGAAAGGGAAGGCGGACGGAAAGTAACTCATGAGTTTCCCACAGAAACAATACCTCTCAATAGAATTTATTCTCTTAAGGAAGCCAAATTTACCGAGCATCTTGTTGTTAATGCAACACTCATAAACTAAATTTTCAATGCCATAACTTTTTTAACTATTTTCCTCATAGCTGCATCATGGGCATTCTCAATAGTGATTGTTTTTATTTTATCAATAATTACTTTGTCCGGTAATGTAATAGCATGTTCAGGGCAAATAATTATTGAGTGATGGCCTATCAGATGTGCGCTCAAAGCAAATGATGAATAGGCGCTAATAATGCAATCGCATGATGCCAGATAAAAAAGATCTTCAACCACGTTTTGATTATGCTTATTATCAAACTTTCGAAAGTAGAATTCTATTTTTGATGGGTTGCCCAGCGCTTGTAAATAGCGCTCAACTATGCCTTCCGGGTTCGGATCGTCGGTAAAAAGTATTATCTGCAGTTGTTTTTCCGGCGGTAGCATGCTGACTAATACTTTTATTTGTTCAATATAATATTGATCGGGCGGGAGCTTGATGGGCCAGATATAATCGGAATAATTATTTTTTTTAAACAGCAGCAGTTTTGTTTGCGTGGTAAATCCAGGGCCGGCAAGACCGGTAAGGGGCCAAATATCATCGGTGGCGATACCGGGATTTTTTCGGTGGATATAGATTTGTTTGCTCTTGAGCAGCGGCGCATCAAGAGTATATTCTTGTTGCGAGTCTAGTGGAAAATCATAGCCGCCCCCTTTGCGCACATGCAAGGCAACATGTAGCGTGCTCGGTTTTTTGGGTAATGGTTCTATGGGTGTTTTTAATTGGAACATCTTTTCTATTGTTGCACAAAAATCAGCATTTTGTGGATCTTTAATAAAGTCAAAGAGATCGGGCGTTGGGCAAAGGAAATGGGTCACGAATAAAATTGATTCGTTGCCATCAAGAGCATCTTGAATATCTTTTTCTTCGTTAATAATCATAATCCGGCTAAAGCTCGCTTTATGATTATCAGTGAGAGCCTTTTCTTGGTCGGAAAAAAGGAAATCCTGGCAATACGGAAAGTTGCTATAATAAAATGGTATTTTAAACTTCTGGGCATAATATTTTGCTTTGATAACGGTGATAATGCCATCGCCAAGTCGGCGCCACTCTTCAATCCCATTTGTTATTACACAAGGATAACCGGTTTGGGCCATCAAGAATGGAATGAGAAAAAATATACTATTAATTTTGTTCATGCTTCTCGTTTCCTTTTTTGTGATTAAACTTTTTTAAAATTATATTTCGCTTGTTATTTTTGTAAAATAGTGTGTTTTATCGTAAGGGACAAATTTTGCCCGGGTTTATTATAAAAAGGAAATAACTCATGAGAAAAATTATCACCATACTCATTTTTTGCTCATTCGTGTGCCACGCAAAAGAGCGCTTAATTGAGTATGCGCAAAATATGTATTCACAATTTGGTGAGGATGGTATTATCAAAAAAATATTTGAAATAATTGGCCCCGAATCAAAACTAGCGGTTGAATTTGGCGCATGGGACGGCATTCACCTTTCTAATACTGCCAAGTTATGGATTGGCGATCTCTCTTGGCGAGCGGTATTAATTGAGGGCAATGTAAACCGCTTTGAGCAGCTTGCTAAAACGGCGGCTCAATTTAATGTTCTTGCCGTGTGCGCGTGGGTTGGCATAGAAAAAGCAGACTGCTTAGAAGCTGTTTTGGAAAAATTTAATATTACCGAACCGATTGATCTTCTTTCTATTGATGTGGATGGCAACGATTATCACATATTTAATAGCCTAGAAAAAATACGCCCACGGGTAATAATCTGCGAATATAATCCCACCATTCCCATTCATTACGATGTATTTGCGCCATATTGCAGTAATAACAACTTTGGCTCATCCGCAGCGGCGCTTGCCAGAATTGCTCAAACAAAAGGATATAAACTGGTAGCGCTTACCACTGTGAATGCATTTTTTATTCGAGAAAATGAGTTTGAAAAATTTAATAATTTTGAGACCGATTTTAGATCACTCAATGTTAATGATGGTTATATTACTTTGGTAACAACTTATGATGGTAAATACGCATTGATAAAAAATGAAAAGGAGATCTATTTTTATGGGGTTACTAGTCAGATGGATTTGCCGTTGCAAGGAAAGATTGCCCGCTGCGATCGTGGTCCAATGAATTTAGGGTTTGGTATCAGGCCGCAATACAGCGTGTAGAGTGAATATAAATTAGACTTTTTCTAAGAACCCTCCCCGTTCGGGTCGATGGAGGCGAACGGATCTTGAAGATATAATGATTTGCAAAAATGACGTTAGCCTAAAAAAACTGCTAACTAACGCCAATTCGAGCTAAGAACTAAAACCCGCTCGTGGTGAGTGATTGCGAAGCAATCGTATCGAACCATGCGGGTTTAATAAATATTTATTAATAAAATTTCTTTTTTGCTAACAATTTTAAAGAGCCACAATCATTGTCAATAAGTGCTTCCTTTTAGGCCGCATGGTTCGATACGCTCACTGCGTTCGCACTCACCACGAGCGACCTTTTTCAATCGGTGTCTGTAGTTTTAGCTCGAATTCGCTCTAACTATTAGGATTTGGTGTAAAAAAAATGTGGCTCTTGAATCGTGTGCAATCAATGTGCCTGAAGGCATTAATTAATTGCGCAATCGAATCACTTTTTAAAAATATCTTGCGCGAGTGAATATTTTTTATTTTTGCCACCGATGGTTTTGCCGGGCCCAAAAGAGTGATTTGATATTTATTTTTTTCAATGATTTGCAATAATATTTCAGCTATTTGTAGCGATTCGTCATCACACTCAGTTTCATTGGTGTTTTTAATCTCTATTTCCACTAGACGAATAATGGGCGGATATTTTACCATGGCGCGAATACCCATTTCGTATTCGAAATAATCAAGATAGTTAACTTCATTCACATAGTTAAATATTGGATGGCGCATCATGGTTTGCACAATCACTTGGCTGCCCGCATATTCTCTTCCCGCACGGCCGGCCACTTGAATCAATTGTTGCAAACTTGTTTCGGCGGCATTGTAAAATGGAAAATGTAAATTGAGATCTGCCCATAAAATGCCCACCAAAGTAACTTTGGGGAAGTGGAACCCTTTGGTAATTGTTTGCGTGCCAACCAAAATATCAATAGCGCCGGTTTCAAAATCATGCATAGTTTGTTGCCATATTTTTTTCTTGCTGCTCACATCCATATCGGCCCGGCCTACCCGTGCTCCGGGAAAGACATTTTCAAGGATAGTTACTACTTGTTGTGTGCCAATTCCTTTTTTTAAAAGACCACTTGATTTGCAGCCAGGACATGTTTGGGGCAATGATTGGCTGCGGCCGCAATAATGGCAGGTGAGTTCATTGGTATTATGCAACGTGAGACTCACTGAGCAGGCGGTACATTCAAAAATAAAACTGCAGTCTTTGCATTGCACAAAAAAGCTATAGCCGCGCCGATTTAAAAAAATGATAATTTGTTCTTTTTTTGCCAAACGATCTTTAATAGCTGCTTCAAGTTCTTTGGTTATCCAAAAATGGGAACGGCGTTCTTTGGTGGGCAATAATACAATTTTAATTTCGGGGAATGATCCGGCAAATCGATTGCGCAGCGAAAAAAAGTGCCACTTTTTAGTTCTAGCCAGATGTAGTGAGCTGATTGATGGCGTTGCCGATCCGAGCACAATGGGAATTTTATTCAGTTGTGCGCGCATGAGCGCTGCTTCTTTGGTATTTACTTTCGGGTGCTTTTTTTCTTGGTAGCCAATCTCATGTTCTTCATCAACTATAATACAACCCAAATGAGCAATCGGCAGTAAAATGGGAATGTGAACGCCGATGATTAAGAGCGGCTTTCCTGCCAGCAGCATCTGCCATAATTGTCGTTTTTCCTTGGGCCGCGTTCCCGAGTGAAACCCAAAAATGGGTATTTGCGGAAGTTGTATTTTGAGCAATTGTTCAAAGCGTAAGGCCAGGCTCACTTCCGGCAAGAGTAAGAGCGCAGTTTTTTTCTGCTCAAGAGTTCTAATAATGAGCTCTTTGTATACTTCTGTTTTACCTGAACCGGTGACGCCGTGGACCAGTGCCGGGCAAAAAATATCTTGGGCAATGAAGGGGCTGAGCGTATCAACAATATGCTGTTGCTCTTGGGTGAGTTGAATAACTTTTGAGGATCCGGCTACTTGATGGGCAGATACAATTTCCGGTTCGGCTTCTTGACTCACAAAATTGCGAATTCTTTTTACAAAATGAAGTGGGTCAACCTGATAATAGGAGCCCAGTTGCGCAAGAAATTGCTGATAATGAGTATCAGCCGGAAAAGGTTCACGCGAATGCATCTCTTTGATTATAAATGCGGGAATGGTGGCAAGTTTTTCTGATTGTGCAAAGACGTATGCTGAAACAAAACGATCCTTAAGAGGAACCTTCACCACGGTGCCAATAAGGTTTTCCTGCAAATGTTGAGGGACTTTATAGGTTAAGGGTTGCGGGAACCCATTAAGAAGTTTCACATGAATATAATGCATTTGCCATCGCTGAATAAAAGGTATTAACTTAAAGATAGTATACCAACAAAAAAGTGAGATGAATCATTATTTTTATCAGGAGTATTATGATGAAAAGATTAATCTATTTTTTGAGCATATTGAATCTTGCTGCGTGTGCTATGGAAGAAAAAGAGGCATCGGATCGCATCTATCTTGAAGATTATAAGATAGTAATAAATATTAAAAATAAAATTATCGATTTAGCAGAATCTATAAAAAAAGAGCATTCGGGAAAAGCTGTTACCCTTGATTTGCGTCGGCCTGAATGTTGCAAGCCGGATGAAAGCCAAACATCCCAAGGATTCTTTTTGGAAATGCGTAACAACATACCCAAGGCAATTTTGTGGCAGTTGGGCCATTACGAATTTGTTTTTGCCAGTTCAGTTATTGGTCACGGCGATGAATTGTTATTAAAAAAAATTATTGAAACATTTGGCGCGCGCGAATTTGGCTACAAAGAGTTGAAGTCGCTTGGAGTTGAAAAAAGTTTATTACAAGCTACTATTTATAGATTAACAAAAATTGGTGGTCAAGCATTGCCTGAGGCACAATTTAAAGACGCGAAGGATTATGTATCGCCATCAGTAGCAAAAGAAATTTACAAGAAACTTGCCACCGCTTAGATAGTGGCATGACGAGAAAAGCGCGCTATGCGTCCAAAGGTAAAAACAAATGAATTTTGATCCCAAAAAAACAGTATTTCTCATCGATGGTTCTTCATTTTTGTATCGAGCTTATTATGGCGTTCGCCCCTTGCATACGGCCAAAGGGATCCCGGTGCAAGCGGTCTATAGTTTCTGCCGCATGATTAAAAAATTAATTGACACATTTAAGCCGGAGCATATTGCTATTGTCTGGGATAGCAAAGGAAAAACGACGCGCCATGAAATGTATCAGGAATACAAAGCAACTCGCCAAGCGCCGCCCAGCGATATATTTGAACAAAAAGCATACATTATTCAATTTGCCGATTTGATTGGATTGAAGCAAGTTGCGCAGCAAGGCATTGAAGCGGATGATATTATGTATTCCATTGCGCAGGAGCAAAAAAAGTTGGGCCATAATGTTGTCTTGGTAACTTCCGATAAAGATATGGGCCAGACGATTGAAAATGATACAATAGTGCTCTTTGATCCTTGGAAAGATGAATTTTTTAATCAAGAAAAATTTGAAAAAAAGATGGGGCTTCCCATTAGTAAATTGCCCTTCTATTTTGCCATTCTTGGTGATACTTCCGATAATATTCCCGGTGTTAAAGGAATTGGTGATAAGGGAGCGCTCGAACTAGTAACACAATTTAATTCTTTAGAAGATGTTTATGAACATTTAGACAAGGTTTCTAAAGATCGCATGCGCGCTGCTTTAATAACGCATAAAGACAACGCCTTTTTAAGTTATAAACTTTTTCTTTTGCAAATGCATCCATCAGGGCTTTCATTTGATGATTTGCAATTTAGTGCAAAAAATTGGGAAAAAGCACGTCCGTTATTTGCTGAACTTGATTTTAAGACATTACTCAAAGATTTGGAAGTCACCAATGAGGTAGAAAAAGGTGTTCAGCTAGAAATTGCACAAAAAATGGTTGGCTATGAATTTATCACTATTGTAAGCATTGATCAGCTTAACCATCTGTGCTCCTTAATCAAGCAGCGCAAACTGGTTGCTCTTGATACTGAGACAAATGGCTGGTATCCGCTGGTGAAAAATTCTTGTGTTGGCATTTCATTCTGTGTTCAAGAAGGAACGGCTTACTATCTGCCATTTGGCCATAAAAATGTGCAACAACTTTCGCAAGATTATGTGGTTGAAACTCTGAAGCCTATTTTGGCAGATGCTCAAATCCAGAAAATTTTTCATAGTGCAAAATTTGATCAAGAGGCGCTGCATGGGATTGGCTTGGAAGTGAATGGCATTATTTTTGATACGCTTATTGCCGCTAACTTAGTCACCAAAGATTGGCAGCGGATTGGGTTAAAATATCTTTCGGAGCATTATTTTAATGAACCGATGTTAACATTTCAGGAAGTGGTAAAAGATAATAAATACAAAAACTTTTCCTATGTGCCGCTTGAATTGGCAACAAAATATGCCGCTGCTGACGCACATCAAACATTCCGCTTAAAGCCACTTTTGGAAAAAGCATTAAAAGAAGAAAAACTTTTAGATTTATATTACACCATTGAGCATCCCCTCAGTCAGATTTTGTATGAAATGGAAGTTGAAGGAATATGCCTTAATACCAGTTTGCTTGCCCAGCTCGGGAAAAAAGTTGATGCTGAATTAGCTGATATCATCAAAGAGATTGGTGATCTGGTTGGCATGAGCATGGCCGAGTTAAATCTTAATTCGCCGCGTCAGGTTGAACAACTTTTATTTGTGAAGTTGCAATTGCCGCCACAAAAAAAGAGTGCAAAACGCACAGGCTATTCAACGGATCAGGAAGTTTTAGAATTCTTAAGCGCCTTGCATCCGGTGCCGCGGTTAATAATGAAATATCGGGAACTTTCCAAGTTAAAAACTACGTATATCGATGCTTTGCCCGATTACGTGAACCCTCACACTAAAAAAATTCATACAACATTTAGCCAAACGATAGTGGCAACCGGGCGGCTTGCCAGTTCTGAGCCGAACCTGCAGAATATTCCAACAAATAATGGCCACGGCATAGAAATTCGTGCTGCGTTTACGCCTAGAGAAGGATATGTTTTTCTTTCGGCCGATTATTCACAAATTGAGCTTCGGGTGCTTGCCTATTTATCCCAAGATAAAAATTTGATGGATGCATTCCTCAATAACCGTGATGTTCATACTGAAACTGCATCGGCATTGTTTGATGTGCCGCTTGATCAAGTGACCTCTGCGCAACGCCAGATTGGTAAACGTATTAATTTTAGTGTTTTATATGGCATGACGCCCTACGGCCTATCGCAAGATTTAAAAATTCCCTTTAAAGATGCAAAAATATACATAGAAAAATATTTTGCCCAATACCCGGGCGTTTCTGCGTGGATGGAAAAAGTTATTATTGATACAAAACATCATGGGTATGTGACAACCCATTGGGGTCGCCGCCGATATGTACCAGCTATTTATGAAAAAAATCGTGCAATGTATGAAGAAGCATGTCGCGTTGCTATTAATACCGTGTCACAAGGCACTGCTGCCGAGATTATGAAAATCGGCATGCTGCATCTGGATACCGCGTTTAAAAAAGAGCATTTACGCAGTGAAATGGTTTTGCAAATCCATGACGAACTTCTCATTGAAGTGCCGCATGATGAAATAGAGAAGGTGCCGGGATTAGTTACTACGGTTCTTGAAAATGTTGTCGATTGGAATGTACCGTTAGTGGTAAGTACCCGGATTGGTAAAAACTGGAAAGAGACTACCAAATGAAAAATATTAGTGGTGATGTTACACAAAAAGATTTGATTATTCGTATGCTCAGCGCTCTTTTTCCTGGCGTTAAGATATATTTATTTGGGTCAAGAGCTAAAGGAACTCATAAGTTTGAATCGGATATAGATTTGGCACTTGATATGGGCAGGCAATTAGACATATCAGAGATTGCTATGGCAAAGAATGTTCTTGAGGCAGTAAATATTTTGCGAAAAGTTGATGTCGTTGATCTTAATAGTGTTCCGGCGGGATTCAGAATGAACATACTGAAAGAAGGAATCTTGTGGAAAGAGTAACTAAGCGATATCAGGATCTTGATAAAGCGCTCATACAATTTTCAAATAGTATTGAGTTGCTTACAGAAAGTAAGAAGCATAAACCTAAAAATTCTCCCGAAACTATAGCATTTCGTGATTCTGTCATCAAGCGCTTTGAGATATGTTTCGATCTACTTTGGAAAAGTTTAAAAGATTTTTTAGCAAAAAAACATGGGCAAGAAGTGGTTTCGCCTAAGAAGGTATTTCAAGAATGTTTTAATCAAAAACTGTTATCTGAAAATGAACTGCGAGAAGCATTAGAAATGTCTGATGATCGCAATGAGACCGTGCATACTTATAGCGATGAGATGGCTGAAAGAATTGCACAAAAAGCTGAAACTCATTTCAATCTTATGAAAAAATTATATAGGCTTATTAAGATCTAAAACTTCTTTTAATAAAAGACCCCGTTTTTTAACGAAGGTCTTTCAATAAGATTTTTTTTATTTTGTGAGATCTTTAAAACGAGTTAATTCCTGCGACAATGTTTCGCGCAATGGTTTTAGGCGAGAATCATCAAACCGCACAGAAGCTTCGATGACTGATGTGAAATACCAAATCTGTTCAGCGGGGCCCGCTTTGAGCGCTTCTCTATCGGTTGATGCTTTAAAAGGATTAATGCCTGCTGCAATAGTATTATTCATGGTACGGATATTATTAATTTTATCGGCTAAACTTACTGCTACCGCTCTAAAATTGCCGGTTTCTTTTAGATGAGCTATATAGGCTTCTTTGCGTTCTTTCCAGCTGAGTTTAGCGCCGGAGCTATCGGTTTTTTGCTCGGATACTTCTGCGACAATATTTGCAATATTTTTACCAACCGCTTCTTCTAGTGCTGTTTTGCTTAAATTTTGTTGGGCTTTATTTGCATCTTCAAGTGTATCATGCAAAAGCCCTGCAGCTACCGTTTCATCATCCCATCCTGTTCTTAGTAATATCATAGCAACACCGGCCAAATGTGTTATGACCGGAACTTTAGGACTTTCTTGGTTAGGCAACATAAATGCTGGTTGATGCGAACTCAATCCTTTCCGATATGTGCCATCATGCCATTGAGCTGCTATTTCAAGCGCTTTCTCTATTTCAGGGCTCCAAACCCAAACTGATGGGGATGGGTGTTTTTTATTGCTTTCCATTGCATGAACTCCCAAATAGGTAGTCAATGTTAAAATAAGAAAGGTTTGCTTCATTTGTTACTCCTTACCATTTCATTCGTTTATATAAAGGATCATTCTCCGCAACTTCTGGATCAGTATCGAATCCTCGAACGCCAAAACCGGGAACAAGGCCCGCCACACAAGAATAATAGTAGGCAGGATTCAATCCGTTTTTATCACAAATATTTGGATTAGCGCCAAAATCAAGAAGTAGTTTGATAATCCTTTTGCGCGATTCATGCAGCGGCGCATGTGGCCATTCTTTATCAGCTAAAATAGCATACGTTAAAGCTGTTTGGCCATCACTATCAACGGCATTTGGATTAGCGCCGGATTTTAAGAGTGCCAAAACGATTTCTATTTTTCCACAAAATGCCGCAAGCATTAATGCGGTGGTACCACTATTTTTATTTGAGAGCAGTTTGCCAAAAGAAAATGCGTTATTTGAATGCGTAGCGAGATTACAGTTTGCGCGGGCGGCCAAGAGCATCTGGACTATGGGAGTGTATCCAAAATATGAGGCAAACATTAAGGGTGTTACGCCATTTGAATCCCGAATATCAGGATCATTTTTATGATCGAGAATGCGTTTAATTTGCTGGGATTCACCTTTTTTTGCCGCATTCAATAAAATCGAGTCGGCAGCAGCTTTTACCAGCGGTGCTTTGCCTGGTTCAAGAGAAAAGGAATTGGTTAAGAAGAGAAGACTATTTAAAAGTAGAGCAACTTTTTTCATGAGCATTGGCCTCCGTTTATAGCGCCAAATTTGCAACTTTTTATTATAATTTGCTTATCATAAAGCATAGCCTTTTTTAGGGATTTGTAAACTCGATATTGACTTTTTTGCTGATCTATCCATACTAGAACCATAATAGCCTTGTCTAAAAAAAAATAATTCACATAGTAACGAATAATAAGGATTGCGATGGCAACGAGTAAAACCGGTGGATCGACGCAGAATAATCGCGATAGTCAGAGTAAGCGACTAGGGGTAAAGCTTTTTGATGGTCAAGTAGTCAATGGCGGTGAAGTTATCGTCAGACAGCGTGGTACCAAGTTTCATCCCGGTAAATATGTTGGCATAGGAAAAGATGATACGCTCTTTGCCAAAACGCAAGGAACGCTTAAATTTCACTTTGGGCCCAAGGGTCGTAAATACGTTTCAATACTTCCACTTGCCTAGTTCGTTTTTTTAGTGCCAAATCGATCAGATTTCTGCCTTTGTGGCTGGCCTAAAGCAAGTGAAAAAATCCTAAAAACCCCACGATAAAATATGCATTATAATAAGTAGTTCGGAGAGCGTGATGATTAATTTTTTAAAATATCGTTTAGTTTGTGGAACTTTTAGCTTTCTCTTTTTGCTCGCATCGTTAGGCGTTTATGTATATAAATGGCAGACGCGCGGCGAAACGTTTAAGTATAGTATCGATTTTACCGGTGGCACACAGGTTATGCTTAAGTTTGCCAAACCGGTAAGCATATGCCACGTAAAAGATATTTTAGAGAAAAATGGATGGAGCAATCCAATCGCCCGTGAGTTTTCAACTCCTGAAGAAGTCTTAATTCGCGTGAGCGAATATTCTAATGACTCAAAGGGTTTGGCAGAGCGTATGCGCCAAGCCGTTCAAACTGAAATGCCAGATAATCAGGTTCAAATATTACAAAGTGAAGCGGTGGGCCCCGGCGTAGGAAAAACCCTGCGATGGAATTTTTTCCTGGCGGTGCTTATTGCGTTGATTGCAATATTAATTTATATCGCTATCCGTTTTTGGTCATTTGCTTTTGCGGCGGGAGCTATTGTTGCCCTTATTCATGACCCTCTTGCTATTCTGGGCATTTTCTTAATGTTTGATCTTGAAATATCAGTTAACGTTATCGGTGTAATTTTGGCAGTGATGGGCTATTCAATTAACGATACCATTGTAATTTTTAGTAGAATTCGTGATAATTTGCATAAAATGAAAGATGCAACGCTGCACGAAATCGTTAACTTAAGTCTCAATAAAACGCTGCGTCGTAGTGTTTTATTAAGTTTTGCGACAGCTTTAACAGTTCTTTCTATGCTCTTTTTTGGTGGAGAAGCATTAAGAGATTTTTCTTTGGCATTGCTAATTGGAATAGTATTTGGCACCTATTCTTCAATTTATATTGCAAGCCCTGTTATGATGCTGCTCTATAAAGATGCGAAAAAAAGCCTTTAAAAATAGCTTTTTTTAATACGATGCACTATTTAGTTGAAAATAGAATGTTTGTCATGATAAAATAATTCTAGTAGAAAAATTTTTTTGCAAATAAGCTTTCTATTTCTGTATCGAATTTATATAAAAAATCCTTTTTATCGATGGAAACTAGGGTCACTTTTTGAGTGAAATTCAATAGTATAAAAATTATTTTCGGAGATATTATGACTTTTTGTGTCTTCATTTTTGCTTTGAGGAGATTTTGATGAATGATCAAGATCCAAAATTAAAACCGGTGGTCAGCGATGATCAAAACAATCAGAAACAAGAACCTATGCCCGAAGTAGATATGCCAGTGCCTACCAATGCGAGTTCTAATTCTGAATTACCTCAACCAACTGAAGAGCAAAAGAGCACTCAACCGCGTCCATATACTCGCGAACGTAGACCCTATGTGAGAACCCAGTATCGTCAGCGAGAATCGGATGCTAGTCCATCATCTGAACAGCGCCAATCATCCGATTATCGTGAAAAGGATCAAAGAGATCCAGGGCAAATGCCAAGCCAGCCACACTATCGTGAACAAAAACAACGCACCCTAATTCCGCTTGAAGAGATGACTATCGGCGAATTAAATATGTATGCGCGAAGATTTGGCATTGTCGGCGCAAGTCTTTTATCAAAAACCAATCTTATAGAGCGTATAAAGTATCTCGATGCTAATCCTGATTTAGAAATCGAAGTTGAGGGTGTTCTGGAAAAGTTGCCTGACGGGTTTGGGTTTTTACGATCGGCACAATACGATTATGTTTCAGGGCCGGATGATATTTACGTATCTCCCTCTCAAATTAGGCGTTTCAATTTAAGAACAGGCGACACCGTATCCGGTGTAATACGTAAACCAAAAGAAGGTGAAAAATATTTTGCGCTTCTTAAAGTGTCTAAAGTAAATTTTGAAGACCCGGCGTTGGCGGGAGATCGCCCGAATTTTGATAGACTTTCACCGTTACACCCAAATAAAAAATTTAATCTCGAATATGATCCAACCTGCATTTCTACCCGCATAATGGATCTATTTACCCCAGTGGGCAAAGGTCAGCGTGCATTAATTGTTGCGCCGCCAAAAGTGGGTAAAACAATGTTGCTTAAGGAGATTGCACAAGCGGTAATCGCCAATCATCCTGAAGCAATTCTTATTATTTTACTCGTTGATGAGCGGCCCGAAGAGGTTGCCGATATGAGGCGCACGGTTCGTGGATCATCGGCGCAAGTAATCAGCTCAACCTTCGATGAATCTGCCGATCGCCATATTCAAGTAGCTGAAATTGTTATGGAAAAAGCAAAACGATTAGTTGAGGCGGGTAAAGATGTTTTTATCATTCTCGATTCAATAACCCGTTTGGCGCGTGCCTATAACACCATGGCGCCTGCCTCCGGTAAAATATTAACCGGTGGTATTGATGCCAATGCGCTTACCCGCCCAAAACGTTTCTTTGGCGCGGCGCGAAATATGGAAGAAGGCGGCTCGCTCACCATTATAGCATCAGCGCTCGTTGAAACCGGCTCACGTATGGACGAAGTTATCTATGAAGAGTTTAAAGGTACGGGTAACTTAGAAATGCACATGACGCGTAAACTTTCCAATCGGCGTATTTATCCATCATTTGATCTCTTGATGTCCGGAACTCGGCGTGAAGATCTTCTCTTATCCGAAGAAGATTTGAACAAAGTATGGGTGTTGCAGAAAGTCTTGGCAACGATGAATACGATTGAAGGTATGGAATTCTTGATTGATAAGATGAAAAAAGCGAAAACCAATCGCGAATTTTTAGAAGCGATCAACAAGAAAACGGTACCCGGTGGCGGCAGCGGCACAAATGGATCTTCGTCAGGAATGTAAAAAATTATTGAGATTTTCTTACTTCTTCTTGTGCTTGTTTATTGAGTGATCGTTTTTTCATTTTAATTTTAATGAATTCTTTATGTTGACGGTTTAGTATCCGGTCTTGTGTGTAACTGATTTACCTGTTCATCTATTTTACGAATCCAAGGCTGAAAGGCGGATTAGCTCATCGCAAAATATCAAGGTCCCAATCGGAAAACTTGCCTTGCTGCGCTTTATAATTGCCCACAAAGGCGATCATTGCGCCATTGTCGGTGCAATATTTGGGCGAAGGGGTAAAAAATGAGATCCCCTTTTTCTCGCAGAGTTCTTGTAATTTCTTTTTAATAAATTGATTGCAGGCAACGCCACCGGCAAAGGTAACCGCTTTTGCTTGAGGGCATTGTTGAAGAGCTTTTTCTATTTTAGCGATGAAAATATCGGTGATGCAGACCAAGAGTGAGCTGGCAACTTGCTGTTTGAATTGCTCATCATGTTCTTTTAAGAACTTTTTAGCGGCCAAATCATACGCATTGCGTTTAACCAGATCATAGAGCACTGCCGTTTTGAGGCCTGAAAAACTAAAGTTGAGGCCCTGGCTCATGGCGCGTGGGTAATGAAAAAAATCTTTATATGCAACCTGCGCCGCAAGTTTTTCTATAATTGGCCCACCCGGATATTCGTAGTGCATCAAACGAGCAATTTTATCAAATGCCTCACCGGCTGCATCATCAACCGTTTCTCCCAGCATGGTATAATTGCCAAGCCCCTCAATCAGGTAAATGGCCGTGTGGCCACCCGATGCGGTTATGCAAATATGGGCAAATGGCACAGCATGCTCAATTAATGGCGAAAATGCATGCCCCTCAAGATGATTAACACCAATCAATTTTTTACCGGAGGACCAGGCGAGTGCTTTTGCAAAGCAGACGCCTGCAAGCAAAGAACCGGGAAGGCCTGGCTTATGGGTAACGGCTATGTAGTCAATATCATCTATGCTCACGTTCGCGCAAGAGAGAGCCTCTTTGATGATAGGATTAATCTTTTCTAGTTGTTTGCGGGAAGCAATTTCGGGTAGCACCCCACCAAGTTTGGCATGCGAGGCCACTTGGGAGTAGAGGGCGCTGGAAAGTATGCCTTTTTGCTCATGGTATACCGCGGCGGCAGTTTCATCGCATGATGTCTCTAATCCTAAGGTCAAACGTGCCATAGTAAATCCTAGGTGGTCAGCGCAAGAATTGTTTTTGGGCTGGCAGTATGTGCAATTTCTTGCGTGATATTATCGTGGATCGTATCAAGATTGAGTGCGCTCAGAAGATATTGGTTGGAAAGGTTGTGCAACTTTTCTTCAGAGCCAAGCAACGATATAATGTCGGGCTTTATCACAATTTTGGGAAACTCAATAAGATTTCCGCCCTCTAAAGCTTTAATGAAATCGGGATTATACCACACGATAATAGTGTCATCAGGAATGCGGTTGCCTGCCAGTGATAAGGTAAGCTCTTTCACATTCCAGGTGTAATCAAATTGCGGTTGATTTAAGGATCTTTTGCGTTTTTTATTTTCCATACTCACCAGCTCAAGGGCATAAAATTTATAGTTGGCATTTTTCTTGAGCTTGAGGCAGGAGATGGTGTTGTCAGGAGAGCCAAATTCTAAATCATGAGATATAAGCAGATAGAAGAAGTTGCGGCGCATTTCGGGGAAACTGAAGGTCACACTATTGCCGCTCACTTCACCCGATATTTTTCTTCCTGCATAAAATGCGCGAATCGTGGGAACTGTTTCAAGAGTGCTGGGAAATATAACGCGTTCAACAAAAAGAGTTTTTGGGTAGGCATAGGCGTATAATGGGCCACTGAATGCAAGTACGCTTAACAATCCGATTTTGTATATTTTTGTAGTATTCATATAAGCAATCCTATATCCTAGCGTATTAAACTAACTTTAGGATATACTATACCAAAAGCAAATTTTTTCACATTAAAATAAATTTCTTAATTCTGGCGTTGTAAAAATGATAAAGAAAATGATCCACACTGGTAAGCAGTTGATTTTGGGTGAGCGGACCCCCCAAAAGCTTGCACTTGCTTCATCCTTCGGGATTTTTATTGCTTTTTCCCCCCTTCTTGGGATTCATTGGCTCTTGACCATTATTTTTGCCTGGGCCTTTCGCCTTAACTTTGGGGTGATGTATGCGGCAGCACACGTGGTTAATAACCCACTCACCATGGTGCCTATTTATTTGGCAGACTATGCCGTAGGAACTTTTATTGCGCGTCAGCTGGGCATTGATCTATTTGCCTATAATCCCACCTGGATGAACTGGCTCAATGTGAAGCTCGCCTGCCTCGGGATACCCAACCTTTCTTTGTGGGCATTTCTTATTGGCGGCCATGTTCTTGGTTTGGCCGTCGCGCTTATTGCATACCCATTGTTACTCCATTTTTTCCATCGTGTCATTCGACAATAAATTGGTACAAATATGAAAGTTGTTGCACAGAACAAAAAAGCATTTTTTGATTATGAAATTCTTGAACGATTAGAAGCAGGCATTGTATTAACGGGTGACGAAGTTAAATCATTGCGGGCGGGTAAAGTATCACTTATCGGCTCATTTGCCACCGTTCATGATGGACAGTTATTTTTATTAAATTGCAATATAACTCCCTACACCCAAGCATTTCAAGCTAAAAAAGAGGACGCTACGCGAAGCCGTAAGCTTCTTTTGAATCGTAAAGAAATCAATCGCATCATCGGTGATATTTCCCGTAAAGGAGTTACCATAGTTCCTCTTAAGATCTATTTTAATGACCGAAATTTTGCAAAGGTAGAATTGGGTGTTGCGAAGCACAAAAAAGCAGCGAATAAAAAAGAGACCATCAAAGAGCGCGATATCAAAAGAGAGACGTCTCGTGAGCTGCGTGGGCGCTATAAATTCTAAGTTTTGACTCATGAAATTAGTTTGATAAGGTTAACAGTATAATTTCTTTTAACATGGTTTAAAGGATCTGCGATGAACTATTTCTTAATTCTTATGTATTGCTTGTTGTGTTGGGCGCACTTGGCAGTTTTGTGTATGGAGCCTTTGGCCAAGACGTTTTTAGAATCAAATTACCCAGTTGAATCGGTGGCATATAGTTATGACGGCTCCTACATTATTGCAGGCACTTACAATGATAATAAGTTAAATAATTCTCCCATTAAAGTTTGGAAACGAAATGCTAAAAATAGCTGCTTAGCAGACGGGATAAATACCGGTCCGGTTGTCGCACTAGCCACCGATCCACGGGAATTGAAATATGCCACCGGAGACCATGACAAAATTAAAATGTGGGATATTGAAAAAGGTGCATGCATCAGGGAGATGCAGGATAATGTACCGGTAACGGCAGTGGACTATAGTAAAGAGGGTAATCTCATTTTGGCGGGCTATAAAGATGGTGTGATAAAAATATGGGATATTCGCGAAAAAGAAACATTACAGGCAGGAGCATTTTACGGTCATGAAGGTGCTATCCATGCAGTTAAATGGCATCCTGTTGAACCGGAACATTTCGCTACCTGTGCAGCAGACGACACAGTAAAAATATGGGATAGCAGAAGAGATTATGCTTATTATTCTTTAAAGGACCGCGATGGCCAGTTAAAAATTGCCTATGCTGAGAATGGTAACAAGCTTCTTGCCTGTTCGTCACATATTAAGGTCTATGATGCAAGTAGTACCGCATTATTAGCGGTATACAATCTAGAAGGCAAAAAGGAATCACCAAGAGGCTCTAAGATTTCAGCGGCGCTTTCTAATGCCCCCGAGAAAAAAGTATCCGCCATTGCACTTGCCATTAACCCTGCCCCAAATCAACAAACAATTTTTGCAGCGAGCATCGATGATGGAAACTTGCTCCTTGCTGACTTGTCCGGAAACCAGCCAGCAAAATTAATAAGGGCGAGCACGAGCAATAAGAATGCAAGCCACGAAGCTGGCTCGTTAACATTTAGCCCTAATGGTCAAGAGTTGGCATTTGGTTCGTATACCGAA
The DNA here is from genome assembly GCA_963702025.1 of uncultured bacterium. Lineage (GTDB taxonomy): Bacteria > Babelota > Babeliae > Babelales > Vermiphilaceae > BTUB01. Next base: position 192,633 of record OY969699.1, on the reverse strand, counting down.
AAAGGAGTAAGAATTTGGGATTGCAAAACTCTTCTTGCTCAAGAAGCAAAGGTTAAAAGAAAAGAAAAAAAGGAGGAGTGCTCTCTTTTTTAAAAAATTTGACTTATAATCAATAATTACTTACTGTTTTACTATAATCTTTTCTTTGAAATTACTGGGGGCGTATTTGGTTTCGACGTGTTATTGATAGCTTTGAGAGCATGCCGAGCGTTGGCTAAGTGCTCGTTAAACAATTGGTCAAAATAAGAAATGCAGAAGATGCAAAAGTGGAAGCGAACTATAGTTCAATTCCAACATCACTTTTTAGCTTTAATGATTTCGCTCAAAGCGGACCTGTTTTTGCTTAATTAGCTGATGCCTTATTAGCTGGACGTGTCTGTCAGTTTGGCTAATACGTATTATAAAAGATGGAACTACCATGCAAGATTGTATAGTTTTGTGGCATGACTAGTATACTAAGCTGTCTTTTTGGCTGCGCTGTGTCTTTGAAGCTGGTCAAATCGTAGATGCTCAGACTAAGCATGTAGTGCTTGAAGTTTGATATTATGCGGACATGGGTTCGACTCCCATCGCCTCCACCAGTCTTCGCTTATCCGGGCCTTCCGGCTCGGCAACCCCTCGGCGGGGGCTCGGGAGTAAACGCGTCCTTCCGGTCATCTCCAGCCGTCGCTCCTTTGGAGCTATGGCGGACAAGCTGAGGAGCTTGCGCCATGCCCGCCGAAGCCTTGGCGTAGGCCGGGTCTCGAAGGACGCCTGGCGCAGCCAGTTCTTTAAAGGATTAATAAAAATAATACTAAAACCGCTCGGGTGAGTGCGAGCATAGCGAGCGTATCGAACCATGCGGGTTTAATATTCAAAACTAGGTTCGAAAAAAGCATTTTACAACTTAGCCCCGAATAAATATCCCAATTCTTGCATGAGAGATATTTTATTTTCAGCTTCAACTCTTCTCACGTTGCTTAAAGCGTATTTTTTCATACTTTCCTTTTCAGAATCGCGGTTACGGGCATCAACTTTACTATTGTAGAAATTCCGAATATCCGCTATCCAGTCTTGCAGTAACCCGGCCTCTTGGGCTTTTCTACTAAAACTATTAGCGCATTGTCTAAAATTAGACATATTTCCCTCAGCATCCAATCCAGGGCCGTGGGGGCCATTGTGGCTATCCTCGCGCCGTGCATGCTCAAGCTCATGGGTCAACGTTGCCTCATTGCCGGCATTATTTGCAAATAACTCATTATAGGTTTTATTTAACCTGATCCCGGTAGCATCGTTTTCTAATATTCTAATCAACATCTCAAAATAATCTGCGACTGAGACAAATGCTAAATTGATTTTTAATTCTTTAGTTTTTGGGACGTAAAATCCACTTGTTAATTGGTAGGGATTGTAATAAAAAGAGGCATTACTTAGTTTGTTTTGTATATCTGTTACGCCTATTTTGTTTAAAAATAAATTACAATAACTCAAAAGACTATGCTTCATTAAGTCGTTAAATAACGAGACTATGTTTAAATTATGAGAATATATGGATTCAGCAGAAGAAGATTTATTTTTTCCCCCATCTTTGTTTATTGTCGGTATTTCCATTAGTGCATTTTTAAAGCCGGTACTAATTCCCTCAGCCTTTTTAAACACCCATGGTATTACAACGTTTGTTTCAAAAAGATTTGCAGTTTCATTTTTTGATGTTTTAAATTGGAATTTCCAATTGTTAAAAATAGTCTCAATTGCGTGGGCACATTTTTCTCTCAATGGCTTAAACTCATTTGCTAATTTTTCCTTTAATTGTTCTGCCAATGCTTTATCTTCGCTGGTAGCGATGGTGGTGAGGTCATTTTTATTTTTGGTGTGCCACTCTTCAATAAGCCTCTTATTTTCTTTTATCTGCGCATTCACGCTGTCCAGAATCGTATCATACACCTCTTTGATATGGTGATAAAAACTCTTGTCCGCCCATGAAGGTTTGTAATAGGTAAAGAAGAGTTCCGGTTCCATCGTGGTAACTGAGTTGGAATTTAAAAAGTTGTTTATCATCTCATTGCATGTCTCATTGAGTTGAGAGCTTAAGCTAACTTGTTCTAATGAATGGCACGAACTGCCAAAATGGGTAAATACTTTGTCAAAATAATTTGAATTATTGATGCCTTTGTGCAAGCCAATGATAAAATAGGCATCAAGGAGCGCCTGTTTTAATTGGATATGATTTTCTTTGTTCATTTGTAGCAATGTTCTACTTTGAACCGGTTCATAGCTGTTTATATCCAAATCCACAAGGTAGCCGAAACTAAAATCGGTAATAAAATTAGTTGGCAATAAATTCATCTGTTTACATAAAGAAGGCAAGGTTCTAAAGGGAACGCCTCCGGTAGTTATAAAGCTTTGCAAGTAATCACTCTCGCGCTGATTTACTTTAAATTTAACTTTGCCGGTTTCCGGGTACACTGTTTGGAAAACAGTTTTTGTGGGTTTATTTAATAAGATTGCTTCTTTTCCATTCTTCAGATAAATAGTTATTTTTTTCCCATGGGGCAATGTGATATCGGTGGCGCCAACGGTATTGGTTAAGAAATCTTTAACATACAATAAATTAATATCATTTCTATTACTTGGTTCAGGTAAGAACACTATGCGGATCGTTGTGCCAAAAAGAGTTTTAGGAACTTGAGCGGTAATATCACGGAGAGTAATTGATAAATCCTCAACGCGATTGGTTAATTTATTTCTTAAAGGAACAATGGTTAACATATACACTTTTGTTGGGTCCTCAACGGGCCGGGTAATAATCGAAACAAATTCTGCCTGTTGATACATTTTAAATGAACCATTGCCCATATCGCCAACGTTTCCTAAATCAGGTCTTTTGTTGCTGTAATCCGGCAAGAGAAAATCGGTAATTAACGATTTTAAGGTTGCAAAACCGATATGGTCCCTTATTGTTAAAGAGAGATGGTTATTATTATCGATTTTGGAAGGTATCGTTGCTAAAGAAAATTCTATTGAAGATACTGCGTCGAGCACCTTAGAAGTGGTGCTATATCGTGCTTTTAAAGATTCTCTTATTTCAGTTTTATTCTGTTGCATTGATGTAATAAACTGTTTTACCGAGTCAATCGAATTTTGTAAACATTCAGTTATAGTGCCGCATACCGGGCTCTTTTCACTCCCTGCTTCAACCGATTGTTCGATTTTGCCAAATTCTAATTCATTCTCTTGTTTGTTTATATGTTCAATAATGCTGTTTAATTGCGCTGGCGTTCTTTTAATGTTTGGATCATTAATGGGTAACAATGCACTCAGTCCGGTGCCGGTGCAGTGGGCATTAATCAATTGTTTGAGAGTGAATTTTTTTGTATCTGGTAATTTTAATTTAGATGCGACAAACGATTGTTTGCGCGCAAAGTTGACTGAATTTTGTGCTAAATCGGCTAAATAGCTTTGAATGTTTTTAGCGATAGGTTCAGTAGAGAAAGATTCTAGTCGTTCTTTTATTGAATTTTTTGATCTATTTTCATTATAAATTTTGATAATTCTATCCTGATCAACTTTTTCTTGGATCAATGTTTTAATAATAACTTTTAAATTGTTTTCTATTTCTTTATTTTCATTCCGTAACAACAGTTTAATAGTAGGATTAGAATGCAATAAAGCTATTAAATATGAAATGTACATTAACTCAGCGCTATTGCGTGAATCTTGAAGAATAATTTTTATGATATTTTCATGCACACCGCTTTTTAAAAGATAAGCAAGTATTGAGACAGGAGTATTTGCGAACAGCGATGGCACGTAAAATTTTTTATTTAAGAGATCCTGGGATTTTACCATGCTATTAGTTTGGAAAATGAAATCAGTAATCTGGAATTCTAAAAGCTTATTGTATAAAGTCGGGTTAGGATCAATTTTTTGCAGCAATGTTATTAATTCATTACCGGTGACATCATTAGTCGGATGAATGGCTTTAACGCGATCGCCATAGCCATAATTATAGGCAATATCATTATCATTAATTTTAAAATAATGCTTATACATCCCAAGCATCGAATTTCTGAATTCGAAGTAAGATTTTTTATTACTTTCGGTCAATTTTGATTCATCTCTTATATTAAGATACGCAACCAATGAGTCTACTAACGTGGAAGGAATATTTAAATTCTCGATACTCGCTGTTAATGTATTTTGATATTCGAGACTGACCGGAATTTCTTCTAATTTTTCTGTAATCGCTTTGCGCACCAGTTCTTTATTTAACCCCTTCGATTGCACGCTAATATTTTTAGATAAAATCGGTTCTACATAATTACGCCAATAAAAGTTTTCATAATTTTTTCTTGATACTAATGATAGAAATAGATTTTCTAAAGCAATCAGGTTTTTATCTAATTTAGGGAATATTTCGATATTATGATTATATTCAAGTATATAGTCACGAGTCCTTAATTCACTATTCTGAAGCAGCTTATAAAATATAAAATTCACCAGATTCAACGAATTAATTTTTTCACCTAATAAATTATTGTCTTTTATCAGTTTCAATAACAAAGGTTTAGCCTCTGCCTCAAATCTTCTGGAAAAATATTCAGGAGCATTGAGCTGAGCTAGTTCTTTGAAAGCTTGGTTTGTTCTGAATTCGTTAATAAATAGTCTTTTTGCTTTTGCATTATCAAACTTGTGAAATGTATTCGTTGCTTCATCAAAAAAAATGGTGTTTTCTAAGATCTTACAAAATACATGAGGAAATTCATCATCTCGAAACGGGCCTTCTAATAGTGCGTCTCTTTGTCCATTGTGTATATTTTTAAATGCGGTAAAAAATTTCCTAAATTGTACAACAAGATGGTCAACGGTAGCTATGGCTGGATGAAAAATATCAATATTATATTCAAACTTCTCATTATCCTCTGAATGCCGATGAAATGCTTCTTTACAATCTTTGCCATAACATTCAATAAACCTGAGTATAGAGTTTCTATTTTCGTCGGGTAATTGCAAATTCTTTATTAGTTCTTTATGTGTGTTTAAAAATTCATCAGCGAGCTGGGATTGATTTTGAGTTAAAAAGGTAATTTTATCATTCGGTAAATCATAGAGCCTGCTACAGTAAAAATCACCCGCTTTATCTTTATTAATTAAAAAGACTTTTTGATGTGAATTTTCGGGATTCTTGTTATAAGAACTGAGGATTGTTTGAGTGAAATAGTTAATAATTTTATTAGTTAAAGCATCTTCGTTTGTACTTTGTTGTAAAAATGAAATTGGTATAAATAACGTTTGGCGTAAACCGGCATCAGTTATAGTTGGTTTTCCCGTTTTATTTTTTAATACATCTTCGGGTACAAATAAGATAATTTTACCCGCGATTAACTCTTGATTAATACCTTTTAAGAATAAACTTTTATGTGTCGGATTTTCTATTTTTGATGCTTTGGTTAAAAATTGTGCTTTCAAAAAGTTTTCTAATTTTGAATAACTATAAGAAACAATAGAGGCATCTATTGGTAACAAAGTACACTGTTGATTGGTAGTTCCTAAAAACGTATCACAAATTGATTTTGTCATCGAATAGAATAACGGGTGCACCGGAAAAATATTTTTTTTGCTTTCTAATAATTTTGCAAGAACTTCTTTTATATAACTGGTAAAGAGCCCATTAACGTGTTCGGCCGCCGTCTGTTTTTCCCAATAATCAAAGGCATTATATAATGCAGAGATGAGAAGTTGATTTTCAACCAATGTTTTTTGATCGGTGCTATCATTAATTAATAAAATAGTATTAATGGCGTTTTCTATCACCTTTTTTAAATACGTTTCTTCAAAGCTCTTGCCATCAGGGTTTATATAAATTTCATTACGTGCCAAGGTTAACTGCGTAATTTGCGGCATGGAAATTAATAGATCTTTTATGTGCCCGGTTGAATCAACAATCTGATTTTCTATTTCTTTTTGCTTATTAGGAATGGCAATTACCACAACACCATTAATTTTAATTAAGAAGTGTGAGTAGTTGAGATTTTCTTTCGTTTTCCCTTTAAAGTTTACCAGCTGTGGCTTTGAGATGTTATTGAGTGCCTCTTTCTTTGCATCTTCTAAAGATTTTATCTTAATATTTCCTTTTGATGATGAGCTGGGAACAAGCAGTTTTGTTAAGGCAACAGGAACGGTGATACCACTTCCTTTATCGGTGGCTGATAGTTCTTGTGAACTTAGTGCAACTTGAGCAATAGCAGTAGTGTTGGTTCCTGCGCATAACTTTTCGTTTTGTAATGTTCCATTTCTTTCAATGGTCAGATTAATTGTTCCATTTTCATAAAACTGTAAAAAATGTAAGTAGCGATATATATTTTCTATCGTTCCGGGGGAAAAGGATTTTGCTGTATTTTTAGGTAAAATAGCAATTTTAGAGCCTGTTTGTGTGTTCGGTGTTTCTTGTAATTTGAAAGTTACATAAATATCTTGAGCGGTATTTTTTTCAATGTGCATCGTGAAGGTGAAGGGTTTTCCATTTTTATCCAAAGCAGTGGTATCTATGGCTATAATTGCGCCATCCGTTTCAATGAGATCCAAGAAGCTTAATAATGAGAAAAATCCCATGCCGAATTTGCCCACCGATTGATCTTCGGGTAACATTGCGTCAAAAGCATTAACCACAATCTCCAAGAAGGATCGGTTGAGATCATTAAATATACGAGTAGAGGCATTGCGAACCCATTTTTTAGCCATTGCGGTGCGGGTTGGGTTGATTTCAGAACTTTTACCGTTGAGCGAATCTATAAAAAACTGGTGATTTCCTGATAAGTTCCATTCAATAATCGTATTTAAAGGAAGTTTTATTTCTTTTTTTTCAATGAGCCTTTTTTGAAAAATATCTATCGCATCTTGGGATATGCCGGCACATTGATTTAATTCAACGTCAAAAGGATATTCTTGCAATTCAGGCGCAATATGGCCCAAAATCCCGTCAATTCTCTGGTGCGCAGTAGAATTTAGGTTTCCCGGAATATCAACAGAGGGGGCTATGTGACCCATTAATTGCTGTGCTCTGGTCAGAGCAATACTGCTTTGCTTTTCGCTTGCGTATGCCTGTAAACCTATAAGGCACAAGAAAACGGTGATTTTTATAGAAAATTTCATAATAACCTTCATTTTTATATATATTTGACGTATATTATACCCTAATTATATGCATTATTGCATATTTGTCAATGAGCAATATGCCCCAAAAACCTTTATATGTTCATTTTTTAGATTTAAGCTATCGGAAAATCCAATAGGGGAATTGGCTTGGCGCATTATTGGCTTTTGGGTGAAAAAAGCTGAGACTTGCTACTTCGCTAAAGCTTCCCCAGGGCTCGCTTGCTTTTCCGTCCTTGTAGACCCGGCGTCGGCAAATCCGGTAGAGGGATCAAAGAGCGAAAAAGAAAAAATTTTATTTTATCCTTTACAATATTGTTGCTTATAAGCTACCATATCTATATGAGTATGATAAAAACAATCACTTATAAGACTAACTCGGGGAAAGAGCCTTTAAGCTGAATGATTAGAGGATCTAGATTTTACAGATCGCAGTATCATAAATGCAAGAATTGCGCGGCTGAGGCTTGGTAATTTTCAAAGTTGCAAACCAGTTACGGGAAGCAAATCTGGAATTTGTGAGATCGTTATAGACCAAGGCCTGGCTATCGGATTTATTATGGAAAAAAATCATTAATGATTGTAATACTTCTAAATGGGGGAACTAAACGAACCCAGCGCAGAGACATAGAAAAAGCAGAACAATATTGGGTAGCGTATCAAGAGGAATAATATGGCACAAAAAAAACAACACAGAGATTTTAAAGAATATTTATTCGAAAAACTTCAAGATCCAAAGGAAGCACTTGCTTATTTGAATGCGGCTCTTAAGGATGAAGATGATCGCGTTTTTTTACTTGCTTTAAAAGATGTTCTTGATGCTCGAGGTGGAGATATCTCTGATCTAGCAGATATGACTAAACTCGATCGAGTAAATCTTTATAGAATTCTTTCTTTAAAAGGTAATCCGCGATGGTCAAGCATCAAAGCAATTATACATGCCTTAAATTTAAATCTTTCAGTTAATCCTGCGCATAATTAATCTTCATAGGATTATATGAAAAAAAGCAAACATATCGGATCAAGCTTCGAAAGTTTTCTTGAGGAAGCAGGAATTTTAGAAGAAGTTAATGCTGCCGCTGTAAAAACTGTTATAGCGCGCAACTTAAAAGAACACATGAAGAAAAAACACCTTACTCAAGATGAGATGGCAAAACAATTAGGGACAAGCAGATCAGGATTAAAAAGGCTCATGGATCCAAAAAATTACTCAGTAACACTGCTTACTTTAAATAAAGCTGCTGCGGTGATTGGCAAAAAGATTGATATGAGCTTGAGTTCGATTTCAAAATCAAAATAATCCGGTAAAACTATCTCTATCCAAGCAATTGTGGCAATTCTCTTAGTGCTTGTTCAAACGGAATGGCTTGAATGTCGCCATGATATTCTTTATTTTTACCGCCAAATACAAAGTGTAATTTTGCTTCCGGGTAATCTTCATGGAAATCCTTTAATCCCTTGAGCGCTTTATTTTGTACCGTGCTTGAGCGTTTGATTTCAAAAGCATGAATGCCTCGCGGCCCATACAAAATAAAATCCACTTCTGTGCCGCTTGCGGTGCGCCAAAAATAGATAGTGTATCCCAGCTCATAATAATCATTAATCGCGCAAAGCGACTGCAAAAAGAGTGTTTCGAGCGCAGCGCCGTCAGATTCTTCGGGCGAGTCAAGAGGGCCCATGGGGCGTATTGCCCTATAAACCCCGGCATCAAAGAAATAAAATTTTTGATGAGCAACCATTTTGCGTTTGGCGCGCTGCGTGAATGGATCGATTCTGATGGAAAGCAAGAGGTCATCAAGTATTTCAAAATTGTTCGCAACGCTCAGACGATTAAGTCCCAGCTCGCGCCCAATTTCTGAATAATTAACTAAATTACCCTGAGAAAAACTGGCTATTTCTAAAAATCGTGCAAAAGTTCCCACATTGCGCAAAATGCCCTCTTGCAACACCTCTTCGCGCAAATAGGTTTGCACATAGCTTTCTAAATATTTTTTGGGATCTTCATGGGTAACGGCGGTTGGTAACATGCCAAATTGCACCGCATGTGCCAAATCAAAATGAGAACCAATTTCTTGTACCGTTAACGGATGCATGGTATATCGTAATGCTCGACCCGCAAGAAGGTTCACCCCTTTTCGTTTGAGACTGCGGGCACTTGAGCCGGTGAGTAAAAATCGGAGTTTTTTGCTTTCAATTAAGCGATGAACCTCGTTGAGTAGTTCAGGCACCCGTTGCACTTCATCAAGAACAATCCAGCCATCAAACCCTTTTGGAATAAGGGTTTCTAACCGATCGGGAGCTGCTGAAAGTGAACTGTATAATGAAAAATCCAGAAGGTCAAGATAAAGGGCATCAGGCATATGGGCTTTGATCCATGATGTTTTGCCGGTTCCTCGGGGGCCAAATAAGAAAATACTGCTGGTGCCATTAAGAGGTAATTTTAAAATTCTGTTAAACATGCCATCACTTTTTAATGAAATTTGATGATCTTATTATCATATTACGTGAATTTTTGTAAAAACAGCAATCACAAATTTAAAAAAAGCAAAATAACATTGATTTAATAAATCTTTTGCACAAAAAAGGGTCCTTCTTAGTCGCAATTTTGACAAACGGGAAATATTACTGTTATAGTATAATTTAATAGCGATTCTTTGAAATTTTGGGGGCGTATTTGGTTTCGACGAGCTGTTGAATACCAAAAGAGCATGCCGAGCGTTGACTAAGTGCTCGTTAAACAATTGGTCAAAACAAGAAATGCAACTCCTGTAGTTGCCGCTCAAGCGTAAGCAAAGAGCGCTTGTTAGCATAACGTGTCTATCAGTTGCGCTAACTCGTATCAACAAGATAGAACACTCAAGTAAGGCTTTGCATAGTGAGTAGCTTGAGAGGTATCACGCACCGGGCCTCTTTTATTAAACCCTGTCTCTGGGATGATAGAAGAGTATAAACAGAGGCTAAGCATGTAGTGGCTTTTAGTAGGATACAGAACGGACATGGGTTCAACTCCCATCGCCTCCAGCCTACGCCAAGGCTTCGGCTGGCACGGCCATTTTTTTAAAGGATTGATATAGATATAATTTGATATTGGTAGAACTAAGCGTAGGCTGTCCGGCGAAGCAGAAGCTTCTTTAGTAATTGATACCAACGAAGTGAAAGCGTAGACGGACTGCATTGCATTATAAAATATTAATATATGCGTCTTCTTTTCTTTTGTTTTTTTGGGATTTCTTTGGTGGTATGTTCGCTTTTAGGGCAGCTGCAAAAAAAACATTCATTTCTTTTTTGAAAGTCAGTATAGCAAGTTCCTTTTTTGCAATAACAACGATTTATATCTTCTTGGGTATATGGGCAGTGGACAATATTTGGGTCAACATGGCCTTTATCCGGTTTTTTACAAATGGCATGCATAAAAGAGGTAGTAATTATTGTAAGTGACAGTAACATGATAATTTTTTTCATACCAATTCTTTCTTTTGGAAAATAATTTAATAATATCACCTTGAGTATTATTAATTTTATCGAAAAATTTCAACGATGTTTTCTTTACTATCAATTATTCTACTTCGCAAAAATCATCAATATAGCCGTTGTTTGCTTCATATCTCATCAAATTTTTAAACTCTTTGCAAAAATATCTTCTATTGGCGTAAAGTAATTGAGACTCTGTAATTTATGTACGCGGGAGGCGACATGCGATGGAAGACTCTGAAGGGGAGTGGGGTGAACTAAAAAATGGACATTTTCTCCCGCGTCCTATCTCTCTATATTGATGTTCTTCAATAAATTTCATACCATTATGCAGTTCAATTAGTAACGGTTAGTGATTCATTGAGATGTATTTTGCATTTTTATATCATGGCCACGAAAGTAATAGAAAGTATAAAAAATTAGTATGAAAAAGCCTTATCAGCTGAGCCAAGAAGAAGTAATTGATAAATATTCCAGCAATATTTATCATGGTTTGTCGTCAAAAGAGATTGCTGCGCGAAAGAAAAAATTTGGAAACAACACAGTGCCTGATCAAAAAAGGCAAAACTGGATTTGGATTTTTTTCTCTCAATTTGCAAGCCCATTGATTTATTTATTGCTCATCGCGGCGTTACTTATTTTTTTTCTCGGCGATGATCCACGCGATGCCTATATTATTGCCGGCATTTTATTATTTAATAGTTTTATTGGCACCATTCAGGAAAGTAGAACGCAGAATATTTTAGTGAACCTTAAACATTTTTTTGAGCAAGAGTGTGTGGTTATCAGGAATGGCAAAAGAATCCTGATTGCGGCAAAAGATCTGCTGCCGGGCGACATTATACTTTTGCAAGAAGGACAACAGGTGCCTGCCGATGTGCGAATTTTAGAGGCGTATGAGTTGCGCATTGATGAATCATCATTAACCGGAGAATCGGAGCCGGCTCTTAAGAGCGCTGACCTCATAGTAGAAAAAAAACAGCTTGCTGATCGCCACAATATGGCATATGCCGGAACCTGGGTAGTGAGCGGATGGGCAAAGGCACTGGTTATTGCAATTGGTAGTGCAACACAGAGAGGGAAAATTCAACGTTCATTGCATGAAATTGAAACGGAGGTACCCTTGGCGCACGAGATGCGCAAGATTGCCTGGTGGATTATTATTTTTATTTTTGTTGTTTGTTTAATGCTTTTTTCTCTGGGCATGTGGATTGGGCAATCTCCCAAAGAGCTTATCGTGATGCTTACGGCACTCTTTATTTGTGTAATTCCTGAAGGATTACCGGTCGTTTTAACATTGGTCCTGGTTACCGGTGTTTATCGGATGGCAAAAAAGCAGGTACTCATAAAAAACATGCAAGCAGTTGAAGGGTTGGGTCATGCGCATGCTCTTGTTATTGATAAAACTGGTACTTTAACACGCAATGAAATGATCGTGAGCACTGTCTATGGTGGTGGAAAAACCTATCATGTAACCGGCAAGGGCTATTATGCTGAGGGCCACCTTTTGCATGATAATGAGCCGATCACGGTGATGCCCGATTCGGATCTTTGGCAGCTTGCTGTTGCCGCAAATCTTTTAAACACGGCAACGATCACCTTGGTTTCTGAGCGAGGAACATTTGAAATTAAAGGGGATCCCACCGAAGCGGCACTTTTTGTTTTTGCGCAAAAATTGGGAGTGGTCCTCGAAAAATTAGAACAGGACTATAAAAAAATCCATGAGATTCCTTTTGGTTCTTCACATGGGTATCATGCTTCTTTTTATAATTATCGGGGTAAAGGAATAGTTTTTGTTACCGGTTCGCCTGAACTTATAGGCAAACGGTCGGATATTAATGAAGCAACCAATAGTGCGTTACGCAGTCTATTGGCCCAAGGACTGCGAGTAATTTGCTGTGCCACCAAAGAGTTTGAACTAAAAAAAATTGAAAAAGAAACAGTATTTGATTTTAATCAAGAAGTAAAAAACGGACTGCGATTTTTAGGTTTATTTGGTATTGAAGACTCATTGCGTTCGGATGCGATTCATACTATAAAAAAGGCGAGAAATGCCGGGTTTCATGTTATTATGGCAACCGGTGACCATCAGTGGACGGCTCTTTCAACTGCTAAGTATGCCGGTATTTATGCAGAAGGTGATGAGGCGATTGATGGCGCAGAACTTGCTACTCTGAATGATGACCAATTAAATGAAGCGATTATGCACACTACGGTATTTTCTCGCGTTGATCCGGATCAAAAACTACGCATTATCAAAGCGCTCCATGCAAATGATCTGGTAGTTGCCATGACCGGTGATGGGGTTAATGATGCGCCTTCATTAGTTGCGGCCGATATCGGCATAGCAATGGGAAAAGTGGGCACGCAAGTGGCAAAAGAGGCTGCCGACATTATTTTGTTAGATGATTCTGTTTCTAATATTTTAAATGGCATTCAAGAGGGAAGGCATATTCTCTACACGTTGCGGCGTGTTATCTTATATTTCTTTTCAACTAATGTAGCTGAAATTCTTATTATTATTGGTGCATTTTTTGTTGCGCTAATCTATCCCCATTGGCATTTGATTTTTCCACTTACTGCGGCACAGATTTTGTGGCTTAATCTTATCAGCGATGGGTTTTTGGATAGCGCTCTTGCCATGGAACAGCAAGAAAAGGGGCTTTTATCGGAGCAGAGTTGGCTCAAAAGAAAAAAAATAAGCCTCATTGATGGGCCAATGGTTGGCAAAATGTTCTTTGCTGCCCTTCCAATGGCCATAGGTTCTTTGGGTATGTTTATTCTTTATAGCGGCATTAATCTACCTCTTGCCCGGGCAATGACATTAACCACCCTGGTATTATTTCAATGGTTTAATGCGTGGAACTGTAGATCGGAGACTAAATCTGTTTTTAGCATGGGGCTGAGGGGTAATTATTGGCTCATCATTGCTACTTTTGTGATATTTATTTTGCAGATTTTGGTCCTCTATATCCCCTTTTTCCAGAAGATCTTTATGACTACCGGGCTCAATATCTATCAATGGCTTTTTTGTGTATTGGTTGCATCAACAGTATTATGGACTGAAGAGACACGAAAATGGGTTGTTCGTTCAAGGCTTGATTGACTATTTTATAGCTTTGGGTAGAGTGAAAGTAAGCATAAAAGTCATCCTAAAAACCATTTTTTTTTCAAGAGGCACATATGAAACTAAAAAATATGTTACTGTCATTAACTGTTCTGTGCAGCATGACAGCATTACGCGGAGATTTTAATTTGGAAGATAAGGTACGTACTGTTAACCTTCAAAGCTTGGTGATGGAATCTAAACTTGGCCAAGAAGCTATTGGTCAGTTGCAAAAATTGTCCGCTTCTTTAGAAGCAGAAGCCAAGCAAATTATGGCAGAGTTAAAAAATATTGAAGATGAACAACAAAGAATTCGCGCCGATATTATGAAACAAAAAGCGGTGGCTAGTTCCCAAGCACAAGCGGATTCAGAAAAGAAAATTAGAGATCTTGAATATAAAAAAGGTGAGTTGAACGCTAAGTTGCAACGAATTGTGCAAGATGGCCGCAACGATTTGCAAATGGAAGAGATGCGTCTTATGCAACCTCTGTATGCTGATCTTGTGCAAGTGGTTTCTGATTGGGCAAAAGAGAAAAATCTCTATATGGTTCTTGATGAAAGCAGCGGCAGAGTTATTTATAAAAAAGCAGGACTCGATGCAACTGCTGATGTTATGAAACTCGCTAATCAAAAGCATGAACAAAAAACAACGCTGGCAAAAAGCAAAGCTGTAGCGGCCCCTAAACCGGCAACAAAAGCTGCATAATGAATTTAGATATTAAAGTAATTATAGGGCTGGGGAATCCCGGCCCTCGTTATTATTATACCCGTCACAATATTGGCTTTCGTATTTTGGATACCCTTGCCAATCGCCATCATCTTTCTTGGCAGACCAAAAGTAATATGGAAGTGGCAATAATGCCGTTTAATGGCAAACAAATACTCTTGATAAAGCCCCAAACTTTCATGAATGATTCGGGCAAAGTTATTCCCGCATTACTCAAGCAGGGGATTAAGCCAGAAAATATTTTAGTGGTGCATGATGAATTGGAGCAGCCTTTTGGCGTTGTTAAAATGCGCGTTGGCGGCAGTGCTCGTGGTCATAATGGTCTGAAATCTATTATTTCTGCTTGTGGTGATCAATTTGCACGTCTAAGATTTGGCATCGGTCGTCCTTTGGCAAAAGAAGATGTTCCAAATTACGTGCTTGAAAAATTTAATGAAGACTCCACTATGCTGGATGAGAAAATTAATCAGGTTGTTACACTTATTGAGCAAACAATTTGATATATTTTTTTTTATAATTTTGGTAAATCTTAATCAAAATTTTTTTAATATTGTTTTAAAAAGGATCCATTATGAAAAAATTAATGACTATAGGATTGGTAGTGATTATCCCTCATCTTTGCGCCATGGAAGAAAAGAATCCCGAGATTTCTAAAAAAATCGAAGCGACTAAAGGGGAATTTGAAGTAGACAATAAATCTACTAAAACTTCTCAAGGACATATCTACGGGCAAACACTCGAATGTCCGGTAACTAATTTTGAATTTAATCGAATGGATCCTGAAATAAAAAAAAGAAAAGAAAAGATTTTGCAAAATTTAACTGAAAAAAAATTATATACAAATCTATTTGCCATGGCAACCATGACTTATGAGAATGCTATCGCAGAACATAATATTAATAAGTCAAAAGATATTAAAACCATCCTTACAAAACACGCTGAAGAAATTGAAAAGGATATTTTTCAGGGTATGATATCTGTAGAAGCCACAATGAAGAGTCTGTATCCTGAGGAAGGAGATCTTTTCGGTAAAGAACTTCAGTCGTCTGCTTTGAGTAAACTTCCCAAATTGATCCAAGACCAAAGATTAAATATTCATAACCGACTAACACTGCTTCTTGCTTTAACGCTAGAAGAGCATGCAATTCTTGACGAATTTGATGAGCAGGTACAAAACAAAAAAGAAGCGATGTCGTAAAGATCATTCGAAGATTTGGCATCGGTCGTCCTCTATTTTACTTACTGAAAAAATCGATCAAGCTATTACAATGATCGAAAAAATAATCTGATTTTTTTTCATAAATTTAGTAATCATAATTAAAATAATTTATAAATATTTCAGAAGGGGGCTTGTATGAAGAAATTAATGAGCTTAACGCTTGCTTTAACAGTATCTCTCGCATATGCCATGGAAGGAGAAAAAGATAAGGACTCTCAAACTGAGATTGCTCATATTGTTATGGAGTCTGCCCAGAATTTTGTATGTCCAATGAGAAAAATTCGTATTGTCGGACTAAAAAACCCACAAATACAGCAACGTGAAGACCAGATCTTTGAAAGAGTTTGTTCAGACATGGGGACATTAGCCAATCTATATAATATGAGTCTACTTAATCATGCAATGGCAGCTGAAGCATGTGATACAGAACCATCTAAAGATCTTGAAACGGTGCTTGAGAACGAGATTAAAGATTTAGAATCTGTAACGGCGTGTCGTAATAATCTAATAAAATTTATGAAAAAATCTCTTAATGAGTTTGCGATAGATCAGCAAGGGATTTCCGATCTAACACTACTAACACAATCATCTTCTCGGCAAATTGAAGAGCTGCAAAAAAGTAATCGAGATCTTATGGTCGCGCGGATTGCGTTAATGCTTGAGATAAATGCCCGCCTTGAGGAACAAAAGTTTAATGAGGGACAAAAAAAACTTTGATCTTGAAATGAACACTCCAGCACTCTTGCAAATCATAAAAAATAGTGAGACCAATAAGAAAAATGCTCTATGATGAGAATTTTTCTTTTAAAGTATCCTGTATTTCGGCATATTTTTCTGCTTTTTCATACGATTGCCATAACAAGAGCCGTGCGCGTTCAAAATGTTCCTGATAGTTACCATGATGTGCACGTATTTTATCGCATTCAAGGATTATTCTGTCTAAAAGATGTTTAATACCCCGTAAATATTCTTTTGCATTGGCATAGATTGTTGAATGTTTATCACAACAGGCGGTATGAGGTGGTTCTCTTTTTTTGCCGGCACATTTGTCCATTAATGTATTAATGTCTTGGGTGTGCAATACTATTTGTTTGCGTACCGGCCATGTGAATTCTTGAATTTCGAGCGCTTCATTTAAGATAGGCTCAGGATTTTCCATTCCTGATAGCGGCACAAAAAAAAGAGCAGATATAAGAAAAATATAGCGCATGACGGTTACCATTCATTCATGACCGGATGAACGTTGGGCTGTATATTTGCGTAGGTGTAATGTGAGATGAACCAATCTAATAATGCAAGGCAATTTCTGGACGGATTTCTTTTGCTTGAAAAGTTAGTTGTTTTTCTATTTTGCAAAGCAATTTTCCTTTCAATTTCTTCCGTTTGTCGCTTTCGGTTTAGTTGACGCAATTCGCGTTCAATAACCATGCTAAAAGTTGTTGAGGCTATAGCAGTTGTTAATATGAGTCCTAGGCAGATATTTTTTCTAACCATTCTTTTAAATCCTCTTTTAACGATTGTGGCAGTTGATTGGCCCCACCTTGCAAAAAGGTGCTCGATCCGCCCCCGCGGATGCCATACTTTTCTTGTAAGTGATGAGCAAGTTTTTTGATATCAATATTTTTAATTGTAGGACTCAGCTGGGCGACAAAAATAGTTTTATCATCCGTGCAGCTGGACAAGAAATAGAGCCCTGATTTTTTTTGACTCAATTGTTGCGCAATCTCTTTTATTTCTTCATTGGATGCATCAGTTATTGATTGATAAAGGAAAGGTAATCCATTAATTGTTTGAACCTGCTCAAGCCATGCTGGTATTTGTAATGCAAATAATTGTTTTTTGAGGTGTTTAAGATGCATTTGCATTTTTTTGAAGGTCTCTTTTTCTTTTGCTACAGCATCTAAAACCTGTTCTTTTTGAACCTTAAAATCCTGACTAAGGCTTTTTACGATGGCAAATGTTTCTTGAAACAGTTCAAGCGCGCGTGGCCCCGTTATTGCCGTAATGCGGCGATGTCCTGCTGAGAGAGCACTCATATCAGTAATTTTAAAGACTCCAATGTCTCCTGTTGCGCGCACGTGAGTGCCGCCGCATAGCTCTTGAGAGAAGCCGGGAACATCCACCAAACGTACTTTTTCAGGATTATATTTATCGCCAAAGAAAGCCAAGGCGCCGCGCTTTACCGCTTCAGTGAGCGGCAGATATTCTATCTTAAGCGGAATATTTTGTCTTATTTTTTCATTTACTAAATCTTCTACTTTTTGCAAATCTGCTGCGCTTAAATTTTCATGATAGGTAAAATCAAAGCGCAAATAGTCAGGATGTACCAACGAACCGGATTGTTTGATCTGTTTGCCAAATAACGTAATTAACGCTGATTGCAGTAAGTGGGTTGCGGTATGATTTTTCATCGCATTGGTGCGCCATACCGGATCAACCGAGCTCGTAATTGTTTGGCCCACTTTTAGGGCAACGGGCGTTTTAATATGTATGCCTATTGCATTATTAATATAGCGGACTTGCAGGAGAGGAGTTTCAACTCCCTGAATGGTGATTGTTCCTTGATCGGGCACTTGCCCGCCCCCAACGATAAAATAAGGGGATTTTTGTGTGATCACCCAACATAGCGAGCCGGCCGGCACACTATCAACGAGCTTATCTTCATAAATTAAATGAGTGATGGGTGAACTTGTTTGCAGTTCCTGATAACCGGTAAATTCTGTGGTTACTGAATCGGGCAGCAGATAATTGAGTTCATCAATGGTTGTTTTTTTACCTGATTGTTCTTGTTGTTTTGCCATTTCTATTTCAAAGCCCGCATCATCAACGGTAAAGCCCTTTTCTTGCGCCATTACGCGAATAAGTTCGATAGGGAAGCCATAGGTGTCATATAATTTAAATGCTTGTGATCCGGTGACAATTTTTTCCTTTGGATGATCTTGGAAATATTTTTCTAAGATAGCTTGCCCCCGAGTTAAGTTTGCCGAGAATTTACTAATTTCACTGTCTAAAATTTTATAAATGAGCGTTGCATTGGTATTGAGCTCAGGATAAATAGCCCCCAATTGTTCAATAACTACCCGTGAAAGTTCAGGGAAAATATTCTCGGAGGTTAATTTTTGAGCAAACAATGCTGCGCGGCGGATTATTTTACGCAAGACATAGCCGCGCCCTTCATTCGAGGGAGCGCCGCCATCGGCAATAATCATGGTTGATGAACGAATGTGATCGGCAAGAACATGAAATGCTGCTTTTGTTTGATCATTTTGTTCAGCATATTTTTTACCCGAGAGTTTTTCTATGCGCTCAATAATTGGTGTAAAAAGATCAGTTTGATATACCGAGTCTTTATTTTGGACAACAACACACAAGCGTTCAATGCCCATACCCGTATCAACGCCGGTCTGTTTGAGCGGCTTATCCGCGCCATCCGGTTGGCGATCAAATTGCATGAACACTAAGTTCCAGATTTCCAAGAAGCGATCGCAATCGCATGCCGGGCCACAGTTTTTAATCTCTTTGCAGCCAAATTCAGGGCCGCGATCAATGTGAATTTCGGTGCAAGGGCCACAAGGGCCGGTTTCACCCATCTGCCAAAAGTTGTCTTTTTCACCAAGGCGATGCATACGATCAGCAGGTATACCAATTTCTTTATGCCAAATATCGTATGCTTCATCGTCAGTTTTATAGACAGTGGCATGTAATTTTTCAGTCGGAAGATTCATCTCTTTGGCCAGAAAATCCCAGGCAAAATGGATGGCATCTTTCTTAAAATAATCACCAAATGAGAAGTTGCCCATCATTTCAAAAAAGGTTAGATGTCGCTTGGTAAAGCCAACGTTTTCCAAATCATTGTGTTTACCGCCGGCCCGCACACATTTTTGAATGGACACTGCGCGGGTATAGCTTCGTTTTTCTTTACCCAAGAAGACATCTTTGAACTGATTCATCCCTGCATTGGTAAAAAGTAAACTTGGATCTTGGGCGGGAATCAATGACGAGCTGGCAACCTGAGTGTGGCCCCGTTTGATGAAAAAATCGAAAAACTTTTGGCGTATTTGATCGGATGTCATTGAGTATCCCTTAAAAGCGTCAGTTTTTGTAATTTATTATCAAAAATAGTACCGCTTTTTTGGGGATCAATCAATTTTTAAGCTGCTGCTCAAATGAAGCGGCTTGGCACTAGCCTTCATTTCTTTTGCAGACTGATCTTCATCGGCGCTTCGATCGCAGTAGCTTTGCCATCTAGTTTGGCGCCGAATGAACGGTATAATTTGATCAATTTTGGAAGATTTTGCTTTTTGTTTCACCTTCTTTAAGTGCATACGGAGCTGCGGTGCCGGTGATTTCTTTACAGCCAAGATGGCGAGCAAGATTTTTAACAGAGGCAAGGAGCATGCTACCATAACCTTTGCCACGAAAATCAGTATTTACCGTTAAAAGTTCCAGCTCTAAAGTGTTATTTTTTTTATGATAAGTAACCATTGCTGACCCAATGTTATGCTGAGTTGGCATTGAAAGTGAAGCGGTAAATTTGGTAGATGATGAATTATCATCTTCAACAAAAAGGTGAATACAGGCAATTGGCTGTTGTGTTTTTTTATCGGAGATAACTTTTTCATGTATCCAACCCTCCACACAACCTTCTATACTACCGGCACATGCCATGGGCAACATGAGCTTTTCATGTGGCTGATATCCTGGTGCACTTGGCTGCCTTGGTTGCTGCAGATGGCCAACAATCTGGCGTGCGCGATTAAGCGCTTGGTGCTGCGCCATGCCAAAAATGGATTGTGTGACAATGAGAGTTAGCGTTACAATTATCATTCTTAATTTCATAATAACCTCCAAAATTCCTTATCTATTTTGTAAGTGATTTAACACTATATTAATTCTGCCGTATGCTTTTTCCGGCATAACGGTATCCGGTTGATCGGATTGCGCAACGTGATTTGCAAGGGTCACTGCTCGAATGAGCGCTTTTATATCTGTTTGTTGTTGTATATCAAAAAACATACAATTTAAATCTTTGTAATATGTTGCGCCGAGTGCTTCATAGAATTTGATTAATTTAGACATCATCTGATCTTTTTGTTCCCCATCTCTCAAATCATGTGGCTCAACATGCCATGCTATGCCCCGGCAATCATATGATGCTAAGAATTTTGCAACCATCGCAGCCAGATATGTTCCGATCCCTTGTTGCCGATCGTTTTGATGTACCCATAAACTATAGCAAAATGCTACGCGGGTTTGGGGGTTATATTTTATTTTGCATGATCCAAGTTTAGTATTGTGTGCATCGTGCAGATAGGCACCATAGAGGATTTCGGTTTGATTAATTGTTTCATTAATTGTATGAATAGAAAATGTTACTTTTGTTTCATCTTTCCTAAAACTGTCTAATTCTTGGTAAAAAGGTTTTAAATGCGAAAATGCAAGAGCATTTTTATCAGTTTCCATGGCAGAAATTGATTGAGAACCAACGGCACAAAGTACTGCAAAGCTAGCAATAAGGATCTTGTTAAAAAGTGACATAATTAACTCCATTTTGATCTATTTTTATCTATTATTTTCTAATATACAATAAAATGGAGCAATGTCAAGGTTAAAAATGGTTATAATAAGTTTCTATAGGTTTGATTTATGCCATATTTACGTGTTCTTTTAGCTGGATCGATGATAACGAGAAACCCCTTTTGAAGCCAGGAAGAGCAAAGCTGTCTGGCTGTTCTGGATTTCAGCTTGAAAAGCTTTTTAATGTCTTGGCTGGTAATTGCCGTTTTTTTTCTGAATAGCGCAAGAGCTTTGCGTTGACGAGGATCAAGCGATTTTAACTCCCTACTTATATCTTTTGTCGACTGCGCAAGAAGAGCATGCTCTTTTACTTTTTGAAAGCTTTCAAGCATTCCAGAGCAAAAATAGGTTATCCATGGTGTAATATCAGCATCGGCGCGCCCAAGATAGTAATTATGAGAGGGGCCTATATCCAGCGCTTGATAATAGGATGCAAGATCTTTTGCATAGTATTCTTCCAAAGAATAGATGCCTTTCAAATCATATCCTCCTTTATATAAAATAAGGGTGGCAAGCAAACGAGCAGTTCTGCCATTGCCGTCAATATAAGGATGGATTGTAGCAAATTGATAATGGGCAATTGCTGCGCGTAAAGGATCTGGCAATAAATCTTTTTTTTGAGTTTTTAGCCAATTTACTAAATCTTGCATAAGTTCAGGCACATCTTTTGCTTCAGGGGGAAGATATACGATTTTTCCGGTTGAACTATCGCGAATAACATTCTGCATTTCACGATAGGGGGTAGGTTTAACTTTTAGGGCACCCCCTCCCATAACTAATGCATGGAGTAATTGAATCGTTTCTTGGGTGATCGGCTGTTTTTGTGCTGATATTTTTTCAAGTTCTTCAAGAGCAGCATAATATCCCAACACCTCTTTTTCCTCTCGGGCTCTGCCAGGAATTTTTTGATCATGATGGATAACCAGATCTATTTGTTCCTGTGTTAAACGATTCCCTTCAATATAGGTTGAATATCTGGTTGAAGCTAAACGGGCACTTTCGCGCAAACTTTCCAACATGCGCGGCGTGATGGGAAGAGTTTTTATTTCTTGCTTGACTGCTTCAATGTGCATAAGAATTAAAGCGATTTCCGGGGTTATGGTAAATACGGGCTTAAACATAATAATCCTCTTGTTTCTGCCATTGATATGAAATTAATATGACATTAAAATACTATAAGTTCAACATCGCGATATTTTCAGGCTGAAATATTATTGATTTTCTAAAAAATAGCTTGTAAGCTTATTATTAGAACATAAGTTTTTCCTAGGAAACAAAAGGTATAAAATGTTGAAAAATATTGCTTTTTTGGCTCTTTTACTCTCAGCTTTCATAAGTCAGGTTAATGCATTAGAAATTGCAGAAACTCCAGAAGAAATCGCAGCTCTGCAACAAGAACAAGTAAAAACGGTTGATCGCAATGAACTGATGCGTTTGGTTGCTTTGTTAAATAACGACGAATTTCGTGAACAAAATCCTGAATTATATCTCAGAGTTGCAAGCATGGTTAAAGTGCTTTTTGTTCGTCTGAATATTCAAGCAATGCAAACTGAAGAAGATCAACTTATCGTATGATTTTTAAATGCAGGCTTCAGCAAATCATAAATTTCTTTTAAATCAAATGAAACCACTTTTACATCGGCCAGTGCCGGTAAAAAGTTAGTGTCGCCGTTCCAACGTGGTAAAATATGCCAATGCATATGGCTTGGGATTCCGGCACCAGAAGCGCGGCCGATATTTAACCCGATGTTTAATCCTTCTGCTTTCAAAACTTTTTCTACGCTTGTCATGCAATGATCTATCACATCAATAATTTCATGCCGTGCCTCTTTGCTTAGGTCGGCAAGATTTTTTGTGTGCTTGAGCGGCAACACCATGAGATGGCCCGCATTGTAGGGATACTTGTTCAAAATTACAAAGCAATGCGCGGAGCGTTGTAATATAAAATTTTTTTCATCGTTATTTTCTGTAATAAATTCACAAAAAACACATTCATGCGATTGAGCATTTTCTTCTTTTGTTTTGTCTGTTGCGCCGGCATATGAATCGCGCCAGGGAGCATATAACTTTTTCATGTGAGATTCCTATAAAACTATCTTTTTTTAAGTCGAATTGCGAGATTGATGCTTTAAATATTGCAAAACATGGTTCGATACGATTGCTAACGCAATCACTCACCACGAACGGGGAGAGATCCGCTCGCCCTGAGTAGCGGTTTTCCGCGTATCGAAGGGTCTTTTTTTAGTTAATATTAATTTCTCAATTCAACATCTTTTTAATTACTATAACCGAAGTACATAATTATAAAAGGCTGAAGAAATCAATGCCACGTTATATAGCCAACTTTGCTCTGTTCATAACAAAGCCCAACCTGTTCAAGGTCAAGTGGTATTTTCGACCACTCTCTAAAAAGCTCATGATGATTGGTAAATTGCAATTCTTGCAGTTGTTCACGCACTGTAGTTGTGCGATAGAGCGTTAAATCTAAATTATTGTAGCAGCGCCAATCACCCGAATCGGCATAATGGAATGCCCATGCATACATAGTATTATTTATTTCATTGAGTGCCGGTATGGGTTGTTTCATGCCGGTTTGGCCTGAAATTGAATTCTGGGTTCCCAGACTTAAATAAAATCCATAAGCAAATGCCTTTTCCAGCGCAAGAATACAGTCGGCACAATCGGTATATTTGCTGAGCACCGCGCCATCATGGGCAAAAAGAATATACGGTTGTCCATGAGCAAGTGTCGCAAGAAGTTCATCTTTGCAAGTATTGGCGGTTATTGGGTGCAACTGCACCGTAGCATTTTGCGTAGCGATTTTTTGGTAGGCAGTTTCAGTGTGCGCCGCCTGCTGATAGAAGAGATGAATATGAGCGTAGTTGCGCATAAGCCGATCGCATGAGCTTATAAGTTTTTGCGCGAGATCAGGATTTTCAGTGAAAACAATGAGATCAGCGGTTTGATTTTCAAATTGTTTGAAATAGTCAAAGCGCGGTGATTCGATATATGAGTAGGGCTGCTTTTCACGAATCAGTTTACTGCCAAGAACTTGCACATCTTTGTTGGCCTTAAAATCATTAATTGGTGTGGCCACATTGCGAATATAAATAACATCGGGGATAAATTTGAAATGCGGGCCGGCCATTTCCATCATCGGATAATAAACGGCAAGATCGGAATTTGCCGGGAAAAATTGGCCCTGAAAATAGGGCCCTTCAAAAAAGAGATCCTTGAGTTTCACTTGATGAAACAGTGATGCGTAAAACGTGCGCAGTTGCCCCGGCATCCACCATTTTTTGCGAAACAGTTGTTTTTGCCAGTATTCATCCGGAAATGGTTTGCAATATCCCATTTGATTTGTTGGCCAATTAATAAAGGAGCCGTAGGTGATCCACACATTCGGATCTTCATAAATGGTATTAATTAAGGCAAAAACCTGATCATCCGCCAGAAAGTCATCACCATCATAATTATAGACAATTGCATCGGGCTCACACATTTGCAATGCATAATAAAGATTGGCAAGCGCTCTTTTGCGTGTTTTGTTTTTGATTAAGGTTACTCGATGTTGTTGATTGCAGGCATAGCCATACCGTTCAATATATTCAGCGTTACCATCTAACGAGCAGTCATCAACAATTATTACACGATAATTTTCATAGAGACCAGTATTATCAGGATTTTTTTGAAAGAAGATTGTTTCAAGGTTTTTTACACACCATTCGGCATTATTAAAACTCGTGATCACGATAATGAACTTTTTTTCTTCGATGCCACGCATGTTTACAAAATTAAAACAGAGAGCAAACATAAAAATAAGCTTTTTTACCATACTTTTTCCTTTAACGGCTGATACCGGGGCATATTACGAATACACGCTTCCAGTTCTCTTTGATGCGCGGGATCGTGGTGATATGAAAGCGGATTGTCGTCATTGTATAAATAAAGAATTTCGGGGATAAATTTGATGTGAAATCCGGCCATTTCTATCATGGGAAACATAGTGACAACGTCAGCGCATTTGGGAAAAAATGCGCCATTATATTGTAAATCTTCAAATTTGATTTGGTGATAAAGCCCAGCGTAAAAGGTTCGCAAGTGTGATGTGCGCCAACTTATTTCGCGGATAGCATTATTTTCTATTGTCTCTTTGGGAATCGGGCGACAAAAACCTTTTTTATTTTTTTTAACATAGAGAAATTGCCCGTAGGTGAGCCATATATTTTCATCCTGATACGCAGCATTAATTACTTCAAAAACATGCTCATGGGCAAGTTTGTCATCACCATCCACAATAATAATAATCGCATTGGGACGGCACGAATGGATGGCATAATACTGATTATGTAAATGTCCGTGTCGCGCATCATTTCTTAAAATAAATATTTTATCCGAAAGCCCGCTTGCTTTGCTCAGATAAAACATCTTTTGATAAGTGCCATCGGTGGAGGCATCGTCGATATAAATCAGCGTCCAGTTTTGGTATTGCTGACCGGCAATTGAATTAAAATACCCTTCAACCCATTCAATATTATTATATGATGCGGTGATAACAATAATCTCTTTTTGAACAGTAGCAAAAAGGCATGCGCAAGCCGTAAGTAACTGAGTTGCTAAGAATAAATACCGCATTCCAGCCCCTTTTTTGGTTGTTCCCTACTATTTCTTCTAACAAAAATTAATTGCATCAAACAAGAGATTATTTTTTAAGCAAAGATCGCTATTTTCCAATCTGAAATTAATATTTTTTAAAAATGCTTCAATTTTTCTTTTGCATTGCGGTACTATCATAAAGAAACAAAAGAGGTTGATTATGAAAAATAAAAAAATTATTCTATTTTTAATTGTAAATTTTTTATTCGGATCAGCATCGATTTCTTGTGAGGGTGGTCATTCAACCGTCACGGTTATCGGAACCGGTTATGTTGGGTTAATCACCGGTGTTTGTTTTGCTGATTTTGGGCATACGGTATTTTGTGTTGATAATGATGCATCAAAAATTGAACAACTCAATAATAATCATATTCCTATTTATGAACCGGGGCTTGCTCCTTTGGTGGTAAAAAATGTAGAGGCGCAACGGCTCTATTTTACCACCGACATGGCAAGCGCAATTGATAAATCCGATGTAATTGTAATTGCGGTAGGAACTCCTATGGGCCAGAATGGTTGCGCTGATCTTTCTGCTATCTATCAAGTATTTTCGAGCATTGCTGATCATTTAGATACCTATAAAATAGTTTGTATAAAAAGTACGGTGCCCATCGGTACGGGTAACAAAATGGTTCAGTTTTTGAACGAATTGGGTGTGGATCAAAAGAATTTTGATCTCGTTTCAAATCCGGAATTTTTGCGTGAGGGAAGTGCTATTAATGATTTTATGTATCCTGATCGTATTGTAATAGGTGGTTCAAACCAACAGGCGATTGAAGATATGAAAAATCTTTACGCACCGCCTTTAGATGCCGGGGTGCCCTGTGTTTGCACCAGTATTATTTCATCGGAAACAATTAAATATGCTTCGAATGCTTTTCTTGCCACCAAATTAAGCTTTATTAATGAAATTGCGGATGTGTGTGATAACTCGGGGGCTGATATTGATGATGTTGCCAAAGGGATGGGGCTTGATAAAAGAATTGGAAATGCATTTTTACGACCGGGTCCCGGTTTTGGCGGATCCTGCTTTCCCAAAGATTGCCATGAACTGAATAACATGGGCAAGTCTTTTGGTGTAACCATGCATGTTGTTGAAGCGGCACTCAGGCGAAATGAGGAACAAAAAAGAAAGCCATTTGAAAAGCTGAGCACCCTCATGCACGGTGAGCTCGAGGGCAAATCCGTTGCATTGCTTGGCCTTGCTTTTAAAAATAATACCGATGATATCCGTTACTCACCGGCGATAACAACTATTGAGCTGTTATTAAAAAATGGTGTGAATATTCAAGCATTTGATCCGGCTGCTATGCACAACATGCGTAAATTGTTCCCCCGTCTTTGTTACACGAACAGTGTTTATGAGGCGCTCAAGGGGGCTGATGCGGCAATTATACTTACTGAGTGGGATGAATTTAAGTATATCGATCTTGCACAGGCTGCCCTGCTGATGAAACAAAAGATTATCGTTGATGCGCGTAATATTTTAGATCCTGCTCAGCTGAGAGATCATTCTTTTGCCTATGCGATGATGGGCAGACCATGAAAAAATAAGGCGCTGTTTGGATTATCCGTTCGCTTCGACCCTTCGATACGCGCTTGGGCGCTACTCAGGGTGAGCGGATTAGTCCCCGCTCGTGGTGAGTGATTGCGAAGCAATCGTATCGAACCATGCGGGGTTTCATAAATATTTATCAATAAAATTTCTTTTTCGCCAACAATTTTAAAGAGTTCCAATCATTTTCAATGAGTGCTTCCTTTTTCTTTCGATTCCATTTCTTTATTTGATGTTCTGCATTAAAGGCTTCATCGCGGCTTGCAAACTCTTGAATATATACAAGTTCTACAGGTAGACGTGTTTTGGTATAACCAGGATAAGAACCTGAGACATGCTCTGCAATTCTTTTTTCAACACTATCAGTACTATCTTTATGATTTTTAGGCCGCATGGTTCGATCCGTCTTCGCTAAAGCTTCGCCGGACCAGTACGCTCTCATGGAGTTTATCCTGAGCACCGTCGAAGGACTCACTGCGTTCGCACTCATCACGAGCGGCCTTTTTCCATCTTTTTAGCCAGAGTTCAGTGAAGGGTTTAGCGAAATAAAACAAATAAGGCGCCTTTTTACGGGCGCCTTATCTTGAAAATCAAATCAAATTAGTAGCGGTTATTGCCACCAAAGCGAGGACGTTGACTTTGGAATCTGCCGCCTTCGCGCATTGGCCGCTCTTCACGAGGACGAGCTTCGCTCACCACGAGTCTTTGGCCTTCATATTCCTTACCATTCAAAGCAGCGATGGCGCTTTGTGCGCTTTCATCTTCAGGCATTTCGATAAATGCAAAGCCTTTGAGTGCGCCAGTAAATTTGTCTTTAATCATTTTTACTGAGGTCACAACACCATATTGCTCAAAAATTTCTTTGAGTTTTGCTTCATTGAAGGTACGTGGAAGTCTTCCAACATAAATATTCATTATAAATTCGCTTATATAAAAGAATTAAAAAAAAACAACAAAAATGAGTTTGTTCTCGCTGGAGTCCTCCCGAAACTAGATAAATAACTGTTGGTGTAATTATATATAGATTTGGTATGCATTTAAAACTGAAGCGTTAAAAGTAATCATTTAACTTCATTATAAGCGGTTTTATATTAATTGCAATTCTTATGACTTTGCATTTTTTTAATTCAGATTGAAATAATCGTCTCCTAGGTATGCTTTTCAGAGAAAAGGCCTTGTTAACAAGGCCTTTTGGGATAAAAAAATACGTTCAATTACCGTAGGTGGCTACAAGAGCATCAACTAAAGGATTGATAGAAGTAATTGGAGTAATCGCTGGTAAGTCTGCTTTAATCAGATCGGCAGCGCGTTCAGCCATTACATAGCAAGGTATTTGAGTATTGGCAGTAGGAATAACAGGGAATATTGAGCAATCAACTACCCGTACTCGTTCCACGCCATACACATGCAAATCCGCATCGACAACTGCCATAGGATCTGTGGAAAGTCCCATTTTGCATGTTCCGCATGCATGGTGACCCCAAACGTGATCTAATAACCATTGTTCAAATGCCGGTTGATTGAAATTAGAATTGTCGGGAAGTAATATTGGTCCAGTACTAGGCAGTAAGAAGCTGTCAATTCCCGGTGCAACCCAGGAACCAAACCAACCTGGGGCGACACCTGCAAGGTTTTGTATCAATGGCGCAATGGTACCGGTAAATGCATTGATATAGTCTTGCATATCTGTAGGATCCAACAAATAGTTCATTACTATGTATGGGGGGACTGTAGGATCAGCACTTTGCAATTTTAAGAAACCGGTTGATTGAATATTACCTCGCTTTTCCAAAAGCATAGCAGCATGAACGGTTTGATCAAGTGGCGGATCATAGCGTTGGTTTGAGCTCGTGCCATCTTGATTACTAAAGATAAACGGATAGATATATTGCGGCGGTCCATCATATCGCGCATTTCCAAAGACATCAGTATTGAAATTAACAGCATCCATTAGATCGCTTCCACCGCTCCACCCCAGAGTTGTTCCTCCCGGATAGAAATCAGCAACAAAGTCCCCAAATGGCTGAGCAGCGGTTGATTTAAAATCAAGAAAATAATTAACAATTAGTGGCAATTGTCCTAAACCGATATCAACAAGAGGATTGTAAGGGGTGTTATGATTCCAGACAATGTCAACCCCTGCATGGTCCATAAGATGCTGTCCCACGCCAGGCAAATCTGCAACTACCGGAATATTGAGCGCTTCTAAATCAGCTGCAGGGCCAACGCCGGAAAGTAATAATAGTTGTGGAGAATTAAATGCTCCACCGCACAAAATTACCTCTTTTGCTGCTCGCGCAACTTTTGGTCCTGCTTCTAAGGCTACTGCTGCATTTGCTTTCGCATCAGATGGAGTGCCACCAATACCGGCACGAGATGTATTCATTTGGCGGCCGGCTTGATAAACATTCCAAGTGCCGGTTGGTGTGCCAGTATTACTTTCTAAATACTGAACACCAATCGCTCTATTTTGATTGTCAAAAACAATCTTTGTAACAAGCACTTCAGAAAGAAGAGTGAGATTAGGGCGAGGAGTTGAACCACCCGGAAGAATAGGATACAAATATGAACCAGCGGCATGCATGCGCTCGGTACGTGGAATCATGCCAGTAAATGGCCCATAACCGGTAGGGAATTCTAAAAATCCAGTATACGGGTTAAGCGATGGAAAATCTGCGCCATACTGATCATATTGTGTAAATGGTGCTCCGCTCAGATATTGTGTATTGGTTTGGTTATCAGGATCAACGTTCACCGGTATGGGAGATCCAGGATATGTATTGCCCGTCAATGCAGCTGCTAATGCACCAGACAATGGATCAACTATAAAGGTATTCCAAAGTAATGTTACCGGTCCCCCTATTCCTTGGGTAGCCGGATCAAAATCGCCAAGCGTATTAGCCGGCTGTGCAGGGTTGAAATAAAGTCCACCAGGACTCAAAGCGTCAAAAGGAGCACGGTGCTGACCACGATTTTCCATTATTTTAAAATAAGGAATCAGATCATTGTAGGCCCATATGCCAGGATTACCCACTGCCGCATCCCATTCATCATACACATAAAAATGCCCACGTAATGCAATAGTGCCATTATTTATTGTGGATCCACCCAACGTGGCTCCCCGTACATAAAAAGTAGATCTGCTGGTTGGATCATCCCTCAAAAGTGGAGTAAATTGCCAACCAACAAAGCCTTGCGCCTGATTAGCGGCGAAAAGGGTAGCGCCAAAACGAGGCAAACTTGACCATAGATTGTTTGTTTTATTCGGCAAAGGGCTAGTCAAATCAATAGGAAGGAGCGGTGCTAAACGGGTATCATCGCGTCCGGCTTCAATAAGAAGCACATTGACGGTCGGATCTTCTGTTAAGCGGTTTGCAAGCACCGATCCTGCATTCCCCGCACCAATAATAATAACGTCATATAACTGGTTACATGCAGGTTGGGTAACCGCTCGTTCTATTTTTGCTTCAGCATACGGCACCCAGGCCAGTGCTAGAGCAAAAAATAAAGTTAAAATTTTTGTGTTTATTATTCTCATATATATTGAACTCTTCTTTTTTTAGTGATTTTCTTTTTCAACTTCTCAAAATGATATGCCCAACTTTCCAAAGATTGCCCATTGTTGCAGCGCAGTGCGCTTAGTGCCGGTAAATTCATAGGATCCAACTAGGCCGAGCAATACTTCGTTTTGGCACCAGCAGCAGCGATAATCTCCGCCCGCATAAACTTTGTGCGTTACCGCGCGTGGATGTTCCGCGGATTCCAGATTGAGATTTGCCAGAGTAAGTGTTACAAACGTTGGATCGCTGACCACCGGATTGCTGCCACCGATTGATTGAGAAATATTTGCCGTGCTTGCTGAAACCGGATTAAGTACTGCTGCACCGGCAAGATCATAAATTCCTAGATTAGCAATTGCAGGTGGAACATCTAATCGTACTTTTTCACGTTGACGGTACCAGAGATTGTAGCCCAATTCAAAGCCATAATTGCAGTATGCGTAATGTAACGCGGTCCAAAAGTTTATTTCACTGCGTGGCGTAACATGCACCTCAGTAGTGAGAATATTAATCGCCGGAATCGGTGTTATTGGATCGGTGCTACTTGCCAGCAATAAATACCGTGACCAATCTCCATTGGCGCATAGATCAAATGAGCGCCGTTCACGGGCTTTGAAAATATACCGATATTTAAAATCCATCATCCAAACAATTGATGCATCATTGCATGCCCAAATGTTTGCGTCAGCATTCAGACCGGCGCCAAAGCTACCATGCTTGCTGCCAACTAACGGTTCAAATAAATATTCTGATTTTGGTCGTTTTCCGGTCGGAATTCCGCCAATAAGGTAGGGAGCAATGTGGCTATCTTGATCGCATCCGCAATAATACCAATCGTAACCAAGTTTTATTTGTATATCGTCAAGGCCCGTTCTTTTTCTTGATTCACAAGCAATTTTTCCTGCGGTCCAGGAAGGGTTATTAAGTGCCGTACACATGTCGGCACCAACAACACACGTATCTTGGGTTGCCGGAACTTCACATACGTGCATGTTGTGTTTGGCCTGCACTACTGCAGTATTGATCCAAATCCAATAATTGCACAGGCAATCCGACCATGCACCTAAATCAATTCGTGCATTAAAAACAGCGCCGTATGCTTTGCGTTGTGGCTTTAGACCAAAAATTGAGCTATACGGACTTCCCGGAACTCCCACTAAACCGAGCCATAATGGATCAACATCACCGGTTCCATCTTGTTTCACGTTAATGGCACATTTGCCATTGGGTAAGAAATAACGGGCAAGAGAACAAGATTTTCTAGATTGCTCGTAAAATGGTGTGGCATACAGATGCAATCCGTACCCGCATGAAACATCGCAGTCTAACGGATGGTATATATCATAATTAGCAAGTGCAAGTTCGAACGTAGAATCAAAAGTAATTTGGCGTGGACTGAAAAAAGTTTTGGGGTGAATGATATTGCTCGGGCACTGAATTTCATTTGCCTTGGCGGGTGAGCATTCATCGCTATACATTTTCCAGGGCAAGAGAAAAGAGAGTAAGAGTAACCAATGTAAATTTTGCATTAAATCTCCTTTTTTAAAGTAAAAAGCAAAATACACTTAGCAGGCTATTTGTTTTTTTTTTTTGTAAAGTTCTATTTTAAAATAAGTCGAAGGCTGGGAAGCGAACAGGACTCATTTCTAAAAGAAAAAAGGCCTTGCTAACAGCAAGGCCTTTTTGGGATAATAAAAATGAAATTACGTTCAACTACCACTACCATATGATGCAACCAATGCATCAACCAACGGATTAATTGATGTTATTGGAGTAATCGTTGGTAAGTCTGCTTTAATCAGATCGGCAGCGCGTTCAGCCATTACATAGCAAGGTATTTGAGTATTTCCCGTAGGAATAACAGGGAATATTGAGCAATCAACTACTCGTACTCTTTGAACGCCGTACACATGCAAGTCAGCATCAACGACCGCCATCGGATCTGAAGACAAAAGTCCCATTTTGCATGTTCCACACGCATGGGTGTGCCCCCAGACATGGTCCAATAACCATTGTTCAAATACCGGTTGATTGAAGTTAGAAAGACTCGGAATATTTAATGTTGTACCAGATGTTAAGAAACTAGCAGGATCTGGAGCAACCCATGATCCAAAGTAACTTGGAGTTAATGCTCCAAGATTTTGTATTAATGGGGCAATAGTACCAGTAAATGCATTAATAAAATCCTGCATATCTGTAGGGTCTAATAGAAGATTCATTACAATATAGGGAGGAACGGTTGGATCAGCACTTTGTAATCTTAAGAAGCCCGTTGATTGAATATTACCTCTTTTTTCTAAAAGAACGGATGCGTGAATAGTTTCATCAAGTGGCGGATCATACCGTTGATTTGAGTTAGTGCCATCTTGATTACTAAATACCCACGGATAAATATACTGGGGAGGACCATCATACCGTGCATTGCCAGCAAACGCATCCATCAGGTCACTTCCGCCACTCCATCCTAGAGTTGCCCCTCCAGGGTAAAAATCACCGGTAAAGTTACCAAATAGCTGAGAAGCATCCGATTTAAAATCAAGAATATAATTAACAATTAATGGTAATTGTCCAGCACCAATATCAACAAGGGGGTCATAAGGAGTGTTATGATTCCATACAATGTCTACTGCTGGATGGTCCATAAGATGCTGGCCCACGCCAGGTAAATCTGCAATTACCGGAATATTGAGCGCTTCTAAATCAGCCGCTGGACCGACACCAGAAAGTAATAATAGTTGCGGCGAATTAAATGTTCCACCACACAAAATTACCTCTTTTGCCGCCCGTGCAACTTTTGGTCCTGCTGCTAGAGCAACTGCTGCATTTGCTGTTGCATTAGTTGGGGCGCCACCAACCCCCGCACGAGAGGTATTCATTTGTCGGCCAGTCTGATAGATATTCCAAGTGCCTGTTGGCGTTCCGGTGTTACTTTCCAGATACTGGACACCAATCGCTCTGTTTTGATTATCAAAAATAATCTTAGTGACCAATGCTTCAGAAATAATAGTAAGATTAGGGCGCGGATTTGAACCACCAGGAAGAATCGGATACAAATATGAACCAGCCGCATGCATACGCTCGGTGCGTGGAACTTCCCCAGTAAATGGACCAAACCCGGGAGGGAATGATAATAGTGTTGTATATGGATTGAGCGATGGAAAATCTGCACCATATTGATCATAATTTGTAAATGGTGCCCCGGTAAGATATTGCGTATTGGTTTGGTTATCGGGATCTACGTTAACCGGTATTGGTGATCCAGGGTAGAGATTACTAGTCAACGCAGTTGCTAATGCGGTGGATAATGGATCAACGGTAAAGGTATTCCAAAGTAAAGATACTGGGCCTCCTATCCCCTGAGTAGCGGGATCAAAATCACCAAGTGTATTGGGTGGCTGTGCCGGATTGAAATATAACCCGCCAGGGTTTAGTGCATCATCGGGAGAACGATGCTGGCCACGGTTTTCCATTTTTATAAAATAAGGAATCAGATCATTGTAGGTCCATATGCCAGGATTGCCCACTAGAGCATCCCATTCATCATACACATAAGAATGTCCACGCAATGCAATAGTGCCATTATTTATTGTGCATCCACCAAATGAAGATCCACGGAAATAAATAACATACCTGGCGGTCGGATCATCCCTCAGAAGTGGGGCAAATTGCCAACCAACAAAGCCTTGCGCCTGGTTAGCGGCGAAAAGCGAAGCCCCAAACCGAGGAAGGCTCGACCATAAATTATTTGATTTATTTGGCATAGGATTGGGCAAATCAAGGGGAAGAAGCGGTGCTTCCCGAGTGTCATCGCGTCCGGCTTCAATAACAAGTACTTGGATTGTAGGATCTTCAGTTAGACGGTTAGCGAGCACAGATCCCGCATTCCCTGCCCCAACGATAATAACATCATATAGACTTTCAGAACACGATGACATTGCCTCTATTCTTGCGGTAGCGAGATTAAAAGCTACTACTAAAATATGCAGAAACGTAAATGCCTTTCGATTAAATATGCTCATATCTTATCCTTTTTTAAAACTAATATTGTTCTCTGGCTACTAAGAAAATTTATTCTGTAAACGTGTGTCATAATAAAAAAGAAGGCCTTGCGATTTGCAAGGTAAGGCCTTCTTTTTTACTATGAAAATATTTCAACTACCGTAAGTAGCTATAAGAGCATCAACCAAAGGATTAACAGATGTTATTGGAACAATTGATGGTAAATCTGCTTTAATGAGATCTGCAGCGCGTTCAGCTAATACATAGGCAGGTATTTGAGTATTTGCTGTAGGCATAACAGGGAATACGGAGCAATCAACTACCCGCACCCGTTGCACACCGTAAACATGTAAATCCGCATCGACAACTGCCATTGGATCTGAAGACAAAAGCCCCATCTTGCACGTTCCTGAAGCATGATGACCCCAAACGTGGTCTAATAGCCATGATTCAAATGCCGGTTGATTGAAATTAGAAAGATCCGCATTCAATGTTGTATCTGTAGCGGGGGTTAAGAAATCAGCAGTTCCCGGTGCAACCCATGAGCTAAAGTAGCTTGGTGTGAGAGCGCCAAGATTTTGTACCAATGGAGCAATAGTACCAGTAAAGGCATTGATATAGGCTTGCATATCTGCAGGTTCTAACAAGTAATTCATTACAATATACGGCTGAACGGTAGGATCAGCACTTTGCAATTGTAAGAAACCGGTCGATTGAATATTGCCCCTCATTTCTAAAAGAATGGCGGCATTAATAGTTGCAAGCAGTGGCGGATCATACCGTTGATTTGAGTTAGTGCCATCTTCATTACTAAATACCCATGGATAAATAAATTGCGGTGGACCATCATACCGCGCATTTCCAGGAGCTGAATTCGGGGAAAGTGTTGGGGAAAAAGTATCCATAAAGTCACTTATTCCACTCCATGATGAAGTTACTCCCCCTGGGTAGAAATCGGCAACAAAGTCACCAAATGGCTGCGCAGCGGTTGATTTAAAATCAAGAAAATAATTAAGAATGAGTGGTAATTGACCAAGATTAACATCGGCAAGAGAATCATAAGGGGTATTATGATTCCACACAATATCTATCCCCGGGTGATCGATAAGATGTTGTCCTACCCCAGGCAAATCTGCAACAACGGGAATTCCTAAAGCTTCTAAATCAGCCGCAGGGCCAACACCAGAAAGTAATAATATTTGGGGAGAATTAAATGTTCCACCGCACAGAATTACCTCTTTTGTTGCGCGGGCAATTTTTGGTCCTGCTTTTAATGCAACTGCTGCATTTGCTGTTGCATCTGGTGGAGTGCCACCGACACCCGCGCGAGAGGTATTCATTTGTCGGCCGGTTTGATAAACATTCCATGTGCCCGTTGGCGTTCCCGTATTACTTTCTAGATACTGGACACCAATCGCTCTGTTTTGCTCATCAAAAATAATCTTAGTAACCAATGCTTCGGAAATAATAGTGAGATTAGAGCGCGGCGTTGCACCACCCGGAAGAATAGGATATAAATATGAAGCAGCTGCATGCACACGCTGGAGACGCGGAATGGAACCAGTAAGCGGACCAAACCCTGGGGGAAATGCCAAATATGAGTTATATGGGTTGAGCGATGAAAAATCTGAACCGTACTGATCATAAAAGGTAAATGGGGCTCCTGTCATCCATTGTGTATTGGTTTGGTTATCAGGATCCACATTAATAGGTATTGGAGATCCAGGATAGGTATTTAAAGCTAATGACTGTTGTAAAGCGGTAGACAATGGATCAATGGTGAAAGTGAACCAAAGTAATGATACGGGTCCTCCAATCCCTTGAGTAGCCGGATCAAAGTCACCAAGGGTATTGGGCGGCTGCGCAGGATTGAAATAAAGACCGCCAGGATTCAATGCATCAAAAGGAGCACGGTGCTGGCCACGGTTTTCCAGTTTTTGAAAATAGGGAATCAGATCATCGTAGGTCCATATGCCAGGATTGCCCACGAGAGCATCCCATTCATCGTAAACGTAAAAATGCCCGCGCAGCGCAATATCTGCATTATGTATTGTACATCCGCCCCATGAGGATCCCCGCGGGTAAAAAATATATCTACTGGTTGGATCATCGCGAAGCAGTGGAGTAAATTGCCAACCATCAAAAGCTTGCGCTATGTTAGCGCCATAAAGGGCAGCCCCGAAACGCGGTAAACTTGACCACAAATTATTTGCCTTATTTGGCATAGGATTAGGCAAATCAATAGGAAGGAGCGGAGCTTTTCGAGTGTCGTCACGGCCGGCTTCAATAACAAGCACATTGACAGTAGGATCTTCCGTTAAACGATTTGCAAGTACAGATCCAGCATTCCCTGCACCAACGATAATTACATCATATAGATTTCCAAAACATGGTGACACTGCTTCTATTTTTGCGGTAATTAAATCAAGCCCTGTCGCTAAAATAAATAGAAATGTAAATGCCCTTCGATTAAGTATGCTCATATCTCAGTCCTTTTCAGGTTAAAAAGAAATGCCCAATTTTCCAAAGATTGCCCATTGTTGCAGCGCAGTGCGCTTAGTGCCGGTAAATTCATAGGATCCAACCAGGCCGAGCAATACTTCGTTTTGGCACCAGCAGCAGCGATAATCTCCGCCCGCATAAACTTTGTGCGTTACCGCGCGGGGATGTTCCGCGGATTCCAGATTGAGATTTGCCAGAGTAAGTGTTACAAACGTTGGATCGCTGACCACCGGATTGCTGCCACCGATTGATTGGGAAATATTTGCCGTGCTTGCTGAAACGGGATTAAGTACTGCTGCACCGGCAAGATCATAAATTCCCAGATTGGCAATTGCAGGAGGGACATCTAATCGTACTTTTTCACGTTGACGGTACCAGAGATTGTAGCCAAATTCAAAGCCATAATTGCAGTATGCGTAATGTAACGCGGTCCAGAAGTTTACTTCGCTGCGTGGCGTAACATGCACCTCAGTAGTGAGAATATTAATCGCCGGAATCGGTGTTATTGGATCGGTGCTACTTGCCAGCAATAAATACCGTGACCAATCTCCATTGGCGCATAGATCAAATGAGCGCCGTTCACGGGCTTTGAAAATATACCGATATTTAAAATCCATCATCCAAACAATTGATGCATCATTGCATGCCCAAATGTTTGCGTCAGCATTCAGACCGGCGCCAAAGCTACCATGCTTGCTGCCAACTAACGGTTCAAATAAATATTCTGATTTTGGTCGTTTTCCGGTCGGAATTCCGCCAATAAGGTAGGGAGCAATGTGGCTATCTTGATCGCATCCGCAATAATACCAATCGTAACCAAGTTTTATTTGTATATCGTCAAGGCCCGTTCTTTTTCTTGATTCACAAGCAATTTTTCCTGCGGTCCAGGAAGGGTTATTAAGTGCCGTACACATGTCAGCACCAGCAACACACGTATCTTGGGTTGCCGGAACTTCACACACATGCATATTGTGTTTGGCCTGCACAACTGCAGTATTGATCCAAATCCAATAATTGCACAGGCAATCCGACCAAGCGCCTAAATCAATACGTGCATTAAAAACAGCGCCGTATGCTTTGCGTTGTGGCTTTAGACCAAAAATTGAACTGTACGGACTTCCCGGAACTCCCACCAAACCGAGCCATAATGGATCAACGTCACCGGTGCCATCTTGTTTCACGTTAATTGCGCATTTGCCATCCGGCAAGAAATAACGAGCAAGGCGACATGATTTTTTTGATTGCTCATAAAAAGGCGTTGCATAAAGATGCAATCCATAACCGCATTCACCACAATCTAAGGGATGGTAAACATCATAGTTGGTAAGCGCAAGCTCGTATGTTGCATCAAAGGTGATTTGGCGTGGACTGAAAAATGTTTTGGGGTGAACAATGTTGCTCGGGCATTGAATTTCGTCTGGTGCGCAGCACTCGTAATCCGGACAATAATCGGCCAGAGCTAAAGCGCTTGAAAGCAAAAGCGCCAAGCTAAGGCATATTTTTTTTGGTATTGGTATTTTTAGCATACCTCTCCTTTAAAAAAGGGTTATTGTTATTTAAATAGTTATTAGTTGTTTGTTGGATTTATAAAATCATTATTTTTGAATGCAGATGTGAACACAAAGAAAGAAAAACAATCAGAAAGGATACCACTAGTGAGTGAGTGATATCATTATTTTTTTCACGTTGCAACTCCTTTATTAAATTTATAAAATTAACCTATAGCGAGCTTCACTAGGCCTCACACATTTCTCCCAATGTTTTGACTGCGGCCTCATAAAAATCTTTTATTCCCTCTGCGGCCTTTCGAATCGCATTTTTGACAGTAGCCCATCGATGTTCTATTGGGTTAAAATCTGGAGAATATGGTGGTAAAAAAATGATTCTACAACCAACTGCTTCAATGAGTTCAACTACTTTTTTAGATTTGTGGAAGCTGGCATTATCGATTACAACAACCATTCCAGGCTTTAATGCAGGAGCTAAAACTTGTTCCACGTAAGTTTCATAAGTATCAGCAGTTGAATATCCTTCAAATAAAAATGGCGCAAATAATAAATTTAAATTCAGCGCAGCGGTGATATTATAGCGCGTTATTCTCTCAGCTTTTTTTATTGCGTGGCATCGCTCGCCCTCTGGCGCCCAGCCAGCATTTGGCACTTCATTATCGTCGATTCCCGTTTCATCAGAATAGACAATGAGCGCAGGATCGATATTTTCTATTTCTTCTAAAAATTGTTTGCGTTTATCTGCATTCGCTTCGATGTAACCAAAAGTTTTTTTTTGATGTGTAACCAATTTTTTTAAGTGCTCGTTGTATCGTGATATCCGATATGCAAACATTTGTAATTTTTTCCCACTCAATCGCCATTTTTAATGAAGTAAAATGTTGGTTTTCTTTTGCAAATTCTTTAAATTTTTCCCAATCAGTAATTTTATGACTGTGTCCATTCTGATAGCCGGATTTTGGCGCAAGGCTATTCACTTCTTGGCGCAACTTAAGCCAGTTATAAATTGCGTTTCGCCCAACTTTGAATAATTTAGCCACATCAGTTATACGCATTCCATCATCTACTGCAGCTATTACTCGTTTTCTTAAATCTATGCCAAGTGCCATACTTTCTCCTTAAGTTTGAAGAAATCTTAGCATATCTGTTTGTTATTTAAAGAAGTTTGCTATAACTATGATTTTCTCATAATGTCAATCCATAAATCGAAAAAATTAATTTCAGAGTGGTTTTGCATACTTATTTGCTCGTAAGAATCAACAATATGATTAGCATACAATAAATTTTTTTTATTTCTGGAAGTATTAGAAGCTGTCTTCAAATTAAAAACTTCTGTAAATGTATCTCCGCATAATTTTCAACAATTTCATCGGCATCCGCAAGATTCATACGATTCTGTGCGGTATTAATGCCGATGCAATACATGCCGGCTTTTTTCGCTGCTTGTATACCTGCCGCTGAATCTTCGATAGCAATGCACTGTGCGGGATTTACCTCTAACTGTTGCGCTGCATGCAGATAGAGTGTTGGATCCGGTTTTGAAATATCATTAACATGATCAGGACAGTAAATATGTTCATTAAAATATGAGCGTAATTGAACTTGACTATCGGCAAGTTCCACAAAGCGTAAATGGCAATTAGTTGCTATGGCCATTTTAAACTGCAGCTGTTGAGCTTGTTTATAACATTCGGTAAAACCGGAAATTAAATGAATATTCCCTACAAACAACTTATACGCCTGCTCTGCTTTTTCTTTGGCAAGCTCTTCGGGAGATTCGGGTAAGGCCAACATCTCTTTTAGCAGAGCGCATGCTGTTATTGGGGGCAACCCATGCACTTTATTGTGAATGTTATGCCGCAGCTCGTTTGTATAATTAATTCCCCGCATAGTTAGCATTTGTTTGGTGGCGTCTGCCCACATATTTTCTGTATTAATGATTGTGCCATCAAGATCAAAAATAAGTGCTGAGTACATGAGTTTGTTCTTACAATTGTTTTTGAACAGTTCGCTGATTAGTTGCAAATGGTTCCGACAGTAAAGAAACTTGTTCAATTTCTTCAACCACATTCATCATTTCAATAGCAGCAATAGCGGCTTCCCATCCTTTATTGCCAACGCGAATTCCGGCACGCTCTATTGCTTGTTCAACGGTATTGGTAGTAATTACGCCAAAAATAACCGGTATTCCATATTTTAAACCAACATTGGCAATACCTTTGGCCGCTTCCCCAGCAACATAATCAAAATGTGGCGTGCTTCCGCGAATTACCGCGCCTAAACAAATTACTGAATCAAACTGTTTTGTTTCAGCAAGTTTCTGGGCAATCAAAGGGAGTTCAAATGCACCGGGCACCCAAGCGATAGTGATCTCTTGCTCTGTTATGCCATGGCGCAATAAACCGTCTTTTGCCCCATCCAAAAGTTTTACTGTTACAAAATCATTAAAACGGCTTACAACAATAGCTACTTTTTTTTTATGCGCAACTAATTGTGCACTAATTACGTGTGACATAATTTTTCCTAAACATTAGTTAAAATATGGCCCATTTTCTGTTTTTTTGCTTTTAAATAGTCATAATTATTTTTTTGCACTGCACCTTCAAGAGGCACTCGATCTGTAACGTGAATACCATATGATTCTAAATTGCTCATTTTATGCGGATTATTAGTGAGCAGTTTTACACTTTTAATTTGCAAATAACGCAAAACGTGTGAAGCCATCGCATAATTGCGCAAATCATTGGTAAATCCTAATTGATGATTTGCTTCAACCGTATCAAAGCCTTGTTCCTGAATTTTATACGCTTTAATCTTATTTAATAAACCAATCCCTCTGCCCTCTTGTTTTAAATAAATGAGAACTCCCGATTTTTCTTGTTCTAATAATCCCATTGCCATTTCAAGTTGATTGCCACAATCGCAGCGAAGAGATCCAAAAACATCGCCGGTAAAACATTCTGAATGAATTCGAGTAAGCACCGGACCGGTGGTGAGCGTTCCTTTTGTTAATGCGAAGCAGACCGGTTCATCAATGGTATTCTCAAACATATGAAGGGTAAAATTTCCCTGATTGGTTGGTAAAGAAACTTGGGTGGTTTCGTAAATTATTTGTTCTTTGCGATGGCGATAGTTAATAAGATCTTCAATACTTACAACTTTTAGATCCATTTTTTGAGCGATTTGAAAAAGTTGTGGCAATCGCGCCATGCTCCCATCCTCATTGGTAATTTCTGAAATTACTGCAATCGGCATGAGTCCCGCCAAGCGTGCTAAATCTACTGCAGCCTCGGTGTGCCCTGCACGTTTGAGCACGCCGCCTTTTTTTGCAATGAGGGGGAAAATATGGCCGGGCCGCACAAAATCTTTGGCAGATACATCCGGATGTGTCATTGCTTTAATAGTAACTACTTTATCTGCTGCAGATGCTCCGGTAGTGATTCCTTGAGCCGCATCGATGGAAATAGAGAAATTTACCCCAAAATGAGCAGTATTATGGTGCACCATGAGCTCTAATCCAATTTTTTGAGCAATTTCTTGCGCAAGTGGCACACAAATTAATCCGCTGCTCATTTTTATCATGGTATTAATTATTTCCGGAGTCACCGACTGCGCGCCAATAACAATATCCCCTTCATTTTCTCTTTTTTCATCATCAACCACGATGACCATTTTGCCTCGCGCAAGATCGGCCAGTGCTTCTTCAATGGTATTTAGCTTCATCATCTCTTTTCCTTTCTCGATTCTCACTTCGCGCTTACTTGAAACGAACTAAAAGAAGGTCCGTTCATGCTGAGCCGAAGCATTCAAAATCCATGCATCTGCAACCAATCACGATTAATCACAGAATTTTTTACTTCCCCCTTTCGGATAAATTGCTCCACATATTTTGCAATAATATCAACTTCGATGTTTAACGGGTCGCCAATTTTTTTTGTGTTAAGTGTTGTTGCTTGCCAGGTATGCGGAATAATTGATACCATGATCCCCAGCTCAGTTACGTTGGCAATAGTTAGACTAATGCCGTCTAGTGTGATAGAGCCTTCATTTACCATATATTTTTGTAAATGTTCCGGAATAGTAATTAATATCTCATAATTATTACCGGAAGCGGTAATGTGATTAATTGAGCCTATGCCATTCACATGCCCTTGCACAAAATGGCCGCCTAATCTATCGGATGCTTTCAGTGCCAATTCCAAATTTACCGGTGATCCGATATTTAATGCTCCTAGATTAGTTTTTTGCAGGGTGACATGCACCGCTTGCAATGTGAACTGATCTTCTTTGATATCAATTGCAGTTAAGCACGTGCCGTTGATTGCGACTGAATCACCCAAAGCAAGCTCGCGAGCCGTTTTTTTCGCATGAATGGTGAAAACTTTGCCTTCCTGATTGGCATAAATAGTGGTTATGGTTCCAATCTCGCTAATTAATCCGGTGAACATTGTTTCTCATCCCGAGCCGGTCGTAAGCAGGCTTTCCTGAAAAATGAATTACATCATCAATAATTTCAAAACTTGTTTTCTCAAAAGTAAATGCATCAGCCATTTTTTGAATGCCAAGCTCATCAATGGCATTTATACCCGAGCCAATTATTTTGGGCGCAATAAAAATGGAAATACGATCAAATAATTTTTCTAGTATAAAAGAGGTAAGAATCTTGCTGCCGCCTTCAACCAGTATTGATGTGATTTTTAATTCTGCCATTTTTTGGCAAACTTGAGACAAATTAAGAAGTCCATTATCAACATCAACGCGCACAATGGTAATGCCATCTTTTTGGAATTTTTCAGCTTTTTTTTCATGATACCAATAATCAGAGTCACTGGTCACTAAAATTGTTTTGTGCCGATATTCATCAGTGACTGCGAGATTATGTGGTTCAATAAATCCCAGTGATCCCAGCACTATGCGCCGCGGGCATTTTTTTTCTGATTCAATAAAGCGGATAGTAAGCGCAGGATTATCGGCAACTAAAGTTCCCGCACCGATCAAAATTGCATCATATTTTAATCGCATCTCATGTGCTTTTTTGCGCGCATTTTCATGAGTGATCCACTTTGAATCACCACTTGAGCAGGCAATATTACCATCTAGAGTCTGTGCATATTTAAGATGAATAAATGGTCTTTTTTTGCGGTGAAAAGTAAAAAAAACTTCATTGAGCAATTCCCCTTCCTCCTGGCAAATATTCTCGATCACTTCTATGCCCATTTGTTTGAGCAGGGCGATGCCTCCGCCATTTACTTCTGGATTGGGATCTCTATTGGCAATCACCACTCGTGAAATGCCTTCTTTAATTATACGTTGCGCGCACGGTGGCGTTTGCTTATTAGTATGGCAACAGGGCTCAAGATTGCAATAAAGGGTTGCACCTTTTAGTGGTTGCTTTGCAGATACAATTGCATTCAACTCTGCATGAAATTGACCATATCGCTCATGAAATCCTGCACCAATTATTTGGCTATCTTTAACGATCAGCGAACCAACAAGTGGATTAGGGCTCACTAACCCGATTCCTTGTTTGGCAAGCTCAAAAACTTTTTTCATGTAATATGCATGATCCATATCACACCCTTTTTCTTTACTCCTGAATGAAGGGATACTAGGATTATTTGGAAAAAAAGTAAAGAAAAGTTCTGCACTTTTATAAATCAAAAGGCCTTGTTGTTAACAAGGCCTTTTTTGGGATAATAAAAATGAAATTACGTTCAATTGCGGTTGCCGTAAGATGCTAC
This sequence comes from uncultured bacterium, assembly GCA_963702025.1. GTDB lineage: Bacteria > Babelota > Babeliae > Babelales > Vermiphilaceae > BTUB01. Next base: position 147,880 of record OY969699.1, on the reverse strand, counting down.
AAGAGTATCAATCAACGGATTAATTTACCTTTAAACCAGCATATTTTTAAAAGCTATATCTGATGCCGGCGGTAACTGGAAAAAGCAATTCCGTGCCTGCTTTGCCGATTGAAAGGCTCGTTGCAGTAACTAAAGGATTTCCCGTTAACGGAATTGAGTGACCACGAGGCCCTCTATTGGCCACTACTTCACCAGTAATCACAAAGGACCAATTACCACCAAAGCAGATATCAATGCCACCATTAACGCCGCCGCTCACCTGCGTTTTGCTTCTAAAGAGGGGTGTTTCAGTATCTACTAATGACGGTGCCAAAATATATGAGTTGTAAGTTATTGTGCCCGTAAAATGAACTTTACGATGACTAATTAACCCAATTTTACCGCCTAAGAAGAACGAATAACGATCGCACCAACGATCAAAGTAATATCGACCACCAACATAAAATTCAAATGCTTTATATTTTCCAACGCAAATATCAAGCACTGTTGATGAAGCAGATTCATTAAAAGCGTTGTTACGGTTTTTACGGCTTGCTTGCAAATAATCAAATTCTAAATAAAGACGAACGTTATCGCTCCAAGCGTAGCCAACTTGGCCGCCAACTATCCAAGGAAGGCGATACAAGTGGCTAAAATTTGGTGTTCTGAAAAGATTAACATCGGCACCATTTTCAAGCACACTCCAGTGGCCGCGACCTGTCCATCTGATTGGGCAAACGCCCGCTTGCACTGCAATATCCCACGCGCAACTATAGAGTGGATTGCATCCACATTCATAGCAATTATCCATTTTGCAACAATCGGCACTGCGATCATCATCATAATTTGCCTGTGCTGACCCGAATGAAGCAAGAGCAAGTGTCAAAAATAGATAACGTAGATTTAACGATTTCATATGATCTCCTGATTAGGTTGGCGCCTTTTTCAGGCGCCAGGTATCAATTATTACTAATTACAAATTGGGGTATACGCTGCTGAGGATACTTGGTAGAGCAAGATATTGCGAATACCATTGGCATCAACATATGGCATTGTTGGGTCCTGATTGATGTATCCATGTGCTCCCGCGCGAAGAAACCAATTGCCATCCTGGCTGAATCTCCGAACGGCGGTATACATATCCGACTTAGGCAAATTCATTCCTCGGAACTCAAGGCCATTTGGACCTTGACGAAGATCTGCAAAGAGCCAAAATTCCGGCTGAGTGTAGCGCTCCGCTGGGTTACCATTTAGTTCAAATACTGTATTTTGTGCAAAACAATATGAGCAGCCATTGCCTGGCGGATAAATGCAAGTGCAATTACAACAATTTACTGATTCCTTAACCACTAAGTTTAAGTTACTTCCATCAAACAGAAATACGCGTGCTTCGCTGTTATCATTAGGTAAAAATGAGGTGAGAGGGGGAATAGTATCATAAATACTTATTTGATTCGGGAATAAGCAGCACCATCCACCATGGGCAATGATCACATCTTTGCCGCCAGGACGTACGAGGATATCTGCTTCGGCAAATTTAGGTAATGGCTGTTGGGCAACTAAAGTAATTGTGCCAGCATTCAGATTAACTTGATAAACTTGGCTAGCAAATGGCGGTATATATGCGGTATCGAAGAAATATTCAATTCGCTGAGGCACTCCATTGCAGAGACAAAATTGAATGTATAGATTCTGGTTGCCATTGTTATCAGTCAGAGTAAACAGAAACGGAGAATAAACATTTTGAAATCCGGTAATTTGGGTTTGCGCTACAATAGGAAGTGAAGGATCAGTAGCATCCAGCACCACTATCATACTTGTTACTGTTGGACCGGAAACGGCAACACTATAAGTTACTACAACATAATGATTATCTTCTGAAAATTCCCCACCCCAAACAAGTCCACCGGAAGTAACGCCACTAAGATATGATTGAAGAGCCGAGAAGATTCGTTCGCCCACTTGATTAAAGTTTGAATCAAAAATACGAATACGTGCCGGAAGCAATCCAGTACCGATACTACCATCAATGACGGAGAAACGTGTAAAATCTGGCGATGCATACCCAATCCATGGATTGGGATAATTTGGGTCGATGTTGAGTGTTTGAGCGGAAACTAATTGTCCGTCAACATTATCAAATAATTCTGCAAGTAGTAATGTAGGGGTATAAAAAGCATTATTAGCATATTGTATGAATACTTGGTCCCCATTTGCTGAAATAGACGGATAGGATATGAAAGAAGGTCGAGAAAGACTAAATGTGAGTTCACTGTCTAGTGCAACTCTTGAACAGTTATTCGTCTGGCATTTTCTAAATTGGTTTAACGCGACTGGATCAATTTCATCGGCATAACTTGATGCAATCAATAACAGCGAAAGAGAAAAAGGTTTTATTAAAAACCTACATTGTATATTCATATACAATCCTTTTTTATGAGGTTAGAAAAATAATTAATGAGTAGTAGTAGTTGTTGGTCGCAGATAATATCAAAACAAGTGGTATTATAGTGTTTATAGAGATTATGGGACATTGAAAAAGCCTTTGTGTGTGTGTGTGTGGCTCCTATCGTTTATGTTTTTATTCATTTTGTTGATCCATTACCATTCTTTTTTTAAAAATTAATCATATAAAATGTATATACAAAATTTCAGATACTATGTATATACAAGATTTTGGATAATGGATGCAACAAAAAAAACAAAAAAATGAGTTTTTTCGTGTATTTATGCACGTTCTGGCAGGAAAAACTTATCCGAAAATTATTATTGCTCGTTTCGATCCTTCGACCCGTCTTCGCCAAGTCCCTCGACTTTCACTCGGGAGTAAACGCATCCTTCCGCTCATCCTGAGCTTGTCGAAGGACGCCGGGCACAGGAAGCTAAGGGCCTTTAGTCTTGAGCGTAGTCGAGAGGTCAGCACGAACGGAATTAGCGAAGGCTGGGAAACGAACGGCGATAAGGAATGAAGCTTTTTTCGGGCATTTTTTTTCTGATTCAATAAAGCGGATAGTAAGCGCAGGATTATCGGCAACTAAAGTTCCCGCACCGATCAAAATTGCATCATATTTTAATCGCATCTCATGTGCTTTTTTGCGCGCATTTTCATGAGTGATCCACTTTGAATCACCACTTGAGCAGGCAATATTACCATCTAGAGTCTGTGCATATTTAAGATGAATAAATGGTCTTTTTTTGCGGTGAAAAGTAAAAAAAACTTCATTGAGCAATTCCCCTTCCTCCTGGCAAATATTCTCGATCACTTCTATGCCCATTTGTTTGAGCAGGGCGATGCCTCCGCCATTTACTTCTGGATTGGGATCTCTATTGGCAATCACCACTCGTGAAATGCCTTCTTTAATTATACGTTGCGCGCACGGTGGCGTTTGCTTATTAGTATGGCAACAGGGCTCAAGATTGCAATAAAGGGTTGCACCTTTTAGTGGTTGCTTTGCAGATACAATTGCATTCAACTCTGCATGAAATTGACCATATCGCTCATGAAATCCTGCACCAATTATTTGGCTATCTTTAACGATCAGCGAACCAACAAGTGGATTAGGGCTCACTAACCCGATTCCTTGTTTGGCAAGCTCAAAAACTTTTTTCATGTAATATGCATGATCCATATCACACCCTTTTTCTTTACTCCTGAATGAAGGGATACTAGGATTATTTGGAAAAAAAGTAAAGAAAAGTTCTGCACTTTTATAAATCAAAAGGCCTTGTTGTTAACAAGGCCTTTTTTGGGATAATAAAAATGAAATTACGTTCAATTGCGGTTGCCGTAAGATGCTACAAGAGTATCAATCAACGGATTAATTTACCTTTAAACCAGCATATTTTTAAAAGCTATATCTGATGCCGGCGGTAACTGGAAAAAGCAATTCCGTGCCTGCTTTGCCGATTGAAAGGCTCGTTGCAGTAACTAAAGGATTTCCCGTTAACGGAATTGAGTGACCACGAGGCCCTCTATTGGCCACTACTTCACCAGTAATCACAAAGGACCAATTACCACCAAAGCAGATATCAATGCCACCATTAACGCCGCCGCTCACCTGCGTTTTGCTTCTAAAGAGGGGTGTTTCAGTATCTACTAATGACGGTGCCAAAATATATGAGTTGTAAGTTATTGTGCCCGTAAAATGAACTTTACGATGACTAATTAACCCAATTTTACCGCCTAAGAAGAACGAATAACGATCGCACCAACGATCAAAGTAATATCGACCACCAACATAAAATTCAAATGCTTTATATTTTCCAACGCAAATATCAAGCACTGTTGATGAAGCAGATTCATTAAAAGCGTTGTTACGGTTTTTACGGCTTGCTTGCAAATAATCAAATTCTAAATAAAGACGAACGTTATCGCTCCAAGCGTAGCCAACTTGGCCGCCAACTATCCAAGGAAGGCGATACAAGTGGCTAAAATTTGGTGTTCTGAAAAGATTAACATCGGCACCATTTTCAAGCACACTCCAGTGGCCGCGACCTGTCCATCTGATTGGGCAAACGCCCGCTTGCACTGCAATATCCCACGCGCAACTATAGAGTGGATTGCATCCACATTCATAGCAATTATCTATTTTGCAACAATCTGCATTGCGACCATCATCATAATCTGCCTGTGCTGAGCCGAATGAAGCAAGAGCAAGTGTCAAAAATAGATAACGTAGATTTAACGATTTCATATAATCTCCTGATTAAATTGGCGCCTTTTTCAGGCGCCAGGTATCAATTATTTTTTATTAGTTACAAATTGGGGTGTATGGTGCTGAGTATACTTTAAAGAGCAAGAGATTGTTAAGGCCATATATATCATCAAATGGTGTTTCTGGATTTTGATTGCCATATCCAAAGTATCCTGCACGAAAGAGCCAATTGCCATCTTGGCTGAATACTGAAATGGCGGTTATCATATCTTGGTTAGGCAAATTAACTCCTCGGAACTCAAGCCCATTTGGACCTTGGCGAAGATCAGCAAAGCACCAAAATTCCTGATTATCTGAGGTTACATTTGGGAAACCCGCTACTAGAAGATCTTGATTTTGCCCAATCAGATATGAGCAGCCATTGCTTGGGGGATAAGGGAGAGTTCGATTACAGCAATTTACCGCTTCCTTAACCACTAAGTTTAAGGCAGTGCCATTAAAGAGAAATACGCGTGATTCGGCGTAATCACCGGGTAAAACTGATTCTTGAAAAGGAATAGGATTAGCATAAAAAGATGGTGCACTCGGGTTTAGGGCGCAGTACCCGCCATGGCAAATGAGTGCGTCTTTGCCGCCAGCGCGTACTTGGACAGCGGGTCCAGCAAATTTAGGCAATGGCTGTTGAGCAACTAAAGTAATGGTGCCCGCAGTCAGATTAACTTGATACACTTGGCTATAAAAGGGTGGTTCATAAAAATTGAATAGGATAAAATTTCGCGTGGGTGTCCCATTGGAGACAGTATATTGAATATACAGATTCTTATTGCCATTGTTATCAGTCAGAGTAAACAGATATGGGCCGAAAAAAACTGGAAATCCGGTGATTACAGTTTGCGCTACAGTGGGAAGTGAAGGATTAGTAGCATCCATTACCACTAACATACTTTGTGCGTTTGGAGGCGTATTAGAAATACTGGTAGATATCACAACATAATGGTTATCTTCTGAAAATGATCCACCCGCAAAAAATCCACCAGCAGGATTCACACCCAAAAAGTCGCCTTGATAAGATGAAAAAATCCGTTGACCTACTTGATTAAAGTTTGAATCAAGAATACGAATTCGTGCCGGAAGCGATGTTGTCCCGAGACTACCATCAAGGACAGAAAATAGGCTAAAATCTGCTGATGCGAACCCCATCCATGGATTGGGATAGTTTGGGTCACACAGGAGTGTTTGCGCAGAAACTAATTGTCCGTTAACATTATCAAATAGTTGTGCAGCAAGTAATGTAGGGGTATAAAGTCCATTATTATTATATACCACATATACTTGGTCTCCGGTTGCTGAAATAGATGGAAAGGTTTGTGCTGAAGGATAATTACTACCAAACGTGAGCTGAGCGCTTAGTGCAACTCTTGAACAGTTATCCTTCTGGCACTTTCTAAATTGATCTACTGCACGTAAATCAATTTCATCGGCATAACTTGATGCAATCAATAACAGCGAAAGAGAAAAAGGTTTTATTAAAAACCTACATTGTATATTCATATACAATCCTTTTTTATGAGGTTAGAAAAATAATTAATGAGTAGTAGTAGTTGTTGGTCGCAGATAATATCAAAACAAGTGGTATTATAGTGTTTATAGAGATTATGGGACATTGAAAAAGCCTTTGTGTGTGTGTGTGTGTGTGTGGCTCCTATCGTTTATGTTTTTATTCATTTTGTTGATCCATTACCATTCTTTTTTTAAAAATTAATCATATAAAATGTATATACAAAATTTCAGATACTATGTATATACAAGATTTTGGATAATGGATGCAACAAAAAAAACAAAAAAATGAGTTTTTTCGTGTATTTATGCACGTTCTGGCAGGAAAAACTTATCCGAAAATTATTATTGCTCGTTTCGATCCTTCGACCCGTCTTCGCCAAGTCCCTCGACTTTCACTCGGGAGTAAACGCATCCTTCCGCTCATCCTGAGCTTGTCGAAGGACGCCGGGCACAGGAAGCTAAGGGCCTTTAGTCTTGAGCGTAGTCGAGAGGTCAGCACGAACGGAATTAGCGAAGGCTGGGAAACGAACGGCGATAAGGAATGAAGCTTTTTTTCTTTGCGGAATACCAATGCGATACAACTGCTTTTGAGCGGTTGGGTGCTTCATTTGTACAGAAGTTGAGTATTTATCCATAAAATATTGCCAAAAAACCACTTGTTTTCATCGATGAAATCTTTTGCAACGGGAATAAAGTTGTTTTGATATAACCAATCAGTACATTGAAGATAATTTGTTTGATTTTCATAGGCTTCAATAAAATTCACTTCAAGATAGAGAGCTTTTGTTGTTGATAAAGTATGATGTCCGTTTTTCAAAACTGCCAATTCATGCCCTTGTAAATCGAGCCAGATAAAATCGACATGATCAACTCCATACTGCTTAGCCCAGGTATCAAGAGTTAATGTTTTTACTAGCATGGTTTTGGGATAAGTTATAGGCGAAACGTTTAATCGATCTTTTGGTTTGAGTAGACTCCCTGCCTGGCATATTTTTCCCGGTCTTTTGGGATGTTCTGCAACAAAAAAGGCTTTTTCACCATTTGTATCACTGAGTGCTACCGGATATCTAATGATATTGTTATTTAAACGGGTAGTGCGCACCAATTCATCAAAGATTTCTGGCACCGGTTCGAATGCGTGAATTATTGATGTGGGCCAAAAAGCGGCCAAGCGCAGGGTATCTTTACCATTGAATGAACCCGCTTCAATAATTATGGGATCTTCTGGAAGATGCTTTTTGAGAAGAGCGAAAAGGATTTCTCTTGAGGTTATTTGTATCATGATCTTTTAAATTAAGTATATTCATATTACTCTAATTCGAGCTAAGAATTGTGAAAGTTAATCATAAAGCCCGCTCGTGGTGAGTGCAGCCGCAGGCTGCGTATCGAACCATGCGGGCTTATCAGAGGGTTTCAATCATTTTTAATAAGGGCATCCTTTTAAAATATATAAAAGTAATTCATAATATCTTATGATTTTTAGGCCGCATGGTTCGATACGATTGCTTCGCAATCACTCACCACGAGCAGCCTTTCAATTGTATCTCTAGTTTTTTAGCTCGAGTTTGCGTTAATATTACTCATTTTTTTATCAAAATAAAGATTGGATTGAATAAAAAAAGAAAGTAATGCCAAAAAGGAATGAGTTTATATGAAAGTTTGCATAGTAATTCCTGCCTATAACGAGGAAAAGCGTATCAAAGCTACCCTCAAAGCGTATAATCAGTTTTTCTCCGATAAAAAAATTGCCGAAAACCTAGAATATGAAATTCTCGTGGTAATTAATGGAACTCGGGATACAACGCCGGCAATTGTAGCTGATTTGCAAAAAGAGATGCCATACTTGTTGTCGCAAGAGATCAAAGAAGGCGGCAAGGGGCTTGCAGTTAACGTTGGTTTTGCTGATGCGCTGACGCGGCCCAACGATCTTATAGGTTTTGTAGATGCTGATATGGCAACATCACCCCGGGCATTTTATGATTTAATATCACATATAAATGGTTATGACGGCATTATTGCCAGCCGCTACATGCTGGGTGCCGTGGTGACGCCACCCCGTCCTTTTATTAAACGATGGGGAAGCAAACTCTTTTTTGGGAGTTTGGTGAGAATTTTATTTGGGCTCACTTATGATGATACGCAGTGCGGTGCAAAATTGTTTAAAAGAAAAGTGGTTGAAAGAATTGTTCCTTATTTATCAGTGAAACAATGGGCATTTGATATTGAGTTGCTCTCTCTATGCAAAAAATTTGGTTTTACCATTAAAGAATTTCCAACGGTGTGGAATGATCAAGAAGGGAGTAAGTTGCAAACTTTTAGTGCCGGTTTTGCCATGATACGGACCCTTTTTGCATTGCGGTGGCATTGGTATCGAAAAAAATGAAAAAATTCTTCCCTTTTACGGCGGGATTTAAATATAATTTTTTAATGCAAATTTTCAAGATCTTGCAAATTTCATATTTTTATGCCTAGGCTAATTTTGTTGAATATTGTTTTCAAAAAAAGGATTGCCAATGAGAAACGTTTTGAGTCGTAAAAGTCTTTTTTTACTCTGTTATTTAGCGAGTTGTAGCTATTTTACCTTCGGTAGAAGTTCTGATGATTGTTGCCCTGAAGAGCAGTGCTGTGATCAAGCATATGACTGTGGCAATCCGTTAAACTGTGGAGCCATTGATTTTCAGATTCAGGGTGGCGTAGCCCCTACTATATGGACAGATCGCGGAATTTTTTCAGCGATTTCATGTAACGCACTGAGTATTCCTAATTTTAATCAATCAATTATTCCTTTATTCAAAATGCCTCGATTTAAAAAGTTGTTCAAGACCCCTTGGTACGTTGGCGGCCACATTGGTTATGCTATAACGAATGATTTTGAAACATATATTGAATTTAATTACCGACAAGCCTCGGGCCGTAATTTCACTTTACTTGGCGTTGCGGCAACACCAAATGATGTTGTAACGGTGAATATACATCCGAGTCGCTATAAAGTTTATGATGTGTATTTGGGTGCACGCTATTATTGGGAAATAAATTGTGGTTGCAATGATTTTGCATTTTTCTTTGGCGGCAAATTCGGATTCTTGCATAGAAAAGAAACGAATGCGCGTATTAACATAGCATCCACGAAATGCACAATACAAACTCCGCTTGTATTAAATTGTGTTCCATTCTTCTATAAAAGTAATTCAGTAGCGGGCGGCGCAAATATCGGATTTGAATGGTGCTTGGGCTGTAATTTTTCAGTTGTATTTACCGCTGAAGCGGTTGCTACGTGTGGACCGCGTTCAAATTCAGATATTGGCAACTTAAATCCTTGTGCGAGTATTCTGCCAAATTTCTCACCGACCAATTTAGTTGTCGGCCGGATCGGCACGGAAGTTTTCTTCCCAATTACCGCAGGCTTGAAATACAGCTTTTAATGCGTAAATAAAGTATTTGTTACAACCCAGATGTTGGCAAGAACAGCATCTGGGTTACTTTTTTTTAATTTGACTCTTGATTTTTTTTTATTCTTCGGAGTAATCTATAGTCGGTTGCAGTATTAACACTTTAAAAAAAAGGGTAAATATGAAAAAACTTCTTACTGCAAAACATCTCTCACTTATTCTGCTTTTGTCTTTGCTAGGTAGCAAGGCGAATGCATGGCAGGATGATGGGGGATCTCGTGATTCACAATGTTGTGAATCTTCGTGCTACGAATGCGGATGCAATCCGTTGTATTGCGGCGCATGGGACTTGCAAGTGCAAGGTGGCGTAAACCCAATTCTCTGGCGCAATAGAGGCAATTGGTTAGCGTTGAATTGCTCAGCATCCACTCCATTGATTAGCTATTTTGAAACACCAAAATTCAGCCACTTATACAGAATTCCATGGATCGTTGGTGGTCAAGTTGGTTATGCGATGTCAGACAACACTCGTGTGTATTTAGAGTTTAACTACTCACAAGCAAATCACAAAAATAATGTCGGAATCTTAGCTGAAGATGGCTCAACATTCACTTTTGGTGATGCAAGAAAATATAAATTATTTGATGCATATGCCGGTGCTCGTTACTATTGGGATCGCTGGTGTGATCGTGTTTCCTTCTTCCTTGGTGGTAAAGTTGGTTTAACACATCACAAAAGATTGAACTATGATTTCAATTTTGCTAGCGGTAACACCACCCCGTTCACAGACCAAAATGTATATCGTAGCAATACGGTAATCAGCGGCGGCGCTAACGTTGGTTTTGATATTTGCTTCTGTGGCAACTGGTCATTTGTAGTAACTGGTGAAGTAGTTGGCTCATGTGGTCCAAGATCTGTTGGTCCTGTGGCTACCGTGGCAACTGGACTTCTCATTACGCAATTGGTTGTAGGTAGCGTTGGCAACGAGCTTCGCTTTCCGGTAACTGCGGCAATCAGATATAGCTTCTAAAATCTAATTGCCAACAAAAACTAAAAAGGCATTGAGAAATTCAATGCCTTTTTTTTGTTTTTGAACAAATTTTTTTAAGACTTGATTTTTTTTTGGTAATGAAGCTAGTATTAAAATGCTACTCAAAAAGAGATAAAAACCTTATTAAGGAGATTGTATGAAGTTTGCAATGTATAAAAGCAGTATTTTAGCGCTGGCGCTTTTTTTTGCTGCCCCTCTTCTTGCCGATTCTGATTGCCGGGAATGTGAACCGGTTTGTTGTGGCTACACTTGTTCTGAGATTCCGTTGGCGTGTGGCGCTTTCGATCTTCAAGTTCATGGTGGTGTGGTGCCGATATTGTGGGAACACCGTGGTTACATTTCTGCCATTCAATGCACCAACGTTGCCGGCGCTAATCCGGTGGTTCAATTTTTAAAAACACCTCGTTTCTTTAAATTATTCCATGTGCCATGGACCATTGGTGGTCAAGTTGGTTATGCAATTTCTGATAATATTCGTATTTATGCTGAATTTAATTATGTTCAAGCCAGCGGCAAACATGATGAATCGTTCCAAACTCTTCAATCACCGGCATCAACATTGGTCTTTGATCTGCACAAGTATAAGCTCTACGATGGCTACCTTGGATTCCAATATTTCTTTGATCGCTGGTGCGACAGATATTCGGTGTTTCTTGGCGCAAAAGTTGGTGCAATGCATCATCAACGTATAAAATTCAGCTCTACTCTCGCTATACCTCCGGCAGCGGCGGTTGCGTTTGTTACCGATCAACCTTTTTTTGATAAAAATACTAAAGTAAGCGGTGGTTTAAGCATTGGCTTAGATGTTTGCATGTGCAATTGTTGGAATCTAATGATCGTTGGCGAAGTAGTTGCAAATTGTGGACCAAGAAGTGGCGATACTATCGCATTTGGTCAGAATGCCGGTTGCAATCCAGCACCGTTAGTGGTTCCTGGTATTAATAATCTCATATTTGGTTCTATCGGTACGGAATTGCGCTTCCCAATCACGGTAGGGGCTCGTTATACATTTTAATTTCTCTACTGAAATTGTCAGAAAAAAATCCAGTACGGTGGTAGAATTTAAATAAAGCTTGATTTTTTCTGACAATTCAGGGTAATCTTAGGCGTGGTTGCAGTATCATTTAACCAATTCTAAGGGAGAAAATATGAAATTATTTACTGCAAAATATTTATCAATTCTTTTATTGGCAACCGCGGTGGTTGGCACAGCTCAAGCTACCCGCGAATATGCTGATGATGGCGGATGTTGTGAATCATCATGCTATGAATGCGGATGCAATCCGTTGTATTGCGGCGCATGGGACTTGCAAGTGCAGGGTGGCGTGAATCCAATTCTCTGGCGTAACAGGGATCAAATCTTAGGCGTAGATTGTAGTCTGGCTCCTGCCGCTAGCCCTGTAGCCGTGATTTACGACAATGTTCCAAAGTTCCGCAAGCTGTTTAGAATACCGTGGATTGTTGGTGGACAAGTTGGTTATGCATTTTCAGATAATACCCGTGTATATTTAGAATTTAATTATTCACAAGCTAAAGGTAAAGATTCAGTATTAATTCCTACTGATTTCAACAGTGTCGTAACCGGAACATTCTCATTCCACAAATACAAAATATTTGATGCGTATGTAGGAGCTCGGTATTATTGGGATCGCTGGTGTGATCGTGTTTCATTCTTCCTGGGTGGAAAAGTCGGTTTAACGCATCACAAACGAACAAATGCCGATATTATTCTTGCAGCGCCAACAGTTGCAAATCTTCCACTCGCCGATACAAATATATTTAGAAGTAATACCGTAGTAAGCGGTGGCGGAAACGTTGGTTTTGATGTGTGTTTCTGCGGCAATTGGTCATTTGTTGTAACCGGTGAAGTAGTTGCTTCATGTGGTCCAAGAAATGTGAACAACATTCCTCTTACAACTTCATTCGCTTCAATTAGCAATGTTCTTCCAGGAGCTATTGGTACTGAGTTGCGCTTCCCAGTAACTGCAGCAGTAAGATATAGCTTCTAATCAATTTAGAAAAACTATTCAAGAAGGCACCAATTTTGGTGCCTTCTTTTTTGAGCAAAAAACTCTTCTTGATTTTCTTGCGCTGCTTTTCGTATTTTAAGCACAAGTAGGTTGTTATCTACTAAGGAGAGGCTCATGAAAATCATAAAATATTCTTTGTTGTTACTAATATCCGGAATTGTTTTGGGCCGGCCGCTTGATTGCGGACACTTGGATGTTCAATTCCAAGCCGGTGTGGTGCCGATAGTGTGGCGCCACGGTTATGAAGAGAATCTTGCGCCATTCACCTTTCCGGCGGTAACATCTGCGCTCGCATTATTCGAATCGCCCCATTTTAGTACCTTATTTCATACTGCTTGGACCGTGGGCGGTCAAGTGGGATATGCTTGGTCGGACACTATTCGTTTTTATGGCGAAATTAATTATGTTCAGGCCCGTGGTAAGGACCAAGAAGCAATTGTAACCGCATCGGTACCGCGTTTGCCTGCCATGATTGCATCGCATAACTATCGATTATTTGATGCCTATATTGGCGGCAGGTATTATTGGGATTATTGCTTTTGCAATTGGGCCCACCCGTTTTTTGGCGCAAAAATAGGGTTAACGCATCATAGTGGCACCCATTTGGAAGCGGCGATAGTTGTTGGTTCAACGGTAACCACTGTTGATAATATCGATTTTTTTAAACGGAATACGTCAATTGCCGGCGGTATTAACGGTGGGCTTGATATACATATTTGGAGAAACTGGTTCTTTGTTGTAACCGCAGAGGTTGTTGTCTCGCAAAGTGCCAAAGTTGGTGATAACATTGCATTAAGCGTCCCTATCTCTACCTTTACTTCGCTTACGATTGGCAAAATCGGCACCGAAATACGATTTCCTATCACGGCTGCGATCCGCTACGTGTTTTAATAAATCGGATATTTGCTGCAAAAAATGCTCACCTGTTCTTCAATTGATTTGAGGAGCATATCATTGTCATGATTTTTTATTACATCATTAATCAGTTGAGCCACAGATTGGATATCTTCTTTATTCGCCACGCCACGGGTGGTTAAGGCCGGTGTCCCGATGCGAAAGCCGCTCGTGATTCCCGGTTTTTGAGGATCGTTGGGAATGCAACTACGGCTTACGATTATCCCCGCTTTTTCCAGCGCTGCCTCAGCTGCTTTGCCGGTGATTTTTTTTGACTGTAAATCAACAATAAATAAATGGTTATCAGTGCCGCCGGTAACAATACGATATCCTAGGTCTTGCAAGGCATTGGCCATATCTTGCGCATTTTTAATTGTCTGTTTTTGGTAGGAAATAAAATTTGGTTGGAGCGCCTCTTGAAATGCAACGGCTTTGGCGGCAATCATATTCATAAATGGTCCGCCTTGCATGCCGGGCATTATTGCTCTATCAATGGATGCCGCGTGCTTGGATTTGCACATGATAAGGCCACCTCGTGGCCCACGCAATGTTTTATGCGTTGTGCTCGTAACAAAATCGGCTTCTGCAATTGGGCTGGGGTGCAACTCAGCCGCAATGAGCCCGGCAATGTGGGCAATGTCGGCCATAAAGTAAGAATTGTTTTCTTGAGCAATGCGCGCGATTCGCGTAAAATCGATAATTCGAGAATAAGCTGAAGCGCCGGCAATAATGAGTTTTGGTTTATATTCTTGGGCAAGTTTTGCCAGCTGATCATAATCGAGCAGTTCAGTATCTTTGTTGACCCCGTAGGAAACTGCTTTATATAAAGATCCTGAAAAGTTAACCGAATGGCCATGCGTGAGATGTCCTCCTTCTGCCAAACTCATGCCTAAAATAGTGTCACCCGGTTTTAGTATGGAAAAGTAGACTGCCATATTTGCTTGAGACCCGGCATGGGGTTGCACATTAACGTGCTCTGCGCCAAACAGTTGTTTGCAGCGATGGATGGCAACCAGTTCTGCTTGATCAACCAAGGCGCAGCCTGCATAATATCGTTTACCCGGATATCCTTCGGCATATTTATTGGTAAGCACTGATCCAGATGCATCAAGAACTGCTTGAGACGCATAGTTTTCTGAAGCAATTAAGCTTATCTGATTTTTTTGACGCAACTCTTCTTGGTGAATAATGCTATAGAGTTCCGGGTCAATTACATTAAGGGTTGGCATAGGATCTTCTCACTTTTAAGGTTTTTTTACTTTAGAGTTTAGCCAAAAACTAAAAAAACCGCTCGTGGTGAGCTTGTCGAACCATTCGAGCGGCATCAGGTAAGCTCGCTCCCTTCGACAAGCTCAGGGCGAGCGGGAGAGTCATTTTTTTGGTAGCTAAATTTTCTGATAATCTCTTAGTCTATAGCATCTTGCAAATCCCTTCTATCTCTTTTTATTTCACTTTGTCAATAAAATAACGAATTGGCCACTTGGATCGGGCGTAAGAATTAATTGCAATTTTTATTTGGCTTTCTATACTGATAATTACCATAAAAAATTGTTCTTTTATAGTAAGGATTAATGGTGATTTCTACTTCTGATTTTCGCAAGGGCGCTAAAATATTATTTCGTGACGCTCCATATATGGTTATTGAATATCATCACGTAAAGCCGGGAAAAGGTGGCGCTTTCGTTCGCACGAAGATGAAAAACCTTTTAACCGGTCTTGTTCATGAGGAGCTCTTCCGCTCAGGTGAAAAGTTCCCCGATCCTAATCTTGAATACCGCCAAATGCAGTATTTATACAAAGAAGGCAACGATTATAACTTCATGGATCAAGAGTCTTATGAGCAGGTTATCCTAACTGAAAGTCAGGTTGAAGAAGTGCTCGATTTTCTTAAAGAACAGATTGTTTATACAGTCTTATATTTCTCCGATAAGCCAATCGCGGTTACCCCTCCTCTATTTATGGAACTAGAAGTTAAAGAAACCCCTCCGGGTGTTCGTGGCGATACAGCACAGGGGGCAGGAAGTAAGCCTGCAACGCTAGAAACAGGTCTTGTGATTCAAGTTCCTCTTTTTATTAATGAGGGTGACGTATTAAAAATTGATTCACGCACCTCAGCATATTTAGAACGAGTTAAAAAATAAATTTACCGAATGGGGTCGCTATGAATGGTTGTGTTGATGTGCGTCAGGATGAACCGAATATCCTTGATCAAACCTTTTCTTATAATGATTTGTCACGACGAGAAGTACGTTCGTTAATCTTTCATTTATTGTATGCGATGGATGCCTTTGACTACGATGTATCGCTGCAGGGCGTTGTTGATAATTTTAATCGCGGATTTAATATCGCAATACCATTTGATAGTGAAGTGTTTAAGGTTGCGCAGAGTGTGATTGAAAATCGTCAAATGCTTGATGACGCAATTAAACCATTATTGCATAACTGGCGCTTCGATCGCATTGGCGTCTGCACCAAATTGATTTTGCGCTTGGCATTGTGGGAATTATATAACACTAAAACATCGGCAAATATTGTCTTAAATGAAGCGATAGAACTTGCCAAATGTTTTGCAGAGCGTGATGCCTATAAATTTGTGAATGGCATTCTTGATGAAGCAGTCAAAAAAATGGGACGCGAAGCTGAAATGGAAACAGCCCAGGTTCCCGCTGAAGAAGCTAGTTGAGTTATTCTAAAAAATTTCTTTTTACTTGTGAGGCTTTAATGAATCGGTATTTTATCGGAACTTTTCTCGTGTCTGCTGTATTTATCTTTGCATCGTGTTACTCTGCAACGATAATGTTTGCGCGGCTAGATCGCCAAGCGGGCAGAATAGAAATAGCTCTGCCGGAAAAAAATGATAAGCTCAGCATGAAGATCATGACCCGCTACCTTGAAGCATATCTGGAAAAGTATGGTCAGCCGCCCCATTCAACAAGCCTTGCAACCTTTATCGCACTGCCAAATGTAGATTGCGAAATAAAAGAAAATACTCATGATTATGTTGTTCTTGAAACTACCGTATGGGGACAAAAAGATACTTTTGATAATACTAAAGCAGTAATGCTCGCAAATGAAAAAAAATTAATAAGCGGCAAAATAGTTCATGCTGTTGATACTTTTTTAACCACAGCTGGAAACCGTTTTAGAGAACTAACAAATCAACTGCCACAATATGATCATAAAAGTGTGGCCCTTGTGATTGATGATTACACCGTGGCATTTCCTCGCGTCTTATATGATACAAATCGGGGCTGGCTCATGTGTGAAACACGCATGCCAAAGGCAGTGTTCAATGAGCTTGTAGAAAAAATTAAAAAGGAAAAAAATGGTTACCAATAAACATTTTTTTGTTGCTTTTCTTTTGCTTTTCACCGTCCAATGTTCAGTTGCTCTTCCTTATATTTCGCATGAGATTCTCCGTGCATATTGGCAAAACAGATATGGGATCCACCATTCTAGTGAAGCAAGCTCAGTGAGCTTTGACTGCAAATCAGAAGGCGATATGGCAGTAATTGAAACAACTATTGATGGTGGCGCGGAACTATGTGGCGGGGCCGAACAAAAAAATAGTGCATCTGTGCAAAACTTAAAAGAAATTATTCTTGCTGTTTACGCGCATTATAACCCATCGAATAAATCCGTTGTGATAATCGATGCCAATACAAAATGTAACGCACCACATTTTTATGCGACAAGCAGTGGTTGGATGCTGTGCCAAACGGTTATCAGCAAACAAGAATTTATCAGGGCTCACGCACAGATTTTAGAAGAAAAATTTCAGAGTAATTCATAACTGTGAACGGCAGTATTATCCGACCAGGTCATTGGCAAATGATATGTTTTGCCTTCTTTAAAAAGATCCTGAGGAGGTAATTTTTTTAAAGTGAAAACTCTCGCCGGGTGTTTAATAGCAGCAATCTTTTCTACTAATTTTTGCATCAATTCTTCAGAAAAACAGGTTGAACATAAAAAGATAATGGTTGCATCACTCAGATCAACAGCAAGAATATCATCTTCAATGAATGTTAATTTGCGCGGATCACTCATAATTTTCTTATCAAGCAATTCTTGTCGTGCCGCTTGGGCTATTTTGTGACGCGATGATGAAAGTTCAACGCCAACAGCGCGCGCGGGGGTTGTTAGTGCCACTTGCACACACACTTTGCCGGTGCCTGAACCCAAATCGTAAAAAACGTCTTTTTTAGTTAACGGATGATCAGCGAGCATTACCGCAACTGATTGTGGTAAGATTTCGCCATACGTTGCATTGCCACCCTTATTTTCAATCATCAGGCGCTCATCTGTCCCGATTAAAAATCCACTCGTGTCTTTATAAACGTCATTGAGGATGGTAACAGCTTCGGGTACTGAATAAATTTTTTCTGTGCTGGTGCCTTTATAAAGATGATACGCACCGAATGCTATTAATAATGCCAATGCTATTACAATAAATTTTTTCATATGTTCTCCTAAAAATTATACGTGCTTATTTTTTTATGAGCTTTTACTTTTTCTTTAATGATTTTTCTAGTTTTTTTGATAAGTTATCTACTATTTCAGGCATGTCATTCCAACTGATTATGTTTCCGCGGCTTCTTTTTTGAGAGCGCTGCCCGGCATAAATAAGATAATTATTATCGGGATTGCTCTTTGATAACTCATTCCATTGTTCTAAATTATCAAGGAATGAAGAAGTAGTAGTCTCAGAGGATTTAATTTCTACCGGAATCGTTTGGATTCCTTGATCTATAATGCAATCAATTTCTATTCTCCCGTTTTGATCTCGCCAGAAGTAGAGCGGAGGGCGTTTACCTTGGTTAAAATATTGTTTGCATAGGTCGCTGATAACTAAATTTTCAAAAAGACTACCACGGAAAGGGCTCGCCGCAATAATGGTGGGTGATGTGATTCCTAAAAGACTACAAGCGAGACCGGTATCATAAAAATAGAGCTTTGGTGTTTTTGTGAGACGTTTGCTGAAATTGTTAAAATAAGGAGGTAAGAGATAAACAATATAGCCCGCCTCTAAGATAGAGAGCCATTTAGTTGCAGTTGGAACACTAATGCTACAATTTGCCGCAATATCAGAAAGGTTTAATTGTTGGGCTATTCGGCCAGCACAAAGAGCCATAAATTTTTGAAATGTATGCAGATCGCCAATATTACTTAATTGGCGTACGTCTCTTTCTATGTAGGTTTGAATATAAGCGGGATACAAATCAACTGGCTCGATTTTTTCAGCATAGATACGTGGGTAAAAGCCCTTTATCATCAATGAATCAATATTATCGTCCCAGAGTTTATTTTCGCGAAGTTCATGAAGTGAAAGGGGAAGCAAGGTGAGGATGCCAACTCTGCCGGCAAGTGATTGCGTTATTGATTGATTCATTAAGTAATTTTGAGAACCGGTAAGAACAAAGTAGCCCGGACGTTTTTTTTCATCAACAATGATTTGGATATAGGAGAGAATTTGAGGAACATGCTGGAATTCATCAAGAATTATGCCGTGCTTATTTTCGCTTTCTCTTAAAAAACGTGCGGGATCAGAAAAGGCAAATTCCCGAGTCATCGGATTTTCAAAAGAAAAATAGGCATATTTTTTAAAATGGTTCCTTGCAAGCGTGGTCTTCCCCGATTGACGGGGCCCCAAAAGGGCAACCACGGGAAATTTGGCCATGTTTTTTAGCTTTTTGGTTAGATCCCGCTTGTAAATCATATTGTTTACCTGCTTATTTGTGCGAATTTAATATTTGATTTTAAAGTAGCACAAATTGTATTTTGAAGTAAAGAAAAAAGTAAAGGTGATAGAAGTTGTTCTTTAGGCCTTTAGAAAATTTTGTTATGCGATACAAGATCTAAAGAGCACCTTTTAATCTATTCTGAATATATAGATTGTTTGTTTAAACCATTGACTACTATTCTAATCTATTGGTATAATTACAATTAGAAATAAGTCAAATAGTTGGCTTATACTACTATTTCATTAAAAGGAGTATTTATGAATAAGAAAATGATTTTCGCAACAATGTTGATAAGCTTTTCATTTATTGATGCAATGGAATTACCCCAAAATAATATAAACACTAGACAAAGCGCTCTTGGTGCCGCTGTTAGAAAAAATGATTTGGGAGAGGTTGAAAAAATTCTACTTGAAGGTCAACTCGATGTAAATTTTTCTGAACCTTTTGGATCGAAAGATGCGGCAGGAAATTTATACTATGCTTTAACTCCTCTTATGTGGGCAGCATTTTATGGAAATCTGCCAATTGCTGAACTTCTTTTGAAAGCTGGGGCACGGGTTGATTTAAAAAATCCTTATGGATTAACGGCATCTGATATAGCAATCGCTCGTAGCCATCCTTTAATTGCGCAATTGATTAAAGAAAGAACATCTTTTAAATATCGTTCACTGCGGGAACAAGCCCTTCAGGAATTGTCAAAAATAGAAGGTGGAACACAATTTCTTGAAGAAATGAAAGAAGAGTTTCCCCCTGTTGAAAAATAGAAATTTTTAATCCTTTGAAGAATAATAACTATCAAAAATAATTTACCACCGATAATCACCGGTGGTAAATTTATGTAATTTTTCTAAAATTTATTTGAAGTCAGGAAAAAATATCTGAATTTCTTTTTGTGCACTTTCTATTGAATCAGAACCGTGAACCGCATTGCGTTGAATATCGGTGCCATATAATTGGCGAATAGTGCCAACATCCGCTTTTTCAGGATCAGTGGCTCCCATACGATTGCGCCATGCAGAAACTGCATTTTCCTTTTCGAGGATCATAACGATAGATGGACCGGAAGTGATATATGAGATTAAATCATTAAAGAAAGGCTTATCTTTATGGGTTGCATAAAACTTTTCTGCCGTTTCTTTATCGATGGTAATTTCTTTTTGCGCAACAATCTTAAAGCCACTATTTTCGATGGCAGTTTTAATATTTGCCGCATTACCAGCTGCATCTGCATCGGGTTTGATTATTGCAAGAGTGCGCTCAACGTGATTGTGATCATGAGCAACACAACCGCCACAGCATGTTGATTTGCGCGAAAGATAATAAAATCCAAAAATGGTCAGTGCAAGAACAGTAAGGCCAAAAATAGAGAAATGTTTCATGGTAATACCTATGAAAAAAAAGAAGGGAACGGTTTTATCCGTTCCCTCTTATTATTGTTTGTTATTCTACTTCGCTAAAGCTTCGAAGAATTTCAGCGCGATACGGATTTAAAGCAATTGTGCGCTTCATTTCAAATCAGGAAAAAAGAGCAACAACTCTGTTTTTGCCGTTTCAGGAGCATCGGATCCGTGTGCCGCATTAATGCCGATATTGGTGCCAAACAGTTTACGAATGGTGCCATTTTCAGCCTTCAGCGGATCGGTGGCGCCCATGAGATCGCGCCATGCTTTTACGGCATTATCGCGCTCAAGTGCCATCAGAATAACCGGACCTGATGTAACAAATGAAACCAGTTCACCATAAAAAGGGCGTTCTTTATGCACTGCATAAAATTCTTCCGCTTTCTTAGTATCGAGTTTGGTTTTGCGCATTGCAAGGATAGTGAAGCCATTCTTTTCGATCATATCGATGATTTTGCCACTATTTTTAGCGGTAACAGCATCGGGTTTGATCATGGCAAAGGTGCGTTCAATCATGAGCTTCCTTATTCCTTATCTTCTGAGTCATTAGAATCCTTGTTGCGCGCTGCATATTTTTCCAACTCTAATTGGAACAGGTTCTTGGTCTTTGGTGACATGGTTGATTTTTGTTGTTTTTCAACTCTGTCAGCCGATTTGCTCGGGCGTTCTTTGCGTTCGGTTTCTCGTACCGGCGCTTCAGAAGTGCCTTCTTTTTTCAAGCTTAAACCAAGTCTACGTTCTTCTTTGTTGACATTAATAACTCTAAATTGTTCTTTTTGACCAACTTTGAGTACATCTTCAACTTTATTAACGTTATGATTTGCAAGCTCGGAAATGTGCACCAATCCTTCAATGCCACTTGGCAATTTCACAAATGCACCAAAATTGGTGATCTTGGAAACAACACCTTCAATAGTGCTATTGATAGGGTATTCTTTTTCAATCGTGTCCCACGGATCTTGTTGCAATTGTTTAACGCCCAATGAGATCTTTTTGTTGTTTTTATCAACAGCAAGAACCACGGCTTCAACGGTGTCACCTTTTTTGTAGATGTCACTTGGATGATCTATATGTTCTGTCCATGAAAGATCAGAAATATGAACCAATCCATCGATGCCCGGTAGCAATTGAACGAAGATACCAAAATCGGTAATGTTGCTGATGGTGCCTTTAACATGTTGGCCAACTTTGAATTGTTCTTCAACTTGTTCCCATGGATTCTTTTCAAGCTGTTTAACGCTTAAAGACATGCGGCGGTTTTCTTTATCCAGAGATACAACAAGCACTTCGATCTCTTGGCCCACTTTGAATTTGCCATGAAGATCGTTAATGCGATCGGTCCATGAAACTTCAGAAATGTGCACAAGCCCTTCAACGCCTTTCATAACTTCTACGAATAAGCCATAATCGGTGATGCTGGCAATTTTGCCTTTGATTTTTTGGCCGACTTTGAGTGTTTCAGCTGCTTTTTCCCAAGGATTGTCGGTTAACTGTTTAAGGCCCAGAGAGATCTTTTCATTATCTTTATCAAATGAAAGAACTTTTACCGTAATAGTTTCGCCGATTTTTACCATTTCGCTTGGGTGGGAGATGCGACCCCAGGTCATATCGGTGATATGGAGCAAGCCATCTACACCGCCAATATCAATGAATACACCATAATTGGTGATATTCTTGACCATGCCTTGAATAATTTGATTTTCAGAAAGAGTATCAAGAACTTTTTTACGTGTTTCTGAACGCGCTTCAGAAAGATATTTTCTGCGAGAAATAATAACGTTGCCACGTTTCTTGTTGATCTTAATGATAGCGGCAGTGATTGTTTGACCAACGTATTGATCAAAATCAACAACGCGTTGCAGATCAATTTGTGATCCTGGTAAGAATGCAGGAATACCAATATCAACGCTCAAGCCACCTTTTACTTTATGGGTAACGGTACCTTCAGCGGGTTTGCCTTCTTCAAAGAGACGGGTAATTTCATCCCATGCCTTGAGGGCTTTTGCTTTTTCATAGGAAAGAATAACGCTGCCTTCGTTGCTTTCCATCTCATCGAGGATCACTTCGATAGCATCGCCAGCTTTAAATTTTTTTAATTCATGTTCAGAGAATTCAAAACGAGGAATAAAGCCATCCGATTTAAAGTTGATGTCGACCAAAACGCCGTCATTTTCAACCTTAAGGATGGTACCCTTCACCAATTTGCCGGTAGAAACTTTTTCAAGCATGCCACTATAGAGTGCTGCAAGATCTTTGTGTTGCTCTTCACTTTTGGAGAGTACCGCTTCTTCTAAAAGAGCGGAGCGATCGGCATGAGCAAATTGACTGGGTTTTATAACTTCTTTTGACATAAAGAAATGTTCCTTTTTGGCGGGAGTGCCAATTCCTTATTTGAGAATAAGGGTTACATGGTTAAAATATAATAGAAATAGATGTTTTTAGCGTATCATAAATAAGGAGGAGAGGCAAATATGAGAAAAAATGGCCGCATTCTATTCTCTTGATATCAATTCTCTATTTGTAAATATTAATATTTGAAGAGTTGAACTGTTGAATAAAGGCATTTTGACAAAAATTGTCAACTGGGATAGATTTGTTGTATGTATTATTTTAATTGTTCTAAAATGAGGTTTTTTCAATGAAATCATTGCAAATTTCAGCACTCCTTTGCGTTGTTCTTCTTGGTTTGGCAGGCTGCGCAGGATATAAAGCACGTCCTCTGGTAAAATTAAATACCGGTGTTCGTCCCGGTTCAAAAGATAAATCACTTTCGTTTGCGTATCATGTATTTAATAAGCGTGATTGCAAGCAATATCTTGATCGCGATGTAATTGAACAAGGGTATCAGCCAATTCACATTACGTTAACCAATAATTCAAGCCGTCGCTTAAATTTAGATATGGATAGCTTCAGTGTGGCGGTAGTCAGTCCTGATGAAATTGCCAAAAAAGTACACACATCCACTGCCGCACGTGCTGCAGGGTATGGCATTCCCGGATTGTTTTTCTGGCCTTTATTAATTCCTGCCGTTATTGATAGCGTCAATTCCGCGGAAGCAAATAAACAGTTGGACGCTGACTTTGATCAAAAAACAGTACATAACCAAGAAATAACGCCATACAGCAGTATTAACGGATTGATCTTTGTGCCGACTGAAAATTTTACTACGGCATTTGATTTTAGCGTTATTGATGTTGAAACAGCTGAACGATTTGTACTTTCTACAAATCGTGTTACTTTAACTGTTTAATAATAGAAACTATCCAATTAATTATAAGCTGTTCGCTCGAATAAGGTATCTTGTTCGAAGCGAACGGCAAATTTATTACCTCTTTTAAGGATAATAGAATATGATACGCAAGTCTTTTGTTGTGCTATCGCTTCTTGTAGCAAGTAATGTTTGTGCTCAAGAATGGGTATATCCGACTGGTGAAAAAGCAATTACCATTTTTTATCAAAGTATGAATTGTTCACAAACACAAGGTGCCAAATACACTGGTAAGCATGGTTTTATTTCGCCAACCACTGGTGAGCATATCGTATGTGATAAATCTATTGATATAATTGATGATCTCTGGGTAGAGCCTGAGATTGATGAGGTAGTTCCCGCGCCAACCAACCGATCGTGGAAATCACTATGCTTGCAACCAAGAAACTTAATTAAAAATTTGTGGCAATATGCCCATGAAACTATTTCACGCATTTCACATTATATACATGGCATACGGGTGATAAGGCAATTGCCAACAAAAGCCCAAACGCTTGCCGCTCATTCGGTGATCGTTTCTAAAATTAACATTGCACAAGAAGGCGATTTGGCAAATCACCGCAAGCGGGTTGAGGCGTGTCTTGCAGCCAATCCGAAAACTCCTAAAATTTTAAAGGGTGTTTCACGTGGTGCTGGAACAACTGCTCAAGCAGCAGCACTCTATAACAAAGAAAAGCACTCGATTCTTGATACCACAAAGTTGATTCAGCTCGAAGGGTGCTTTGATGATGTTGAGCATACCATGAAAGCGCGCCATCCATGGTTGCTCAGATATGATGCGTGTTTGAATGTGCTTGAAAAGATGGCACGAAAAGTGATTGCATTTAGAAAGGAAGGCCCATCGCCGATTAAAGCGGTTAAAGATTATCCAAAACATATCCCGATTGCTTTTATCACTTCTGCCAAAGACAGAGAAGTGCCGGCTGAATGCACAAAAAAGCTCATTAAAGCACTCCTTGCCGAGGGCCATGAAAATCTATATCTTCTTGAACTGCGAAATTCATCACATTCCGGGTACGTGAAAGATGATCCGCGTGATAGCACAGAATATCAAAA
The DNA here is from genome assembly GCA_963702025.1 of uncultured bacterium. GTDB lineage: Bacteria > Babelota > Babeliae > Babelales > Vermiphilaceae > BTUB01. The sequence goes on along the minus strand of OY969699.1, from coordinate 122,857 downwards.
TTTTGCACATGCAATTCGCAAGCATCTTAATCTTCCTTACATACCCGCTTATGCCGATGCTGGTAAAGATTTAGTTGAAGCTGCCAGAATGAATGCACAAGCATTGAAGTGAATTTGAACTTAAGAATATTGTTTATATAATGCTGTTGATTTAAGCTTGATTAAGAATCAATCAACAATGAGGCATTATGAAAAATATCTCTGTAATTTTGGTTTTCCTCTGTTTTGTAGAACTAAACTGCCAAGAATGGGTTAGTCCAAAAGGTATTAATGCGTGCGTGATCTATTATCAGAGCTCTGGTAATTCGCAAGCTGAAGGTTCTCAGTATATGGTTAATAGAGGATTTATTTCTCCAACCACGGGCGAATATATCGTTTGCAACAAAGGAATAGATATTTTTCAAAATATTTGGGTTGATCCGGAACTTGAAGAAGTAATTCTTGCATCGCGGGATGAGTGCACAATAAAAAAAATGTTGCATCCATTGCAAACATTTCAAGAACATGTAATACGCAAAGCATACCTGCAAGAAGGTATACAAGTACAGCAAGAGCCGAATGATTCACCAATAAAAACTCTTTCGGCACATTCAATTGATTGGGGAATAGTTACCTTGGGACAATATCCGGATGTGGTAGAACACCACAAGCGGGTTAGTTCATTTTGCAAAGAACCAAGATTAAAGGATAAACAAATTTGGGCAGGCCCTTCTCTGGGTGCGGCGGCAACTTTTTTAGCCGCAGGATTCGCCAACAAAGAGAATCCGCAACTGCTTGAGAGAGTCGGACTTATTATTCTTGAAGCATGTTATGGAAGCGTTGATAGTACCTTGCACACGCTCTATAAATCTCAGATATATATAAAGGCTATAGAAACTTTATTCACCACCTTCACCGCATATAAAAAAGATGGCATTAATCCTTTTGATATGGTGCATGATTTTCCAAAACATATTCCTGTTGCCTTTATTACATCAAAAGCTGATAAACAAGTGCCCGAAGTAGAAACAAAAAAGCTGGTACGCGCATTAGTGCAAGCGGGCCATGAAAATGTTTATTTAGAGATACTTGAAGATTCAAGCCATGGCAATTATGTGGCCGGTAATCAAAAAGATGCAAGAAATTATGAAAATTTTCTACATGCATTGTTTAAAAAATTAGATCTGCCTCATATTCCAAACTATGCCAATGAGGGTAAAGATTTAGTGGCTCTAGCAAAAAAGAATGCAGAAATGCTTAACATGTAATCCGAATTAAAAAAAGGAATAGGGAATGAATTTTACTAAAATATTTTTAGTATTAGTATGTGCCGGATTTTGTGCACCCACTATGAATGTGCCGATTGCCGGCAATGGATTATTTTCAGACAGATCGAATCAAGATTATTATTGGGAGGCGCTTATGCAAGTCGCTAAAAACAAGAAAGAAAATGCGCTTAAAATCGTAGCGGCACTTAAAACAGGTGATGCACTGGGCCTTGAGTATCCCTGGAAAAATGAAACGCCGGAAAATATAGATGATTTTTTTGATCATCTATTTTTAAGTATGATCAAGCATGATCCGCAGATGTTAACTTATCTTGGGCTTTTTGAATCGATCGGCATTCGTGAGCATAATGCATATCTTAACGATGTGAGTCCAGCCGTATTTGAGTTAGACCTTCGTGAAAAGAAAAAAAACTTAGAAGTATTACAGAAATATCCGCTTGAGAAATTAACACCTGATCAAAGGCTTTCGCATAAAATTTTTTTGTGGAAGCTCAATCATGATATTAAGGGTGAGCGTTTTTTATTCCATGAATACAAAATAAATCAAATGTTTGGCATTCTTCTCGATCTTTCTATGACGTTGATGGAATTTCATAGAATAGAATTGTCCGAGGATTGTGATCACTATTTTTCACGTCTACAATCAATACCAACTCAATTTGATCAAGCCATTACGCTCTTAAAGCATCAACAAAGTTTAGGCGTTACGCCGCCCTGTTTTGCCGTGGATAAAGTTATCAATATCATTAATCGATCGTTGCCGGATAGCATAGAAGAAAATATGTACTACCTCAATCTTGCAAAAAAAATAGAACATTTAGAGGGGATTGAGAAAAAAGAATTATTGGCAAAAGCAAAAAAAACTATTGAAACGGTGGTGTATCCGGCATATAAAAAATTGCGGGATTTTTGTATGGAATTGCGCGGCACGCTTACTGCCAATAACGGTGTGTGGGCCTTACCTCATGGTGATGAATATTACGCGCATCAACTGGCGCGCCATACCACAACAACGTTAAGCCCCGATGATATTCATGAACTTGGGCTTAAAGAGGTTGCGCAGATTCATGCGCAAATGCGCGCAATTTTTATCCGTGAAGGGCTCAATGATCCGGCAAAAACCGTTGGTCAACTGATGCAAGAATTGGCAAAAGACGAACGTTTTTATTTTCCCGAAACGCAAGAAGGCAAAAAGCAATGTTTGGCGGAATTTGAAGCAATTTGTGAACGTTCCCGTAAAGAGCTCTATCCACTTTTTGATATAAAACCAAAAGCAAAATTAAAAATTCAAGCAGTACCTTCCCATGAAGAAGAAGGTCAGCCGGGAGCCTACTATGCGCAAGCAAGTATGGATGGATCGCGGCCGGGTATTTTCTTTGCCAACTTGCGCAGCATGAAAGAAGTGCCTAAATATCACATGGAAACTTTAACGATCCATGAAGCTGAGCCAGGTCATCATTTTCAAATTGCCTTGCAACTAGAAATGGAGATGCCCGTGTTGCGTAAGCTGGGTGATTACACTGCTTTTTATGAAGGATGGGCGCTTTACACAGAAAAGCTTGCCTATGAACAAGGATTTTATTCCTCATCATTTGCGCAATTGGGTCATTTAGGCGATGAACTGTTTAGAGCGGCGCGTTTGGTGGTGGATACCGGTATTCATAAAAAACGCTGGACACGTGAGCAGGCAATTAATTACATGGTAGAAGTTACCGGCTCATTGCCAGAAAGTATGGCAACTGAAGTGGAGCGTTATTTTGTGCTGCCCGGGCAAGCGTGCTCATATAAAATCGGCCAACTTAAAATTCTTGAATTGCGTCAACGAGCAAAAGATGCGCTTGGCAGCAAATTTGATATTCGTGAATTTCACAATGTTGTCTTAAAATTAGCCGCTGCACCCTTAACGGTTCTTGAAGAAGTGGTTGATCAATATATTAAAGAGAGTAATTAAGCTATTTTTGGCTGGTCTGTTCAGTAATATAATTGATAATTCTTTCAAATACTTCTTCAGGAAGATTTTGTTTTATTTGTTCCAAACTTATTGTTTTATCGATCACTTTTTCCGCAAGTGATTTGATTGAAAGATCCACCAGTGAGGGTGGCTCGGTCGCAGGTAAATTAACCAATTCAACTACAGACTTTTCTAAGTTATCTTTGTTGATGGTAATGTTTATAACCACCTGCCGACCAACAAGTTGCCTTATATCAAAAAGTGAAGACTCCCAAAAGGGATCATACTGCGTTGTATCGGATATTGTTTTATGTATCGCAGTCATCCTGACACCGAATGTATTTTTGCCTAAGGTAGAAAATAGAAGTATCTGTAATTTTGGATGTAAATCGATCGCATGTTTAATTGTGAAATATTTAATACTGATTGCCTAAGTCGATTAATGCTAATTTCTGCGACACATTTACTTTGTTATGTGCTCCAATTTGAGCAATTATTCTTGTTGGCTCTTCTTCCTGAATAATAAGGTTTTGATTCGTATTATTAGTTATCGTACCGATAAAAAACTTGCTCGATATGTTTGGAGTAATATTTTCTTGTTTTTGCATAGCAGAAATAGATAGCCCAATTCCACTTAGCAATAAAAGAATAACGTCTCTATTTTTGAATATGTTTCCCCTTTTTTAAGTTCATTATTATCATTTAAAAGCTTAACAAATAAAAAGCTTAACAAATTTATTGCCTATTTGTCAGATATTGTAAAAATATTTAAATGGCTAGTGTAGGGAGATTTCAGGAAAAATGCCTTAACATAAAGTAAAATTCGTTAGGTTTCTTAGAATTTTATTAAAAAATCTTGCATTTTCTCTTCTCGCCATATATAATTACAATTAGAATTAATATTTTGAATAAAATCTTTTATTGTAAGGAAAAATAATGAAATCTCTTTTATTAGGGCTCAGTATAGCAGTCCTAATTTCTACTAATGCCATTGCTATGCAAGCGAAAAATGCTCTATTGTATGCAAATGGTGAAAAAGTTGTTACGGGCCACTTAGCACCCCTTGTGGAAGACTTGCATTGGCCGTATATCTTTGGGCCGACAGAAAGAAAAAATGGACAGGTATATTTGCTCGGGGGTACTGATGAGTTTACTTTTACTTTTGATGAAAATACTACGGGTCCTGGAGAATTCAATTATGTAGTATTAACTCCGCCAGGACGATCCCAAGCAACTGTTACTATTGAGCGTGGCTATGCAAAAGGATAAAAGCGGGAACCCGGATCGTATGAGAATTATTTTAATATTGGAGATAAATAGATGAAGAATGCCACTTTACAAAATATAGTTAGATTTTCAATTTTAATTTTTTTATTCCCTTTAAATTCTTTCTCAATGGAAAATCCTATAGTTAAGATTTTAACAAAAGAATTCAAGCCAGGTGAGTTCCAATTTTTGTCTCCTGAAAAAGAGGAAGCAGGGACAATGTGGTTACGCGTCGATAATAAAACAGATGAATTATACAACATTGTGAGTGCAGCAGGGGATCCTTATGCATTAATACCCCGAAAAACTGAAACATTCATCGATAAACCGGTCCCTGTTACACCGTCTGCACTAACCGGATTTCCTGATTATGTACGAACAGCGGCATTATCAATAAAAAATAAAGAAAGAACTCTTTTAATGTTGTTTTTAAGCAGGGATGGCGAAAGCGGTACTTTTGCTGCAATGCTTCAGTTCCCTTCCAGATATCAAAAAGAGCCTCAGGCAGATGTAATTCAATTCGATCCAACAAAAGGGAAAGATTACTGGGTGATTCAACTTACTCTTAAAGGTGAAAATCTTGTCGATTCAAAATTTGAAGCATTTTCTATTCAAAAGTAAAAAGAAAATTGTGAAATGCTTTACAAACCACTTCTAATTGCTGCATCAAAAATAATTTGGCTCCAGCTTTCCATGCGATCATAAAATGCAAGACATTCTTGGGCGGTCAATAACTGGCCGCTCTTTAATTCTGAGCGCACTTTAATAGCATCGCTATCTCCTTGCAAAAGGAGCACCAACCCCACATGCACTTGCCCCACCGGATTGCTATCATCATTGAGCATACCCAAGGTTGTGATGGAAAGATTGCCTTGGTAATCGATTTCTTCTTCAAATTCCCGATGCGCCCATTCAAAAATAGTTGACCGCTCATTCATATCTTCTTGCCGCATATGTCCACCGATGCCCAAAGAGTATTTATTTTTAAGCCGTTGTTCAGATGTGGTTGCGGTGCGTTGCATTAAAAAGTAGCGGTCGGCGTGCGTGAAAATAAGATAGGGAATAATTTGTTTATAGGTTACATCTTCTTCCATAACGGGGCGCGGATGAAATTCTTTGTTCTGCTGAATAAGATCCAAATCGGTAGGTGCCAATGGTTGCAATCCTTGAAATGGTTGCGTGGGAAATAAGATGTTTCTTTTTATTACGAGGATATTTTCATTCATGGGATTCTTCTTTCTTTTTGTCGCGGTCAGCTAATTTAAGTATCGGTTTTTCGCTAAAGCGGGCCGATGCGCCTTCTAAAAGTTCTAAAACTGCTCTTTGTTGTTCTTCGGGTGAGCGGAGGTTATTTTTTATTCCTGTTTTTTCAGGGGGACTGTCTGCTAAAACAGTTGCTACATGAACCAGAAAAGCCAAGATAATTTTGGTCATAAAGCACTCCTTTTGACGTATTGACTTTACCATTTTGAGTTTTTTATCTTATAAGATAAGATAATGAATTTTTTTTAAATAGAAAATTTATAAAAAGGACAAACTAATGAACCTTTTACACTTTCCTAAGCTGTTGCTCCTTATAGGCGGCTTGAATATTGGTTTATCGCTCATCTCAATGGAAAAGCCAGAAATAATAGAAGAAGAAATCGGTGCAGAACATTTGTTACCACTTGAGCTGAGCACTATGGTAACCTATGAGCTCAGAAACCATGCTTCATCAGCACAAGAAGTTATTAAAAATATTAAAAATTTTTTACTAGTCAATAAGTCTCTTGCAGCATTGCTCTATGATAGGGCAACCAATAAATTCTTAATAAGAATCTTAGCGGAAAAGTATTTTAACAATGATTTTATTAAAGCCGCTTTAGCATTAGGAACAGCTGGGGCCAAAGAAGCTTTGCAAGAGTTTTTACAATCGTCTAAAGAAGCGCTTAAATTGGCGCGTTCTCCATTGTTTGATGCCTTATTTAAAAATGAAACAAAAAAAGTTATTACTTTAATCAACGCCGGCGCGGATCCAAATTCACGCGATCCAAAATTGGCCAGAGTTCCCGCTATGATAGCCGCAGAAAAGAATAATCTAGAATTGATCAAATTTTTAGTATCAAAAAATGCAAACTTTAATTTGAAAGATAAGCATGGCAACACGCCGCTCATTTATGCAGTTCGTGCCGGCAATAAGGATATAGTTATTTTCTTACTCGATGTTGCTAAGGTATCAATTGATGAACCAAATAATGGTGGGTTTACCCCATTGCTGTGGGCAATACATAAAAAACATCCCGAAATTGCTCAATTATTAATCGAAAAAGGTGCCGATATTCTCAAAAAAGATAAACAAAATCTTACTCCACTTATGGAAACGGCCGCCCATGAAGAAGTTGGTATTGCTAAACTGCTCATTTCAAAGAAAGTACCTCTTAATGAAGTTGATAGTAAAGGAGCATCAGCAATTTTTTTTGCTATGGTAGATTCTGAAAAATCAATACAAATCATAAAGATGCTTTTAGCGGCTGGTGCGGATCCTAAGATAGTTGATCGTTTTGGGGCAAATCTTCTTTATTTTGCAGCTTTAACGAACAATCCTGAGATTGTTAAAATTATGCTTGCTACTCCTGCAAAAATGTTTATTAATGCTCTTGCGATGAATACGACTCCCCTTATAACTGCAGTTCGAGATGGTAATCTCACTATTGTTAATGAATTATTAAAAGCAGGCGCTGATCCAAATATGCAAGATGCCGCAGGAATTACTGCTCTCTATCTTGCTGCTGATGGAGGTAATGAAGATATTATTAGAGTACTTCTTGAGCTTAAATCTAAGATAAAACTTGATCTTTATGATCAAAATGGAGAAACCGCATTGTTAAGAGCGGTATTCCAAGGTAATATGCCAGTCGTTGATCAACTATTGCAGGCCGGGGCAAATCCAAGTATTTCAATACTAGGCGGAGGAATGTCCCCACTTATGCTTGCAGCGCAGAGGGGATATGATCTCACTCACCTGTTAATTGATTATAAAGTTGATCCAACATATGTAGATTCAAATGGCAATACTGCAATACATTATGCGCTCAATGATGAGGTTAGAAAATTGCTCGAAGAATATACAAAAAATTATAAAAAATAGTTCAAAAAAAATTTCTGGATGTTCGCTACGAACGCACTAATAAATACGAAGAAGTAATGTGCGATCTCATCGCTACTTTTGTAATGCCCAATGGTGCTGGTAAGCAGCATTTATAGATTTAATCTGCCTCCTTGCAATTTAAATGATAAAAAATCATGTTAAACTAGAATCATGAAAAAGAAAATTTAAAGGAAACAATGAGTTACGATTTTAAGAATATCGAAGAAAAATGGCAGAAGATATGGGCGCAGCAGCCACCGGCAACAACAAAGCCTGCCGGGTCGGGTAAAAAGTTTTATTGTTTGGATATGTTCCCCTATCCTTCAGGGTCAGGGTTGCACGTTGGCCACTGGAGAGGCTATGTGCTTTCTGATATCTATGCTCGGATAAAATGGCTTGAAGGGTATAACGTTTTGCATCCGATGGGTTGGGATGCTTTTGGTTTGCCAGCGGAAAACGATGCGATTAAAAAGGGTATTCCGCCCGCAATTGGTACTGCCAACAACATTGCTACCTTTAAAAGACAATTGCAGCAAATTGCCGCTATTTATGATTGGGATAAAGAAATTAATACCACTGATCCTGCTTATTATAAGTGGACGCAATGGATATTTCTAAAGATGTATAATGCGGGGCTTGCCTATCGGGCAGAAATGCCGATCAACTGGTGTCCTACGGATTTGACCGGGCTTGCCAATGAAGAAGTGGTCAATGGTAAATGTGAGCGGTGTGGCACGCCGGTTACGCAAAAAAATATTGCACAATGGGTACTCAAGATTACGCAGTATGGCGAAAAATTACTTGATGGTCTTGATACACTTGAATGGCCGGAAAAAGTAAAAACGATGCAACGTAACTGGATCGGCAAGAGTGAAGGGGTAGAAATTTTCTTCACGGCAAAAAGCATTGACGGTAAAACATTGGATTTGCCCATCTTTACTAAATTTCCTGAAACTATTTACGGGACCACTTTTTTAGTTATCGCCCCAAACCATCCCTTGGTTAATGATTTGGTAACTCCTGAAAATAAGCAGCAAATGCGAGAATATCAGGATATGGTTGCCAGCACACGCATGATGGGTTCTGATACTGATGATGGCAAAGAAAAAACCGGTGTATTTACCGGTTCTTATGCAACAAATCCTGCCACCGGGGAATCAGTACCAATTTATGCGGCATCATATGTTCTTATGGGATATGGCACGGGGATTGTAATGGGTGTGCCGGCTCATGATGAACGGGATTTTGAATTTGCTGTTAATTTTGACTTGCATCGTCCGGCTGTAATTAAAGCTGAAGGTGTGTTAACCGATGCTGACGCTAATATAAAAAAATCATATGAAGGTCCGGGATTTTTAATTAACAGTGGGCCATTCAATGGACTTGATGCACGGACTGAAGGCCGTGAAAAAATTGTTGATTTTTTAGTAAAAAAATCTTTTGCACGAAAAGTTACTACCTATAAGTTGCGTGACTGGTTATTTTCTCGCCAACGGTATTGGGGTGAACCAATTCCATTGGTCCATTGCCCTAAAGATGGCATTGTGCCAGTTCCTGAGGATCAGTTGCCCGTAACATTACCCGATGTTGAGCGCTATCAGCCGACCGGTACGGGCGAATCACCGCTTGCTGCTATTGAATCATGGGTTAATACCACGTGTCCAAAATGTGGCGGACCGGCAAAGCGTGAAACTAATACTATGCCGCAGTGGGCCGGATCAAGCTGGTATTTCTTACGGTATCCAAATCCTCATTTAAATAATGAGCCCTTTGATAAAAAAGATATGAAATATTGGGAACCGGTTGATCTTTATATCGGTGGCATTGAACACGCCATTTTGCACTTGCTCTATGCCCGCTTTTACGTGAAAGTATTGCATGATCTTGGCTATTTGCCGTTTGATGAGCCTTTTGCGCATTTATTTAATCAAGGTATGGTGCTTAAATATTCAGAAAAAAGTGGCCACGTAGAAAAAATGTCAAAATCACAAGGCAACGTGGTGAATCCTGATGAGATAGTGAGCGAATATGGATCTGATGCTTTGCGCATGTACATGATGTTTATGGGCCCGCCGGAGCTTGATTGTGAATGGCAAGATAGCGGCTTGGAAGGAATCAAACGATTCGTAAATCGTTTGTGGGATTATGTGAATACGCCGGGGCATATTTTGCAAGATGGCGTTGAAGAAGACATGCCAACAAAGCAACGGTTCAACAAATTCTTAAAAGAATACCAGCAACGTCTCGCGCATTATAAGCCCAATACTGCCATTTCTGCAATGATGGAGTGGTTAAATGATGCGCATAGTGATACAATGCTCCTATCTCGATCAACAATTGAAAAATTGGCAGTAGCGCTTTCGGTGCTTGCGCCGCACATGGCCAGCGAAATATTGCAAACAATATGCGGTAAACAGTTATCCGATTGCGCATGGCCCGCCTATGATCCAGCATTGGCAGCTGATGAATTGGAAACAATTGTTGTTCAAGTAAATGGCAAATTGCGCGCAAATATATTTGTAAAACATGACAGCACAGAACAGGAGGTGCGAGCTCGAGCAGAAAAAGAAATAACACACTGGCTTGAAGGAAAAATGATACATAAAGTTATTTTTGTTAAAGGCCGCCTGATTAATTTTGTTATAAGTTAAAATTTTAGATTGAAAGTTTAGTTATGAAAGTATTACACGTTATTTGTATTGTGAGCCTTTTTTGGATCGGAGTTACTCAACCGGGAATTTCTGTTTTTAATACCTTAGTTAATGACATTAATAACTGGTCTAATACAAAAAAAATAGCGGCAGCCATTGGCGCAGTTGCTGCAGGTTATATTGTTTATAGTTTGTTCAAAAAAGCTGAAGAGCCAAAACAAGATTCTCTTTCTCTTTCACCCTGCGTTGATGAAGATCAATTGCTCTGTGATTTAGAGCACCAAGATTATTACCGCAGTAAAAAAGAAAATAATGATCAGTGCAAAATGCCGTGCGTTGTAAGTCAGCCTTTGATGCCGTCCGTTGATTCCTGCGATACTGAACAAAGCAAAAATGCACAAATGCCTTGCGAGAAACAAGATGCCGTTGAGCAAGCGCCATGCTCAATCGTTATGGCCGCTGATCAAGGTATGGACCCAGATGTGTGCAGAGAATTAAGCAAAGATGCCGTTGAGCAAGCGCCCTATTCAAGCGTTGTGGCCGTTGATCAAGATATGGAACAAGCCGACGTTTGCAGAGAATTGACCCAAGATGAGCAGATCATAATTGCAATCAACAACAATGATTTTGAGACACTGACGCGATTTGCCCAAGAGGGGGTAAATATTAACATCGCAAGCCAATTTGGCGATACTGCTTTGCATTATGCAGCCTATTGTTGCAACGGTCCTCTGATAAACCTATTATTGACGAATGGCGCTGATGTAAATTGTAGCAATCTTGATCGAGCTACTCCTTTGCATATGGCTATCGCCGCAGAAAAAAATGCACTGGACACGGTTGCATTTCTTATCGACGCAGGAGCGGACGTTAATAAAGGCGTAGACTGTGGCTTTTCCCCATTACTTTTGGCAGTTGTCAAAGGCGATGAAAAGATTGTACAGATGTTACTTGACGCCGGCGCGGATGTTGCTCAAAGAGAGTCTTCCGGTAAAACTTTGGTACAGGTAGCCCAAGAAGTTGGAAATCGTGATTCCATTATTGCATTGCTTGATCGGTACACTTATGAGTGTGACGCTTGCAATACGACTGATGCACAAGAGCAACCGATGGTTGACGTGCCACACATGATGGCTGAAGAAGTTGATTCCTGCCAAAAGATGCAAATTCCCTGCGATGAAAATAAAGAAGTTGCATGCGTTGAAGAGCAGGAACAAAAGGCACATAATGAAAAGCCGGCTACCATTGATCCTGTTGTGATTGAAATAGTTAGTGTGGTAACACAAGATGTGGTCCATGACATTATTAACGACCAAAGCAATGCTAACGCTAATGAGCCGGTAAGTGCAGCGACACCACCGCAAGAAACAAAAGAAAATGAAATCGAATTAATAACCGCTTAAAAATTAAGGAGAGTAGTTATGAAATTAAAGACATTTTTAGTATTGGGGATTTTGGGTTTTGTGGCTCCCGCGTTTTCAACCGTGCGTGTTGAGCTGGCTGTTATAAGAAACATAAATGTTGCTATATCTGAGCCACTAGAATTATCAGTTGATGGTAAAACACACAAAATTTATCAAGATGCCCGCACCTATATTGAAGTGGAGTTGCTTGGAGAGAACTCTGAAGCACAAATACGTTTTATTGTCGCTACAACAAATGAGAGTAATGCTTTTATGGTGCGCGGCGCACCGCATCTGAGCATTTCACTTGAGCGCGGCTTGGGAATGTCATCTTTGCAATGCAATGGCAAAGATGAAGTGTTTAGCTTATTAGTTGCCGCCGTAAAGGTGTAAATTTTAATATTCGTTGTGTTTTCACCGGCATTTGTTACACTGTGTAATCATAAAAGAAAAAAAGTAGTAATAGAAGATGCTTCCTTAAAAGTAATGATTACTAATATTAATAAACAGTATAAGGAGATTTCTATGAAATCAGTTAAATTTTTTGCTTTCGGTTTGGCATCAATGCTCGCAGTTGCAGCAAATGCAGAAGTTGCTGCTACCGTTGACGTGTTGAGAAACGGCCAGATGGACGCAAATATCAGCATTACACAATTAGTTGTAGTAAATGAAACAGAAACACAAGCATTGGTAACTTTTTCTGTAGTTAAAACAGATGAAGCGGGAAATGTTGTGATATCTCAACCAGAAGTTTTGGTTAATTTTGATGAGCCAGCTCATCTTTTCTTGGCGTCACAAGACGAAACTTTAGATATCACCGTTACCGCAAACAAAGTTGTTGTTGCGTAACTAATCCAAAGAAAGAGAGCAATGAGCACATTTTTCATTTAAGGAAGTAAAAATTGGGCAGGCTTCAAAAACCTGCCTTTTTTATTGACTTTGCGTGAGCTCTTTTTTCAAGCTCATAGCATGAAGATTACTTTTTTAGGCACACGTGGCTATATCGATGTGCGATCCAAAAAACATTATCGCCATACTTCTACCTTGATCACCTATAAAGGCAAACGCATATTGATAGATTGCGGTTTGGATTGGCTCGGCAAGGTGAATGCAATAAAACCGCATGCAATTATTTTAACACATGCTCATCCTGACCATGCATGGGGTTTAAAAAATGGCGCACCGTGCCCGGTCTATGCAACCAAGGATAGTTGGAATACCAAAGAACTAAAAAAATTTCCCATCAAAGAAAAAATAGTTATTCATGATCGGCAAAAATTGGACATTGTTGGTTTTACGGTCGAAGTTTTTTCTGAGGTGCATTCCATACGATGTCCGGGTGTCGGCTATCGAATAACTGCCGGCAAGGCAACCATCTATTATGCTGGTGATCTGATTTCAATTAACCAACGGCATGCGGCATTAAAAAATGTGCGGTTATACATTGGTGATGGCGCAACGATTTTCAGACCCATGGTCAGGCGTAAAGGCAATCAACTCTTTGGGCACACCACCATTCGAGCGCAACTTGGTTGGTGTCAAAAAGAAAAAGTGCCGCGTGCGATCATAACCCATTGTGGTACACAAATTGTTGCGGGCAATGCTCGTGAGGTTGAAGAAAAAGTTGAAAATCTTGGTAAAGAACGTGATGTTAAAGTTGCTATTGCCTTTGACGGTATGCAAGTCATTCTGCGTTAAACTTTTAAAATTCTCTTGCAATGTAATTCTGGTTTTAAGCAATCTAAAAATAAAAAAATGAAATCAAGTAGCATCATTATTTTGAGTTTCATAGTAGTGGGATGTAGCATGGCCTCAAATCCATTAAAAACATATCGGCAACGTCGTGGCTTAAAAAAAACAGTCAAAGCTGCTGAGCCTTTTGGAAAAGTTGCAAAACAGCCAAAAAAGAATCCACTTTTTGTTATTCAAAAGCATGATGCGAGCCACTTGCATTATGATTTTCGATTAGAAATTGATGGCGTGCTCAAATCATGGGCGGTTCCCAAAGGATTGCCAGAGACTCTCAATGTACGCCATTTAGCGATGCCCACCGATGACCATCCAATGGAATATGCTGATTTTGAAGGAATTATTCCCGAGGGGCATTATGGCGGTGGTACGGTGATGGTGTGGGATATTGGCACCTACGTGAACATCAAAGAAGAGAATGGCAAGATTGTACCAATGAAAGAATGCTACGCTCGAGGCACTATAGAAGTATTTTTACAAGGCAAGAAATTATGGGGCCCGTATGCGCTCATCAAAACCGCGGGCCTTTCCAATAAAAACAGCTGGATAATTCTTAAAATGAAAAAAGGAGCTGATCTTTTTAAACAAGCGAAAAAGAATAAAATAAAAAAAGACGTATCCGCGCTCACTGGCAGAACATTGAGTAAAATTGCTTCAGATAAAGATAAGGTTTGGGATTCAGAAGATGATGACCCTATTAAAGTTGGGTCACGTACCATAGAATTGAGCAATCAATCTAAAGTTTGGTTCCCCGAATCAAAAATTACTAAGGGTGAAATCTTAGATTATTATAATGCCGTTGGCGCATATATTGTTTCTCATGTAAAAAATCATCCTCTTACTATGCAACGGTTTCCTGATGGAATCACCAAACAATCATTTTATCAAAAAAATGCAGGCTCATATTTTCCAAAATGGATCAAAACAACTGCCATTGCAAAGGAAGGAGGCGGCAAGGTAAATTATGTGGTGCCAAATGATACGGCAACATTAGTCTATCTTGCAAACCAGGGCGCATTAACCTTTCATTCATGGCTCTCTCGTTACGATAAGCTTCATACGCCTGATCGGCTGGTCTTTGATTTTGATCCGTCAAAAAAAAATGAATTTTCTGATATCCGCGAGGCGGCTTTGCTGATCAAAGAAATCTTTGATAAGCATGATATCCCCTGTTTTGCTATGACAACAGGCTCACGTGGAATGCATGTTGTTGTTCCCCTCAAGCGTGTTCATACCTTTGATCAAATTGCTCAATTTGCTTACGCAATTGCTGAAGAAATGATTAAGAGGGACCCCAAAAAGTATACTTTGGAGGTTCGCAAAGAAAAAAGAGGCGGAAAAATTTTTATTGATACCTTGCGTAATCGTTTTAGCGCAACTTCAGTGGCGCCCTATTCAGTGAGGCCGCATGAAATGGCTCCCGTTGCAACACCGCTCAAGTGGGAAGAAGTTCATGATCCCAAACTTACTTCACAGAAATTTACCATAAAAACTGTTATACCGCGATTACAAAAAATAGGTGACCCCTGGGAGAAAATTGATGGTCACGCAGTTTCATTGCTCAAATTCTTAAAAATGATTAAATAGGTGGCGCAATGAAAGAGAGAACAAAAAAAGAGTTTCAACTGGCTGTTGCTGCTTTTTTTGCAAGTGTAGTACTATTAGCAGCTGCTTGCGCATTTTATTTTTATACAAAACAGCCGATAAAAATAGGGATTTTGCATTCAATTACCGGGAGCCAATCAATGAGTGAAAAACCGTTGATTGATGCGGAAATTATGGCCATTGATGAAATTAATCAGCAGGGTGGCATTATCGGTAGAAAAATAATACCGATTATTAAAGACGGTAAATCTGATGAAAAAATCTTTGCGGCACAAGCAGAGAGCTTAATTAAAGATGAAAAGGTTGATGCAATCATCGGCTGCTGGACATCGGCGAGCCGAAAAGCGGTAAAAGCGGTAGTGGAAAAATATGATAATTTGTTGATATATCCTGTTTCGTATGAAGGGATCGAAGATTCTTCGCATATTTTGTATACCGGAGCAACCCAAAATCAACAAATAACGGTTTGTGCTCTGTGGAGTTTCTATAATCTTGGCAAAAAATTTTTTTTAGTTGGTTCTGATTATATATTTTCGCGGACAGCCAATCAGATAATAAAGAATGTGGTGGCCTGCGTGAATGCCGAAATTGTTGGCGAGGATTATATTTTGTTGGGAGCCGCGGATGTAACAGGGATGGTTGCTAAAATTCTGGCAGCAAATCCTGATATTATTATCAACACCATTCAAGGTGAAAGCAATGTCGCCTTTTTTAAAGAATTACGCGAACGGGGCATTACATCTGAAAAAATTCCCGTAATGTCTATCAGCAGTGTAACCGAGGTGGAGTTTGCACAGATTGGCAATAGTGCCATGGCCGGTGATTATGTTACCGCAAGTTATTTCCAAAGTCTTGAGACTGAGCAAAACGCTAATTTTGTATCACAGTTTAAACAAAAATATGGCCCCGCTCGCGTTCTTAATGAAGCATGCGAAGCCGGATATATTGGTGTTCATTTTTGGGCTCAAGCGATTTCTGATGCCAAGTCATCTCAAGCCAATCAAGTTAGAAAATATTTACATGACCGCGTTCTAAGCGCCCCGTCAGGAATTGTTTATACCGATCATGAAAGTTTTAATACCTGGAAAATGGTCTACGTTGGCAAACTTCGGGCCGACGGGCAATTTTCAATAATTTGGGATTCTAAAAAAACTATTAAACCGGTAAATTATCCGATTTTTAAAGAGAAAGAATCATGGGATCAGTTTATTAAAGATCTTTATGAGTCATGGGGTAACCGATGGTCACGTCAAACTGGCTGAAAAAGATAATTTGTATAGTGGTATTTTTTGCTGCCAGTTATTGTTTTATAAGATACTGGTACGCGCGTTTTACTCTTGCAAAAAAAACTGAACAGGGATTAATTGCCATTGCAAGGGATAGAAAACAACAAATTATCCAAGCGCTTATCAGCCAGCGAGCGGCATGCAGCAAACTTGCGCAAAATGCTGAATTTGTGGATCTCTTTACTCAGTTATCGGCAACATTTACCGGTACTATTACTGATCCAGAATACAAAAAGATTGAAGTCAAATTAGATAAATTTCTGAATAACTATCAATCACAGTTTTTGTATAAAGATATCATTCTCGTTCAGCCTGATGGCTCCATGTTTTATACAAGTAAGATGGATCTTTTTGAAGAAAAAAATCTCTTAAAACTACTCAATAAAAGTGCTTTGGCTCAGTCATTTGAGCGAGTTCGTTTATCACTTACGATTGATGTGAGTGAGTTTAGTAATGATCCGGTGGCACGTATGCCCGCACTTTTTATCTCAGTTCCGGTGATGAATGAAAATAAATTTGTAGGCGTGCTGGCGGTACTGATTGATGAAGATATTTTATATAAAATTATTCAGAATTATGAGGGTTTGGGTAAAACCGGTGACATTTTTGTTACTAAGCAAATAGTTGATCGGGTACTTTTTGTTGCGCCATCCCGTTTATACCCGAATGTAGCATTCAAAAAAATAACCAATCCGGATAAATATGCGATTACTCCTGCGCGACGCGCATCGCTGGGTTTTTCGGGCTCGGGCGTTATTATTGATTCGTTTGGCATAGAGGTTGCTGCCGCATGGCTTTTTGTGCCGCAACTTGACCTTGGGCTCACTGATGGCATTCAAATGAGCGAACTTTTGAGTCCGTATTCTATTTTTAGAATTAGTTATCGTATTTTGCTTCTCATTTTATGTATTGCGCTCGGAATATTAATTTTTGATTACCGTCATACCTGGTATTTTAAACGAGTTTTTTCTTTTTTGAAGTCATACCGTTTTTTAAAAGCGATTTCTCTTATTGGCTTTATGACAGCTTTTATCGCAGCAATGCTCTTAATTTATATTCGGTATCAAACCCATTGGTCAGTTTTTAACGCAACCAAAGAACTGGCGGAGTTCAAGGTTCATACGCAAGTTAATGCAATAGAGCAATACACCACCGGTATAGAGAGAGTTGCAGAATCGATTGCGCAAGATTTACGCAACGAAATGCTCAAAAAAGAGGATCTTAAAATTCGATTACAAAGAGATTTGAAAGAGTTTCCGGATACCGTTAGTATTACCGTTTCATACGCACCGTTTCGTTTTGATTCGCAAAGAAGATTGTATGCCCTGCAAGCAGCAAGAGATGCTGACGGACAAATGCAAGTAGGCGAGCTTACTAACGATTATATGATCCCTGGATCCGATAAAAACCCGTTGGAAGGATGGTTTGATAAAGCGTTAAAAAAAGGTGCTTTTTGGTCATATCCTTTTTATGAACCGGAAATTAAAAAACAATTGGTGCTTTATGCCCTTCCTTTTTATCTTAACGGTTCACAAGAGCCTGACGGTGTTGTTATGATTGTGTACCGTATGGATAAGATTTTGCAAAGCATACGGCAAGTTGAAGTGGGCAAAACCGGTTACCCGATTATAACTTCCCTTGCCGGTAGAATAATTTATCATCCTTTGGCCCAATATGCTTCACAGCAGATAACATTACTGGATATTACGCAAGAGCAAAACAATCCTGAATTTAAAGATATTATGGAAGAGATAAAGAAGAAAAATCGCAGTTTTGATTCTTATTTTGACACGGTAAATGGATTGCGGCATTGGATATACTTTGAGCATATTAAATCTACAAACTGGGTAGTTGCCGTATTATTTTCGCAAGAATCTCTTGATCTGCCATTACAAAGAATGCATAAACAAGAGATATGGATATTAATATTATTGGTAATTGCCTTTATATTTCTTATTACCTATCTTGTTGACCTTGCACATTTTACATTAAAAAAATTAGAAGAATGGGCGGTATTTGTTACCGCACTTTTAGTAATTGCGTTAATAGTTTTTTGGGTAATTACCGGAAGAGCCCCGTATCAGCCCAGTAGTGAGAGTATCATTATTCGAGATCAAATAAGTTTAGACAAATATGTTGCATTTTTGAATCTCGACGCTGAACAAAGAAATGAGAAAAAACCGATAATAGTGCCAACCGGCATTTTGATTAATTCTATCTCATTGGCTGAACCGAATAAAATTACGGTTTCGCTCAATGTATGGCAACGATTTAAATCAACAAATTCGGTTATACAAGGAATAAGATTTCCCGAAGCGACGGTAATTAAAGTACGAGAAATCTTAAATAAGGAAGATACTGATGGGCAAATACTCGGATGGGATGTTGAAGCAACATTCTTTCAAAAGCATCGTTTTTCCTGGTTCCCTTTTGATCGTGTTCATGTAGATCTGGTGGTAACGAGTATTGATTTTGTAAACAATGTTATTCTCGTACCTGATTTTAGTAGTTATAAATCATTTGATATTGATCCGTTGCCCGGTGTTAGCAATGAGCTTAATGTTCCGGGGTTCACGTTTGAGCGTTCATTTTTTAGCTATATACCAATTCCGGCGTTTGATGAGATTGGATTAGAACTACTCAGGAATGTAACAGAAAAACCACGCTTGCATTATAATCTTATTCTTGCCCGTAAATTGACCAATCCATTTATCGTATTCTTGTTGCCGCTCTTGATCATTTTATTTTCAATTTACGCAATTTTCTTAGTGTCTATACGGCGTGGCAAATACAATGACATGTTCTCATCATTGAGCGCATACGTTGCGGTCTTTTTTTCGCTGATCTTATTGCATCAGACATTGCGCAGCCAGTATCAAGCCGGTGAATTATTGTATATTGAATATTTCTTCTTTTTCACCTATATCACGATTTTGCTTCTTATTGTGCATGTACTGACCATTAAAATCAGATCTTTCCAGCGGTTTATGCTGGAAACATTAACCCCCTATTTTGAAATTTTATTTTGGCCCATTGAGTTTGGTGCCTGGTTTATCGTTACAATGATAACCTTTTATACGATTCGTTAGCAGGTGAGTGGATTAATGAAGATATTTTTAGATACTGCCAATATTCCCCATATAAAAAAATATATTCCGACCGGGTTGATCGATGGCATTACTACCAATCCGAGTAATTTGAGCAGAGAGGGCGGGGATCCCAAAAAAATTGTGATGGAAATTTGTAAACTATTACCGCAGGGGCAAATTAGCATCGAGGTGACTAAGCTTGAACCCGCTGAGATGTATCTCCAAGCAAAAGAGATTGCCCAATTAGCGCCGAATGTATGGGTAAAGATTCCCTGTCATGCGCGTTATTATGAAGTTATTAAAAAGCTTGTTGATGAGAAAATAAAGCTTAATATTACCTTAGTATTTACGGTGCTGCAAAGTTTAATGATGAGTAAGTTAGGGGTTTATTATATTTCGCCCTTTATTGGCCGCTGGAACGATATTGATGTTGATGGCATGTCATTTATTCCCCAAATGAGAGAGATGATAGATTTTTATGGATTTGACACGAAAATTTTGGCTGCCTCCATTCGCGATGTGCATGATTTTCATGGCGCGCTGAATGCCGGAGCCGATGCGATAACATTGCCGGTTGAGATATTTGAAAAAGCAATTTCAAATCCATTGACCGATCAAGGCATAGAAAAATTTAACAGTGACTGGCAAAAACTAGGAGTTAATCACTTTCCTTGATCTTTTAGGATTTTTTTTGATTCTTGATAACAAAAAAGGGGTTGCACGATTTTTTTTTATTCTTTTGCGTACTTTTTTATATGAAAGCTTTATGCTGTAGAGATACGGCTTATTTTTTTGCTTAACTATGCGCAATTCTGGTGATGATTTTTCGTCGTGCCGATTAGCCATAACTCTCTCAAGCAATTGGTCCATATAATAAGTAAGTGGCTGAGGATCTTCGGCCAATTTTTTTTGAATTTTTTTTCCTTCTCGGGCAGACATACGAAAGAACAATTTTCTATCCAATTTACAATGAGTTTCATCATCGAGATCATTGCTGCTAAAATCATCATCGAAAGATTCATTATTGGATAGTTCTTCTTCACTATTTTTTTCTCCTAAAATATACGAGGGGGTTGCTTTTACATGATCTCGAGTCTTCTGATAAATATTTTCTAAAAGAAGTACATGGCCTTCATCATTTTCTTCTTGTTTAATTGCCACTATTGGTTGTTCAATCACATGTTCTCGTTTAATCTCTTCATGTTGTTCTTCTTCCGTTGTCATTTCTTCTGCCAAAGCTTTGGTGATGTCCTGTTCGTAACGCTCTTGAAAATGTTGTTTTATTGTAAAATCGATTGAGGTCAGAGGTAATCTGTCTATGTCGCCCTCGGGCAGCATGCATTGGACTTTAAAGGAAAATAAAATGGTGCATAAAATAAAAAGTAGGTTTTTCATGAACTATTTGCTAATTTTTTTCTGAAGGCAATTGACTAAAATTATTATTAAATCGTTTATGCTTAATTACATATCGCGATATTTTTAATACTTTACGGCTTTTTTACTTTGTTTCAAGTAGAACCTAGAAATAGAGGTGGATCTTGACGATTTGGCAAGATAATTGTAATATTAAATAGTTTAATTCTCAATAAAAAAATGAAGTTTGCTATGGGAAAATTATTCAAATTGCATTCTCCTTTTGCTCCGGCAGGAAGTCAACCTGCGGCAATAAAGAAATTAACGCAGGCGCGTCCAGGTATTTCTACCTTAATGGGCGTTACAGGGTCTGGAAAAACCTATTCAATGGCACATGTTATTGCCAATCAGAATAAGCCGGTGTTGGTTTTGGCGCCCAATAAAACCTTGGCGGCGCAGCTTTATGAAGAGTTTTCATTGTTTTTCCCGGAAAATAAAGTCTGCTATTTTGTGAGTTACTACGATTATTATCAGCCTGAATCATATTTGCCCGCACAGGATATTTATGTGCCCAAAGAAACAAAAGTAAACAGTGAGATTGAACGCCTGCGCATTGAGGCAACTGCTTCTCTTATGCATCGAAAAGATGTGATTATTGTTGCTTCAGTTTCTTGCATCTATTCTTTGGGTAATCCCAGCGATTATAAGAAATTGGCGGTGCCCTTAACAGTTGGACAAAAAATCAGCAGAAGAGATCTTTTGCATAAACTGATTCATATCCAGTATGAGCGAAATGAAATGGATCGCCGAGCCGGAACATTCCAAGTTATGGGCAACTCAGTAGAAGTGCAAATTCCGTATCAAAAAGAAAAGTTACGCATCGAACTTTTTGGTGACTCTATTGAAGGTATGCAATGGGTTAACAAGATGAATAACACTGTTGTGCAAACGGTTGATGATACAATCGTGTTCCCCGCAAAGCATTTTGTGACGACTGAAAAACAATTTAAAATGGCCATAGAAAGTATCAAAAATGAGCTTCTTGAATGGGCGCCACAAATTACTAACCCTATTTACAAAGAGCGTATAGAAAAACGTGTTTCACATGATCTTGAGATGATGCAAGAGGTTGGCTATTGTTCGGGTATAGAAAACTATTCGGCCCATTTTGATGGCAGAACCGAGGGCCAACAACCACATTCATTGTTTGATTTCTTTGAAGATGAATTTTTGCTTGTTATTGATGAATCTCATATGGCATTGCCTCAGTTGCGCGGCATGTATGCAGGAGATCGCGCGCGTAAAAAATCATTAATCGAATTTGGATTCCGCTTGCCTTCGGCGTTTGATAATCGGCCGTTAAAATTTGAAGAGATTGAAGGTTATTTTAAAGATGTTGTCTTTGTTTCAGCGACCCCCGGCGACTATGAGTTGCAACATTCGGATAGTCTGGTTGAACAAATTATTCGCCCGACCGGTTTGGTTGATCCGCCCATTGAAGTTCGTCCGCGTGTAGGGCAAATAGATAATCTCGTTAAAGAAATAGAAGAAACTACGCAAAAGGGATTTCGTAGTTTGGTGATCGTGCTCACAAAAAAATTAGCCGAAGATATGGCTCGTTATTTAGAAGAAAGAAAGATAAAGGTCTGTTACTTGCATAGTGAATTAAAGACGCCACAACGCACCGAACTTCTGCAAAAGTTGCGATTGGGCATTTTTGACTGTCTTGTTGGGGTTAATTTATTGCGTGAGGGTATCGATTTGCCTGAGCTTGCACTTGTTGCTATTATGGATGCGGATATTGAAAGTTTCTTAAGAGACAAGCGATCGCTTATCCAGATAATCGGCCGTGCTGCGCGGAATACCCAATCGCGGGTGCTAATGTATGCAGATAAAGTAACGCAATCTATGAAAGGCGCTATCGATGAAACCAATCGGCGCAGAGCATTGCAAGAAGCATTTAATAAAGCGCATGGAATTACACCGGTGAGTGTGAAGCGGGAAGTAACCAAAAGTATCACCGATTTACAAAAAGCGATTGCGCAAGCATCCGCCGCTAAAACGAAGAAAAAGAAAAAAGAAGCGCCAAAAACCCTGCCGGAAATTGAAACGCGAATTGCTGAAATTGAAATCGAAATGAGCAAAGCAGCAGAAGCGCTTGATTTTGAAAAGGCTATTGCGCTTCGTGATGAGTGGTTTTCTTTACAAAAAGCTTTAAGTGAAATAAAAGGATGAAAATATGATAAAGAATGGACGTCTTATTGCCTTAGCGATAGTAGCAACGCTGGTTATAGTATATTTTTTTTATAGAAGGCCCTCTATGATTCATGCCCTTGATACGGTGAAATCTGCCCAAGATGCGATTGCGCTCTTTCCCAAATCTGTTTCTGAAATAAAGCAAAGAACAAAATTATATCTTGATCAAGCACAAGAGACAATAAACAACATCATTGCGATTCCCGATGATCAGCGCACCTATGAAAATACTGTTGGTGCTCTTGACCGGCTTGGCGGATTTTCTCCTGCGGTAATTAATGCATCTATTAATGCAACGGTTGATATGGTGAATCCGAATAAAGAATTGCGAGATGTGGCACGCGACACCATGCAAGAAACACAGAATTTTTTCATCGAAAACGTGGAAAGTAATAAAAAACTGTATGAAGCTTTAAAGGCCTACGCCCACGGCAACGCTAAAAATGAAGTTCTTTCCGCTGAGCAACAGCGCTTTATAGATGAAACACTCAAAGAATTTGAACGCGCCGGCCTTAATTTGCCCGATGATCAACGGGAAAAAATTATTGCGCTCAAAAAAGAAATTGTAGCGCTTGAACTCGAATTTGATAAAAATATTGCTGACGATCAAAGTACCATCGAAGTAGAAAAAGATGATCTTGCAGGCATGAAAGATGATTTTATTGCAAGTTTAAAGAAAACTGAAGCTGGTAAATATATTGTTGGTATTGATACAGCAACTTATCTTGCGGTTATGACCAATTGTTCAGTTCCGCAAACCAGAAAAAAATTATGGCACGCAAGTATTAATCGATCCTACCCGGCGAACAAAAAAGTATTGGAAGATTTGATTGCAAAAAGATATCAATTGGCCCAAGCTCTTGGCTTTGCAACCTATGCGGCATTGGAACTTGATGATCAAATGGTTAAATCGCCTGCCCGAGCGGCGCAATTTATTGCTGATTTAAACAAGAAAGCTCAAGTAAAAGCGATGCAAGAATTTAAAGCATTTATGCAAGATATTCCTGCCGGAGTTGAACTTACCAAAGATGGCAAATTGCGCCCATGGGATGTGTTCTATTTAAAAAATTATTACAAACTCAAAAAATACAATGTTGATGAAGCAGTTGTTGCTGAATATTTTCCGATGCAGGAAACTGTTGATGGATTGTTGCACATTTATGAAGAATTTTTAAGTCTTGAACTTAAACAATTACCCGCTTCAGGATTATGGGATGCTGATGTCCGTTTGATTGAAGTTATTGATAAGACGATTAATAAAACAGTTGGGTTTCTGTTTTTAGATCTCTTTCCGCGTCCTAATAAATTCAATCATGCCTGTGAGCACACCATGCTGCCGGTTACTTACCACAAAAATGGTGAGCCTACCGTTGGTGTGGTAATTGTTATTGCCAATTTCACCAAACCGTTGGTGGATAAACCATCGTTGCTTACCCTCAAAGAGGTTAACACCTTCTTTCATGAGTTTGGCCATGCAATGCATGCCTTGCTGGGCAGGACAGCGGTAGCCTCGTTTGCCGGTACAAGAGTTAAAAGAGATTTTGTTGAGATGCCATCACAAATGCTGGAAGAGTGGCTCTGGAATCCTGATATTTTAAAAATGGTGAGCAAACATTATCAAACCGGCCAACCATTGCCGGATGATCTTATTGCATCAATTTTAAGATCTCGCACTTTTGATTCCGGGTTTCATACTGTTCGACAATTATACCTTGCCAAGCTATCACTCGATTGCTTTAATAATGGTCCTCAGATGGATTTAGATGCATTGATTAAAAAAGAGTTTAATGAATTTATCTATGGCATACAGTTTGAACCAACGGATCATCAGTACGCATCGTTTGGCCATCTAACGGGCTACGGCGCACGTTATTATGGCTATATGTGGTCATCAGTATTTGCGCACGATCTGTTTTCTGAGATTAAAAAAGCCGGATTGCTTAATTCTGCCACCGGCCAACGGTACATCAAAAATGTGATTGGTAAAGGTGGCAGCAAAGATCCCAATGACTTGCTTAAAGATTTCTTGGGCCGTGAGCCAAATCAGGAAGCATTTTTACTTGATATGGGTTTTTGAATTGAGATTGATTTTTTAAAAAAATCGCGGTAATTTCCTTGCTAATCTAAATAATCTCTTAGTAAGGATTTCTGATGAAGAATAAAATAGTATTTGCCACACTCTCATTGGTAGGTTCATTGTATGCCATGCAGCAAGAAACCATTGATGCTCATAAAGGTAAGCGATTTATTATTACACTTTTTGAGGGTGGGCAGTTAATGACCAAATGGCGGTGTGTTGTAGCCGATCCAGAAGCAGTCCGATTGATCGGAGATTCTTTTTCCCCATCCAAATATGCTACCGAAAGTTGTGGTGGGCAAAATCATAGTTTGACCTATCTTGCTTTGAAAGCGGGAGAAACATCGATGACGTTTCAATGCCAGAGCCAACACGGAGCAACAATTGCCGAAAAACTGTATAAGATTAATATCAAGTAATTGGATTAAGGCGCGAGCCGAAATTTCTTTAATGTTGAGTTTTAGTATTTCAAAATAATGCCCCGAAGAAAATCCGGGGCTTATTTTTTTAGATGGCACATAAATTCTCAAGTAAACGGACTTTCTCTATCTTTTTAAAATTCTATCTTGACTTGTGGCAGTGCATCATGGGTGAACGAGCAAGAGCCCGGTTAATTCCTTTGAAAGTAGCTAAAATAAAGGATTTTTTGAATATAAACTATTGCAATTTGGCATTCGTATTTGTTAGTCTAAGAATAGCCAGAGGATGATCTTTTGGCTCTTGAAAATCAGGTTTGGCAACCTGTTCTTGATAGTAGTAATGCCCAAAAAAAGGATTTAATATGAAGAAATTAATCTTTGCAGCATTAATAGCTGTCCCTTTGGTTAGTGAAATCAATGCAGAAGCAGATTTAGCGGTAGCTGCCAAAAATGCAAGAAACTACATCTCTATGGAACAAAAACATAAAGATAAATGGTTTGATTTCTCTAAAGGGTATCATGATGCCAAACTGGATATCATGAAAAAACACAAAAGACAGATCATGGATGTTGTTAAGAGCAACATAGCCACACTTGGCAAAACAGATGATGCAGCAGTCTACTTATCTAACCAAACTGATGAGATGATTGCATTGCATGAAAAGCATCTTGAAGAATGGAGAAACCTCAGCCAAGCATGGGAAGCAAAGGGTCGCCAATACTACGAAGCTGAAAAGGCTGAATTGGCCAAGTTTAAAGCTTCTATCGAGTAAAATCGGAGAGCATTAAAAGGAGAGGCGCTGTAAAAGGCGTCTCTTTTTATTCAATAAGTATTAAAGAGTCATCCTTATCCTACAATACTATTGTTTGTAACACTTCACCCGTAATAGGATCATAATCAATCAAGCCCGGCAGTAAATGATATGTTGATGCCGATGGACGTTGTATGCGCAAAATGTGTGCAAGGCTCGGTGCCAATTGCAATGTCCAAACTTTATCATAAATTACCCGTTTTTCCAGATTATGCTTTTGATATAAAATAAGCGGAACGTGCACATCAGGTTGGTATGGTGTGCGATGACCGGTGCCGGTTTTAAATTCATCCGGAATGCAGTAAGGAAACGGCTGAATAATAAGATTACCGCTTCTTCCAGGATATAATTGTCTTTTGTAATAGGATTCAATCTGATCATGTTCATACCATGTTTGCATCAGCTCATCATAGGTCCATACTTTTTTAACACCCAGAACTTCTGAAATTTTTTGTTTTGCGGCATCTAAAATTGCTTTTTGTTTATCGCATGGCAATGGTTTGAAAACGGCATCTTTAAAATAAATTTGGGTAGAAAGGCAGCTACAAGCCAGATCATTAACGCCAAACTTTTGATGGATAAAGCCATTGAGTTCTTGAATTATTTTTGTGTAATCGATACGGCACGCATCAGGATATCCTTCCTTATTAAGCAATTCTGGAATAGGGCTCACGCCGTGGTCCGCCGTTAAGACGTATAAAACGTCGGTCCTTTTTAAATAATCGGCAACTTTATCCATAAATTGCGCAATCTGACAATCAAGATGATAGATCATATCAATTGCCTCACGGCTTTGCGGGCCGTAATCGTGCCCTACAAAATCGAGCGGGCTCAAGCAGACCCACAACATCATTTCTTGGCATGAAGTGCGAGTGATATGGGTTTGAATGGCGCGCGCAGCCAAATCAAAGAGCAGTTGATTTGCGGCAGGCGTATGTTCAAAAAGAGCAAAGCCATTTTCAGCATTGACAATTGAAAGTGTTTTGCCGGCGATAGGAGCGTGTGAGCTGTAGGTATAATTATCAATTTCTTTAAAATTATAGGCTGCTGAATTACGGGGATAAAAAAGTGGCCATGATATGCAAGAAAGCCTATTCACGCCTTTTTGCCGATTAAATTGCGTGAGCCAAGAAGGCAGCTGGTCATAATAATACTTGCTTGAGGTGAATAGACCGGTTTTAGTATCAAACCATATCGCCTTGCCCATTTTATTTGCGGTGCATATGGCAGCTCTACTTTTAATTGAAATTGATAGCGAGGTGCGCGCTGCGCCAGGCTGAGAGCTCAACACGAATTGATCGGTGATACCGTCAACCATAATGTTAACGGGCCCCTTGCCATATTCATACATGCCGCCTTTAGGGTTGATTACTGCGCATGTTTTAACGTCATCATCATCGCATGACATTTTTTGCCCCGAAGAAGGATTGCAAAAAAAGTTGCCCACAATGCCATGATAATCTGCCGTAATGCCGGTATTGAGCCCTGCATGGCCCGGTCCGGTTGAGGGAGTTGCGTGAGGGAAAAGGGCATTTTCATAAACGATACCCTGTTGCATCAAATATTTAATGCCATGCTTTAAATAGGGGGACATTTGCCGAATGTAGTTGTAGGCGAACTGGTCAACCACCATGATCACGGTAAGCCGAGGTTTTTTATAGTACGCAGAAAGAGAACACGAAAAGAGAACTAATAATGCGACACCAAGTGAAGTGATTTTTTTTATCATATTTTTCATCATTTTACCTTCCTGAGTAAATGGCTCCCCTTAAATCTATGGAAATCGATCTAGCCAAATCAAGGGATGCCATAAAACAGTAAAAATTTTGTAGCGAAATAGAAGAATGATAAGTAGGATTAGATGAGAGCTCAATAGTGAGGTGGATTACGTGAATAAAAAAAATGGCATTGTATTAAAAACTTTTTTCTCAAAAAAGATGAAAATGATTATCCTCGATGAGGATTTGGGCAAAATTGAAGCTATTTCTCCTTCTGATGCTATCGCATGCGGTGCGCTTCTTGCTTATTATCGGCAACAAAAAGGACATTTAAATCTGCTTCAAGAGTGTGACTTGATTGATGTGCCCATAGCGATTGCGCAGGATGACATTTTATTTCTCCATCATGTTCTGGAAGTCTGTTATTTTTCTGTGCCATTTGGCAGCAGTAATACGGAAATATTTGAGCTTCTTCTTTTATTATTTAAATATAGTAGCACTGATCAAAGCTCGTTATTTAAGGTTGTTTTTCTCTTTAAACTGCTTATTTTGCTGGGTATGCATCCTGATGAGCCACATTTTCAAAAGCCGTATTATTATTTTCTTGCAAGAGAATCTATTGACACTATTATGAATAAGTCAATACATTTAAACATAAAACCCGTATTGCATGAATGGATACGGTGCTGCCTGCGGGTACACCCCCTGGCACACTCATTTAAGACCATTCATTTTTTAGATACCGATAGGTTGATGTTATGAACACAGTGAAAAAAAATATTTTTTTAATCCTTGGCATTTTGACCGCGCAACTCAGTTTTGGGGGAGCGCTGGTAGAAGAAACGAGCAAAAAGTTATTGCCGGCCAGTGGTAAACTTTTCCCAACCATTGTTGAAGAACGCCAAGAGCGTCTTGCTGCGCGCAAGAAAGAACGTGCTGCCATGGTTGCCACGGATAAAGAGTTTAATAATGCCATAAGTGCAACTGTTGAACAACTTAAAAATGATATTGATTCTAATGAACAACTGGCGCGTATGAATCCTGATAGCGAGCAATTTATTAGGCAAAAAATACAGCTGGAACTGGAAAGATTACAGGCGAATAATGATTTAAAAGAAGCAAGGGCCAAAGTAATAGGAAATATAGACAAGCTGAATAAGCAGGATCAGGAATATCTTGCCGATCCGGAATTTGTAAAATTGGGCCAAA
Organism: uncultured bacterium; assembly: GCA_963702025.1. GTDB lineage: Bacteria > Babelota > Babeliae > Babelales > Vermiphilaceae > BTUB01. The sequence goes on along the minus strand of OY969699.1, from coordinate 93,618 downwards.
CATTTTTAGGTAAATCAAGCTATTCATTTGATGAAGACCTTTTGCCGATTTACGAAAAAATAAGAGAACGTGAAAAAGATATTACCGCTTTGAGCGAGCAAGAAGCCAATGCGCTTTCTGAGTTGCAAACCAGAAAGCGGGCCGCTCAGGCGACCATCGATGCGTTTCAAGTAAGCAAAGAGAAAAAAGAGCCGGAACCCGGTTTATCTGCCCGCCAAAAAGCTGAATTGGATACGCTCAAAGAGCAAGCTTTTAACGATCGCCGTGCAGCGGACGCGATGAAAATTAATGAAATTGAACTGAAGCATACCATAGCGCAGACTGAATTGTTTACTGCAAAAAAACAGTTGGATGAACTCAAAGGAATTCTTCAAACTATTAAACCGCTGACAAAAATTAATGAAGCGGATGTTGCGCTGGCACTTGAAGAACTTGATAAAAAGAAACAGCAAGCACGTCCGGCTAAAGAAGCGTACCAAAAAGAGATTGAAAAAATTAATCTCGAGTTAAAAGAAAAAGAAAAAGAGCTTGATGCTCTGAGCAAACGCTTCAATATTCCTTTGGGCACTGAATTAGATGAATGGTCTAAAGAACCAAAAAGGACGATTAACAGTTATTTGGCACTGGCAAAAGTGGGTATGCTTAACGATGAGGTGCTTGGTATTAAGCGGAAAAAAGAGCTATTGGAAGCATATAATTCTTTAGAGGATGAGCGGTTGCGCGATGAAGCGTTGCGTATCGGCGTAAAAGATTCCTTTTTCAAAATAAGCAATTCGTTGTTTAACACCGAAGAGACGCTCAGTGCCGAAATAAAAAAATACCAGATTCAAAAAGATGAAAACAAAACAAACCTTGCTTTGTATAAAGAACGATTAAATAATGTTTCGTCGATGATTACTACACAAAAGAAAGCTTTAGAAAATTTAACCGCAAAGCTCCAGACGGTTGAGCAAGAAAAAAATTCACTATTTAAAACTGCTTCTGTAGAGTATGAGCAGTATGTTGCGCTGCTCAAGCATGCCCAATCAAAAATAGAAGAGCAGATTGACCTACTGGGTAAATTAACCGGTGTTTATACCGATATTATTTCAAAGATCAGTAATGCGGGTAAACATATTGATTTTATTATCGTAGAGCTCGGTACTATAACGCCCTGGGGACGTCCGGCGCATGCTATATCATGGGATGGCATAAAAAACAGTATCCCTGATGCACAATCTTTTATTAAAGATGTTGTTACCTATATTGGATTGCTCAATTTCAGTTCATTGTGGAATACGATTAAAGATCAATTTTCACCGTTGAGTAACTTCTATCATTTTTTTGTAAAATTTTTGGTGTTATTGGCCATTTTATTTTTCATTAAATTATCGCTTCCCATGGTCACCCAAAATCTCGTTTCGATTCACGCCGCGCCAGCGGGTATCCGGTGGGCCGGTGCTCTGATCGCAGTGATTCTTGGTTTTATTGCTAAGCATATGGTAAGTATTTTTATTTGGCTTACGATAGTTATATTTTTAGTTGGTAGTCGCTGTTTGGATCCGTTCCCGTATATTCTTTTTTATCTTCTTTCAATTCCCTATCTTATGTATCTTGCCAATAGATTCATGAAATATCTGGTCTATTTTAATGAAACTCATGATTATTGTTTACTCAATAAAGATTATCAAGATCGCTTTGTTCTAGTGGTATCAACGCTGCTCTACGCAACGATAGCGATTGTCTGCTTTAGAGAAGCATTTATCTTAGGAAATTATCATAAATCAGAACTCCCTACGTTGTTGCTTACGATTAATTTTATTATTTTCCAAATATCGGCTATTTTGCTGCTTTCAAAAGACCAGATCTTAAGTTTAATCTCGGTAAAAACAGATTTTGGTAAAGCGCTCTACGATCTGATTGATACCTATTACTATTTGCTGCAATTCTTTTTGATTGCCGTTATTGTAATGAGTAATCCGTATGTGGGCTACGGCAGATTGGTGCTCTATATTCTAAAACGTCTTTTGTATACGGCGATTCTGTTGCAATTACTTTTGTGGATCCATGAATGGATCAAACGAATTTCTTCGGGTATATTTTTTTATTTTGATACAGATGATGAAATTGCCCGCGACCGTTTCCCGTATGCAAAAACATGGTATGGGCTTCTGGTAGTTCTGATTTTTGCCATCTTTATTTTTGTTGGTTTGTTAATAGCGGCTCGCATCTGGCATGGCCCGGAAGTGCTGCTCAAAGTGCAAAAATGGTCGGATGTGATGGTCTGGATAAAAACGCCATTTCTTCTTGAGAATACCAGTTCGCCTATTTCACTTTATACTCTTTTTAAGATTATAGGTTTCTTGATTGCAGGATCGATGATTGCCTTTGCAATTAATCGGTTTGTTTTGGGCCGGATTTTTGACATTTTACTCGTCGATTCAGGCGTTCAAAATACTATTGCAACGCTGAGCCGGTATCTTATCATTATTACGGCAACAATTTTAGGATTCCATGCGGCAAATCTGGGAGATGTTGTTTGGTGGCTCCTGGGAGGATTAATACTTGCTATTGGTTGGGTGATCAAGGATCCGGTAGCCGACCTTATAGCGTATTTTATTATTATTGTACAAAGACCGGTAAAAGTCGGCGATTATATTTTTTTAAATGACAACGTAAATGGTTTTGTTCGCCGCATTACACCGCGGTCGGTTGAAATAAGGCGCAAAAATAGCACCACGGTACTTATTCCTAACCTCCAAATAACCACGCAATCGGTTGCTAATTGGAACCATGCCCGTTCTTTCATCGCCTTTGATGACATTATGGTTACAATCCCGTATAAGGCTGATCCGGCACATGTGCGGGAATTGCTTTTACGTGTGCTCGATGAAAGTCGTGTTATTTTGAAGAATCCACGGCCGGTGGTTCGGTTGGAAAATTTTAGCGATCTGGGCTATGTGTTTTTAGTGCGCGGCTATATGAGCTCAAATCATACTGCCGACATGTGGGATATAGCTAGTGATGTCCGCTTGGCAATAGTTAAGCGGTTGCATGAACATGACATTCAGATTGCCTATCCGGTTCGAGTGGTTGTTACCAATTCCGGAAGCATAGAGCGCAAAAAAGAAATAAATTAACTTTTTTACGACTGCTTAAATTGTTCGAGTGTTTCACCCAATGAATTAATACTTGTTTTATAGAGATTAAAGAGCTTAAATGTTGCAGAGTAGTATTTCTTTCTGCCCAAGAAGCATTTGTCTCTTGCATAGTTTTAACAAATGAATCCAATCTCCTGAGAGCGGTTGCTGGTCGTGCAAAAGATGGTGTATATGTTGGCACCAAATTTGCCAGTGAATCAGATTTCTTATTCAATTCTTTAATAAGACCAAGAAGTGTTTTTTTATCTATTTCCTGGGAAGTTCCAAAGCCTTCAGCAATTAAAGAGGCTTGCGCGGTTAATAGCTCAAGTTCGCCTAATGTGGTTATAACTGGGTCGTGAACAGGGGCTGATTTTTTAGGTGCAGATGCTTCAAGTTCTTTCAGAAGATCATCTAATTCTTGGGAAACAACAGATGTGGACTTTTGCGCCGGACTTTTTTTAGCCGGTTGTAAGATCGGTTTTGGGTATTTTTTAGGTGGTGCTTGGATCAGTTCTTTTGCCACGATTATTTGAGTTTCGAGATTTAGTTTCTTTAAGACGACAACCTCTTTAAGTTGTTCTATCAAACGTTTTTGTGCTTCTTGAACCTCAATAGGGATAGTTGCCGGAATTTTAAATGGAGCCTTTTCTTCATTTACTACTTTGTCATTGTCCATGCCGCCCAAATTGGATGCCACGATGAGAAGAAATATAATTTTTTTCATGGGAAACCTTTTTCATTAAAAAAGGGCTCTTGCGAGCCCTGCTACTATTTTTTATTAAAGAGCTGCATAAGCTTGTTGTAGCCACCCATTTCTATAAAACCATAGATGATCATCAAAATTGAGGCGAGTAAAATTATCATTTCCAAGCTTGCGGTAATAATTTTAGTAACGTATAAGAATAAGATGATGCCGGCGGTCATTAAAAATGCGCCTTTTGCTTTGTGTGATATATGGGGAGAATTCATAGTTAAAGCTCCTTTTTTTTAAAAAATACTGTGTACTGGTAATGTAACCAGTTTAATGAGAAAATGGCAACAGTTAGAATAGAGAATGGGTTTGGCATTCGTGCGCTCATATTTTGTATTTTGATAAAAATACAATTTTTTTTTATTTGACAGAATAATAACCGCATAGTAAAAAAAAGGAGATTTTAATTATATATTTCAAGGAGTTGCGATGTTAAAAATAATGATTTTTCTGGGCCTATTGTCATCGGCGAGTGCGCTATTAAATGCCGCAGAAGCGACGTGCGTTGCCCAGGAGCAAAAAAAAGTGACTGCCTGTTGCACTCAGTGTCAAGCGCCGTGCAAATGTACGCCATGTACATGCCCATCAACTGAGAAAGACAAGCAGCAAGAACAACAGCAATGTGTGGCTGCAAAAGCTGCGGCTGTCCAGAAACCAAAAGTTGTTAGTTAAGGTGAATCCATAAATCCATCAATGGGCCAAGGATTGGTAAAATCCAAATGATGGTCTTGCATTATTTGATGGTTGGTTAAAAAGTGAACCTTGGTTATACCAAAACCAAGGTTTTTTATTGTTTTTAAGATGCCTTCAATGATGGACCATTTATAAAAAGTATTCGATTCTTTGTGCCATAAAAGAGAATCAAATGAAAGATATAATTCTTTTGAATCATAGCTCAGAATTGCCGATTGAAGGGTAATTTTTTTTGATACTATTTTTTCATCAAAAGCGATTTCAAGCCATCTACTAATAACAAGATGTATATTCTGTTCAGGAATATCGGTAAAAACGACTGTTTGTGTTTCGCGGTGAATCTTTTCTTCTTGATAAAAGAAAAAGTCTACCTGTTTTTTTTCAGCGCTAACGATGGGAATACTGATTGAATTAGGAATGTTAAAAATAATGTACTGTTTTTGGTAGGCAAAAAATAAAAGCGCTGCCACAATCATGAATCCGGACGAGTATACGATTTCTTTTATTTTCATGGTTATTGCTCACGGAGTGCTGCCAAGGCATTGCCCATAATTTTGGCTAATTCTTGAATATTTAGCGTATCGGTTACTCCGATTTCAAATGCCAAAGCTGGCGCCTTTATGCCAATTAACGGTTTAAAAGGCATCGAGTATGGCCCTTTTATTTTTAAATCGGTGGCAGCTGCTAATTGCTTTTTGATGGTCTGGCCCCATTCTTTGGTGACCGATTCATTAAGAAGATAGAGTTTATCATAGGGATAAAAACTCAACGAATTTTCTTTTAAAATAAATGGATCCTGATAGGAGAATTGATAGAGAGCGATAGACATTTCTTTTTCGCGTACATAAAATGCGTTTATGCTCACATAAAGATCAACGTTTAATTTATTGGCATAGTTTTGATTTGCCAAGGGTGCAAGGCTTTGCCCGGGCGCCCTGTTGATCACACACTTTATGTCCGATCTTTTCTGTTCCAATAGTTGTTTAATTTGTTGCGACAGTTCCAAACAAAAACTATTTTCAAAGCATTCACCGAGAGTCCTGCCGGTATGGAGATTATCGCCGGCCACTTCCAGCATCATTACAAAAGATTTTTTTTCGGGTGATGCATTAAATATCCAGGCGGTACATATTGATGATGAAAGACAGAGCAAATACAGAATATTGGTGAATTTTATCATTGTTATCGTGCTTCTAAATTATTGACCAGGAATTCAGATAAAAAAGTAATACGTTCAAGGCTTTTCTTGTTTTTCACGGCCATGCCAATCGCCTTCGGTTGCCCAATAAGAATACATAATTTTTTCGCGCGAGTGATAGCGGTGTAAAGTAGGTTGCGTTGTAACAATGTAAAATGTTGCATAAAAATCGGTATGATTACCGCAGGATATTCCGAGCCCTGACTTTTGTGAATTGAAATTGCATAAGCCAGTACCAGTTCATCTAGTTCGGATTGTTCATATTCAACAACCCGCTCATAAAATTGCACAAATATGATCTTATCAGAAATATTTATATCGGTGATGGTGCCAACATCGCCATTAAAAACAATTTTGTCATAATTATTGCGAATTTGCATCACGCGATCGCCAATGGTATAGCGGTAGATTCCATGTATAAGCTGCTTTTGATCGGCGGTTTTATTAAGAATTGGCTGTAAATAGCTATTTAATTGTTGGGTTCCTACTATGCCGCGATTCATGGGCACCAATACCATGCAATCTTGAGTGCTAATGTTCCAACGGGGCAGCTGCTTGAGTAAAATTTCATTCAGATGGTGATGTACATTTTGTGGGTCATCCTCTTTAATGAAAACAAAATCTCTTTTTGCGTCGGGTAAAAAAGAAAGAGGAAATTCCCCATTATTAACGCGGTGGGCATTTAAGATAATCAAACTATCTTGTGCTTGACGAAAAATTTCTGTTAACCGGATAGTAGCAACTTTGGTGCTGGCAATAAGATCATTTAAAAAGTTTCCCGCACCCACGGAAGGAAGTTGATCGATATCGCCAATCAAAACAAGATGGGCGCTGAAGGGCAATGCTTTTAATAATGAATGGGCAAGAAAGACATCGATCATTGATGCTTCATCAACAATTAAAAAATCCAATTGAAGCGCATTTTGTTCGTTGCGTGAAAATCCCCGTGTTGCTACATCGAACTCTAAAAGACGATGGATTGTAAGTGCAATTTTTCCAGTACTTTGCGTGATGCGTTTAGCAGCGCGTCCGGTTGGCGCGGCAAGCCGATAAGAAAGTTTATTTTCATCAAGAATCTGGAGCAATTTTTTTATAACCGTGGTTTTACCCGTTCCCGGGCCGCCGGTTATTATTGTTACTTTATTTTGCAGGCATGCGAGTATAGCTCTTTGCTGATCATCATTGAGCACTATTTCCTGTGCAGCTGCGGCGCGAAGTGTGTGATAAATGGCATTGATGTCTAAACTATGCAGGGGTTGGTAGCTCAATAATTTCTGCAGTTTTTGCGCGATTCCTTTTTCACTCATATAATATTGCGTTAGCGTAATATAATGATGATCTTTATGAGAAATTAATTTAATTCTTTGTTCATTATACAGATCATGCAGTGCGTTTTTTAGCAGGGATTCAGCATTATTTTCTACCGCGAGCAACTCTGTTGTTTGTTCTTTGAGGGCATCAAGCTCAACATACAAATGTCCTTGCGCGAGGTTATTGGTGATGGCAAAAAGTAATCCCGCTTTAATGCGTTTAGGTGATTCAGGGCAAATGCCGATTGCCTTGGCCAGCTGATCGGCCATTTTAAATCCCACGCCCCAAATATCATCGGCTAATCGATAGGGATTTTCGGTAATGGTAGCGATGGAATTCTGGCCATATTGCTTGTAAATTTTAGCCGCGTAAGCAGCAGAAATTCCTTTTTCTTGCAAATAGATCATCACATTGGAGATCTCTTTTTGGTCGCGCCATGCACTAATAATCTGCTCAATACGCTTATGGCCAATGCCCGGCACTTCATGCAAACGAGCAGGATCAGAATCAATGACATCCAAAACCGTGGCGCCAAAATGAGAGACTAATTTTTCCGCATACACGGGGCCAATGCCTTTTATCAGCCCTGAACCAAGATATTTTTTGAGCCCAACAACCGAAGTTGGCACTTGGGTAACGCATTGCGCAACGTCAAATTGTTTGCCGAATTTTGGATGCACAATCCAGCTTCCTTGTAACACTACTTCTTGGCCCGCTTGAATGCTGGGTAAGTAGCCGCGGGCTACTACCTGCGTTTCATTATCGAGCAGAACATAAAATACTGCATAACCGTTTTCACTATTTTGGAATAAAAAACGGTCAACTGTGCCTTTTAATTGTTGCAAATCTGCCATATGATCTTTTTTTTAAGACTTAGAAGTATGGTACGATACGCTCGCTGCAATGCTTCGACAAGCTCAGCACGAACGGAACCCGATCCGCTCGCCCTGAGTAGAAAATCGTAAGATTTTCGTATCGAAGGGTTTCTGCCATTATTTATGCGATTGCGCCTGTTCTTGTTCTTTTTTAAGCAAATCTTTAAATTGCTGTGTTGCTATAGGGCAGCTGCGCATGAGTGTTTCCAAGAAATAGACCAAGTCGGTGAGAAATTGATCAAACGCTGCAAATGTTTTGATGTTCGTATAAATTACCTCGGCTTCTTCACCTTCCCTGCTGCGTCCCCATGCAAGCAGATAACTTTCAAGCCTATGTGCTTTTGTTGCCCACTCTGTAATGAGCGCGAGCATTTCTGCTTTTGCGCCGCGTGCATCTTCTAAGAATGGCTGTGATAATTTAATAAATTCTTCCATAATGGCGCGCAAGAGTGGGCGTAATCTTGCATGCTTTTCTCGATCGCTTATGCTGTTGCTTGCCATCAGTTGTTCTTCTAATTCAATGAGTTGCGCGAGGCTATATTTTTCATCCTCAAAGATGTAGAAGCCAACGAATTCATTATTCGCTATTTTTTCACCAAAACGGCGTTTATTAACATCTAAACGAAACTTCATTGTTTTTTTAAACTGTCTTCCATCCATGGCCCAGGATTTGCCATCAACCAATTTAAGTTTAGGGCTTGTTAAAATAATTGGTGGATAATCACGTGTGGCAATATCGCATTTTAAAGCAGAGCCTGTAAATAAAATAAAAAGTAATACCAATTTTTTCATAAAAATTCCTTTCGCATAGTTTTCTAGAATGCGCAATCAACATTGAGCGCGAGCGTGAAGTCAGAGCCAATTCCTTTATTCATATAGGTGTAGTCGCCAATAAGTGAGATAGTGAACAGTTTGTCCGGCTTCTCAACCTTAAAAAACACTGAGCCAACCATTTTTGCTTGATACGCGAATGGCGAGCGCGCATTGGCTTCATCAATTATTCGTTTCACTGCCGGATTAGTATCAATGCTACTAAATTTTTCTTTATTGCGGACATAGGTGTCGGTCCCCAGAGTAAAACCGCAGGTATCTCCTTCATAACACATGTGTGAAGTCCAACGGAATATCACTCCCGGATTTACGCGTGTTTGCAGTGCAATAGGAAACAGGCGATCGGTAAGCTGGGCAACAATAAAATCAAAATTACTGTTTACTATAAGCGGATCGTCAGTTTCAGTTAAATTGCGCGCATTAAAAAGTGCTTCATTTACCGGCACTCTAAAGCTGCGCCATTCAGTTGCCGCAAACTGATATTCTAATGAGATAAAGCTCCGCATAACGATGCGGCGGGCCCAATCAAATTTGATAAAGTTGCTCAACGGCGACCGGTTTCTGCCAAACAAGCCAATGCCAAAATGGCCCCCATTGCCTAGTGGCGCTTCGAGTATCATGGCGCCCAAATTATCAAGAGCGGCAAGGCCAAAATCAAATGCTTGTTGGCTTACTGATTTAACCGGCGCGGTGACTCCTTCTACCAAGGCAACCAAATCAAGGGTCGGGCGGTTTATCGCTCGAGACAATGAGGTGCCGCGTAATCCTTTTTTAAATGCAAATGCGGTGGGAATGGTTGCCAGAAAGCCAACGCGTGTCCACATTTTGTGCTTTTTAATAATTGGATAATCAGCGTAAATACGTGTATCGCCAATGCCGAATTTGTCACAGATTAAGTGATTATCAATAAATTCATTTTTACGTTTTTCAGCGAGCGCCATTTCTTCAGACGTGAGCTGCGATTTGCCGGTGGTATCTTCAATAATGTCAGCCACTAAGTCTTCAATATTATTTTGAATATTTTGATCAACAAAATGGTTACGTTCAAGATAATACCAAGGAGCATATATATTAAAATGCCATCTATTCCATGAGAATTGGCCGCCCAGCATAAGGCCAAGTCTTCTTTCTTGCACCGTAAACGTTTGAAATAAACTCAAAAGACGAAGAATCGCATCTGCATCAATAGTAACACCTTCAGGCAAAAGTGGCATCGAGTTTTCTATGATATTTTCTATTGCGGATATAAAGCCCGGTTGAGATACGGCAAGATAACTACAAATATTACTACTATTGCGATCAAAAAAGAGACGTGAGGTTTGATTGTAAAATAGATCAACGTAAACTGCTCGCTTTTCTCTTTGGGAAAATGGCGTAAATTCGGGATAATCTAATAATGAGCGAGTTTTAAGGTTATTAGTGCGTAAAAAAAAGTTCTGTTGTAAAAGACCAAAAAAGCCAATTGTATCGAGTAAGGTTATAACCTCCGGTTTTGTTGTTTGGCGGACCTCTTTTTGAATAGTTGAGTTGGAGATCAGATTATTCACACCAATATCATTGTCAACGTAAGCTAAAAGATCATCAAAACTATCGCGAGGTTGAAAGCAAATATCATTCACTATAGTTTCGGGTGCAACCACATTTTTTGCAGATGCGTAGTTAGAAAGAAGAAAAAAAGAAAAAATAAGCAAGGGAAGCACTGTCTGCTTTGCTGTATTCATAACAATAATTTTCATTCAAATTAAAGGTTGAGACAACAAAATCAGCCTATAGTATTTCAACGATTCTGACAAATTAAGGCCCTTTTGTAAGCTTTTTAAATAAAATAAATAATTTATTTTTAACATTTTCTATGAAATTACTTTATTAGAAATTAATAATAGGTATGACCATCAGTTTATGCATACATTCTTGTAAAAAAAAGGCCATGCTAGCTAGAATTAAATAAAATATGCGTTATGTTATTAAATAAACTATAACTTTTAATGATTATTAAAAGAAAGGCAATTAAGCATGGTTGAAGGTATTTTTTATGCAAAGGCTGCTGCTTGTTTTGGTGCGGCAATTGCTATTGGTTTTGGTGTTTTAGGGCCTGCTCTTGGGCAAGGTGCCATAGGCATGAAAGCATGTGAAAATATCGGCAAATATCCTGAAAGCGCAAATAAAATCAGGCAAGTTATGTTTGCCAGTATGGGTATTATTGAAACATTGGCAATTTATGTATTACTGATTGCCGGTGGTTTGATTTATATTGCCACTAAATTCTAAAACCATCTGGGCAGAGGGTTGGCCTCATGTCAATTATTAATAGCACGTTGATTGTGCAGGCATTTCATTTTTTCATTGCATACGTTGCTATAAAATATTTCTTTTTTAAACAGGCATATCACGAAATTGCCACGCAAGATACGTTGCAAGAATCATTAGTGCGATCTGTGCAGTCGGGGCAAATGCAGGTTGAACGCAATGAGCAAAATTTGCAAGAGCACTGGCGCCGGGCGCGGGATTACTTTTTGCACCATCGTCCTTCTTTTAAAGAAGAACCCTTGATCGGCGGGCCAGTTATCCCATCAATTGTTATTCCAACAATCGAAAAAAGTAGGATCGAGGATATTGCTCCCTTTATCGCTGACGCTCTTTTACAAAAGGTGGGTCATGGTAAGTAGTTCATTAACCATTTTTTTTCGACTCTTAAATTTCGGGGTTCTGGCAGGAATAGGCGCTTTTATATTTCAGAAATATTTTAAGAATTCAATCGACGAAAAAATTACCCAAAAAGAGATGCTCATCAAAGGACTAGAAGAGCAGGAGCTTTTTTTGCGGGGGAAATCAGCCAACCTTGAAAAGAAATTACAAAAACAAGAGAATCATGCATCACTCTTAAAAGAAAAAATCGATGAATGGACATTAAAAGTGCGCTTGGAGAATGTTAAAAAGCACGGTGAATATCACCGATATATGGATCATGCAGTTGCACGGGTGGTTAGTAAAAATAAAGAAATTGCAAAGCGGCAGGCTACACGGCAAAAGATTACCGATGCTCTTGACGAGGTAAACAATTTTTTTGCGCAAGAAACAAACAAAATGTGGGCCCAAACCTATCTTGATAAACTCATTACCGGCTTGGAAAGAAAATAATTATGGATTCACGATTCTTTCTTGCAAAAAGATACGCGCAAGCCTTTTTGAATTTATTTTCTCTGCTGCCCGAATATATAGAAAAAATTAATGCTTCAATTTCCTATTTTTCTAACCATGCAGAATTATTCTCTCTGCTTAAGGTGCCGCTTTTAGATCCACGATTAAAAGTCAATGCACTGGAAGATTGTTTAATTTCCCGTTTTGCGTTGCCGTCTGAATTTAAACAATTGATACAGCTGCTGGTCAAACAAAAAAGAAGTTATTTAATAGCTGATGTATTAAAGCAGATCGTAGAAATTTATCAAAGTCGTCAGGGTATTGAACTATTTACCATTTCAAGTTGTCCCGAGTTGGGCTCTTTACAACAAAAAACGATTACTGATTTCCTTAATGATAAAACTCATCATACTATCGTGTGCCAGATGAAACTGGATAAAAATTTAATAGCCGGTATTCGGATGCAAAGTGGTGAGCATCTTTGGGAATATTCGGTCAAGCAACAGCTTGCCAGGATTCAGGCTTTGATCAACGATCACAAGGATTAAAAATATGGATATTAAGACTACTGATCTGGTTTCGCTGTTTGAAAAAGCATTACAAGGGCTTTCAGATCAGAAGCTCGAAGAAATCGGCCTGGTTATAAAAGTGGGCGATAACATCTGTTTTGTTCATGGCTTAAATAATGCAAAATATGGCGAACTTATACAATTTGAATCGGGCAATAGCGGCATTATTTTTAATTTGGATGAAGATTCTGTAGCAATATTTTTGCTCGATAGCAGTATTCCCGTTACGGAATTGGAAGTGGCAAAACGTACCAATAATGTGTTTCGGGTGCCGGTGAGCAATCAGTTGCTTGGCCGCGTAGTGAATGCATTGGGCAAGCCAATAGATGCGCTGGGAAAAATTAATGCAACAGAATATCGTGCCGTTGAGGAGCCTATTGCCGGTATTACGCAGCGGAGCCCGGTTAATGAATCATTAGAAACAGGCATACTGGTGATTGATGCGCTCGAACCGATTGGTAAAGGGCAGCGAGAACTTATTATCGGTAACAGAAATGCCGGTAAAACGTCTATTGTTTTAGATACTATTGTGCATCAAAAAGATAAAAATGTTATTTGCATCTATGTTTCTATCGCGCAACGGCAGGCAAATTTGGCTCGCATTGTGCAAGAATTAGAAGAAAAGGGTGCGCTTGATTACACGGTAGTGGTGAGTGCCGATTCAAGTGAAACGGTATTAAACGCTTATCTTGCCCCCTATGCGGCCTGCACGATTGCCGAATTTTTTAGGGACCAGCAAAAAGATGTATTAATTATTTACGACGATCTTTCCAATCATGCAATTGCCTACCGAGAAATGTCGTTGCTTTTGCGCCGTGCACCAGGTCGCGAAGCGTACCCGGGCGATGTATTCTATTTGCATTCCCGTTTGTTAGAACGCGCAGGAAAATTGGCAGTCGGTGGCTCCATTACTGCATTACCGATTGTGCAAATTCAAAGTGATGATATTACTGCCTACATTCCAACTAATCTCATTTCAATTACCGATGGTCAAATTTTTTTGGACACCACTTTATTCAATGAAGGGGTGCGCCCGGCAGTGAACGTTGAATTATCAGTATCGCGTGTTGGCGGTGCAGCGCAAACGAATGCAATTAAAAAAATGACCAAAGCATTGCGGCTAGAATTAGCGCAGTATCATGAGCTTCTCGATTTTGCGCAATTTGGCACAGAACTTGATGAAGTCTCGCAGCGCAAATTGGCCCGTGGCGCGCGAATTATTGAATTGCTCAAGCAGCCGCAATATACCACGTATTCTTTTGTGGATCAGGCATTAATGTTATTTTTATTAAAAGAGAATTTCTTAGATGCGATTGCCGTAAAGCAGGTGCATTCATTTGCTACACAATTTGTCAGTTTCACCAAATCGCTCTATCGGCCAGTCTACGATGTGATTGAGCAGACAGCAGACATCACCGATGAGATTAAAGAAGATTTGATAGTGATCGCCAAAGAGTTTAGCTTAGTCTTTGCGCCGTAGGAATGAGAGAGAATCTGCAGCGGTTCAAACTCTTTTATTATTCTTGATACAATGACTTTAACGATGATTCAACATATTTCTCAATTTCTTGTTCGACAATGATATCGGTAAGAAAGAAATTCAAAAGTTTTGCTTCAGGCGTAAACACTGATTCATCGTCAGTGCTACAATACTGCCAAAAATCATCTTCAGTGAATTCTTGGCCCGTTGCCTCTTTCCAAACGGAAAGGTAGCGTTGTACTAAATCTTTTCGCTTTTGTAACAAGTCGAACGCATAATGAAGATATATTGCTATATATTTGTATAAGCGTTGTGCCTCAAGCTTCTCTTCTTCAGATTTCCACGCATGTGAGCTAACGCTTTGATACAATGAACAAAAAAAGTTAGCATTTAACTGATAGGTATAATCAGTCTGAGAAGCATCTGCATAAAATCTATCCAACAAAGGTATTAATGATGGGTTGGGTTGCCATGAGGTAAATTCATCCCCGCTAGCAGCCGGTTGGTTTTGTGAATTTAAAATCTGGCCAACTATATCTAAAGGCATGGCTATGAGTATGATAGATAAAACTAGTGATATGATCTGTTTTTTCATAAAAACCTTCAGTTTAAAGAGAGATATTCATAACAAAATTATAAAATTCACGTGATGGTTTTACATTCCGTTGAGCGACATAAAAAGGTCCAAATGCATCGGTCCAGACTATACTGCGCGAACCATCTTTGTACCAATATTCGCTGCAACTATATAAATTACCATCCCATCCTTCATAGCCTAATCGTGAAAAGGTAAATCCTCGTATCAGCTTCTTTTCTACATTGTTTGATTTTTCAAGTTGCGCTAATTTTGCAAGAAACTGCTGTTGCCCCGGCCATGATAGTTCATGTGCTATGGGAAAAGGATAGGCGCCATGATAAAAATCATCTTCGAGGTTTGCCGATGAGGCCCAATATCCCTCTACTAATACATTTTCACAAAACTGAGAAACTTGCTCCTTCATTTTGGACATATGCTCGCGGTCAAATTCGGTAAGCATTGAGGCCGAACCAGTAAAGTGTGAATAACCTTGTTTTTCATCTGCGCAAACCCTAAGATTGAATGCACAGCAACTAAGCAGTAGAAAGATTATATTTTTCATGAAAATCCTCCAGATAGAATAAATAAGTAAGTAACATACTTACTGTCAAAAGTAGCTCAAATTGCGGATTATGGCAATACAATAAATGCCCATACCTTCGAATAAAAATTCTATTTGAAAATTTTCCAAAGTAGAAAATATAAGTAAGAACGGAAGATATTGCCGATAGATAAGTGAGGGGAGTTGATAGTGATTGCCAAAGAATTTACCTTGGTGTTTGCGCCGCAGGAATAAAAAAAGGGCCTGCGCTTGTGGCTCTTAAAATCTGCTCATTATTTCTTATTTGGCGCCATTTTTCTTTAAAAGCTCAATAATAGTTTCTTTGTTCGCAGCATTCGATTGTTCTGCACTTCCTAATGCAGTCTCCCCAATTATATTTTTCAAATTTACTTTGACGCTGGGATTTTTTAATAATTTTTTTACAATTTGAACATTGCCATTGCGCGCCGTCACCATTAAGAGAGTATTTCCCGATAATTCATTTTGTATATTAACATTAACGCCTGGGACTGCTAATAAGTTCTCCATGATTTCAGTTTTATTAGCTGTTGCTGCAAAGAATAATGCATTTTGCTGCTGTTTGTTTCTTGTGTTAACATTAATACCTTTAACTGCCAATAATTGTTGGACGATAGCAGTATGGCCTGCTTTTGCTGCGGAGATCAATGCAGTATTTCCATTGTTGCTTTGAAAATTAACTGAAAGAGTAGAAGCTTGTAATAATTTTTTTACAATGGCAGTATGACCACGCTCTGCGGCAAATATCAAGGCAGTTTTTTTCTCAGAGTTTGCAATAATATTAACTGCATTTGGTGCATACGTACAAATGAATTCGACAATGTCCAAATCTCCCTTATGTAATTGACACTTCGAGGCTATATTCCGTAAGATTTCTGCGATTTTTGATAAATTGGCTTCGTTTTTAGCGTAGTCGGTAAACCAGTTTCGTGCGCCAATGGTCCCTAAAGCTATGGCAGCTAAAGGCTGATTCGAGTGTGTATATCGTGCTAATTCGTTAATAAGATATGTGGTGATGTTCTCATCATTTAAAAGGTCTTCAGATGCTCTATTGGTTTTGATTAAATTGCGGATATTTGCAGTAGCATTTTTTAATTTTTCCTCCTGTGTTGCTCCGGGGGCCTTGACTACATAGTGTAGAATTTGCGTTTGAAGTTCAACAGGAAGTAATTCAACAGCAGACCTTGTGTCCGTTTGTTTAGTAATTTCCACTGGCTTTGTAAGATTAAAAGTGAGCAAAACCAGAATAAATACTGCAAATTTATCTATTTTTACCATTTCTACTACCTTTTATAATAAAAAAATAACTACTAAAAGAAAGATATCAGATTAGATAACTGCAAATCAATAATTTTAACAAATAGAAATATTTTTATCAATATAAAGGAATTTTGCTTAGTCTTTGCGCCATAGGAATAAAAAAGTCCTGCTATTTTGCAGACCCGAGTATCAAGAAAACTTTAAGCTAAAGCAAATACAGTTTTATTGAGTCGTCCCTTATTTGCTGTATTTCTATGCGAGACAATTCCTCTTCCCAGATGTCTGCGCGTTCCAGAATGTCTAAAATGCCATTTGTTCTTTGGCCAACTGCAATCTTCCAATTATTACGTTGCGCTGTAGAAAGCTGCGTAAAGCGGCCAACAAAATCGGCATTGACAAGGTGGCGAAAAGGAAATGAATGCACAGGATCATTAGGATTTGCTGCAAAAAGTTCATGTTCATTGCGTGCCATAACGCGATCAAGAGAGTTATTTGTTGCCGGTAATTTGGGTTTGAGCACTTTCTAATATTTGTAATTCTTCTTCCCAGATATCTGCGCGCTGCCAAGCATTCAAATGAGCAATATTTCTTTGATCAATTGCGGTGGCCCACGCATTACGTTGATCTTGAGATAAATCCATAAAACGAAAAATAAACCCGTATTTAAGATATCGGATGGGATGGGCGGTGATCCGGATAGTATTTGTTGGATTCTCAGCAAAAATATGATGTTCATGTCTAGCAATTAATTGATCCGCTCTATTCATAATGCTTATTATGCTTGCATTATGATCATCAATATCGATGTCCTGATCTGGTCTGTTTACATTGTTTGCAGATGTTTGGTTTCTCAATCTTGCAATAACCGCTTCTGCGCGAGCGAGCATTTGGTCGCCTTCATCAAGAGTCGCCGCTTCGCGAGCGAGTCTTCGGTCGGCTTCATCTAAAAACGCCCTTCCGCGAGCTAGTAGTGCTTCGGGCGAATCGGGCTCTGCTGAAGTTGTTGAATTTTGAGATGCAACTTTTTCACATTTATAGAAGCCATGCTTCATCTCTTTATAGGGTACCAAACATTCCCAGCAAAATTCATGATGACAGGCCTGACATGTCATATGCAAACAACCCTCGTTTTTTTCTATCGGCGCTTTGCATTGTGGACAGGGTTTAGTATGCGCATTTTTCCAAGTATCAGATGCTCTTTCAGGATTAGCATCTTCGCATGAGATCTGTTTTGGATGATTTATTAAACAATGAGAGCAATAATGTTCTTTGCATCGTGGGCACTGAATGTTTTGTTTTTGATTACTGCCGTCAGCAATAAATGCATATTTACATTCCGGAGTTGGGCACTGTTTTGCTCCCGGTTGTTTTATAATCCATTCTTGCAGTTGTATCTCTTCAAGTTTTGCAATACTTTGTGCGTCGGTAATTTTTGGAAAATCTTTATTTTCAATTGTTTTTTTACATGCAACAATGGGGCAGCGCAACGCAGCGGTAGAGTGATCCTTGCATGCAGTCTTGATAAATTTATCCAAACATGTAGTACAAAATTCATGATTGCAACCGAGCGTGCTAAATTCAGGACTACTTTTTTCATCCAAACAAATATTGCACATGCGTAAAGGATCGAGTACTTTTAGCTCTTTTGCAAACAGATCTGCGAGTTCCATGAATTCTTTATTCTCATCGACAGTTTTTTTTATTTTTTCAACTTTATTCATTGTTGCCACAAGGTAATTGGCAACTGCATTATGATGATTTTTTTTGGCGAAATCTAAAGCAATATTATTATCTGCATCGGTAGCATTTACATCCATGCCGGATTTTTCAATTAAAAAGCGAATTTTATCCAAATTACCCTGGGCCGCAGCTTCATGCAGAGGATTAGTTGCAGCCTTCTGTATGGCAATAATTTTTTCCGCTTTTTCCATACTTATTACGGGTACGGATATGAGTATCACTAAAGGGAAAACCTTTTTTATCAAAAATACTGACATGGATGTATCTCCAAATATTTTAGTTATTCATTGCTTCGAGATATGCATTGAATACCAATTCTTGAACTCTATTTTCTTGGCTTGGATGATAATTAACCCCAATGGACCATGTGGTGATCTCACGTACCAAGTAATCTGCTCTTGCGTTATTTACTTCGCGGGTAAATTCACTTCTAATAAGTGTAATTTGGTTTCTGAGTAAAAGGGCCCTAAAACGATTAAAATCACGTGGCACTGCGCCAAAGTTAAAAGTTCTTTGTCGCATTGCATAATCAACTGGACCAAAGTTTTGGATCTGACGTTGTGTCATGCGATTCATATTTGGTTGCCTATGATCATCTCTTCTATTATTCACTGCAAAGGCTTGAGCTGGTACGCCAAAAGCAATATCGCCATCTTCAAAATCATTTTCAGTGTGAACGGGTACATATGGCTCGTTTACGATTGCATTATTGTTAACTGGTTGTTGTGGTGCTTGATAGCAGCTGTAAGAATTTGGATGCTCATATGCATTCCATCTTTTCATGCAGTTCCAACAAAATTCATAATGACATTGTGCACAGGTCATATGCATACAACCGCCATCTTTTTGAATATTCTTTTTGCATTGAGGACATTGTTTTGTATTGGCATCTTTCCATTGCTGAGTTGCTCTTTCTGCGGCAGAATCTTTCTTCGCTTGCTCGCAAGAAACTTTTTGCGCGTGTTGAGTTAAACAATTTGAACAATATTCTTTTCTGCATTGTTCGCAGCGAATTGTTTCTGCTCTATTGGCATCATTAACAAATGAATACGGGCAATCGGGGGTTGGGCAATGTTTAATATTGTTATCTTTTGCCATTGCTTCGCGGGCTTGAATATCGAGTATTTGAACCGCTTTGGCTTTATTAATGGTATTTATATCTTTGGGTTCAAATGCTTTTGCACAGTTTGGTGTTGGGCATTTGAGCGCATTGCTTGATTTATCGCGGATTGCAGTATCAAGCATACCATTTAAACATTCACCGCAGAATTCGTGGCCACAGTTCAGTTTTTGCAATTGTTTAGAATCAAAGCAAATTTGGCAGTTCGCTTCTTTTTGATTTGCTGGCGCATTATTTTTTGGTTCTGCGGGCCTTTGAGGAACTGCAGGTGCCTTTGTCACCGGTGCAATAGGTTGTTTAACCGCAGGTCTTTGAGCAACTGCTGGTGCTGTTTTTGGAGCAGCTTTTGCTACAAGTGCCGCCGGAGCTACTGGTTGAGCCCAAATAGCAAGATAATTAGCAACTTGATCATGGCCATTATTTTTAGCTAAATCAAGGGGAATATTGCCTGATTCATCAGGAAATTCAACATCAAAGTGGCATTGTTCAACAAGGTATTGAACCACATCAAGATGCCCATTTGCCGCTGCCTTATGCAGTGCATTTTGGCCATGATGTGTAATCCCCGTATCAGCGCCATGCACGTTAATAAGGTATTCTACAACGAGCAAATTGCCATTAACTGCAGCTACCAATAAAGGTACCATTTCTTGGTCATTGGCAATTTCATTTATTGAGATATTTTGGAATCTTTGCAGTACCCGATCTAGATCGGCAGGGCTCCCTGCTTCAACAATGGGGAAAATCGCATTTTTTGCTTCATAATTTGCATTATTTAAGCGATAGGGAAGTTCCATACCCATTAAAGGGCCTGAAACGAGTAAAAACACCATAAAAGGTGCATATTTTGACGTATATAACATAATAAACCTCCATACATATATACTACTTAATACTACTATTCTAACTCTTAGAATACCCTATTTTATAGCCTTGTCAAGAAATTATTTACAGGTTGGCAATAAAAATGTGGTTGTGCTAGAGGACATTTATTGGTAACATTAAAGATATGTTCTGTTTTAAGAATGCTAAAATATTTATATGGAGAATCTATGAAAAATAGAGCAATCAAATCAGTTATTTTCAGTACCCTTATGATTGCATCCATGGGCTATTCTATGGAGTCTTTAGCCATTCTTGATTGTAAAGGGCAATTTTTAGGTTATCCTTTTTTGACCAAAAAGAATCTGGCAATTGGTTTGGGATTGGGGGCAGGTGCTATTCTTGCCTATAAATTATTATCTAAGGTCTATTGTAATAATGATAGCCAGTTAGCGGGGCAAGAGCAGAAATTAGTACAAGAATTGCTTAAACGTATTGAACAAGAAGCTAAAAAATCAGATAAAGATTTTAGATTCGTATATGATTATGGCTTTTTATGGAAAAAATGGGCCACCGAATGCTTTGCTCAGATTACTAAAGATCGTCAACCATTTCACTTTAGATCTTTAGGCAGAATTTTCGATGAGAATGGACAAGAGATATTTATTATTAGTGGCAATGGCTACGGACTTGATGTAAAAGCAGTATCTTGTGATCTCCATATAATGGTTGATATCCAATGGGTTGGTGTGCATCCTATTGAATCAGAGAGCTATAAAAAAATGGCCCAACGGCACCCAGCGTATTTTACCGGTGAGCAACAACGTGAATTTGATCACTTGTCTGCACGTATAAAACAAGAGAAAACGAAGCTGGAAGAACAGCGGAATTATGAGTTTGTTACTCAAAAAATTTCTTCATTGAGTGTGGCAGATAAAAATCTATTTATCTATGTTTTACATAATTCAGATAGTGAAAATCTCAATTTTCTGATAGGCAATCCTGCGAGTGACATATATGATTATAATCTGAATGTTGCCATTTTTAACGGCGCTCATTAAGCCAGAAATGATAGCCGCCTTCTTGCCCAAGCATTTTTTTACCGTAGACAATGGATACAAGCCAATCTCTTAGAACGCGGCCTACTATCTAAATTGAATGATAAAATGATATGCAAATGCAAAGCTATTATGGCCAACGACTGTATATCACAACGTTAACCCAGACAGAATCATCGGGCAAAAGAGATAATTTTGTGCTGCCAAGATTTTCCAGTGCGCCAAAAGTTACCGTTAAATGGCCATTGCTCGGTTTATCTGTTCTCACTTTCCATTCACTTTTTACCAGATCAAGCATTTGTTTATTATACTTCGGCCCAAATTTTGAAGCATATGCTGAACCATAATGCGGAAAAATTTGAAAGAAGGAATCGTGCGGCCCAACTTCAATTTCAAACTTAAACTCATCGCCTTGCCTTACATAGATGGTTTTACCATTAGATACCGTGTGATCCAAAAGATCTTTTGGATATTTCACACTCACTGCGGCATCCAAACTAAATAATGGTAATAACATTAAACTTAAAAGAACTGTTTTTGAACTGTTCATAGAAATTCCTCCAGGCGGGATTTTTTTTGAAGTATAACCAGTATTAATTATAATATTTTATTAAAAAATGTCGAAAAATCCTAAATCTGCAGTATGTATTTGCCATTTGGAATAAGGGCGTACGCATATCCGGAGGTAATTTTTGTCTTCGATTTTCTATGCAGTAAGTTGAGATATTTTCTGAGTAGCGTATACTTAAGTTTATCTTTTTGTGCCCCCTTCGACTCGCCATGCTCGCTCAGGATAAACTCCGCTCAGAGCCACGGGCAATAATGTCGAGGTACTTTGAAATTGTTTATTTGTGCCCGTAGCTCAGCTGGATAGAGCAACGGATTTCTAATCCGTAGGTCATAGGTTCGAATCCTATCGGGCACACCAATTTCTAGTTTTTGATGATTTCATGATCTCGCCAAACACTGGTTTCAGCTCTACATCAAGGTTCTTATCTTTATAAGAGCAGTTCTGTACTAACAAATTGATCAATCTACGTTTTTGCTCCGCATTTTGCTGTTTAAACAGCTGGGAGGCCTTTTTGGCGAGTTCTAAAATAATATTCGCGTTTTCCAAATAATGAGAATCTGCTTTTTCTACTGCCACAAGCTTTATCATTAAGATATCTTTTTCATTCGCCCAATCTTGGGTGTGAGTGGCCCAGTATTCTTCAGAAATTTTTCCGTCAATCTTATCGATGTAAGTCTTATCTATCCTACTTTGTAAAAGCTTGATCTGTTTTTGCAGTTGATCCACAAGACTGGCGCGATACTCAATCTTATCCTTAAAACTGCTACGTAGCCCCTGCAGAATACTTTCTTGAATATCATCGGGGATATACATGTCTTCAAGCATCGATTCAAATCGGGCTTCGATAGCTTCTTGACGTATAGTGCCTTGTTTGCAGTTGCCCTTGTAGCCAGAACAATGATAGTAAATGTACTTTTCTTTTTTAATTTCGGCAGTTAATGCGCAACCACACATGCCGCAGGCAATGAGATTGGTATAAGGAAAAAGCCCTTTTCTAGATTTACTTTTATAGGGATTGGTCATCACATCCTGTACACGTTGAAATAATTCTTTGCTGATGATTGGCTCATGGGTTGCATTATCATATCGCTTGCCGCGATAGATAAAAATGCCGGTGTAGAATTCATTTTTCAGAATACCTTCTACCTTGCTTTTATAAAAATTTTTGCCATTGCGATAAACCATCCCATCATCAAGCATTTTTTTTCTTAAGGTTTTTAGTGAATAACCGCCGGTTGCATAGTGTTCAAACATTTGTTTCACATAGGCAGCCGCCAGAGGATCAACTTTGATTATGCTTTTACCATTTTCACGGACATTTACATATCCGTAGGGCGCAGTTGATGGATAAATACCCTGGGCAGTTTTTTCTGCCATCCCTTTTCTAACCTCTTCAGAAAGATTATCCACAAAGTTTTTAGCCATCAGTGCTTTTATGCCAAATATAAACTTATCGTTTGATTTGGAATCTTTACTGAGGATATTGCCTTCTTTAATCAAGTGAATTTTAATATCAGAATAGAGTATTAAGCGATCAATAAGGGCATAATCGGGTATATTTCTGAGTAAGCGATCAGTTTTTTCAACTAAAATGTGTTTGATATGCTTATTTTCATTAATGAATGTTAGCATCTTATTAAATTGTGTGCGGCCTGCCTTTTTTGCAGTCTCCACATCGGTAAACTCTTGGATGACAATAAGATGATTCTTTGCCGCATATTCTTGAAGTGCTTTTATTTGAGCGGGGATCGAGAAACCTTCTGCTTCTTGGTCTTTGGATGATACTCGGGCATAGATGACTGCTTTTTCCATGTTGTTACTCTAATTTGCTGATTAAGAATTAATTTTTTTTGACATATTTAAGAATAGCACAGAAAATGCAGCAAGATTAGTTTTTTAACTGCTGAAGGAACGCGTCAACATCATTTTGTGACCTAAAAATATAAAATCTCTTTTCTGGATACCGTTTTAAAATTTCTCTAATTGCAGCTGGGTACTTCTTTTTAAAATCCCACACCCATTTCAAGAATTTCAAAAATGCCCAGTTAAATCTTTCGGGGCAACCCTTTGCACTACTGGGCGTTTCTTTGTCATAATTTTTTAAAGTACGCTTAAAAATACGCCAAAGGCATAGATAACTCGGCAAATCTAAAAAGATAACCATATCGGCTCTTTTTATGCGATATTCCATTACTCTCAGATTTATGCCATCAATAATCCATTCTTCTTTATCGCATATGGCATCATGCATTCTTTTATATTCATCCGGCTCAGTTCTCACCCAGCCAGGCTTCCAGAAATATTGGTCCAGATAGTAAATAGGAAACTTGAAAATGGTATGCAACTTTTGTGACAAAGTTGATTTGCCTGAACCGGCATTGCCAATGATGGCGATTCTTTTTATATGTTTCATTTTATTAACAAATTATATGAAGGCACTAAGAAATATATAATAAAATCTACGATAAAATGAGCAAATACTGCTGTTTCAAATCCTTTTTTCCAAAATAGCAAACCAAATGTTGTTCCACTGATAAGATTGAGGATTATTATTCGGATAATTACTGATGATCCTAAAAATGAAATTGCATGAATAAAAGTGGGAATATGGGCTAGGCCAAAAAGTAGTGAGGCAATGAAAATGCTTATGGCCATAATTCGAGATATACTTAAGTTCTTGAGTAATTTCTTTAGAAGTAAGGCAATTCCTGAAATTCCTAAAAGGCATAAGAGCACTTCTTGATTTATTACGCCAAAAAGAGCTGCTAATAAACCGTAAAGAGGAGGGGTGAATTTTGCTAAGGCATTAATGCCGTGAGATGATACTGGCAGTAACTTATCAACCACGAGCATTGCTAATGCGCATCCAATTCCTGCGAAAAGTCCTGGTTTAATAAGATCATTAAGATAATTGGTGTTTTTATCGAGAAATAAAAAGCGAATCCCTATTTTTTCTGCAAATCTTAAACCAAAAAATAATGCGATGCTATAAAGTATGATGTTTTCTGCCATCATGACGGCCAAAACTAACGGAGTAAATGCAATTGGTTGAGCACCGGCAAATAGCGCAACTGTTTGAATGAATGGCATCACGGCAAAGGTGCTTATAATACAAGCAATCCAAAGTGCTAAAAAATATCCCCTGTTCATTTGATAAGATTTCCTTTGTTAAAACGGTTATTGTTCCACTTGCTAAATAAGGGATACAAGAAAAATGATATCCAATAACCAATGATTGCTGCGGCAAATGAAATATATGAAGCAGAATAATCAAAAAACATTCGTATTAGTACGAATCCCAATAAATAGCCAAGATTAACCGTAAGAAACATTATCCATTTAAACCAAGAAGGTGGGCTATATTTTTTATACATATTCATAAAAATCAATTTTTAAAATTTATAATAAAATAACAAGACTCAAGATAAAATTTCTTGTAGATTGCCAAGACATATATAATCACAATCAGCAAGATAGGTAGGTATTTTCAAATCAATAGCGATCAAAATTCCATTAGGATTGGAATCCCTATATTTTGCTAAAAGACCTCTATCATCGTGACTTAGACCAATACAGATAATTGCATCAACTTTTTGCCAATCTTTTGGTGATAACAATGCTATTTTGTCTGAGGCGGAAAAGATCGGTTCAATACCAGTACGATGTTGTAAAAGATCAACGTTTTCAGTAATGATAGCTACTTCTTTTTCTTGTGCTATTCGTTTCAGAGTATAATGGGCCAGTGTCGGGCTACTATATATAGCCTTGTGGCAGAAATCAGCAAATGCATTACATAATCTATCAGGATGAGACCATGCATCTTTTAAGAACTGTGCTATTCCTTTATCCATAGCAAGCGATTCTTCAAGTGAACCCATTGTTGCAATACCATTCATTGCAGATATACCGGCCCCGGTATAAAAAATACATCGTTTATTGGTAATTAAAGTAAATAATGCTTCTTTGTTTATCTGCTGAGGATTACTGTTGTAGTATACAAGTGCCTTGTCAAAATAATAATTTGATGGCTGAAAATAGTGCTGCAATTCTTGCATGGTGGGAATAAACCTATAGTTTTTACTATATAATGGGATTCCAAAGTATTTTAGTGCGAACCCAGCTTTACTATTTTCGTAAACAAATGAACATGCCAACTTTGCCAACCCTTTATATGACCAATTCCAAGTAAAAGTGGTATGCCATTGGCTAGCCAACTCTTCTATTTGTTCTGCAGATAATTCTCTCGGCTTTTCAAGCAAAATGTTTGCATGCAGTCCGTAAGCAAAAAATATACTGGTTATTAGGCCTATTTTTTTCATGATCACTATTATAAATTTTATTTTTTTATAAGTTTTATGAGCTGAGTATAATTTTTGCTAATTCTTCTGCAATTTTTTCACTATTTACTGTTGTGTTATTACACAAAACAATGATAACAAGATCCTTTTCTGGAAACATCCACAAATCAGACATAAATCCAATCATCCATCCTGAATGATGAATTTTTCGAGTTCCAAAAGACTCATCGATTCCCAATCCATATCCATATCCTCCATATGGCGTGCTCATATTTGGTACTGGTGTTGTCATAAGTTTAAGTATTTCTGTGCTGAGGATATCGGGTCTTTTGCCTTCGATAACAGCACTCCATTTATACAAATCGTGTGCTGTTGAAAGTATGCCCCCATCGGGTATGGTTCCCACAATTTTTTCACTATCGTCATCTACCCATTTTTTGTTCTGAAAATCCCATCGAAATCCAAGTGCATCTTTTTCGTGAACAGTATAATTATCTTCATGAAATCGAGTAGAAGTCATGTTTAATGGCTTGATAAAATATTCGTTAATAAGATCTGTATATTGCTTGCCGGTTTGCTGTTTAAGAATAATGCCAAGCAAAGTATAGCCCATATTGCAGTATGCCCATTTTGATCCCGGCTCGAACTCTAACTGTTTTTGTCCCGTTTCTTGTATCATTTTTGCTTCGATTTCACAGGACACAAAGCCAATCGTTTTGGGATCATAATATTTTTCATTGTAATCAGGTATTCCTGAAGTATGAGAAAGCAGATGATGCAGTGTCACTTTTTTCCAATACTCTGACTGATATTCTTTAGGCAGATATTCATTAATTGAGATATGTAAATCTACTTTTCCTGCCTGCCAGAGTTTAAGAAGAGCTGCAGCCGTAAACTGTTTTGTTATAGAGGCTATATGAAAAACGGTATCTTGATCATTGGGCTTCTGAGGTGTTGCCATCCCATATCCATAGTTGAATATGATTTCCCCATGATGGGCTATCAGTACAGTACCGGTAAAATGGCCCTGCTCTACCGATGATAAGAGATAGCGCTCTATTTGTTTTATCTGATTTTCCATAGAAATCCCATTTCCCATATATATGCCCAAAATCCCAAGAAGCAGTTTGATAATCATATCTATACTATAACATTCATTAAAAAGTCTTGAAATAACGCTTTTTTGATATAGTCTATATAATATACTAAATAGAATATAAGTTAATAGCAGGTTTAACCAAATGTCAGCAATCAGAATCCTACTTTTAGGTATTTTAAATGACCAGAAACCACGGCATGGCTATGAGGTGCGGCAGGTCCTTGAATCATGGAATGCCGATAAATGGTCAAATATAAGTTATGGATCAATCTATTTTGCCCTAAAAAAAATGGCTGAAGAAGGTTTTTTGGAGGTTGTTGATAATCGCAACAAAGATGATCAAGCAGATAAAACTATTTATAAAATTACCAAAGCTGGCAGTTCTGCTTTTCTTGTTATGCTTACCAAGCAATGGCTGGAATTAAAACCATCGATTGATCCTTTTCAAGTAGCGCTTACATTCATGAATTATCTAAAAAAAGATGATTTGCTCAATGCTTTACAGCATAGGGCAGATTCCTGGCGTTTCGTTATAAAATCGGCTGATCAAGTATTACCGCTTGCTATGAAAAATATAGAATTGCCTAAGCATATCGATGAAAATCATAAACTGATCATTGCCCATTACCAAACCGAGTTGGATTTCATTGAAGCGCTCATTGAAAAAGTTAAAAAAGATGAATTGCCATAATTTTGGGGCAACTGATGTTATTAACACTTAAAATTGCTTGTGCTTTGCTGGGCGCTATACCCGCAACCGGAGCCTTATACCAATATGTTCGCACTCAATATGAAAATTATCAATACCCTCCGGTTGGGAAAATGATTGATGTTGGGGGATACAAACTTCATATCAATGATACGGGAACCGGTGGACCTACGGTAATTCTCGATGCTGGAATCGGATGCAATTCACTCGATTGGGCTTTGGTGCAACCAGAAATTGCAAAGTTCTCGAGAGTTTGCAGCATAGATAGAGCGGGCTCTGCGTGGAGCGAAACAAGTTCTAAACCAAGAACCAGCGAGGTTATCGTAGAAGAGATGCGAACACTTCTGAAAAAAAGCAACATTTCTGGTCCTTATATTTTAGTTGGCCATTCATTCGGAGGCCTTAATTCACAACTCTATGCAAGTAAATATCCCGATGAAGTGGCGGGCATTGTGCTGGTTGATTCGGCTCATGAGGATCAATTGCAGCGATTGCCGCAAGATGCAAACAATAAGCAAGCAGCATTGTTAAAACAAAAAGCACTTCTATTAACGCTTTCTCGACTTGGTGTTGTTCGCTTATTGCACTCATTGCCGCAAGCTAAAAAACAGGTTGAAATATTCCCAGAAAATATTCGATCTTTATATTTGTCTCAAAAACAACAAACAAAACATTTAAAGACTATGCTTGAAGAATCGGAAAATCTGGAAGAAAGCCTTAATCAATTAAAACAAGCAGAAAATAAAATTAGGAATAAGCCGTTAATAGTTATTTCGGCTGGCAAAGCACCAACTCCCCAAGAAGTTGGATTATCACAAGAAGATACTGATAAAATGACATCTGCTTGGCGTGAATTGCAAAAAGATTTGGCTTCTAAATCTACTAAATCACATCATATTATTGCTGAAGATAGTGGGCATATGATTCCACAACATCAACCAAAAATTATTGTTGATGCGATACAGAGTATGGTGAATGAAGTTAGAAAAGCATCGTAATATTTTTTTTAATTTTTTAGAGGATAAAATTTGAAGAAGTTTTTTATAATATTTTCTATGATCACCCTCGTAGTTTTTACGGGCGCATTATTTTTCTCATTACACGGTAAGCCAAGGCTTGAAATAACGCCTGAAAATGCATTATTAGATATGCCAATTAAAATATCTGTTTCAAATCTAAAACCTCATGAACAGGTTGCGATTAAGACTTCGCAGCAGTTTAAAGATAACTCTGTTTGGGAATCAAGTGCTGTTTTCAAAGCCGATAACCAAGGTAAAATAGATGTTGCTTGCCAAGCTCCTATTTCTGGATCATACCATGGCGTTGATGGTATGGGATTATTTTGGTCAATGTTACCTGCTGAGAATGCTTCAGTGCCTTCTGTCAGACCAGATGAAATAGCAATATCTGTTTTTTCTCAAGACAAACTTCTTGCTCAAAAAAAGATTACTCGCACATCAATATCATCTGATATTGAACAAAAAGACATTAGCCGGGATGGAGTAGTTGGAACATTTTTTTATCCTCACAATATGAAATCAGGGCCAGCTATTATTACTCTAACAGGATCAAGTGGCGGGATTTCTAAAACCATTTCACAGCTATTGGCTTCACATGGCTATGCAGTATTGGCCTTAGGATATTTTGGGATGCCAGGATTGCCAGATAAGTTAGAAGAGATTCCATTAGAATACTTTCAAAATGCAATCCATTGGTTAAAAAAACAACCACAAGTAGATCCAAATTGTGTTGCATTATGGGGAGTGTCTTATGGCGGTGAACTGGTGATGCTCTTAGGATCAACATTCCCTACAGAAATAAACGCCATAGTTGCGTATGTTCCCAGTAATTTAGTGTATGGTGGAATTCCGAATTTTAATAAACCTGCATGGACATTTAAGAATCAGCCTCTTTCATTTATGCCAATGCCAACAACTGAAGAATTATTAAGCGCAGTAAAAGAGGGCAAGGTTCCTTTTCATATGGGAACGGTAGAAGATCCCCAGGAACCTACACAGCTTTATTTATATGGATTGAATAAGTTTTCTGAGTTCATTGATAAGTCTGCAATACCTGTCGAGAATATTCGTTCTCCGCTCCTTCTTTTAACGGGAGAAGATGATAAACTATGGCCTTCTACTTTATACGCCAATCGTATTATTCAACGCTTGGATCAAAAGCGATCATTGATTGAAAGAAAACATATTCACTTTCAAGGTGCAGGGCATTATTTTGAATTGCCTTATGCGCCTGCATGTACTACTCACCCGTATTTTCATCCTGTCGTAAAATTATGGTGCACCATGGGGGGTATACCGCAAGATAATGCTCATGCAAGTATAGTAGCGTGGAATGAGGCGCTTGGATTTCTAAAACAACATTTGAGGTGTAATAGATGAAATTTTTTTCAAACATAAATGGCAAAAAAATATTTATGGGCTTGGCATTGGCATTATCTCCTTTGATTGCCAATGCAGAAAATGTTGTAAAATTGCTCATGAAAGATAAAACTACCGAGATAAAACAAGATGAAACTGATGATAAGCAAAAGGGCAATAATCAAGTTGCTACCATAAGACAAATCTGTGATTACCTTGAATCATTAAAAGAATCGGGCCAATTGAGTGGGGCCGTTTTGGTTGCCAAGGGCGAAGATGATATTAGATTTGGCAAAGGCTTTGGTTTTAGCAATTATGAATTAGAAATATATAATACGCCAACAACTAAATTTAGAATTGCTTCCCTGACAAAATTATTTACGGCTACTGCGATTATGCAGCTTGTTGAAAAAGGCTTGCTTTCGCTTACTGATCCGCTGTCAAAATTTATTCCTAATTTCCCGCGGGCACAAGAGATTACAATCCATCATCTGCTAACCCATACCTCTGGCATAGTAAATTACACTGCATTGCCTGAATATGAAGAACTTAAAATAAGGCCAACCACCCCAGAAAAAATAATTACGATTATACAGAATAAGCAACTCGATTTCACTCCGGGTGAAAAATTTTCTTACAGTAATTCTGGTTATACAGTTTTGACCTATATTATTGAAAAAGTAACTGGTATGAGTTACTCAGAATATTTACAGAAAAATATTTTTAACCCTCTGGCAATGCAAGACACAGGATATGATGATCAAAGTATCATTTTAAAGAATCGTGCTTCAGGATATATACAAGACGATAAAAATACGCTAAAAAATGCTCCTTATAGAGATATGTCACTGCTTACGGGTGCTGGTGGGCTCTATTCAACCGTAGAAGACTTATTCAAATTTCATCGTGCATTAGCATCAGGAAATTTCTTAAAAAAAGAATCTATAGACACAATGTTCACATCTTATAAAGATAATTATTGCTATGGATGTACCGCTGAAATAATCTGCGGTCAAAAAGTTGTGTGCTGCATTGGTGGTATGAGCGGATTCCGTTCAACGTTAATACATTCCGTTGACGGGAGCATCTGCGTGGCAGTGCTAAGTAATTTTGGATACGTTCAAACTGAAAAAATAGCTCATGATTTGGCAACGATTCTTTTGAATCAGTCAAACAATGCAGAGAGATGAATATGCAGCTCAATGATAATCTCCAACAAGCATGCCAACAGTTAATCGATGCACTTGCGCATGATATGAAATTTCGTGCAGAACTAGAAGAAGCTGGTCTCTTAAATGAAGGTTATCATCCTCAAATGCGCGCAATCCACGAAGAAAATGCGGAATTTCTTGAAGATTTCTTAGATCATTACGGATGGCCATATCCTTCTAAATACGGCAAAGAAATCCATGAAGCAGCTTGGATGATCGCAATTCATGCCATTTCAAAGCCAGCTCTTTTGAGAAAAGTTTTACAAATACTTGAAGAAGCTTTGAAGGCTGGGGAGCCGGTAGCTAATAAATATACTAAGTTCTATGATCGCATTGCTCTTTATGAAGGACACCAACAAGTCTATGGTACTCAATTCGCCCCAAGTCCAACCGGGTGGGTTGCTTGGGATCTTTATGACCCGGAACATGTGGACGAGCGCCGGAAGGCCCTTGGACTATCGAGTTTTCTTGAAAATAAGCAAGCATGTGGAGCCGGCGAAGGCGGATTTGCCACCGCAGAAGAATTAGCGCGCTATGATGCCTATTGGGATATCTTTCTTAAAGAAGTAGGCTGGCGATGAAACTGAATCATTTCTTATACTTGCTGAGCGTAATTATTGGTATAGCAACCGTAATTTTTTTCTTGAAAAAAATGAATATGCCTAAAGAATTATCATTCACTATAGTTCCTGCGACCATACAAGAGGCTGATTTTATTGATAATCAACTTGCTCAACACATGAATGTACAAGTTCCGTTTACGCAAAAAGAAAATCTAATTTTAAAAAATTATATAATTAAAGATCAGGGAAAAATTATTGCAGGAATCAAAGCTGATATCTATCATTGGAAGATTCTATACATCGAAGTACTTTATTTGGAACCGGACTACCGAGGGAAAGGATTAGGAAGTGCGTTACTTGAAAAAGTAGAACAAGAAGCACGAGAAATGGGGGCCACATTGGTGCACTTGGATACCTTTGATTTTCAGGCTAAAGATTTTTATATCAAGCATGGCTATGAAATATTTGGGACGTTGGATGATTGCCCTCCTGGCCATCAACGCTATTATATGAAGAAGAAGTTATAAAAATTACTATTTGCATAATCCAATAGGCATTCTAATGTCTATTGGATTATCTTCCTGAAGGAAGCAAGTTGGAGGTAAAATCACTTTGATTGCCAAAAAACCCTGTTAAATTGCTCGTTTTTTAAGTTTCTATATACTATTGATTAGTAACTTGCCCTGTCCTTTAGGAATAATGATGACTTTAAAATTACGACTATTTTTATACATTCTTGTACTGGTTTTTGTTGGTGGAACTGGGATATTCTTTGCACGAAATTATCTGAGCCAGAAAATCAATTCATATGTTGCTCGAACAACCCAACAGGAATTAGGGTGCCAGTCTCTTAACGCTGATCAAGAAGTAAAGATTAAAAGTATTGCAGCAGAAATGGGCATCTCTGAACCGATTATCATCCGCAAAATGAATCAGAAGGCTATGATTACTTTTGGATATCATAATGCATTCGCCTATTTTCCTTTGCTGCTTACGTTCATTCCTACCAACAGTGCCCCCTACTTATTCATAAGTGAAGGCTTTTTGGAGGATTTATCATCCGAAGAGCAACGCTTTCTCATTGGCCATGAAATGGTACATATCAAAGAACGGCATACACTTTATTTAAATTTAGTTTTACATTCGCTCTTTTTATTAATGGTTGCCCTTGCATATTTTTTAACCAAAAAAATTCAAAGACTTGGACAAGGTCTGCACTATCAGAAATATATTATGGGCGGAATATCAGGCGTGCTTGTCTTCATCTGCCTCTCCATCCCAAACATAATCGGCCTTGCGTATCGCAAGCATATTGAAAAAGTGGCCGACTGCCAGTCTTTAAAAATACTTAAAAGTTATGAAGGCTGCACAAAGCTGGTAACTCGCTGGCAGAAGGAATTTAATTTACCTGCTCATAATCCTTGTTATGGCTTATTCTCAGATCACCCCTCATGCGAAGAACGAAAACTATATTGCAAAGAAATGCAAAACAACTCAAAGGAAACGATATGAATATTTTAAAAAATTGTGCTCTTATTTTTTGCATGCTTATCAGCTATAATGCGCCTTCAAAAACAATAGATTTCATTGAAGATGGTTATTTAATGCCAGCTTCCCCAGAAATTATCGCATTGGCTGAAAATGCTGCAAAACTTTTTGACTTTGAGCAAGCATATGAAGTTGCAGCGCCTAAAAAAGCCGGGTTACAAATTAATCCGTGGAATAAATTCATCGCCGCAGGCATTAATCCACAAACTAAAAATCCATTTTTTATAATCAACGAAGAGTGGTTTAAAACTTTGAGCCCTGATCAACAAACTTTTTTGCTTGGCCGCAATTTTTTAATGCTTAAAAATGGGGTCCAACCGCTTTCAGTAAAAGTAATTCCCTTCTTATTCATTTTTCTAACCATTGGACTCATGCTTCTTTTGTATTGGCTTCTGGGCAAAACTAATTGCATACAAAATAAATGGGTGCGCGCAGCAATAGCCTATGCAATAGTCTTTGCAAGCAACCTCGCATTTCTTAATGCGTTGCAAACTAAAGCAATCCAGTATTTTGGAGCAAAGCATGATATGCATATTATTCAAATGACTATCGAAAAAACTCAGAATAAAGAAGCAGCTATTCAAGCTCTTTCGTCGATTGATACAACCATCAAAGATGATTTTAAAAATGGTGAGCAGTTCTGGGCGCCATTTGCAAGTTTATTTGAAAACTATGCTAATGAACTTAAGAATAGCTTGCAAAAATAACCCACGATAATTTAGGAAGTGGATAGCATGGCAAACATTTGGGATGCAGAACATAGTATTGAGCCTGGTGTGGCTTTATCGATTATTCAGGATCAATTTAAAGATCTTAATGCGCAAACAATACAACTATTAGGTATTGGTTGGGATAACTCTGCCTATATCATTAATGATTTATATGTTTTTAGATTCCCTCGCAGAGCAATCGCGGTTAATTTATTGCAAAATGAGCTTCTAGCTTTGCCTAAAATAGCCGCTCACCTCCCATTGCCAATACCGGTTCCAGAATGGGCGGGAAATCCATCGGATAAATTTCCATGGCTTTTTACTGGCTACCGTATCTTGTCAGGAATAACTGCCGATCAAGCGAATCTTTCAGATGAAGAGCGAAAAGAATTGGCAATTCCAATAGCAAAATTTTTGAGAAAACTTCATGCAACTCCCATCGAGCAATTCAAACATATTTTGCCATTCGATACTATTGGAAGACTTAACATCGCTAAACTCATTTCGAAAATTGAGCAAAATCTACAGGAACTAGAATCGCTTCATTTGCTGCAGCACAAAAATAGACTTCTGGAAATTTTGAATACTGCTCATCAACTTCAAGAAGCAAAAAGTAATGCTTTAGTCCATGGAGATTTTTATATACGCCATCTTCTATTAGATGATAATCATCAAATAAGTGGAGTAATTGATTGGGGCGATATTCATATTGGCGATTCTGCAGTAGATCTTGCCATTGCGCACACTCTCTTGCCTTCAAGCGCACATGCTACATTTAGAAATGCATATGGCGATATTCCAAAAGAAACATGGGCACTTGCTCGATTGCGCGCAGTATACCATAGCAGCGTGTTAGTTCTTTATGGGCACAAATCTGAAGATGAGAATATTAAACGTGAAGGATTAAAATCTTTAAATTTTATAGCTCAGCAAATTGCATAAGGACATATCTATGAATCAAAAAAAACAAGTAATATTAGCTACCATTCTTCTCCTTTCTCCTTTTTACATACAAGGATTCACTCTCGTTGAATTACTTGATCAGGCAAAAAAAATCGAAGTTCAGGAGCATGAGAATGGTACTGAATTAACAGCAGTGATTCAAGAGGCTAGCCCTGAAAAAATAATAAAGATTCATAAAAATCGATTAAAGCCAACCCATGCAGAAATCTTTGTGAAACATGCAGATTCTGAAATATCAATTGATTTAGATCATCAAGAAAGTGAACGATTGTTTAATTTGTTGATGAGTAAGCGAGGCGTACGAACAGGTTATCCAATAGTTTCCAAGAAGAAATGGGAAGGAGAGGATATACCGATATATTTAGGCCAGCCATCGAGCATGATGCAAATGCATGCTCCTATGAATGACAATATCAAACCAGGAAATTTGGATGGGCAATCATACGACTATCCCAATCGAGCCGCGTTCTTAAATGCAGCATATAAAAGCAATAGCCAAACTCAACATTCTCCAGCAAGCGCATTTCTGCCCGAAGAAAAAGGTATTGCTCACTTGATCAACCATCCTGATTAAAAGAGAGGTCCGTCTTGAATTTCGGTATTTTTAATCGCATATTATTTTTTGGACTACTGACCACCATGGAATTATTCTGCACTGATCAAATTGCTTATTTAAAACCGCCGATCATTTCTGAAAAGACTATTTTGCAGTATATCACCTGCACACGCCCAAAACGGCATGATGGTGTAAATATTTCTTTTGAACAAATTAACCAAAAGCGGATTATACATTGTTATGGGCATGCAGGATTTGGTTGGTCAACGTTATTCAGTTCGATCAATCATGCCATTAAGCTTTTAGAAAATCATGCTCAAGTCTTGAACAAACCAATTTGTGTTATTGGTTCTGGCTGCATGGGGTTGACAGTAGCAATTGAATTAGCTCGTCGCGGTTATTCAGTAAGTAAAATTATAACCAAAGATCTTTATGATCTTCCTTCATGGCGCGCACCAGGCTGTTTTGCGCTTGATAGCACCACTATGGCAGGTACAGAAAAAGAACAACACAAGAAAATGGTATTTGAAACGTTTAAAATCTACCAATCCGTTGATGCTGGCACTCATCCTTATCTTAGGCAAGGGTCGGTAAGATTTTTGCCAATATATTGCATGGATGGTATGTATTCTGGTTTTGAAGGACTTGAAGAAGAAGGCATAATCCCACCACGCGAAACGGTTGTTCTTGATTTTGGCAATAGTGTGCGGCATGAGAACTTTGTAAAATTCATGACATATTTTATGGATACTGCAAAGCTTATGCAGCAATTGCATGATGAAGTTGCACGGCTTGGCATTGCCATTGAAATAGGAAATGTATCTTCATTTAATGAAATGAAAGAAGATATTATTTTTAATTGTACCGGCATGGGCAGCGAAGAGCTTAATAGCGATGCAAGTATGATTCCTATACGAGGGCATCTTATTGTGTTGAATGAGGATGCTGGCAAAGAACATATGGATTACATGTTTTATGCAAAAGTAAAACAGAATAATGCAGAAGAGATTGTGCTTATGTTTCCAAAATCGCTCGCAGTTTCCTCTGATTACCCTCAAGGAGTTGCTTCTTATGCAACGCTTGGAGGAACATTTTTGCCGCTTGATCCAGCAATGACTGCGCAAGAATTAGAAGAACTTGATAAGAGAGAATTCAAAAAGCTCACTGATCGTTTATCATTGTTTTTCACCGACAAACCACTCATTCAAGAATAAATTTATTAGGACTTTATATTATCTTAAGGATCGGAATGTACATTAATCTGTTAGTAATTTTCTTCTTCTTCTGTCCACTCAATATGATAACAATGAACATGCGAAAGCCCTTACCTCTCATGCGGAGCGTCGACGCTGTAATGAGTATTATAGATACAACAAAAAGTTGTAATGGCACTCTTTCCCATAAATCTTATCTTATTGGCAAATCAAGCTTAGAAACAAAGAAAAAAGAGATTTTATTAGAAGCTCTTGAACTACAAGCGCAAGATACCCATGATCAAACCGGGTTTGAAGTCGTTTGCGCAATGCAAAGTGCTTTGGCGGAAGGTAAGCTTCCACTATGGTGTGCAACAATAGAGAACAAAGAAAAAGCTGTCGCATTTTTTCTTTCTCAAGGAAATGAATGCGGGAGTCTGCATGTGACATCTGCGCTCAATCGTAAAAATAATGATATGGCAAAGCTATTTCTGAATGCAGGCGCTTTGAAAAAAGGCATATTTTCTTTCTATATAGAAGATCATCCGTTAGTTTTAGCATTAAAAAACGGTGAGCAAGAAATTATAGATATGATTTTACAAGCGGGTGTTGATTTGAATGAAAAGCATAATGGTCGACAACAGCAAAAAGTAACAATTCCTGAATACCTACAACAAATAAATTTTGCACTTGATGCGAAATATCACGATAAAATTTTCACTGGAAAGCAACAGGACCAGAAACAAGAAACTTCTGAATGTCCTATTTGCTACGATACAAAACCGGAAATAACTACTACTTGTAATCATTCATTTTGTAATGAATGTCTTAACAAATGGTTTGAAACTCATTCTTCATGTCCATTATGCCGAATAAAATTAATAAATTAAAACAACAGGTTTTTTATGAAAAATAAATTCATTACTGGATTCTTTCTATTCAGCACATTTAATTTTGCAAGCACTGCTCATATAACAAATCATAGTAAATTCCCTAAGATAGTACGAAATCAGTTAGAACAACAAACAGAGTTTGACAATCATTATTCTGTTAACCAGCAAATCAAATTTCTTAGCTACAACATTCAATTAAGCGGTCTTGATAATGAAAATCATCTTTGGAAAGATAGAAAATATGCAGTGAGCAAGTTGCTTTCTTGTGCAGATGCTTTTGCAGTGCAAGAAATAACTCACGAGCAATTACTCGATTTGCAGAATATGCTTGTCAATTATACTATTGTTGGATTTAACACCGTAACCGGGGATAATCTTGAAAATAACGCATCTAATATTCAAGAGGGGTTGGTGATCGGTTTTATAAAAGATGCTTTTGCTCTTAAATCAACTGATATGCTCTGGTATTCTGATACGCCAGTTGTTCCTTCCCAAACGTGGGGCGCTTGGAAAAGTGCATTTCCCAAAGCATTACAACGAGCAACACTTATTTTTCTTGCCAACAACAAAGAAATTGCAATTTTTAATAGCCATTTTGCACATGATGAGGATCCGACAGGAATTATTAATCCTCGTTTGTTATCGAGCCAATTAGAGCTCAGTTTATTACAACAAATAAACGGGTATTGGATATCAGCAGGCGATAGAAATTTCCACTATCCGCGAGATTTAAATGCCTATGCGATATATGATGCGGCTGTTTATGTGTGCGATTCGCGTAAAAATACCCAAACTGCAGGCTCCATCACCACATTTATGGGATATGAGGATCATCCCCGCGTAAATCCAATCACTGCTGATGGTGATTTTGAGAAGGCCTATTATCTGGATGTAATTTTCCATAATCCAAATATGATGAAAAGTAATTTGTGGGTTTCGCATATAGGAGAATATTCTACGGATTTACAACTGCTGCCTCTTGGCTCTTGCAAACAACCGCATAAACGATTATTTGCATCGGATCATAGTGCAATATTTGTGGTATATCAGTTAAATAATTTCTGGAAATGAAAAGCCATATTACAACCAATTTAAATACTTGTTATAAACCCAATCGGGCAAGTATTTAAGAAGTAATGCAACAAGCCAGACTTTGCGCGGCACATACACCATCTTTTCTTGTGCTTTAATACCTGCCATAATTTCTCTGCCGGCCTGTTCAACCGAAATTTCCCAATAAGCTGCCGGATCGGTTCCCATCGGAGCGTATTCAATGGCGACCCAACCGGGGACCACACTGGTTATGTGGATATTATAGTTATTTTGAGCCATATAATTCCATTGCGCTTCCATATAGCAAGATATGCCGGATTTCATTGCTGAATAAACCGGAGTTGCGGCAGAGCCGCGCAGGCCACTGGTGGATGAAATGCCTACTAAATGCCCATGATTTTGCTTTTTAAAATACTCTAATACTAAATCTGCAAGCGCAATAAATCCTTTTCCATCAACATTAATAGTTCTTTCTTTGCTTGCCCAATGATCTGCGCCTTCATTTTGATTATCACAATTTGCGCTAATGCTGATGACGCAAAGATCAAGGCCCTTCATATGAGTTATTAATTCTTGTAATTGTTCGCGCGCATGAGAACTGGCAATATCAATTTGTTTGATATGTGAAGTTGTTGGTAACTCTGATTGCAAGGATTTGAGTAATTCTGTGCGCCGAGCAACGAGCCCCACTTCATACCCATCTTTGCTTAATAGTTTTGCAACTTCTCTACCCATCCCTGAACTTGCGCCAATAATTATCGCCTTTTTTCTTATTGCAGCATTCTCGGAGGTCATTGATAAGCATACATTTGGAATTGCTATGATTAGTAGATTAAAAAGCAGCTTCTTTTTGAATACCATTCTCTTCCTCACAGTTTTTTCTATGAAATTATCAGTATTTGAGAAGAAGAATCAAGATTGTAGAATTAATTCAGCAAAGCGAACATCATCGCGCCAATCTCCTTTATCTTGCACAGACCAACATGCAGATAGAATGACGCGTACATAGCAGGCATTTGCAAGTCTGTTTCTATCAATAGATAAGAATGTTGAGAACAAATCTAACCGACGAGCAATAATTGCAGGATAATCAGACTGCGCTGATAATTCTGCTGGGTTACACATAAAAGCACCGACCTCATATGCTTGTTCGCCAACGACTCCTTTAGGATCGATAGCGATGCCATTCCCTTTGGAATCGAGCAGAATATTATCATGATGCAGATCACCATGTAACAAATAATGCACTTGAACAGTCTGCTTTAATTCATCTGCAAGTAAACGAGCTTTTGTTATATGCTTTTTAAGATCTTCAGGAACTTCTAAGGTGTCAAATAGTGAAAACCACTGATCTATGGTTTGAAAATCTGAAGGATCAGTAATCGCCCGTGAGTGCAATTTTTTCATCACTTGGCTGGCAATTTCTACCGCCTTATCATCATCAGCGGGGAACCATGATTGCACAGTAGTTCCCGGTTGTATTAACTCCAAAAGCATAGCGCTCTTTTGTTGATCGAATTTAAGTAATCTAACGCAGCCATTCCCGCCATAATATTCAACTGCCAGGGCTTCATTGAGAAATTCGGGCGATGGGATACCAATTTTAAGCACCACTGGTTGGTTATAGTAATTGCTATAAGCTTTTGCTACGTAATTAAAGCTGAGATTATCAAATGTCTTTACGTCATTCAGTTGCCATTGGATAGAAAAAAATTTTATGAGATCAGGCAACTCTTTGAGCCATACAGAACCTTGATCGCCCCATATTCTTATTATATTTTCTATAAATGGTTGCGGTAACTTCAATAATTTCCCTTCTAAATCAATATTTTGGATAGTATATGAGATTTTTAGAGTAGCTGTTCATGATAACTTTAGTGGTTATTAAATATTTTTTGGTTTTCTGAAATCACTAAGATCCCCAATATCTTTATCCATGCCAGTTTCACGCAAATATTCTTTTCCTTCGGCATCCAAATTATCAGAGAGATATTTTGGAGCATTTTCTATATTTTCTGGTGCCCACACATTAGAATGTACTACGATGAACTTTGTCTTACCAGGAGTAACGTCTTCCTCAAGTCGCAGACTCTTAGCATATTGATTAACTTCTTTATCCCATTTCGGATCATACATATGTTGCGTTTTCAAAAATATTTCTTTGTCAGCCTGCTTAAAGAAAGCCAACTTCTCACGGCGTGACGCTAGTCTGCGAATTGCAAATTCATGCGCATCCTTTAATTCTCGGCATTCATCGCGCCACGTATAATAGGTACTTGTCGGAACATTCTCTTCATCAAGGAAATCGTCAAATCGTAACGATGTATCTTTTTGTGCCCATGCACGCATTCTCTTTGCCAGATCTTTTAGTGCGTCAGGATGCGGTTTATTGTCGCGCCAAGAATTTCCTAGAAGAGGATTCCATCTTTTTGTTATATTTTTTTCTTTTGTGATAGAATTAACAGTTTTACGCTCTTGCCACTTCTCTCGGCATGCTTGTTCTATTGTAGTTTTAGTTGTGATTTTATTTTCGCTCATTGATTACCTCCGAATTTTTGAGCAATCCTAAATGCTCTGTTAATTTTTTTAAATCTCTTTGCAAAAGCCCATTTTGTACGCGATCTCCTTGAGGCCCTTGCGTAATTTGTTCTTCAAGCTTAGTGTACCATTCGGCCGGATAATTCACATGTAAAGGGAATTCAAGATACCCATCTTTATATGTTAAGATATAGGGCTTAAGCGGCAAACGGCTTTTATTTTTGTGGAACAAATCAATTAAGGCTTGATCTTCTGTGCTCCATTTTGATTGTGTTTCAAGAGCTGAGTCTTCTCGTTTTGCGGGGATTACAGGCGCAAGTTTAACAATAGTAGGTGCTTTGATTTGATTATCAATTTTAGCAGGAATGGAAGGCGGTCTTTTTACAGCTGGTTTGAGCTTATTGTTATCGGGAAATGATTCCAAAAAGAATGCTTTATCAAAGTTTCTTGTATGTTCTTTAAGAGTGCTCATTTGGTTCTCCTTAGTTGAAACGATTGAAGATAGTTGGGTGATCATTCAACCGCTTAATTGGTGCTTTTGATCGAATGTCCGGCATATAGAATTGATAGCGATTGAAAAGTTGAAGAAATCCGGGCTCTGATTTTTATTTGGCTCACACCCTTCGACCAGCTCAGGGCGAGCGGTTTCGCCTTCCTCTTCTTTCAATTTTTCAACTTCCTATTAAAATTGTTATTAATGCGCTTCAGATCGGCGCTTTGAAAGTTGATTCTTGTTTCAACTCTTTTCAACTGTTTCAACTATTTTCTTTTGGGCTATATAACGATTCATTTTTTGGTTTTTGCTCATCGTATTTAAGCTTCCCTTGCTCAACCAAAGACGATAATACATAATCATATTCGGTAACCCCGCCGGCTAATTTTTTTGATGCGAGGATGCTCTGCCTTTTAATTGGATTGCCGGTATCTTTAACTTTTTGACATATCCACTCAAGAACAATGCGGCATTTGCGCTGATGTTCCGATTCTCCTAGTTCACTTGCCCAGAGAAAGGCGGTTGATTTTATTGCAGGAACCAGAATAGATAGAGCTGCCAAAAGTGCTTTGGGTTCTATTTCAGTTGATTCGGGGTCATCAAAAAGTTGCATGATTATTGCCAGTTTAAGTAAATAAGGGCTCCATCGCTTCAGATACGGGGCTAATATTTCTTGGCACTTATCATCATATGATTTGGCAATAACATAGATCTTTTGATGCAATCCTTTGTTATCAACGGGATTGTCAAAAACTATCTGAGCATCCTCGGATAGAATCAATCTTCGCTCTTGCCCAATCGCTTGTAAGATAGTATCCAGAACATTTTTAAAATTATCTTTGGCAGTCTGCTGTGCCATTTGAGTGGGCTTGGGCAAGCCCGATGGGATTGAATCAAAATGAGGCGGCGCAAAAATGAGAAAGCGCGCAAAAAAACCAGTTGCTACATCTGTTGGATCAAGATTGCCCCTTAACCATGCCAGCGTTGAAACCCCACAAATGGAAAGATATGGCCTGCATACAATATCATCACCTTGTGTTTTTGTGAGATTGCGCCAACTTGTGGGGACATCAAAAAAATCGGTGAGAATCCCCTTTAAATCAGTGTTGTGATTTTTTGCCAAATTTTGAAGCCATGCGCCAAATTCACTGGCAAAAATTATGCCCTGATGGCCTTTAGCCAGATGCTGGATTAATCCTTCCACGGATGTTCTGGTTGGCAATATGACACTCTTTAAAGATTCATTGAGTATTGCTTGCATCAATTCACTTCTTCTTGCTTGATCATCAGTCTCTTTAAGCTCCGATTCAAGAAACTTGATGACATCAAATATCTGCGCTTGCTTTTCAAATGCAATTTCACCGCCATTATTTAAAGAAGTAGTTTTATGCTGGCCGCTTTTTGCGACGCAGAGCAACCACAAATTGGGATAGAGTGTTTGATAATAAGATCCTTTTGGAATGTATACGCGCGTTCCTAAAAATCCCGAGACGGTTGCTAATACCGAGCAGGTTATCATGATTGGATGCGCATCAGTGGTTTGACAGAGCGTCGCGATATAATCTCTCAATGGCTCGGGAAGATCCGATACATTAAAATATGCACACGGATCTTCTTTTTCCGTTAAGGTATCTGCTAATGCTCTTAGTTCATCTTGCGCAGTGATGATGGGAACTGCTTTTTGAAGTTGTTCATGAACTTCATTGAGTCCACACATCTGATGCAAATCATTAAAATCTTTGTAATCTTTGCCGGTATGGTCTTTCTTTTTATCTTCAGGAAATTCTGGGAAAGCAATACGGCATCCAAATTTTTTTGCTGCTTCAGATGCTTTTTTTCTGCCAATTTCATCCGCATCTCCGGCAATTGTTATTGCGCTGTTTGGAAACTTCTTTTTTATATTTTCCACAACGGGATCTATGTTGCCCGCATCAAAGGCTACAACGGTTGCCATATTTGTAGCTGCATAAACGCTTGCGCCGGTTGCATAGCCTTCAACAAGATAAATTGGTGCTCCATCAAGAGCTTCTCCAATAATGTGGAAATTGCCCCTTTTCTCTCCCTCGCTTAAAAATGTTTTATATGATTTGTTATCGCTGCCCATCGAAATAAATTGCAACGAACGTATTTCATTTGCTGTATTTCTTATATCGATAATTATTGCCGGGAATCCATTGGGATTGGTCCCATATTTTATTTTGCCGGGAGTAATCCCTTTTGCTTTTGCATAATCCAAACATTCATCATAAAGAGGCGTATCAGCCGATTTTTGCCATATGATAGTGGCTACTGCTGCCGCATCATTC
The DNA here is from genome assembly GCA_963702025.1 of uncultured bacterium. GTDB lineage: Bacteria > Babelota > Babeliae > Babelales > Vermiphilaceae > BTUB01. Next base: position 49,411 of record OY969699.1, on the reverse strand, counting down.
TGTGCGTCTTTTAATTGATTTTCAGCTTCTTCTTTTTTTCTTTTTACCCAGGTATGTAATTCTTTTTGCTCATGCTCATCGAATGGGTTGGATTGATTGAATGATTTAAATTCATGCTTAGAACCCGCGCTCCATGAGCCATATGAGCATACTAAATAGGGATTGCCTTTTGTTGAAATCCCCTCATGCGCAATATACCATTCATCTCTTTCATTCTTTTTGTTGTCTGCTGAATAGCGATGAATCTTATCATCAGCAATAATTGGCTCAGTTATTGGCAAGCCATTTTCTGCCATATGTTGCGCACATTCTGCTTTTAAATCGCGGCTTTTTACGCTATAATTAGTCATAATAAAACTCTCTATTTTGAGCCACTTAGCTTCAACGCCTAAGTGGCTTTTTTATTAATTTATTTTTGCTTGTTTTCTAAGACTGCGTGTTAATCTCAATGGTTCTGGCTCCTTTCAACAATGCTTGGCTGCTCCTGTTCGGTTTCTTCTTTTTCGTTCATTTCCCATTCAAGCAGGAGCGCAAATAGATCAATAAGCGGCCTGGTATCTACTTGTGATGGAAAATTGCTTGGGAATGTTGTTTGGTGATTGTTTTTTGTTGGCATCTCATTACCAAAAAATAAAGCCAGCTTTAAATCCGTAAGGATCAATCGCTGGCTCGCTGGCTACTTGATTAACGCGTAATCGTTTGCTGGCTGGCTTTACTTAGTATTCTTTTTTATTGAGTGATAGTTTTGAGCGTTTGCTGTTTGGCTTTAGTACGTACTCCTTTTTTCCATCGGTTCCTTCGTAGGTGATATAAAATGGTATTTCATTATGATTGATTATAATATTTTTCTTTGCTGCATCGTATTTCAAAAGTACACCCTTTTAACTAAATTTGGTTAATAAGTTGACAAAAAAATATATTTCATTCTGTATCGCAAAAATCATGGCAATCAGGGCTCAGAAAAGATTCTGGAAGGAAAAGAACGTTTGGCCCAATTTTTTCATTCTTTTGGTTAGCAATAAGCCCGATGTTGTGTAAAGTATAGGCAAGGCTTGCCTTAGAAACGTTCGAAAAATAACGTGTTAATGGCGCTGCTAATTTAAGGCATAAATGAAGCAGGGAGCGAATATAAACTTTCTCTCCGTTTATCCAATACATTCGTGGGCCTACATATGGATATGATCGTCTTCCATAATATTCTTGAAACCGATGCTGTACAAGATCAGAAGGCATTAATAATTGCACAGCAAAGGCATTAGCTTCTCGTTCAAGTGGGTCATGCTTATTGGCAAAAGTGCTTGCGGTGGTCCGACACAATGGCATATTTTCGCTTTGATGAAGAAGCGCATGGCCTATTTCATGTGCCATGGTAAATGGAAATCGTGGATCATTAGTTGCAGGTGCTATTGACGGGTCAATGGCGATGATCTTTTCTTTTGGCATTGTTTTGCCTAATACTTTTTGGTTCTCATATTCGCCAAGATCAGTACTCATATCTAAAGAGAATTCGTATTCGGGATAAATAACATTGTCATATATCTCCATAACATTTACGATCATTTCTTCCGGGTTTTGCCAACCCATTGCGTGTTTATAAATTTCAAAACACTGATCTGCAAAAAAAGCAGAAGCGATTTTAGCAATATGATTATGGTTCATTTGATCTCCCGTTGTATTCGATATAAGCCCGCAGCTCGTACATATTTTTTTTCTAAAGATTCTTTAAAATATTTCACTTTATCTGTTTTGGCAGTAGATAAAAGATCTTCATAATCCATATCAAATGCATCAGCTATCTTGCAAATAATATTGGGATTCGGTATTTCGCCATGAATTTCAATCTTGGTAATATAGGCAGGTGAAACATCCAGATCAAGATGCTCAATAAAATTTTTAACAGTCCATCGTTTTTTTCTTCGAAGATCTTGAACCGTTTCGCCGAATGATAATCTATCCATAGTCCTTACTCCTTAGGTATCGGGTAGTAAATTTACTAAATTTGGTTAACAAGTCAATACTTATTTTCACGATGTTATTTTTTTTATTTTTATAATCGTTTTATGCGCATGCGGTTAGAAATGGGCTGATATCAAATACTATGCTATCTTCAATGATAGTGTTGCGGAAATAGTCCTGCAGGCTACACCATCCTTGACGATCAGAACATTCCAGTAGTAAATCAAACGGTTTTATTGCGTCGTAGAGCAGGTTTTCACCTTCAAGCCTTAGGTTCTGAAGTACGAGCCTCAATAACTGCCTCTTTTCTTCCACTTCAGAACTCATAAAAAGTTCGTGAGCTCGGCTTACTAGATCCAGAACGTATTTTGCAGTGATATAATAATCATTTTCTGCCTGTTGTAATTGAGCAAGTTGGGTAGTAACTTCTTGGGCATCTGCATATAATGATGTGTAAAATTTGTCATATTCGCTCTCAGTAATTCTCCCTTTCAATTTATCCAGGTATAAATTATCGAGCATTTTAGATAGATCTCGTTGCTTTGATATGAGCTTATCATAGTGGGTATTATGAAAGTCTATTTGATCTTGATTGGTCTGGTTTATCGTTTCTGTTACTTGTTTAAGCACATCCTTGGGAATCTCAAGACGCTTAAAGATAGCGCTTATTTGGCGGATAATCTCTTCTTCTCGTAGCCATTTCGCATCATGCTTGCCATTGTATTGCGTGCAATGGTAATACACAAAGCCCTTGTGTTTTTCAGGGGCAATAGACATGCCACAATCGGCGCAGCGAATCATGCCACGATAGATATATGGCTTGCCTGCATATTTAAATTTCTTTTTATTAAATCCTGTTTTCACAGCTTGCACCTGATCAAAAAGTTGTTTGGAGATAATAGGAGGATAGCGATGTGGATGGCTTTTGCCATTCCATACCATGATGCCATGATAAAAATTATCTTTAAGCAGCTTATCGGTAAATCCTTTGGACCACTTTAAGCCATGATCTTTATTTAATTTAACGCGCAGTAATTCCATGGAAAATGCTCGCGATGCATAGAGTTCAAATACCTTTTGCACAATAGCTGCTTGAAATTCATCCACAATGATATCTTTCTTGCATCTTCACGCGTGATATTGCGATAGCCAAAAGATGCTTTGGCGGGCCATTCTCCTTTGCGGAGCTTTTGTTCAATGGCGCGCTTAATATTATCGCTAATGGCATCTGAATAATAACGTGCCAATCCTAAGCTGATATTAAATTGGAATTTTTCAACGGCAGAGATTCTGCTATTTACAATCTGTCCATCGGATACAAAATGTAATTCAAGTTCATCCTTGAGTGCTTTTTCATAAAGAAACGAAACACGCTTATCAAATACATTTCGAGTTAAGCGATCAACTTTATCACAACAGACTACAATCTTTTCTTTTTGCTCAATAATGAAATCAAGAATGCGATCAAACTCATCGCGATTATCTGAATAAGCACTTTCACCAAAACTGCATGTTTTAATGATTGCAAAGCCTTTATTTTGGCAGTAGCGCTCCAGTCGCATCACTTGAGCTGGTAATGAATTGCCGGCTTCTTTTTGTTCTTCCGTGCTTACACGTGCGATGAGAATTGCTTTCATGAATGTATACCTGCTGGATGGTTGAAGTGTTCAGAACCAGGTAGCAGTTTAAAGGGAAAGCAAAATATTTCTATGTCTTTACGAGCCTTAGACGGTCTTTTACCTGCATTACCAAGTGCCTAATAACGCATTAATATTGTATTTCCTTATGGTGCGACACTTAATTAATATGAAAACTCAAATGTTTAAATCATAAAGAGTAAATGCTTTGCACTTATAGAGCTCATTTAATGCTTCCGAGTCGTTCATCAATGCGGGCTATTCGATCTTCGTACGAGGGATGATCCTCGAAGCAATCAATTATGAATTTCAATGTGTTTCTTTTGAGTTGAGCAATAAAGGGAGAATTGTTTTTTCCTATTGCTGCTATTACCGATTTTTCTCGCTCATCCAATTGCGCCATGAATTTTCTAAAACCTTCTAGTACTTTTTTATTTGCGGGTATGCTTTTATCTGCTTGCAATTCAAGTTTTTTATTAATTTCTTTGGTGATAAGAAAATTAATAAGAGTTATGCAGATACCCCATACAACATTGCCCGACAGCGTAGTAATTTGCTTTTTAAATAGGCATTGATTTAAAAGATGAGAAATGCCTAAAGAGCTGAGTGATACTGCGAGTGTTAAATATACTCTTTTGTGTACATCGTTGTTTTTTAGATGGCCTATTTCATGCTGAAATAGAGCACCATAACCATCAAGCTGTTTTTGAATTTCTGATAATTCAGCTACAGGGGCTACTTTTTGTTGTTTTTCTAACAGTGAGCGTATATCATTGTGCGCATAATTTGATATTATAATAATGTTCCCCTTAAATGATCCCATTTGGGGTCCTGAAAGCCAAAAATATAATCTAATATGAAGAGGTTCTGTATATCCTGTTGCTGGAATATATGATTCTAAAAAGTCGGATACTGTTTTGTCTGGTTTAGGTTGTTTTAACAGAGAATCACAGGACAAGTAGTGGCCTATGCTGTCCTTTAAGAGTTGGGTACCTGCAATTGTATACCCAATACAGGATGGAATTGTAGTTTTTTGCATTGTATATATTGGTGTAAAAGAAGTTGTTATAAGTAAAAAAAATAAAAGCTTTTTCACAAATTCTCCATTTAGACAATTAGGCGTATAATTCTTTATGTTATTATTCAGTTTGGCATAATTCCAATGAAAGTCAAGACTGCTTGAAAATGGCTCCATTAGCTCTTTAGGCTTTGATTAATCTTTAAAGGCTTAAATTTTGCTATGTGATCCCTAATTGCCCCAAAAGGGCTTCGAATTCCCGGTAGTTTTACCCCTTTCGCATTAGCCATTAGCCGATACCAGTCTTCGCTCCTGCGGAGCTTCGTTTGGCTGCGCCATCTTCCTGCAAACATAGCTCTTAATTCACGCAGATTAACTATCTGCAGTGCTTTGGCCAGCCCATATATTTGCAAAATTCTTTTTGATCCTAGTTCGGGGTTATTTAATATAAGATCAGTGAGCAATCCCTTATCGCTAGATATTTTATAATCAAGCAGGGCTGGCCGTTTGCTTTCTAATTCATAAAGATAATGAAGCAGGATCTTCTTTGAGATAGCGGGCTTAAAAAGGCTTTTAAAAGATAAGTCTGATCTAATGCCCAGCTTATTGAAAAGCTGTTTAATTTTTTGCCGCTTATTTAATCGCACTTCCATGCGTAAGATTTCCAGTTTCCGTTTCATGGTGAGCCCGCCGAATCCACGTTGCCCAAACTTTGGGAATAAATTCAATTGCAATGCACTATCTTTTTCTATTGTTCGTTTATCGCTTTGTTTTGCTTTTTCAAGATCCTTAATCTTATCATAAAAGACCACCTCATATGAATTGCAGTGCCATTTATAGCTATGGCCTTCATTGCGATAATCGGTTTGATTTACATCAAGGCTCATCTTGATATTCGACTCTTTGATCTTTTGAATATAGTGATAAGGAGTTGATCCATCGGTGAGGGCAATATTCTTGGAATAATGAACGCTACTTACTTGAGCTTTGCTCAGCTCTTTAAGATCCGCAATAACCTCCATTTGGCCTAAAATTGATGAAAGCTTTTGTAAAATAGGCTGCAGATCTTTCCCTTTAAGCTCTTGAAAATTATTGCCATAAAAGAGCTTGGGTAGTGAGAGTTCGATTTTCAACATTACCTGTTTGTGGGGAAAACTATAAAACAAAGTTAGCCTGGGCTTATATATGCCAGCGGCTAATTCTTTCTTAGTGGGGTTCTGCTTTGCATGCATACCATGCATATAATAGGAATTATTTCGTGCGGACCCGTCCTTCGTAGCCTTGGCGAAGTAGGATGGCACAAATTTATCTGGATTGCTAATAGTGAATGTATCTGGAGGAAGAAGAAGAACTACCGTATCGATCATATGTATATACCAAGCTGAAGATTATAAGATCAATAATGCAGGATAGTTTATTTATTAAGAAAAGAAAGGGCCCACTTAAAAGTGAGCCTTTTTCTTTATACTTTCAGAAAATTTTAACGCTATTCAGATAGAAGCTTTTGTTCTAAATATTGAGCGATGGCTTCATGTTTTTTTTCTTTGGCAATGCTTAATGGTGTGTTACCATCAAAACCTTTTATAGTTAAATCCGCTTTTGCTTCAACTAAAGCTTGTACTACTGTCAAGTGTCCTTTAAATGAGGCATACCAAAGAGGGGTATAGCTGCCATTATCTCTTTGATTGATGTTAACCTTAGGCAAACTAATAAGATATTTTATCACATCAATACTTCCTGATGATGCAGCAACTAAAATTGGTTTATCATTAGGAAATCCAGCATTCACATCTGCACCCGCATCAACTAAAGCGCGAGCTGCTTGTACATGATTTTTCATGGCTGCGGCATATAATGCCGTGGCTCCTCCAGAATATCCATTAAGAGCTACGCCTATAGAATGCAAATATTTAATCATTTCAACATGCCCATTAACCGCTGAATACCATAATGGTGTGCGATCATCACCGCCAGGTATTCTATCAGGATGCGCTCCCAATCCTATGAGTTCTCGTGCTTTTGTTACATCATTTTGACTTGCTGCTTGGCATAAAGGATATGCATACTTAAGTGATTCCATACAAAAGTTTGTTGAAGTGCAACAAATTAAAAGTAGGGGAGCAATATATTTATTCATGATGATTCCTTTACATATGTAGAGTTGAGTAAAACTTTTAAAACAGTATAACAATTGTTAAAAAAAAATAGGCCCACTTAAAGGTGAGCCTTTTCTATATTGCCTTAAGAAGGCATCTTTAGCTTTGGTTGGATCTCTTGATTTGGTGTCTTTGCCGTTTGCTTTATTGCGCTTATCTATTTGTGCCAACAATGCAACAAAGGCCTCAAGCTTACGATGATCATCCAAAGGAAGAGCAATTTTGATAGTCATAGGATTGCGCACAACCAATCGGCGGCGCACACGAGAATTTTTGAACAACATATACATTCTACTTCGCTTTTGATCCCTCGACTTTGCTTGGGAGTAAACGCGCCTTCCGCTCATCCTGAGGGCATCGCTAGATGCGTCTCGAAGGACGAAGAACAGGCTCGATCCGATACTGCTCATCAGTATCATCGATGCTGAAATTCAGCTTAAATTAATAATATTATTTATTTAGATAGATGGGGCTTATTTAGTCCCGAGCCAACTTAATTGATTCTGCTCGCAACATTCCCCATCCTGGGTGATTTGACTCAGATATAATAATCTGATGTATATGAAGTGTTTCATGCTGCTCATCCTTTGATGCAATGACTTGTCCGGCGTAGTTTAGAGAACGAAGACGGATGCTTTATTATTGTGGGTGATTATAAATGCGATTTTTGAGAAAGGCAAGCAAAGACATTTATTTAATTCCTAAAATACTATTGATGGCATGATGGTAAATTTAGAAAAAAAATTTATTTGACATTGGCGGGCCAAGGAAATACCATTTTAATTGTCTTTTTTTTGTAATTAAGGGAATCTTATGGAAATCAAAAAAAATAATGCAGATAAAAAAGTAAAAGTAACGCATTATCTGAGCAGCCAAGAATATGAAATGTTAATGCAGCTCTATGCAACCACTATTAAACAAAATAATAAAAAAGATAAATCAGAACTCATTTGCGAGTCGATTCGTGTCTTTTTTATGACAGAGGTTGAAAGATTAGAGAAGCTGTCTAGGCAAACACACAAAGAGCTGAATGAAGCAGCGGAGAAATCACAACCTTTAGCCGCTCTTGTCCCATTAGATGTGCAACCTGCTAGAGTTATTCCCTTTGATGAATTTAAGAAATTAGGTGAATTCTATGAACGACGAAATATTCTTGAACAAGAAGTAAGAGAAATTGATTATTTATTATATCAGTATAAAAAGTTGCTTGCTTAAATAGAAATACAAAAAAGGGAAATTAGTAATGGCAAAGAAAAGTAATATTGCAAAGAAAAATAAAGCTACTGTTATAAAAATGTCTACCAAAGAATATGCGCAAACACTTGCGGATATTAAGAATAAAATTCAAGAATCTCAAATTAAAGCTGCTATTGCTGCCGGTCAAGAGCTTACTATGCTTTATTGGGCAATTGGAAATATTATCACTGAAAAGCAAGAAAAAAGTGGCTGGGGAACAAATTTTGTTGAAAAACTTGCTCATGATCTACAAGCCGCTTTTCCAGGGATAGCTGGATTTTCAAGATCTAATATCTTTAGAATGAAAGCTTTCTTTACTGCCTATTCTAAAAATCCCACAGCTGTGGGACAAATTGAAAATTTGCCCATTTTTAGAATTCCATGGGGTCATAATGCGGTATTACTAGAAAAACTGAAAGAGAATAAGGTGCGCTTTTGGTATGCTCAAAAAGCCATAGAAAATGGTTGGAGCCGTAGCATGCTTGAATCTTGGATTGAATCCGATCTTTATGGTAGGCAAGGCAAAGCCATTACCAATTTTGAAGTAAAGCTCCCCAAACCTCATTCTGATATGGCTCATCAATCATTAAAAGATCCCTATTTGTTTGATTTTTTAACGCTTCATACTGAACATAATGAAAGAGATGTGGAGCAAGGATTAACTGATCATATTCAAAAGTTTCTCTTGGAGCTTGGCCAGGGCTTTGCGTTTATTGGAAGACAAGTCCATTTGCATATCGGCAATAAAGATTATTATATAGATCTTCTATTTTATCATCTTAAATTACGTTGCTTTATTATTGTAGAGCTTAAGGCAAGAGAATTTGATGTACGCGATACGGGTCAGATAGGCTTTTATTTATCAGCAGTTGATAATGAAATGCGGCATCCAGGAGATAAGCCAACAATAGGTCTTATTCTTTGCAAAGATAAAGATAGTCTCACTGTTGAATATGCGCTGCAAGCAAGCTCTAAGCCTATAGGAGTTGCAAGTTATCAGGCTAAGATAGTTGAATCATTGCCAAAAGATCTCAAAGGAAGTTTACCAACGGTTAAAGAAATAGAAGCAGAGTTGGAAAAGCAAGAATTGTTAGCAGAAAAAAATATAAAAGAAAAACGAAAACAGCATGAAAGTATTAATCGAATATCCAAAAAAAGGAAAAGATAAAGTAAAAGTGTCAGCAACCTGGATGGATCTTATGGATATGGATCAAACTATAGCGCGTGTTCTGTATCCTCTTTTTAAAAAATATCGCGCCAGATATGATAAGAAGGGAACTAGCGCCGGTTTTCCAATGACTATGACTGAGGATATTAACAACCCATATGATATGTCAGAAGAAGATGAAGCACAGTGCTTACAAAAATGGATTTCAATTCTTGATAAAATCGTCTATTCATTCAAAGCGCTTTCAGATAATTCAATAGATTGGGATGGTCCAGCTCAAAAAGAGATGTTTAAAGAATGCCGAAAGATTAGAAAGACTTATCAAACTCAAATGCGCGAAATAGAAGAGCTGGAAACCAATCCCAATAAGCTGGGATATCGCAGCTATGAAATGGAAGAAAGAATAAAAATATGTGGACCCCTATATGATAAATATCAGCCTATCTTTGATGAGCATAAAAAAAGAGTACAAGAAGGATTAGACTTGTTTGCAAAACACTTTGGTTCTTTTTGGTATTAAAAAATTAATTCTTGAAGTTCAATTCTAAATGATGAATATATCGTCTGGATATGCTGCAAGGTGAATCCCATGGTTGCTTCTTTGTTTCTGAATGCATTAGGCAGGCCACACCATCCTTGACTATCGGACACATTTAAGAGTGTATCAAAGGGTTTAACAGCGTCCCAGAGCAACTTATCATCTTCAAGTCTTAGGTTCTGAAGTACAAGCTTGATTAATTGTCTCTTTTCCTCAACTTCAGAACTTTCAAATAATTCGTGAGCTCGGTTAACCAGATCTAGTACGTATTTTGCGGTAATAAAGTAGTTGTCTTGAGCTTCCCCTAATTTATCAAGTTGGGATTTTATTTCTGCCGCTTCATCATAAAATGAAATGTAGAATTTTTCATATTCGCTCTCAGTAATTCTCCCTTTCACTTTATCGATATATAAATTATCCAGCATTTTGGTAATCTGCTGTTGTTGATTTATGAGCTTGCCATAATGTTTGTTGTGAAATTCAATCTTATCTAAATGCAGTTGGTTTAATGAATCAGCGATGATTTTACAATTCAATACGGAGGGGAAATCTTTCAATTAGATCGAATGCAACCGGTAAAAATTCAGCCCAAAAATAGCATTACCGTTAGTCAATTGCTTAATGGCAAAATTTTACTTTCATTAAAGGGATTATATTTAAACTTTCGCAATGGACGCGATCCAAAGCCTCTCGCTGCACCAAAATGCATCGATCGCGTCCCGCACAAACCGGCTGCAAATCATCCTTGGAATCAATCATTAAAACAAACTTTGCACTTAGTTGAAGGCAAATGGAGGTTATTTAAGTAGACAAAAAAGCGGAAATTATTACTTTGGTGAAAAGAGGAAATTTTCACCTTGGTGCAACAAAAAAATTTTCATAAGGTTTCAAAATGCAACCAAATGGGTTATAATATAAATTGATTCTAAGCTCTATAATTCTAAGTCTAAGAGGAATACAAATGGCGACTGCAGTTAAATTGTCAGAACATATTGTCTCTGAAGCTAAAATCATATCTAAAGCTCTTAATAGATCTCTTGCAGGGCAAATTGAACATTGGGCTAGGATAGGGAAAATTGCCGAAGAAAATCCTGATTTAAGTTATGAATTCATCAAAAACGTTCTAATTGCACAAGAAGAAGCTGAAGCGGGAAAATTAAAGGCCTATCGTTTTGATGAGAAGTAATGATGAATATTCAGCAAACTACAACCTTTTCGAAGCAAATAAAGAAATTACATAAAAACCAAAAAAAAGAATTGGATGAAGCCGTAAAGGCAATTATTAAAAATCCTACTATTGGTGATTTGAAAAAAGGTGATTTAAATGGAGTCCAGGTGTATAAATTTAAAATGGTAAATCAACTTACTTTGCTTGCTTATGATTATAATGCGCACAAGCAAGAACTAATCTTGCTAGCATTGGGCTCTCATGAAAATTTTTATCGAGACTTAAAGAAATAAAATGTCAAAGAATAAATACATTGGATCAAGCTTTGATGAACTTTTGAAAGAAGAAGGTACATTAGAAGCAGCTGAGCTTGCTGCTATAAAAAAGGTTATAGCTGAACAAGTTACTAAAGAAATGAAAAAGAAGAAAATCTCACAAACAGAAATGGCAAAACGGATTGGCACAAGTCGAGCTGCTTTAATGCGTTTGCTTAATCCGGAAAACTATTCAGTTACCCTCTTGACTCTTTATAGAGCCGCTCTAGCTTTGGGTAAAGATTTGGAGATTAGATTTCAGTAGGTGGATTTTTAATGATTCAAATTATTAGTGATAGAGCGAGCAATAGCCAATTTTACAACTAAAGACTATTTTTAAAGTCTTTGATCTAAACTGGGATCCATTAGATAAAATAAGTGTTAAATCCCATTTGAATCCATAAAGTAGTTTTTGATTTTATTGAATTTTCAATTCAATCCCAAAAGTTATAAATACCGTTTGAATGTGGCTTAAGCTAATGCCGAATTCTATTTCATGGTTCCTGAACATGTTTAGCGGGCACACAACTCTTTTTAAATTTGACATGTCCTATTTCTAAGGGACATAATTACTCAACTTCACCGTTTTAGCGCCATTCATAAAAACTCTTTATTTTTTACCTCAAAATATATATAAGCTATAGAAAATATTTACCGAGGAGTTTACATGAAAAAACAATTAGAAGGACTTAAAGTCGCGATCCTTTGCGATACTGGCTTTGAACAAAATGAGATGACAGAGCCTAGAAAAGCATTAGATGAAGCCGGCGCAAAAACAGTGCTTATTTCTCCTGTGTATGGAAAAATAAGGGGATGGATTGATGACCAATGGAGAGATGAATTTCCTGTCGACCTCGATTTAAATAATGCAAATCCGGATGATTTTGATGCGCTACATCTTCCGGGTGGGGTAATCAATCCTGATAAATTACGCAGATTCGATTCGGCAATTGCTTTTATTAAAGCATTTATCGATGCTAAAAAGCCAATTGCTGCAATTTGCCATGGGCCGTGGACACTAAGTAATGCAGGTGGCCTAAAAGGAAAAACTGTCACCTCATGGCCTTCGATTAAAATCGATCTCGAGAATGCGGGAGCAAAATGGGTGGATAAGCCTGTAGTTAGAGATGGCCTTTTGGTAACGAGCAGATGGCCGGCGGACATACCTGTGTATAACACCGCGATGATAGAGATGTTTGCGGAAGTACTAAAGAAAAAGTAACGACCACGAGAGCCGGAAATATATGAACACCAGCCTATCTTTGAGGAGCATAAAATACGAGTGCAAGAACGGGCTAGATTTATTTGCAAAGCGCTTTGGCTCTTTTTGGTATTAAAAAGTTAATTCTTATAGTTTAATTCTAAAAAATGATGCAAACACCATCTGAATGTGGCTTAAACATATATCAATCTCAGTTTCAAGGTTCCTGGAATGTATAGGTATGGCGACCCTAGAAAAGGCCCTATTTAAGGGTTATTGATGCTTAGGTACTAGATATTATGTGTTTCATGCGAACATTGTAAATATCTTGATTTTAAGGTTTTAAAATTGTTACTATTAGAATATAAGGTATAGTATAGTATTTTTAAACCTAAATTAGGAGAAAGAACAATGAAGAAATTATTAGCAGTTTTAGCATTAATGAGTATAGCCAGCATGTGTAGTATTTCATATGCACGCGTAGGCGTAGGTGGTGGCGTAGGTGTAGGTAGACCCGGTGTTGCAGGAAGACCTGTTGCACGAGCAGCCGCTGTCTCAAGATATAATGAAGGACAATCTGGTACAGTAAACAATTATCCGGCCTCTTATCGTGGTGGAGCACGTCCGGTAGCCAGAGCTGCAGTTATTAGAGGCGCAAGATAAAACAATTATAGCCTGCTATGATTAATTATATTCTGCACCTTAAAGATATCATGAATAAAAGAGCGTGCCTGCGTTTTTGCGCAGGCCGTTTTGGTTTCTGGTGTTATTAAAGAATTTTTCGAAAAAAGATATACTCTTTTTTTTAGGATCTCCTACAGGGACAAACTTCAGAATATTAAAGTTGAAGTTAATCAGAGTTAATCAGAGAGACTACGGATCAAAATATGAAGTAAAATCTTATCTTGGCATTTCTATGAAAGTAATGATTAGGGAAGATATGAAACGGCTCATAAAATGGTAGCCATGCTTGAGCGCATGGGTGAGGCGAATCGCGATATTTTTGATACACACTTTTTTTTGAAAAATAACTGGCCGATTAATGATAAGATCCTTGAAAAAAGAACTGGCCTATCGATGCATCAGTTTTTAAAAAAATGTGAGAGAACGATGATTATGTGCAACTATCGGCAGATGTATCTATTTTTCTTATTGATAATTCTTGGAAATACTATTTTTCCAATGATTGGTTTTAGAGAAGCAAAAAAAACAGAAATTACTATTGAGATTTTTAAAAATTTACCTACGCTTGAAACCCAGCGGCTTTTTCTGCGAAAGGTGCAACCGGATGATATTGCAAGTCTCAATCAACTTTTATCAGATGAAGAAATTACAAGTTGCCTGCTTTTAAAGAGTCATCAAACCGAAAAAGATACTCAAGAATACATCGAAAAATTAGCACATCGAGCTGCGTTGGGGCAACCAAATTTATGGGCTTATATACTCAAAGCAAATAATAAATTAATTGGACTAGGCGGTTTTACTTCAGTGGATGAAATAGGTACGGCAATGACAATGTATGCTATTTTAAAGCCGTATTGGCATCAAGGATTTGCACCTGAAGCGCTTAAGAGAATTATCGAATGTGGCTTCCATGATATTAAATTAAATCGAATAGAAGGATATTGTCTTCTAGCAAATGTTCGAAGTGCACGGGTAATGGAGAAAAGTGGCATGCAACATGAGGGAACGCTAAGAGAATGTGCTTACGGCAAAAATGGATATTGGAGTTCAAAGCTTTATGCGATTTTAAAAACTGATTTGCCAAAAGAATTGTATTTTTGATTTTTTCTGGCAAACATAGAACAAGATTTACTTTCTCTAGTTTCCAAAGTTATCAATACCAATAAATTGCGCAATATCGAAACTTAATCCATTTTTTTTAGTTTCTTAACAATTCTGCGTAACGGTAGTAACTGCCGGCGATGAAATATTTCCCGCAGCATCGATAGCTACCAGGTAATAGGTGTATGATGTATTTGGATTTATATTATGATCAAAATACTGTAAACACCCATATGCCGGAACTGTTGCAACCAATTGCGTTAAGGCAGCATCACTATAAATCGCATATGCTACTGGCTTGTTTCCCCCTGCAGGAGCGGCCCAGTGTAAGTAATTGGAATATTCATTTTGGGTTTTTCTTTTGCAGCCTTTAAAATTTGATGGTATGTGCACGCCAATAAAAATAACACTTACGGTGTTGTTGCCAGAGTTAGCAACATAGGCATACTGCCCATTAGGCGTGATTACTATTGACTGTGGTGAAGCAAATCCTGCGATGGTATCAATTACGGTATTGGTTGCCGTATCAATGATACTCACGGTGTTACTTCCTGAATCTGAGACATAGCCGTATTTACTATCGGGAGTGAAGGCAATCGAAACCGGAGATCCAAAGATGCCACTAAGTCCTGGTGTGGATAAAATGGTATTAGTGGCTATATCTATTACCACAACGCTATTGCTCGAAAGTCCATTGGTAACATAGGCAAACGCACCATTCGGCGTAATAGTGATCGATTGGGGAAATAAAAAGCCTGAAGACAATCCTGGCGTAGGAATTATAGTATTACTTGCCGTATCTATCACGGTAACTGCTGGCGAAAAGAGATTAGTTACATAAGCAAAGTTACTATCGGGAGTTATTGCGATAAAATCTGGGGCAGCAAAGCCACTATCAAGTCCTGGCGTTGTAAGAATAGTATTGTTTGCAATATTTATAACATTCACAGCATCGGTAGCTACATATCCAAAGTTGCCATTCGGTGTTATTGCGATTGATTCAGGATAATTAAATGCGGAAACAAAATTTGGTGTTGATATCACCGTGTTGCTTGCAGTTTCTATCACCACTACACTCCCATTGCCTGCACTTGCAACATAAACAAACTCGCCATTAGGAGTTATGGCTACGGATTGTGGAACATTGAAAATATTATTAAGCTGCGGTGTGGATAATAGAGTATTTGTTGAAGTAGCTATTACATTCGCACTGTTATTGCCCACATTAATAACATAGACAAACTCTCCATTTGGGGTTACTGCAAGTGATAAAGGAACAGTAAAGCCGGATATATTCTCTATAATGGTATTTGATTCATACGCGCATAGTAAATGAAACGAAAAAAGAGCAATACCCAATAATTTATTTTTGTACATTTTTTTCCTCTGTTAAAAAAAATATCGATTCATAAAATTTATAGTTCAATGGTATTTGTTCATAAATCAACAAGTCAATATTCTTTTTCTTTAGTTTCTTTTACAAAACTGAGTAACGGTGGTAACTGCGGGCGATGAAATGTTTCCTGAGGCATCTACGGCTACAAGGTAATAGGTATAATCTAAGTTTTGATTTGTATTATTAACAACGTATTGCAATGGTCCGGATGCCGGAACTATTGCAACCAATTGAGTTAACGCAGCGTCGCTATAAATCGCGTATGAGACTGGAGTACTTCCCCCCGCAGGCGCAGACCAGGTTAAATTATTGTAATGCTCAGTTTGGGTTAAGAAAATATTCTTTCCTTTGCAGCCGGTGAAAAGTGTTGGTGTATGAACACCAATAAAAACAACGCTGACAGTTTTACTGCCTGCGTTAGCAACATAGGCATACTGTCCGTTAGGCGTAATCGCGATTGTCTGTGGGCTATCGAACCCAGTAATAGTATTGATTACGGTATTGCTTGCCGTATCAATGACACTCACTGTGTTTCCTCCCGAATTTGAAACATATCCATAACTACTATCTGGACTAAAGGCAATCGAAACTGGAGACGCAAAGACACCAGTGAGTCCTGGGGTAGATAAAATCGTATTAGTTGCTATATCTATTACCACAACCGTATTGCTGGTGAGCCCATTAGTAACATAGGCAAAAGCACCATTCGGCGTAATAGTGATTGATTGGGGAAAGAAAAAGCCATCAGATAATCCTGGCGCAGGTATTATCGTATTAGTGGCCGTATCTATCACGGTAACCGCAGGCGAAAAGAGATTGGCTACATATGCAAAGTTGCCATCAGGAGTTATTGCTATAAAAACTGGAGCAGCAAAGCCACTATCAAGTCCTGGTGTTGTGAGGATTGTGTTATTAGAAATATTTAAAACATTCACGATCTCGTTAGCAACATAGGCAAAACTGCCATTGGGGGTTATTGCAATCGATTGAGGATAATCAAATGCAGAAACGAAATTTGGTGTTGATATCACAGTGTTGCCTGCAGTTTCTATCACCACTACACTCCCATTGCCTGCACTTGCAACATAAACAAACTCGCCATTAGGAGTTATTGCCAATGATTGTGGAACGTTGAAAATATTATTGAGCTGCGGTGTCGATAATACCGTATTAGTTGCGGTAGCTATTACATTTGCACTATTATTGCCTAGATTAATAAGATAGACAAACTCTCCATTCGGGGTTACCGCAACAGATAAAGGAACTCCGGAGTTGGGTATCGGTATATTATCTATAATGGTATTTGATACATAAGCGTAGAGACCATGAAACGAAAAAAGAGCAATAGCCAATAAACTTTTTTTGAACATATTTTCCTTTGTTAATAAACATTTATAAAATTCATGTTTCATGGTAGTTGCTTATGGATCAATAAGTCAATAAAAAAACCTTAAAAATAATAATTGGCCGAATCTTGAGTGCTTTGAAGAAGCTGCGCATTTCTTGACTCTTTGATAAGTTCGGGTTTTATCAGTCGGCGTATTTCGCATAAAAATTGTTCATGAATAAAAGTGACGGATCATATTTTCTTTTAAGCGCAAAAAAGGCATCAATATTAGGATAGGCTTTTTGGAGTTGCTCGCGCGTATAATATAATTGATATGGTAAGAAAAACGTTCCATCAAACTTAAGTGCTAAATCAATTAAATTGCTCGTTAATTTTTCCATTGCTTGCAATGAGCTCTTATCAACTCTTTGGTTTACATAGAGTACAATAGCAAACATATCTTGCGGTGCATAATTAAGCGTATTAGATTCTTTATTAACAATGCGTACTGACGCATTGGGTACCGGGACTTTGCTTTTTTGTAAGAGTGTGCGCACTTGATTTATGTAGGGTATAAAATTTTTTCGTGGTATGAAATATTCATGCAAAATATCAGTCTCATTTATTAAAACATTCTCAAGATATTCTACTGAATCGTGCATAACTTCATTGCGAGAAAGAATATTTTTTTTACGGATTTCATCAACCGCTTTTACCCCCTTTATCATGAGAAGCTATAATTGCTTTGAGTGTATTTTCTGGCTCTCCAGCTTTATGAAGGATTTGTAAATGGTCAAAAGGTACTGGAGATTCGAATGGAGGAAGTTTAAAATAGTAGAACAAACTAAATGCTGCTCCAATCAAACTTGTGATGATGATGCATGCGATTAAAGCAATTCGCTTCACGTTCGGCCTTTTTAAAATAAATCTTTTTAGCCCTATTTTTACGATACCGGGTACGTGATACGGTAAGCAAGAGTTACGTTTGGAATTTATATCAGTTTATTCCTTATGGCCATTGGCCAAATATCTTCACTAAGGCTTTGCTGCTCGATGAACCATCTCAATCTTATGATAGCTTACTTTTTGTAAGTATTTTCAAAAGTTTCTATTTTTTCATTGAATAATTCTTGTTCTTTTTGATCTTTTAAAGTGCTATCCAACTGCTTAATTTTAATAAGTTCGTTGCAAACAAGCTGGCTCCATTTGCTAATTACGATTTTAGTTGCATCAGGATTTTTCCAATAATTTTCTTGTGAGTAAGCTTTTTTTTCGTCTTCGCTTAGCATTGAAAATGCGTACATGCGTGCAGAGAGCAGATCTTTTGGTTTTGCCATAGTGGGAGAATCCATTATTTTTTTCATCTTCACAAACGTATTTTTTAGTAGTTCTTTATCATACGGTAATTCTAATCCGGCTGTTTGTGCTGCTTCATAAAAGATTTCAGCAAAATGGTGGCGCGACAGTATCACTGCTTGGGGATTATCGTTATATTTTACCTGTTTCTCAAAGGTTTGAAGATCTTCTGGGGATAATTTTTGAAAAGATGAAGGAAGAGTTTTTTGTTGTTTCTTGAACCAATCGTAGCAAGCCTGCTCAGTTGCGGTGAGTTCCTCTGAAGAAGAATCTGCTAAAGTTTGCATTTTTCCCTCTTGCGAATTCATTGCAACTAAACAATCATTACTTGCCGATAAGATAAGCGCAAATATTAATATATTTTTCATGTTATTCTCTCTTTTTTGAAAAATATTGACCTAATTTTATTTCTCCAATTTCAAAGTTATCAATAACAATAAATTGTGCAATGAGTTCTGAGAGTAGATCAATGCCATATCTTAGTTGGAGCACTTTTTTTTCTTGCGTTTTCTTAGGTAGTAGTTTTATCGTCTAGGTAGATTGGTTATATTACCTAGGAGAGATAATAATGCCTCAGTTATTTTTGCGTCACCTGTTAACTTTTGTACTATTTTCACTTTCATCATTTGTACATGCCGTGAACCCCAATACAGTGATAGCAACTATTCCTGTGGGCGTTACTCCTGCCGGGCTTGCCGTTACTCCTGACAATCTTTTTGCCTATGTTGCGAACAATAATAATTATGGGATTCCCGGTTCAGATTCTGTGAGCGTGTTAAATCTAACAAATAATACTCTGCAGCAAACCATTAATGATCCTAGTTTTAGTGAGCCGTATACCGTGACCATTAATGCTGCCGGAACTCTGGCCTATGTGACCAATAGTTATGGTACAACGGTAACAATTATAGATATAGCCACTAATACCGTATCGGGGGTAATCGACGGATTTAATGGGCCATCAGGTTTTGTGATAACTCCCGATGGAACTACCGCATACGTGAATAATTATGGTGCGGATGGTGACAGTGGTCTTGCAAGCACCGTGAACGTTGTTGATCTGAATACAAATACTATTGTTGGGCTAATTAACGTTGGTCTTGCCCCTGCATCATTGGCGATAACTCCTGATGGGGCTTATGTCTACGTAATTAATTATGTTGATGGTAATCCTGGCCATGGGACAATAAGTGTAATACAAACGAGTAACAATACGGTAATCGATACTATAAGCGGCTTTTCCGGGCCATTTGCAATAGCAATAACGCCTGATGGCAATTATGCCTATGTTACCAATTTTGGCAGCAATAATTTTGCGCCTTATGGCACCACGGTGAGCGTTGTTGATTTAAGTAGCGATACAATAATTGCGACAATTAATCTAGGCATACAGCCTTCCGGTTTAGCGATCACCCCCGATGGGCGTTTAGCATATGCAAGTAATTACAATACATTGTATGCCGTTGGGGCGCCCCAATTTGCTGATTTAACTCCCGGACAAGGAACCATAAACATTATTGATACTGCAACAAACACAGTTATCCCGCCGATCATTGCAGTTGATCAATCTCCTGCCAACGTTGCAATTTCTCCAAACGGGCAATTTGCCTATGTATCAAACTATATTTCCAATACGGTTAATGTTATTGCGTTACCATCGTTCCAAATTGCAGCAACCGGATGCAAAACGCAAGACAGATTTCTTTTTCAAGAAGATTTGATTAATAAACTCACCTGGAATGCAACTGGCCCTTCATTACCATTAAGTTATAGTATTTACCGCGATGCAGGATTAACTGATTTAATCGTGACTATTTCTGCAAGCGGACCATTACAATTTTTAGATCATAATCAATTGCCAAATACTACTGGAGTTTATTTCATAGTAGGTACTAATTCGGTAGGCACGAGTTCAAATCCGGTACAAGTAGCGATCAATCAAAGCTGTTCATAAAAAGGGAGCAAATAATGCTTAACTATTCATTAAAATATATTTATTTTATCTTTTTGATGATGCCATATTCTATGTTTGGAAATCCAAATATGGTGGTCGGTCTTGTGAACGATAGTTCATCAACTATAAATGGACCATATGCTATGGTCATTTCTCCTAACGGTCAAAAAATGTATGTTGCTAATTACAATACCAATACGGTAAGCATTGTAAACGTAGCAACGAATACCGTAACGGGTTTAGTTACTGATTCGAGTAATACCTTTAATGGCCCTTATGGCACTGTTTTTACACCCGATGGAACTACTGCATATGTTATGAATTACAATGCTCCCAGTATTAGTATTATAAATGTTGCTACAGATACGGTAACGGGAACAATAAATCAGAGTGCTGCAGCAGTATCATTCCCCGCATATATGGTTATAACTCCCGATGGAACACGCGGTTATGTTGCTAATAGTGGCGGGGCATTTGTAACACAAGTAAATCTATCAACCAATGCAACAATACAAAACATAACAGTAGGTTCTACAGAACTTGGAAATATTGTTATTACTCCTGATGGTTCTAAGGCATTTGTAAGTAACTTTAATACCGGTGTGTATGCACTCAATTTATCCACTCTTGTTGTTAGCCCGGTTACCGGAACATTTAATTATCCCTATGGCTTAGCAATAACTCCGGATGGCTCAAAACTGTATGTTGCAAATTATAATTTAGATACCATAACAATTGTTGATGTTGCGACTAATACCTCAATTGAAACAGTATCAGATTCAACTTTTAATGAGCCCTTTGGAATTACCATGAGTCCCGATGGACAAACATTATACGTAGGCAATTATGGCGCATCAACCGTAAGCATTCTTAATACTGCAACAAATTTGGTGACGGGAATAGTAAGTGATCCTAATGATACAATTGATAATCCTTTAGTAGAGACGATTACACCAAATGGAGCAACTGGTTACATAGCTAATAATAATAATACTATTTCTATTATGGTATCCATTTTACCACCGGTTAATGTTACTGGATGTAAATCACAAGATATTTTTCTGCTGCAAAAAGATCTAATTAATATTTTAAATTGGAATTCGCCAACTGCCGGAACTACTCCTGCAAGCTATAATATTTATTCAAATACTGGCTTGTCACAATTAGTTGCCACAGTTTCAGCATCAGGCCCATTAAAATATATTGCTCACAATCGTATCCCAAATGTTAATTATAGTTATTGCATAGTATCTGTTGATGCACAAAATAATGCATCTTCACCGGCTTGCGTAACGGTGAGTCAAAACTGTTAATAAAAAAAGGAATGTACATGATGAAAAAAATAACATTGCTCTCGATATTGTTTTTGTTTTCAGGGTTAGCGGCGCGCGATATTTTGCTTGAATTCAAAGGTGCTTATTTTAAACCGACAGGCAAACACTTTAAACATATTTATAAAGGTAGTGCTTTATACGGGCCTGAGCTGAGCGTGCAATTATCGGAATGCAATGAACATTGGTATGGATTTTTTAGTGTAGATTATTATCGCAAAAAGGATCATTCGATCGGTTTGAATAATCCCACCAAAGTAACCTTATTGCCAATAGGCATCGGTGTAAAATATTTCACACCTGCTTGTTGGTGCGATAATACTGATTTTTACGTAGGCCTCGGCTTTCAACCGGTTCGAGTACATACGCATGATTTTTCCCCATTTGTAATTCCAAAGATTACCAAATGGGCATTAGGCGGCATTGTAAAGGGCGGCGCATTAGTAACTTTTTCATGTAATTTTTTCCTAGATTTATTTTTGGCCTATTCTTTTGCGCATGTTAGATCACATGAAGCGGTTGCGCCTACCGGTCCGGTGGTTCCCCTGAAGGCAAATATTAGTGGTTTTATTGTTGGTGCCGGTTTGGGATACCGTTTCTGAATTATTGCTATCTGATTCTTTCTATATAACGAATAAAAAAAAGATAGAAAATGAATAAGAAAAAAAGAATTTTGATTACCGGTGCCGGTTCAGGTTTTGGTGAAGGGACCGCGATTGGTCTTGCGCAGAATGGACACGAAGTAATTGCTGGCACGCATATATGGCCTCAGGCAACCAGAATGCGCAAAAAAGCAAAATCACTTGGACTTAAAAATTTGCATATTGAGAAGCTTGATATCTTGGATGCTTACGATGTGGAGAATGCATTGAAATGGGATATTGATATTCTTGTCAACAATGCTGCAATTGGCTACAGCGGGCCGCTCGCTGAAATTCCATTAGATCTTCTGTATGATATTTTTCAGACAAATGTTTTTGCCGGTCTCAATCTTGCGCAAAAGTTTATCCGCAAATTTGTTGATGAGAAACGTCCAGGAAAAATTGTATTTACCAGTTCAATAGCCGGCTTATTTTCAACACCGTATCTTGGCCCTTACTCTGCAACTAAGCATGCGCTTGAATGCATAGCTGAAACAATGCAAAGTGAATTAAAACCATTCAAGATTCAAGTGCAAACAATCAACCCTGGTGCATATCTTACTGGATTTAATGATGCCATGGCCGAATCAGCCCTTCATTGGATGGATGATAAGAAAAATTTTACCAAAAAAGCTGTGGTGCAGAAATATCTTAAAGGCGCTTTCGAGGATCAGATGGATCCTGAAGAAATGATAAAAGCAATGATTGCAATTATTCCTGCAGATTCAGGAAAGTTCCGTAATGTTGTACCAAAAGATATTGAAGATTTTATTAAAAAAACACAAGCAGATGCTTGGAAAAATAAAATTTAGTTAAGACGAGTGAATTTGCCACCATTGCGCTAAAATGAGGCCAATTTTTGAACAGCTTGAAAAGGAAAAAGTATGAATGCAACTGTAAAACATTTTAAGGAAAACCGGTGAGTACCATCGTTAAAGCTGCGGCCGTGCAGATTAGCCCCGTGCTATACAGCCGCCAAGCTACCGTCGAGAAAATCATAAAGAAAATCCGCGAGCTCGGCAAAAAAGGCGTCCAATTTGCTACTTTCCCCGAAACCATCGTTCCATACTATCCTTATTTCTCATTCGTCCAGTCAGCATTCGATATGAGGGCTGGTAAAGAGTGTCAGCATTTACTAGACGAGTCGGTCACCATCCCCTCAGCCGAGATTCTTGTGATTGGAGAGGCTGCCAAAGAAGCGCACATGGTCGTCTCAATCGGCGTTAATGAGCGCGATGGCGGCTCAATTTATAATGCTCAGCTACTCTTCGATGCGGATGGTACGCTCATCCAGCGGCGCCGTAAGATAATGCCAACCTATCACGAGAAAATGATTTGGGGCCAAGGCGACGCCAGCAGCCTGCGTGCTGTTGAGAGCAAAGTTGGTCGCATTGGACAGCTAGCATGCTGGGAGCACTATATGCCGCTAGCGCGTTATGCACTAATTGCCGATGGTGAGCAAATTCACTCGGCGATGCATCCCGGATCGATCTTCGGCCAGTTGTTCACGGAGCAAACAGAAGTTTCCATCCGCAATCATGCCCTCGAATCCGCTTGCTTTGTAGTTAATGCGACGGCGTGGCTCAATGCCGATCAGCAGACGCAGATTATGAAAGACACTGGTTGCTCTATCGAGCCGATTTCTGGCGGCTGTTTTACCGCGATTGTTAATCCCGATGGACAGATTCTGGGCGAACCACTCAAATCTGGCGAAGGTGAAGTAATTGCTGATCTTGACTTTGCACTAATCGATTCTCGCAAGCAAATCATGGACTCGCGAGGGCACTATAGCCGTCCAGAACTGCTCAGCCTCCTGATCGATCGGACGCCAGCATCAAACGTCCATGAGTGCACCTCACAACCGAATGGAGAGACGTTGCATACAACTGTTATTGAAGAAGAAAAAATCGTCGAGATTGTATCATGACATTTGTTTTTGAGCAGAAATTTTAGAGGATTCTCAGATAATGAATAATGAAGTGACAACTATAACTATCGAGCATATTGTTACAACATCGGATAAGCCGTTTGAAAAGGTTATATCGGCGCTTGAAGCGAGATTGGGTATGGCCGAGGGTGTTGATAAACTTCTCTTACAATTGGAAGCAGAGAGGGCGTCTTGGGAGCAAATAACACAAGCGATTGAAAAGGTGGTTGGCAAAAGCGGCTTAGCCATTTTTGGGAAGATAGAGCATGGACTTTTGCTTTCTGTTGCAGGAAAATCTAACAAAGCAATTCAATATACAATCGGGAATCCGTTGCTTGCAGTTCGAATGACAAAACATCTTTTGCCAGTAGCATTATATGCGCCATTTAAGCTGCTGGTGTATGAGGATAATGCGATGAGAACTGTCATCGTTTACGATCGTTTCTCTTCAATACTTTCCCAGTTTCATAATACGGAAGTTTCTCGCGTTGCTGAAATTGTGGATAAAAAGCTTGAAGCGCTTTTGGTTGAAGTGTTGTAAATGGTTTAATAAAAATATAGAAAGAGGAGATTTTAAATGGTTGTGCAAGCAACACAAAATCTTATCAAAGAATCAAGTAAACCGATCGTTATAAAGGCATTTGCAACGTGGTGCCCGCATTGCGCGAAAATGAGCCCAATTTTTGAAAAGCTTGAAAAAGAATTGAACAATAAATATACATTCGCCGAATTTGATACAGATCAGTCTCCAGAGTTCGTTCAAGAATTTAATATTAGTTCACTTCCAACTTTTATTTTCATAAAAAACAAACAGGACATGGGACGAGTTATCGGCGAGATGACTCAAAATGATCTTAAGGCAGCTATTGAAAAATATTTGGCTCATTAGAAAAAAATACTTTAATCATGAATATCTTAATTAATGCGAGTACTTTCAAGCAGGTGCAATACTTTTTAATGTTTAGCCATAATTAGATGTTCCTTGATTTCTTATGATAGAATTTTTCTTATTTATTTTTCTGAAACAGTAGAGCATCCAGGATTCCATTCTTTCTGTGCAAAACGAAAGAATAAAATACTGATCAGAATCAACAACGTAGCACAAAGAAATTGTGCTGAAATTCCCTTAATTCCAAATACAATATTCCGATATTCAATGCATACCGGGGTAATAAAGCTGCATAGCTGGATCAATGTGAGGCTATATTTTTTTAATAATCCAATATACAACGTGTGCGCTGTAATATTACCAATCACAATAATTGCCGCGAGTAGCAAGGCAAATTGTGTAACATCACCGGTGATATTCATTGGTTCAGTAAGTGCTGAAAGTACAAATGCTATGCAGCCGGCTCCAAACATGGTGCACCCATTAATAAAGATTGGATTATACTCATAATCCACCACCAAGCGCCGCATAATAATCCACCCATAGGCAAAACTGAAGACTGAAACTATAATTGCAAACTCAGGCAACCCGAATGAAAAGTGAGGAATACCGCCAAGCATAAGTAAGCCACCATAACCAATTATAAGCGCAAGTTCTTTTACGCGCGAGAATGTTTCTATGTTCAAAAAACCGGTAAGTAAGTATGTAATAAGCGGACCGCAATAGCACAGAAGATCTACCATGTTGCCCCCAGAATGGCTAAGGCCCCAATAGCGCAAAAAATAGGGCATTACAATTGCAAAAATAATAACAAGGGCAAAATCTTTGATATGATTTTTGGCGATCGAAAAGGATCGAGACCGTGCAAAATGATATCCGAGTAGCAAAGCACCTGCTGCAAACATGCGTAAACTTATTAAAATAAATGGCTGCGTTTGCAAAATTAATAACTTGGAGAGTGGTAATGTAGTTAATGCATACATTAAAAAAATTAAAAACATAAGAAGTTCCTTTTTTAAATGAATAACTTCTTCATTACTTTGCACTACAGCATTCTTCTTTGTCAAGACCATTTGTACTCATCATTTGACCACTGAGCGCTCGTTTTCTTCTACGAACTTTCATCTGACACTGATGTGAATATCTTTTTAAAAACCGTTCACAATGAAGAATAAAATTAAGTATATAAAGAAGGATAATAATTCTAAAATCAAGGAAGAATTTTAATGAGTAAGCAAACTAAAACTGTGCATGATGTGGACTATGTTTATTTGCTAGAAATATTGCCGAATTGCATGAAGTTATTAAGAGAGCAATCAAATTCAAATAATGAGTGCGAAAAAGTAGAGCTAGATTTAAAAACCAATATTCCATGATGCCCACAACGTAACAATATATTTATTGCCGTAAATTTTTGGCGTATGGTCAAAGCCGTATGAGAGATAGAATAACAATCGATGTGAGATATCATTAACAATAAATTTATATTTATAAACCCCGTAAAAGTTACTTCGAATATAGTTGGTTTTTTTTACAATATCATCAAGGTTGGGATAAATATGAGCGCCAAAGCGAAAGCGTGCGGTATAACCAAATTCAATGCCATGATGGAAATCCCAGTTATTTTTATAAGCAAGCAGCAAATCTCCAATATTGCCAATAGTGAATCTGTGTTTTTCTTCTAAATCATCGAGCGCAGTTCTTGGCACAAAATAGATGTAGCGTGCTCCATACAAAAGAGCACTCGTATCATTTAATAAGTAGGAGCCATCCCATTGAAGGCCCAAACCAATTTGGCTATAGCCAAAGTCAACGTGCTGTAGTCTAAAAATTCTATGAGTCGGAACGCCGAACAATCCCGAGAATGTCATAGTGGTTCGATCGTTGATAATAAAATTGCGGCCACCAGTAAAAAGGATATCATCCGTCTCAGTACCGGAAAAAGTGGTAACATGGTCAGTAATTTCTTTTATATGCGATGCGGCAAAATCGGTTCGAAAATAGTATGAATCAAAATCATAAATATAAGAACCCAACCCACCTATAAAATTTTGAAAAATACCATTGTACTTTTTACGATATTGATCAAACAGCAACGCAATAATCCTATTGTGTCTATGCGATTTTTCAACTATCGGTTGCTTGGTAATTTGCGCAATTCGAAAGTTATAGACCATTGATATTGGCAATAGATGCACATGCTGTAGCAATATAAAAAATAATAACCATCTTTGCATTCTATATTTCATTACTTTTGTCCTGGTTTATACGTTACACTTGAAAGTAAAGCGTTTACTTTACTGTAATAACGAAGTGGGTTAAAAATGAAGAATCAAGAAATAACAATGGATACACTTTCTGAAGAAAGAACGTTACTTGCTGCGGAGCGTACATTTTCTGCATGGTTAAGAACAGCACTTGCCGCGATTGCTGGTGGTGTTGCAATTTTACGATTGATCAGTTTTAAAACAGAAACTCATAGAATAGTTGCGCATATTATTGGTGAACTGCTTATTCTCTGGGGAATTTTACTCATTGTTTTGGCATCAATCGATTATAAAAAAATGCACAAAAAGCTCGTTGTCGCGAAAAGTTATAAGAGTTCGCCATTCGGATTGATAGTTATCGTATTACCATTGTTGGTAATGGCTGGACTGCTTATATGGGTTACATTGCCGTAATACCCTTGAAATAGCCCAGGCATTCCTTTGATGTAATCGCTTAATTAAATCGGTAGCCAAGGCCAGCGCCAACCCACCACCCATTCAAGCGAGCCGAATGCGATTGCGTGGGCGGATTTGGCGGATTCTTAAATCCAACTTTTACAAATGAATAATTAAAGAAAATATCAAGGGTGAAGCAATGAGGCAAATCAAAATAAGCCCCGACTTTTGCAATGCCGCCGCATGCCCATTTTGTACGATATTGAATTACATAGGGCGATTCATCGTGGGTATGTAATCGCGTTGGCAGTGCGCCTAACCCAACGTAAAAATCACCGTAGCAGAATGGCACGAAATATTTAAGCCCAATGCCAATATCAACGATATTTACTTTTGTTGGCGTATGTAAACCGATCGACCTACCTCTTTTGTTAAAAAAATCAGCGCTAAAAAATCCATACCAATTGTTACATATTTCCACGGTTACTTCGGGTCCGTAAATAGCGCCACCACGATAGATCTTTTTAAATAGATGACTTGTTGGTCTAAAATAGGCTCCCTTGAATTCTAAAATACAATCACGGCCATACATTGAGAGTAAAGTTGCACAGGTGAGCGCAAAGAAGGTTGCTCGATTCGCATATACCATAGTTTATTCTCTTTTGGTTAAGGTTTATTATTTTTTACTTAGTGCCACCTTACCATAAATAAGGGTAATAACGTCAACGGTCCATTTTTTGCGAAAAAAATTGTTGTAAAAAGTTGCTCTGGTAAGCATATTGGCGTAATATTTAAGATAAATTAATTCATTAAAAAAATTGATACAATAGTACATAACCAATTTCAATATTGCATATTTCAGCTTGAGGACTAATATTATGACTGAAAATAAATTAACAAAAGTTTCTCTCTTTCATGGCGCTAAAATTCGCAGAATGTTCATAGATAATGAATGGTGGTTCTCGGTTATTGACGTTATTGCCTTTCTCACCGATAGCGAGAAGCCTCGTGACTATTGGCATAAAATGAAAGTAAGAGAAAAAAAGGAAGCTGGTACTGAGTTGTCGACAATTTGTCGACAACTGAAATTAGAAGCTTCTGATGGCAAAAAATATGAAACTGATTGTGCAGCTACCGAAGGAATATTCCGTATCATACAGTCTATCCCCTCTCCAAAAGCGGAGCCTTTTAAGCAATGGTTAGCCAAAGTCGGTAAAGAACGGATCGATGAAATTGAAAATCCTGAGCTTGGTATACAAAGGGCTAAGCAGCTTTATGAAAAAAAGGGTTATCCGCAAGAATGGATCGATAAACGGTTACGTGGCATAGCAATTCGTGAAAAGTTAACGGATGAGTGGGATCAACGGGGCGCAAAAAGTGAAAGAGATTATGCAATCTTGACCAATGAGATTATGCAGGGCGCCTTTGAGTTGAACGTAAGCGAACATAAGAAAATAAAGGGTCTTGGTCGAGAAAATTTGCGTGATCATATGACCGATTTGGAACTTATCGTTACCATGCTGGGAGAGGCTACCACCACTCAAATAAGTAAAGAAAGAGACTCGCAAGGAGTGGCTAAGTTGAAAAATGATGCTAAAGATGGCGGTGCAGTTGCCGGGCGAACACGCAAAGATATTGAGCAAATAACCGGATCAAAAGTAGTTTCAAAAGAAAACTTTCTATCTCAAAACAAACCTGAGCGTATGAAAAAGCAAAATAATAAAGAGATTGAAAATATCTAAAATATTTTTAGTCAAAATTATAGATTAGTAGTGATGAACCTGGTGCCATGTAATCAAAAAATTTTAGGGCAATTTATGATAGTTTCTACCTCTAGCCAAACGAGCCAAAGTCCTAAAAAGGAACTTATGATTGAATCGTGGCGGCATACTATACCATTATGTGGTATGGGAACTATGAAGATTGTAGAAAAAAAGCCTATTGTCGACGGATTATTAAAAGGGTTACGATTGATTGATACGGCTAAAGCCTATCATAATGAAGAAGTGGTTGGTGCTGGGATTGTTGAATCTGGCATTGATCCACAAGAAATAATCATAATTACTAAATTGTTTAATGAAAATCTCAAAAATAAAGAAATGCTCTATCAAGCGATTGCCGATTCCAAGAAAAAAATTGGTAAAACTCCTGAATTTTTTCTCGTCCATGGACCATATCCGGATGTTAGCATGGTAGCAATTATTCAAGAACTTGAATCGATGAAGAAAATTGGATTTATAAAAGACTGGGGAGTCAGTAATTTTGACGTTGAGCATTTGCAAGTGTTAAAAGATAATGGCCAAATTCCTGCCTTGAATCAGGTTGAATGCCATCCCTATTTTCAACGCAAAGAGTTGCTTGAATTTTGCAAGAAAAATCAGATGACAATGCAGGCATACCGGCCAATCATCCAAGGTAGAGCACTGGAAGATGCAACAATAAAAAAAATTGCTCAAATCCATAGCACAACTCCTGCACGAGTTATTTATTCTTGGTTGGCTCAGCAAGAGGTTGCGATATTAACAACGGTTAACAATCCTGAACATCTTAAGGAATATGTTGAGAGCGAATTAATATCCCTTTCTCCGGATGAAATTGCACAACTTGAGTCTTTAAATAAGCTCGATGGCAGTGGGAGAACGTGCACCAAAGGCGGATGGTTTGTTCCCTTTAGCAATCAATTACTCAAGAATTGGCTCTCTAGGCTCGCTGAAAGTGAACAAGTTTTTTAATCCTCATACAATCTAGTTCGCATTTTTTTAATAAAACTACGCTGTTTTTTTGATTGCAGGCGTGCTTCTTTTGCAGATTTTGATATTTTTGTTTTCATCCGTTTTTTAGGAACATGCAGTGCTTTGCGAATTTCATTGCCAAGCTGTGCCAGGGCCATTTCTTTATTATGTTGCTGGCTGCGCGAAGTGCTATTGTGGATAATCAGATCACCATCCGCGGATAAGCGATTGCTTAGATTTTGTAAAACAATCTCTTTTTGGTGCTCATTAAGTGCATTCGTATTTTTTACATTCCAGCGCACGGTGACCCGCGTTTCAGTTTTATTCACATGTTGACCGCCAGCACCGCCAGATCTACTGGTGGAAATTTCTATCTCGTGTTCGGGTATTGTAATGCCATTTTTAACAGCGACATCATTACTCATTAAAGCCTCAGCCAATTATTTTTCTTATATCTTAATCATTGCTTTAGTAGTTTGGCAATGATCTTCAAGTGCCAAAAAAAGTTTTGCATCGCTCCAAAAGCCGATCAAATTCATGGTGATTAGCGGTCGGCGAATCTTGCCCACGAATAAAGGTTATTCCTAAGATGCCCTCATCTTTGGGTGCAAAGTAGATCAATTCATCACGCATGCCTTTTGGGCCTTTTTGAATAACTTTTACGTTGATCATATAGTGTAATACAGAAATATCCGGCTGATTTTGGAGCATGATTAAATGACCTTGCACCGGCACGATGCGCGGATCAGCGGTCAATTTTTTTGCACCAAGCCCGGCGCAGTTAAAAATAATCGATTCTTCAATATCATCAAAAGTGGCAATTTCTGTTCTGATAACCGGAATTTCTAATTCTTTTACAAGACGCCACAGCTCTTGCATGATTGCCGCAGCATCAATAAAAACGGTGGTGTAGGCCATCGCAGCGTAGATTTTACCGGTATTAAAATCGATGCGAACCTGTTTTGGTGCCCCAATTAATTTATGTGCAAGATATGGGCCAAAACCCGGCTCAATATCAGTACCAAAATAAGCAGGTAAAAGTTGGGCACCCGTGCCGATAAAGGGATGCGTGCCGGTGGCAATTGCAAGATAAGTGGCATATGATTCCATGCCCAATGAATGAAACACTGTTGTTTCTTGTGGCGTTGAACATTTGCGTGGCCGCGGAAAAAAGAAGCCCGCCGCTTTATAAGAAGGAATATTATCAATATCTTTGGCAATAATGCGAACCGCATATCCTTTGCGTGCCAGATACAATGCCGTTAATAATCCGTAGCAACCGGCTCCGATAATGGCAACTCGGTTCTTTTTTAAACGTTCGTTGCACAAAAGCTGTTGCTCAAATTGACGCAGCGATTCATGAACGCAGCCAAAAAGAAATGTCCAGCCCGCCCCGCCGTGCCCATAATTATGGAAAATAAGTTTTTCATTGATTTTTTGTGCTGACACATTAAACAGGCGCTCGCGATGGGCGCGAATGCAGACTATTTTTTCTTTAATATGACAATCGTGCAAAAGAGGTGGGGTGAGGTATATTATGCTTTTCGCCAATGATGCCTGCTATCTATTTCATTTTGAGTTCTCTATATGATAGTTTAGTCCAAATAATAAGGTTAGTGGAGAAAATATGATATTAGAATCCAGTGAAAAAAAAGCCACTTTTGGGGGCGGATGTTTTTGGTGTATGGTGCAACCTTTTGAAAATACTCCTGGCGTAAAAGAGGTGATTGCCGGGTATGCCGGTGGCACGGAGCCAAATCCCACCTATCAAGATTATGCCCAAAAGGGATATACGGAAGTGATTCAAGTTACGTATGATCCAGCGATAGTGAGCTATCCAACCCTTCTTGATCTGTATTGGCGCCAGATTGACCCAACTGATGCAGGTGGGCAGTTTGCCGATCGAGGTACAGGATATATGCCTGTTATTTTTTATCATGATGGGCAGCAACAAAAAGAGGCTGAGGAATCAAAGAAGAAATTACAGGAATCAGGGCGGTTTACCAAAGAAATAGCGGTTACCATTATTCCATTTACCACCTTTTACCCCGCCGAGCAGTATCATCAGCAATATTATAAGAAGAACCCCGAATCGTACCAGAGGTATAAAAAGGGTTCAGGGCGTGCAGACTTTCTGGCAAAAGCGTGGGCTAGTGAGAAAAAATCGGATGAAAGTAAGCTGACCCCCTTACAATATGATGTAATCAAATGCAGCGCAACAGAGCCTCCTTTCAATAATGAATATTGGAACAGTAAAGAGCCCGGAATCTATGTTGATAGAGTTTCAGGAGTGCCTCTTTTTAGTTCATTAGATAAATTTGATTCAGGAACAGGGTGGCCAAGTTTTACAAAACCTCTGGAGGATCGGGAGGTTATTGAGACAGAAGATAACAGTCATGGGATGATTCGCACTGAAGTGCGGGGGAAAACTGCAGATTCCCATTTAGGGCACCTTTTTCCAGATGGACCTGCACCAACAGGCTTGCGTTATTGTATTAATTCAGCAGCGCTTAGGTTTATACCGGTGGCTGATCTTGAAAAAGAGGGCTATGGTAGGTATCTTGCGCTGTTTAAAAACAAGTAATTTTAATATTGACAAACTGTATATTTTATATATTCTGAAGATAAGTAAGTATTTTTTATGTATCAAGTATATGAGGTTATCATGATTTTTGTTACGCCATTATTTGTTGGAATTCAAAACAACTCTAATCTGCTTCTCTTCTCTTATCCATACTCTTATTAAAACTTTCTTTTATCCTCAGTGGGATTAGCCCACCGATTTCCTTATAAATCAAAAAAATATTAGTTAATTATTATTTTTATAAGGAAATTCATATGAAATTATTTAAATCATTTTTCGTATTTCTGTTATTATCCTGCTTTTGCCTGCTTGCGATGGAAAAGCCGTCACAAGTTGTGCCAAATAAGCGATTGCCATCACTGGTTTGGCTGACCCAAAAGGCATTAGCCAGATTTGGGCAGATTAATATTGATTCGCTTCCCGTTGAATTAAAAGCGATGATTCATTTGCTGCGTTCTACCAATGGCAATCTGGAAAAGGCTCTTTTTGAGGTGATCGAAAAAAGGCATCAGCTTGAACTGGATAAAAAATCATTGCTTACTCAAATGCAATCGATTGGTTGTCCTTTTAACACCACTGCTATTGATGTAGCGCAGTTAGAGTTAAGCTCTTTAATTGAAAAGCTGATTAAGCAGGGCGCTGATCTTAAGGCAAAGGATGTAAATGGTGATACTCCTTTTGAATTAGCTCAGATAGTGGAGGATGATGCCGCACAAGCCAGTATTCAGGCTCATGCACCAAATCCGTCATTATTAGTTCGCAGGAATTGGTAAGTAACTAGCCCCCCTTAACCGGGGGGCTTTTTTGCTCATAAACTAACTCTGTATCCCTGGTTAAAATTGATTATTAGAAATATAGTACCCAGAAGTGCTGTAGAATCCTTGACAGTCTTTTTATTTTCTATAATCTAGGGAGTAGAATGTAAGGTTATAAATCAATCTCTATGGAGGAAATCGCATGAATATGCGTAAATCAATGAAGATACTCTCGTTAGGTCTTTTACTATCAATCCCTTTTGCAACCTATCCTATGGAATTGCCAGTCTTGTCCCAAGGAACAAAAGCTCTTAAAGAATGGACTCTTAATCAGTGGAATAAAGTGCCAACCTGGAAAACACTTAAAACGGTTGGTTCAAATGCTGTTGCAAAAGCCCCTTCACTAGGAGCTGTAATGCATGCAACTAAGGGCTACGTACAAAACTCACCCTTTATTCAAAAGCAAACTCAAAACGCTGTTGCTGCATTGGGTAAAGCGGGCAATTATGTGCCATCAAGCAACGCTATGCTTGGTACTGCTAGTGCACTAGCAGCCGGAGCCGGTACTGCTGCTCTTGTTCGCGAAGTAGTAAATACTGACACCAATACTTCATTGCCGAGTTTTGAGCAAGGCGCGATTAATAATCAAAATGCCCAATCTGCTCAAGTTAAGTGGCTTGATGATAGCAATTTATCTAGCAATAACAATAATCAAAGCATTGTAAATAATGACCATCCTCAAACTGATATCCTACCAACTCACACTAAAAAGAATGAGCAAGAAGAAAATAATAATTCAAAACAATTAGCGGTTGTTCAAGAGCCAGTTGAAGAATTTTCAACCCCTGCAGATACCATCCCAATGTGGTATGTTGGTTATCAACTACCTGAAGCTGAAGTAAATGCGTCTGCAGAAAATAATAATTCAAAGCAATTACCGATTGTTCAAGGACCAGCAAGACTAAAAAAGGTAATACTCGTTCCTAAAACAAAACCTGCACCCGCAAGTAAAAAAAACGGTCTAGTAATAAATACTCAATTATCTATCGATTCAGCACCGCTTGCGCCAGCAAGACTAAAAAAGGTAATACTTACTCCCAAAACAAGACCCGCTCCCGCGGCGCCGCTTGCACCCTCATTATTTTATACTCCTGCAAATTTAGTGCAGAAAGATGAACAAAATGTTCCCGCAGTAAATGATATGGAAGAACCAATTCAGGTGAAACAAGAAGGCACCAAAAAGCAGTTAAAATGGGCAGAGCCTCTTGCTACCACCCATAAATTTACAAAAATTAAGCCTGTTGAAACGGAAATTTATAGGCAAAACTCAGATGCTGATCAACCAATGAAATATGCTTTTGCTCGCGATGAAGAGTTGCCTATGCAGCAGTATCAGCCGGTTGAACAATTTGTCCTTAATACTTTTGCTCAATCGCATAATAATGCTCATTCGAACGTTGACAATGCTGTTGATTCAAAAATAGTTGAATCATTGACTCGCTTTGCAAAAACAAATAACTCTGCACCGAAAAGAGAAGATAACAAGCTCTTAAATACGGTGCTACCGGTATCAAGCGAATACCAATTAAAGATTGTTGAAGAGCCGGTATATCAGTTGCATCTTGTGGAGGAAAATCCAAGTATCGAAAATGAGCAGATAGAGAAATTGCTTGAGAAAGAATCTGCTGTTGATACTGATGGCAATACCGCGTTGCATCGAGCAGTGATTGCCAACAATGAGCAAATGGTGCGCGATATATTAAAGCCGTTTGTTAAAAATGCCGATCTTGTTGGAGGCTTAATTCATGATATTAAAGATAAAGCTAACAAAAGCGCTGCTGAATTAGCAATCGACTTAGGTCATATACATCTTTGGGAAATAATGATTGAGAGTGTTTAATTCTTGACGCTATGATTATTGTGCTACAAAAGAGAGGGCACATTTTTAGAAAAAATAGAGAGGTAGATTTTAAATATCTACCTCTATTAACGCTGGAGATTTAATATGAAATTGAATGTAAAGCAGAGCTTACTGCTCAGTGCTCTTGCATTGCTGTCGCCATTTGGATCCCTGTATGCATTCTGGCCATCATGGGGCGCTGCTCAAAAAATAGAAAAAGCAGTTACGCAAGAACCAATAGCTAAAAAAGCAATTACTGAGCATTTGGTAAAAAATGCTGCCATTGCGGCGAAGGGTACAGCCAATGCTCTTGGGAATGTCGCAGTAGGTACGGCTGACTTTGCACGGAAAAATCCTTGGTTTACCTTGGGTGCTGTAGCAGGTGG
Organism: uncultured bacterium; assembly: GCA_963702025.1. Classification (GTDB taxonomy): domain Bacteria; phylum Babelota; class Babeliae; order Babelales; family Vermiphilaceae; genus BTUB01. The sequence continues at coordinate 13,393 of OY969699.1, read as the reverse complement.
TTACGCGTATGTAAAGCGTAATGAAATCGGCTCATGGTGTAAAAAGACCTATGAAGAAAATAAAACAATTATTCACACGGCAGCTGGACTAGCAGCCATAGTAGGTGGCACTGTTGGTACTATAGTAGGTGCCAAAGTCGTTAAAAAGGTTTGTGATGGCTGGAATAGCATTTCTTCTGCAGTTAATGCATTGAGTGCTAAATCAGTAAATGGATTGGACCAATTGCCGGTGATGCCTAGGATTGAACCGCCAGTCGCTCCAAAAATCGCATCTAATGCCGTTACCTCAAATATTGACGAATTCAATGAAATATGGGATAGCTATCAAGCGGCTGAGGCCATGGAAGAAGAAGTAGCACGATTTGCGCCTGCCCAAACACGCATGGACAATTTTAATAATCAGGTTATTACTAACCATGAATTTAAACCACTAAGCCCTAATGAGCTGAATGCATTCAATAATGCATTTCCAGCAGCCAAGAACGCAGCATCTACTGTTTCTGATTTGCCCCAAACTATGCCACCAGCTGCTCAAAACCGTTTAAAAATAATAACAGAGCATAATCCGAGCATTGAACAAACGTTACGTTTGCAAGGCCAAGGATCGGATGACTTAATACGCCAAATTACCAAGAATGAGCAATTTCCTGATTCAGGATTTGTTGCTCAGAGAGAGTTACCTCCTGTGGCTGATACAAATAATAATGCAAATCAAGCACATCCGTGGGTCCAAGATTTTGAAAAAACAGACATTCAGGAAAAGCATCCTTGGGTTCAAGAATTCAAACAGGGGTCACAAATGAGTGATGTGGAAGAAGAAGATCCTGCGCTTGTAAATTCTATGGGTGAACCAAGCAGACAGCAAGAAGTGACGAGTTTAGAAGATAATAGGGCATACCAGAATAGCCAATTATTTAAGCGTAGCGTGAGCCGTATTCGGAATATAGTTGACCATGTTTGTGGTAGAACCAATTAAACATGCTATACTTTATTCAGATATCGTTTTTATAGCTTTTAAAAATTTGCAAAGGATTCTGAATGAAAACTATAATTCATCTCATTTTAATTCTTGGTCTTGCAAGTATTTCTGTGCAAGGCCAAGAATCATCTAATGCCACAACTTGGACTCGTCAAAAAATACAAGATCTCAAAGCATCAATTGCACGTCATCCTTATCGCTATGGAGTAGCCGGTGCCATCACCCTTGCAGCTATCGGCGGAATCTGTGCCTATAAATTTGGCACACATAATTCACCAGTAAATAGTGCCGGCGCGCAACTCAGCATTGTAGTAATTCCGGCAGCAGCTGCGCAATTAACCAGAGATTTTTTTACCAACTTAAGCAAAGCGATCCATACCGATAAATTTATGATAGAAAATGCGATTGCGACCAAACAAAACATTGGCGGCGATTTGTATACCAATGATTGTATAACCAGATGTCCTGATGCCTATGTGCCGGCGCTCTGCGATGATCCGAATTTCCAAGATCTGCGTGCGCATCTGCCCTTTATACAAAGCTACGTAGTTAACCCGCCAGTTAATCAGGATGAATTAGCATCCCTTGCTGCAGGTCTTAATGGGCTATCTGAAGTGGTCGATTCTGTTAAACAAAATTATAACTAGGATTTTCCCGTGAAAAATTGGTATCGCATTCTTGCTCTCAGCTTCAGCATGGTTGCTGCCACCACTTCTGGTATGAGTACGTTCAAAAATATTCCTTCCTATATTCGTCATTATTGTATGCCAACAGCATTAAATCCTGCCACCTGGTTCCATAATAATTTTGCAACTGTGCAAGAAGGCGCATTGTATCGTTCAAAAACATTATCGCCAAAAGATTTGAAAAAGGTGATTGATGAAAAACAGATTAAAACCATTTTGAATTTACGCGAAGGCTATGGGATCTGGTTTGACGCAGAAAAAGCAGTTGCCGGAGATATTATTACTACTGTTACGCTTAATGGTAATAAGTTACCTACAAAGGAACAAGTAAAAGCAATATACAATGTGCTCAGTGATCCGAAAAATGAGCCGATCTTAGTTCATTGCGTGGCAGGTGCAGATCGCACCGGTTTTGCATGCGCATTTTACAAATTAATCAAAGGCTACTCGCTTGAAGAAGCGCTTAACCAACAAACTTCCAAGTTTTGTCATTTTGAATGGCGGTATCCGCTGATGCGAAAATGTACGCAAGCACTTCATGATATTAAAAGAAAATTAGATGCGCAAAGCACTTTATATGGATGGGGTGTTGCAGTGAATGAATATAATGATCAAGAAGTGCTTGCAGAAATCAAAAAAAATCTGCCATCCATGCCAATGCGGATGATATATGCACTGGGCAGCACCATCAAAGAAAATAAAAAAGTGGCTATTGCTATCGGTGGTTTGGCCACACTCGCTGCGGCAGCCTTGTATGCACATAAAAATGGAAAATTAATGCCGGCAGTAAGTGCAGTAAAAAATAAAATTTTTGGGCCAAAGGCGCCATCATCTGCTCCTGATGAAATTGATGATCCGCCGAGTTTTGCTTGAAAAAAGTTAGCAACAAAAAATTTATAATAGGAAACATCGATGAATATTAAATTAGTATTACTGCTGTGTGTCGTTTCTTTTTTCGCATTACCGATTTGCGCAGATTCAAAACATTCAGGCAAAAAGCAACTTGCCAGCGATTCGTTGATGTGTTCAGGAATTCTCGGTGCAACTCTTGGCAGCATGGGATTATTGTGGGCCGGCTTGGCGTCATACACTCTTGGAGACACTACGCATAAAGAATATTTTCTGATGAAACAATTGAGGGACGCGGTGCTTAGAGTGTCACTTCCCACAACGTTAATTGGTGCTGGATTATTTATTGTTGGCAGAAAGCTCGATGCTCGAAAATATGAATTAATTTAACGATTTTGCAAAATATTATAACGTCAAGGAATCACTATGAAAATATTTTCCACAATAAGTTTGATTTTACTCACGCTGACCATGCAATCGAATGCAATGCAACGTGGTTTTGAAAAAATAGTTCAGCGTCAACCTTACCTTGCAACACTCACCGCAGCAACTTCCGGAGCAGCTGCCGGCGCAACGGCATTATATTGTTATCAAAATGGAATCGTGCCAACTGCTAGTGACATTAAAAATATTATTGGTAAAAGCGCACATGCAGCGCATTCGGTGATACAGAGCAATCGAGGCATCGCAGGAATTTTTGTCGGAACATTACTTGGCGCATTAGGAGTTATGGTTACCAATAAAATAGTTTCTCAAGAAAATTCATACATTTTACCAATGCCGCGATCAGCACCACTGAGAAGATGGGAAACACAAAACGCAGGTTAACCTAAAAAATATTCAATTATTTTAGAGAAATATTTATGAAAATACTAAGCACAATAACTTTACTATCATTACTCACACTGAGCATTCGATCGAATGCAATGCAGCGTGGTTTTGAAGAATTCGTTGCGCGTCATCCTTATGTTACAATAGTAACTGCGACAACAGGCGGGTTAGGTATCAGTAAATTGTTAACGCTGCTTTCAAAAAAGAAAGCAAGTAAGTTTACTTATAGTTCACCAATGCCAAGATTTTTTCCTTTTCAACGACCAAATCCGCCTTCTGACGGATAATATTTATAAAAAAATTTTTAAAATACTTGAAAGAAATATTATGAAAATAGTAAGTACATTAAGTTTATTCTTAATTATATTGAGCTTGCACTCAACTGCGATGCAGCGTAGTTTTGAAGAATTGGTTGCAGAACATCCTTATATTTCAATAGCAACTACCGCTGCACTCGGCTTTGGATTAGGGCGTCTTTCTTGCAGTGTAAGCAATCTGACTGCTCAAGATATAAAAAATGCTTTAAAAAACAGTGCATCGGCAGCATATGCTCTTGTGCAAAGACATCCAGGAAAATTTGGACTTGCTGCCGGAACAATAATAGGAGTTTCGGCCGTTTTAGTTGCCAAGCAAAAAAATGATTCTACAATGCCAGCTTTTGCTCCAAAGCAAAGATCCCGGCCGGCAACTTACGGTTAAAAATAAATCTTACTCCACAATTTCTGAAAGCAATTGGTAGGCCTTCACCGGGCCTACTTTTGCGTCAAAGATGGCTGACCCCATGCCAAGAACATCGATCCCTTTTTGGGTTACCATTTTAAGATTTTTTTCATTGAGGCCACCATCCATGGCAATTTTGAAATTAAGATTTTTAGTGTCACGATATCCTAAAAGAGGGCCCACCTTGGCGAGCGTATCTTCTAAAAATGGCTGGCCGGAAAAGCCGGGATTCACCGACATGATAAGTACTTGGTCAATTAATGCTAAAAATGGAAAAACTTCGTCTATGCCCGTTTTTGGATTTATTGCGATGCCGGGAATTAATTTTTTTTCTATTATTTTATTTATCATCTTCTTAGTATCTTTTTTTGATTCTATGTGAAATGTTAGGATGCTATCCGGTTTTAAGTGTAATTTTTCAAGGTAAGATTCCGGGTCCTCAACCATGAGATGAACCCATAATTGGCGATAGGTTTTTTGAGCGATTGCATTCGTTTTTTCGATACTAATGCCGGTATTGGGGGCAAACACATTATCAATAATATCGATATGAAAACCGGGGCAATAGGGCTCGAGCTGTTTTACAAGGGTTTCTAGGTGTTCTTGCTTGGCAGCTAGCAGTGAGGGATAAATTTGGGCCATTTTTTTACTCCTTCAGGGGTTAAGATTTTGTCGCTCGCATGCTTCGACAGGCTCAGCACGAACGGATTTTCCACGCGCCCCGTTCGTCCTGAGCTCGTCGAAGGATCTTAATATCGCTATCTTAACCCTAGCAAGATATGACCTGACATTCCTAGCCATTTCTCTGCTTGTTGCTTTTAGCAAAGCTGTTACAATTAAAAGTAGTTCCACACACATTTCTAGGGGTTTATATTTTATGCATGCTGTCAAAAAAATTGCTATGGTTATTGTTATGGAAAATGATCTGCCAGCAGCAGTCGATTTTTATAAAAAACTTGGTTTAACATTGGTATTCCATCTAGAAAATCGCTGGGCAGAATTCAAGATTAATGATCTGCAAATAGGTCTTTGCCCAACGGAAGAAAAGATTCAATTAAATAGAACGGGGATTGTATTTGAAGTGGGTGATTTGGAGGCTTTTTATGAGGCCCAAAAAGAAACCCTTAACTTTTTAGACAAGCCTACCGAGGCTGCCCATGGCATCATGGCAAGCATTCAGGATCCTTCGGGAAACATTATAGATTTGTATCAACCAACCCCGGAAAAAATACGTGATTTGGCTGAGAAAATGGAAAATGGCGGCTCTTGTTGCTCGCAAACCGAGTGCGAATTACCAGAAAATCCCGATAATGAATTATGCTGTAAATCACAGGATAATATTGGTGGCTGTTGCTAAAAACTGATATAAAATCTGAGTCAGTTTCTATCAAATAAAATGATTGTTTTTTTAAGATTTTTTTCTATACTAATTTAGTGTATCCAAAAAAAAGTAAGTAATTATTACTCTAATATGGTCAAATGAAAGGTGTGCAAAATGTTTGAGAAAGAAAAATTCAAACCATTAGGCGATCGCGTTCTTGTCAAACGCATAGAAGGACAAGAAAAAACAGCAGGGGGCTTATATATCCCTGATTCAGCCAAAGAAAAGGCGCAGATTGCGCAGGTTTTGGCAGTTGGTCCGGGCAAAACGGATAAAAATGGTAACCTTATTAAGCCGGCTGTTAAAGTTGGCGATCATGTCTATTTTGGCAAGTATTCCGGTACTGAAGTAATGGACACCGATCATGTGGTTATTCGTGAAGAAGAAATTTTAGGAATTGTTGAGAAGTAAAAGGAATTATTCAATGGCATCAAAAGTTATAGTTTTTGGCGCAGCAGCACGAGAAAAAGTGCGTAAAGGCGTAGACACGCTCGCTGACGCAGTGAAAGTTACCCTCGGGCCCCGTGGTCGTAACGTTGTGTATGAAAAATCATTCGGCGCTCCCGGAATCACCAAAGATGGTGTAACGGTTGCAAAAGAGATTGAGCTTTCAGATAAATTAGAAAACATGGGCGCGCAAATGGTGCGCGAAGTTGCCAGCAGAACGGCAGATGTAGCCGGGGATGGCACCACCACCGCAACGGTTCTTGCGCAAGCAATTTTCCGCGAAGGTAATAAGCATGTGACGGCTGGTGCAAATCCAATGGATTTAAAACGTGGTATCGATAAAGCGGTTGATATCGTAGTTGAGAGCATTAAAAATAGTTCAAAGCCGGTTAGTGGCAAAAAAGAAATTGAACAAGTTGCAACTATCTCTGCCAATTCAGATACGAGCATTGGCCAGCAAATTGCTGAAGCAATGGAACGAGTAGGTCGCGATGGCGTGATCACCGTTGAAGAAGCAAAAGGGATGAAAGATGAACTTGAAGTGGTTGAAGGTATGCAATTTGATCGCGGGTATCTTTCTCCATACTTTGTAACCAACGCTGAAAAGATGGAAGCAGAGCTGACCAATCCGGTTATCGTAATTTTTGAAAAGAAAATTACGAGCATGAAGAGCATGCTTTCTGTGCTCGAACAAGTTGCCAAAGCGGGCCGCCAACTTCTTATTATTGCCGAAGATGTTGAAGGCGAAGCGCTTGCAACACTCGTGGTGAATAAATTACGCGGTATCTTGAATGTTGTTGCGGTGAAAGCGCCGGGCTTTGGTGATCGGCGCAAAGCGATGCTTGAAGATATTGCCATCTTAACCGGTGGTAAAATGATTAGTGAAGATATCGGCCTCAAGCTAGAAAATCTCACTATTCATGATCTTGGCACTGCGGCACGAGTAATTATAACCAAAGATACCACCACGATCATTGAGGGCCAAGGTAATCAACAAGAGATCAAAGGCCGTGTGGCACAAATTCGCATGCAGATTGAAAATACCACCTCTGATTATGACAAAGAAAAACTGCAAGAACGGCTTGCCAAACTTGCCGGTGGCGTTGCGGTGATCAAAGTTGGTGCTGCAACTGAAACGGAAATGAAAGAAAAGAAAGATCGCATAGAAGATGCGCTCAGTGCAACGCGTGCTGCAGTTGAAGAAGGTATTGTTGCCGGTGGTGGCGTTGCCTTGCTTGCTGCGCAAAGCGCATTAGATAAACTGCACTTTAGTGGAGATGAACAATTTGGATTGCAAATTGTGCGTCGTGCGCTGGAAGAGCCGTTGCGCATTATTGCAGCGAATGCCGGTTTTGAACCATCAGTAGTAGTAAACCGCGTCAAAGAGTTAAAGAATAATAATGGCTTTGATGCAAAAGCGGGCGAATATGTTGATATGATTGCGCAAGGGATTATTGATCCTGCCAAAGTAACTCGTTCAGCTATTCAAAACGCTGCCTCAATTGCTGGCTTGCTCTTAACTACTGAAGCAACAATCTGCGATGTTCCTGAACAAAAGAAAGAAACATCAGCAGGTGCGCAAGGCATGGGAATGGGCGGCATGGGTGGAATGCCCGGCGGCATGTTCTAACATTTTAACTAAGTATATTTTTGATTGCCCCATCGTTAAACTCGCGATGGGGTTTTTATTTTATGCTTGCGCTTGATATGTTGCGTTAAATCACCTCGGACCGCATATTTTGCCGCGCATAAAAGAGTGAGACAGTGAAATTTTTTTTCGCCGTGAATTCGCATGTTATGAAGATTTAAAGAAGATTTGGTTGAGTATTTTTTTGAGCAGTTTCCATAGTTGCATATAAATGGTTTTTCTTTGCAATGCCAACGAGCAAAATGATTTGCTCGTTCTTTAGGTGTTTTGAATATTTTTAGGCACTCCGGTGCCGAGCATAAATAGATTTTATCTAGTTGTTTTTTTCCTATTTTCTTGTGCGTTTCTTTCTCGTAATTAAAACCATTATCATTGGGTTCAGATTTGATTTTCATGATATCCGGGGGAGGTAACCCCATTTCTTCATAAGCTGCTGCAAGGTTTAAAGAACTGTACGGCATCATGTCCAACTGCTCAAAAAGATCCTCAGCGGGCGGCGCTTCAAGCATTCCGGCTAAAGAAATTGGTATGAGCCCCGAAATCAAAAAAAAATATTTTTTATACATGCAAATCACCATGATAACGATAACGTGTATCCTTTTCTTGGAGGAATCATATCAGAATAAAAAGTTTCGGGAATAAGAACTATGAGAAGGCGCCTTTTATGTCGACACCCACTGATTGGATAAAGTTTGCTGACAAAGATTTGCAACTGAGTAAATTTTTTTTACAAAACAATGCTCCGCTTGCTCCTATTTTTCATTATTTTCAACAATCTGCTGAAAAAGCTTTAAAGGCATACTTGTTATCAAAGCAAGTTAAAGTTAATACGGGTAATCATAATCTTGAACATTTATTAACGCAATGCAAGAAATTTGATACTAATTTTGAACAGTTGAGAGAAGACGTGCAGTATATTAACCCGTATTATTATGCAACTCAATATCCAGATACTGGATATTCGGTGCCCGGCATGGATACAGCGTTTATTTGTATTCAAAAAGCAGAAAAAATTTTAACATTCGTTAAGAATAAAATTAACGAAATTTGAAAAGGCTCGCACAAAAGGCGAGCCTTTTTTGGATCAAATTACTTATGACGTATTGCTGAGCGAAGCTGCATTGCAACAGCTTCTTTTTTAGCCTGATATGCGGCCCAGCCGATAAGATATTCATATTCTAGTCTTAATTCTTCGCTTTCGTAACTATTTTTATTACTACCTAATTTAAATGTATAATCGATAAGTTGTTCATATCGTTCTTCTATTTGTTTTGTAGTAGCACTTGTAGGAAGCCCTAAGACTTCAAAAGATGTAGAGTTGTCATTTAACCTAATTTTAGGATTTGCGCCACGTTCATACCAAGCAGACCCGTCAATAAACCTATAGACTTCTTCTGAAGCATGAGGTCTTTTGGCATAGAGTTTTGCTTCTTTTTCCTGGCTCTTTTCTTTTTCACTTTTGAATATTCCCTTTATTTTTTCCATAGAATATGCCATTGGGGCAACTGCAAAAACAGTAAGCAAGACTAATAAAAATTTTGTATTATTCTTCATGATTTCTCCTTTTTGAAAATCGCTTATTATTATAGTCTAACTATTAGACTATTTCTATTTGTAATATAGCATGGGGGGGGGTTAGAAGCAAGAGTTTGATGATTTTGTAAAAGGTGCTGTTAATTGGGGTTTTTCACTTAAAAAAGAATATATGCAGTCACGCGAAGGCATATTGAAAACTCTTGAAAAATAAGCCAGCTTTTTTTTAACCTTTTCTTGGTACTATTAAATTAAATTTTTAAAATTAAGGAGTTTTTATGTGTAAAAAATGTGGCAAAAAAGATTGTAAGTGTAAGTAAATAAAAAAAAGAGGGACTCATTTGGTTGGGTCCCTCTTCTATCTTCTATTAATTAAGATCACTTTATTGAATCGTACATTTAGTGTTATCCCCATTTGCCGTAACCACTGAATCCTGCATCACTGATCCTCTTAAAATAATTGTAACGTCAATGCTGCCCTCAGTTTCCACTTCTTTGGCGTGAGTATTTTTCTCTTCTCCAAAGGGGAACGTTGAAAATTCTGTTCGATAAATAGGTGTTTCAGTTGCATCTCTAAATATTTTCAAAATCAGGTCAGGCTTCTGGCTATGTTTATATTTCACCTTTGCCTCTGCGTATGCCAAATTAGCGGTTGTTTTGTAAAATGAAAGATTTTCCGAGATTCCTAATTCTCCAATTATGCCTGCAGGAAGTGTAAATACAGTAGAACCAATTAAAACCAAGCAAGTATGGCCGGTTTCATTTTTTATAGTTAGTTTTGCCCTACAATCGATTTTTTCTTCCTTGATTGGCATTCCTAATTCTTGCGTATATCGGTGCACTTTTTTGGGTTTTTCCATTGATACAAATTTCAAAGGAAATAATGCTGCCGCAACATACAGCGGTATTAATAATTTTTTCATTTTTTTCCTTTTTTTATTTAAAGAAGTGCACAACGAGCGCACTTCTTTAAACTTTACCAAAAAATATCTATTTTTTAGCTTTTTGGGGCACTTTAGCGCCTTCTTTACGAGCTTCTGATAATCCGATAGCAATTGCTTGTTTTCTGCTGGTTACTGCTTTATGCGATTTGCCACTTTCCAATTCGCCACGTTTCATCTCATGCATTGCTCTTTCTACTTTTATTTGTGCTTCTTTGCCATATTTAGCCATGATTTTCTCCTTTTTTTGGGGGGTTGAACATCTATTCTCTATAGTTATAGCCTAACGCATTGCCCTATAAAAAATAAAGAGTTTTGTATGGAAAATGCCATAAATAAGGCATTTTCTAATATTATTGACAATTAGAAACAGAATAATTTAGTATAGAAGTAGGATGGAATCAGTGGGATTCCAGCCTTTGTATTGTAGTAACCCACAGACAAAACAAAAAGGATTGTCATGAACGGTAACAATAATAACCCAAATAACCCAAAAAATGCTGGTCATCAAAATAACCCGAACAAACAAGAAAAGCATGGCCAACAACAAGGTCAAAATCCAAAACAGGGCCAACAACAAGATCCAAAGCATGGCCAACAAAAACAAGGTCAAGCGCAACAAGGTCAAGGCGAACAAAAAAAGCATGGCTGGTGTGCTGCTCATAATGGCCCAAAAGCTAAATGTAACTGTGAATAATTAAACAGTACATTCTTTAAGTTGGGTAAGAGGTTTTGAATGTAAAGCGATTGTATTGCGCAATCTCCCTTTTCTTCGTTGAGTTTCTTACCCTCTTTTTAAATTAATTAAGGAGAAAAATCATGGCAAAGAAAAATGAAGGCGAAATAGCCAAAGTAAATTGCACCGAAGTGTGTGCAACGGCATGCCCGCATTGTAAAGACCGGTGTATGTCGGAATGCGTGATTGCTAAAAAATCTGGAGCGGGAAATTGTAATCAGGTAACAACCGGTTGCTGTGATGAATGTAAAGATGATTGTATGACGGTATGCGATCTTTGTGCAAAGACCTAGGAAGATTATGGCTAAAAGATTATTTTTGGTGCTGCTTATAATAAATGCGGCAAATTCTATCAGTATGGAAATGCCACCGGAGCAACCGGTAGTTGCCCTGATGGAAGATGATGCTGCCAAGTTATATATTGCTATTGAACGGGCCGATCTTCCGGAAATAACTCGGTTGCTGACGCCAGATGCGCAGGGCAACAGATTGGTAGATATTAATACCCTTTTTGAAGGTGGTACGCAAACAGCTTTAACAATGGCCCTTGAAGATTTGGACAGCGCCACTCGAGATTACGTTAAACAAAAAGAGATAAAAGAATTAAAGATCATTACTTTTTTGCTTGAACAAGATCCCGATTTGAGTTTGTTGCAAAAGAGACACCTTGAAGTGCTTGTTAACTATGTTTGGTTGATTGACAATTTTAGAACCAATGAAAAAATTATAGCATTATTAGACTCTATTATTCAAAAAGTGATAACTGATCCGGCACAACCGTTGGAAAAAAAATCGGCTTTTGTAAAAAGATTAATAAATGTGCTCATTGAAGCGCGTGTGGATAAACTTACGGGCATCAAAGCAGATACAACAAATACTTTCAATGTTTTGCTGGATCTTGGCAAAACGCTTGATGATATGAAAAATAAGAAAACCGCATTCAACTATTCCACTATAAATTTTCTAAGTTATACAGCAAAAGATGAAAGTGGATTTGCTCCATTGCATTGGGCAATCGATACTCACAGTCCATATTTGGTTGCTTATTTATTACGGCATGGTGCACATGTAAATGAAGCAACAACCAAGGGAAGATTGCCATTAGTACTTGCAATAATGGACCAATTGACCTCTTTTTATGGGAACATTCCTAAGGAGCTTGATCTTAAAATTATTCAGTTATTATTAGATAACGGCGCCGATCCATTGCAAAAAGATTCTGCCTTGAATATGAGTGCATGGGAATATATTGTTTCTGTTGTTAATCAAGATTGCGAGCGATATTATCATATTAATGACCCTGAGCGCTGGCGCTGCACCTATGCAAAACAAATTAAAGAATTATTGCAAAAACATATAAAAACGCAAGAAGCAAAATCTACCATGCAACATTTGATTGAGCAAATTTCATCATGGTGGGCAGAATAAACTAAGAAGACTTGCATTTTTGCTCATTTGCACTTACCATTGCAACAATTATTTCTTTATAATAGGGATTTTTTGTATGCAATGTTATTTGATAACTTTATCTTTGGTTCTTTCTTTTGTTTCATCCTACGCAATGCGGTCCAATCAGGAGCTGCAGCGGTTAATTGATCGGCAACGGTATCCGCTTGATATTCAGCAGCAAGATTTATTTGATCAAGCATGCGCAAAAACGCAAAATGGCATGTTCGATGATGATTCACTGAGCACTATGCTCGCTCTGGCAACCAATCATGATAACCCTTATCTTCCCGCTATTCAACAATTAGCAAAAAAAGCAATTCTTGAAAAAGATCCGCAAGCGCTTGATCTTACGCTTAAAGGAGCAATGTTTGGTGACGAACGGTGTATGTTTAGCCATGCTTCATTATTAACAAATCCTGAATTTGTCCATGAAAATTCTTGTATTGATGACGTTCAGCGAGAATTACTTGCCCATCAATTATTGTTTACCGTAAAAAATACTATGCAGCCGACAATTACCGTAAAAAACAATAAATTTGAAATTGATAACACGCTTGTGGCCACCGCTGAACAATACTATAAAGATCATACTGATAAACTTTGCCAGCTCTATCACCAAAAGCTTGATAATCTTGCGCAGCATGATCCGGAACAACTGGAACAAATAAAAAACGAGGCTATTGCCACGGCATCTGTTCCTGCCGGCTGCTATTTTATCAATAAAAATGCTGATAATAATGACTATCAATCACTTGAACAGGTAACCGATTGGGCTGAGCTCATCGCTTGCCGGCCTGAATTTTATGCGTTCTATGGATCTAACAAATCGGCGCTTACTTATCTCAAGCAAAGTGGCGCGCTCAAGGCGCTTGAACGTGTTGCACACCAGTCCGATTATCCCGAATTACAACAACGAGCTTGTATGATCATGGGGACTTTGGGCATCAATGAATTGGAAAGTGAGAAGTTTGATGTTTCCCGTGCCCGAATTATTCGTGCCCGCGCAACAAAAAAATATCTCGAAAAAGCTGCCGAATCCAATCCTGAGGCATTACTCATGTTGCTAGCTTTTGATGATCAAGAGCAAGTGTTCGATGTCTGCGACCGGCTAATCGAAGGATTGCCGGTTTTAAGCCGACAAAGAGCAAATCTGGCCATTGATCAGATTATTAAAAAACTATCGTATATGCCGC